>JAEWRY010000025.1 GCA_023459875.1 Bacillota bacterium
GTGTGCAGGGAGGAGACGGACCGGAACCTGAATTACGTCCGCTTTACCCTGCCCTCCTCCTCCGTGGGGACGCTGCGCTATAATTATAGCTCCTCCTCCAGCACCGGCAGCACCGTCTCCGCTTCCACCGGCTATTACCGCTCCTCCTCGCCCTATCTCAGCAACGTCACCTTCGTCCCCGCCTCTGGCTGGAGCGGCACGGCGACGATTTCCTACACCGGCTATGACACCGGCGGGCAGCGCTATACCGGCTCCGTGAGCGTGGAGGTAAAGCAGGCGGCGTCCGCGGGCGTAATCTACTACACCGTTTCGGAAGGAAAGGCAGCGGCCTTTGATGTCTCCGCATTCCAGCTTGCATGCAGCGCCCGGGGCGCGGGCTCTTTTGTCAGCGCGGCCTTTTCCCAGCCCTCCTCCGGCGTGGGGCAGTTGCGGTATCAGTACGCTTCCTCCTCCGCGCCCGGCACGGCCGTGTCCTCCGGGTCGGCCTATTCTGCCTCCGGCTCGCCGCTGATTTCCAACCTGTCCTTTGTCCCCGCCGCGGGCTATACCGGCACGGCCACCATTCCCTACACCGGGAAAGACAGCCAAGGCAACTCCTATTCCGGCTCCGTTGTCGTCACCGTCACCTCCGACGCCAAGGCAAGCTCCTTTACCGACATGGGGAATTACGCCTGGGCCTCCTCCTCCGTGGAATATCTGTATTCCGCCGGTGTGGTAAACGGCACGGGCGGCGGCGCCTTTTCTCCCGGCGCGGCCATCACCCGTGGCAGCTTTATGCTGATGCTCAACCGCGCGTTTCAATTCACAGCCTCCGGCGGCCCGGGCTTTGCCGATGTGCCGGCGGGCAGCGTCTATGCCGAAGCCGTGAAGATTGCGCAGGCGCTGGGCATCGCCCAAGGCAGCGGCTCCTCTTTTTACCCAACCCGGCCCCTCTCCCGCCAGCAGGCCGCCGTGTTCCTTGCCCGGGCCATGCGGGCCTCCGGCTGGAGCTTTACGGCCGGAAGCAGGTCCGATCTCTCCGGCTTTTCCGACAGCGCCGCCGTCTCCGACTATGCGGCGGCCGATATGGCCGCCATGGTGCGCCTCGGCGTTTTTCAGGGCGGCAGCGACGGGAAGCTGAACCCCCAGTCCTCTCTCACCCGCGCACAAATGGCCGTGATTCTCTGCCGCGCCATTACGCTTTGAATTCAGTTCTAGAAGGAGTTGCTGTCTATGGCATACAAAACAACCGTCCCGAAAGAGGACGAGGGGCCCTGCACGGCCACTCCGGCGGACCTTCGTGAAGCAGTGGGCAACCTGTGCGAGGTCCGAAAGCCCAATGACAATAAGCTAATTTTCATAGGACGCGTGCAGGGCACGGACAACGGCTTTCTGGCGATTTTTCCCGCCGGAGGGCGGGAGGCCCCGCCCGTTATCTACAATGATGAATTCAAGCTTATTCTGCACATTCCCCGGAAATCGACGCAGGTGTGGTTGGGAAAGATCCACGGCAGCTCCCGCTCCTTCTGGAGGCTGGGAAGCCTGTCCAAATGCCATCAAAAGGAGCAGCGGGTGAACTTTCGCCAGCCGGTTTCCCTGCGGGCCAACGCGCTGTGCATCAACGCCTTGTATCCCGAAAGCTTTCAGAGAGAAGTCCAGTATTACGCCCGCCTGTGCAAGGTGGTGGACGTAAGCCTTGGAGGCATCCAGCTGCGCAGTCAGGACCGCTATCGCCCCGGCGACCACCTTCTGCTGACCAATCTTTGGCTGGACAAGTCTCAGCCTCAGCCCTTTGTGTTCACTGTGCAGATTTGCTGGGCCCAGCCGATCAACACCGTGGAAACCCGGTTTGGCTGCTTTTTCGAGCCTATGAGCATCCGGGATGAGGACCGGCTGTGCGCCGCCATTTTGGAGCTTCAGCGGCTTGACCTGGCCAGCCGCAACGGATAACCTTCGGTTGATATAAAGATGGAAAACACGCTCTTTTTTCGGATATATTTTACAAAAAGGTCCGTTGCCTGGAGGCAACGGACCTTTTTATTCAGGCTTTCTGACCCTCCGGCTGCACGGCGGTTTTCAGCGACTGAAAATATGCCCGGTTGTGCAGCACTGAGGGGTCCTCAGGCTTCAGTCTGCCGGCCATCTCGTTGTACTGCTCGGCGATCTGTGTCTGCCCCAGCTTGTCGAGGCACACGGCAAGCTCGATACAGGGGATGAACCCCCAGCAGTCCTCCCGGGTGAAGCCCAAGCTGTTTTCCGGCCGCTCCAGCATGCTGGCCAGACGGAACCAGAAGACAGCCCTTTTAAAATCTCCCTTTTCTTTCCATGCGTATCCCAGCGCACAGCAAGTCTCCGCCCGGGGCGTGTCATAGCTAAAGGCGCGGGTAAGAGCCGTCAACTGCTCCTGCCGCCGGTTTTCCCGGCGATAGCATTCCCCAAGTTCGTTGCAGGCAGCAATGTTGTCCTCCACCCAGCCCTTGCCGCCGTCAAGAAACATGCTGAAATATTGAATAGCCTCGGCGTATTGGGCATGGTCTTTCAGCTCCCGGGCGTAATAATACAGGCCCCGGGGCGTCAGCTCTCCTCCGCCGTCCAGAATCCGCCGGTAAATGGTGAGATTGCGGTCTGACGAGGACACCTTTTGCTTTCGGTGGGTCACTGCGATGTCCGTATGAATCATTGTTCCGCCGGTGGCAAGATATTCGTGCACCGGCTCCCTCCACAAAAACTGCCGATCCCGCCGCGCCAGCCGCTCCCGGAAATAGCTGAAGGTGACGGCCCCGCTTTTGTCAAAGGCGATGTTGTATTTCATCATCACCGCATCCACAGCGAGGTCCAACTCCTCTTTGAGCTTTTTTAGCTTTTCCCGGTCCTCGGGCAGCAGCACGTCGTCGGCGTCCAGCCAGAGGATATAGTCCATTGTTGCCTTGGAAAAAGAAAAATTGCGTGCCGCGGAAAAGTCGTCTACCCATGAAAAATCAAAA
>JAEWRY010000026.1 GCA_023459875.1 Bacillota bacterium
CTGCTGAAGCGCGCAATGTATTCCCAGGTAATTGGATAGATCTTCAGAATCTTTTCAATCATCTGTTTTTTTGTCGCGGCCCGGCTTTGCAGGGTTTTGTTCAGTTCTCCCTGCAAAGTGTCCGTATCCTTCGGGAAGTAGCAGAGCATGTGAACCGGACGGCCGCGCTGATAATCCCTGGTGGAAATCTCCACGCCCGGAATGATTTGAACGCCAAGTTTTTTCCCTGCTTCCATTGCAATCGGTACGCCGGCCATGGAGTCGTGGTCCGTCAGCGCCAGATAATCCAGTTTTACCCGTTTGGCGTAGGCGACAATGTCCTCCACATACATGGAACCGTCTGATTTTCTGCTGTGAGTATGTAAATCTCCGACCATTGAGGTTCTCCCTTTCACATTGAACAGATCGAAGGGCATGGTGTAAAACCATGCCCTTCTTTCCAAATGGATTCAATTATTTGCCAAGATATTTTGCAACATTGTCCTTTGTAATCAGCTGGAATGGTACGATGTTCTCTTTTTCAACGCTTTCGCCCTTTGCTACTTCATAAGCTACATCCATTGATTTGCTTGCCTGTCCGGCTGCATCCTGCAGAACAGTGCCGGAGAGTCTGCCGTCGGAAACGGCCTGAAGAGCATCGGGAATCGCGTCGACACCGACAATAACAAGATCTTTGCGGCCGGCAGCCTCTGCGGCTTCCAAAGCGCCCATTGCCATGTCGTCGTTTTCACAGAGGACCGCTTTCAGGTTCTTGTATTTTCCGAGCCAGTCTTCCGTGGTGGACATTGCCTTGTCTCTTGCCCAGTCAGCGGAAAGTTCTGCTACCAGTTTGATGTCTTTGTTTGCCAGAATGGTGCCGTCCAGTCCTTTGCGTCTCAGAATCTGAGCGCTCTGGCCCATGTTGCCTTCAAGAAGGGCGACGTCGCCTTTGTTGCCGAGCTTCTCAAGGACATATTTGCCCATGATCTGACCGGCTTCTTCATCGTTGGAGCCGACATAAGCTGTAAAATCCTCTGAATTTGTACGGGTGTTGACCTCAACCACAGGAATGTTTGCGTCTTTAGCAAGTGTGAGCACCTGAGCGGAGCCGTCAGCATCCTGCGCGTTCAGAACAATGACATTGACTTTCTTGGCGATTAAGTCTTCCGCCTGTGCAATTTGCTTGTTGATATCCGCCTGTGCATCCACCAGATAGAGTTCAACATCGGGATAGGTCTTTGCCGCGTACGCCTTGATTGCCTCTCCAAGTTTATTGGAGTAGGTATCGGACATTGTTTTCATTAATACGCCGATTTTATATGTTCCGGATTTGCTGGTCGTGCTTTCTGCAGCTGCGGAAGCAGCCGCACTGGAGGTAGCCGTATCTGTTTTTGCCGAGCATGCGGTTACACCGATGCAGATGGAAAGTGCCAGTAATGCTGCGAAAATTTTTCTGATTCTTTTCATTTCAATAACTCCTTTTTATTTACTACAGCAAATGATTTGCTGTATTTGACAAACAATGACCTGGATTATTTTGCCGCTTTTTTTGATTTCAAATCAAAGAAGACGGCGCCTAGAATGATAATGCCCTTTACAATCATCTGATAATAGGAGGAAACGTCCATCAGGTTCAGACCGTTGTTCAGGGTGCCGATAATCAGGACGCCTACCAGTGTGCCCAGTATGGTTCCGCTTCCGCCCGTCATGCTGGTTCCGCCGATTACGACGGCCGCAATGGCGTCCAGTTCATAGCCCTGACCTACCGCAGGCTGTCCGGAATTGGTTCTGGCGGCAAGAATCACGCCGGCAATGCCCGTAAGTACGCCGCACAGGATGTAGACTCTCATCAGGATGGATTTTACATTGACGCCCGAGGCGGAAGCCGCGTCTTCATTGCCGCCTGTTGCGTAAACATATCTGCCGAACTTTGTCTGGGAAAGCAGGATGTGGGCGAGAATGACGATCACGATAAAGATGATGATCGGTGTGTTTCCCTTGCCGATCAGGTTAAAATTCGGGGATTTCAGGGTATAAGGCTTGCCGTCGGAGTAGACATAAGCAAATCCTCTGGCCATAGTCATCGTGGCAAGGGTGACTATGAACGCGGGAACTTTTCCTTTGGCGACAAAGAACCCGTTCATTACACCGAACAGGCAGCAGACGGCAACGGAGGCGATCACCGCAAACACAGTATTGCCCGGATTGGCCACCAGAATGCTGCCGCCGATGACGCCCGCCACGGCCATCTGCGAACCGACGGAAAGATCAATTCCGCCGACCATAATGATAAATGTCATACCAACCGCGATAATGCCGTTGGTGGAAACCTGTCTGAGAATATTGGAGAAGTTGTCCGCAGTTCTGAAAGTGGAAGAGGAAAGACTGAAAACAACCCACAATGTTACTAATACGATAAAGATGCCGTATTTTTTTACCAAAGCCATCGTGTCAATTTTTCGGGACTCCATTTTATTACCTCCAAATTTATATTTTTAAAGCACTTTGAAGTAATTCTTTTTGTGTTACATTGCCGCTTGTAATGTCGTTACGAAGGAATTCCCCGGAGATTTTACCGTGGGAGACTACCAGTACCCTGTCGCTCATTCCTATGATCTCAGGAAGCTCCGACGAGATCATGACAATTGCCATTCCTTCTTTTGCAAGCCGGGAGATCAGTTTGTAGATCTCAAATTTAGAGCCCACGTCAATTCCTCTGGTCGGTTCGTCCAGAATTAAAATCTCGGGTTTGGAAAGCAGCCACTTCGCAAGGACGACCTTCTGCTGGTTTCCGCCGCTGAGCGTCTCGGTATTTACGTTAATGCTGAAGCATTTAATGCCCAGAATTTTTTTCAGCTCGCTGACTTCCTGCACTTCCTTGCCGGAATGGATAAACAGCCCCTTAAACAGGCTCCACAGATTCGGGAGCGAGATGTTTTCTTTAATGGAACGGCAGAGGACAAGGCCGTACAGCTTTCTGTCCTCGCTGACCATGGCCAGCTTGTTTTTGATCGCGTCTTTCGGCGACTTGATTTTAACTTCCCGTCCATCGATCAGAACGGAACCGCCGTCCAGTTTGTCAATGCCGAAAATCGCGCGGGCTATTTCACTGCGGCCCGCACCCATCAGGCCGGATATCCCAAGAATCTCTCCTTTGTGAACCTGGAAGGACACGTCGGCGAATACGCCTTTTCTGTTCAGGTTCCTAACTTCAAGCGCGACGTCCGTAATGGAGGCTTCTTCCTTCGGATAAATGTTGTCCAGCGTCCTGCCGACCATCAGCTCCACAAGCCTTTCCTGTGAAACCGTGCTGGCGTCCAGCGTTTCTATATACTGGCCGTCCCTCAGGACGGTGATCGAATCGGAAATGTTGAGAATTTCTTCCAGACGGTGTGATATATAAATGATAGAGACGTTTTTACTGCTTAGGTCCTTGATAATCTGAAAAAGCTTTTCCGCTTCTTTGCTGGAAAGGGAAGAAGTCGGCTCGTCCATAATCACAATGTCGGCGTTCGCGCGGACTGCCTTGATAATTTCAATCATCTGTGTCTGTGCCACGCTCAGGTTTTCAACCAATGTATTGGGGTCCAGCGGCATGTCGTATTCTTTCAGAATTCGGCGGGCTTCCTCGTTCATCTGTTTTTTCTTTACGAACGAAGACCTGCCGAAGCATTCTTCATGGCCCAAAAACAGATTCTGTGCGATGGTCATATTGGCGAGGGAGGACAGCTCCTGATGAATCATGGCAATGCCGAGCCTTTTTGCCTCCGCTACGC
>JAEWRY010000027.1 GCA_023459875.1 Bacillota bacterium
TTTTTCCGGGGCCCGCCGCCCCCGGCCCCCCCCCCCCCCCCCCGCGGCTCTGCATTTCTCAAATTATTCGAGGTTATTCAAGAATCTGAGCCAGCAGGTCGTCCACCTGAGGGTAGGCCAGGATCGCGCTGCGGATCTCCAGGCTCTGGGCAACGGCCAGCTTCTGCCTGATGGTAACGGCGTCGTCGAACAGGATGAAATGGGCGCCGTCCACCCGGTTCATGTAGGTGAAATAATGGGCGCAGAGTTCCTGAGAGAAAAAGATCGCGGGGGAACGTTCCGCAATGCGCGACTGGAGGGCTTCCCGGCTCAAAGGAACGCCGCCTCCGGTGGGCGCCGGAAGAAAGAAATCTTCAGCCACCCGTTCTATTCCCAGGACGATCCGGTCCGCTCCGTATTTCTCGGTCATCTCCCGCAGCCGTTCCCTGAGGGAGCCTCCCGAGAGGGCGGAGGAGACGATGATTTTGCTGTAGCTGCTGCATTCGGCGAAGCTTTCGGGAAGATAGAGCGGCCAACGGTTCTCCTTCAGCACGGCCCCAAGCGTATGCACCAGGTTTCGGAGACTGGCGGAGGGCTCCTTCTCAAAGTCCAGAATCACCCCGTCGAAGCCCCTGGAAGAGCATTCCCGCACCACCTCCCGGCAGAACAGCATGGGGTCTCCGAGCCCGTCGTACTCCGTGTCGTCCACCACCATGAGTCCGCCGCGAACGGAAATGGGCAGCTCCGAGCGGAAGAGGTGGGGACCCCGCCCCACGCGGTAAGCCATATGGCCCACGGGCAGCCCAAAGGTAAGCGCTGCGCTTGTTGCGGAAGGCGGCGCTGTTAAAATGAGTGATAAATTAGATTGCATATGAAAAAATACCCCCCTTGTCCATCGCTTTGTGAGCGTGTATAATACTATGCGGACAAGGTCCCGGTTAGAAGAAATAAATTCCTTTTGTTTTTGCGGAAGGACTTGAGAGGTGACCCATGGCGGTAAAACTCGTTCCAAAGCTGGTGTTCCGCTCCATCGATGAGATTGACGGCGGATGGCTTGCCGGGTGCGGAATCCGTCTGCTGCTGGCGGACCTCGACAATACGCTGGTTCCTTACGGCGTGGCCGGGCCGGACGACCGCCTCAGAGCTTGGGCGGAGGGGCTCAGGCAAAACGGAATCGATTTGTTTATTCTCTCGAACAGCCGGAAGCCGGACCGGACCCGTTTGTTCTCCGAAGCTTTGGGCGTCCCGTTTCTTGGCCACTCCGGCAAGCCGAAACGCGCCTCCTTCTATAAGGCCATGGAGCGTATAGGGACTGGCCCCGAATCCACCGCAATCGTGGGGGATCAGATTTTTACCGATATCTGGGGTGGGAACAACGTGGGGATAACCACCATTCTTGTCTACCCCATCCGCTTCGGCAATCCCTTCCGCGCCCTTCGCTTCGCGATAGAAACGCCCTTCCGGCTGCTGGGAAAGAGGAAATAATATGAAAAGAGCAAAATTCGGCCCGGCGGGAAACAGCCTGTCCTTTCCCGGCAAATCCTCGGTGGAAATGCCCCTGTGGCTCCGGTCACTGGGCCTTGACGTTTACGAATACCAGTGCGGCAAGGGAGTAAACGTCGGTGAGGCGACCGCCCGGACGTTGGGAGAGCGCGCCGCAGAGGCAAAAATTGCGCTGTCTCTCCACGCGCCCTACTTTATCAATCTGGCCAATCCAGACCCGGAAAGCCAGAAAAAAACGGCGGGATACATCGTCTCGTCCTGCCGGGCGGCGGACTGGATGGGAGCCGGGCGCGTGGTGCTCCACGCGGGCGCCCTCATGAAACGCACGAGAAGGGAAGCGCTGGAAATCGCCAAGGCCTCCCTGCGGGAAGTTCTCTCCGTCGTGGATGGTGAAGGGCTGGGCCACATCGCTCTCTGTCCGGAGACTATGGGCAAGATCGGACAGCTCGGGGACCTGGACGAGGTTCTGGAGCTCTGTCAGGTTGACGAACGCCTGATTCCCTGCGTGGACTTCGGCCATCTTTACGCCCGCAGCCTGGGCGCGGATCAGGGGGAGGAGGCCGTCGAGAGGATGCTGGACAAAATGGCGTCTTCCCTGGGCGAGGACCGGGCAAAGAGCTTTCACAGCCATTTTTCCAAGATCGAATTCAGCCTCAAGGGCGGGGAAGTCCGCCACCTGGTTTTCGACCAGAGCGATTACGGGCCGGAATTTACTCCCCTGGGCCGCGCGCTTGCATACCGGGGCTGGAGCCCCGTCATCATCTGCGAAAGCGCCGGGACTCAGGCCGAGGACGCCGTCGTGATGAAAAGAATTTATGAGAGTTTCCTGATTGCCGGCGATGAAAGGCTTAAAAAGGGCAATCTATAATTTAGGCGGCGGAAAGTTCCGCCGCCTCGAAAATGAAAAGGAGATATAGCATGAACCATCTGGAAAAAATAGCGTCCGAACTTCAAAAATACGGACTGGACGCCATGATGCTGACAAGCGAGCCGGGAGAGTATTACTCCGTTGGGTTCCGGGGCGAGGGCGTCGTGATTGTGACACTGAAAAAGAATTATTACTTTACCGACTCCCGCTATATCGAAGCTGCCGGAAAACGGGTGACCGGCGCGGAGATCGTCATGACCGGCGGCGGAAAGAACTTTAAAAAGCTGATTAACGAAGCTGTTCACGCCTGCGGCATTGAGAAGCTGGGGTTTGAGGACGGCTACATGACCGTCGCCGCCCACAGGGAATACCAAGCGGGCATAGAGTGCTCCCTGGTACCCGCGCAGAAGCTTGTGAGCTCTCTGAGAGCTTCCAAGGACGCGGAAGAGGTGGAGGTCATGATAAAAGCCCAGCGCATTGCCGAGCGGGCGCTGGACGAAATTCTCACCTTCATTGAGCCGGGCAGGACCGAGCGGGACATCGCCTCCAGGCTGGTTTACGATATGCTCCGCTTCGGCGCTCAGAAAATGTCCTTCGACCCCATCGTGGTGGGCGGGCCGAACGGAAGTCTGCCTCACGGCGTTCCCGGCGACAGGAAGGTGCAGAAAGGCGACTTCATCACCATGGACTTCGGCTGCATCGTGGACGGCTATTGCTCCGACATGACCAGAACCGTGGCCCTGGGCGAGCCCGACGACGAAATGAAAAAGGTCTATCAGCTGGTTCTGGAAGCGCAGCTCGCGGGGATCGCGGCCGCGAGGGCGGGCATTCCCGGCAGGAGCGTGGACGCAGCCGCCAGAGCGGTAATTGAGAAAGCCGGGTACGGCAGGTATTTCGGCCACGGCTTCGGCCACAGCCTGGGGATCGAAATCCACGAATCCCCCAACGCCAACACAGTGGAGGAAACGTTACTTCCCGCCGGCGCCGTGATTTCGGCGGAGCCGGGCATCTATCTTCCCGGCAGGTTCGGGGTACGCATCGAGGATGTGATCGTGCTGGATGAGACCGGGAACACCGTCATAACAAAAGCGCCGAAGGAACTGACCGTACTCTGACGAAAAGTAATATCCCCCCTGTGCTCCGCATAGAATTTGGAGCATAGGGGGGATTTTCTGTGGAAACGAGCATTGGGCGGACGAACCAGGCGCGGCGTTCTACCGGCGGACGTAGAAGCCGGGGGCACAGCGACGCCCTCACCAGGCGGGAAAAGAGGCGGCTTTGGCAGCTTCTGGTCTCCGTTGCGCTCTTTTTGGTGGTTTTTCTGGGAAAAGGGTTCCTCCCGACTGAGTTAAGTCAGCGCGTTTTGCAAACCATACGCTCGGATACGGATTTCAAAACCGTCTTTTCTGGTCTGGGCCAAGCTCTTTCCAAGAAGGAACCGGTGCTGGACACCATCGGGAATCTTTGGGTAGAACTGCTGGGCAGGAGCCAGGTAACGGCCGACGGCACCGATCTGGAAAACGCGCCGGTCTTCCAGAGGGAAATTGACCGGCTTGCGTCCGGCAACGTGCTGGTCGTGATCCCGGATATTGACAGGCAGACGGGCGGCGGCGCGTCCGGCGTTATAACGGAATCTTCCGCTAACGGTACGGCGCCGGCAGCGTCGGGTAACGGCACCGCCGCCGCGGCTTCTGTGCTCAGCTCCACGGACGGTCTTTCCCAGAGCGCTGCACAGAGTCAGGCCTACGCCAATTCGACCGCCGCGGCCGAACAGGTAACTCCGGCGGCCAGGGTGGAGGCGCTTGTGGCGTCCGTCTCCGGCAAAACGGGGGGAGAGACGCTTCCCGCAGGCTGCTTGGACGAAAGAATTGATCTGGAACTGGGGAAAACGGTGAGCCCGGTCCTGGCGGCGGTATCTTCGTCCTACGGCTACCGGGAACATCCCATTGATGGGAAAGAGAAATTCCACTACGGCGTGGATCTGGCGGCGGATCTGGGAACCACTGTCAAGGCATTTGCGGACGGCGCTGTGGATTTCGTGGGGAAGAGCCAGATTTACGGAAACTACCTTCAGCTGAAGCACGCGAACGGCATTACCACCTTTTACGCCCATTTAAGCAAGGTCTGCGTTACCGACGGGCAGAAGGTGAAAGCGGGGGATAAAATCGCCCTTTCCGGCCAGTCGGGCGAAGTGACCGGCCCGCACCTTCATTTTGAAGTGCGGTGCAACGGGATCTATCTGAACCCCGCCGACTATATCAGCACTTTGTGATCAGGTGGCGGCGCGTTGAGATAAGCGGCGGCTTCCTGCTGACTGCCGCTGCTCTTTTCTGGCTGGAAAGCGGCAGCCTTCTTCTCTGGGCGGCGCTGGCCTGCGTCCTCCACGAAGCGGGTCATATCATCGCCATCCGGGCCATGGGGGGAAAAATACGAGCCCTGCGCCTATCCGTCGTGGGCGCGGAGCTCGTTTTCTCGTCGGGTCATGGGCTTTCTTATCTGCAGGAGATCTTCGCCGCGGTTTCCGGACCGGCCGTCAATCTGACCCTGGCGCTTGTCTGCGCCCGGCTGATTCCGGCCTCGGCGGGCGGAGAGGGGCTGTATTTGTTTACCGGCCTCAATCTGGCCTTCGGCGTGTTTCAGCTTCTGCCCGTTTTGCCGCTGGACGGCGGCAGGGCGCTTCTGGCGCTCCTGGAGCTGCTCTGGCAGCCTGCCCCCGCACGCAGGGTACTGGAAATCTTCTCTCTGCTGTTCGAAGCGCTGCTTCTTGGTCTGGGCGCTACGGCTTTCCTGCGTACGGGCACAAACTTCACCCTGCTGCTCGTCGCTTTCTGGCTTCTTGCCGGAACGCTGCGGGGAGGCTATTTAATGTCCGCTGAATAAAGCAAAAATATAGTCATATCAATTCTTCCGAGCTGTTTTTGCTTTATTCAGGTGCAAGGTTTTTGACCAATTATGGTCAAAAACCTTGCACTTTTGATTTGAGGCGTGTGTCCGCAAATCAAAACGGACAGTCATCAATGTATCTGAAGCGGCAAAACAGTGCTGTTTTGCCGCCCGAAAGGGCAAATTTTGCCCTTTCGGCAAATGCCATTCGAAAATCGCATTTGTTCAGTGGACATTATTTAACGATTTCCTCCTCCAGCTCCCGCAGGAGCTTCTGATCGGCCTTGGAGGAGAGGTCCAGCTTATCGTAGAGATCGGGACGGCGGACGCGGGTCCTTAAAATGGACTGCTTCCGCCGCCATTTTTTGATATTCGCGTGGTGGCCGGAAAGAAGAATGGGCGGTACCGCCCGGTCGTGCCACACTTCAGGGCGGGAATATTGGGGATACTCCAGAAGCCCCGCCCAGTGGCTCTCCTCGGTAAAGCACTCCTCCTCGGGCAAAACGCCCGGAACCAGACGGCAGACTGCGTCCGCCACCGCCATGGCGGGGATTTCGCCCCCGGTGAGCACAAAGTCACCCAGAGAAATTTCCTCGTCCACGCACTCCTCGATAAAGCGCTCGTCGATCCCCTCGTAGTGACCGCAGACCAGAATCAGATGTCCGTAGTCTTCCCCCAGGCGTTTCGCGTCGTCCTGCCGGAAGGTTTTTCCGGCGGGGGAGAGGTAGATGGTGTGGACCTCCTCACCGGCGGTCTCTTTGATGTGCTCCCAACAGCGGAAGAGAGGGTCGGCCTGCATAACCGCGCCGTGGCCGCCGCCGTAGGGATAGTCGTCCACCTGCTTCTGCTTGTTCACGGTGTAGTCTCTGATCTGGTGGCAGTCGATGCGGATGAGGTCCCGCTCCTGGGCGCGGCCTAGAATGGACTCGTTCATCATGTCTCCCACCGTTTCGGGGAAGAGGGTCATAATATCGATGCGGTACATGCGCTCACATCCCCTCGATGAGGCGGACGGTCAGGTAGCCGCCCTCCACGTTGGTTTCCATAATAAAGGCGTCCACCGCGGGAATGAGAATTTCCCGTTCTCCCTTGACCACGTAGACGCTCTGGGTGGGCAGAACAAGAACCTCGCTCACCTTCCCCAGCACCTTGCCCGTCTCCGCCTCCCGCACTTCAAGGCCAACCACGTCGGCCAGAAAATGACGCTTGGGCGGAAGCGAGGCGTCGTCCCTGCGGATCGACACGGTTTTGCCCTTGAGAAGGGTGGCCTGGTTGCGGTCGGTTACGCCCTCGAGAACGGCGAGCACATTGCCTTTGTGCTCCCGGGCGGAGAGGACCTTCACCGGCTTATCCTCAAGGTAAAGGGTGGTAAAGCCCATCAGAAATTCCGGGCTGTCGCACCAGGGGACAATCTTGACCTCTCCCGCGATCCCATGGGGACCCGCGATCATTCCTGCCTCGATGAATTCCTGTTTCAAAACCGCACGCTCCTTTTCGGTTGATACACTCGCTTAAGTTTCCGCCGCGCGCGGCGGAACTAAAACCAAATCCGTGTGAGCGGGAATTCACTTCTCGCTCACACACTTTGTGCGGCCCCTCAGGGCCGCCGCCCACCCACGTCTTTGGCGAAGAAGTCCTCAGATTTCTTCGCCGGCCAGTTGGAAAACGGCGGGGATAACCCCGCCGTTTGGTTGGCGCGGAAGTAATCCGCGCTTTAGTCCATAATCTCTATGGATACCTGTTTTCCTTGCCGCTGGGCCACCGAACGCATCAGCGCCCGGATTTCCTTGGCGATACGGCCCTGACGGCCGATCACCTTTCCCATGTCGCCGGGATCGACCCGCAGCTCAAGTATGGTTTCGCCCGCGCCTTCAATTTCCGTCACAGAAACAGCCTCGGGGTGCTCCACAAGGTTCTGGGCAATATAGACGAGCAAGTCCTTCATGCGAGCCCTCCTTCAGTGACGTATCAAATCGCGCCGGCTTTTTTGAGCAGGGCCCTTACGGTCTCCGTGGGCTGAGCGCCGGTCTTGATCCAGGCCTGGGCACGGTCAATATCAACCTTGATTTCGGCGGGCTCGGCCTGTACGTTGTAAGTGCCGATCTCCTCAATGAAACGACCGTCGCGGGGGTAGCGGGAATCGGACACCACGATGCGGTAGTAAGGCGACTTCTTGGCGCCCATTCTGCGCAGTCTGATTTTAACCATTTATCTTCACCTCCAAATGATTTATAAAAAATATATGGAAAGCGCAATCGCGCGAACCAACAAAAAAGCCTCGCAGAGTTTTGCCGCCGCGGCGGCAAAATAAATTCAAATCAGTCGCGGAGAAGGACATGCGCCTTCGCAGCGACACTATACATGCATGACCACGGTGAGTGGGCTTGCATGAAACCTTTCTGCCAAAAAAGTGCTCTGCCTTTTTTGGCAGTTAAAACGGCATTCCCGGCATTTTCCCGAACATGCCCTTTTTCTTTTTTCCGAAGCCGGACATCTGCTTTGTCATCTGCTGCATCATATCGAACTGCTTTAAAAGGCGGTTTACGTCCACCACCTGGGTCCCGCTGCCCGCCGCGATCCGCTTTTTACGGCTGCTGTTGAGGATGGCCGGGTTTTCCCGCTCTTTGGGAGTCATGGACTGGATGATGGCTTCGGTCCGGGTCAGGGCGGAGCCGTCGAAGGAGGCGCCCTCCAGAGCCTTGGCGTTCACACCGGGGAGCATCCCGGCGATATCGGAGAGGGAGCCCATGTTCTTGAGCTGCACCAGCTGATCGTAAAAATCGGAGAGAGTAAGGCGGTTTTTCTTGAGCTTCTCCTGAAGCTCAAGAGCCTTCTTCTGGTCGAAATTCTGCTCCGCCTTCTCGATGAGGGAGAGCATATCGCCCATGCCGAGGATGCGGGAGGCCATCCGGTCCGGGTGGAAGACCTCGATGTTTTCCAGCTTTTCGCCCATGCCGACGAATTTAATGGGCTTGCCGGTGACCGCCCTGATGGAGAGGGCCGCGCCGCCTCTGGCATCGCCGTCCAGCTTGGTGAGCATCACGCCGGTAATGTCCAGCGCGTCGTCGAAAGCCTTGGCGGCGTTCACCGCGTCCTGGCCGACCATGGCGTCCACCACCAGAAGGATCTCGGTGGGCTCCACCGCCTGCTTGATGGCGCGCAGCTCGTCCATCAGGACCTCGTCCACGTGGAGGCGGCCCGCCGTGTCGAGCAGCACCAGGTCGTTGCCGTGTTCCTTCGCGTGCTCGACGGCCGCCTTGGCGATGTCCACAGGATTCGACTGCCCCATCTGAAACACGGGGATTCCAAGCTGAGAACCCACCACCTCAAGCTGCTTGATTGCGGCGGGTCGGTAGATATCGCAGGCGGCAAGCAGGGGACGCTTGCCGTTTTGGCGTTTCATAAAACCGGCGAGCTTCGCGCCGTTGGTGGTCTTTCCGGCGCCCTGGAGGCCGACCAGCATGACTACCGTGGGCGGCTTGGGGGAGACGGCCAGCTTGACGCTGCCCCCGCCCATGAGACCGGTCAGTTCCTCGCTTACGATCTTGACGATCATCTGTGCGGGCGTGAGACTTTCGAGTACGTCAACCCCGATGGCCCGTTCGGTTACCTTGGCGACAAAATCCTTCACGACTTTAAAGGAGACGTCGGCTTCCAGAAGGGCAAGCCGCACCTCGCGCATGGTCTCCTTGACGTCGGCCTCGGAAAGCCGGCCTTTGCCCCGCAGCTTTTTAAAAGCGGCGGAGAGTTTTTCTGTGAGTCCCTCAAAAGCCATTCGGCGTTACTCCTTCAGCAGCGCGTCGACCGACTCTCTGATTTGCAGGCAGAGGGCCTCCAGCGCGTCGTTCTGATACCGGTTTTCATTGAGAGCCATGATTCCGCCCAGGGAAATGCGGATATCCTGTACCCGTTCCCGCACATAATAGAACCGTTTGATGAGTCCCGTTTTGTCCTCCATCTCGGTGAGAATGCCTTCGGCCCGGACGATCACGTCCCGTACGCCCTGACGGGTGATGCCGTTTAGCTCCGCGATTTCGGCCAGGGAAAGGTCCTCATTATAGTAGAGGTCATAAAATTCCTTCTGACGCTCGGTGAGAAGTTCACCGTAAAAATCATATAACATGGTCATGCGGTAAGCCTGGTTCTTCATTTGCGTCACCTCCACCGTTTCTGAAAGGTAAAACTCATGGAAAAATCAAATAAATGTAAAGTATATTAGCTTTACATAAAATGATACAACATATTGTACATTTTGTCAAGGGGGAAACATATTTTTGAAAATTATCTTGCAATCTGAAATACCCTGTGATAAAATACCAAAGTCTATAAGGGGCGTTCCTCTGCGGCTGCCGTCGTAAGAATCGGCGGCGCGAAAAGACCGCAAGAACACCTATAAACCAGGAGGAAAGATCAATGGATCTCATGCAGGCATTTACGCAGAAATATGTAAAAAAAGAGCCTCCCGTTGCCGAAGTGGGCGACACCGTCCGCGTTCACCTGAAAGTTAAGGAAGGCAACCGCGAGCGTATCCAGATTTTCGAGGGCACCGTCATTGCCAAAAAGCACGGCGGCATCGAGGAATCCTTCACCGTCCGCCGCGTCTCTTACGGCGTGGGTGTGGAAAAGGTATTTCCCCTTCATTCTCCCGTCATTGAGAAAATCGAGACCATCCGTACCGGCAAGGTCCGCCGCGCCAAGCTCTTCTATCTCCGCGAGCGCATCGGCAAAAGCGCCAAGGTCAAAGAGAGACTTTAAAAATTACAAAAAAACGTGCAGGCCAACGGCCTGCACGTTTTTTTCTATTTGAGTTCAATCGCATACTGCCCGGCGGGGGATACGCAGCCGATCTGAGCGGCATAGGGCAGCGCGTCCGAGAGCCGCGAGAGTAAAAGCTGCGCTTCCGCCTCCGGAACCGCCATGAGAAGGCCGCCCGAGGTCTGTGGGTCGTAGCAGACATCCTGATATGCCCGGCTGACGTTGGGCGCGGCAAAGACGCGGCTCTCGGCAAAATGCCGGTTGCGGTACATTCCCTCCGGGAGAAGCCCCAGCTCGGCGAGCGTATAGGCCTGGGGCAGCAGGGGAATATTTTCGTGCTCCACAACCAGGGTTACACCGCCGCCCGCCGCCATCTCCAGCGCGTGGCCCAACAGCCCGAAGCCGGTCACGTCGGTGCAGCTGTGGACGGTGAAATCCGTCATGATGTCCCGCGCCGTCTTGTTGAGGGTACGCATCTGCTCGATTGCCTGAGCGTAGGCACTTTCGTCCGCCATTCCGCCCTTATGCGCGGTGGTGAGGATGCCGATGCCCAACGGCTTGGTGAGAAGAAGCACATCTCCCGAGCGCGCCCTGGAGTTCATCCAAATCTGATCCGGCCTGCCGAAGCCGGTAACCGCAAGGCCGTATTTCGGCTCGCTGTCCTGAATGCTGTGGCCGCCGGTGATGACGGCTCCCGCCTCGAAAACCTTTTCGTATCCGCCCCGCAGCACCGCGTGGACCGCCTCCCTGTCCATCTCCGGGGAGACGCACAGGAGGTTGAGGGCCAGCTTCGGCTCTCCGCCCATGGCGTAGACGTCGCTCAGGGCGTTCGCCGCCGCGATCTGCCCGAAGGTGAAGGGATCGTCCACAATGGGCGGGAAGAAGTCCACCGTCTGGATGAGGGCCAGATCGTCGGAAACCTTGTAAACGGAAGCGTCGTCGGAGGTATCGTAGCCCACCAGCAAGTTGGGGTCGTGCCGTACCGGCAGCCCGCTTAAAAGCTCGGCAAGCACTCCGGCCCCCACCTTGGCCCCGCACCCGGCGCACTGAGCCAGCTTCGTGAGCTTGATTTCGTCACTCAAGGCACAGCATCTCCTTCCGGCAGGCAAGAATGGCCTCCAGAACGCCGCCCGCCACGGCGTTTGCCTTGTCGGATACCGTGAAACAGTAATCCCGTTCACCCCTGGGGTCCACATCCCCCGATTTCATTCCCTTGTGAACGGGGGTACCCTCCGGCAGCAGCCCGCGCACCACCCCGGAGACGGCGGAAAGAACGGGGAGACCGGCTACCGCAGCCACACGCTCGCCCGCCTCAACCCTGTCGCCGATTTTGACGACGGGGAGGAAAACGCCGTCGCAAGGTGCACGCAGAAGCCTCTCCACGGTGTAACCCCCGATATTTCCCGGCACGCCCGTGTTGGGCGCGGGAGAGCCGGTGTAGAGAACGCGCCCCAGGTCATGGCCCCGCCGGGTTTCCACGGCGGCGTGGCAGTCGGCTCCCGCGGTAAAGCCGGGGCCGACTCCCACCACTATGGGGGCATCTGTCATGCTCGTGCCGAGATTCCTCTTGGCGATCACCGCGTCTACGAAGGCATCCGGTCGCAGTTCACACAGAGGCGGCTTTTCCGTGACCAGAACGGGGATCACTCCCTGTTTCAGCAAAGTGAAGGCTTCCCGCGTATCGGTTGCCCTTCTGGCGGTGATGCCCTCCACCGCCGCCTCGCTCAGATAGACGGCGGGGGAGAAGGCCACCGTGCAGCGCACGGTGGTGGGATGCTTCAGTTCGGTCATCGCGACCTGCATCCCGCTCCGGTAGAGGCGGCAGGCGATGCCGGAAGCCAGATCGCCCGCGCCGCGGATGAGTACCAGCATAAGAGATTCCTTTCCCGTCAGCAGACGACGGCTTTGATGTCGATGCCTTTGAGCAGAGCCGTGATAACCACCCGGCATTCGGGCAGCAAGGCGCCGATGTGGCATGCGGTCTCCGCTCCCAGCGCGGTGAGAGGAGCGTTATCCGCCTGATTGAGCAGAACTGTAAATCGGCTGGAAGGCAAAACACCCTTCCGTCCGCCCAACTCCGAGGTAAGAAGCCGCGAGAGCAGGGAAGGGGTGAGAATCGCATCCTCCGCAGCATCCAGCAGCCCCGTGACATAAGGCAGGCGGAAGCAGCAGTCCTTGAGGGCACGGCCGAGTGCCGACAGTCCGGCCACGGCCACGACAAGATCGCTCCCGGGGTAAAGGACCGGCTCGTGGGGCGCGGGGGCTTTCACGCTCAGGCCCTTGGCTCCGTCGGCTTCCACTAAGAGCGCGTCCGCCAGGTCTCTGAGGCCTAAAAGCGTTTTCTCATCGGGCGCGGTGAGCTTTTCTCCTCCGCCGCCGCCCACGCAGACGGTCCCTTTCCGTCCCAACAGCGCTCGTACACGGTCAAGGTCGCCGTCCGCTACCGTCTCCATCTGTTCACGTGAGGGTCTCATGATATGAGTGGTGGTTGTCAGAATGGCGGTATGCCCCGCCGAGGCAAGCTCCCCGGCGAGCCTTGTAAGCATGGTTGTTTTCCCGCCGCCGCCCACCGCCGAGAGGACGGCGCCGCCGCCCGGCGAGAAGCCCAGCGCGGTACAAAAGGAGAGATTCTCCATTGCCGCCGCCCGCCTTCTTTATTATTCTGAAATCAGAATAACACAGCGAAAAACGCTTGTCAAATTCCCGGAATATCGGTTTTTCTCTCATCATTTACCGCGCAGAGCCTGCTCTGTGGTAATAACAGACAGAAAACGTAGCGGCGCGCAGGGCGCTTTCTACGAGAGTTACGAAACGGAAAAGGGCCCTTGACTTTAGCACTTAAAACTGTTATAGTGCAATTAATAAAAGCGTTGACCAAAAACAAGTAAGTCTGCCTAAAACGAACAGAGAGCTGCCGGTTGGTGAGAGGCGCACGGATAAGCAGACCGAATACATTTTGAGAGCTGTCAGCCCAACGGCGTTTCGCCCAGTAGGCCGGACCGGGTTCGCCCGTTACAGTGATAGAGTTTGTTGGAACTCGACAAGGCCGCATGCCGCGAGGCGTACGGTAAACTGAGGTGGTACCGCGGGAGTATTCTCGCCCTCTGACATTCGTCGGGGGGCGCTTTTTCATGCGTTTTCCCCCCGAACACGGAAGGAACGTGGGTAAAATGGCAATCAAAATCATCTTGGTTTTACTGTTCTTCGCGACGATGCTCTCCATTGGCTTCTATTGCCGCCGTCACGCCACGGATGTCAGCGGCTTTGTGCTGGGGGGACGTTCGGTGGGTCCCTGGCTTACCGCCTTTGCTTACGGCACTTCTTATTTCTCCGCCGTGATCTTCGTGGGGTACGCCGGCCAGTTCGGCTGGAAGTACGGCATCGCCGCCACCTGGATCGGCCTTGGCAACGCCCTCATCGGCTCGCTGCTGGCCTGGGTGATTCTGGGCCGCCGAACCCGCATCATGACCCAGCATCTGGGCAGCGCCACCATGCCTGATTTCTTCGGCCGCCGGTATCACAGCCGCGCTATGAAGATCGTTTCCTCCGTCATTGTTTTCGTCTTCCTGATTCCCTATACCGCGTCGCTCTATAACGGCCTTTCCCGGCTCTTCGGCATGGCGTTCAACATTGATTACTCGGTCTGCATTATCGTCATGGCGGTTCTCACGGGCATCTATGTGGTCGTAGGCGGCTATATGGCAACTGCCATTACCGACTTCGTTCAGGGTATCATCATGCTCTTCGGCATTGTGGCCGTCGTGGGAGCCATCCTCAGGTGCAACGGCGGCTTTACCGCAGCGGTCCGCGCCCTTGCTATGGTGGAGGACGCCAAGGCCAGCACTCAGCCGGGCGTGTTCGCCTCCTTCTTCGGGCCCGACCCCCTGAACCTACTGGGCGTTGTGATCCTCACTTCACTGGGCACCTGGGGGCTGCCCCAGATGGTGCAGAAGTTCTACGCCATTAAGAGCGAAACCAATATTAAAAAGGGAGCCATCATCTCCACTCTCTTCGCCATTGTCATTGCCGGCGGCTGCTACTTCCTGGGCGGCTTCGGGCGGCTCTACGGCGGCGTGGTGAACGTGGCGACCGACGGCTACGACGCCATCGTCCCCGCCATGATTTCTGAACTCTCCCCGCTGCTGGTCGGCATCGTGGTGGTTTTGGTGCTTTCCGCCTCCATGTCCACTCTCTCCGCGCTGGTCTTGGCCTCAAGCTCCACCTTCACCATCGATTTCCTCAAGGAAAGTTTTATGAAGGAAATGAACGAAAAGAAGCAGCTTCTCATTATGCGCTTGCTCATCGTGGTGTTCATCGCCATCTCCGTCGTGATCGCCATCGTTCAGTACAGAAGCAACCTGACCTTTATCGCGCAGCTCATGGGCGTGTCATGGGGCGCACTGGCGGGCGCCTTTCTGGCTCCCTTCCTCTACGGGCTGTACTGGAAGCGCACCACCAAGGCCGCCGCGTGGTTCAGCATGATTTTCGGCGCGGGGCTTATGATCCTCAACCTGTTCTTCCGGAAAACCTTCCCCGTCCTCCTCCAGTCGCCTATCAACGCCGGCGCTTTCGCCATGCTAGCAAACCTCGTCCTGGTTCCGCTTGTGAGCCTCTTTACGCCGAAGCTTGACAAAGCCGAGGTGGAAGCCGACTTCCAGTGTTACGAAGCGCGTGTGCAGGTACCCAAGCGTGAAGCGCTCGATTAAACCATTCATAATCCTGAGGCCGGTCTCCCTTTTGGGTGACCGGCCTCAGTTTTACGTCTTTTTTCGGACAGACTTATTTACGGCAAAAAAGAGGTATGGTATAATTTATGAAATAGAGCGAACATTTCAGTTTTACAGCGCGTGAAAAAAAGAGAAAGCTATGGTATTCCAAGCGCACAGCGCATAAACTTTTCCGAGATACCGGCAGCCTCAGCAAATTAAAATCGAGGAGGAAAATACAATGTTCTGTTCAAATTGCGGATCAAAACAGCCGGACGGCACCCGGTTTTGCAGCTCTTGCGGCGCAACTCTTTCCGGAGGCGGCGCGCCGGTTCCCGCACCCAGGCTCCTTGGCCCCGCGGATGAGATCGGCTATACTCTGATCGGCGACGACATGCAGCTGGTGGAAATTGAGCTGGACCCCGGAATGAGCGCCGTGGCGGAAGCGGGGGCCATGACCTACATGGAAGCCCCCATTAAAATGGAAACCATCCTGGGCGACGGCAGCGGACAGGACGACGGCAAGGGCCTGGGCGGCAAACTGCTGAGCGCCGGAAAGCGCGCCCTTACCGGCGAGGGGATTTTCATGACCGTATTCCAGAACACGGGAAGTTCGAAAGCAAAGGTTGCCTTCGCGGCTCCTTTCCCCGGTAAGATCATCCCCGTGGAGATCAAAGAGTTCGGCTCGAGCATCATCTGCCAGAAGTCTGCCTTCCTGTGCGGTGCCAGGGGCATCGCCATCGACATTTACCTGACCAAGAAACTGGGCGCCGGGCTCTTCGGCGGCGAGGGCTTCATCATGCAGAAGGTGACGGGCGACGGCCTGGTGTTCCTCCACGCGGGCGGCACCATCATCAAGAAGGAACTGGGCGCCGGGGAAACGTTAAGGCTCGATACCGGCTGCCTGGTCGCCATCAGCGAGACCGTGGACTATGACGTTCAGCTTGCCTCCGACATCAAGAGCGGCTTTTTTGGCGGCGAGGGGCTTTTCCTGGCCACTCTCACGGGCCCCGGCCACGTGTGGCTCCAGTCCCTGCCCTTCAGCCGTATGGCCGATCAGATCGTAAAGGCCCGCAATTCCCATCAGGGGGAAACCAAGGGCTTCAGCAATCCCGTGGACGAGATCACCGGCAGCCTCGGCGGCGCGCTGGGCGGCCTCTTTAAAAGATGAGTCATGACCAAAAAAGAAAGACCGGGTAAAAACCGGTCTTTCTTTTTTGGGTTATAACAGCCGCTTTTCAGCCGTTCAAAGACTGAAATCTCCGCCGTGATAGCTTTCCTTACCCGAAGCGGCCGGTTTCGCGTCCCGCTCCCTGATCATCACAGCGAAGGAGATGATGAGAACAATGAGAATCAGCAGAGCCTCCGCGCCGAGAGGGAAGCGGTAGCGTCCGATGTTCGGAATAAAGAGGTACTTGAGCCGCAGATAGGCGTAGTACCCGCCCAGAGACGCCACCTGCACCGCGGCGGCGGAAAAGAACCGGTTCAAATCGACGCACGCCCACACCACGGTGAGTGCCTCCGCCAGGAAAAAATAGCGCTCGTGCATATAGGGAAGCAGGAAAGGAATCCCCGCGGCCAGGACAACCGCGGCGGAGAGAATAGTCCTGTCGCTCAGCTTTTTACGTTTGGGGAAGAGACGGGCAAAAACGAGGAAAACCAGAAGGAAGGCGGCGGCAATCCCGAAAATGGCAAAGGGGCGGATGTTCACCGGCATTTTATAAGGAATGAAGGCGAAGACCGACGGGGCGTTATAGGTGAGGGAACTTACATAGGTACCTGTCTGCTCCGCGTAGACTCCCAGGGTATCCGCCAAAGGCTTGCCCAACAGCAGAGCGGGAGCGACCGTGACGGCGTAGGCGGCGGGGAAGAGGAGCAGGTGGCGGAATTTGATCCGCCCTGAAAACCACAAAACGCACCAGAGCGGAATAATAAACACGGTCTGCAGCTTGAAGGAGAAAGCGGCCGCCAGAAGGATGAGGGAGGAAACCGGTTTTTTGGAGAGGGCGGAAGCTAAGGCGTGCAGAACCAACGCGCCGTAAATGGAGTCGCACTGCGCCCAGTAGGAGCCGTTCAAAATCACGGTGGGCAGCAGGAGGAGCAGACAGAAGGATGCGGCGGGACGGAGACTGTCCTCTTTGCTAAACACCCTGCACAGCCGCAAGCCGCCCCAGGCGAGCAGCATGTCGAAGAGGACGGAAAAGAGCTTAATGAGGTATAGATCGGGCACCTTCCAGTAGGAAATGGCCGCCAGAAAGTAGAGATAAGGGGCGTTGTAGTTGCCGATATTCTCCTTCACCGCGGCGAAGCCGCCGCCCTCCCGGAAGGCGGAAGCCCATTTTGCCAGAAAGTCCTGGTAATCGTAGGTGATATGGTCCAGCGCCAACACACGGAAAAAGAGGGCCAGCGAGACGGGCAGCAGCAGCGCCCACACAAGGGCGGGGGAGCAGCCCTCCAGAGCCAGCAGGATGAGCGCCAGCACGGCAATGCCGCCCACCAGGAGAAGGACGGCCAGTTTGTCCGCGCTATCGCCCTGGGACAGCCCGCCCGTCCGGAAGAGGGTAATGAGCAGCAGAACAAAGCCCGCGCCTCCCACCGGAAGGGCGGTATGGAGCTTGAGATCGGCCCTTTGATCCTGCATGTTGCTCACATCCTTCTGGAGGAAAATTATAGCACTGTAATAGGAAGTCTGACAAGTATCCGTGTTTTTCTTTTTTATAAGGCTGTTGAAAGCGCAGGGAATTTCCTCCCGGCACGCGTTATTTTATCCTCAGTTCTTTCGGAAAAGCTTCCGTTCTCATCCGGCTCCACATATGGTCGATATAGGAAAGCGTGTAGAAATTTTCATAGTAATGATAGTAATAGGAGCCCTTCGTCGTCATCACGTACCTCCCGTTTTCCTGCCGAATGAACCCGAGTATAAGGGCAAGACGCAGTTCATAACCGTAGCAGTCCTCCAAGCGTTCGCCGAAAAACGAAAAAAATTCGGCAGGGTCGACCTTCATGGAATAAGCGGTCCAGAAAAGATAATAAACCATTCTCTGCCTGCGGGTAAAATGCAGCGTAAGCGCAGTGGGCAGCGAGCCCTCGGAGATTCTTTGGCAGTAAGCGCCGATATCGAAGGTGTTGATTTTGAACTGGTCTTTCAGGAGGGTGGTCGCCGAGCAGCCGAACCCGAGGAAATTTTCTCTCGTCATCGAGGAGTATTTTGAAGCGCCGCCCTTTGAAAACGTCCAGACCGAATCGCGGGTGTAGCCCTTCCCGGCGCAGTAGTCCACAATCTCATACAGCAGCTTTTTCTTATCCCTCTCCGGCATTCTGGGAAATTTTCTGTCCGTGAAGGTGAAATCGATAAACGGATAGATGGCGATGTGGTTGGCGCCGTTTCCAAACGCGGTTTCCATGTCTTTTTTCAGAAGACCGGCGGTCTGGTTGGGCAGAGCAAAAATAAAGTCCATGGAAACGGTCTCAAACTTCACCTGATTAAGCGCATCGAACATTGCGCCGCAGTTAAACTCTCCCCTCCCGAGTATTCTCAGATATTCCGGCTGGAAAGACTGGATTCCGATGCTGATTTTTGAAATTCCGGCTTCTTTGAGAAGCAGCAGCTTCTCCCTCGTCACATCTTCGGGGTGGAGCTCCAGCCCGATGCCCTCGGTTATGGTGAAGTACCGGTTTATTCTGCCCACAATCCTACCGATATCACCTGTCAGCAGCGCGGGGGTCCCGCCGCCGAAATAGAGGCTTGTGACTTTCTTCTTCTCTCCACCCAGCGCTCCGCCCACCAGGTCGATCTCCCCCAGCAGCGCTTCTACGTACCGTTCGGCCGTGTTTTTATCATAAATAGTCTTGCAGTATGGGCAAAAGGTGCAAAGCGATCTGCAAAACGGGATATGTACATATAAACCCAACTTTTCGGAATTTTGAAAGTCCAGGGTTTGGCGGTAATCGTCCGTAAAAAGAAAGGGTTTTGTCGATCTTGTAAGGTATGCTCTGGTCAGTACCGTTATAAAACTCATCCGCTGTTTTCTCCTCAGATATATTTAGGGTAGGTTCGCAGCATGTCGGCGGCTACCCTCAGATTGCCGCTGAACACCAAGGCATATTCCGCGGCAAAGAAATAGCCGCATTTCCCGCAGAGTCCCGGAACATGGACGCACCGTCCGCAGACGGATCGTTCACCGTTTTCCATCACGACGCACTGGTAACATGGCGTCGGAAAGCGGTTTCGCACAATAGCGGTAAAAGCCGAACGCAGATTGAAAACCGGATACCCTTCCTCCATCAGCCCGCTGATTTCATCGCAGCACGCCTGCTTCTCGGATTCGTCCAGTGCCAGTGCTGCCGTCTCCGGATAAGGGGTATGAAAGTTAAAAGATACGGCTCTGACCGCCCGCTTTTCCCTGGCGGTGTCGCAGACCTGCCGGATCGTGTTCTGATTGAGCTTGTTGATTGCCATATACAGGCAGATGTTGTCCGATGCCGCCTCGTCGATGTTTTTCAGGATGGCGTCGTAGGTATCGCCTCGGATCAGATTGTGCCGGTCGCGATCCCCGTCAAGGCTTAAAAGAATCAAATCAGCCTCGGGCAGGTTCAGGGGAAACGTTCCGTTGGTGACGGCGTTCACAATGTAAAAACCCATGCTCTTCGCCTCGGCGACCAGATCGCGCAGGGTTTTTCCGCCGCTGCTCCATAAAAAAGTTTCTCCGCCGCAGAAAAACAGGATGCGGATTCCGACACGGTATAGTTCCTCCATCTCACGCCTAATCTGGTCATAAGGATGGATTACCGCCGTGATATTGTTCACCGAGCAGTGAGCGCAGTGCAGATTGCACTTGTCGGTCAGTATGATCGTTCCGAGAATCGCCTTTTTTCTACGGAAGAGGATTGTGCTGATTCCAAAAACTCCGAGCCGGATCAGATGGTTTACTTTCATGTTTTCCCTCAAATAATTTCTGTTTTTTATTTCGTCATTATTTTATCATAAACGACGAAATTTTCATAGAAGCACTTCGCCGGCCTCGGTCAATCCCGGAGCTATGAAAAAAACGGCAAAGCCCGAAAGCTTTGCCGTTTCAGAAAAAATACAAATTATTTCACGAAAAAACACGTAATATTTCTGTTATTTCATGTACTTTAATATTGACCAAATAAAAACCACGTGGTACAATAAGGTACTTATGTATACCGGCAATAAGTACGCTCACAGCATTCCACGTTTCATTCAGTATATCAGTTTTTGCAAAAAATACAAGAGGCAAGGAAACACAATCTAACAACATGTTCGCGTGTGTCATTTCAGACCCCTTTTTCTTTTGCGAGGCATGATGAAAATACCTGAGAAAGGACTGGTCAAGCCAATGGCAAAATCAATGGTCAAGGACGTTTATTACGGCAAGACCCTACGGAAGAGCTATGCCCGCCACGAGGAAATTCTGGACATGCCCAACCTTCTGGAGATTCAGAAGGATTCCTACCGCTGGTTCCTGGAAAAGGGCCTTCAAGAGGTCTTCCGAGACGTAGCAGCCATTACCGACTATGCCGGCAATCTGGAACTCTCATTTATCGATTTTACGATGGATGAGCACCCGAAGTACTCCGTGGAGGAGTGCAAAGCCAGAGACGCGACCTATGCAACCCCCATTAAGGTGCGGGTTCGCCTGCGCAATAAAGAGACCGAAGAGATCAAGGAGCAGGAGATCTTCATGGGAGATTTCCCGCTGATGACCAAGGCGGGCACCTTTGTCATCAACGGCGCGGAGCGCGTCATCGTCTCCCAGATCGTCCGTTCCCCCGGCATCTACTACTCCAGGAACGCCGACAAGGCGGATAACGTTACCTTTTCCACCACGGTGATCCCTTACCGCGGCGCCTGGCTGGAGTATGAAACCGATCTTTCCGACGTGTTTTTCGTCCGTATCGATAAAAACCGCAAGCTTCCCATCACAAGCTTCATCCGGGCGGTGGGACCCTCCACCGATGCCCAGATTCTTGAGCTCTTCGGCGAGGAGCCCCTTCTCGTTTCCACCATGGAAAAGGACGTCTGTAAGACCCGGGAGGAAGCCCTGCTGGAAATCTACCGCAAGCTGCGCCCCGGCGAGCCTCCCACGGTGGACTCCTCCGAGTCCCTTTTGAACTCCCTGTTCTTCGACCCCAGAAGGTATGATCTCTCCTCAGTAGGCCGGTATAAATTCAATAAAAAGCTGGTCCTCTGGACCCGTCTCACGGGCCAGACCCTGGTTTACCCGGTGGCCGACCCCCTCACCGGCGAGATCCTGGCCGATGCAGGGGAGACCCTGTCCCGGGAACGGGCGAAGGAACTGTGCGCCAAAGGCGTCAACGAGGCCGTTGTGGTCACCTCGGACGGCAGCCAGGTCAAAGTCTTCTCCAACGACATGGTGGACATGAAGGACTTTGTGAGCTTCGATCCCAAGTCGTGCGGCGTCTGCGAGCGTGTCCGCTTCTCGGTTCTGCGCGAACTGATGAATTCCTATTCCGGCGATGCGCTGAAGGAAGCGGTCATCGAGCGCATTGACGACCTCATTCCCAAGCACATTATCGTGGACGATATGATGGCCTCCGTCAACTACCTGTGCTGCCTCTCCCACGGCATCGGCACCGCCGACGACATCGACCATCTGGGCAACCGCCGCCTGCGTTCGGTGGGCGAGCTGCTGCAGAACCAGTTCCGCATCGGCTTTTCCCGCATGGAGCGCGTCATCCGCGAGCGCATGACCATTCAGGACCTGGATATCGTCACCCCCCAGTCCCTCATCAATATCCGGCCCGTCACGGCCTCCATCAAGGAGTTCTTCGGCTCCTCGCCCCTTTCCCAGTTCATGGACCAGACGAACCCCCTTGCCGAGCTGACCCACAAGCGCCGCATGTCCGCCCTGGGCCCCGGCGGCCTCTCCCGTGACCGCGCCTCCTTCGACGTCCGCGACGTGCACTACAGCCATTATGGCCGCATGTGCCCCATTGAGACCCCCGAAGGCCCCAACATCGGCCTCATCTCCTATCTGGCCTCCTACGCCCGCATCAACCAGTACGGCTTTATCGAGGCGCCTTACCGGAAGGTGGACAAAAAGGACGGCAAGCTGTTAAGCGAGATCGAGTATATGACTGCGGACATCGAGGACGAATACATTGTCTGCCAGGCCACCGAGCCAACCGATGAAAACGGCTGCCTCGCCAACGCCCGTATTACCTGCCGCCACCGCAACGAGATCATCGAAGTGGACCGGGAGCAGGTGGACTATATCGACGTTTCCCCCAAAATGATGGTGTCCATCGCGACCGCCATGATCCCCTTCCTGGAAAACGACGACGCAAACCGCGCCCTCATGGGCGCCAACATGCAGCGCCAGGCCGTGCCTCTTCTCACCACCGAATCCCCCATCGTGGCAACCGGCATGGAGTACAAGGCCTGCATCGACTCCGAGGTGGCCATTCTGTCTGAAGTGGACGGCGAGGTCACCAAGGTCTCCGCTACTTCCGTCACCGTGCGTGAGTACGGCGGCGGCGACAAGCAGTATGATATTATCAAGTTCCTGCGGTCCAACCACGGCACCTGCATCAACCAGAAGCCCATCGTTTCCGTGGGCGATAAGGTAAAGAAGGGTGACGTCATTGCCGACGGCCCCTCCACCAGCCAGGGCGAAATCGCTCTGGGCAAGAACATTCTCATGGGCTTCATGACCTGGGAAGGCTACAACTACGAGGACGCCATTCTCTTAAACGAGCGGATGGTGCGCGACGACGTGTTTACCTCCATCCACATCGAGGAGTACGAAACCGAGGCCAGAGACACCAAGCTTGGCCCCGAGGAGATTACCCGCGACATCCCCAACGTGGGCGACGACGCCCTGAAGGACCTGGACGAGCGCGGTATCATCCGCGTGGGTGCCGAGGTCCGCGCCGGAGACATCATGGTAGGCAAGGTCACTCCCAAGGGCGAAACCGACCTCACCGCCGAGGAGCGTCTCCTGCGCGCCATCTTCGGCGAGAAGGCGAGAGAAGTCCGCGACACCTCCCTCAAGGTACCTCACGGCGAAAGCGGCATCGTGGTGGACGTAAAGGTCTTCACCCGCGAGGCCGGCGACGAGCTGTCCCCCGGCGTCAATATGGTCGTCCGAGTTTATATCGCCCAGAAGCGGAAAATCTCCGTCGGCGACAAGATGGCCGGCCGCCACGGCAACAAAGGCGTCGTTTCCCGCATTCTGCCCCAGGAGGATATGCCCTTCATGCCCGACGGCACCCCGCTGGATATCGTTCTGAATCCTCTGGGCGTTCCTTCCCGTATGAACATCGGCCAGGTACTGGAGGTTCACCTTGGCTACGCCGCCAAGGTGCTGGGCTGGAAGGTGGCAACTCCCATCTTCAACGGCGCCAACGAGACTGAGATCGAGGACACCCTCAATCTTGCGAAGCTCTCGGCCGACGGCAAGAGCGTCCTCTATGACGGACGTACCGGAGATAAATTTGATAACCCCGTCACCGTGGGTTACGTCTACTTCCTCAAGCTCCACCACCTGGTGGACGACAAAATCCACGCCCGTTCCACCGGCCCCTACAGCCTGGTTACCCAGCAGCCTTTGGGCGGAAAAGCCCAGTTTGGCGGCCAGCGCTTCGGCGAAATGGAAGTCTGGGCTCTGGAAGCCTATGGCGCGGCTTATACCCTACAGGAAATCCTCACCGTCAAGTCCGACGACGTCACCGGCCGCGTGCGGACCTACGAATCCATCGTCAAGGGCCACAACGTTCCCAAGCCAGGCGTGCCCGAGTCCTTCAAGGTGCTGGTCAAGGAACTCCAGGCCCTCTGCCTGGATATCAAGGTCCTGGACAGCAGCGGCGTCGAGATCGAGCTCCAGGACGATGACGACGACACCTACAACATGGGCGGCTACAATGGCCGAGACGACGATACGGTGAATGTCGCCGAGGAGTCCGAGCTTACCTCCGCCGGTTTCTCGGTGGACGTCGGCGAGGACGACGATCTTCTGGCGGATGACGAGAGCGAAGAGTTTGAAGAAGACGACAGCGAGATTCTCCTCTTGGACGACATGGATGAAGAATAGGAAAGGGAGGACGAAAAATAATGAGTTACGCTGAATTTGACGCCATCCGCATCGGCATCGCCTCCCCGGAACAGATCAGAACCTGGTCCTACGGCGAAGTAAAAAAGCCCGAGACCATCAACTACCGCACCCTGAAGCCCGAGCGGGACGGTCTCTTCTGCGAAAAGATTTTTGGGCCCACCAAGGACTGGGAATGCCACTGCGGCAAGTATAAGAAAATCCGTTATAAGGGCAAGGTCTGCGACCGCTGCGGCGTGGAGGTCACAAGAGCCAAGGTCCGCCGCGAGCGCATGGGCCACATCGACCTGGCCGCTCCCGTTTCCCATATCTGGTATTTTAAAGGCATCCCGTCCCGCATGGGACTGCTACTTGACATCTCCCCCCGCATTCTGGAGAAAGTCCTTTATTTCGCCTCCTATATCGTGACCGACCCCGGCTTCTCGCCGCTCGCCAAGAACCAGATCCTCTCCGAGAAGGAATACCGCGACATGCGGGAAAAGTACGAGGACGATTTCGAGGCCGGCATGGGCGCGGAAGCGGTAAAAAAGCTGCTGGCCGATATCGATCTGGATTCGCTTTCAACCACGCTTCGCACCGAGCTGAAAGACGCCTCCGGCCAGAAGAAGGCCCGTATTGTCAAGCGTCTTGAAGTGGTGGACGCCTTCCGCGAGTCGGGCAACCGTCCCGAGTGGATGATCATCGACGTACTGCCCGTCATCCCTCCCGAGCTGCGCCCCATGGTCCAGCTGGACGGCGGCCGGTTCGCAACCTCGGACCTGAACGACCTCTACCGCCGGGTCATCAACCGCAATAACCGCCTAAAGCGGCTCATCCAGTTAAACGCCCCGGACATCATCGTGCGCAACGAAAAGCGTATGCTTCAGGAAGCGGTGGACGCCCTTATCGACAACGGCCGCCGCGGCCGCGCCGTCACCGGCGCCAACAACCGCGCTCTCAAATCCCTCTCCGACATGCTCAAGGGCAAGCAGGGCCGCTTCCGCCAGAACCTCCTGGGCAAGCGCGTGGACTACTCGGGCCGCAGCGTCATCGTGGTCGGCCCCGAGCTCAAGATTTACCAGTGCGGCCTGCCAAAAGAGATGGCCATCGAGCTTTTCCGCCCCTTCGTCATGAAGAAGCTGGTGGAGGACGGCCTGGCCAACAACATCAAATCCGCCAAAAAGATGGTGGACCGGGGCCGCACCGAGGTGTGGGACGCCCTTGACTTCATTATTAAGGACCACCCCGTTATGCTCAACCGCGCGCCCACGCTGCACCGCCTCGGCATTCAGGCTTTCGAGCCGGTGCTGGTGGAAGGCCGCGCCATCAAGCTGCATCCCCTTGTGTGCACCGCCTTCAACGCCGACTTCGACGGCGACCAGATGGCCGTTCACGTGCCCCTTTCCGCCGAGGCTCAGGCCGAGGCGAGGCTCCTCATGCTCTCGGCAAACAACCTGCTGCGTCCCCAGGACGGCGGTCCTGTCACCGTTCCTACCCAGGACATGGTACTGGGCGCGTACTACCTGACTTACGAGCGTGACGCCGAGGCCGACGCCGGCCACATCTTTAATAGTTGCAAAGCCGTCGCGGACGCTGTGAGCGGGGGCAAAATCGGCGATAATGACCGTGTTTGGCTCAAAGGCGAGGAAAAGGACCGGCTGGTCTGCACTACCGCTTGGCTCGCGGCGGAAGCCCTGAAAAACGGGAGCAAGCCCCAAGAGGTATACAACACCTACTGCAGCGTCGAGGAGGCACGACTGGCCTACGACGAGGGGGAGCTTGACCTTCACGTGCCCATTCTAGTCCGGATCGGCAGGGAACAGGAAGGCAGCATAACCTACAAGATGGTCCGCACCACCGTAGGCCGCCTCATTTTCAATGAGCGCATCCCCCAGGACCTGGGCTTTGTGGACCGCGAAGATCCCGGCGCCATGTTCGAGCCGGAGATCAACTTTATTACCGGCAAGAAGCAGTTGGGGCAGATCATCGACAAATGCATCACCAAGCACGGCTTCACCAGGTCGGCCGAGGTGCTCGACAGCATCAAGTCCCTGGGCTACAAATATTCCACCCGCGGCGCCCTCACGGTTTCCATCCATGATATGACCGTGCCTGCTCAGAAGGCGGCTCTCATCAAAAAGACCGAGGCCGAGGTCGTGGGCATCGAGCGCAAATATAAACGCGGCTTCCTGACCAACGACGAACGGTACCGTCTGGTGGTAAAAGCCTGGGAGCAGACCACCAAGGACGTCACCGAAGCCCTGCAGGCGGGCCTCGACCGCTACAATCCTATTTATATGATGGCGGACTCCGGCGCCCGCGGCTCCATGAACCAGATCAGACAGCTGGCCGGCATGCGCGGCCTGATGGCCGACACCTCCGGACGCACCATCGAAATCCCCATCAAGTCCAACTTCCGCGAGGGCCTCACGGTTCTGGAATACTTCATCTCCTCCAGAGGCGCCCGCAAGGGCCTGGCCGATACCGCCCTGCGTACCGCCGACTCCGGTTATCTGACCCGCCGTCTGGTGGACGTCTCCCAGGAAGTCATCATCCGGGAAAAGGACTGCGGTACCGAAGACGGTATCATTGTTTCCGAAATCATCGAGAACGGGCAGGTCATCGAAACCTTCGCCGAACGCCTCAAGGGACGCTACCCGGTGCACGACGTCGTCCATCCGCAGACCGGAGAAATCCTGTTCAGAAACAACGTCATGCTGCGCAAGGAGGACGCCAAGGTCCTTGAGGCCGCAGGCATCCACGAGGTGGAGCTCCGTTCGGTGCTCACCTGCCGGTCCAGAAGCGGCGTGTGTTCCAAGTGCTACGGCATGAACCTTGCCATCGGCGAGCCCGTAGGCGAAGGGGAAGCGGTGGGCATCATCGCGGCCCAGTCCATCGGCGAACCCGGCACTCAGCTCACCATGCGTACCTTCCACACGGGCGGCGTCGCCGGCGGCGACATCACCCAGGGCCTTCCCCGCGTTGAGGAACTCTTCGAGTCCCGCAAGCCCAAGAAGATGGCCCAGCTTGCCGAGATCGGCGGTAAGGTCACCATCGAGGAGACCAAGCGGGCCAACGTGTGCAGTCTCACCATCACCGCAGACGACGGGGAAGTGGTCTCCTACTCGCTGCCGTACAGCGGCGGCATCCGGGTCAAGGACGGCGACCTTGTACAGAAGGGCGACGAGCTCACCGACGGCGCTCTGTCTCCCCACGAGGTGCTTCGTATCCGCGGCGTCTCCGCCGTTCACAATTACCTCATTCAGGAGGTTCAGAAGCCTTACCGCCAGCAGGGCGTGGATATTAACGACAAGCATATTGAGGTCATTGTGCGCCAGATGATGCGCAAGGTCCGGGTGGAAGACCCCGGCGACGCCGATCTCCTCTCCGGCTCTACGGTTGAGTTCTATGAGTTTGAGGACGCCAAGGCCGCCGTCCAGGCCCGCATCGACGCGGGTGAGACCAACGACGGCCTGGAGCTCCGGATTCCCACGTCCACCCGCATCCTGCTGGGCATCACAAAGGCTTCTCTCGCCACCGACTCCTTCCTCTCCGCCGCTTCCTTCCAGGAGACCACCAAGGTGCTCACCGAGGCCGCCATCAAGGGCAAGGTCGATCATCTGCTGGGCCTTAAAGAGAACGTGATCATCGGCAAACTGATTCCCGCGGGCTCCGGCCTCGCCAAGTACCGCAGTCTGGATAACTACGATGACAAGGAAGAAACGCCGGTCAGACAGAAACGGTACGAAACCGTCGCCGCCATTGCCAGGCAGAATGAGGCTCCGGCCGTACCCTCTGCCGGAGAAGAGACGGAAGAGTAATTTGCCCCAGTTAAAATGTCTTGACTTCCCAAAATACTGATGATATAATCATAAATTGCGCAGGTATGAGCCTATCCCGGCGCAAAACGGGCATTTCCCGCTTTGCGCCGGGATATTCGAAGAAAGGAGTGGCACGGATGCTGTCTCGACTTAAAACAGAAAACCATGTGGTGGGAGCCAAGCAGACGATGCGTGCCATTGCCGGAGGCCGCGTGGCTGAAGTCTTTCTTGCCGAAAACGCCGACCCGCGCTTAACGGAGCCCGTGAGGGTCCTCTGCGGGGAAAAGGGTATTCCCGTTCAGACGGTCTCCTCCATGGAAGAACTGGGCGCGGCCTGCTCCATAGCCGTTGGCGCCGCCGTCGCCGCCGTGGTATCCGCGAAATAACGCCTTCTTTGGGCCTATCATTGGTTTTAATGGAATAATGCTTGCATAATTCTGTTAGAATATAGATTCAGATATTTTAAGAAAGGAGGAAACCCATGCCTACGTTTAATCAGCTGGTACGCAAAGGCCGCGAGCAGGTAACCTATAAATCCACCTCTCCCGCTATGCAGCATGGCCTCAACACCCTGCAGAACCGCGAGACCGACCTCCACTCTCCCCAGAAGAGAGGCGTTTGCACCGCCGTTCGTACGTCCACCCCGAAAAAGCCGAACTCCGCTCTGCGGAAGATCGCCCGTGTGCGTCTCACCAACGGCTATGAGGTGACCGCGTATATCCCCGGCGTCGGCCACAACCTGCAGGAGCACTCCGTCGTCATGATCCGCGGCGGCCGTGTAAAGGACCTTCCTGGCGTACGTTACCACATCATCCGCGGCACTCTGGACACACAGGGCGTCTCCGGCCGGATGCAGGGCCGTTCCAAGTACGGCGCCAAGCGTCCCAAGGCGGGAAAAGGCGGCAAGGTGGTTAAGAAGTAACCGTACCCGAACCGACTGTAATACTGAATTTTGCGCTTGAAGCGCAAGGCAAAGCCTTGCCAAGAGAAGCGTGTCCATATAGATGTGGCGCGTTGCCTCTGGGCGGGCACTTGGACAAGCAGGCACTTGTCTACACGGAGGTTTTCACAGCCTTCGAGTACCTATGAAATCATTCTCTTATGAAGGAGGGAAGTAAAGTGCCAAGAAGAGGAAACGTACCCAAACGGGAAATATTGCCCGACCCGGTATATCATTCCGTACTGGTAACCAAGCTCGTCAACAGCATCATGGAACAGGGCAAGAAGGGCGTAGCCCAGAAGGTCGTGTACGGCGCTTTTGACATTATTAAGGAAAAGTCAGGCAAAGACCCACTGGAAGCATTCACCACAGCGATTGAGAACGTTATGCCGTCTCTGGAAGTGAAAGCCCGCCGTGTCGGCGGCGCCACCTATCAGGTTCCTATCGAGGTGTGCCCCGAGCGCCGTCAGACCCTTGGTCTGCGCTGGCTGACCGGTTACGCGCGTAAACGCGCCGAAAAGACAATGAAAGAAAAGCTTGCCGGCGAACTGATGGACGCTGCGAACAACACAGGCAGCGCCGTCAAAAAGCGCGAGGACACCCACAAGATGGCGGAGTCCAACCAGGCGTTCGCGCACTATCGCTGGTAATCATGTTGAGGAGATAAAATATGCCCAGGAAAGTATCCCTAGAGCAAACCAGAAACATTGGCATCATGGCTCACATCGACGCCGGCAAGACGACGACCACAGAACGTATCCTTTACTATACCGGTGTTAATTATAAACTCGGTGAGGTTCATGACGGCACCGCCACGATGGACTGGATGGCTCAGGAGCAGGAGAGGGGCATCACGATCACCTCAGCGGCCACTACCTGTTATTGGAAAGACCATCGTATCAATATCATCGACACGCCGGGCCACGTGGACTTCACCGTTGAGGTGGAGCGGAGTCTGCGGGTCCTTGACGGCTCAGTCACCGTGATGTGCGCCAAAGGCGGAGTCGAGCCCCAGTCCGAGACCGTATGGCGTCAGGCCGACCATTACCGCGTCCCCCGCATGATTTACGTCAATAAGATGGACATCATGGGCGCGGATTTCTTCCACGTGCTGGACATGGTTTTTGACCGGCTCAAAGCCAACGCGGTTCCTATTCAGCTGCCCATCGGAAGCGAAGATACCTTTAAGGGAATCATCGATCTGGTGGACATGAACGCCGATATCTACTACGACGAGCTGGGCAAGGATATGCGGGTGGAAGAGATTCCGTCCGATTATCAGGACCTGGCCAAGGAATACCGCATCAAGCTGCTGGAATCGGTGTCCGACTTTGACGACGATATTATGGAAGCGTATCTGGAAGGGAAAGAAATCCCTGCCGCAAAGATCCGCGCCGCCATCCGCAAAGCCACCCTGGCGGTTAAAATGGTTCCCGTCGCCTGTGGCTCGTCTTACCGTAACAAGGGTGTGCAGAAGCTGCTGGACGCGATTGTGGATTATATGCCCTCACCGCTTGATAAGCCTCCCATCGTGGGCGTCGATCCTAAGACCGACGAGGAAGACCACCGTCCCGCGGACGACGACGCGCCGTTCGCCGCGCTGGCCTTCAAGATCATGACAGACCCCTACGTGGGCCGTCTGTCCTTCTTCCGGGTCTATTCCGGAACCCTCACCACCGGTTCCGGGGTGCTCAACAGCACCAAGAACCAGAGGGAACGGATGGGGCGCATCCTTCAGATGCACGCCAACCACCGGGAAGACATCGAACAGGTCTACGCGGGCGACATCGCCGCCGCCGTGGGTCTCAAGAACACCACCACCGGCGACACCCTTTGCGACGAAAAGAAACCGATTATCCTTGAGAGCATGGAGTTCCCCGAGCCCGTCATCCGTGTGGCCATTGAGCCGAAAACCAAGGCCGGTCAGGAGAAGATGGGCTTCGCCCTCGTCAAGCTGGCGGAGGAAGACCCCACCTTCAAGACTTACACCGACAGCGAAACCGGTCAGACCATCATCGCCGGCATGGGAGAGCTTCATCTGGAGATCATTGTGGACCGCCTGCTGCGCGAATTCAAGGTGGAAGCCAATGTAGGCGCCCCTCAGGTAGCCTATAAGGAGACCATCAAGAAGACCGTTACCCAGGACACCAAGTACGCCCGCCAGTCGGGCGGCAAGGGCCAGTACGGCCACGTGAAGATCCGCGTGGAGCCCAACGTGAGCGGCAAGGGTTACGAGTTCCTGAACGAAGTGACCGGCGGCGCCATTCCCAAGGAGTATATCCCCGCCGTGGACGCAGGCATCAGGGGCGCCATGGAGGCGGGCGTACTCGCCGGATATCCGGTGGTGGACGTAAAGGTCGCTCTCTACGACGGCTCCTTCCACGAGGTGGACTCCTCCGAAATGGCCTTTAAGATTGCCGGTTCCATGGCCTTCAAGGAGGCCTGCCGCAAAGCCGATCCGGTAATGCTGGAGCCCATTATGAAAGTTTCCGTCATCGTCCCCGAGGAGTATATGGGCGACGTGATGGGAGACCTGAACTCCCGCCGCGGCCAGATCCAGGGCATGGAAGCCCGGTCCGGCGCCCAGCAGATCGACGCTTTCGTCCCCCTGTCCGAGATGTTCGGCTACGCTACCGACCTGCGCTCCCGTTCCCAGGGACGCGGCCAGTACACCATGGAGCCCAGCCACTACGTTGAAATTCCGAAAAACATCGCGGAGAAGATCGTCTCAAGCCGCGGCAGAGGCCTCCAGGAATAAAACTATTGCATTTTTTAACGCAATCCTATAGAATATGCTCACATTAAAACGGCAAACTGAATTAAAAATCAAATGACTATATATTTATTAAGGAGGATAATCCACCATGGCTAAGCAAAAGTTTGAGCGCACGAAGCCCCACGTAAACGTCGGCACCATCGGCCATGTCGACCACGGCAAGACCACCCTGACCGCCGCCATCACAAAGTATCTGGCCTTCTCCGGCAAGGCTGTTTATGAATCTTATGACCAGATTGATAAGGCCCCCGAAGAGAGAGCCCGTGGTATCACGATTAACACCGCTCACGTGGAATATCAGACCGACAAGCGCCACTACGCGCATGTCGACTGCCCGGGCCACGCCGACTATATCAAGAACATGATCACCGGCGCCGCGCAGATGGACGGTGCCATCCTGGTCATCGCCGCCTCCGACGGACCCATGGCTCAAACCCGTGAACACATCCTGCTGGCCCGCCAGGTAGGCGTGCCCGCCATCGTCGTCTTCCTCAACAAGATCGACCAGTTGGACGACCCCGAGTTGATCGAACTGGTCGAGATGGAAGTCCGCGAACTGCTCACCAAGTATGAGTTCCCCGGCGACGACATCCCCATCGTGAAGGGTTCCGCCCTGAACGCCCTGGCCAGCGAATCCACCGATCCCAACGCCCCCGAGTACGCCTGCATCAAGGAACTCATGGACGCCGTGGATAACTATATCCCCACCCCCGAGCGCAAGAGCGACATGCCCTTCCTTATGCCTGTCGAGGACGTGTTCACCATCACCGGCCGCGGCACCGTCGCTACCGGCCGTGTGGAGCGCGGTAAGGTCAACATGGGCGATAAGGTCCAGATTGTCGGCTTGATGGAAGAGGCCAGAGAGACCACCGTCACCGGCATCGAGATGTTCCGCAAGCTGCTGGACTACGCCGAGGCCGGCGACAACATCGGCACCCTGCTTCGCGGCATCGACAAGAAAGACGTGGAGCGCGGCCAGGTTCTGGCCAAGCCCGGTTCCATTCACCCCCTCACCAAGTTCGTGGGCCGTGTGTACGTTCTGTCCAAAGACGAGGGCGGTCGTCACACCCCTTTCTTCAATAACTACCGTCACCAGTTCTACTTCCGCACCACCGACGTGACCGGCGTCATCAATCTGCCCGAGGGCGTTGAGATGTGCATGCCTGGCGACAACGTGGACATGAACGTGGAACTGATTACCCCCATCGCCATCGAGAAGGGCCTCCGCTTCGCTATCCGCGAGGGCGGCCGTACCGTGGGTTCCGGCGTCGTGATCGAGATTTCCAAGAACTGATTATAAAATGACACGAGGCGGGGCTTATGCCCCGCCTTTTGTTTAAGCACCGCAGAAGGCTCCCATCAGGAAAGCGCCTCTCAAACATTATCAGCGAGGAAAAAGAATATGAATACGGACGAATTGACCCAAAACGTCTCCGACGCGGTAAACATCATCTCGAAACAAAGCACCGAAGCCCTGGCGAAAACTGCGATCACAGCCGTGCTGCTGTTAGTGGTCTGCATTGTCGCCATGCGGGTGATCACGAAGGTGACCGACCGGCTGATTGACCGGCTCAATGTGGAGAGGAGTCTTCACACCTTCCTGCGCTCCATGATCCGGATCGTCCTCTGGTTTCTGACCATTCTCATCGTGGCGGGTTCCCTCGGCATCGACGCCACCTCCCTCATCGCTATTTTAAGCGTAGCCGGTCTGGCGGTGTCACTCGCCATCCAGGGCACCCTTTCAAATCTCGCGGGCGGGATCATGCTCCTCACCTCCAAGCCGTTCAAAGTGGGGGAATTTATCGAAGCGGGCGGCGTCTCGGGGACGGTGATGGACGTCGGACTGGTTTACACCCGTATTTCAACGGCGGACAACAAGATCATTTTTGTTCCGAACAGCGATATTTCCGGGGCTAAGATCATCAATTACTCCACAGAGGGGCGCAGGCGCGTGGACATTGCCGTCTCAGCCTCCTACGACGCTCCTGTCGATAAAGTAAAGGAAAGCATCCACAAGGTGATCGGGGAGCACCCCAAGACTCTTTATACCCCCGAGCCCCAGGTGCGAGTAAATGCTTACGGCGACAGCTCCATTGAATACACGGTGCGTGTCTGGTGCGATACCAAGGACTACTGGGACGTCTATTACGACCTCCTGGAGCAGATCAAAAAGGCCTTCGATCAGGACGGCATTGAAATGACCTATAAGCATCTCAACGTACATATCATGGGCGAGCAGTCAAAGAAGCCCTCGTGACTCAAAAGACAGCCAAAAGAGCCGAGGCAAGGTAGCAGCAAAACGTCAGCCTCTCAAGGCTCCGGCAAAGACCTGACCTCCGAAGGCTGCGGTAAAACGCTGTCATTGTGAGGCCCAAGGCCTAAGAATCTTACCCCTGGTATATTCATCCTGGGAAAAGATCCTTCGCTTTGCTCAGGATGACAGAAAACAGGGCGCGTTGCAAAATGAAAATTTGCAACGCGCCCAACTCTATGTCGATGGTTTTTCAAGACCGTGTATGAATCCCCCGGTCTGGGAGGAGAGTACCTCTCCTCCGATCACCGTGTTTTTATAAATCAGAAGGCCTGCCTGAACTCCCTCCTCCCCGGTAGGATAATTGGTGATCTCATAGGCATAGCGTTTGACCCGCTTTCCGGAGTACTTTGTGAGGTCAAAGCCCTGATCGGACTGAAGAGCCAAATATTGGTCATAGCTGGAATCAAATTCTTTAGGTATTAAAAGCTCCTCCACGGCAAGAGCTTCCGGTTTCACCTCCCAACCAAAACTCTTCAGGTAAGTGACTCTGTCCTCATTGGTTTTTATGCCCTTAGGGCTGGCGGGTTCCGCCATAGCCTGAGCACCACGCGCTTCAATCAGCCCCTTCGCGCCAACTGCAACGGCGCAGACAAGAGCAACGGCCGCCGCGCCTAGCGCGATCCTTCTCCAGCGCAGTTTCGCGGTAAAAATAAACACAGCGCAACGCCCCTCTCAAACATATATTCATTTTTATGTGAGCAATGGAGAAAATATGATTACATACAAAGACGGGAAAACGTGAGAATAGCGGATAACATAACTAATTCGGCAATTTCCACAAAATTATTTGCGCAACCTATTGAAAAGAACAAAAAAGACCGTTATAATTATGGAAATTGATTGGTGAAAAAAGCAAAATATCGAGCCGATACAGTCGGCCGGAATAGGAGGAAGGCCTATGTCCAGCAGAATATTTCAAAGCGTGGTACTTCAGATGAAGGATTGTGCCAACCGTTATATCGGCGTCATCGACGCCGAGGGTACGGTAGTCGCCTGCAACAGGCTGACCAGCATCGGCGAGAAGTGGGAGGGCGCGGTCAAGGCGGTGAACACCGGCTTGGACGATGTGATCTCATACGGAGGGAAGACGTTCCGGCCTCTCACAGGCTGGGGGGCCCAGTTCGATTACGCAGCCTTTGCCCAGGGGGACGACGAGGAAGCCCGTGTCATCTGTTCCATGGCGGTGGTCGCGCTCAACGGCGCCAAGACCTACTATGAGGAAAAGCACGACAAAGCCGCGTTTGTGAAGAGCATCATATCTGACAATGTTCTTTTGGGCGACATTTATGTCAGGGCGAAGGAGCTGCATTTCGTCTCAGAAGCTTCCAGAGCTGTCCTTCTGATCCGCCAGACAGGCAGCGCCAACATGGGCGCCATCGACTTGGTGCAGACCATGTTCCCCGAGCGGCAGAACGATTTTGTCCTTTCGGTGAACGAAACCGACATCACGGTGGTCAAGCAGCTCTCCGAAGGCTCCGACCTCAAGGAGCTCTACAAACTCGCTAAGGGGATCCAGGACACGCTGATGCAGGAGATGGGCGTCAAGTCGGTCATCGGCATCGGGACCGTGGTAAATCATATCCGCGAGCTTGCCAGGGCTTATAAAGAGGCCGGGGTAGCCATCGAGGTCGGAAAGGTGTTCGATACCGAAAACACCATCATTAACTATGAAAACCTCGGCATCGGCCGCCTTATCTATCAGCTCCCCACCACTATGTGCGAGATGTTCCTGCAGGAGGTCTTCAAGAAGAACCCCATCGACTCCCTTGACCAGGAGACTCTCTTCACCATCGACAAGTTCTTTGAAAACAATCTGAATGTCTCCGAGACCGCCCGGAAGCTTTTTGTCCACCGCAACACGCTGGTTTACCGGCTGGAGAAGATCAAGAAGCTCACGGGACTAGACCTCCGGGAATTTGACGACGCCATCACCTTCAAGGTGGCGCTGATGGTCAAAAAATACCTGGTATCCCGCGGGATCGATTCCTGATTGATAAGCGTAAACCGCATCAGACTTTCAGGAGCGTTTGTTTCTGAAAGTCTGTGCGCATGTTTAGTTAACTATAGCCCGGTACAGGCGGGAGCATGTTCCCGCCGCGCTTTTATGAGGTAGCCATGATACGATTTATTGATATACATAAGGAGTACGAAAACGGCACAAAAGCTCTCAAGGGGATCAACATGCGGATCGACGACGGTGAATTTGTCTTTCTGGTGGGCCCTTCCGGCTCCGGAAAATCCACCATCATCAAGCTCATCACCGCAGAGGTCGCGCCCTCCGAAGGGCGTCTCATGGTGAACGGCTATAACATGAACGCCATTCACCCCTCCCAGATCCCGGGTATGCGCCGCACCCTCGGGGTCGTGTTCCAGGACTTCCGGCTCATTGAAAAAAAGACGGTTTTCGAAAATCTTACCTTCGTCATGCGGGTCGTGGGGGCAACCCCCCGGGAGATCCGCAAGCGGATTCCCTATGTCCTGGAACTGGTGGGGCTGGATCAGAAATCGGGGCACCTTCCCACGGAACTCTCGGGCGGGGAGCAGCAGCGCGTGGCCATCGCCAGGGCGCTGGTCAATAACCCCAGCGTCATCATCGCGGACGAGCCCACGGGGAATCTTGACCCTCAGCGTTCCCTGGAGATTATGATGCTGCTGGAGCGGATCAACGGGCTTGGGACCACGGTTCTTGTCGTCACCCACGAGAGGGGACTCGTCAACCGCTTTTCCAAGCGGGTTGTTGCCATTGATAACGGAAGAGTGATCAGCGACGGCAACGGCGGATACTACGAGAGCGGGGAGATTTCGTTTTGAGTTACCATCTGAAAGAGGGTTTTCACAGCATTTTTACCCACGGCCTCATGTCGTTTGCGGCCGTGTGCATGATTGTGGCCTGCCTGCTCATCATGGGCTCCTTTTCCTTGGTGGCCGTGAACCTCAACCACATGCTGGGGGAGCTGGAACGGGAGAACGAATTCCTTGCCTATGTGGACGAGAGCCTCACCGAGGATCAGGCCAGGGCTCTGCAAAGCGCCATTGAGAAAATCACGAACGTGGATTCCGTTGCCTTCGTGAGCCGGACCGAGGCCATGCAGGAGTTCATGAAGGGCCGGGAAGACCAGGAGCTTTACAAGAACCTGCCCGACGAGGTACTGCGGCACCGCTTCAAAATCCACGTGGTGGATCTGCAGAAGATGAGCGCCACGGTCAGCCAGGTGAAGCAGGTGGAGGGGATCGCCGACGTGCGGGCCGATCTGGAGATCGCCCAGGGGTTCGTGGCGATGCGCAACATAGCCAGAGGCGTTGCGGTGATTCTGATCACCATTTTACTTGTAATTTCTCTCTTTATCATCGCCAATACCATTAAGCTTGCCACCTTCACGCGAAGAAACGAAATCGCGATTATGAAAATGTGCGGGGCGACCAACTGGTTTATCCGCTGGCCATTCATTTTTGAGGGGATGCTTCTTGGCATTTTCGGAGCTTTACTGGCGTTTTTCTGCCAGTGGGGTATCTACGCCCTGATTCAGAACGCAGTGGCGAGCGGCGGCGGCGTCAGGTTTATCACGGTGCTTCCGTTCCTCCAGATGGCTTCCAGTCTTCTTCTTGTCTTCCTGGGGACCGGTTTTGTCGTCGGCTCCTGCGGTTCGCTGCTGGCCATCCGTAAATTCCTGCAGGTTTAGCTTCAGGATTTCGTCAAACGGTATTTGAGGAGCGCTTCATGAAACGAAAGAATCGAATTCTGACTGCGATTTTGGCTTTTGCGCTGGTTTTTACCGCGCTCCTGCCCCCGATCGGCGTCCAGGCAAGCAAGGAGAGCGACCTGAAAAACCAGATTGGAGACCTGCAGAATAACGCCAAATCGCTCAAAGACAGGCTTGCCCAGCTGAACGATCAGCTCTCGCAGATCAAAAACGACAAAAACAAGGCCCTCCAGGCGAAAAAGCTGCTGGACGACCAGATGGCCGCTATTGAGGAACAGATTTCCAACATAGAAGACCAAATTGAGGATTATACTAACCTGATCAGCCAGGAGGAACAGAAGCTCTCCGACGCGGAGGATAAGGAAAAGATCCAGTACGAACTTTTCTGCCAGCGTGTCAGATCCATGGAGGAGGCCGGAACGGTTTCCTACTGGAGCATTTTGTTCAGCGCCAAGGATTTTTCCGATCTTGTGGACCGTGCGCTTATGGTCAGCGAGGTCATGGAGTACGACAATTCGGTCATGGACGCGCTTAAGGCCACCCGGCAGGAAATAGCCGATACCAAGGCGGGGCTTGAAGAGAGCCTCGCACAGCAGGAACAGGCAAAGACGGAGCAGGAAGCGGCAAAGAAAGAGCTTGACGCCAAGCTGGACGAAGCCGCCGACCTGGTCAACCAGATCGAGGACGAAGAGAGCGATTATAAGAGCGCCCGGGACGAGCTGGCGGCCGAGGAGAAAGAAATCGAAGCCGAGATCGTCAGAAAGCAGAAGGCGCTGGAGGCCGAAATCGCCTCGGGGCAGATCAGCTTTGACCCCGGCACCGGCTGGCAGTGGCCCACCTCCGGCATCTATAGGATCACCTCAAAGTTCGGTAACCGTATCCATCCGATTACAGGAAAGCCGAATTACCACGGCGGAGTCGACATCGGGGCGCCCAAAAACACACAGATCCACGCGGCCAGAGGCGGTGTGGTCACCATCTCCACCTATGGCAGTTCCTACGGCAATTACGTGGTGATCCAGCACGACAACGGATATTCCTCCCTTTACGCCCATATGAATTCCCGCGCGGTAAAGGAGGGGGACGTCATCACCCAGGGCCAGGTCATCGGCTATGTGGGCACCACGGGCTCCTCTAACGGCTATCACCTCCACTTTGAAATCAGGCTCAACGGCGTGAGACAGGACCCCATCAGCTATTATCCGTCGCTCAAAAACCAGTTTATCTATAGCTGATCGCGTATCTTGCCCAGAGAGCTGCGATGCTTTTACAGTCCATGGCGGCCGGCGTGAAAACCGGCCGCTCTTTCCGCTTTATTTCTCGCAAGGAAGGGTGCAGCCGTGAAACAGAAACTGAAAACTATCGTGCCCACCGTTATCATTACCTTCGTTTTGACCCTGGGCGCCGTTTTTCTTGCCGCTTGGTTGATTCTCGGCCCCGACGGCATCAGCGTGACGGAGTCTCTCGCCCTGGTTAATCTGCGCTTCGTTGGCGAGTACAAAATGAGCGACGTAACCCACGCGGCCATGGACGGCATGGTGAAATCTCTCAACGACCGCTGGTCTTACTGGCTGGACTCAGAGGGCTATCATAACCAGAAGGAGAACCGGAGCAATTCCTATGTGGGAATCGGGGTCAGCGTGACCTACCAGGAAGGGAAGGGGCTCTATATCAAGTCGGTGGCCAAGGGCGGCCCAGCGGAACAGGCCGGACTGCTTGCGGGTGAGACCATCCAGAAGGCGGGCGGCGTCAGTCTGGCGGAGCTTGGCCAGGACAAGTCCTACTTGCTCGTAAAAGGCGAAGCCGGAACCAGCGTTGACCTTGAGGTTTCGGACGCCGGCGGGGTTATCCGCACGGTCACGGTGATGCGCGCCGTGGTGCCGTCCGAGCCTGTCTCCTACAAGCTGCTGGATAACGGCGTGGGGCTCGTCACACTCAAGAATTTTTACGACCGCAGCGCAGACAAGCTCAAATCAGCGGTGGGGGACTTACGCAGCCAGGGAGCCACGGCGATCGTCTTCGACCTTCGGAATAATCCGGGCGGTTATCTCACCGAGCTTCAGAAGATGCTGGACTATCTGCTGCCCGAAGGCCCCGTTTTCCGCAGCCGGTCCCGTTCGGGGAGCGAGGATGTGGTTGAGTCCGACGCAAGCTGTGTCAAAACGCCCATGGCAGTACTGGTGAACGGCGATTCTTACAGCGCCGCGGAATTCTTTGCCGCCGAGCTGCGGGAGCAGGGGTGGGCCATCGTGGGCGGCGATGTGACCTGCGGCAAGGGCTACTTCCAGCAGACCTATCCGCTCCTAAACGGCGGCTCTCTCTCCATTTCCACCCACACCTATTACACCGGAAAAGGAGTCTCACTCATCGGCACCGGGATCACCCCCGATCCGCTGGTGAAATTGACCGACGAGCAGAGCGCCCTTCTCATCGCGGGCGAACTGGCCCCTGAAAACGATCCTCAGCTTCAGGCTGTTTTGGCCTCCCTCGGATTCTAATTGTCCTTAGCCCCACATACCATCCCTTTGAGGTGAAAACATGTTGGGCCGAATGATTCCAATGCCCGGGAGAAAAACGCGCCTCTGGCAGGACACCCTTCTCGGGCTTTACGTTCTGAATGTATCAATTTCAGAAAAAGAGGAAAAATGGGGCTGGTCGATAAAAAAAGCCGCGAAATTGTTGGCGAAAAACGGCGTTTGCGAGGTGCTGGCTCCTCCTGGGTTTTCTCATTGGGACCTGCTCGCAAAAAGAGGGCTTTCTAAAGTAGACATAATATCTTTTCTGCAAAACAGCGCTCCGCTGTTTGTCATGGCAGCACTGGAGAAGGACGGTATCGCGCCGGGAGAAGCTTCCGTTGTCCTGGAAGCAAACCGGGTAAACCGGGTCCTATCGCTCACCGCCGGTGCGCTTTGCCCCTTGGTCCGGACGCTAGTGATCCGTGCGCCGGTCGGGGGCAGCCAGCTTGCCCGTCTGCTCCACCGGGAGTATGGACTCGCTGTGACGGAGGATTGCGAAAAACCGCATGTCACCGTCTGTTTTTCCCCTCCCGATGAAACGGTTCTCGGTCCCAGGTTTGTCCTCTGCGATCCTGCCCCGGAGCTGAACGGTATGACAATTGAACCCAAAAATGGAGTTTTGCCCGACCGCTGCGATCCTCTGCCGCTGCTTGCGGCTCTTTGGCGGGCGGGGATGATTGGGAACGACTGTTTAAAAGCTGTCAAAAAGGAATCCACTTGACAGACAGGGGTAAACTACATATAATACAACCAATGTTTTGTAAGATACATTAATTAAAAATACTGGGTCGGAGCATGCATGGATCTCTGTGTGTTAGCCTCGGCCTGTTTATTACGTTCATTTGGAAAGGGTGCTGTTCATGGCAAAGGCATTTAAGCTGAGTTCCGAGCGTTTGGAAGAACTGAAAAAGGAAATCACCTACCTGAAGACCGTCCGGGAGCGGGAAGTTGCCGACCAGATCAAGGAGGCGCGCTCCTTCGGCGACCTGTCGGAAAACAGCGAATACGACGAGGCCAAAAACGAACAGGGAAAACTGTATTCCCGCATTGCGGAAATCGAAGCGATTCTGGCCAATTTTGAAGTGATTGAAGAACACAGCCACGATCTGGATACCGTGAGGCTGGGCAGCAGAATTACCGTTCTTGATACGGAATTCAACGAGAAATCGGTCTATCAGGTCGTCGGTTCTCAGGAGGCCGACCCCATGAACGGGCGTATTTCCGAGGAGTCCCCTTTCGGCAAAGCCCTTCTTGGCAAAGCCATCGGGGACGACGTGGTGGTGGAGGCCCCTGCGGGCGCCGTCCATTATCAGCTGATCGATATACAAAAGTAAAGGGCGCATTTACCGCCCGCTTTTAAAGGAGTTATCATCCATGTCAGAGGAAAATACCACCCCGGAACAGCAAAACGAGCCGTCGCTCTCCGATCTGCTCAGAATCCGGCGAGACAAGCTCTCCGATCTGCGCAGGGAAGGGGCCGACCCGTTTACCGTCACCAAGTATGCCGTTACCGCGAGCAGCGCTGAGGTGCGGGACAATTTTGAGGCCATGGACGGGAAAAAGGTTTCGCTGGCCGGCCGGCTCATGAGCAAACGCGGCATGGGCAAGGCAATTTTCGGCGACCTTCAGGACGGCGCCGGGAAAATTCAGATTTATGTGCGCATCGACGAGCTGGGTGAGGAATCCTTTGCCCGCTTCAAGAAAATGGACATCGGCGACATCGTTGGACTGAGCGGCACCGTTTTCCGCACCCACCGGGGAGAAATTTCAATCCGCGCGGACAGCGTTACACTGCTCTCCAAGTCCCTGCTCCCCCTGCCGGAGAAGTTTCACGGCCTTACCGACGTGGAAACCCGCTACCGTCAGCGCTATGTGGACCTCATCGTGAACCCGGAGGTCCGCCGGACCTTCGAGATCCGTTCCAAGTTCATCCGCCACATCCGCACCTATCTGGATAACCGGGGTTACATGGAAGTGGAAACGCCCGTCCTGAGCACCATTTCAGGCGGCGCTACTGCACGTCCTTTTATTACTCATCACAATACGCTAGATATGGATATGTACCTTCGCATTGCAACCGAGCTGCACCTGAAGCGCCTCATCGTGGGCGGTATTGAGCGGGTCTACGAGATCGGGCGCATCTTCCGCAACGAGGGCATGGATACCAAGCACAATCCTGAATTCACCACTGTGGAGCTGTATGAGTCTTTCGCCGATTTCCACAATATGATGGATATTGCAGAAGGGATTCTCTCTTCCGCCGCCCTTGAACTCACCGGCTCCTATGAGCTTGAATGGCTGGGTGAGAAGCTCAGTCTCGCCCCCGGCTGGCCCCGGCTCACCATGGCCGAGGCGGTGAAGGAGTACGTGGGTATCGACTTTATGGCCATCGGGAGCGATGAAGAAGCCGCCGCCGCGGCAACGGCTGCCGGAATCCGGTTGGAAGCGGGGAAGAGAACCTGGGGCAACGCCCTTTACGAGTGCTTTGACCAGAAGGTGGAGGAAAAACTCATCCAGCCCACCTTCATCACCATGCATCCTGTGGAGGTCTCTCCGCTTGCCAAGCGTTCGCCGTCGGACCCCAGGCTCACCGAGCGGTTTGAGCTTTTCGTCTGCCATTCCGAGATGGCAAACGCGTTTTCCGAACTCAACGACCCCATCGACCAGGAGGAGCGTTTCCGCCGTCAGGTCGCCCTGCGCGCCGGCGGAGACGAAGAGGCCGGAATGATGGACGAGGACTATATTACCGCCCTGGAATACGGTATGCCCCCTACGGGCGGCATGGGAATCGGCGTTGACCGCACCGTAATGCTGCTGACAAACAGCAGCTCCATCCGGGACGTAATTTTGTTCCCCACCATGAAACCTACCGAATGAGAAAGGTTATGGAGCCGCCTGTCCCGCTATCGCGTTCCAACAGACGGCGCCTCACAAATGGAGGCCTTTGATTGTTTCGTAAATTAACCTGCCTGGTGAACAAATCATTCCGGCGCAATATGAACCCGACCCGTGTGGTTGCGATCAGCTTTGGATTGATTATTCTGACGGGCGCACTTCTTCTGATGCTCCCCTTTGCGTCAAAAAGCGGCCGCTGCGCCGACTTTCTCACAACCCTCTTTACCGCGACCTCGGCAACCTGCGTGACCGGTCTCGTCATGGTGGATACCTGGCAGAACTGGACCGTATTCGGCCAGATGGTGATTCTGTGTATGATCCAGCTGGGCGGCCTGGGCTTTATGACCATCATCACCCTGTTTTCCTTCGCTCTGCACAGAAGAATCGGCCTTTCCGAGCGGCTTCTCATGGTCTCCACGCTCAATTTGAGCGACATTGACGGCGTGGTGCGCATGGTACGCCACGCGCTCATCGGGACTTTTGCCTTTGAGACCATCGGAGCAATTCTGCTCTCCATCCGCTTCATCCCGCGCTTCGGCGCCGCCGGCGGAATCTGGCGGGGAATCTTCCACTCGGTTTCCGCTTTCTGCAACGCCGGCTTTGACCTCTTAGGTATCGACGGGCCTTTTACCAGCCTCATTCATTACACACGCGATCCTGTGGTGCTCATCACCATTATGAGCCTCATCGTCATCGGCGGCCTGGGCTTCTTTGTGTGGGAAGATATTTATACGTCCAGGCATTTTAGTAAGCTTTCCCTGTATGCAAAAATGGTGCTGGTGATCACCGGCATTCTCATCGTCGGGGGAGCGTCCTTCTTTTTCTTCGTGGAATACCATAATCCCGCCACCATGGGCAACATGGGAGTGGGGGAGAAGGTTCTCAATTCCTTTTTCCAATCGGTTACCGCCCGTACGGCGGGCTTTAACTCTATAAACGAGGGCGGCCTTACCGACGGTTCCCTGGTACTTACCACTATCTTAATGCTGATCGGCGGTTCTTCCGGGTCCACCGCCGGCGGTATCAAAACGGTAACCGCGGGCGTTTTGTTCCTTGTCATCTGGTCGGGAATCCGGGGAAGGGAAGACGTGACTATCCGCGGCAGATCCATCAGCAAGCAGCAGGTTTTAAACGTCATGACCCTGTCGGTCACCATTCTCTTTGTGTTCCTGCTTTCTTCCATGACGATCACCTTGATCGAGAAAATTCCTTATCTGCACGCGGCCTTCGAGGTAGCCTCCGCCATGGGCACCGTGGGGCTCACGGTTGGCATCACGCCCGGACTGAGCGTTTTCTCCCACCTTATCCTTATTCTGCTTATGTATACTGGCCGTGTGGGAATGCTGTCGTTCTCCATCGCTTATCTGGTCCGGAACAGATATCCCAATAAAATTCAGTATCCTTCCTTCAACATTATGGTGGGTTAAATCTGCCTCAAATCATACCGCCCCCTTTGCGTAAGGAATTCAATAAGGAGAGTGTTTCATTATGAAAACCTTTGTCGTTATCGGACTTGGCCGTTTTGGAACCGCCCTGGCCACCGAGCTTTGCGCTCTGGGCCACGAGGTGCTTGCTATCGACCACCGGGAGGAAAACGTTCAGGCGGTGGCCGATCTGGTCACCCACGCCGTCACGGGAGACGCGCGCGATTTCACCGTTCTCAAGTCCCTTGGCGTCCGTAATTACGACTGCGGCATCGTAGCCACCGGAGACGATATCGGCACCAGCGCCCTCATCACCCTGAACCTCAAGGAACTGGGTTTAAAGCAAGTCGTGTGCAAGGCCCAGAGCCATGTCCACCGCAAGGTGCTCGAGCGTATCGGCGCGGACAAGGTTGTTTTTCCCGAGCACGAGACGGGCGTAAGACTCGCTCAGGCTCTTTCCAGCTCCAATATTTTAAACTACATCGAGCTTTCCGACGACTACGGCATCGTGGAAATCGGCGCTCCCAAGGGCTGGCCGGGCAACTCCATCCGGTCCCTCGACGTCCGCGTTAAGCATCGTGTCAACATCATCGCGGTCCGCACGGCAGCGGGTGAACTGATCGTCTCGCCCGGCTCCGACTATGTTGTGAAAAGCAACGATACCATCGTGACGCTCGGTCTGATCGACGACATTAACCGTCTGCACGAGCTCACCTGATGGAGCGCGTCACCAGCCGCAGTAACCCTCTGGCCGCCCACATCAAAAAACTGCGCGGCAGCCGTTCTTACCGGAGGGAAACAGGGTGCTTTTTCTGCGAAGGACTGAAAATGCTCTCCGAGGCCCTGCGCTGGGAGGCCGGCCTTCTCACGGTGGTTGCCGCGGAAGGTGTGTCTCTTCCTCCCCTGTCCGGCGCCGTCCGGCAGGTGACAGTGCCCGAAAGCCTGCTTTCCTCCTTGGCGGACACCGAAACGCCCCAGGGCGTGCTCTTTGTCTGCGCTATGCCATCCCTTGCCCCGCCGGCAAAACTCGAAGGGAAACGCTACCTGGTGCTGGACGGCGTGCAGGACCCCGGCAACGTGGGTACCATCCTTCGTACCGCCGACGCCTTTGGCGCGGACGGGGTATTTCTGTTAAACGGCTGCGCCGATCCCTTTTCACCCAAAACGGTGCGATCCACCATGGGGGCCGTTTTTCGCCTGCCCATTTGGGAAACCGATGCGGACAACCTGCGCGGTCTGCTCAGAGATGCCGGAATTCCGATTTTTGCCGCCGCCCTGTCGCCGGAAGCCGCCGATGTGCGCAGCGCCGATCTGTCCCGCGCCGCGGTGGTGATCGGCAGCGAGGGCAGTGGAATATCGAAAGAAGTTTTGGCCCTGGCGGACCGGTCGATCATCATTCCGATGACTTCCCGGTGCGAATCCTTAAATGCGGCGGCCGCCGCCGCGGTGACTCTTTGGGAGATGTTTCGCGCAACGTGAGACCATGCCGAAAGGAAGTGTTCCCGGATGGCTTCTCTCAAATATTGGCTCTGGCTGACCAATCTGCGGGGGCTTTCTCCCCGGCAGAATTTTGCCGTGCTGGAACACTTCGGTACTCCGGAAGGAGTATTTTTTGCCGATCCTGCGGAATATAACCTTGTGGAAGGCTTGTCGAAGACTTCCGCTGCCGCGCTGGGCAACAAATCCATGTCCCGCGCGGAGGAAATTCTGGAGACCTGCGACAGACTAAACGTTCGCATCCTCACCGTTCAGGATGCGGAGTACCCAAACCGCCTGCGCGAGCTTTTTGATCCCCCTCCGGTTCTTTATGTCAAAGGCAAACTTCCTCCGGTAGACGAGGAAGTAGCCATCTCCGTCGTGGGGAGCAGGGAACCTACTCCTTACGGAATTCAGGTTGCGGGAGAGATGGGCCTGGAACTTGCCAGAAGCGGGGCGCTTGTGATTTCCGGCATTGCAAAGGGAATCGACTCCGCCGCGCTCAAGGGAGCGCTGAGCGGCGGTGGAAGCGTCATTTCCGTGCTTGGTAACGGCGTGGACGTGATTTATCCCGCCCAGAACCGGGAGCTTTATGAGGATGTGGCCTCCGTGGGCGCGCTTTTGAGCGAATACGCTCCGGGCACCGCGGCCGCTGCCGAGCATTTTCCCATCCGGAACCGGATCATCAGCGGCCTTTCCCTGGGTACCGTCGTAGTGGAAGGTTCCGAGCGCAGCGGTTCTCTTATCACCGCCCGCCTGGCACTGGAGCAGAACCGGGACGTATTCGCAGTGCCCGGCAACGTGGGCGCCCCCATGAGCCGCGGTCCCAACCTGCTTATCCGCAGGGGGGAAGCCAAGCTGGTGACCAAGGCGTGGGACGTGTTGGAGGATTATGTCTCCTGTTATCCTCACAAAATAAAAGATGTCTTCGCCATTCCGGACGACAAAAAGGAACAGCGGCTGGAATCGGTAATCATGGACAGCATGCCTCCGGTAAAAACCGTTTCCGAGGAAGAACAGAAGCCCGGGGACAAACATATTCTGGTCTGGAAAGAACATTCGAGCGAATATACCGACGATCAGAGGGATATTCTTCTTGCGTTGTCCGACCGGGCTAAATCCGCCGATGAGATCATCGAAGAAACGCAGATTCCGGCAAGACGCGTGTTTTCCGCCCTCACTCTCCTGCAAGTGAAGGGAACGGTGACCGAGGGCGGAGGCAAACGGTTTTCTTCCGCAGTGCTGCTGAAACTCTGAGGAGTGTTCTTTTCATTCATAAGCAAATAATAGGTGAAATATAAATATTGAAATTTGTATAACAGATTTTAAAATCTATAAACTTAAATGGAACTTAGTGATTCTGTCCCGAAGATTAAGTCACAAACCTGGAGGTCATTGCCTGTGTCAAAAACAAACCTGGTCATTGTGGAATCCCCCGCAAAGGCCAAAACAATCGGAAAATATTTAGGTCCCGGCTATCAGGTGAAGGCCTCCATGGGTCATGTCCGTGATTTGCCGAAGAGTAAGCTGGGCGTTGATATAGAGGGCGGTTTTATCCCCAATTACCAGCCCATCGAGGGTAAGCAGAACGTGATTTCCGAGCTGAGCAGCGCGGCGAAGACAAGCGCCAAGGTCTTCCTCGCCACCGACCCGGACCGGGAGGGCGAGGCCATTTCCTGGCATCTCAAAGAGCTTCTGGGAATTCCTGACGATAAAACCTACCGGGTCACCTTCAACGAAATCACAAAAAACGTGGTGAAAAACTCCATCGAAGCGCCCCGGGCTATCGATCAGGACCTGGTGGACGCTCAGCAGGCGCGCCGTATCCTGGACCGCATCGTCGGGTATCAGCTCTCGCCGCTGCTCTGGAAAAAAGTCCGCCGCGGGCTCTCCGCCGGCCGGGTTCAATCCGTGGCCGCCCGCCTCGTCGCCGAAAGGGAAGAGGAGATTGGAAAATTCCAGCCGGAGGAGTATTGGTCCCTGGAGGCCGATCTTCACCGCACCGCGCCCAACCGGGGCGAATTTAAGGCTCAGTTCTATTCCCGCGGGAAAGAAAAGGAACTCAAAAACCGCGAGGCGGTGGACGCTGTCACGGAGCTTGTCTCCGGCACGCCCTTTACCGTCTCCGACGTAAAGCGCCAGGATAAGAACCGTTCGCCGGCGCCTCCCTTTATCACCAGCACCCTCCAGCAGGAGGCCTCGCGCAAGCTTAACATGACCCCCCAGAGGACCATGTCCATCGCCTCCCAGCTCTACGAAGGCATCGACATCGCCGGAGAGGGCACCGTCGGCCTCATCACCTATATGAGAACCGACTCCCTGCGGCTCTCCGAGGAGGCCCTGGACGCCGCCAAGCAGTTCATCGTGGGACGTTACGGCAAGGATTACTATCCGCCCCAGACCCGGCGCTATAAGGTGAAATCGGGCGCCCAGGACGCCCATGAGGCCATCCGGCCCTCCAACGTGAATCTTGTGCCGGAGGACGTAAAAAAAGACCTTACCGCGGACCAGTACCGGCTTTACAGGCTGATCTGGAGCCGTTTTCTCGCCTGCCAGATGGCTTCCGCCGTCTACGACAGCGTTACCATCGAGGTTACCTCGGCGGACTGCATCTTCAGAGCGACCCACGCCTCCCTCAAATTCGCGGGCTTTACCGCCGTCTACGAGGAGGGCCGCGACGAAGAAAGCGTTGTCAAGCAGTCGCCCCTTCCCGACCTCAAGGTCGGAGAAAGCCTTACTCTCAAGGAACTCAGGCCCGAGCAGCATTTCACCCAGCCGCCCGCCCGGTATACCGAAGCAACCCTCATCCGTGCGCTGGAGGAGAAGGGGATCGGCAGGCCGTCCACTTACGCGCCCATTATCTCCACCATTTTAGACCGGGAGTATGTGGTCAAGGAGGGCAAATATCTGCGCACCACCCCCCTGGGCAAGGTCGTTACCGACCTCATCGAAGATAAATTCACGAACATCGTGAATTACGATTTTACCGCCAACATGGAGCGCCGCCTGGATGAGATTGAGGCCGGCAAGGAGCAGTGGAAAAAGGTGCTTGCCGATTTCTACGGGGATTTCGCCTCCGACCTCAAGCAGGCGGAAGCCGACCTGGACGGCAAGCGCATCAAGGTGCCCGACGAGGTATCCGACGAGGTCTGCGACGTCTGCGGGAGAAATCTGGTGGTCAAGTCGGGACGGTTCGGACGTTTCCTGGCTTGTCCCGGGTTCCCGGACTGCACCTTCACCAAGCCCCTGGTGGTGGAAATGCCGGGCCGCTGCCCCAAGTGCGCAGGCCGCATTCTCAAAAAGACCTCCAAAAAGGGCTATACCTACTACGGCTGCGAATTTAACTCCGACAAGGGCGATAAACACTGCGACTTCATGACCTGGGACGTCCCGCTCAAGGAAGATTGCCCCGTGTGCGGCCAGACCTTATTCAAAAAGTCGGGCCGCGGCTATAAAAAACCCTTCTGCGCCAACCCGGAGTGCTCCGCTTTCCTCCCGGAGGACAAACGCGGCGGATACCACAAGAAGACCGAGTCCGCGGCTGGGGAGGCCGAGGCGAAAGAAGAGCAAGCCGCGTCCAAGAAAACCGCTTCCAAAAAAGTTGCGGAAAAGAAACCTTCCGCCGGGAAGACTTCTGCGAAAAAGAAGGCTCCCGTAAAAACACCTGCGGCTAAAAAAGCGGAAACAACCTCTGAAACGACCGCAAAGAAGAAAGCGCCCGATAAAAAGAAGCCCGCAGGAAAGCCTGCCGCAAAAAAGACAGCGGTCAAAAAGTCTCCAGCCAAAAAGACCGCTGCGGGGAATACCGCCTCCCGCGCGAAAGCCGCCGCGAAAACGGCGCTTAAATGATGGAACCCGTCGTTGTGATCGGGGCCGGACTCGCAGGGAGCGAAGCGGCCTGGCAAATAGCTGAGCGGGGTATCCCTGTCGAGCTGCGCGAGATGAAGCCGGTAAAGCGCACGGACGCCCACCATACCGATCTGTTCGGCGAGCTGGTTTGCTCCAACTCCCTTCGTTCCGACCAGCTGGAAAACGCGGTGGGCCTGCTGAAGGAAGAACTACGGCGGCTGGGTTCCCTGATCCTCTCCTGCGCGGACCAAACCCGGGTGGAAGCGGGCGGCGCGCTGGCAGTGGACCGCCTGGGTTTTTCGCAGCTGATCACGGAGAAAATAACAAGTCACCCTTTGATCACGGTAAAAACGGGCGAGGTGACCGAGCTGCCGGAATCGGGAGACGTGGTGATCGCCACCGGGCCTCTCACCTCGGACAGCCTTGCGGAGTCTATCCGCGCGCGGTTCCCCGAGAGCGACTACCTCCATTTTTTCGACGCAGCGGCGCCCCTCGTTACCTTTGAGAGCGTTGATCTCTCTTCGGCCTGGTTCGCCTCCCGGTACGACAAGGGAACAGCTGATTATGTAAACTGTCCTATGTCGGCGGAGGAGTACGACGCTTTCTGGAACGCCCTTCGCACGGCGCAGGAAGCCGAGGTCCACGGTTTTGAAGACAAGTGTGTTTTTGAAGGCTGCATGCCGGTGGAGGTCATGGCCCGGAGAGGCCGGGATACATTGCGGTACGGCCCCCTCAAACCCCGTGGCCTGCGCGACCCCAAAACGGGAAGGGAGCCCTATGCGGTGGTGCAGCTCCGCCGGGACAACGCCCTGGGGAGCGTCTACAATCTGGTGGGATTCCAGACCCACCTGAAGTTTCCGGAGCAGAAGCGTGTCTTTTCGCTCATTCCCGCGCTCCGCAACGCGGATTTTGTCAGATATGGGGTCATGCACCGCAACACGTATTTGAATTCCCCCCGGTTTTTAGACCGTTATTACCGGGTAAAAAAAGAGCCCAGGCTTTGTTTTGCCGGCCAGGTCACGGGAGTGGAGGGCTATGTGGAGTCAACCGCGTCCGGTTTTCTGGCGTCCGTGGAGCTCGCCAGACGGCTTATGGGACAGGCTCCGGTTGATTTCCCCAGGGAAACCGCCGTGGGAGCGCTTGCGTACTATGTAAGCGACGAAAGCGTAACCGACTTCCAGCCGATGAATGTGAACTTCGGCATCATTCCGCCTCTGGATCACCGGGTGAGGGGCAAGCGGAACAAAAACGCCGAGATCTCCCAAAGAGCGCTAGCGAGCCTTGAAGCGTTGGATATGAAACTAAGCTTCTAGGGTTAAAGAGTCTTTGGGAGAGCCGGAAACCGGATTTGGCTTCCAGCGCAAGCCGTGCGCTGTACGATATCGATGCCAAAGAATGCTCCGTAACCGAAGGTTTGCTTGATTGGGTATACACAGAAAGAAGGTATTTTACATGAAAATAATCCTTGACGCCATGGGGGGCGACAACGCCCCTGCTTCCAATGTCACGGGTGCCCTGGACGCCGCCAGAGAATATGGTGTTGAAATCATACTGGTGGGCCGCGGGGATCAGATTTTAAAAGTTTTGGAGGATAACGGCGTAAGGGAGCTGCCCGCCGGGGTGGAGATTGCCCATGCCGATCAGGTGGTGGAGATCTGCGACAACCCGGCAACCGCGTTTAAAGAAAAAAAGGACTCCTCCCTCACGGTAGGCTTGGAACTTTTAAGGGATGGGACGGGCGACGCATTTGTCTCCGCGGGCAGCACCGGCGCTCTTCTTTCCGCCGCGACGCTGATGGTTAAAAGAGTGAAGGGCATCCGCCGGGCGGCATTGGCTCCCGTCGTACCCACCGGCAACGGCGGAGCCGTTCTCATCGACTGCGGCGCCACCGCCGAGTGTACGCCCGAATACCTTCTTCAGTTTGCCTACATGGGCTCCTACTATGCCGAGCGGGTGATGGGGCGGCCCGAGCCGCGGGTGGGTCTGCTCAATATCGGCGCCGAGCCCTCCAAAGGAATGGATCTGCAGAGGGAAGCCTACGAGCTGTTAAAACAGGCGGGCGAAGAGGGAAGAATCCACTTCGTGGGCAACGTGGAGGCCAGCCAGGCCGTGGAAGGCGCCGTTGACGTCATCGTGTGCGACGGCTATTCGGGCAACATTTTTCTCAAGACCATGGAGGGAACCGGGCTTTTCCTGTCCCATCAGATCAAAGCCATGTTCACGAAAAACACGCTCACCAAGCTGGCGGCCGTCCTGGTTTCCGACGGGATCAAGGACATTAAAAAGCTTTTTGACGCCGGGGAGGTCGGCGGCACCGCGCTCATCGGAATCGCCAAGCCGGTGATCAAGGCCCACGGATCGTCCGACGCTTACGCCATTAAAAACGCCATCCGCCAGGCCATGCAGTTTACCTCCGCCGGAATTATTGAGGACATCTCCGAGAACATTTCGTTCATGCGGATCGGCGAAAAGGCGTAGTGCGGAAGATTTCGGAAAAAGCTATTGACATCGTATAAAATTTTTCCTATGATGGGGATACGGATGGAACCGCCGTCTGAAAAGGAGTCGTGTTTATGATATTTGAAAAAATTGCGGATCTGATTGCAGAGCAGTTCAGCGTGGATCTTAACTCCATTACAATGGATACCACCTTTAAGGATGATTTGGGTGCGGACTCTTTGGATATCGTAGAACTGTCCATGGCGTTGGAAGAAGAGTACGGCTTGGACGAAATGGAAGAGAAGGAAATTACCAGGATCATCACCGTGGGCGATCTGGTAAGATATCTGCAGAACAAGCTTGACATGTGAAAAAGCAAACGGAAGCCCCGCTGCAGAGCACGGCGGGGCTTTTATGTATGAGGGCATGGTAATGAAAATACTGGAGGAAAAATTAGGTTATACATTCCGAAACCCGACGCTGCTCATGAACGCGCTGACGCACAGCTCCTATGCCAACGAGCACCGGGACGCGGGTCTTTCCAGCAACGAGCGGCTGGAGTTTCTGGGCGATTCCGTTCTTGGCTTTATCGTTGCCGACCATCTTTTCCGCACGCGGCCCGACTATCCCGAAGGCGACCTGACCAGAATCAGGGCCAGTCTGGTCTGCGAAACCAATCTGGTGGAAGCGGCAAAAAAACTGGATCTGGGCGCTTATCTGAAACTGGGAAGGGGAGAGGAAAGCGGCGGAGGCCGGTCTCGCCCCTCCATCATGGCGGACGCGGTGGAGGCTGTGATCGCCGCCGTCTACCTGGACGGCGGCGTCGGGCAGGCCCGAAAGCTGATCGGCAGCCTCGTTTTGGAGGGAGAGGGCGAGGAAGCCGGCGCGGGGAGAGACTATAAAACGGCTCTTCAGGAACTGGTGCAGCGGGAAAACGGGACCGTACTTGCATACCATCTGGTGGATGAGCAGGGTCCCGACCACGCAAAAGTTTTTACCGTTGAAGTGACCCTGAACGGCTTACCCGTTGGAACCGGAACCGGCCACAGCAAAAAAGAGGCGGAACAGGCCGCTGCCAAGGCGGCCATAGAGAAACTTCAACGATAAAATATTCGTCCCAACGCGACGGATGCTCTGAAAAGAGATTGTCTTTTCAGAGCATTTGCTGTAACATGAAACAATCACAAAAAACGTTTCAAATGATAAAATGAAGAGTAAACCGCGTGTTTGCAGCCGGTTAATAATTATTATGGAGGAAACAGGCGTGGATCCCAGCCGGAAAATCATGATACTGGCCCTCACGGCGACAGGGGCGTTTTTTCTGATTGCGCTCATAAAAAACATCAGGCGCAACGGAGAACTGCTGCACAAGGCTCCCGGAAAGGTACCTGTCTTATGTCTCTGCCAGTTTGCCGTGTATTTCTGCACCGCCTTCGGCCTTTCCGATTACACGATGAACGCGGCGCTGCTTCGTCCCATGGGGCTTGTGCGGGACGAGGACCTGCCAGGCACCCTCCTTGCGGCGGCGTCCATTCCCTCCGTGGAGCTCGCGGTTTTATATGTGCTGCGCTTTCCCGTGCCGGTGCCGCTCCTGCTGGCCTATACCGTTCCCCTCATGCTCGGCATCACGCTGGGCGCGCGGGTCGGAAGCAGGCTTTCCGGGAACGTCATCCGGATCGTCATGGGCTGCGGCATGACCCTGTCGGCGGCGGTTCTGATGATCCGTCTGCTCGCTCACAAGGCGGATGGCGGAACGCTGACCGCCCTGGCCTATAACCAGATGATCTTGCTCGGAATCGTCATGTTCTTTCTGGGCGCCTTCAACACCATCGGCTTCGGCGCCAAAACGCCCGCCATGGCGCTGCTGCTCACCATGGGGCTTGCGCCCCAGAGCGTACTCGCCCTTGCCATGACCGGCGCGGGTTTCGGAGCGCCCTGCGGGGGCTACCAGTATGTGAGATGCTGCCGTTATCAGCCCAAGGTGGTCCTATCAGCAGTGATTTTTGGCTCACTGGCGGCCCTCTTGGGCGGAGTGTTTGTTTCCAGAGTGAGCTCCGGGGCGCTTCAATGGATCATGGTGGGCATCATGTTATATACCGCGGCCGATCTGCTGCTGCACAAAAAATCTCAGCCGGAGCCTAAGGAGGCAAAATTATGAATCGTACGCCGAGAGTCGCGGCAGTCCACGACATATCCGCGCTTGGCCGCTGTTCGCTTACCGTCATCCTGCCCGTGCTTTCGGTCATGGGCGTGCAGTGCTGTCCCCTTCAGACGGCTTACCTCTCCGCACACACCGCCTTTCCCGCGTCAAAGGAAGCGGCTTTTCTGGATATGACGGAAGAGATGGCGCAGACCCTGCGCCACTGGAGAGAACTGAAGGTGGAATTCGACGCCATCTACAGCGGCTTTCTTGGCTCGAAAGCTCAGATTGAACTGCTGGACGGTTTTATCTCGTCCTTCCGCCGGAAGGACACTCTGGTTTTGGTTGATCCCGTTCTGGGCGACCACGGAAAGCTCTACCGCACCTTTGACGACGAAATGTGCCGCTATATGGGCTCTCTTGCTTCCGAGGCCGACCTTATTACGCCCAACCTCACCGAAGCCGCCCTTCTTCTGGGGGAACGCTATGAAAACGCGCCGGGGAATGGGACCGGGATCGAGGATTGGCTTACCAGACTTTCGCGGAAGGGCAGACGCTCGGTTGTCATAACCGGCGTGCGCCTCAATCCGGGACAGGTTGGCGCCTGCTGCTTCGACCGTGAAACCGGAAAGTGCGATTCCTCCATGGCGGAGGAGGTCCCCGGCGAGTTCTCCGGCACAGGCGACCTTTTCGCGGCTGTTTGCTTGGGAGCCCTCCTGCGCGGGAATAGCCTTGCCGCGGCGATGGATCTGGCGGTCCGCTTTGTCTCCCGCTGCACCGGGGATACTTTTAAGAAAAGCACACCTCTTTTGTGCGGTGTAGAATTTGAAGGATTATTACCTTATTTACTATAAATATCCAGATTATTGATAGAAATTGTCGAAACTATTCGAAATGTTTCTCTTTCAAAAGGTAAATTGATCCCATATAATGAGAAAGGAGTTAGTCAAAACAAGGAGGATAAGGGAGGAAAAGTGCATGAAGGAGCTCTACGTGGGGCGAGTCACTGCGCAAAGCGAGAACGGTGTAGATCACAGTTATGACTACTCAGTACTCATTGACGAAATGCGGGTTGGCAATGGCTTTTTTTGCGAGAGCTACGGCGTCAAGGTAAGCGCCGGCGACGCAAAAGAAGTGGCGATGATTCCGAACATCACGGTCAGCATCTCGCGCATCGACGAACTCACGGAACTTCTTTTACGTAATGTAGTTACTCCTTGTACATTGGTGGACGTAGTGTCCGATTGGCTGTAAATTCAAACCGTTATCTCCGCAAAATGCAGAGATAACGGTTTATTTGCTGTATCCGGCAGACGGGATATTGCCCAAAAAGATGGTTTTGTTTAATAATTTGGACGGAGACCGCTCAAACAGGGGTGTCTCCGTCTTTTTTCGTTCACAACAGGTTTCCCTCCGGCATAGTTTGGTATATATCATGTTGGAGGGGCAGCTATGACAATGAAGCAGGTAAAATATTTTTTGGGAGCTAATTCCCCTGAGGGATTTTATTCACTGTATGACCAACTGATCGACCCCACCCAGGCTAAGGCAATCTATATCTTAAAGGGCGGGCCTGGCTGCGGAAAATCCACTTTAATGCGCATGGTCGGGCAGCAAATGGAGAACAACGGTTTTGCGGCAGAATACATATTATGTTCCGGCGATTTGGATTCCCTGGATGCCATTCTGATTCCGGGCTGCGCGACCGCGATCGTGGACGGCACCGCGCCTCATGTGATCGAACCACTCTATCCCGGCGTGGTGGAGAGCTATCTGAACCTTGGCGAGTGCTACGACAGAGAAAAACTCTCCGGGGTGAAGGAGCGCATTATTTCCTGCACGTCCGAATGCAAGGCGTCTTACCAGCGGGCCTACCGCTGTCTGGGCGCGGCGGCGGAGATTCGTGAGGATATGAGGGAGATTCTGAAAAACGAGATGCTGGAGAAGAAACTGATTAAACGCGCCAAGGGGATCGCCGGCAGGGAGTTTAAGCGGAAAGAATCGCCGCCTGGCAGTATCACCCAGCGCTTTCTGAGCGGGATCACCCACCGCGGCATTCTCTGCAATTTTGATACGGTCGATATTCTCTGCTCTCGTGTGTACGAGCTTGCGGACAGTTACGGCCTGGCCCATCTTTTTCTTGAGCCGCTGCTGACGAACGCGGTTGCCGCGGGCTATGATGTGATAGCCTGTCCGTCGCCGCTGTCGCCCATGTATCTGGAACATCTGATCATCCCCGAGCTCTCCCTTGCTTTTGTGACCTCCTGCGATACCATGCATTACGAAAAACGTCCTTACCGCCGCATCCGGCTGGACGCCATGGCCGATAAGGAACTGATCCATCTTTTAAAACCGCGCATCCGTTTTTCCAAGAGAGTATCGGGAGCTCTCATTGAGGAGGCGGTTGAATCTCTGAACGAGGCGAAGCTCCTTCACGATCAGCTGGAGGGGCTCTATCACCCCTTTGTGGATTTCAATCAAGTGACCCAAATGGCAAATAAGCTGGCCGAGACCATCCTGAATCACTGATCCGGCAGCAACTGGCAGGCGGGGCGAAAGCCCCGCCTGCCCGCGTAAATTCCGCCGTAACAGGGGAAAAATGCAGATCATATTCATAAGCAATTCCAATTCGTGTTTTTTGTATAAGTGGGGATATTTAGAGCGTATTGAGAGTTATTTTTTTCATTTTGCTTGCAAAATTACGAAAAAAAGGCTATAATTATAATACTGTTCAAAAGGGAGGTGGGAATCATGTTTAAGGCAGGAGATAAGATCGTACACCCGATGCACGGCGCCGGAGTGGTTGACAGCATCGTCAACAGAAAGATGAATGGCGTTACGCGGGAGTATTATCTTCTCAAATTGCCCGTCGGGGGTATGCTTGTGATGATCCCCACCGGCAACAGCGACGAAATCGGCGTCCGTCCCGTCATCGGGAGCGAGGAAGCCGAAAGAGTCATTGCCGCCATGCCGGAGATCACGGTCGATATGACCCAGAATTGGAACCGCCGCTACCGGGAAAATATGCTTCGCCTTAAGAGCGGCAACCTGATCGAGGTTGCCCGGGTAGTGAAGGGGCTGATGATGCGGGAAGAAGACCGCGGTCTTTCCACAGGAGAGCGGAAAATGCTCCACTCCGCAAAGCAGATCCTCATTTCGGAGCTTGTTTTGTCCCAGAGTATCAGCTACGAAGAAGTGGAAAAACGCATAAACAGAGCGCTGGCATAATAGGATATCATACCAAAGGGGCATAGTCCCCTTTGGCGTACCCCCGGAGGAGCCGTCAGGCTCTTTTTTTACGAAAGGAGGAAAGTTTATGGCTTCGCTCTTTGGCGGTCTGTTTCACAATAAAGAAAAAGCTCCCTACTGCGCCGCCGTGGTTGCCGCCGCCGGCTCAGGCCGCCGCATGGGCGAAAAGGATAAGCTGCTCCTCCCCCTGGGAGATATGCCCGTCATTGCCCATACGCTGAAGGCTCTTGAGGATTGCCCGATGATCATGGAGATTATCGTCGTGACCAGAGAAGACCTTATGGTGGAAATAGCGAATCTATGCAAGGACTATGATTTTACCAAAGTGCGGTCCGTCGTGGTAGGCGGAGAAACCCGTACTCTTTCGGTGTCCGCCGGCTTAAGAGCGGCGAGCCCCCAGTGCGAACTGATCGCGATCCATGACGGAGGCCGCCCCTTTGTCACCGGGGAGGTGCTCGAGACGGTGATTATGAAAGCCGCCAGGTGCGGAGCAGCCGCGCCGGTGGTCCCGGTCAAGGACACCATCAAGATGGCGGTGAACGGAATTGTGGAAGCAACGCCCGACCGGACGAGGCTTTTTGCCGTCCAGACCCCTCAGGTGTTCGAGGCGTCTCTCATCAGGGCTGCGCTCAAAAAGGCCCTTGAAGACGGCGTCGCCCTCACGGACGACTGCGCCGCCGTGGAGCGTCTGGGGATGAAAGTGGCGCTGACGCCCGGAAGCGAGGAAAACATCAAGCTCACCACCCCCCTTGACATGCTCCTGGCGGAATCCATTCTGGAGAGGAGAGAGGCTTAAGTGAGAATCGGACACGGATATGACGCGCACCGTTTGGTGCCGGGAAGAAAACTGATCCTGGGCGGCGTGGACGTTCCGTTTCACCTGGGACTTCTGGGACATTCCGACGCCGATGTGCTCACCCACGCGATTATGGACGCTCTTTTGGGCGCCGCCGCCCTGGGCGACATCGGAAAGCACTTTCCGGACACCGATCCTGCCTTTGAAGGGGCCTCCAGCCTTCGTCTCCTCACAAGGGTGATGGAGCTTCTGGGCGCCGCCGGATGGCAGCTGGGCAATGTGGACGCCACGGTCATCGCCCAGCTGCCCAGACTCGCCCCGCATATCGACGGGATGGTTCTCAACCTGTCCCGCGCCATGGGTGTGCCGCGGGATAAAATCAGCGTGAAGGCCACCACCGAGGAAAAGCTTGGCTTTACCGGTAAGCTCGAGGGCATTTCGGCCCACGCCGTGTGCCTCATCGAGCCTCTTCCGCAGCATTGAAACCCGAAGAATACCGCCTGTTCCCAGGATGGCGAAACGCTCCTCCGGCGCATAAACTAATGCGAGAGGAGCGTTTTATTATGGGCTATTATCTCTTCATCTGCCGCTCGCTGACCTACGCGCAGCGCACAGCCGCCACATTGGAGCGGGCCGGCATCACCGGCCGGATCATGCGCGCCCCCAAAAGCATTTCGGGCGGCGGCTGCTCGCATGCCGTTAAAATTTCTCAACGTGACCTTCCGTGGTCACTGGTCGTTTTGAACCGGGTGGGGCTGACGCCTGTCCGCGTATATGTCACCGGCGCCGATGGAGACTATCACGAGGTGGCGATGTGACATACTTTGACAGTGCCGCCACAACCCTGCAAAAGCCGCCTGCGGTGGCCAAAGCCGTTTCCTCGGCAATGGGACGCATGGCGAGCCCTGGCCGGGGCGGTCACCGTCCCGCAATGTTGGCGGCGGATACGGTATTCCGGTGCCGGGTCGCGGCAGCGGAACTTTTTCATGTGGAAGAACCGGAGCGGGTGGTCTTCACCTTTAACGCCACCCACGGCCTCAATATCGCAATAAAAACACTGCTGTCTCCGGGAGATACCGTGCTCATTTCAGGTTATGAGCACAACGCCGTCACCCGTCCGCTGCACGCCCTTGGGGTGACGATCCGCGTGGCCTCCTCGCCGCTCTTCAAGCCGGAGCGCATGCTCAGGGACTTTGATGAAAAACTGACAAGCGATGTTGCAGCGGTCGTCTGCACGTATGTTTCAAACGTTTTCGGCTATATCCTCCCCGTGAAGGAGATTGCGGCGCTGTGCGCGCAGCGTGCCGTGCCGTTCATCCTGGACGCCTCCCAGGCGGCGGGTTCGCTTCCGGTCCATCAGGATGAGCTGAACGCCGCATTTATCGCCATGCCGGGACATAAGGGCCTTTACGGACCGCAGGGAACCGGCATCCTGCTCTGCGGCGGAGGCAGCGCGAAAACCATCCTGGAGGGTGGAACGGGCAGCCAGTCTATCCAGCAGGAGATGCCGCCCTTCCTCCCGGACCATCTGGAGGCGGGCACCCATAACGTCGCGGGCATAGCAGGTCTTCTGGAGGGAATCCGGTATGTGGCACAAACAGGAGAAAACACAATTCTGAACCATGAGCGGATGCTTCTCGCCAGGACATTCCGCGGACTGTCTCCGCTGGAGAACGTCCGGGTCTGGTCCGACCCGGAAGGAATCCATCAGGCGGGCGTATTGTCCTTTGCCTTTTTGAACAGGGACTGCGAAGAAGCGGCGGAAGAGCTGGGAAATGCCGGCTACGCCCTTCGCGCGGGACTGCACTGTGCCCCGCTTGCCCACAACTCGGTGGGGACCCTGGAGTCCGGTACCGTTCGGGCAAGTTTCTCCGCCTTCAACACCAAAAACGAGGTGGACCGCTTAGTCGATTTTGTTAAATTACTCTCGTACAGAGACGGTACAGGGAAAAATTAATCGGAAATTAATGAGCCTTTGGGTTGCCAATTGTCTATTCATACAGTATAATATTTAAGATAGGGTATTTGTAATCATACCTTTCCCAGAGATAAAAGCAAGGATTTGAAAAAGGCGGTGATGTCGAAGTGAATTTGTTCTTTCAGTGGCTGAAAACACTGCAGGGATACCTGCACTTGATCACCATTTTCGACGTCATTGATATCTCCATCACCGCCTATCTCATTTACCGCGGAATGGTCCTGCTGCGGCGCAGCCGCTCGGCCCAGGTGGCCAAGGCTATTTTCATCCTGATGGGCGCCATGTGGCTTTCCTACCAGTTCCAGCTCAACGTCATCAACTTCATCCTCGGAAAGACGATGGAACTGGGCCTTCTCGCCCTCATCATCGTGTTCCAGCCAGAAATCCGGCGTTTTCTGGAAAAGGTGGGCAGCAGTAAACTCGGAGATATGTTCGGCGGCCGGGAGATCGTTCCGGCCGAGACCGAAGCGGCCATCTCACAGACGGTGGCCGCTTATACTGCCCTCTCAAAGGACAAGGTGGGCGCTCTCATGGTCTTCGAGCGGAAGGACTCTCTGGACGACGTGCTGAAAACGGGAACCATGCTGGATTCCAACGTGTCCTCGGAGCTTCTCAAAAATCTGTTTTGGAACAAAGCCCCTCTTCACGACGGCGCCGTGGTGGTGAGGGCCGGCCGCATCGCCGGCGCCGGCTGCATTCTTCCTCTGTCCGGAAACGTCAACCTCTCCAGGGACCTGGGCATGAGGCACCGGGCCGGCATCGGCATCAGCGAGACTTCCGACGCGGTAGTGGCCATCGTATCCGAGGAAACCGGCTCCATATCGGTCGCCGTGCGGGGCATGCTCAAGCGGCATCTGGCACCCGAGACGCTGGAGCGCCTGCTGCGCAACGAGCTTCTGCCCGAACACGATACGGATAATAATTCCAGATTCAAAGTGCCCCCGCTTTTCAGGAACAGGAAGGAGGGGACGCAGAATGGGCAGCAAGCTAAGTAACAGCAAGCCCTTCAACATTATCATCTCCATCCTCTTGGCGGTCGCTCTCTGGATCTACGTGGTGAGCGTGGAAAACCTGCCAGGCAGCAAAACGATTTACGATATTCCCATCACCGTGATCGGCGCGGACGAGCTGGAAAACCGGGGCCTCGTCATATCTGCCATGAGCACCGATACCTTCGACCTGCACATTTCCGGCAGCCGCAACGCCATTATCAAGGTAACCGATGAAAACACCACCGTCTCCCTGGATGTCTCCGGTATCACGGGGGAAGGGAAGTGGCCCGTCAAGTGCAAGGTAACCCTGCCCACCTCCATCACCACGGGCACGGTGACCACCACCGACAGAAATAATTATGTCATCACTGTCACCGTCAGCAAGCTGCTCACCAAGACGGTTGAGGTGCGCGGCGAGTTCAAGGGGTCCGTACCCGACGGATATCAGGCCGATTCCTTTGTCTTCAGTCCATCCAACATCACGGTTTCGGGCCAGGAAGACCATGTGAACCAGGTGGCCTACGCCCTTGTTACCATCGCCCAGGACCAACTCACGAAAACCTTTAAGGATGAGGAGATGGGCTACACCCTGATGAACGCCGCCGGGGAAAAGCTGACCAACCTGAACGTCAAATGCAGTGTGGACACTCTTTCGGTGACCCTGCCCATCGTCAAGGTGGCGGAGATTCCCCTCACGGTTCAGATTGTGGACGGCGGCGGAGCCACGGCGGACGACGTCGCTTATACCATTAATCCCTCCTCGATCGTGGTGTCCGGTGAGCCGGATGTTCTGGAGCCGCTGAAGGAAATAACGCTTGGTGTTGTGGACCTCTCAACGGTGTTCGACAGCGAAACTCTTACCTTCCCCATTCCCCTCACCAGCGAGCTCACCAACGAAAGCGGCATCACATCTGCGACCATTACCATTAAGATCAACAATCTCTCAACAAAGATGATGGAAGCCACCAATATAGAAGTCATTAACATTCCCGCCGGATACGATGTCTCCATCATCACACAGTCGCTCCAGGTATGGGTGCGCGGAACCGACGATCAAATAGCCAATATCAGCAATTATCAGCTCCGGGCGGTAGCCGACCTGTCCGACGTCAGTATGTATACTGGCCAGTTCAAGGTACCCGTAAAGATCTACCTGGACGACGCCAGCGGAGCCGGCGTTGTGGGCAGCGATTACAGTATCACAATTTCAGCAAAGAAATAGGCAAGGAGTTATTTATGACGCAAGTCGCACAAGTACGTTCCCTCCTCCCCGATGGAAAAGCAAAAATAGGGGTGGAACGGCAATCCGCCTGCGCGCATAACTGCAATGAATGCGCGGGCTGTGAGCAGTTGGTCGTCAAGCAGGATATGACGGTCATTGCCGAAAACAAAATCGGCGCCCGCCAGGGCGACATCGTCCTGGTGGAAAGCGATAACGCGGGAATCCTCAGCGCCGCGGTCGCGGTTTATATCGTTCCTTTTTTCCTCTTCTTCGTGGGTTACTTTTTGGGAAGCGTCCTGGGCTTCGGCGAGGGCGTCTGTGCCGCGATTGCCGTCGGGGGCTTCGTCTTGGGCATCATGATCGCGCGCAGAGTGGACCGGCATATGAAGGAAAAAGGAACGCTTCGATTTACGATCACCGAAATCAGAAAATCATGTTCGGATATGTAAGACCCCTTCAGGGCGAGCTGAAAGTCCGGGAGATGGACGATTATAAGGCCGTTTACTGCGGTCTGTGCCACACCTTGGGCAGACGCTTCGGATTCTTTCCCCGGTTCTTTCTAAATTACGACTTTACCTTTCTCGCCATGGTGCTTTCCACGGGAGAGGACCTGGCCCCCGCCTCCTGCGAGCGCTGTCTCGCCGCCCCCTTTCGGGGGAAGCGTGTCTGTCCGGCGGGAATCGCTCTGGAAACTGCGGCGGACGAGAGCATTATATTAACCTGGTGGAAGCTGCGCGACAACGTGATAGACAGCGGCTTCTGGAAAAGCTTAGCCGCGAGAATCCTTTCTATTCTGCTCTGGCCGGCCTACCGCAAAGCGTCAAGGTTCAGGCCCCAGTTCGACGGCTCGGTGCGCGAGCGCCTGCGTGAGTTACACTCGCTGGAAGAAGAACGCTGTCCCTCTCTGGACAGGACGGCGGACACCTTCGCCAGGATTCTTCAGGCCTCGGCGCCCGATACCGGGGAATCCGACCGCAGCCGGATCCTAGGGCAGCTTTTGTACCATGTGGGCCGGTGGATCTACCTGACCGACGCCTGGGACGACCAGGAGAAAGACGCCGCCGCCGGGCGGTACAATCCCGTCTCGGTCCGTTTTGCCGGCCAGGAGGAAACTGCCAAGCGGGAAACCATGCGCACAACCCTGCGCCATTCCCTGAATCTGGCCCTTTCCGCTTTTCATCTTTTAAACTTCGGAAGATTCGCCCCCGTGATTTCCAACATCCTCTATCTTGGCCTTCCCGCGGTAGAGGAACGCGTGTTTGTGGGCGGCGGCGCAAAACCGGCGGAACTGCAAGACCCCCGATCCGATATCTCATAACGGGAGAGAGAAAAAATGAACGATCCATACAGTGTCCTTGGTGTGAGCCCGAGCGCCAGCGACGATGAGGTCAAACGCGCATATCGGGAACTGGCGCGCAAATACCATCCGGATAACTATCAGAATAACCCCCTGGCCGACCTCGCCGAGGAGAAGATGAAAGAAATCAACGAGGCCTATGATACCGTCCTGAAACAGCGCAGCGGCGGCGGATATTCCTCCGGCGGTTCGGCTTACCAGGGCGCATATCAGGGGCAGGGAAACAATCAGCGCCGCTCCTACTCCGGAGGCGCCGTTTACCAGCAGGTGCGGCAGGCCATCAACGCGGGCGACCTGGGCCGTGCGGAACAGCTTCTCAACGGCTCTCCCTCCGAGGAAGCGGAGTGGTATTTTCTCATGGGCAGCATCGCCTACCGCAAAGGCTGGCTGGACGAGGCCAGACAGAATTTTCAGTTGGCGTGCGCTAAAGAGCCCGGCAATCCGGAATACCGTCAGGCGATGAGCATGATGTCCCAGGGGGGACAGGCGTACCGGCCCTACGGAACGGGGGCGCAGATGGACAGCTGCGACCTGTGCACCGCGATGATGTGCTTAAACTGCCTGTGCGGTGGCTGCCGGTGATATGAAAGGCAATCATTTTTCATACGGCGCCGGGCGGTTGGCGCTCGATGCTCTTTTTACTGCGCTGGCGTATATCACGCTTTTTCTCTCGGCTGTGCTGCCAAGCGGCAGAATCGGACTTGCCGCCGCCGCCGGTCTTTTCCCGGCCGCGGCAATCATTTCGGGCGGCGGGATTCCCGCGGGCGGTCTTTGCTACGCCGCAATCGGCATTCTTTCCCTTCTGCTGATTCCTTCCAAGGACAGCGCGGTGCTGTTTCTTCTCTTTTTTGGGATCTATCCGATCCTCAAAAGCCTCGTCGAGCGCATGGAAAAGCGCCAGGTGGCGTGGGTCTGCAAGCTGTTCATCTGCAACGCCGCCCTTTCAGCGTTCTGGTTTCTCTTCCGCGCGGCCCTTTTAAGCCAGCTCCCGACGCAGTTTGAGTTTTCCTGGACCTTTTTTATCGCCGGCAATATCGCCTTCGTATTCTACGATCTGGGCTTTACCGGGCTCATTTCGTTTTACGTCCGCCGTATCCACAATGCCGTTTTCCGCTGACTAATCCAATGGAAAGAAGGAATATTCCTTGATCAGAAGCATGACCGGGTACGGCAGGGGAGAGGCTAAGCTGAACGGAAGGACCATCACGGTTGAGATCCGCGCCGTCAACAACCGCTATCTGGATTGCTCGGTGAAGATTCCCCGGATCTATATCTTCGCGGAGGACGCCATCAAGGCCAAGGTGCAGGGAGCGATTTCCCGCGGAAATGTGGACGTTTTTGTGACGATCGTGAGCGAGGGCAGCGAAGGGGTCACTGTCACCGTCAACAAAGCGGTGGCCGAAGGCTATTACAAAGCCCTTCAGGAGCTGTGCGAGGGCTACAGCCTCCGGGACGACATCTCCGTTTCTCTGCTCACCCGTTTTCCCGATGTGCTCCTGGTTCAAAAAAACCAGGATAACCTGGAGGAAGTCGCTTCCGATATCTGTCAGGTGCTGGACGCCGCCCTGGTTGACTTTAACGCCATGCGGGAGCGGGAAGGCAAACGGCTCTCGGAGGATATCCGCTCCAAAGGGGAGACGATCCGTACCTATGTGGGCGTCATCGAAGAGCGCTCTCCACAGATCGTCACCGAATACAGGGCGAAGCTGGAAGCCCGCATGGCCGAGGTCCTGAAAAACACGCAGCTTGACGAGAGCCGCATCCTCACCGAAGCCGCCATCTTCGCGGATAAAGTGGCGGTAGACGAGGAGACGGTGCGCCTGCGCAGCCATCTGGACCAGATGAACGGTATGCTGGATACCGGCGGAGTCGTCGGACGTAAGCTGGACTTTCTCATCCAGGAGTTTAACCGCGAGGCCAACACCATCGGCTCCAAATGTAGCGACCTTGAGTTGACCCGCGTGGTCGTGAACGTCAAGAGCGAAATTGAGAAGATCAGGGAACAGGTTCAGAATCTGGAGTAAGGAGGGACACTATGAAGCTCATCAACATCGGTTTTGGCAATATGGTGTCCGCCGGGAGGCTCATCGCCATCGTAAGCCCCGAATCGGCTCCCATCAAGCGCATGGTGCAGGAGGGAAGGGACAGGGGCGTCCTCATTGACGCCACTTACGGCAGGCGCACCAGAGCGGTGCTCATCATGGACAGCGACCACATCGTTCTTTCCGCGCTTCAGCCCGAGACGGTGGCCAGCCGCCTGACCGGCTCGAAAGAGGCACCCGAAAGCGATCCAGAGGAGGACGGTGAAGAATGATCCGGAGCAAAATGAGGAAAGGACAGCTCATTGTGATATCCGGGCCATCCGGAGTCGGCAAAAGCACGGTCATTTCTGAGCTCCTGGGACTGCGCAAGGATATTTTTTTCTCCGTCTCCTTTACCACCCGTGCTCCGCGCACCGGCGAGGAGAACGGCGTGAATTACAATTTCGTGGAGCGCGCCCAGTTCCAGCGTATGATTGAGAGTAACGAACTTTTGGAATATGCCGAGTATGTTGGGAATTACTACGGTACCTCCCTGAAGGTAATCCGTGAGAAACTGGATGCCGGCGTCGACGTGCTTCTGGATATCGAGGTTCAGGGTGCGGCGAAGGTCAAAGCCCGATGCCCCGACGCGATTTCCATCTTTATCATTCCACCCTCCTTCGAGGAACTCTCCCGCCGCCTTCACCGGCGCCATACCGACGGTGAGGAACAGATCGCCGGAAGGCTGAAAAAAGCCAAAGAAGAGTATAATGAAATCGAACATTACGACTTTCTGGTCGTTAACGATAAGGTATCCGGCGCGGCGGCTGAAATCGTGGCCATCCTGACCGCCGAAGACTGCCGAACAAAAAATCGAATCTATTTAATTAAGGAGTGAAGACTCGTATGATGCTATATCCCGCAATGAATGAGCTTCTCAAGCAGGTTTCCAGCCGTTATCAGTTGGTAAATATCGTCGCTGCGCGCGCCCGCCAGATCGCGGCCGAAGCCGAGGAAACCGGCGCTGCCCTGGAGGATAAACCCGTGTCCATAGCCATCCGTGAGATTGCCGAGGGTAAAATCAGCAAATAACAAAGAGGCAGGTACCGGGCGGTATTCCCGCTCTGCGCTTGCCTTTTCCATGTTTGACGGATCGGAAGGACGAAGGGGGTTTAAATATGGCATCTGTTCCTGTGGCAAAAGTGGCTCTTTCTGCCGCGACCTATGCCATTGACAAGCCCTATGATTACCGGATTCCGCCCGAGCTAGCCGAGTCCGCCCTCCCCGGTGTTCGGGTAATGGTCCCCTTCGGCAGAGGAAACCGCCGGACCGAAGGACTGATCCTTACGCTGGAGGAAAGCGGAGCCCCCGACAAGCTCAAATCGGTTCTCCGGGTTTTGGATGACTCTCCGGTGCTTGACGCTTATGGGATCAAGCTTGCCCTCTATATGCGGGACAGGTGCTTCTGCACGGTGTATGAGGCCGTACGGGCCATGCTCCCAGCCGGTTTGTGGTTCAGTCTGCGTGACAGTCTTTTTCTGGCGCCCGGCGTCACCCGGGAAGCGGCATATGAAGCCGCCGGAAAATCGGAACACGCAAAACGTATTTTGGACATGCTGTTCGCTTCAAACGGCAGCATTGAGATCGAAGCGGTAAAGGACGCCGTTTCCCCCAAAGACCCCAACCCGGCCGTCCGGCAGCTTGTGGAGGGCGGAATTCTTTCCTTCGATACCGGCGTGAAGCGCAAGGTCGGGGACAAGACCGAACAGCTGGTCTCCCTTTGCCTTCCCCAGGAAGAGGCGATGGCCGCCGTCACGCCGAAACGGAACTCGGCCCCTCTGCGCTACGCCGTCACCGAGCGGCTTTGCGCCTTGGGAAAGGTCACCGCCAAAGAGCTCTGCTACTTTACCGGCGCGTCGAGCGCCACCCTGCGTTCTCTTGAAAAAAGCGGGATGATACGCCTCGAGAAGCTCGAGTCCCTGCGGCGGCTTTCTCTCGAACGGGTGGAGCCCGCGAGCCCCGTCGTCCTCAACGACAGCCAGCGGAAAGCCTATGAAGGCCTCGATGCCCTCTGTCTCGCCGGAAAGCCCGCTGCCAGCCTTTTATACGGCGTTACGGGCAGCGGAAAGACCCAGGTGTATATCAGGCTGATGAAAAGCGTTCTTAGCCGGGGCAGAACCGCCCTGGTGCTGGTGCCGGAAATCGCCCTTACCCCCCAGCTTCTCCGTGTGTTTCTCTCCCATTTCGGGGACAGCGTGGCGGTTCTCCACAGCTCGCTGCGGGCAGGGGAGAGGTACGACGAATGGAAGCGGATCAAAAGCGGCAAGGCAACCGTTGTGATCGGCACCCGCTCCGCCGTATTTGCCCCCCTGTCCTCCATTGGCCTCATCATTCTCGACGAGGAACAGGAGGCCACCTATAAATCGGAAAATTCTCCCCGGTATCACGCGCGCGAAGTGGCAAAATACCGCTGTGTTCAGCATGGAGCCCTGCTACTGTTAGGCTCGGCAACCCCCGCGGTGGAGACGATGTATGAGGCGGATACCGGCGCGTATCATAAATTCACCCTGTCCGACCGCTATAACGAAATGGCAATGCCGGATGTGTTCATCGCCGATATGAAAGACGAGCTTCGCGCCGGAAACGGGACATCCATCAGTATGCCGCTCCGGCGGGAGCTTGAGTATAATATTAAAAAAGGAGAACAATCGATCCTTTTCATCAACCGCCGCGGCGCCAGCCGGATGATCTCCTGCGGAGAATGCGGGGCCGTCCCCGCCTGTCCGCGCTGTTCGGTCCATCTCACCTATCACTCGGCTAACGGCCGCCTCATGTGCCACTACTGCGGCCACTCGGAAAAGCTCCCCGATTCCTGCCCCGACTGCGGCGGAACCCTCAATTTTATCGGCACCGGCACCCAGAAGGTGCAGGAGGAGCTGGAAACCCTCTTTCCCGGCGTGGAGGTTCTGCGGATGGATGCCGACACCATTACCGCCACCCATTCCCACGAGGCGGTTTTAAACCGCTTTCAGAATAAAAAAGTTCCCATCCTGCTCGGAACCCAGATGGTAGCCAAAGGCCTGGATTTTGAGAACGTAACCCTGGTGGGCGTCATCGCCGCCGATTTATCCCTGTATGTGGACAGCTTCCTCGCCTCCGAGCGCACTTTCTCACTGCTCACCCAGGTCGTCGGCCGGGCGGGAAGGGGAGAGAAGGCCGGCCGCGCCGTTATCCAGACCTGGACGCCGGAAAACGAGATCATCAAAAGCGCCGCCAGACAGGACTACGACAGCTTTTATCGTTCGGAGATCGAAATGCGCAGGCTGCGGCGCTTTCCGCCATTTTCCGACCTTTTGTTTATCACCGCTTCCGGACCCGACGAGGGGGCGGTTCTTCTCGCCTGCCAGCGTCTGCGCCAAGGTCTGGACGACTGGCTTAAAAAAAAGCCTTACGCCGCGCTGGATCCGGTCTTGCTGGGACCCGCTCCCGCTTCCGTTGCCAAGGTAAACAACCGGTACCGCTACCGGCTTATTTTAAACTGCCCCGCCAGCAGGGAGCTGCGCTTTCTCGTCGCACATCTCCTGCGCGTGGCCCAGACCGACCGGGAGAATAGGGGCGTCTCCGTCTACGCGAATTTAAATCCTATTGATTAGGGAGGAACAATCAAATGGCTTTGCGAAAGATCTATAAACGGGGTGACAGCGTTTTGAATAAAACAGCCCATCCCGTAACGAAATTTGATCATCGTCTCTTTGCCCTTCTGGACGACCTGAGGGACACGCTGCAGAACGCCGGGGGCGTGGGGCTTGCCGCCCCGCAGATTGGCATTCTCCGGCGGGCGGTGGTTGTGATAGACGGTAAGGATAATATCATCGAACTGGTCAACCCCGTCATTGTCATGGAGTCGGGGGAGCAGAACGGCTACGAGGGCTGTCTGAGCCTGCCCGGCCTCTACGGGATGGTTAAGCGTCCGATGCGCGTGAGGGTCCGGGCGCAGGACCGGACAGGAAAATTCTTCGAGGCGGAGGACGAGGGGATGACCGCGCGGTGTTTCTGCCATGAGCTGGAGCATCTGGACGGCCACCTCTTTGTGGAACACACTGACAAGCTTTATACCGTGGAAGAACTGGAACAAATGGCGGAGGATGAGGAAGAGGGAGAGGCTTAAGTGAGAATTCTCTTCATGGGTACGCCCGCGTTTGCGGTTCCCTCCCTGGCGGCGCTCTTTGGAGCGGGTCACGAACTCTGCGGTGTTTTCACTCAGCCGGATAAGCCAAAAAACCGTGGAATGAAAGTAATACCTTCACCTGTAAAGGAATATGCCATTACGCACAATATTCCTGTTTTCCAGCCTGTGAAGCTTCGGGACGGCACCGCCCTGGCTGAGATAAAGTCTCTTGCCCCTGACCTCATTGTAGTGGCGGCCTACGGCAGAATCCTGCCCGATGACATTCTCGCCTGCCCGCCCCTTGGGTGCGTCAACGTTCATTCCTCGCTGCTCCCGAAATACCGGGGCGCGGCGCCCATCAACTGGGCGGTGCTCAGCGGCGAGAAAGAGACCGGCGTCACCATCATGTATATGGCCTCGGAGCTTGACGCGGGTGACATCATTGCGTCCCAAGCGACCCCCATCGACCCCGACGAGACCGTTGAGACCCTTCATGACAGACTTGCTCTTATGGGGGTAGCACTGCTCACCGAAACGGTGGACAAAATCAGCGCCGGCACGGCGCGGCGTACGCCACAGGACCACAGCAAAGCTACCCTCGCTCCCATGCTCAGCCGTGAGCTTTCCCCCATGGACTGGAACCGGGAGGCAAGGCATCTTCACAATCAGGTGCGCGGGCTGATTCCCTGGCCCGCGGCCATCGCCGTTCTCGGCGGGACCCGCTGCAAGGTGCTCAAAACCCGCGTTCTGGAGGAAAGGACAAACCTGCTCCCCGGTACCGTCATTTTCTCGGGGAAGGATGGCATTTATATGGCATGCGGCGGCGGCACCGTCCTCTCCATCGACCGCCTTCAGGCCGACGGCGGAAAGCCTCTCAGCGCTGACGACTACTTGAGAGGCCATAAAATAACGGGTTAACATAATGTAATCCGTGATATCATTGGAAAAGGAGGGACGCCGCATGACGGCACGGGAGGCCGCGCTCATCACCCTAAGCGCCTGCGAAAAACAGGGCGCCTGGTCGGATGGTTTCTTGAAAAAGACCATAAAGGAAGCGGGGCTGGACCGGCGGGACGCGGCGCTCGCCACACGTATCTGTCTGGGCGTCCTTCAAAATGAAATGCTGCTGGATTTCTATCTGGGCCATTTCTCCACCATGAAGGTGGAGAAGATGGACCTGCGCGTGCACAATAACCTGCGCGTCGGCATCTATCAGATGGCTTTTTTATCCCGCATTCCTCACAGCGCCGCGGTGAACGAGGCGGTTGAACTTACCCGCAAGTACTCCAAAAATCCGAGGGCCGCCGGGATGGTGAACGGCATCCTGCGCAATGTTTCCCGCAATATCGACAATCTGCCCCTCATCGAGCGGAAAGATCCGGTGCACTATCTCTCTGTCCGGTACAGCCACCCGGTCTGGATGGTGAGGGAGTTTTATTCTCTCCTGGGCCTGGACGAAACAGAGGACCTGCTGAGGCTCAACAACAGCGAACCTAAAATTTACGCCCAGGTTAACACCTTGAAGACAGACACCGCCAGCCTCGCAGCGGCGCTCGTCCGGGAAGGCGTGGAGGCCGAGGCTCATCCGTGGCTTCCCGGCTGCCTGATTCTCTCTGAGACCGGCGACATGGAGGAGCTTTCCGCCTTCAAGGAGGGTCTCTTCTATATTCAGGACCCGGCGGCGAGACTCGCCGTAACAGCCGCCGGTCTGAAGCCGGGTATGCGCGTGCTGGACGCCTGCGCCGCCCCCGGCGGGAAGACCTTTGCCGCCGCCATGGATATGCGTGATCAGGGAGTAATTATATCCTGCGACGTCCACGCCCACAAGAAAAAGCTCATCGAGCAGGGCGCCGGTCGCTTGGGTCTCACCTGTGTCAAAGCCTCTGTCATGGACGCGAAAAAGCACGGCAAAGCCCTTGAAGGCTCCTTTGACGCCGTCCTTGCCGACGTGCCCTGTTCCGGTCTGGGCGTCATCCGTAAAAAGCCGGAGATCCGCTATAAATCTGAAAAAGAGCTTACGGACCTGCCCATGGTTCAGCTTGCCATTCTGGAAAACGTCTCGTCCTATGTGAAGCCGGGCGGAGTTCTTATTTACGCTACCTGTACGCTGCTGCGGCGGGAAAACGAGGAAGTGGCGGACGCGTTTTTGAAAGGGCATCCCCAGTTTCGTCCCGAGGGCTTCTCTTTGCCCGGTCCTATCGAAGAGGTCGCCGAGGGAAGAATCACCCTGTGGCCCCAGCGCTGTGGAACGGACGGCTTCTTCCTGTCGAAATTCAGGAGAGCTCCGGAAAGCGGCGAAAGAACAGACAGGGGAGGGGAGACGGTATGACCGACCTCAAATCCATGCTTCCCGAGGAACTGGAAGGGTGGCTCAAAGCACTCGGCGAGCCCGCTTTTCGCGGCAAGCAGGTTTTTTCCTGGCTCTGGCGGGGCGTCAAATCCTTCGATGAGATGACCGACCTGCCCAAGTCCCTCAGGGAAAAACTGAGCGGAGAAGCAATGATTACCGTTCCTCAGGTCGCCCGCAGGCAGGTATCCGAACTGGACGGCACCATCAAATATTTATGGCGGTTAGGCGACGGCAACTGTGTGGAAAGTGTTTTGATGCGCTATCATCATGGCAATACTGCATGCGTATCCTCTCAGGTCGGCTGCCGCATGGGCTGCGCCTTCTGCGCCTCGACCATCGACGGCAGGGTGAGAGATCTTACTCCCGCGGAGATGGCCGATCAGGTTCTCTTCACCGGACTGGACTCGGGAGAGGAAATCTCCAACATCGTGCTCATGGGCATCGGCGAGCCGCTGGATAATTTTGAGGCCGTGCTAAAATTCCTTTCCCTGGCAAATCACCCCCAGGGCCTCAATATCGGAATGCGCCATATTTCCCTTTCCACCTGCGGCCTTCCTGAAAAAATTGACAAACTGGCCTCCTATGGGCTACAATTAACATTATCCGTTTCTCTTCATGCTCCCGACGACGAGACTCGCTCCAGGCTTATACCCGTAAACCGTGGTGTGGGGGTGGAAGCGCTCATGGCCGCCTGCCGCCGGTATTTTAAGAAGACCGGGAGGCGGATTTCCTACGAATACGCCATGGTGGACGGAGTAAACGATTCTCCCGGGCAGGCCGATCTTCTGGCATCCCTTATGAAAGATGCCCATGGCCACGTCAATCTCATTCCTCTCAACAATGTGGAGGAAAGCACTCTGAAGCCGAGCCGCCGTGTGGGCGAGTTCAAAAAGCGGCTGGAGAAGCAGGGCGTTACCGTTACCGTCCGCCGCCGCCTTGGGGAAGACATCGACGCCTCCTGCGGGCAGCTCCGGCGCAAAGAGCAGAAGGACCGTTTGCAATCGAAATAAAAAGAGGTGTGCGCTATGATCTCCCTGTGGAGCATCACGGACAAAGGCGCGGTAAGACAACAAAATGAAGATTCCAGCCGCTGTTGGGTGCGCGCGGACGGCCTGGCCGCCGCGGTCATCTGCGACGGCATGGGCGGCGCGAGGGCTGGCAAGGTGGCCAGCACAATCGCCGTGGAGTCTTTCTGCGAGGTTCTGGAGCGGGAGGGAGCTAATTGGAGCGCCTCTCCGGGCCAGGTCCTGACGACCGCAGCCGAGGTGGCAAACCAGGCGGTCTATTTCAAGGCGGAGATGGAAAGCGCGTGCTCCGGAATGGGGACCACTCTGGTCGCGGCTCTCGTGGTGGGGAACAAGGCCTGCATTCTCAATGTGGGCGACAGCCGTGCCTACCACGTGACCAGCGAGGGCATCACCCGGATTTCCCGGGACCACTCGGTGGTGGAGGACCTCATCTCCCACGGGGAGATCACTCCGGAACAGGCGAGACTGCACCCTCAGCGAAATCTCATCACAAGGGCGCTTGGCGCCGAAAAAACGGTCAAAGCCGACCTATATGAAATACCGGTGAAAGAGGGCGACTTCCTTCTCCTCTGTTCGGACGGCCTCACCAATCTGGCGACCGACCAGGAAATTCTCTACGAACTGCTCCACGGCGGTCCAGCGGAGGATTGCTGTCAGCGGCTCCTGGATATTACGCTTACCAGGGGGGCGCCGGATAACGTAACCGTTGTCCTCATCCAAATGTAAGGAGGGATTTACCATGGATCAATACATAGGTAAATTGCTCGACAACCGATACGAGTTATTGGAGGTCATCGGCACCGGCGGGATGGCAGTGGTCTATAAGGCCAGATGCCACCGCTTAAACCGCTTGGTTGCTGTTAAGGTCTTAAAACGGGATCTGGCGTCCGACGCCGAATTCCGCCGCCGTTTCCACGATGAATCCCAGGCGGTCGCCATGCTTTCCCACCCCAATATCGTCGCCATGTACGACGTCTCCCGGTCAAACGATATTGATTATCTCGTGATGGAGCTCATCGACGGGATCACCCTCAAGCAGTATATGCAGAAGAAGGGCGGCCCCTTAAACTGGCGGGAGGCTCTGCATTTCATCATCCAGATCATGAAAGCCCTGAGCCACGCCCACAGCAGAGGCATTATCCACAGGGATATCAAGCCCCAGAATATCATGGTCCTGAGGGACGGCAGCGTGAAGGTGGCCGATTTCGGTATTGCGAGGCTCACCTCCGCCGCCCAGTCCACTCTGACTCAGGAAGCTTTGGGGTCCGTCCATTATATCTCTCCCGAACAGGCGAAGGGCAGCCGGATCGACGCCCGCTCCGACGTTTATTCCGCCGGCGTGGTGCTCTATGAGATGCTCACCGGGCGTCTCCCCTTTGAAGGGGAATCCCCCGTTTCTGTGGCCATTCAGCATATCAGCTCCATCCCGCTCTCCCCCCGGGAGCTTAATTCCGAGATTCCCGAGGCCCTGGAGGCAATCACGCTCAAAGCCATGGCCTCCAACGTGGACCAGCGCTACGCCAGCGCCGACGCCATGCTGACCGACCTGGAGGAATTCCGGAAAAACCCGAATATCAACTTTGATTACTCCTCCGCCGATCTCTTTTCTGCCGGCGGCATGGACGAACCCACCCAGGTGCGTTCCGTTTCCAGCGTAAGTAGTCGCTGGGGACAGGGAACCGACCCGAAACACAGAAAGGGCGGGGAAGGCAAAAACAGGTATGATGACGACAACGGCTCGGGCAGCCATTTTTCTCTCCCCATAGCCATCGGCGCCATCGCCATATTCATCGTAGGACTCGCCTATTTCCTCTGGGTGTCCTTCTTTAGCGGAATCGTTTCGTCGGTGCCGGAACACCAGGTGCCGAGCCTCTTGGGAAGCACCATTGAGGAGGTCAATTCCAACAAGGATATCACCGAGGTATTCACCATACAGAAGGGGGGAGAGGCTTACAGCGGCGAATATGCCGCCGGTAAGATCATGTCCCAGGATCCCGAGTCGGGGAAAACGGTGAAGGGAAATAATATTACTATCACCGTTACCATCAGCAAAGGTCCGGAATATATCTCCATGCCCGACATCACGAACCAGCCCTATACCCAGGCCAAGCTTTCCCTGGAATCGATGGGGCTGAAGGTGGCAGAACCGCCGGAATACGAAGCTTCCAAGGACATCACCAAAAACTACGTGATATCCTCCACCCCCGCCGTGGGCGCCCAGCTCTCCCAGGGGGACGAGGTTGCCCTTGTGGTAAGCCTGGGGCCGGTGGCCAATAAGGTTCCCGTTTTGTCCTTTGTGGACCAGACCATCGACTGGGCGCGGGAAACACTTAAAACTCTGAACCTCACCGAGGGCAGCGTTATTCCCATTGAAAGCAGCAAGCCTGCTGGAACCATCATCTATCAGAGTATTCCCGCGGGTACCGAGGTGGATGAAGGCACCCCCATCAGCTTCCAGGTGAGCAAGGGACCGGACGGAGCGGCTTCGCCCAGCCCCGACACCTCGGCGACCCCCACGCCCGACACCACCGTCCATACTAAGAAAATCACCGTGAACCTGCCTTCGGACGTGGCAAGCGTCCGGGTTCGGGTGGATGTGGACGGCGTTGTGAAATTCAATAACGTCGTCTACCCTGGCAGTATTGGGGGCAACGTCATCTATCCGCCGGTGGACGGCAGCGGCGTGCAGACAGTCAGCGTTTACTTTGACGACGTGTTCCAGTACAGCGAAGAAGTGGATTTTTCCAAATGATGACTGAGGGTGTCATCCTGAAGGCCATCAGCGGCTTTTACTATGTGGACTGCGGCGGAACGCTCTACACCTGCAGGGCGCGGGGCCGTTTCCGTTACGACAGGGCAGCGCCCCTGGTTGGGGATCGGGTAAAAATCACCTGTCTGGAGGACGGAGTCGGCGTTCTGGACGAAATCTTCCCCCGGAAAAACGAATTCCAGAGGCCCAGCGTTTCCAATATCGATCAGCTTGTGATCGTGGCCTCGGGCGCGAATCCGGTCACCGATCCCTTCCTCATCGACCGGATGACCTCCATCGCGGAGTACAAGGGCTGTGAAAGCGTCATCTGCATCAACAAGTGGGATCTGGTACAGGAGCAGGAGCTGTTCCAAACCTATACCAAAGCCGGCTTTACGACCCTGGGTATTTCCGCCGTTACCGGAATGGGGGTGGACGCGCTTTCCTCCGCCATCGCCGGAAAGATTTCCGCTTTCACCGGGAATTCCGGGGTGGGCAAGTCCAGTATCCTCAACGCCCTGGAGCCCGGCTTTCACCTGCAGGTAGGCGAGGTAAGCGAAAAGCTGGGACGCGGCCGGCATACCACACGGCACGTAGAGCTTTACCGCCTGAAAAACGGCGCCATTGTGGCCGATACCCCCGGCTTTTCCTCCTTCGACGCGGAGAACGCGGAGCAGCGCTCCAAGGAAGAGCTGCAGTACGGCTTCCGTGAATTCAGTCCCTATATCGGACAGTGCCGTTATGTGGGCTGCTCCCATACCAGGGAAAGGGACTGCGCCGTGCTTCACGCCGTTTCCGAGGGGATCATTCCCAAAAGCCGCCACGAGAGCTATCTTCGTCTTTTCGAGCAGGCAAAGGAAAAAAAGCTCTGGAATTAATTAAATTTTATGTTTTGTTTCGCAAACCTCCCTTTTGCTGCGTATACTGGTATGAACCGGTTTTGCGCTTCAAAGGGAGGTGTTTTTATGAAAGTTGTCGTTTTTAAATCGCCCAAATGCCTTCGGAGTATTCTCAGTGCCATATTCGGCTTAAAAAAGAAGTAAAAGACATATCGGCAGTACCTTGTACATATACCTAATTAGAAATGTGCAAGGAGTGGAACACTATGGAACTGGAACAATGTCTTAGCCATCTTAACTGCTATGATACCGTCCTGGATACCACCCTCACGCGTGAGGAGACCATGGAGTTCATCGTGCCCGATGCCTGCCCTGACATTTTCCGGGTAGTGGATACAAGCTGCACTCCCTTTCTGGGCAAAAAAGAGACCCAGGACGGGCGGGCGGTCCTCTCAGGTACGGCAAGGGTATCGGTACTTTATGAGCCTGACGGGGAGGGTGGAACTTGCTGCCTGGATCTGAACGTCCCCTGGGCCAGCAACCTCGATCGAGGCGACATCCGCCAAAACAGCAAAATCACCGCTATCCCCAGGGTATTAGGCGCCGAGACACGTCTTTTAAACCCGCGCAAAGTACTGGTGAGGGTGGAGCTTGCGTTTTCGCTGCGCATCTACGCCCCAAAGACCACCGACATATGCTGCGGCGTGAATTGCGGAGAAGAAACCGGCGTGCAGCAGCAGAAAAAGGCCTACAAGAATTACATGGTATCAAATGTACAGGAAAAGAACTTTACATTTTCGGACGACCTGGGGATCTCCGGGAACAAGCCGCCCGCCGAAAAGATTCTGCGCCAGAGGGCGGAGATCGTACCGGGCGAAGCCAGGATTATCGGAACCAAGCTGGTCCTGAAGGGAGAAATCCACCTTTTTATTCTCTATCAGGCAAAGGACAGCAATCCGTCGTCCGCCCGCTTTGAGCTTCCCTATTCGCAGATCATGGATGTCCAGGGGACGGGGGAGGAAGCGGTACCCACCGTGGACATCATGATGAACGATATGACCTGCGGAGTCTCCGACGGGGAGGGCAGAGTGTTTTCCGTCACCCTTTCCCTCACGGCTCAGGCGGTCATTCGGGAAGAACGGGCGGTGGAGGTGCTCTCCGACCTGTACAGCATCCTTTACGATATGAAGGCAACCCGTTCGGTCCTGGACCTCAATACCAAGTCGGGAAGCGGCATTCTGCACCAGGCCGTCCGGGAAATCGCCGAAGCGCCCGAGAACGTGAATAACGTGGTCGATCTGGAAGCGCGGGTAGGCCGCACCAACGTCAGCCGCGAGGGAAACGAGATGGTCGTCTCCGCCGAAGCCTGCGTGAACGCCCTGTGCATGGGGGATGACGGACGGATGAACAGTGTGAGGAAGACCATTCCGGTTACCACCCGCATGGAAGCGGAGGACGCCGACAATCTGGTGATTGATCCTCAGATCAGCGGGGAAACCATCGCGACCCCCGCTTCCAACGGAATCGAAGTCCGCCTGGGAATGGACTTCCGTTATCTCCTTCTGAAACCTCAACAGGTGGCCTGCGCGTCCAATCCCGTTCTGGATGAGAAGTCACCGCGGGATACCATGGGAAAGCCGTCGGTGGTCCTGCGCTCGGTTGCCCGGGGCGAAACGCTCTGGGAAATTGCCAGGGATTACGCCACCACCATGAACGACATCGTGCAGGCCAACGGAATGGAAGAGGAGGAGCCCTTAAGCGGCCAGCTCCTGCTCATCCCCAAGAAACGTTGAGGAGGGATCAAAATGGAGGAGCGGAACATCTACGCGGACATCGCAAAACGTACCGACGGAGATATTTACATCGGAGTGGTGGGCCCCGTGCGCACGGGAAAATCCACCTTTATCAAGCGGTTTATGGAGACCATGGTGCTGCCCAACATAGAAAACGCCTACCGCCGCGACAGAGCCAGGGACGAACTACCCCAGAGCGGCTCCGGACGGACTGTCATGACCGCCGAGCCGAAATTCGTACCCGAGGAAGCGGTGGAGCTGAGCATGCAGGGCGGCGCGAAGCTGGCGGTGCGCCTTATCGACTGCGTGGGCTATCTGGTGCGCGGTGCCGCCGGCCAATTCGAGACGGACGGAACCCCCCGAATGGTGACCACCCCCTGGTTCCCCCAGGATATCCCCATGACGGAAGCCGCGGAGATCGGAACCCGGAAGGTCATCGCCGAGCACTCCACCATCGGCATGGTAATTACCACCGACGGCACGATTACCGAAATCCCGCGGGAAGACTATCTGGACGCGGAGGACCGGGTAATCTCCGAGCTGAAGGAACTTGGGAAACCCTTCCTCGTCATTCTGAACTCGGCAAATCCCAATTCCGACCGTGCTAAATCGATTCAGGAATACATCGTCAACCGTTACGGCGTGACCTGTATCGCCGCCAATTGCCTGGAACTGGACGCCGAAGACGTAAAAGAGCTGCTCAAAGACGTCCTCTACGAATTCCCCATGAAAGAGCTGGATCTGTTTCTGCCTCCGTGGGTGGACGCGCTGCCCTACGACCATCCTCTCAAGAGCAATCTCTATTCCGCGATCCGGGAAAAAACGGCGAATCTCTCCCGCATCAAAGATGTGGAAAACGCGGTAGCCGCCATGGGACAGTGCGAGAGCGTGGAGAACGCCAAAATTAATTCCATGAGTCTCGGCTCCGGCGTCTGCTCGGCGCAGCTGGATATGCCCAGATCCCTTTTCTATTCCACCCTTTCCGAGCAGTCGGGCTTCAACGTCCGGGACGACGGGGACCTGATGTCGCTGCTCTCAAACCTGGCCGTTGTGAAGAAGGAATACAGCCGGGTAGCCGACGCCCTTGCTCAGGTGAGGGAAACCGGCTACGGCATCGTGATCCCCACCGCCGAGGAGCTTACCCTGGAGGAGCCGGAAATCGTCAAGCAGGGAGGACGCTACGGCGTGCGTCTGCGGGCCTCCGCGCCGTCCATCCATATGATCAGGGCGGATATCCAGACCGAGGTTTCCCCCATCGTGGGAAGCGAAAAGCAGTCGGAGGATATGGTCCAGTACCTCCTCAAGGAGTTCGAAGGCGATACGAACGCCATCTGGAATTCCAATATCTTCGGCAAATCCTTCCACGACCTGGTGGGAGAGGACCTCACCGTCAAGCTTAAGAGAATGCCCGAGGACGCCCGGTCCAAACTGCGGGAAACCCTGCAGCGCATCATCAACGAGGGCTCCGGCGGTCTCATCTGTATCATATTATAAATAGCAGGTCCCCGGCCGCAAGGCTGGGGACCTGCTCAATTTCAGGCAATGTAAGCTTGTCGTTTTCAATCAATAGCTTGTCATTCTGAGGCTATGGAATAGCCGAAGAATCTTGCCACCGTTCTTATTGTTCCGCAAACCGGGAAAGGGCGGATTGGTTCACAATCGTGATCGAACCGTAACCGGTCCGCAGCCACCCTTTTTTAGCAAATGACCCCAGCACACGGCTGACCGTGACGCGGCTGACCCCCGCCGAAAACCCCAGTTCCTCGTGGGTGCAGCGGAGAACAGGCCCGTCCGTCTCCCTGCGCAGTCCGATCAGGCAGCGGGCCAGCCGCCGGTCGGCGCCCAGGAAGGAGAGGTCATCCACGTGGACGGAGAGGAGCCGTACCGTGCGTGCCAGGTACTGAAGCATGGAAAAGGCAAGCGAGGGGTATGAGGCGAAGACCGCCTCCAGCTGGGCGCGGTCGATGGAGACGATTTCGCATTTCGTCACCGCCACCGCCGAGGACACCCTGGGCTGGGAGTCAAAAAAGGAGGACTCGCCCATAAGGTCTCCGCTCCGGTGGATGGTGAGCGTGCGCTCGTCTCCCGTTTCCGAGCTCATAAAGCATTTTACCCTGCCGCTGATGACATAATAAAAGCGCGTGGCCTCGGTTCCCTGAAGGTAAATCAGTTGGCCGGGCAAGTAAGTCTGGGGCGTCCTGCCCTGGGCAAAGGGCCGCCAGGTGTCCTCTTTCTGCATACGCTCACCTCTTTGCCGTAATTGTATCATAGTTTACATTCTTTTGGCAAGCGCACTGTTATCCTGAACTTATGAAAACCAAAGGAGGAGATCATATGGGCATGACTATGACGCAGAAGATTCTGGCAAAAGGCGCGGGCCTTAAAAAGGTGAGCGCCGGCGAATTGATCGAAGCCAAGCTGAATCTGGTTCTGGGCAACGATATCACAACGCCGGTGGCCATCACGGAATTTGACAAGGCGGGGCTCTCGAGCGTTTTCGACAAGGACAAAATCGCCATTGTGCTGGATCATTACACTCCCTGCAAGGACATTAAGGCGGCGCAGCTGTGCGCCGCGGCGCGAAACTTCGCCAAGCGTTTTCAGATCACTCACTTCTATGATGTGGGCGAAATGGGTGTGGAGCACGCCCTGCTGCCCGAAAAAGGCCTTGTGGCGCCGGGTGAGATCGTCATTGGCGCCGACTCCCACACCTGCACCTACGGCGCTCTGGGAGCCTTCTCCACCGGTGTTGGCTCCACGGATATGGCCGCCGGAATGAGTACCGGAAAGCTTTGGTTCAAGGTGCCTTCCGCGATTAAAGTGACTCTCCGGGGTAAGCTGCCACGCTTCGTGAGCGGCAAGGACGTGATCTTGCATCTCATCGGGATGATCGGCGTGGACGGAGCCCTTTACGAATCGCTGGAATTCGCGGGAGAGGGCGTTGCGGAACTTTCCATGGACGACCGCTTCACCATTTCGAACATGGCCATTGAGGCGGGCGCCAAGAACGGCATTTTCCCCGTGGACGGGCAAACCCGCGAATATCTCAGCGGCAGGGTAAACCGCGCCTTTGAGGTCTTTGAGGCCGACGCCGACGCCGAGTACAGCAGGGAAGTGGTTATCGACCTCTCCGTCCTGCGCCCCACCGTGGCGCTGCCGCACCTTCCTTCCAACACAAAAACCATTGACGAGGTGGCGGGAATGCACATCGACCAGGTGGTCATCGGCTCCTGCACCAACGGGCGCATCGGCGACCTGCGTGAGGCGGCCGCCATTCTCAGAGGCAGAAAGGTAGCGCCCAATGTGCGCTGCATCGTCATTCCCGCCACCCAGGACATTATGCTCCAGGCCATGCAGGAAGGACTCATCACCGCCTTTATCAAATCGGGCTGCGCCGTTTCCACACCCACCTGCGGCCCCTGCCTTGGCGGACACATGGGGGTCCTCTCCGACGGCGAGCGGGCGGTTTCCACCACCAACCGCAACTTCGTCGGGCGTATGGGGCCCGTCAGCTCGGAAATCATCTTGGCCAATCCCGCCGTCGCCGCCGCGTCCGCCGTCGCGGGCGTTGTGGCAGACCCGGCAACACTTGCGGAGGTATCATGCTATGAAGGTTTATAAGTACGGAGAAAACGTGGACACCGACGTCATCATCCCCGCCCGCTATTTAAACGCTCCGGACGAAAAGTCCCTGGCCTCCCACTGCATGGAGGATATCGACTCCTCGTTTGCATCCACCGTCCAGCCCGGCGATATCATCGTGGCGGGCGCTAACTTCGGCTGCGGCTCCTCCCGGGAGCACGCGCCGCTCGCCATCAAGGCCTGCGGCGTCAAATGCGTCATCGCGCCCTCCTTCGCCCGTATTTTCTACCGCAATGCCATCAACATCGGTTTCCCCATCATGGAGTGCGCGGAGGCCGCCGCGGGCGTCAAGGCCGGTGATTCCGTTTCGGTGGATTTTAAAACCGGTATCATCAAAAATGAGACCACCGGCCAATCCTTCCAGGCCGCGCCCTTCCCCGAGTTTATCAGCGGCATCATCGAAAGCGGCGGACTCTTAAATTCTCTCAAGGCGAGGGGGATCGCGAAATGAATTTTAAAATCGCGCTGATCCGCGGCGACGGCATCGGACCCGAGGTGGTCTCCGAGGCTGTTCTGGTGATGGAAGCCGTCGGAAAGAAATTCGGCCATAGCTTTTCCTACGTGGAAGTACCCCTCGGCGGCAACGCCATCGACGCCTTCGATACTCCGTACCCGGAAGGAACCGCGGAGAAATGCAAAAGCTGCGACGCCGTTTTGCTGGGCGCTGTGGGCGGCCCCAAGTGGGACGCCCTTCCTGGCGATAAAAGGCCGGAAAAAGGTCTGCTCGCCATCCGCAAGGATTTATCGCTCTACGCGAACCTCCGTCCCGCCGTCATTCGCGCGCCTCTGTCGGGCGCCTGCCCTCTGCGTGAGGAGACGGCGAATAAGGGCATCGACCTTGTCATCGTGCGCGAGCTCACCGGCGGAATCTATTTCGGAAAACGGGACCGCTATCAGACCAAGGACAGGGGAGTGGAGGCCACCGATCTCATGGCTTATTCCGAACTGGAGATCGAGCGCATCGGCAGAAGGGCCTTCGAGCTGGCCCGCCTGCGGCGCAAAAAACTCGCCAGCGTAGATAAGGCGAACGTACTGGAGACCTCACGCCTGTGGCGGAGCGTCATGCACCGTCTTGCCGGGGAGTACTCCGATGTTTCCTATTCCGACGTGCTGGTGGATAACTGCGCCATGCAGCTCGTACGTGACCCCTGTCAATTCGACGTGGTCGTGACCGAGAATATGTTCGGCGACATTCTCTCCGACGAGGCCTCCATGATCACCGGCTCCATCGGCCTGCTGCCCTCCGCCTCCATCGGAGACACCGCCCCCGGCCTTTACGAGCCCATCCACGGCTCGGCTCCCGACATCGCGGGCCAGGACAAGGCCAATCCCATCGCCACCATTCTCTCGGTGGCTATGATGTTCCGCTATTCCTTCCGCCTTTCTGAGGAAGCCGCCTGCATCGAAAAGGCGGTGGACCAGGCCCTGGCCGACGGCCACAGGACGCCCGACATCGCCATGAAGGGCGAAACACCCGTGGGCACCCGCCGTATGGGCGAAATCATCAGAGGTAATCTCTGACGATTTTTGTATCAACTGAATGCTTGTCATCGCGCCCGCTTTCTGATAGAATGACTCTTGACAATCAGGGGGGGAAATGGCAAAATGATTCTTGCTATTGACATCGGGAATTCCAACACCACCATTGGCCTCTTGGACAGCGCGGGAAAGCTGACTCTCCGCGCCGCGCTCTCCACCAATAAGAACGCGACGATCGATCAGTACGCCATCGACCTGATGGGCGTCTTTCAGCTCTATGGGGCGAAAATTAAGGACGTCACGGGCACCATTATCGCGAGCGTGGTTCCTCCCGTCACCGCGGCGCTCTCGGGGGCGATTTCCCTCCTTACAGGTACGCCGCCCATGCTGATTGGCCCGGGGATTAAAACAGGACTCAACATCAAGGCGGAAATGCACAACCAGATGGGGGCCGATATCGTAGGCTTCAGCGTGGCCGCCATGAACAAGTATCCCCAGCCGATCATCATTGTGGATATGGGCACCGCCACCACCATTTCGGTCATAAAGAGCTCCACCTTTGAGGGCTGCGCCATCGCGCCCGGCGTTCGCATCTCGCTGGAAGCCCTCTCCGAGCGTGCGGCCGAGCTGCCCCACATCTCCATCGAGCAGCCGCCCTCCATTCTGGGCCGCAACACCATAGACTCCATGCGCTCCGGTATTCTCTACGGCAGCGCCGCCATGATCGACAGCATGATCGAGCGGATGGAGGAAGCTTCGGCTCCCGCGGCCACCGTGGTCGCAACCGGGAGCCTCGCCCATCTGATTTTGCCCTATTGCAAGCGGAAGATCCTCTTCGACGCCGATTTGCTGATGGACGGGCTGTATCTTATTTATCAGAAGAACAGCACCGAATCCAAGCACCGTAAATAACTTCTGTGCTTAACCGGCAAAATACCGGTTGGTAAATAAATGCGCTGCATCCTCCGCAGAGAGGAGCGGCAGCAGGAGGTAAATATGAGTAACCCCAACAGCAGCACAAAAATGGACTTATGGTTCATGGTACGACTTGCCGTTCTGATCGCGATCCTGCTTGTTCTGGAGATTACCGGACTGGGCCTCATCAAAACGCCCGGACTGGAGTTTACCATCATGCAGGTTCCGGTGCTGATCGGCGCAATCGTCATGGGACCGGCAGCCGGCGCAATCCTCGGCGGAACCTTCGGCCTCATCAGCTTCTGGGAGTGTTTCGGGAAGAGCGCCTTCGGCGCGGTGCTCCTGGGAATCAGCCCAATCGGTACATTTGTCACCTGTGTTCCCACGCGTATCCTCATGGGTTTTCTCTGCGGCTTCATCTTTAAAGCTCTGTACAAGATTGACGGTACCAAGCTTGTCAGCTTCGGCGTGGCGAGTTTGGTTGGTGCCCTCTTAAACACCGTGTTCTTTATGACCTCGCTGGTGCTGTTCTTTTACAACACGGAGTTTATCCAGGGCTTCGTTACCGCTCTGGGAAGCGCCAATCCTTTCACCTTCGTCGTAGCTTTCGTGGGTGTGCAGGGCGCGTTGGAGGCTGTCATTTGCTTTGTGGTCGGCGCCGCGGTTTCCAAAGCTCTTTATAAAGTGGTAAACAGGTAAGTTCTTCTTGTATTTGCCGCACGCCTGTCTTTTGTATAAAAAGACAGGCGTGCGTTTTTACCTGTTATGAATTTTGTATTATTCTATCATGCAAAAACAAGCTTATATTCTGGAATTGCACTTGCTTTTTTGCAAGTATCAGCATATAATTAGTCAGGTTGAGATTTGTAAGTATATCTTGGAGGCGTTTTTTGTGAAAGAACTGTCACACATTGCCCAGGCGGTACAGGCATCCACCACACTGTCCATCGACAACATGTTCAAGCAGATGAAGGCCAGCGGAATCGACGTCGTAGGCTTCGGTGCGGGCGAGCCGGATTTTGACACCCCACAGAATATTAAGGACGCGGGCATCGCCGCGATCCATGACAATAAAACCAGGTACACGCCGTCTTCCGGCATTATCGAGCTGCGCAAGGCCGTCTGCAGCCGCATGAAGGCGGATTTCGGCCTGGAGTATACCCCCTCGCAGATCGTCGCCTCCAGCGGCGCCAAGCACAACCTCTACATCGCCCTCATCGCCATCCTCAATCCCGGCGACGAGGTCATTCTTCCCGCGCCCTTCTGGGTCAGCTACGCGGAGATGATCCGCATGGCCGGAGGGGTACCCGTCATCATCACCACTACGGAGGCGGAGGATTTTAAGCTCTCCGCCCAAAAGCTTGAAGCCGCCATTACCCCGAAGACGAAGGCCGTCATCTTTAATAACCCCTCCAACCCCACCGGCATGGTTTATACCAGAGCCGAGATGCAGCAAATCGCCGACGTGTGCGTGAAGCACGAGGTCTATGTCATTTCAGACGAGATCTACTGCCACTTGGTCTATGACGGCAGGGAATTCGTGAGCTTCGCCACCCTTGGGGATAAGGTGAAGGAACTGACCATTCTCATTAACGGCGTCTCCAAGTCCTACGCCATGACCGGCTGGCGCATCGGTTACGCCGCGGCCAGCGACAAAATCGCCGAGGTCATGTCCAACTTCCTCAGTCACTCCACCGGCAACCCCAGCTCCATCGCCCAGTGGGCGGCGGTGGAAGCCCTTTCCGGTCCTCAGGAAGATATCAAGGAAATGCGCGCCGCCTTCGAGGGACGGCGCAATTACCTGGTGGAGCGGATGAATTCCATTCAAGGTGTCAGCTGCCTCAAGCCCGAGGGCGCTTTCTACGTCATGATGAACCTTCAAAAGCTCCTTGGCAAAACCATTCAGGGCTTTACCATCAACTCCGCGGAGGACTTCGCCCAGGCCTTCCTGGAAAAGGGCCTCGTCGCCGTGGTGCCCTGCACCAGCTTCGGCGCGCCGGGCTTTGTGCGCTGGTCCTACGCCACCTCCATGAAGAATATCAAGGAGGGGATGGACCGCCTGGAGCGGTTCCTCGCTTAATAATTTGCACAGGTTAACGGCGGGGGCTTGCCTCCCGCCGTTTATTTATGGTAGACTATGGTGTAAACTAAAGCTAAGAGGTGCGGATATGAAAAATTCCTTTGAGAGCCCCTTGTCCTCCCGTTACGCCAGCGACGAGATGCTCTATTTGTTCTCCCCCGATATGAAGTTTTCCACCTGGCGGCGGCTGTGGGTCGCCTTGGCCAGGGGAGAAATGGAGCTTGGACTTCCCATCACGCAAAAGCAGATCGACGAGATGGAGGCGCACTTGACCGACATCAATTACAACGTCGCCGCCCAGAAGGAAAAAGAGCTGCGCCACGACGTGATGGCGCATATATACGCCTACGGCTGCCAGTGTCCCGCCGCCATGCCCATTCTGCATCTCGGCGCCACGAGCTGCTACGTAGGGGACAACACCGATCTTATCATAATGCGTGAAGCTTTATTTCTTGTCAGGGATAAACTGATCCGTGTCATCGCATCTTTGTCTTCCTTTGCCGACAAGTATAAAGCCTTGCCTACCTTGGGATTCACTCATTTTCAGCCCGCTCAGCTCGTTACCGTGGGCAAGCGGGCGACTCTCTGGATCAACGAACTTCTGATGGATCTGGAAGAGACAGAATACCGCCTCAGGAATCTGTGCATGCTCGGCTCCAAGGGAACCACCGGGACCCAGGCGAGCTTTCTGGAGCTCTTCGAGGGCGACCACGAGAAGGTGAAGGAGCTGGACCGCCGGGTGGCCCGGGAGATGGGTTTTGACAAGGTGTCTCCCGTTTCCGGACAGACATACTCCCGCAAAATCGACGCGGCCATTCTCGCCACACTCTCCGGCATCGCCCAGTCGGCTTCCAAGTTCGCCACCGACATGCGGCTTCTCTGCCATCTTAAGGAGGTGGAGGAACCCTTTGAGAAGAACCAGATCGGATCCTCCGCCATGCCCTACAAGAGAAACCCCATGCGCTGCGAGCGCATCTGCGCCCTCGCCCGCTACGTGATGGTGGACGCCCTTAATCCCGCCGTCACGGCGGCCAGCCAGTGGTTCGAGCGCACTCTGGACGACTCGGCCAACAAGCGCCTCTCCGTGCCCGAGGCTTTCCTGTCTGTGGACGCCATCCTGGGCATCTGCGAGAATGTCGCGGGCGGTTTGGTGGTCCACGAAAAGATGATCGAAAAGCACATTATGGAGGAGCTTCCCTTTATGGCCAGCGAAAACATCATGATGGACGCCGTAAAAAGGGGAGGGGACCGGCAGGTCCTGCATGAGCGCATCCGGCAGCATTCCATCACTGCCGGTTATAATGTAAAAGAATTGGGGCTTTCCAATAATCTCATTGATCTCATCGCCGCCGACCCTTCCTTCGGTTTGACGCGGGAAGAGCTTTCCGCCCATTTGGAGCCCTCCCGGTACATCGGCCGCTGTCCCGAACAGGTGACGGAGTTTCTGCATGATTATGTAAACCCCATATTGAAAAGCCACCCTTCCGCCCTGGAAGGCGGCGGGGCAACGTTAAAAGTCTGAGAGAGGAGTCATTATGGGATCTGCCGTAAAACGCATCGGAGTCTTTACCAGCGGGGGAGATTCCCCCGGAATGAACGCCGCGATCCGCTCGGTGGTGCGTGCCTCCCTGCATATGGGCATCGAGTGCGTGGGAATCCGCAGGGGCTTCAACGGCCTCATCGGCGGCGATATCGTTAAGCTGGATTTTGAGAGCGTGAGCGGGCTCATCAAGCGGGGCGGAACCATGCTCTATACCGCCCGCAGCGAGGAGTTCAAGACGGAAGCGGGCCTTCTGCGCGCCAGGGACACCTGTAAGCTCTTCGGCCTGGACGGCGTGGTCGGCATCGGCGGCGACGGCACTTTCCGGGGTCTTTTGGCCCTCTCCCAGTACGGCGTTTCCGTCATCGGCATTCCCGGCACCATCGACAACGACATCGCCTGCACCAGCTACACCATCGGCTTTGACACCGCCTGCAACACCGCGCTGGAATCCATCGACAAGCTCAGGGACACCATGCAGTCCCACGAGCGCTGCTCGGTGGTGGAGGTCATGGGCCGCAACGCGGGACATCTGGCCCTCTACGTGGGCGTTTCCTGCGGAGCGACGGCGGTATTGATCCCCGAGAAGGAAGTGAACTTCGAACGCGACGTGGTGGAGCCTATCCGCAAGGCTCGCCTTAACGGCCGCACCAATTTCACTGTCATTGTGGCGGAGGGGGCGGGGAGTTCCTTCGACGTGGCAGCCCGGATCAAGGAAGCCACTACGATTGATACCCGTGTGACCGTCCTGGGCCATGTGCAGCGGGGCGGAGCTCCCTCCGCCAAGGACCGCATTCTGGCCACCTATATGGGGTACGAGGCGGTGCGGCTTCTCGCCAAAGGAAAAACCAACCGGGTCGTCTGTGTTCAGGGTGATAATTATGTAAACTATGACATTACAAAAGCCCTTGAAATGAAGCGCGGAATCGACGAACACAACTATACTGTCCTGCGGGCGCTCACCGGAGTATATTAAGATAAAAAAGAAGGCGGTGTCTCAAACTGTGTTTTGAGACACCGCCGAACTCTGTCGGGACCAAACTTGTCATATTTACCGCCGGATCCTTCGCTTCGCTCAGGATGACATCCCTATTTTGCCAGGACCAAACCTGTCATTCTGAGGCCCGTAGGCCGAAGAATCTTTGTAGAAAACACATATTAAGCGCGCACCTTTTTCAGCTTTACGAAGCGGGGGAGGGACTGCTCCAGAGGCCGGTCGGGCTCGCCCTGGATGAGGGGCAGCGCGTAATCCACGAAGGGCTTTAAAATTCCGTTTCCGGCGGCGTTAATCCAGTCTCTTGGCACCTTTTTCTCAGCGTTCGCCGCTTCGGTCAGGGGAATCAGCTTGGTCCTGCAGGAATAGCCGCCTTCGCGGGTGCATTCAAAGGCCACCATCATATCGGTCACGCCGGAAACGGCGGCTTCCACCGCGGCCTTGCCCGCCAGATATGCCTCGTCGTTATCCGCCTTGGAGGCAAGGTGGGCTCCGCACCGCTGCAGGAGGGAAAGCTCGATGCCGCGCACCTTGGCACCGGTCTTCTGCTTCACCGCGTCGGCGAGCATGGCGGCGAGCCCGCCCAGCTGCGCGTGGCCGAAGCCGTCGGTAGCCGAGGCTTTTGCTTCGGATACGAAGGTTCCGTCCGCGTAGTGGATGCCCTCGGAAACGCCCACGAAGCACTTGCCCGTCCTGCCGTAGATATCGGCAACGTCTTTGAGGAAAATTTCCATATCGAAATTAACCTCGGGCAGATAAAGGAGGTCGGGGCCGTAACCGGCGTAGGAAGCAAGCCCCGCGGCGCCCGTCAGCCAGCCCGCGTGCCGTCCCATGGCCTCCACCACCGTTACCTCGCCGGTATCGTACACGTGCGCGTCCTGCCAGACCTCCATAAAAGAGGTGGCGATATATTTGGCGGCGCTGCCGTAGCCGGGGCAGTGGTCGGTGCCGTTCAGGTCGTTGTCGATGGTCTTGGGCACGCCGATGATGCGGCATTCGTAGCCCACGCTCTGCATATACTTACTGATCTTATTGCAGGTATCCATGGAGTCGTTTCCGCCGTTATAAAAAAAGTAACGCACATCGTATTTTTTGAAGACTTCCAGGATACGTTTATAATCGGTATCGTCCTTGGCGGGTTCGGCCAGCTTATACCGGCAGGAGCCAAGCGCTGAGGACGGGGTATAGCGCAGCAGCGCCAGCTCCCCCGGACTCTCCTGACCCATATCAAAAAGCTCATCGGCCAGAACGCCCTTGATGCCGTGTGCGGCGCCCAGAACCTTGGTAATGCACCCGGCTTTCAGCGCCGTTTCGATGACGCCCTGGGCACTGGCGTTGATGACGGCGGTTGGGCCGCCCGACTGGCCCAGAATACAGGAACCCTTCAGTTCACTCATAGCAATACCTCCAATAGTTGTCAGTGATTATTCAAATCATAGCACGTACTCTTGCATTTATCAATCGTAAATGATAGAATCCGAAGTAACGAAAAGTAAGGAGATGTATCTATGCCGCTTGTCACATCAAAAGAAATGTTTGAAAAAGCCTACAGTGGCGGATATGCCATCGGCGCGTTCAACGTCAACAATATGGAGATCATCCAGGGGATTACCGAGGCCGCCAAAGAGGTGAATTCCCCCCTGATCCTTCAGGTTTCCGCGGGCGCCAGGAAGTATGCCAAGCATGTTTACCTGATGAAGCTCATCGACGCCGCCCTGGAAGACACCAGCCTGCCCATCTGCGTCCATCTGGACCACGGCGAGAGCTTCGAGGTCTGCAAATCCTGCGTGGACGGCGGATTTACCTCGGTTATGATCGACGGCTCCAAGCACAGCTTCAAGGATAACATCGCTCTCACCAAGCAGGTGGTGGAATACGCCCACGACCATGGCGTGGTTGTGGAAGGCGAACTTGGCAGGCTCGCCGGCATTGAGGACGCCGTCAACGTCTCTGCCGAGAACTCCTCCTATACCGACCCAAACCAGGTGGAGGAATTCGTAAAGGCCACCGGCGTGGACTCCCTGGCCATCGCCATCGGCACCAGCCACGGCGCTTATAAGTTTAAGCCCGGCACCAAGCCCCAGCTCCGCTTCGATATTCTCGACGAGGTCGTCAGGCGCCTGCCCGGATTCCCCATCGTCCTACACGGCGCCTCCTCGGTCATCCCTGAATTCGTTGACATCATTAACGCAAACGGCGGCAATATGAAGGACGCCCTGGGTGTTCCCGAGGACCAGCTCAGAAAAGCAGCGGCTAGCGCCGTGTGCAAGATCAATATCGACTCCGACCTGCGCCTGGCCATGACCGCCGGCATCCGAGAGCATATGGCCCAGTTCCCCGATCATTTCGACCCCCGCCAGTACCTCACCCCCGGCCGCGACAACATCCGCGAGCTGGTCAAAAAGAAGATCGTGAACGTCCTGGGTTCCGACGGCAAGGCATAATCATTTTTGTTAGCTTAACCATATGATTCTATAAAAACCGCTTTTCCTGGAAGGGAAGGGCGGTTTTTTCTCGTAATATCTGCTGATTAAACCGCACAGCGGTTATTCGCAGGGATTTCGAAAGGATGAAGCGGTACCTTCTATGTCTGTGTAATGCAAGGAAAATCAAATCCGGACCGGAAGAAGAAAACAAAAATCGACACTTGACAAACCAGAAGAGCGGGGTTATCATTATATCATCATTTGAACAATTGTTCATATGATATTAATGAGGTGAGCATATGAAATTTGAACATTCCGAAATCTGCGATGCTACCGTAATTCACAACGACATTATTTCCCGCGTAAAAGAGCAAATGCCTGACGAGGACCCTGTCTACGAGGTATCGGAGCTATTCAAGGTCTTCGGCGATTCCACCCGCACCCGCATCATCTGCGCTCTCGCGATCTCGGAACTGTGCGTGTGCGACCTTTCGGCCCTTTTAAATATGACCCAGTCGGCCATTTCCCATCAGCTTCGCATTCTGAAGGGCGCCCGTATGGTGAAAAGCCGCAGAAACGGCAAGGTGGTCTATTACTCTCTGGCCGACGAACACGTTAAGACGTTATTTGAGATCGCCTTTGTCCATGTTATGGAGGATTAGTTTATGTGTGAAGCGGAGCTTGCCCACAAGGGCGGACACTCCCACGAGGAACAGATTCATGACCATACCTGTGAAAGCGGCAGCTGCGGCTGCGCCCATGAACACGGCAGTGGGGAAGAGGATAAAAAGCAGCTCGTTTGGCTGCTGGGAGCCGCGGTTCTCTTTGCCGCCGCGTTTTTTATCCCCTCAGGCATTTATAAAACAATTCTCTTCCTTCTGGCCTATCTCGCGGCCGGATGGGAAGTGCTGTTCAAGGCCCTGAAAAATATCTTTCGGGGAGAAGTTTTCGACGAAGCTTTTCTGATGTCGGTGGCGAGCATCGGTGCGCTTTTACTGGGAGAATACCCCGAAGGGGTCGCGGTGATGCTCTTTTATCAGGTGGGAGAATTCTTTCAATCTCTGGCGGTGGGCCACTCCCGCAAGTCCATCTCCCAGCTCATGGACATCCGCCCCGACAGCGCGAGCCGCATCGAGGACGGCGAAATCGTCACCCGGGACGCGAAAGAGATTCTCCCCGGCGACCTTATCCTGGTGAAGCCCGGCGAGCGCATCCCATTGGACGGCGTGGTTGTGGAAGGCGCCTCCCAGATTGACACCTCCGCCCTCACCGGCGAGTCCATGCCCCGCGAAGTGGCTGTGGACAGTAGCGTGCTCTCCGGTTGCGTCAACCAGAGCGGCACGCTGAAGGTAAAGGTAACAAAACCCTTTGGAGAGTCCACCGCGTCCAAAATTCTGGAGCTGGTTGAAAACGCGGGAGCCAACAAGGCAAAGGCGGAACTGTTTATCACCCGGTTCGCCCGTTGGTACACCCCGGCGGTTGTTCTCATCGCGGCCGCGGTGGCCATTCTTCCGCCCCTGGTTCTGGGCGGCGGGTGGTCCGAATACATCCGGCGGGCACTTGTATTTCTGGTCATTTCCTGCCCTTGCGCCCTGGTCATTTCCGTCCCCATGGGCTTTTTCGCAGGGCTGGGCTGCGCCTCGAAAAACGGAATTCTGATTAAAGGAAGCAACTATCTGGAAGCCCTGCGCAACCCGGAGATCTTTGTGTTTGACAAAACCGGCACCCTCACCGAGGGAAAATTCCAGGTTACCCAGGTGATCCCCGGTTCCCTCGACCGCGATACGCTATTGGAATATGCGGCCCACGCCGAGGTCTATTCCACCCATCCCATCGCCCAATCTCTGCGCGCGGCGCTTGGAGCTCCGCTTTCTCCCTGCCGCGTCGGGGGTGTGCGGGAGCAGGCGGGCGGCGGCGTGGAGGCGCAGGTGGACGGAAAAACCGTTCTCGCCGGAAACCGCAGGTTAATGGAGGGCGCGGGGATCGCTGTCCCTACGGAGGAACCGGAGTATACCACGGTCTATGTCGCTGTGGACGGTCTCTACGGCGGCGCCGTTCTGATCGGCGATATGCCTAAGCCTGAGGCCAAGGAGGCCCTCGGAGAACTCAGAAAGCTTGGCGTCAGGCGTACGGTTATGTTAACCGGAGACAAGCGGGCGGCAGGGGAGAGGGCAGGCAGGGAAGTGGGCGTGGACGAGGTCCACGCGGAGCTTCTCCCCCAGGACAAGGTAAAGAACATGGAAGTGCTCATGAAGAATAAAACAGGCGTACTTGTCTTCGTGGGCGACGGAATGAACGACGCCCCGGTCCTTGCGCGGGCGGATATCGGAATTGCCATGGGCGCACTGGGGACCGACGCCGCCATTGAGGCAGCCGACGTGGTGATTATGGACGACAACCTCAAGCGGCTGCCCACGGCCGTGGGAATTGCTCGCCGAACTCATACCATCGTACTGCAAAACATTGTGTTCGCATTATCTGTAAAGGCTTTGATTCTTACACTTGGAGCGCTGGGCTACGCCTCCATGTGGGCGGCTGTTTTCGCCGATGTGGGTGTTTCGCTGCTGGCGGTGCTGAACTCCATGCGTGCTTTAAGCATAAAATAAGGCATCTGATCCGAGAGGAGAAGCTTGCCTTGCCTCTGACCGTCGTCCCTTACGACCGGCTTGCCGCCGTGGAGTATGCCCACCGTTGGGCCTTTAGCCGCAATCCCCGCTACTATAACTATGACAAAATCGGCGGAGACTGTACGAATTTCGCCTCCCAATGCCTTTACGCGGGTACTGGAGTCATGAATTACACGCCTGTCTACGGGTGGTTTTATAACAGCGCGAACAGCAAGTCCCCCTCCTGGACTGGAGTTGCGTATTTTTACAATTATATGTCGAGGGGAAAGCCGAACCAGGGGCCGTTCTGTGTGGAAACCTCGCTGGAGGAAGTTGAAATTGGGGATCTCATTCAGCTCAGCTTCCGGAACAGCGAGTACCAGCATACGCCGGTGGTTGTTGCGGTCGGCGACCCGCCCATGCCGGAAAACATCCTGCTTGCCGCCCATACCTATGACGCCGATTACCGCCCCATGAGTACTTACCCCTATGAACTCTACCGCTGTCTTCACATTCTGGGAGCCTATACCGCTTCGGCGAAATAACAATAAATGCCCGGGACTGATAAATCCCAGGCATTTTTGTTATTCAATTTTTTTCTTCTTTTTCACTTTGCCCAGCGGATTTGACCTAGCCGCTGTCCTGAGGTCTTCGTTGTCCACGTGGGTGTAGATCTGTGTAGTATTCAAATGCTCGTGTCCCAGAACTTCCTGAAGAGTGCGCACATCCACGCCGTTTTGAAGCATAAGCGTCGCGGCGGTATGCCGCAGCTTGTGGGAAGAATACTGGGTGCTGTCCAGTCCCGCTTCCAGAAGATGTTTTTTTACCAACTTATGTACCGCGGCGGTGGTAACGCGCGTGTGTTTTCTTGTGATAAAAAGAGCGTTTTTGTCAATAATACCTTGTATTCCGCGAACCGCAAGCCAATCCTCCAGCGCCTGTTTGCAGGCGTCATTAAGAAAAACGATACGTTCTTTGTTGCCTTTTCCCAGAATGCGGAGCTGATCTCCACGGACGTCGGTAAGGTTGATTCCAACCAGCTCGGAAATGCGCATACCGCAGTTGAGAAAGAGCGCCAGAATACAGTAATCCCGTTCACGGTTATCTCCGCCGATCGATTCCAGTAAATGGATGCTCTCGTCAAGGCTCAGATACCGCGGCAGGGATTTTTTCAGTCTTGGGGAGTCCAGGTCCTGCATTGGGTTTTCCTTTAATAGCTTTGCCTTATTGGTGAGATATTTATAGAAGGACCGGATGGTCGCGACCTTGCGCGCCCGTGTCGCCGCGCCGCGAGAGAACTCGCGGTTGAGTCTGGCCATGTAGGCATAGACGTCGGAAAGGGTGACGGAGCGGACCAGGTCAATATCTACGTCGTCGATGGAGATTTCCTCAAAGTCAGTGTCGCCCGGTAAATTTTTCTTAATCAGCTTGATGTAGCGGAAGAAGTTGCGAAGATCAAGAAAGTACTCGTCGACTGTCTTAACGGAATGCCCCTGAATAGTTTCGTGATAAGTAAGAAAATCACGAATAACTGGAGGCGCCTCGGTACGGTAATCCATTTTCGTTTTATCCCCGTTTCCCTCCCTCCAAGTCAACAAAATTTTTATTTTGTTGACTTGAAAGACTGATTCCCTTCTTCGTCAAGAATGTACTGTAGCACAGACAAGAGCTCCCTCTTGTCCCCAAATACATTCTGAATTGAAGCCCCATATACAGAACGCTTAATCAAATTCAGTTCCTTCTGATTAAGCATTAAAGTTATCATATCACTTTACCTCCATCAGCGCAACAACCGCATTCACCAGAGCCGCCGTCTTCGGCTCGAGGTCCCGCATCTTCATAAGACGCTGCTGGACCCGGCGCATCTCATCCCGCTTTTCTCCAATATGAACCTGCAAAAGCTCCGCTTCATGCACCATCTGGTCCCGGCCTCGGGCGAAGTCACACACTAAATTCTCAAACTTCTCATTAAATCCCTCACCACGCCACGACATAACAGTCTCCAATGTCTCATCGGACATCCTCACACTTTTCATATTATTCTTCATCTCAAACACTCCTTATGTAATTCATATTTTTCCCGCTGCCATTCAGATCAGCGCCGCTGCCTTCTTCTTATGAGATACAGATTCATTCAAAAGCGCCTTATATTTCGGATTCTGCACCGTTCCCCTCTGCCCGAGCCGTTTTTTAAACTCCTCCTCCCCTGCTATCTCAATCAGAGTGCTAATTGCGTTTCCTGCCTGCTTATATACAAAGTTCTCAAGATTCATTATGTTGTAATCTGCTCCAGGTTTTTGGTACAGCTTAATCCTCGCGGCCCCAGCCAGCAGCTTCTCCCAATATAACTTCATGGGCCAGCGCCACTTGTTTCCATCATACCCACCAGCATCTACATACCGTAGGTAGTTACCGAGGACACCGGCAAACCGCCCCCCGATATCCCCCGGAGCCGTCAAAAAAGCTGTAGCCCGTTCCCTTCTCAATTGGAGCTCCACCCGTATCCAATGACGACCATCGGTAAACCCTCGCTCCATAGCCTTGTCATAGATTCTCAAAAACAAATCGCTTTTCATGCTGCCATGTGTCACGCTGGAACCCTTGGAACCTTCAATAACCTGCCATTCAGAAAACTTACTTACAAACTGCCCGCCCCTGGTATCATCACAAACTTCATCTATATTAAGTATTTTCTCCTCGTCATCATCATAGGCCACGTCCAGCCGGGTTAAATTCATTTGGCCCTTATTATAAAGAACCTCCTCAAATATGCTTTCATAGTCACCGTTTCCGTACGTCTCAAAAGCTCTGCACCCTTGCCCGGTGAGCTCAAGCCAGATTCCCATATCCTCGGCACCATTGTAATGTATCGAAATACAGTTCCAGTAAAGCCTATCTTGGTATCCATGAGCACCTTTCACCGTTTCCCAAGTTACTTGTTCCAAACCTAACATACGGATGAAGTCGGCAGTAGAATGAATCTTAGATGTTATTGAAAGAGCGTCAAATAAGACCTTTCCCATAACTTTTTTCCTGCCTTCTGTATGTAGTACCCCCCTGTTAGCCTAGGGGGGTTGCGGAAGCTTCTAACTTCCGCTGTATCCCAAAGACCGCGCGCCGGCGAGACGCTGCCGGGAGGAATTGAATTACATCAACGCAAACGACCAGTCCTAATTATCCGGTGAGATTCCGTTTCCTGAAACTCCTTACAAGTATAATCCGGATGAGGACAGCCCCAACTATCAAGCTCGGCCATACACTCATCATGCTTATCACACCAAACGCAGCCACCCTCGGTCTGAAAGTCCTTTCCTTCCCTAGCCAGCCCTAGTCTGTACTTTGCAAGGAACATCATCCACCGAAGCCAATACAGTAATTTCATTCTGCTTATTCTCCTTTCTTTCCGGTTCTACTGTCGCGGGCGCCGTTCCCTGGGGCCCCACCGCTACGCGGTTCCCCCCAGCACAGACACCCGCGCCAGCAGTTCCGGCCATATCGGCAAAGAGCCGATAAGAATCATAAATTCGCTCATATCGCTTGTTATAAGCAAATATCTGTCTGCCTGTTACGAGCTTATTACCGCCGTACCAGTACGATATAGCAATGAACCACGTTCTCATGGTCAATGAAATAATCATGCCGCCGAATCCGTAATTGTTTAGTTTCCGGTGCTTTACTTCTTCTTCCACCAAGCTACGAATCTGCTTATCCAGCATTCTATCAGATTGCGTTATCAGAATAACATTGAACCCAAGCTTTCGGTGCTGGGCGAAGAACTGAACCCAGCTGTTGCGGTCTTTCCTGCCGAAGTCCCGGCAGTTAAAAATGATCTGGCATTCATCAATCACAACGAGACATTGCCCTTCCTTGCCTATCTCGTGATGCTCCAGAGCGTAGGCCACGAGCTTCTCGGCAGTCAGTTCGCTGTTATCCCAATATTCAACGTGTGCTTTCTTCTTCCGTACAGAGTTTTCATTCACCGGGAAATTAGCAATCAAGCCGCCACCCTTTTTCAGCCGATGCACAATATCACGCGCCGCATGATAGCTTTTTCCACTTCCGGGCGTTCCCGTATATAACCAAATGCTCAATTGTATCTCACCTTCTTTGCCGGCCCGGAGCGATCCGCGCCGCTGCACTGATTATTTGAATTACAATTACTCAATCGCCTTAGCCCAACGCAAAACAATTTGAACAACATAGTAAATAAGAATTGCCGCACACCATGCCTCGAGAATAGCGATAAAAGTAGAAATAGGAATAAACCAATTAAGAATACCGAGCCACCGAGCCACAGGAGAATTACTTAAATCCGCCAAGAACGCGAAGGGAGACCCCGGAAGAATCGAAAGAGCATTTTCAGCCAGATCATAAACCCATTGTCCCAAAGCATCCATATCAACTCTTGATTATCCTCCTTGTCACTATTATTAAAGCCAGACAAAAAGATATAGTAGATGTCCAGCGTATCACCTTACCTACTACTTCCATACCGTCCATGTTTATATGCCAGGTTGTATCTGCTGAAATACCGCACTGTTGCTTAATCGCCGCTGGAACTAAATCAATGTTCCAGGATGGAGCCTGAGGCTCAGCAAGAAGCAAAGAAAATGCATTCTTCAAATCCCAGGGAAGACAAAACGGAAATCTAGAAAAAAGCAATGCTTTAAGAGATGTGCCGCTTTCAGAGCCTTCAACCACTTCTGCCGGAGTATCAGTCACGCCCTCGGTCGGTATTGCTTCCTCTGCCGGAACAGCAATGCCGCCAACATCAGCGACCGCAAGATCATCAGCTGTCTTTTCAAGCACAGCTTCCTTTGTTGCTTCATAGTCAATGGAGACAGCACCGGTCTCATCATACGTTACTTTACCGTCTATGACGTCTGGGATCATAACCACATCTTTTTCTTCCGAAAGTCGATTAGACCAATCCCAATCAGGATCATCAACACTCTGGCCGCCTATTACTTCACCAACGACTATTACATCTTCTTGAGTAACTGAACTCATATAAATACCAGTAAAATATGTAACTCTATGATTACTGGAATCATACATATTGAGTATAAAATGTCTATTATTATTAACATTATCATAAGTAAAAGTCATGTATTTTACATTTGAATAAACATTGCTATAATTGAGTACACCATTTTCATATCTTTCAATATGAAATTCACCCGCACTTATGTAACAATAATAATTCAATACAGGATTGTAACCATTTGTATAATAAATATAAAAAGGTAAAGACACTATATGAGCTTGACCATCGAGAGAAACATTTGATTGAACTTCTTCTTCTAATTCATTAATCCCCGGATCATAAAGCTCATCAATTGCTGCCTTAATCTTCCCCCAAAGTGAATCATCCACATTGCAAACATACTGATAATCGCCATCTGCCGTTGTCTGAAGCTCACCGCTATGAGCAGCATCATATATGTCTTGCTGTGTCACTGTGTCCAGCTTTCCGTAAATGTCATTTATAGAAGGGTCCACCGCGCTGGCCACCATGTAAGTCACGCCGCACGTTACCGCCAATTCAGCTATTAAAGAAGCGACTGCTGGAATGGCAATAACGCCGAGAATAGCTTTAGCTGGCTTCGGCGGCATAACCACACCAACCAAAATCACAGCACAAAGCAAAACCGCAAAAACGCGCTTTATGTAATTCATTCTTGTGCAGCTACCGCGCCGCTGCTGCTCTTCCATGTAACTCACTCCTTCATTGCAACAGGCCCCGGAGAGAAACCCCGGGGCCTTGTATTACTTCGCAAGAGATTTGAACCAGGACATTCCCTTTCTCACGACGAAGATCGCTCCGGCGATGCCGAGAGCAATGGGAA
>JAEWRY010000028.1 GCA_023459875.1 Bacillota bacterium
CTCCGGGGGGGGGGGGGGGCGCTTTTTGGCTTCGCCGCGCCGCCCCAGCGCCGGGATAAGGGCCAGAACCGAAAGTACCGCCCGCCCCGGGTGTCCGCCGGTGGCAAAAAGGAAGAAAAAAACCACAAGTCCCACGCAGACCAGATTCCAGAGGGCGAAGATCATATCGGAGTGGTCTGCTGCTTCCTTTTTTAAAGAGAGCTCCTTTTCCAGATACCGGCCGGCGGCGGGAGGAAGGCTCCGTCCGGCGCCAAGCAGGTTTCTCGCCGCCGCCAGGGTCCCGGGCACCGCCGGCTGGGACAGGGAATAGTTACGGCTCAGGGCGGCGGCGAGGCCCAGATAGCCCTCCGGGTCCTCGGGACGCAGGTCCCGCAGCTCCCGGTACAGACCCTCCGCCTCGGTCCACCGCCTTGCCAGGAGAAAGGCGCGGCCCCGGGCGGACTTTTGTTCCCAGAGCAGATCGTCCTGGGGAAGGTATCCCCCCGCCGGAGCGCCGCAGCGGGCGCATTCCAGGCGTCCGTTGCGGCGGCGCAGGACGGTGCTTCCGCAGGCTTGACAGGTGTAGGGCATAGAGCTTCCTCCTTTCTCCGGGAAAAAGTTCAGGGACGGTGGGGGGCGCGGGGCGATTCGGGCTCCGTAAAGGGTCCGCGCCGGGTTTCGGCGGAATCGGGGCCTGATTTTTTGTCCGCAAAGGGGTTGGTCCGGCAGTCAACGCGGGGTACGGGGCGCACCACGTGAAAGGCCGTCACCACCGCCAGAGCCATGGAAACAAGCAGGATTGCCGAGAGAAAAAGGGCGGTGCGCACGGTGACGGCAAAGAGGGAAAGCCCCAGGCAGAGCAGTGCGGCAAAAAGACCGGCTCCCCAACCCACAGCCGCTGCGCTGAGGCCGCTTACCGCGTCCCGGCGGGCGGCGGCGAAGAGGCAGACCGCAGAGGCGCCCAGTATAAAGAGATTGGAGGCTACCCACAGCAGACACTGGGCGGGGCCGGGAGCGCCGCCCAGCAGAAAAGCGAAAGTCAGATTCATGAGAATAAGAACAAGGGCGCAGAGGATGAATTTTACCGGCTTCATGATTATCACTCCTTTTTTGGTTCGCGTTTGGGCGGACAGGAAGGACCGGGGACCCGTGGAGGACCGCCCTTGGACGGTCCGGACGGACGGGTGGAATCGGAAGGCGGCTCCCAGTCGGAAGGACCTTCCCAATGGACGGGACTGCTCCGGGAAGAATATTCATAGGGAGGTTCGCTCCGGTCGGGGGGCGTGCTGTGATCTCCACCGCCGAAGAAGTCGCAGGCTTCCCGCTCCAGTTCCCGGGTCTGGGGGAGGAGGGAGCGGCTCATCTGCTGGCCGAAGCTGAACGCCATGGGAAAGGCGGCGATGCCCGCCGCCGCTCCGGCCGCCCCGCTGCGCGAGCTATTCAGGAGAGCCTCCGACACCACCCGGCGGGCCATGCTGCCGCCGTAGAGGGCGTTCAGCTCGTCGCGCATGTTTTCCAGTTCCGTCTTTTTGCGCATACGGCTCTCCCGCAACTCTTGCAGCAGTGAGATTTCCTCCGGGCGTGGTTTCAGGTCGGCCATGCGCAGATCGGAGAGAGCCACCCCGTACCCGGCCAGGGCGGCGGCCAGATCGTTTCTTAAAAGAGCCGAAAGCTCTCCGGTGAGCAGGGAGAGCTCCGCCGCCTGCCTGCCCGCCAACGCGGCGGAGAGCCGTGACTGGGCGGTCTGGCGGATGACGCCGGAGAAATACTGCTCGAAGGTCTCGCTCTCCAGATTGTCCCAGCCGGACACCGTCTGGAGGAGCCGCCGGCCGTCGATGACGCGCAGGTAGAGCGACAGCTCGGCGCTCAGGTGGAAGAGATAGCCCCCGTCCATGGAGGAGAGCAGCTCGCCGGTGGAGGACTGGACCAGGGACTCGGCATCCAGATTGACGAACCATACCTGGGCCTGCACCGGCAGCACCCCGCCCGTCATCATGGTCTGGAGCCGGCGGAAGAAGGGGCTTACGCCGGTGGTGAGGTTATAGCTTCCCGGCGGGTATTCTCCGCTCCAGGCGCCGTTCAGGAGAAAATAGGCCCGCCAGCCGGGCGGGACGAAGAGCCTGGTCCCGTCGGCAAAGGCGGTCACCGCGGCTCTGGAAACAAGCTTGCCCGCGCCAGGGGCGGGCTGAAGCACCGAAATGGGGATCATTGTTTCGCGCCTCCTTTCTGATGATTTCATACTATCAAAAACCGTCTCTAGATTCTTCAGGGTACCTGGGCGTGTGGTCCCTGGACATTTTCTCGGGAGTGAGGTTAAAGTACCGGCGGCTGGAGAGGCCCATGAACCTTCGCAGCGGACCTGTCTGTCCCCCGTCCCAGGTCACGTCCACCATTCGCGGCTCCCCGCCGAGCTCCACCAGGTTCCAGGCGTGGCCCTCCCCTCCGGCGAAGCCCCTCACCACGGCGCAGGGGATGCCGCTCCGGCGGCAGAGCAGGGCGAAGGCCTTGCTGTAGCCCTCGCAGAGAGCCTCGCACTCCAACAGGGCGGCAGCCGCTGTGGCGGGATAGTAGCCGGCTCCGTCCCGGTAAGAGACATAGCCCGCCAGGGCGTCGTGCAAAATGAGCTCGCGCTTCTCCGGGTTCGCTTCCCGCATGGCGAGCTTTGTGATGCGCTCCACCCGCCCCTCCAGCGCCCGGCCTACAGACGAGCGCCCGGACGGAGTAAAGAGGTAGTTGGGGATTAACCGGAAGGTGTTGGGGCCCTCCGCATGGCGGTAGCTGCACAGGTCGGCCCAGAAAAGCCCCGGGCAGTCGAAGCGCAGGGCCAGCATGGCGGCGTTCAGATCGCCGGCCCGCCCGGGGCCGCCGTCCGGGGGAAGGGGAATTTTTCCGCTCATGGAGAAAAGCCCGCCTCTGATGAGGCGGTAATAGAACTTGCCTCGAGGGGTGAGGCTGCCATAATAGAGACGCTCCAGCATAGCGTCCTCCTACTGCGTATCCCGGCGGAGGGTGAAGGTGCCCCGGCGGTGGCCCAGGGTCCACTCCCCGGCCCAGACCCGTTTTGACTTTTTCAGTTTCGGCAGGGCGCAGCGCCAGACGGAAGCCTCCTCCTGTCCTGGGCCGCACCAGGCCTTGATGACGCTTGTGTGGGGATTTGAGATGAGGGTGGTCCACGCGTTGTTCCGGCAGGCCCGGCTGTGGGCCAGCTGATCCGTCCCGCTCATGAAGACGCCCAGGTCTCCGGGGTGGGTGTGGGCCATGGAGGTAACCAGCCACGCGGGCCCATACTGGTCGCAGAAGGGATTGAGGGAGTGGGGATCGTCCCGATAGCGCAGTTGCTCCCGGTTGAGATCGGCAAGGCTCTCGGAGGCGCGGCTTGCCATGACCGAGGTGCGCTCGGGGCACTGGATACTCTGGAAGAAGCTCTGGACGTGATAATGATACTCCCCGTCCTCCAGCAGCAGCCCCAGGCCCCGCAGCCTCTGTTCGTCCCGGTTCATGGGGTGGATAAGGCCCCAGTGCAAAATGGCTGCGTACTCCTCCCAGCCTTGAGGTGTGAAGAGAATCACATGTTTACCCGATCCCTCCCCGAGACATTCCGGCTCCGCCCCCGGCCACCGAGTACGGATGAGGTCCATGAGGGCGGCGCCGCTATCAATGTGCTGGTAGAGGGGGGGAAGGGGGCCCCGCATGGGGAGACGTTTGTTCTTTTCCATAGCCGGTCCTCCTTAATGAATCCGCCCGGGTACGCGCCCGGGAGCGCGTGCCGCCGCACGCATTCCGGTACTGCCGGGGCTTCTGGAAGAGCCCGCCTTGGGGATAAGGGTGTAAATGAGGTGCGGCGGCAGCAGAGGCAGGGAGAAGCGGCGGCATACGGCGGGGTAGACCGCCTTGATTTTTTTGTTGGCCGCGTCATTGGGATTTACGGCGGAGTCGTCCAGAATGCACTCCAAAAGCAGCTTGCGCAGCAGATCGGTGATGGAGGTATCGCTGTAAAAATTGCCGATACAGGCCTGGCCGCTCTCGAAAATGTTGGGGCTGAAGGGGCGGCGGCTCGGATCGGGGAAGGCGACCAGAGGCTTGCCGCCCAGAGGGAACCCGGTTGGGAGCCAAAACTCCAGGTACGCCCCCTTGGACATGCGCACCCCCGCGGGGTCCTCGGGGCTTCCTACTAGAATGGGGATGCCCGCCTCCACGGAGATATGGTCGCCGCTTATCATCTTGACGCGCAGCGCTCCGCCCGCGCGCCCGTCCAGAGCCAGTAAAGCGTCCGTCTGGCGCTTTTTCGCAGCGAGATTGGCTTCAAATTCCGTCATGATAACCACTCCTTATCATCGCCCGAGTGCAGTTCGGACTCGTCGTTTGCGCAGCAGAAGCAGGTGAGGCCCCGTTCGTTCTCAGCGTAGAGGAAGTCCCCAACTCCGAAGCCCAGCCGGAAGAGGGAGAGGTTCAGAAGCTTGGGGTCTGATGATGTCGTGAGGAAGGCGCACAGCTCGGGCAGGGGCAGCTCCAGGCGTTCCAGCCTGGCGGGGGAGCCAGACGAAGCACAGGCGCGGCAGAGAAGGTTTTTTTCCACTACCCGGCGGGCGGGGGCCATCGGTTCGAGGGGAGCCCCGCAGGCACGGCAATAATCCCGAAGCAGAAAGGGGGAGCCGGGCGGCAGATGGAGGCGTGTGGGACCCATTTTGCGCTCGATGCGCGAGAGCGCTTCGCCCGCTGTGAGAGAAAAGACCGAGGAGCCTTCCAGCGTCAGCAGCTTCACCGGGGGCGTGAGGGGGCAGGCCTTGCAGTCCCGGGTCTTGGTGAGGGGGGCGCTGCGAAACTCCAGGGTCCGGCCGCTGAGCCAAAAGCGGCGGTTGAGGCACCAGCGCTCTCCGCGCAGGTCAGCCAGCAGCAGGTAAATTCCCGCCGTCACCGACGCCGTCCCCGCCAGCACGCTGGTCTGAACCTGAAGGGAGGAAGTATCCGTTCCGTAAGAAACCCCGCAGCGGCGGCGGTGTTCGGCGTCTTCACCCTCCAACTCGCCCAGGTAACATTCAAGGCAGGAGTCCTCCCCGTCCAGCAGGGCGGCGGAGGAGAGCTCTTCCATGGTGCCCAGGAGAATAAGGCGGGGCCGCCGGCGGCCCGGCAGGAGCGGTATCTGCTTCCACAGGCGGTTTATCCAGAGCTTGGCGGCGTAGTTGTCCACGCCCACGAAGAGGTAGTCGAACCCCGCCAGGGCGGAGGGACCCAGGTCCTGCACCAGACCCCTGATGCCGGTGACCTCTCCGGAGGGCATCAGTTCCCGGAGCCTCCGGGCGGCTGCGGGGGCCTTATAGTCCCCCACGTCGGCGCCGGTGTAGAGGGCGGATTTGGCCAGGTTGCGGGCCTCCAGGCGGTCGGGGTCGATGAGGGTGAGGTGCTCCGCGCCCGACTGAACCAGCAGGGAGCACAGCAGGGAGCCAAGGGAGCCCGCCCCCACCGACAGAATGCGCAGGGCGCGCATCTCCTCCAGGGGCACTGAGAGCTTTGCGGGGTCGAGAATCATTTTTTGGCTCTTCATAAAGCCGCCTCCTCAATGGATTTTCACATGGGGATGAAACCGGTACTGGCAGCGGGTGCAGAAGTACTCTCCCCCGCCAGCCCTGCGGATCACGCGGCGGTTTTGCGCGGTGTTGCGGCAGCCCAGAACCGGGCAGACGGGAAACCGCAGCTCGGGCGGCAGCGCGGCCCCGGAAACGGGCAGGCGGGTGGGTAAGGCGCGCGCGCTCGGGCAAGGGGAGGTGGGGACTGCGGTACTGCGGGTCACGGCCGGGGAAGCGTGTCCCGAAGCGGGATGGGGCGAGCGGGGCGGGTGGTCGGGGCGTCTTCCGCGCCCGAACCGTTTTCGCAGGAAACCCAGGAGCGCGGCGGCCGCCGTGCCCGCGCAGAAGACGCATATCAGCAGGTGCCACGCCATGGAAGCTCCTCCTCTTTTTTAGCTGACCGCACCCGCGCCGGTGTCGTTGTCAATGAGCAGCCGGTCGCCCTTTTGTATGCCCATGTCCTCCACGGTGACGTTCAGGGCGCTTTTTACCGACAGAGGCTTCTCCCCGCGCACCACGCAGCAGGTGAACTTCTCCTTGGCCCGATTCCCGGCGAGTTCCTCCTCGGTGATGAGACCCAGGTTGCGGAGAATCTGACCGAAGGTGTTTTCGGGGTAAACGTAGTAAGGCTCCTCCACCGCGCTGCCTTCCACCGAAAACTGCACGCTGATGTGGATGGCGTCCGGGTCCTCCCGGGAAAGGGACGCGCTATCTTCCCCGGCGGCTGTGTAGGCCTTCGTATCCTCCGGGGTCATGATGCTGGAAAGCTCGTCGTTGTAATCACTGGTTTTCATCGCAATAACCTCCTTTTTTTGTGGGGTGTTGTTCCCCTGATGATGAGAGTATACCGCCGCGCATCTCTAAGTTCTTCAAGGCCCCGCGGCGGTGCTCACGCGTAAAACTCCGCCATGTCCTCCAGACGCAGGCAGGCCAGGCGGCGGCCGGGAAGCTCCAGATGTCCGCAGCCGCAGTCGATGCCCACGGCCCCCGCGCCCCGCCAGACGCGCCAGTGACCGTCCAAAAGCCGCGGGGAGTAGAGCCAGGTGGGCGTGTGGCCGAAGATAACCGCCTCCTGTCCCGTAAGGCGGCAGCCAGCGTCCGCCTCAAAGCGTCCCCAGAGCCGCAGATAGGGGTCATCCGAGGGCATCCCGTGCACCAGATGAAACGTTTTATCCCCCACCCTCAGATGAAGCGCATCGGGCAGCGCCCCAAGATGCGCGAGCAGCTCTTTCCTCTTTCCGGGCGGCAGGGTCAGAAACCGGCACAGGGTCTGCTCGCCGCCGTTATTGGCCCACTTGGTGAGGGCCGTGGCGGGGTAGCCAGGCATCAGCGCCTCCAGCATCATCTGCTCGTGGTTTCCCCGGAGCAGAACAGCGCCGGACAGGGCAAGCACGTCCTGCAAAAGCTCGATGGATTCCGGCCCACGGTCGATCACGTCGCCGAGGATATAAAGCCGGTCGCGGGTCCCAAAGCTTACCGCCTCCAAAACGGCGTGAAACCGGTCCCGCTCTCCGTGGGGGTCCGAAAGGCAATAGGTGCTCATAACAGTCCTTCCCGCGCCCGGCTCAGAAGCCGATGGCGCTCCGGGTAAGCCGGTCCCGGCACCGCAGGCTTCCCTCCAGCTCCCGCTGGGTGAGGGTGACGCAGCCGCCGCCCTTCACATGGCTGAGGTACCCGGCGCTCACCATGTCTTCAATGAGGGTCTGGTAGGGCCTCACGCTGCGCACCCCCTGGCGGTAGAGCCGGTCGGTGAGCTGCTCCACCACGCCGGGGGCAAAGGAGACGGCCGAGCCGCAGCCGAAGCGGGCCATGGCCTCGGGAATGGTGTGGCGGCGCAGGATCTGGGAAATCTGCTCCCGGTCGCAGGCTGGGAAGCTGATGACGTCGCACCGGTCCAGGAGAGGCTCGCTCACGCAGTTCAGGTCGTTGGCCGTAAGCACCTTGGGACAGTAAAGGGCGTTAATGGGAAAGCCCAGGAAGTGATCGGTAAAGCCCAAGGCCGATTCGTCGGTGAGATCGAGAAGATCGTTTTGCAGGTCTCCACCCATAGGGGTGCGCTCCGGAATTTTATCCACCTCGTCAAAGAGCAGCTCCGGACTGCCGCAGCGGGTGAGGCACATGCCCTCCGCCACCGCGCCGGGTCCCGAGTTTACCACCGAATTGGGCTCTCCCCCCAGGCCGCGCCCCCGGGCGGCCCTGGGGGCGTTAATGTAGTGGCAGGGAAGTCCCAGCATAAGCGCGAAGGTCCTGGCCGCCCTGGTTTTGCCGCAGCCCGGAATCCCCGTGAGCAGAATGGGACGGGTCATGCCCGTGCAGGCGTGTTCGGCCGCGTGGAGCAGCAGCTTGTCATAGACCTCGTCCAGCCCGCACATTTCCCGTTCCCAGACAGAGCGGCAGTACTCGACGAAAGCGCCGTCGGCGGGTCCCGTTTCTGCGGCCCACTGGGGCAAGTCCCGGATGGCGGCTACCCACCTGCGCAGATGGCCGCTGCCGCTGCGCAGAGCCGCGCGGTACTGCTCCTCCACCATGGGGGGCATTTCATAGATTTTCCGACCGCCGGGCTTTTTCCCGCCGTTTTGGGGCAGGGGACGAAGGGGAGAAAGCCGCGGCTCAATTTCCTCGTCCTCTATTTCGTCTTCTTCCCCCTCGGGGATCAGCAGCTCAAGGAGCTGCCGGAGCGATAATTTTCCGAGCATTCTCAGAACCTCCTCCTTGCGCGCGTCTTCTCGCTGCATAGCCGCACCTCCTATGGGGATTCCGGCGAATATCAGACCGCCGCATCCCCGTTTTTCCTTTCGGACAAAGCCTTTCCGCCGTCTTCTCCCCAGGGTTCCTCGGTGGCATTCTCCCCGCCCTCAACAAGACGAACCGGCCCGGCGAATCGTTCGGCGGCAAGCCTGGCCAGAAGCCGTCTGGCGCGGTCAAAGCCGTCGCTCCCGTCCGGCTCGGTCTCGCACTCGGCTATTGAGATTGCTTCGGCCTGAGGTTCCTCGTCGGCGGGAAAACCGTCATCACCGTCTTCCTCCTCAGCCTCTTCCAAAAGGGCCATTTTCTCCTCGTACTCGTGCTCCCGGTTCATCCGCCTGATCTCCGCCCTGATTTCCGCGACGCTTTTGGGCTTGCAGGGGGGCTCGCCGTGGGTGACGCGCTCCAGATTTTCAAAGTGGATTATGAGATGCATGACCATGCGGGATTCCAGCTCGCTGAAGTTTTCAGCCGAAATTGGGCCTCCCGAGAGGCTCTGGGCGTAATAGAGATAGACGCGGCCGGTCTCCGAGCGCAGGAACTTGAAAATCATGTTCGCGTCGTTGATGGGGGAGACGTAAGCGTCGAAGGCGCGCTGGTAGCACTTATCGCAGGTGATGCCGGGGGCGATCTCGATCATCGCCACCCGGGCGCGTTGGTTCACGATGAACTTAATATAATAGGTATGGCCATAGGAAATGGTCTCCACCAAAAATCCGTCCCGCTCGGCGAAAAGCTCACCCTTGCAGTTGTAAGCACTGTGCGAAACGTATTCCTTCAGACCGGTTAGGGTTTCCATAGCGTAGCTGCGTTCGTTCATGACGATCGTCTCCTTCTATTCATTTTGCGCGGTTGTTCTTCCTGACGATAAGAATACGCCGCGGTATCTCTAAAATCTTCAAGGCAAAAAAATCCGCGGTACGATGAAAATCGTACCGCGGATGAGATTTAATATAAACTTATAGAAAGTCCCGGTGCCAGGCGCCGTCGGAGAGCTTCAGGCAGGGGAAGGAGATGCCCTCGTCGGCGATGCGCTCCACGAAGGCCTCCAAAAAGCAACCTTTTCCCTCCCGGCCCGGGCAGTCCAGCAGGGCAGACATCAATGCGTCGTCAGCGTTGTGTGGATCGAGGGGGGAGAAGCCCGCGCGGATGAGCATTCCGTCCAGCCGGGCAGCCGAGAGGCCCTCTCCCTGGGGGGAGGGATCGGCCAGGAAGACCAGCATCCTCACAAGAACGGGCCGGGAAATGGGGAGAAAACCGCTCACCAGCTGCTGGATTTTGTCCCGGCTGAAGCCCCGGGCAGAAAAACCCAGCGCGCCGTCCCCCGACGAACCATCTTCACCGCCACGTCCGGGTTTTCCTCGGCCTTGCGGGGCCTCAAAGACGCCGCACAGGAAGAATTCCAGCGCATCCTCTCGGATGCCGCTGTAGGTGAGCCGGAGCAGGTCGATATGTGCCGGCGTGAGGGCGGCTGTCCTGTCCCGGTACTGGGAAAGAGCCCCCAGGGTGAGATACTCCGTCGGTTGAGGGCCGCGGAAAAGGGCAAGCCCCTCCGACAGGGCTTCCGGCGGGGCTTCGTCCGGCTTTCCAAAGACCCAAAGGGGGGCAAGAAGGTCGGAGATAAGACTCCGGTCGTAATCAGCGGGCCGGTTCAGCAGTCCGTCCCGCCGGGAAAGAGCCTTGTCCCGCCGGGAGAGAAAACCGGAAATCTGCCGGTCGACCTCTCGGAGAAGGGCGCGGCACAGGTAGATCCTCGCCCGCTCCCTGGCACCCGAGAAGTAGAGCGCCGCTTCTTTGCTCTCCAGGTACGCCCGAAAGACCTCCGGAGAGCCCCGGAGGCGGCTCACCGTGTCGTGGGCGTCACTGGTGAGGTCCAGGGTGATCTCCGGTGTGCCGGGCTGTCTGCTTTCGGTTACGAAACGGCGCAGCTGCCAGAGATATTCGATCATGCCGCCGGAAACGCCGGGCCTGTATCCGTCGCAGACCGGCTTCAGCTCCGACTGCCAGCGGAAGAGGTCCATGCCGTTATTGAGGGCGAAGATGACGCTGGCATCCTCCACCGAGCGGGCGTAGAGCCGGTCGTACCCCGTAAAGCGCAGCAGCTCGTTGGCTCCCTTCTCGTCCCGCCCCAGAGCGAAGGCCAGGGCGATGACCGCCCGCCGCTCCGAGGCGCAGTCCAGCCCCGCCTGATCGGCGAGGACCCCGCGTTCCAAGCTGCGCTCCAGGTAGCGGGCCGCCCGCTCCCGGCCACTCCCCTGGGAGAGCGTGTCCCCCACGTAGGCGGATACCATTTCGGCGTACCGCTCGTCCCGGGTCCAGTTGCACAGGAGCTTGGTTAGCTTCTTGCGGCGGCGGGAGTTCATATTCTCGGGCTTGGTGAGGTTCAGGGGACGGCAGAGATCGGGATCCAGGCTGTACCAGTACTCCTGCTTGTCGAAGAAACGGCTTATGTAGCGGTCGGCGAAGCCGGCGCCGGAAAGTTGGGGCTCGGGCATAAAAGGCCTCCTTTCAGTCTCCGAACACGGCGCCGCAGCGGCGGAAAAATTCCAGGTCCCACGGGGTGGGCTCGGGCATGATGCCGCGCATGGAAGCGCCCGACACCTCCAGGCGCTCCATTTGCGCCAGGGGCGAAGCGTCCACAAAGACCGCGGCGGAAGGGGATGGGGAGCCCAGTCGCCGGAGCGCGAAGGCCTTTTTGGAACGTTTCTCCGTCTTGCGATAGTACTGCGCGTGTTCGGAAGCAGTTGTTTGTGGGTCGGAGAGATCGATGGGGGAATCGAGCAGCACAATGGTGCGGTTGTTTATCTGCCGCAGGTCGGCGACGGCCATGGCGTCGTACCGCTCCAGCACCTGTCCGTCAGACAGGCTAACCTCCAGGGTGAGCCAGGCGTCGAAGAAGGAGAGCAAAACGGTATCTCCGCTCAGAAGGAAGACTCGAAGGCTGCTCCCCCTTCTGTTTCTTGGGCATTTGAGCTGTCCTATTTTGAGAAGGCGCGGATCAGTAGCAACCCGGGCGGCAAGGAGGGGGGCGGTGTCCACGGGAACGGCTGTGCCGGCGCTCAGGGCAATGCGGCAGAGACCCGCTCTGGCGGGAAGTTCCTCTCCGCTTGTCAGTCTTCTAGCGAAATTATAAATAAAGGAGCAGGCGGTGTCTCCCAGAAAACCCAGATCGGCCTCGGCCAGGAGGAGCTTCTTTTTGCTGCCCTTTTCGGAGCTTCCCGCGTCGGGGAACGGATCGAACCGGCACAGGGGAATTCCCGGCTCCCCCGGAGTTCCCCGCGTCACCACGGCGGTATCCGGGTCGGGAAGGCTTAGGGTGAGCAGAACGCCGTCCCCGGTGAGAACGGCGGGCCAGCCGCCGTAGAGCCTCCGGTTGACCTGCGCAGCGTCTTGCCCCGCGAGATCGGTGAGATATTCCATGCCGGGAAAGTCCACGCCAAAGATCAGGTTGTTTTCCAGGCGCCGTCCAGGGCCGATCCAGTGCTTCAGCGTGCCCAGCACCTTACCGACGGCGGTCGGCGCGTCGATGGCGGCGGACTCTTCCAAACACCAGATTCTTCCGTCCGCCGTCACGGGGCGCGCCTGACCTACCTCATCCAGAAACAACATCTGCACCCGGTGGCTGCGGAAGACGATCTGTGAAGTGAGAAGTCCGCTTTTTGTGCTGTATTCTTCCAGACCGTCCGCGCTGAGCATGGCAATGCGGTCGGCGCTGCGGGAATAGACCGCGCCCAGATAACCGCTTGCCTTCCTGCCTAACTGCCGGGGCTGCCCCCCGGCGGCATTTCCGCCCGCCGTCAGCTCACGAAAGCTGGAGCCCAGACGCTGGAGGACATAGCCGGGGCGGGAGGTCTTACCGCTTTTGAACTCCTCCAGTTGGGTGTAGTGGGAATGGTCTTTCGTTAATTCCAGACGGGCGGAGAGGCTGCCGTCCTCCTCCTGAACGAGATAATACTGAAGAATCCTCATCTGTCTATGCTCACCCTCAAGCTGGACTCCCAGCCGTCCCTCCGGCTGGGGGACGGCACAGGTGAGCCGGAACCCTTGGGCGGTCTCTCCGTCGGGCGGACAAAACTCCAGGAGGCCTTCCCCCGTGCCCGCGTTTATGATGCACACCGTGTTGTCCGAGAGGATCACCGCCAGCCATCCCTGCTCAGGCAGGAGAATGAAATGTACCAGCGCCGCGTCGCCGTGGGTTTCGGGCGAGACCGCCAGGCTGAACACAAGGCCCTCCTCCCACAAATCGAGACAGAAAAGGGTTTTCGTGTACGCCAGATAGAGAAAACGGCCGGAGGGCCCGTATTCCATTCTGCGATAACCGGAGTCGCCGGGCAGATCAAGTTCCCGCAAGTCGTCCAGCATCAGGAAGGCTCCGTCCAGTCTGGCACCGGATAGGGGCGCCGTGCGCAGCCGCGCCCGGGAGAGGTCCAGGCGGGACAGGTCTTCGCCCGCCAGGGTGCCGCGGCGGAGCAGCAGGGCCTCCGTCAGGTTGGCCGCCGCCGTGGCGAAACTGCCCCCCATGGCTCCCGCGTATTCCACGGCGTTAAAAAGGGTGAGTCGGGTGTGCTCCTTCCTATCCCCCAGGGTAAAACGCAGGGTTAAATTCTGCGCGGACAATACGGGCAGTAATGGAAAGACTGTTGAATCCGGAATTTCAAACGGAAGGTCGTCGGTCTCCAGGAGTTCGTCCAGATCATCCGCCGTCAGAGGCCTCTTACGATTAAGCGACATGTTGATGATCCAGATGAGATTGGAAAAGTTGATCCAATTCTCGCTTAAAAGTTCCAGGGCCTCGTTGCCGTAGCCAGCGAGGCTTTGACTGTTGATGGGATCGAAGAACCCACGAAGGCTCTCCAGCGCCCCGCGCAGAGACGCGCAGTCCTCCCCACACAGCTCTCCCAGCCGCAGGCAGACCGCCCGGCTCAGGTGATAGCGGCCCAGTTCGCTTTTAAGGCTCTCCGGGCCGGAGTGGCGCAGGAGGGATTGGAGCAGCCCGTCGGCGCAGAAAATTTCCCGCATGCTGTCATGGGCCAAGGAATACCACCGGTCCTCCAGGCGCAAAAGGCCGGTGCCGAGCAGCATGTTCAGAACCCGGCCGTTGCGGAGGGAGGTCAGGCGCAGGTCGCCGTAAGGGTCGGCACTTTTTTGCCATTGAGGGTCGAGCAGCTGCTGTAATTCTTCCTTACTGTCGAAATATCCGAAGTCCAGGAGCATTTTCTCCGCCGGGCGGAGCAGGCCGTCGGGGCTGTCCGCCAGCAGCAGGGATTCGACAGTTCTTACCCGGGCGATGTCTTTGTCGAAGGAGGCCAGCGAGCGCTCCTCCTCCCTGTCCTCTCCAAAGGCGGGATAGCCGTATTCCCGCAGCTCCATGGCGCTCTCCGGGAGGGTCATACGGTGGAAAAAGAAGTTGAGGATGCTTTCGATCCCGTTGCGGCTGATGCCGAACCAGAATTCGTCGGTGCACAGCTGGCAGGCCAGGTAGGGCAAAAATTCCCGCACCAGCAGGCAGTACGCGCCGAAGCTGCCGCCGCTGCGGTTATCCCAGAGCTTGGAGAGCACATATTCCCGGTAGTTGAGCATGATCTGGGAAGCCGTGCGGGCGGAGGGAAGGAACCGGAAGCGCGGGTCGCGCAGAAGGGAGCGGTCGATGACTGCCCGTTCGCTCAGGGCGTACATCTTGAGAAGCATGGGAGATTCCAGCACCTGGCGCAGGCTGTCGCCCTCGGGAACCGGCGGTAAGCCCGAAGCGGAAAGGTAGCCGTCGATCTGGCCTGTGTCCAGGGCCGCGAGCTCGGCAAGGCCAAGCCCCAAGCCCATAAAGTTCGTCTGCCGCATGTCCGACTGGGCCGAGAGCACGACCCTGATGCCGGGCAGAGCCATGAGTCGCGAAAGCTCCGATACCAGCGCTCCGAAGTCCTCCTCTCCCGCCGCCTCGTTGAGGCCGTCCGCCAGGAGGAGAAAGCCCGGAGCGTCCCCGGCAGTCTCCCGGAAGCAGTTTAGAAAGGGCAGCTCGGCGTCATCCTCGTCCAGACGCCCGGCGTAGCGGGAGAGGATGTAGTCCCGGACAAAGTTAGCCTTATCCCCTGCGTCCCTAAAAGCACGAAGAGGCACATAGAGGGGTACCGGAGCGTCGGGCCGGTAACATTCCGTCAGAGTCACGGCGGCGTGGAGCAGGGCGAAAGTCTTGCCCCGCATGCCGGAGCCCTGGAGAAACAGATGGCCCCGGGTACTGTCAAGCAGGGCAAAAAGGTTCTCTTCCGCCGGGGAGGAGGCGCTCTCCTCCGGAACCAGCCGGCAGCGGGCAAGAAGGGCTTCCTGCGGCGTTTCCGGCAGCGCCCGGGCAAAGCGCCGGGCGCCTGTAAAAAGCACCTCCCGGCAGACGCCCCGGTTTTCGATCACCCGGCGCAGACGGTCGAGACCCCGGGTGAGGGCGGCGAGGGTGAGGCGGCTCTCCGCCGGGCGCTCCAGCGCCGGACGGAGAAGTTCTTCTTTGAGAAGGCTCCGGGCCGACTCGGGGATAGCGTCGAGAGCGGGGGAGGAGAGCTCCAGCTCGTCGCAGTCGTAAGGCTGGCCGGTGACCATTTCAAAGAGGATGGCGGCAATGGAATAGACGTCGGTCTCGGGCCGCAGGAGCCGCAGGGCCTCTCCGGGGTCGGGGTGGTTCACCTGCCGTCCAAGCTCGGGCGCGGCGTAGTGAAGGGTGGAGGTGAGCCTGGGCAGGATGGCGAGGCGGAGGCGGCGGTCCTCTTCGCCCTTTCCCAGCGGGAAGGCGCTGCCCAGGTCCAGCATCCGGAAGACCCGCCGTCCCTCGTCTCCGTCCAGCTCCAGGCGGGTGCAGTAGATGTTGTCGGGTTTTATATCCAAATGAAGATAGGGGGCGGGGCTGCCGTCCCGTCCCAGATGGCCGTGGAGCTGGGCGGCGGCTTCGGCGATCCGCCGGGTCCAGGCGAGGGCGGTCAGCGCGCCCTGCTCCCGGTCGTCGTGGAGCTTCCGGCGCCGCAGCAGGTCGGAGAGGGGCTCGCCCCCCGTGGTGTCGCACAGGAGAAAGGCACCGTACCTGGGCGCGCCAGCTCCCAGCCACTCCGGGCCGTCGCAGCCCTCGCGGATGAGAGAGGCATAATCCTCCAGCTCGGTGAGGGCGGCGTAGTAGAAATAATCGTTATTGCTCCTTTCCCCGTACAGGGCGCACAGCTCCCCGCACACCGCCGCCTCCCGCCGGAAGAGCAAGGCCGACTGAAGAAACCGGCGGCGCTCCTCCGCAGAGGCATCCTCCAGCACCATGACGCCCTCCGGAGTGACGCGCAGCTTTTCCCGCAGAGAAGCGGGGCAGAAGAGTTTGAGGGCGAACACCCGCGCCTCTCCCTGCCGCGCCGCCTTGAAACAAAGAGAGCTGCCTCCTGAAGACAGCCGTTCCAGCAGCCGGAAGCCTCCCAGAGCGAAAAAAGAATCCATATCCAAGACAAGCCGCCTCCTTCCGACAGAGTATTTAAATATTCTAAATAATAACATAGCTCTTCTCTAAATTCCACAGGAAGAGAAAAAGAAAATCCCCAGACCGAGCCGGAGCCGCTGAGCAGGTCAGGCAATTGCGGGTAAAAAGCGGCTTGCATTGTTACAGAAACAGATGCTTTAAGCCGCGCGGCGCAAAATCAATTGAAATCTTTCTTTAAAAATGTTAACATATCGTTGAAAAGCAAAAGCTTTTCCGTCGGATAAAAAGGGGCGTTGCAAAGGTCCAGGCAATGATGAATGTAAAGGTAGGCGCGGGGCCGGCCTTGCCGGTTTACTATTTTTCCGCAGATGAAAGGAGTGCTAACACAGTATGAATTTGTCCACGTTTTTTGATTTGACTTACGGAATGTTCCTTTTGGGCAGCGTGAAGGACGGAAAGCCGACGGGCTGTATTGTCAACACGGCCGTCCAGATCTCCAGCAAACCGCCCCTTCTGTCGGTCAGCGTGAGCCACAACAACTATACGAACAGTGTGATCAAGGAGTCCGGGCTGGCCTCAGTGAATATTTTGGCCCAGGGCGTCTCCATGGACGTCATCCGGACCTTCGGGTTCCAATCCGGCCGGGACACGGACAAGTTCGCGGGTGTGCCTTATATCCAGACGCCCGATGGTTTGCCCGTTCTGGAAGACGGCATCTGCGGCTGGTTTGAGTGTAAGGTAAGGGATACTGTGGAGCTGCCGGACTACACGCTGTTTATTCTGGAAGTCTTTGAGTGCGACCGGTTGGGAGAGCGTGTGGCCCCTATGACTTACGCTTACTACCAGATGGTGAAGAAGGGCGGCGTGCCAAAGAACGCTCCCGCGCACACCCTGCCCGAGGAAGAGGGTGGCCGTGCCGCCGGGCCGAAATACGTTTGTTCCGTTTGCGGCTATGAGTACGACAATTCCCAGGGCCCCTTCGAGTTTCTTCCCCCCGATTGGAAGTGCCCCCGCTGCGGCGCCCCCAAGTCGGCCTTTGTCGTAAAAACCTGATGGGGCAGGCGGCCGCTCACAACAGAAGCAAATATATCAATTGAAAAGTCGTTCGCGTTTTTATAACTCATATCAGGCGAATCGCCGGCTTCAGCGAAAATCCTTAGAACCCGCAGGGTTCTAAGGATTTTTTTATTTCGGGTCCGACGATATCGACAATGGCAATGCCGCACTAGCCTCATAATTTCAGGGATAACCGGCAACCCTACAAAACCGCCATCGTCACGGAGATGCCGGCCATGACAAGGGGTAAGATAATCAGCGGAACCATACCGTCGATATAACCCGCGGTTAGCTCCAGCCGGTAATACAGCACATAGCAGATCAGACTGATCACCGCCGCAAACCCGATCACAACGCTCAGAATGACTGCCGCTTTGAGCCCAAACCGGCCTGCCCCATAGAGCGCGTCGATCTCCGACATCTCCATCATGGCCCAGCCGACGATCAGGATCAGTTCCGTCGTCACCTGCCGCTTGAAGAATAAGCTGGTAACCGCCAGCAGGACGAAGTATGCGGCAATCCCGCCCCATAGGATGGAATTCGTCGGAAACAGCTTTGCCTCATGAGGAATGGCACGCATTCCCTTTACTGTCAGCACCACGGCGGCGATTCCCGCCGCCGTGGCCGCGGCAAGCAGCAGTCCGGTTTGAAGCCCCTTGGATGGCGTATTGGGGTGAAAGGCCACGATCCACCACGCGAGATAAAATAAGCAGCAGACCATGAGCAGAATATTTCCCCAAAACAGTTCCCAGGTATGTAGATTAAAATTCATAAACGACATGTTTACCACCCTGCATTCAAACGTACAAACTAAATGGGTTATTAGGTTGTATGGATAACAAGCAGTTCACCGTTTATAACATTTTGCGAATAAAAAACATAATGGACAGCCGACGCCCATCATAATATTGGTACTTATCTTCTGTTTCGACATACTGAAAATCATAAACATGATGGGAAGTAATCTGATAAAAGTATATTAAACAGTCTTGCCTCTAATATATATTGGGTTTTCCGTGTCACTATTTTCAAAAACAACTTCAGTGGTAGCATTGCATTCATCACATTTCAAGTATAACTTTTGTACAATGCCGTTTTCATCTGAAGCATCACCATTTATTGTTAATTTTTTGCTTTTACATACTGAACATTTATACTGTGAAATCGGATCGTACACTTTTTGTACTATATTTTCGTAGACTCCAACCAGAGATGTGCATAACATTACACAAGTTGACGCTTCGTAAAATGTAGTGCTACTTGAATGTGTTGTTTTATTAATGTATTCCCATGTAGATTCTGTCAATTTTTTTATTATACTTCGATAATCGGCGTTTTCAGAACCAATTAAATAAAATTGAATAAAAAGCTCAGATTTTCTCTTAAAGTTAGACTCTTGAGGCTGTTCATGTGCATCAGCCATAGTTGGATTATAAATATAATTTCCAAGCTCAATAAGTATTTCTCTGCATTGAACTCCTAACGACTGGAAGTCCTCGATTTCTTTAGCAGTATCTATTAATAAAGCAACATTTTTTAGCTTTCTCAGAAGCTGCGGGGCAATCTCTGCCCCCAGAGTTACTCTACGCACAAAAGCGTCTGGGTTGTACTTGTCATGAGAAGCACTCATTCTTTGCATCAATCCCATGTGAAACGAATAAACCTCATCTGCCCCAAAATAATAGGCACTCTGCGGATATAAGTTCATTGGAACAGTGTCACCCTCTACTACCCACCAGTCTCCGTCTGTATCTGTTTTAACATTCCAAACGCAAACCGCTACTCCGAGATCATCAAAATTGTGTTCTGGCTTTGCACTTAAAACTTTGCACTTATCTTGGCTTTGCCATTCAACATATTTTTTTACATCCTCAAATGTGCGTTCACCCATAATAGGGTCCTCCCTAAAATCGTCTATAGCGTTCTAACAAAGTTTGTATTTTTTCTCCATCAATAAAGATGAGATTGTTCTTCAAGGGGTAGTCTGTGATACCTTCTATAATTTTTTCAATTGCGTTTAGGGTGAACTTTCCGGATACAGCAATAATGAGTTTTGAAATTCTAACTCTATTTCGGGAATAAACATCGTAAAAAGGCATCTTAAATGCATCAATTGCTTGAGCAACCAATTCATTCACATCACCGCTAGCACCACCGGAAACATCGCCATATTTTACTTGAACGCCATAATATTCATATTCATCAAACTCTGATCGTCTAGAAAAAGTTATATCTTTTCCATACTCTTTGTTTCCATGATTGTACTTCACATTAGAAAAGCCTAAATTACGGAATAGCGGGAGTAGTATTTTTATCGTAAAGTCACTCTCTTTGTTGCAGTTTTTTATTTTTTCAAACGGTGAACCTAGAGCGATATCCGTGGCACCATCTATTTCAGCATATGTTTGATCGATAGCCTGTAGCAACTCTTTGAATGTTCCCACTTCAACTTCACAAGAGTAGACTAAGCTGATATATGCTCCATCATCGTCAAATTGTTCAAGGTTAATATCACCTAAGTTTTTGTTCCTGTCCAAAATAATATCTCGCCTTGTTTCCATCCAAAGCTTTAAGCCAACAGGTGCGTCCCAGTATTTTCTTGTCATTGTTTCATCAAAGGAGACGTTGAACTTATTCTTGGAAAGTAGTGTACACCTTGTTGGGACATTGTGTGTCATGATAACATTCTCACTAATATCGTCACACAACTCGATGGTTATTCCTTGTGGGAAATCGTCAATATTCTGTTCAAGCAAGGCGCGTATTGGAATGATAATCAGGTTATCCTCTTCCGTGTCAAAATGCTCACCATCTATAATAATTGCGCAAAGATCCTTCTCTTCATAAACAACTTCAACGCTCACATAACCCCTCCATAATAGCCGTCAAAACACATTACATAATTTTTATATAAACTTAACTTCGCATAATTGCTATAATGAAAAACATCCTGAATAATCGGTTCACATTAAGCCGTTAATGTTTTCTATATTATACCGCGAGAGCTTCCACAAAACAACAAAATGGCAAATAATATCCTAAATCCCCCTCCGTATATGGCCGAAGGCCAATATGGTTTAGCTTACCGCCAGGTGTGCAAAGGTTCCTCGCGTCATGCCCGGGATGACGCTGCCCTCCCGTTTCTTAAGCTGTCCTCCCTGCGGCCGCAGGGGGGTTATTGTTTTTTCCCGTTTTTTCCGCACCGCCCTTACAAATTAACGGAAACGGCAAAAACCGAGACATATTTGCGGGGCAAGCCTAATACATCTATCCATGACAGCGGGACTACCTTTCCCTTAGCAAAATTTAAGATTTTCGGGAGGAAGAAAGAATGGGACAGAAGAAAATCAGGCTTGCCCTCATGGGCGTGGGCAATTGCTCCGCCTCTTTGGTGGAAGGCATCCAGTTTTATAAAAACGAGGAGATCGCCGGAAAGTACGGGGGCCTGATGCACTACGACGTTGGCGGCTATGAGCCGGGAGATATCCAGGTTGTACTGGGATTCGACATCGATTCCAAAAAGGTGGGCAGGGACGTGAGCGAGGCCATCCGGGAAAAGCCCAACTGTGCCTTTAAAATTGCGGATGTGCCCTTCCTGGACGCACCCGTCCTGAGAGGACCCACCCTGGATGGTGCGCCGGAGCATCTGCGCCATTACTACGGCAAGGAGTATTACTCTGTTGACGATAACCAGGAGCCCGCCGATGTAGTCCAGGCCCTCGTCGATTACAAGGTGGACATCATTCTCATTAACCTGCCCACCGGCTCGGCCCAGGCCGCCCGTTTCTACGTGGACTGCGCCAAAAAAGCGGGATGCGGCGTTGTGAACGGCATCCCCGAATTTCTCGCCTCCGACCCCGCCGTTGCCGCCGGCTGCGCCGAGGCGGGCATCCCCATTTTGGGGGATGACTGGAAGTCCCAGATCGGCGCCACCATCATCCACAGGGCCCTGGCAAAGCTCTTCGAGGACCGGGGTATCCGCATCGACAAGTCCTACCAGCTCAACTTTGCGGGCAACACCGACTTTATTAATCTGGTGATGCGCGGCGAGAGCAAGCACGTCTCCAAGCACGACGCCATCTCCTCCATTCTGCAGAATAAGGACACGAAAATCGCCCCGGGCTTTGCCTTCGTGGACAACCAGGGCGACCAGAAAACCGCCCAAATCTACATGGAAGGGGCCAAGTTCGGAAACGCCCCGGTGAAGCTTCTCCTCCATCTGGAGGTGGAGGACTCCCCCAACTCAGGCGGCATTTCCATCGACGCGGTGCGCTGCTGCATGCTGGCCAGGGAGCGCGGCATCTCAGGCGCCGTCATTGAGCCTTCCTCCTATTTCTTCAAGCACCCGCCCGTGCAGTACATCGACGAGGTCTGCAAGGAGAAGGTCGACGCGTTTATCCGGGGATAGAACCCCGTACCGGGAGGCGGAGAGAAAAGATGAATTGGAGAACGCGTTTTTCCGCTGCGGAGAAAAAAGTCGATATCGTCGTCATCGGAACGATTCTAAAGGAAATTGTACACTTCCCCGACGGCCGCGAAATCGGGCCGGTCATCGGGAGCCCGGTGGCGTATTCCAGCCTGGTCATGGCCGCTCAGGGCGTGAACGTGGGCATTGTCACCTATTACGGCGGCGATATGCCCGAAATCATCGGAGAGCTGGACATGCTCGACAGGCGCAACATGATGCCCTGGGAGCACACGACCACCAATATGCTCATGTACCGGGAGGATGGGACAAAGTACATAAATTATATCAAGAAAGCTCCCCCGATCCGCTACCGGGATATCTGCCGCGCCTTCCGGGCCTGCCGGTATTTCAAAATCTGCCCCATGGACTACGAGGTGGAACCCAAGCTGGCGAGACGTTTGTATCGCGAGGGCAAAACGGTTTTCGTGGACCTTGGGGGATACGGCGGCGCCACCAGCGACGTGCGCTACTCGGTGGAGGACGCCTACGGATACAAGGTCGTCTCCACGCTCTGCAAAAACAGCACCATTGTCAAGGCCAGCCAGGAGGATTTGGCCTCCATCGTCCCCGGAAGAACCGCCGAAGAGGCGGCCCGGTACCTGCTGGAGCTGGGGGCGCGCACCGCCGTCGTCACCTGCGGCGGCAGCGGTGCCTTTTACAGCCAGGCGGGACGGGAACCCGTCTGGTTCAGGCCCTTCAAAGCCGTGAGCGAGGAGGCAAACGGCAAACTGGATATGACCGGAGCCGGGGACTCCTTCGGGGGAGGCTTTATGGCGTCCTACATCCAAAACGGCGATATAAACGCCGCCATGGCAAACGGCAACTGCACCGCCTCCCTGGTGATTCAGCGTTCGGGCGGCTGCACCTTCAAGCGGATGCCCACCCGGGAGCGCATCGCCCGCCGTGCGGCGACGGGGGAGTAGGGGAGTGAGACCCAACCGGGGTGGGACGAAAACCGGAAACCCCCAGGACTATCTGAAAACATAAAGGAATAAAGGAGGAAATCGTATGGCACAAATCGGCGTAGGCATCATCGGCGCGGGCTCCATTGCCGACATCGGCCACTGCCCGTCCATTCGGGCCCTTCCCAACGCGAAGCTTGTGGCCCTGTGCGACTCCAATGAGGAGATCCTCGGGAGGATGGCGAAGAAGTGGGAACCGGAAAAGACATATTCCAATTATGAAGACCTGCTGGAGGACAAGGACATCGAGGCGGTGATCATCGCCTCGCCCAACCGCTTCCACGCCCAGCAGGCCATCGACGCCATGCGGGCGAAGAAAAACGTCATTGTGGAAAAGCCCTTTGCCTGCACCCACGAAGAGGCCTGGAAGATGGTGGAGGTCTGCCACAAAGAGGGCGTGCTCCTCATGGCGGGCACCAACCAGCGTTTCTGGGCGCAGAACATCATTGCGCACGACCTGATTTCAGACGGCTTCATCGGAAAACCCATGATGGGCCGCTCCTCCCTGCATGAGAGCTGGAACCTCTACCATGAGCAGCTTTCCTTCACCGATTTCCGCGCGAAGCCCTTCGAGGCCGGCGCGGGCGCGCTCTTCGACCTGGGCGCCCACAGGACCGATCTGCTTATCTACCTCATGAACGCCATGCCCAAACGTGTGGTCGGCATGATCAAGCGCCTTGTGACGCCGGAGGAGTACACCCCCCTGGACGACTCCTTCTGGATCATGATTGAGTTCGACAACGGAGCCACCGGTATCGTGAGCGGCGACCGGTACTCCCCGGCGGTCTCCAATATCTCGGAAGTGTACGGCAGCGACGGCACCATCTTTACCGGCTCCGAGGCCACGAACCCCTTTCAGAGCGCGCCGCTGGCCGTCTTCACCAGCAAGAACTTCCGCCAGGAGGAGCTGCCCGCCATCATCAAGGATTACCGCTATCCCCAGCTCTTCTGGTCCGAGGATATCATGCAGCCCGACGGCTTTGTCCCTAAGCGCTGGGTGCCTGTCTACCCGCCCCGGGGCTGGGCCTACAAGTCCATGCTGGAGCACTTCCTGGACTGCATAGAAAAGGGCGTGACCCCCTCCCTGACGCCCGAGGTCAGCGCCATGGTGACAGACGTGCTCATCGGCGCGTACAAATCCATGGAGACTGGGTCCTGGGTCGATCTGCCCCTCACCGAGGAATATATCGTCCCGGGCTACAGCGCCCCCGGTATCCGCTGATTCCTTCCCTTATGCGCCGCCATCCGCACAAACCTCAGGGTGGTTCATTAATAAGATTTTTGAGGAGGTAAAGAAATGAAGAAAATAATCGCGCTGTCTCTGGCCCTTGCGCTGGCGCTCGGGCTCTGCGCCTGCGGCTCCAGCACCCCCGCCGCCTCGCCCGCGGCTTCCCCTACGGCTTCCGCAGCCCCCACCGCGACCGCCAAGCCCATTGTGACCGGGCTCATCGGCTTCTCTTTCCCCACCAGCAACAACGAATTCTGGCAGTACTGCATCAACTACTTTGAGGAAGCCTGCAAGCAGCTCGGCTGCGAGGGTTACTACGACGACTGCAACAACGACACCGCCGAGCAGCTCACCGATGTGGAGGCCATGATCTCCAAGGGAATCAAAGCGCTGATCCTGGCGCCCCAGGACAGCTCCGTATGCGCGGGTATCTGCGGTATCTGCGCCAAGGCCGGTATCCCCGTGGTCATCATCGACCGCACCCCCAGCAATGACGTGACAGTCGGCAAGGATTACATCACCTTCATCGGACCCGACGACGAAACCTGCGGCTACAACCAGGCCGTCGCGCTCATCAAGGCGGGGGCCACCAAGCTCGTGGCCATCGTGGGCTACAAGGGCACCTCCGTGGCCGAGGGCCGCTACGCCGGACTCCAGAAGGCGCTCAAGGAATATCCCAACGTGAAGCTCCTGGGCGAGGAGTGGCCGGGCGAAAATCAGGACGAGGGCGACCAGGCCTTCCGCAACCTCTACTCGGCCTATCCCGATCTGAACGGCGTCTGGTGTTATAACGACTCCCACGGCCTGGCCGTAGCAAACGTGAAGCAGGAATACGGCATTCAGGCTAAAGTAGTTTCCGGCGGCATGGACGGCCTGTCCCCCGCTGTGGACGCCATTAAGGCAGGAACCATGTCCCTCACCTCCGGCGGCCACTACATGATGCCCGCCATGGCAGCCGTCATCCTCTTCGACGCCATGAACGGCGTGAAGTACGACGGCGCCGCAGCCACCAAGCTGACCCTCATGGTCATCACCAAGGACACCGCCGACGATTATCTGAAGAACTACATCAACAGCACCGAGACCATCGACTGGGCCTCCAGAAGCAAGACGCTCAACGCCGGCGCCGTGTACGATTTCGCCACCCTCTTCAGCAAGAAGTAAACTGAAAACTTATAACACAGCGGAGCCCCCGGCCCCCCAGACCCCCCCCGCCGCCCCCGGATGGAGTACGGCGGGATTGGGAGGATCGCAGATGGATAACACAGTGGTGCTCAAGGGAATTAAAAAATACTTTCCCGGAACAAAGGCGCTCGACTGGGACGAGGAAGACACGGCCCAGTTCCGCGCCGGTGAAATCCACGGCCTGGTGGGGGAGAACGGGGCGGGGAAATCCACCCTCTTTCAGGTGCTCATGGGTATTTACGACAAGACCGCCGGGGAGATGACCCTCTTCGGCGAGCCGTATGACCCCAAGAACCCGCTGGATGCCGAGAAGGCCGGAATCTCCATCATTATGCAGGTTCCGAACTTTGCCTCCAACCTCACCGTGGCCGAAAACATTTTCCTGGGGCAGGACGGCAAATTCACCAGATTCGGCGTGATCGACTGGAAGGAGCAAAACAAGGCTGCGGCCCGGGTTTTAGAAAAATGCCATTTTGAACACATAAAGCCCACCGACGTGTTGGAGAACCTCTCCTTTGAGGAGAGAAAGCAGGTGGAGATCGCCCGCGCCCTCTCCCTGGACCCCAGGGTGCTGCTGGTAGACGAGACCTCGGCGGCCGTTTCCAAGGACAGCGTGGAGTCCCTTTACGAGCTCCTGCGGGAGCAGCGGGACAAGGGAGTCGCCGTCGTCTACATATCACACTTCATCGACGAGGTCCACGCCCTGTGCGACCGGGTGACCGTCCTGCGGGACGGAAGGCTGGTGGACAAGATGAACGTGGCGGAGACCACCGAGCAGATGATCATCAACAGCATGGTGGGGCGCGACATCTCCGCGTCCAGCTACCGCTCGGAGGAGAGTAGTTCCATCGGGGAGGTCATGCTCAGGGTGAAGGATTTCACTATGGAACCAAGCTTCCGGAATATTAATTTGAATGTTCGGGCCGGGGAAATCGTCGGCATCGCCGGGATCGGCGGATGCGGATCCGAGGATTTTGTCCGCGCCATATTCGGATATGAGACCGTTAAGTCAGGGGAAATGATCTATAAAGGAAAATCTCACATTATGAAATCTCCCTGCGAGGCCATTGCCTGCAACATCGGCTACATTCCCAAGGACAGGGACGGCGAAGGTTTGTTCCTCCTCTACGACCTCATCTGGAACATCTCCTCGGCCAAGGTGAAGACCCGCGCCAGAAAGGGTATAGTGGACCTGAAGGGGGAGAAGTCGGAGGCGAGGGACGCCGTGGAGGAATACCGGATCAAGACTCCCGGCATAAACACGCATCTCGAGGACCTGAGCGGCGGCAACAAGCAGAAGGTGGTCATCGCCAAATGGATCAAAAACAACTCCGACCTGCTCATGGCATGCTCGCCCACCCGGGGCGTGGACGTGGGAGTCAAGTACGAGATCTACAAATTCCTGGAACTCCAGAAAAACGAGGGCAAGGCCATCCTGCTCACCTCGGACGAGCTTCCCGAGCTCATCGGTATGTGCGACCGCATCTACACCTTCAAAAACGGAGAGGTTACCTGCGAATTTTGCAGGATGGACGGCTTCACCGAGGAGGCCATCCTTTCCAGGATGGTCTGAGCCCGGGAGAGTCACTTTTTCAGCGGAATCGGAAAAAGAAAGGACTGCTACATATGACGCTTCAGAATAGGGGAAAGCTCTCCGAGTTTTTCAGGAAGAATATTTCCTTCCTGGCCTTCGTCATTCTGTTTTTCGCGTTTTCGGTCACGGTGCCGGATAAATTCCTGACCAGTTCCAACCTTCTGACTTTTCTCGGCAGCTCCATGGATGTGCTGGTGGTCGCCATGGGCGGCACCTTCATCATCCTGCTGGGCAGCATCGACCTGTCCGCGGGCTCCATGGTGGCGCTGTGCGGCGTCATCGCGGCCAAGCTTTTCGTTTCCACCGGGAACCTGTTTGTCTCCGTCGCCGTCACCTGCCTCTTCTCCTGTGCGGTCTATGCCCTTCAGGGGACCCTGCACGCCTTTTTGAAGGTCCCGACCTTCATCGTGACCCTGGCCTTTCTCTCTATCGCCAGAGCCTGCGCCACCCTGCTCAGCGGAGGCGTAAACACCAGTGTGCCCTACAGCTCCCCCTTCAAGACCATATTCGGCCTGCGGCCCTGGACCCTCTTCATCGGCTTCGGTATTTTCTTCTTCTGCCTGTTCCTCGAAAAGTACACGGTCTTCGGGCGCTTCACCAAGCTCACCGGAGGCGACGAGGTGGTCGCCCAGCTGAGCGGCCTTAACGTCAATAAAATAAAGATCATGGTTTACGCCTTTGCCGGAGTCATGACGGGACTGGGCGCCTGCCTCATGGCCGGGCGGATCGGCTCCGGCTCCCCCTCCATCGGGGACGGCTACGAGCTCACCATCATCTCCTCAGTGGTACTGGGCGGCACCTCCCAGCGGGGCGGCGTGGGCAGCGTCGTGGGTACGCTGGTGGGCTGCGTCACCCTCAAACTGCTGGCAAACGGCCTTGTCATCTGGGGCATGTCCTCGGAGGTCCAGAAGCTCATTACGGGCGCCATTCTGATCCTCGCCGTGTTCGTCTCCCAGGAGCGCAGGAAAAATATGATTGTGAAGTAAGGTGTGAAGAGATGCTGACGGACGAAGAGATCATTGCTTGCTGCAAAGAGCAGATGATAAAAGAGGCCCAGGCGCTCGCGCGTGTGGCGGAGCAGGCGGACGGGGCCTACGCGGAAGCTTGCCGGGCGATTCTCGGCTGCCGTGGCCGCGTAATCGTCACCGGCTTGGGCAAGACCGGTCACGTGGGCAGAAAGCTTGCCGCCACCATGGCGAGCCTCGGCATCCCCGCCTTTTTCGTGCACAGCGCCGAGTCCCTCCACGGGGACATGGGCATGATCACAAAGGACGATCTCGTGATCCTCATCTCGAACAGCGGCAAGTCCCAGGAGATTTTAAACATGCTCACGCCGATTAAAATCATCGGGGCGAAGACCGTTTCCATCACCCGGGACAGAGAGTCTCCTCTGGCCGCCGCCGCAGATATCAAAATCCTCTGCGACGCGGGGGAGGAAATCGACCACTTGGGTCTTGCCCCCACCGCCAGCTCCACCGCCGCCCTGGCGGTGGGGGACGCGCTCGCCACCGTGGTTTGCCGGATGAAGGGGTTTCACAAGCAGGACTTCGCCCTGTTCCATCCGGGCGGTGCGCTGGGCCAGGCGCTCATGAGGGAATATCTGGAGAGGACAATCAAATAAGAAAAAGCGGTTGTCGCAAGACGGCCCCTTTGCCAAAGGAGTTCGTTATGACCGCGGTGCAGAAAAAACGCCTGACCGCAGCCCTGTGCGCCATGATGTTCGCGGGGGCCTGCTGCAACATGACCCAGGGCGCGCTGCTGACCGATTTTATCGGTCACTACGTCCTGGTGTCCGCCCGTCAGGGCGCGGTCAGTTCCTTCCAGACGGCGGGCAATATCGCCTCGCTGCTCCTCGTCGGTTTTCTCCTGGGCAGGCTGCGGAAGTACTGTCTGCTGGCCGTTTCCGCCGTGGTCATTCCCAGCGTGTTCTTTCTCATGGGGATAAAGCCTGCTTTTGCCGCGCTGCTGCTTTTGTACTTTTTTTACGGAGCGGCCTTCGGCTTCGTGGACACTCTGGCTTCCTCGGTGATGGTCGACCTGCACCCCGACGGTTCCGGACGCTTCCTCAACCTCATTCACGGCGTCTATGGGGTCGGCGCACTCTGCGCTCCCGCTGTCCTCCAGCTTTTGAGCGAAGCGGGGGTGGAGTGGAATATCCTTCTGGTCTGCTGCGGCGCCCTGGCGCTTGCCTCCGGTTTTCTTTATCTCTCCAGCGCCGTTCCGGTCCTGCGAATTAAAAGGAATGCTCCTGAAAACGCCGGGAAGCTGCGGCTGGGGGACATCAAAAAATACCTCTCCTCGCCCCCACGGCGCATCCTGCTTTTCTGCGCCGTGCTCTACGGGGCGCATCAAATCGGCGTTACCGTCTGGGTGAATCGCTATATTTCGGAGTACCTCGGCTCTCCCCGCTGGGGCGCCGCGGCATTGTCCTTCTTCTGGCTCGGGATCGCGTCCTCCCGCCTGGCGGTGATGAAACTGCGTTTTGAGCCGAGAAAGATCCTTCGGTACGGCTATCTTTTTTCCGGACTGTTCCTCCTTGCGGGCGTGGTGGCGGCGAGGGGGCCCCTCATGGCGGTGTGCACCCTCCTCGCCGGGGCTGCCGAGGGTCCCACCCTGCCCATCGCCCTGGACCTCGCCTGCCGGCGGGAACCTCAGAACACCTCCTTCGGCAGCACCATGCTGCTCCTGGGGCACAATCTGGGGCTGGTGGCCGCGCCGCCGGCCATGGCTTTTCTCATTTCAAACGTGAGCCCCGCCTGCGGAATGCTGCTGCCGGTTATCACCGCACTGCTGGCCTCTGTATTTGCCTGCAGACTGCCGGTATCGGCGGAGGATAAAACATGAAGAGCACCGGGTCGGGCCAGACTTCCCCAAAACCCCTGTTAAAGGGATTCCACCATGCCGCCATTGTGTGCCGGGATTATAAAGAGGCAGTTGACTTTTACGTAAATAAACTTGGCCTTCGCCTTTACAGGGAGACATATGACGCCGAGAAAAACAGGCTCAAGCTGGAGCTGTGGCTGGAGGAGCGCTATCTGCTGGAGATTTTCATCATGCCCGACGCGCCTGAGGGCGAGAACAATAGGATCACCCGTGCCGGTCATGATCACCTCTCTTTTTTGGCCGAGGACGTCGTTGCCGCCGCGGCGCGCCTCAGGGAGATGGGCGTTCAAACAACGGAAGTCTTGAAGGATAAAAGCACCGGGAAAAACTACGCTTTTTTCTTTGGCCCCCACGGCCAGAAACTGGAGCTCTATCAGGAATAGAAAGTGGTGGCCAGTGTTCTAATGGAAAACGTCCGAATAAAAGCGCTATCCTAAACGCGGCAAAGAATCTCGTGATATCCGGGCCGCTGAGAGCGGGTCTGCGGTATCGGAATGACAGCTTAAGAGGGTGTCTCATACACATGAGACACCCTCTTTATGAACTCAGCTGTTTACGGATCGTTTATCTCGCACAGTCGGCGCTGCCCTCGCTCCTGAGCATGTCAAGCCCGTGCGTCAGCGCGCCGATGGCGTAGGTGAGGTTTTCCGCAACCGCCTTAGGGCTGCCGGGAAGATTGACGATCAGCGTCCGTTTGCGAATGACTGAAACGGCCCGGGAGAGCATGGAGCGGTCGGAGTATTTGAGACTGTATATCCGCATGGCCTCGGGAATGCCGGGCACAACGCGCTCGCCGATGGCGAGAGTGGCCTCCGGCATGCAGTCCCGGGGGGAAAAGCCCGTGCCGCCGGTGGTTAAGATAAGGTCGGCCTCGCCGCTGTCGCAGATGTGCTCCATTTCCGCGCTGAGCATTTCCTTTTTGTCAGGCAGGATCACGCGGCTTACCACCTGAAAACCGGCTTCCTCCGCGATCTTCTGGACTGCGGGGCCGCTCAGGTCCTCGCGTTCCCCGGCGTAGCCCCTGTCGCTGGCTGTGATGATGGCAACAGTGTACATTTCAGATCGCTCCCTTCGTAAATTACGATGCTGTCTCCCACGCGCAGAGTGCCGCCCCGCAAAACCCGGCAGAACACCCCTTCCCGGGGCATGATGCAGTCGCCCATCGCCTCAAAAATAGTGCAGCCGTGATGGCATTCCTTCCCAATCTGAGTCAGTTCCAGAAGGGCCTCGCCGCTCCGAAGGCGGGTGCCCAGGGGGAGGCTTTTCAGATCAATGCCCTCCACTACGAGGTTTTCGCCGAAGGCGCCGTCCTCCACCCTGGCGCCCCGCGCGCGGAACTCATCAATTTTGTCCAGACTCAGCAGGCTTACCTGCCGGTGCCAGTCGCCGGCGTGGGCGTCGCCACGGATGCCATAGCCGCTCACAAGCTCGGCCTCAGAAACCGAATGCTTGGAGGTGCCCCGGGCTTCGCTCACGCAGATCGCCGCAATTTTACCCATCCTAGCCACCTATCTCGTTCATGGTTTTCTGTTCGGTATGCTCCGCCGCGCTGTCCCCGAAACGGTGCCCGGCGGGCTTTTCCGTTACTGTTTCCCGAATCAGCCTACTCAGAGCCTCGTCCCCGCAGCCCGACCGCAGGGGAGCACGCAGGTCGCAGCCGGTGTCGTAATAAAGGCAGGGCTTCAGAAGCCCGTCGGACGTGAGCCGAACCCGGTTGCAGGAGGCGCAGAACGCGTGGCTTAGCGCGCCAATCAGGCCGATCTTTCCAAAAAAACCGGGAAAGCTGTAATAACCGGCGGGACCGCTGCCCAGCATTTCTTCCGAGCGCAGGGGAGTCCCGAATTCTTCCGTCAGCCTCGCCAGAACCTCCCTGCCGCTTACCGGGCTGTACTCCTTTCCGAGTCCGATGGGCATCAGTTCGATGAAGCGCACGCTCAGATCCCGGTCCCGGGCCAGGGAGGCGAGGGGGAGGATTTCATCGTCGTTTACCCCGCGCATCAGCACCGAATTGATTTTCAGCGGACGAACCCCGGTGGAATAAGCGGCGTCGATGCCGCGAAGAGCCCGGTAGAGTTCGTCTTTCCGGGTGACGCAGGAGTATTTTTCGGGGCTCAGCGTATCAAGGCTGACGTTGATGCCGTCGATCCCGGCTTCCAGCAGCGCGGGAAGCTCTTGTTCCAGGAGCACCCCGTTGGTGGTGAGCGACACCCGCTCGATGCCGTCAAGCCTCTTCGCCTGCGCGATCAAGCCGGCCGCGCCCCTGCGCACCAGCGGTTCCCCGCCGCTGACCCGAAGGTGCTTCACTCCGAGACCTGCCATGATGCGGCAAACACGCAGAATTTCCTCGTAGGTCAGAATCTGTTCATGCTTAAGCCGCGCCACACCGTCCTCCGGCATACAGTAGACGCACCGGAGGTTGCAGCGGTCGGTGATGGAGATACGCAGATAGTCGATGGTCCTGCCAAAACGGTCGGTCATATCAGGACTCCCGGACATAGACGCCGGATTTTCCGCCGCTCTTCTTCTGCAGATGGATTGCGGTGATCTCCATGCCGCGGTCCGCGGCCTTCACCATGTCGTAAACGGTGAGAAGCGCCGCCGAAACGCCGGTGAGCGCCTCCATCTCCGCGCCGGTCCGGGCGTTCACATGCACCGAACAGACCGCTTCGATTTCGCCCAGTTCCTCGTGCAGGATAAAATAAAGCTCACAGCCGTCCAGCGAGATGGGGTGCGAGAGCGGAATGAGGTCGCTGGTCTTTTTCGCCGCCATGATCCCAGCGATCCGGGCGATGCCCAGAACGTCCCCTTTTTTTGCCGAGCCGCTTTTCACCATCTGGAAGGCTGCGTTCTGCATCCTGATGCGCCCCGAGGCGACCGCCTCCCGGTCGGTGATGTCCTTAAGTCCTACGTCCACCATATGCGCCTCGCCCGCCTCGTTAAAATGATTCATACGGTTTTCCATCATTTTATCTCCTTTATCCTTGCAGAAGCATAATTCTCCCTATAATATATACTTGATGGCGCACTGAATCAAGGGTTCCCACATCCAGATATAAAATTTGCGCTTCTGATGCATTATGACGGGAGGAATCAAAATGTATGCGAAAATCCGCATTACCCTGAGAAACGACGACTGCGAGCACGAAGGACACGGGTTCGGACGAGGCATCGAGCTGCTGCTGGCGGGCGTGGAGCGCCACGGGTCCCTGAACCGGGCCGCCAAGGAGATGGGCATGGCGTACAGCAAGGCGTGGCGCATCATCAAGCAGGCGGAGGAGGAATTCCATATTGGGCTTTTAAACCGGGACGGCCCCCACGGCTCCACCCTCACCGAGGAAGGAAGCGTACTTTTCGCGCATTACAGGGAAATGCTCTCGGCGGCCGAGCAGGCGGCGGGGGCGGTATTTGATCAATATTACAAACGCGACTGCAGAGAAGACTAAAGGACCGGGAAAGTCTTCCTCAGTTCTTATTGACATATTATTCTCGCATGAGTATAATTCAAGAAAACAGGGGGTAAGAGTTTGAAACTCATAGCGACCAAAGACGCGGTGGGGCATGTGCTCTGCCATGATATTACCCAGATCATCCGCGCTCAGACGAAGGACGCCCGCTTCCGCAAGGGGCATATCGTGACCGAGGAGGATATCCCCGTTCTGCTGTCCCTGGGCAAGGATTCCCTGTATGTCTGGGAGAATCGTCCCGGCATCCTTCACGAGGACGAAGCGGCTGAGATCCTGTGGAACATGCTCAAAGCCGAACATATCCGCCCTTCCGCGGTTAAGGAAGGCAAAATAGACGCATTCGCGGAAATGGACGGCCTTCTGAAGACGGATAAAGAGCGCATCCGCCTGGTAAACAGTCTGGGTGAAATGATGATCGCCGTCCGGCACGGCAACACCCAGGTCTTGGCCGGAGACAAGCTGGGCGGCACCCGTATCATCCCGCTGGTCATCGAGGAGGCCAGGATGAAGAAAGCGGCTGAGCTGGCGGGACCGGAACCGCTGCTGCGGATACTGCCCTATGAGATCAAAAATGTCGGGGTGATCACCACCGGCAACGAGGTGTATCACAGCCGCATCGAGGACACCTTCACCCCGGTGATCGAGGAGAAGATCGGGTATTTCGGCGCAAAGATGACGCAGCACGTCATTCTGGACGACGACGATAAAAAAATCACCGAGGCCATTAGAAATATGGCCTCTTCCGGCGCGGAGCTGATCCTTTGCACCGGGGGCATGAGCGTGGACCCCGACGACAGGACCCCCCTTGCCATCAAAAACAGCGGCGCGCGGATCGTGAGCTACGGCTCCCCCGTACTGCCGGGCGCCATGTTCCTTTTGTCCTATCTGGGCGAAATCCCCGTCCTGGGCCTTCCCGGCTGCGTGATGTACGCCCGGCGCACCATATTTGATATCGTCCTGCCCCGCATCCTGGCACGGGACCCCATCACCGCGACCGAGCTTTCGCGGCTTGGCGAGGGCGGATTGTGCCTGGACTGCGGGACCTGCGTTTTCCCCAACTGCGGCTTCGGCAAGGGCTGGTGATCAGGCGCAGTCATGGTGCGTATCGGCCGCGCTTGGAAAATCAAAGATAGCGGCGTTTGCCGTACTATAAATTTACCAGACAGGAAGGATGCGCCATGAAAAAACTGCTTGCTTTGTCCCTTGCCCTGAGTATGCTCCTCACCATTACCGCCTGCTCCTCTTCCCAGCCCGTCCAGACTGCGGCCCCGTCACCCTCGGCGTCGCCCTCGGCCACCGCCGCCCAGCATGAGGCGGTCACCCTCACCATCGCCGCCGCCGCTTCCCTGGAAAAAACCTTTACCGACAAGCTGATTCCCGCCTTCGAGGCCAAGTATGATTATATTACAGTGGAGGGGACCTACGACAGCTCCGGCAAGCTGCAGACGCAGATTGAGGCGGGTCTTGCCGCCGACGTCTTCCTGTCCGCAGCCACAAAACAGATGACCGCCCTGACGGATGAAAAGCTGGTTGACAAGGACAGCGTCGTGCAGCTTCTGCAAAACAAAATTGTCCTCATTGAGCCGTCCTCGAAAGCTTCCGGAATTACGAGCTTCCAGGATGTCCCGAGCGCCAAAGCCATCGCCATCGGCGATCCCGATTCTGTCCCGGCCGGCCAGTATGCCAAGGAAGTCTTCACCTCCCTGGGTATTTGGGATAAAGTATCCGCCAAGGCTTCCCTGGGCACCAACGTGACCGAGGTGCTTAACCAGGTCGGTGAAGGCAGCGCGGATGTGGGCGTGGTCTACGCCACCGACGCCGCCTCCACGGATGCCGTCAAGGTCATTGCCGAGGCCCCCGAAGGCTCCCTTGCTAAGCCGGTTATTTATCCGGTCGGCATTGTAACCGCCGCCAAGAACAAGGATACGGCCCAGCTTTTTGTCGATTTTCTGAAGAGCGACGAGGCGATGGCCATCTTCGAGGCCGCCGGTTTCACCTCAAATCTTAAGTAAACTAAAAGATACAGAGGGCGGAGCTTGTCGCTCCGCCCTTTCCCGTATATAATAAGCTGTGAATTTCTTAAACGGAAGGAAGGCGAAGGGCATGACCGTCGAAGCGTCCCCCATACTTATTTCCATGAGGACGGCGAGCCTTGCCATTCTCATCACCTTTTTTCTCGGCATCATGGCCGCCCGCGGCGTCATGGCGCTTCGCCCAGCCAGGCTGAGGGTGGTGCTGGACAGCCTTCTCACGCTCCCGCTTGTTCTGCCGCCCACGGTGGCGGGCTTCTTTCTCCTCTATATTTTCGGGGTGAGACGCCCGGTGGGCAAGTTCCTGCTGGAATTTTTCGGCTGGAAAATCGCCTTTTCCTTCTCCGCCACGGTGCTGGCCGCCGTGGTCATCAGCTTCCCGCTGATGTACCGTTCCGCCCGCGCCGCTTTCGAGCAGGTGGATGAGAACCTGGTTTACGCCGCCCGTACCCTGGGCATGTCCGAATGGCGCATCTTCTGGCGCATTGTGATGCCCCTGGCGCGGCCCGGCGTGGCCGCCGGAGGGATTCTGGCCTTTGCCCGGGGCCTGGGGGAATTCGGGGCAACCGCGATGATCGCGGGGAACATCGCGGGGAAAACAAGAACGCTTCCGCTGGCCGTCTATTCCCAGGTGGCCGCGGGCAATATGGAGGCCGCCTACCAATATGTTGCCATTCTCGTGGCGGTCTGCTTCGCGGTGGTGGCGGCCATGAGCTATTTCTCGGCCAAAGAAAACCGTTACCGGCAGAGGATGTAACATGAGTCTGGAAATGAACGTCAAAAAGAAGCTGAGGGGCTTCAATCTGAACCTGGAATTTACGAATACGGAAGGGAAGTTGGGCCTTCTGGGAGCCTCGGGCTGCGGGAAGAGCATGACCCTCAAGTGCATCGCCGGGGTCGTGACGCCCGATTCCGGCCGAATCGTGCTGAACGGCCGGGTGCTCTACGACAGCGACAGAAAGATCGACCTGCCCCCGCAGCGCAGAAAGGTCGGCTATCTTTTCCAGAATTACGCGCTTTTCCCCCACCTGACGGTGAATGAGAACATTGCCTGCGGCCTTGCCTTATCCAAGGGGGAAGTGCGGCGCAATTCTCAGGTTGGCGAAATGGTCGGGCTCATGCATCTGGAAGGGCTGGAGGAGCGCTATCCCGGCGAGCTCTCCGGCGGGCAGCAGCAGCGGGTGGCGCTCGCCCGCATCTTGGTCTGCCGGCCGGAAATCCTCCTTCTGGACGAACCCTTCGCCGCCCTGGACGAATACCTCAAAGAAAAGCTGCAGCTTGAGCTTGCCGAGCTCATGCGCGGTTACGGCAGCAATGTTGTTCTGGTAACCCACAACAGGGACGAGGCCTACAAGCTCTGTGACAAGCTGGTGGTGATGGATAACGGCGGCATCATAGGACAGGGCGGCACCGCCGAGCTGTTCGCCGACCCCGGACGGACCCAGACGGCAAGGCTCACCGGCTGCAAGAATATTTCCGCCGCCAGAAAGCGCGGGCCTTACCAGGTGGAAGCTCTCGAATGGGGAGTATCCCTCACCGCCGCCAAGCCGGTAAGCGATACCATCACCTCCGTTGGTATCCGGGCACACAGCTTTTATGCCGCTGAAGCAGGCGAGCCCAACGCCATGGCGGTCACCGTGACCGATCTGAACGACGGCCCCTTTGAACACAACGTCATTTTCAAGGCCTCCGGGAAGGAGAAGCTCTGGTGGAAGCTCCCCCGGGGCGCCGTCCTGGAAACGCCCGCCTATCTCGCCGTCTCGCCCGAAAACGTGCTGCTGCTGGAAGACTAAGCTTGCTGTTCCTTTTTGCAGCATAGGCTTTTTATTTTACGGTTTTATAAACAGGTGCTATATCCGGTGATATGGTGCCTGTTTTCTGGTACTTTGAGAGACCAGCGATATGAACTAAAACAGAGTTTCTTAAATTAATGAACCTCTTTTCTATGCGCATCTTGAAACCTGATTCATGTTGTGATAAACTCAATAAATATTAGTTTGTTATGAAAGACGACAAATTATTTTCTTGTTTATCCTTTCGACGGGGTGATTGATATGACCATAGAAGACAGCCAAACTCTGCTCGCGAACCTGCCGAAGACCAGCCGCGGCCAGGAGACGCTGGATAAAATTTGTCAGGCGGCCGAGCAGGCGTTCTACGAAAACGGCTATTACAGGACCATGATCAGCGATATCGCGAGGCTTGCGGGAATCGGGACGGGTACGTTCTATATCTATTTTGAAAGCAAGCTGAACGTTTACAAATACCTGCTGACCCAGTACAGCCATAGGATCAGAAAGCACATCAGCATCGCGATTGCGGGAATTGGAGACCGCCGGACGGCCGAGCGGGAAGGCCTGCGTGCGTGGCTTAAGTATGTGTCTGAGCATAAATACATGTTTAACATCACCTGGGAATCCCTCTTTATCGACAGGGCGCTCTTTGACGATTATTACGCCAAGTTTTCGGAAGCCTATGTGGCCAAGTTGGACGAGGCAAAGGAGCGCGGCGATGTGAAAGACATCGATTCGGAGGTTCTCAGCTTCGCGCTTATGGGAATCGCGAACTTTGTCGGCCTGCACTGGGTGGTGCTTAAGGACGAACAGAATTTTGACTATCTGGTGGACGAGGCGATGAAGCTGATCGACGGTATGTTTGCTGCAAAAAAATAAAAGTTCACAGCGTAGAATTTTACGGGCGGACCCGGCGGAAAATTGCCGGTTCCGCTTTCTTTTTAAAGGGAAATTCCAAATATTTCAATGCTTTGAAATGTCTATGTGATTTTGACGAACCGGTGTTTTTTATCCCCCATATTTTTGTTGACATTGTTTCCTCATACTGGTAATCTATAGATGAACATGAAACATGATTCATGTTTTATATCTGCTGTTCAGCCGGCGGACAGTGGACATGAACCGCAAATTGAATAAGGGATAGGGAGGTAATCGTATGGACATTTCCAAGCAAAGAACCCCGATCATTGTTCTTATCGCGATTTTATGGCTCGCCTGTATCGTTACCGGAACCACAGGCCATTTTGTCATCGGGATGTGTCTGGGCGTCGTACTTATGTTCCTGCATCTTCTCCTTGGGACCTCCAAAAAGGGAATCGTATCGAAAAAATTCCTGGCCTATCCGCTGCTCGTGTGGGCGGCACTCTGGATCGTCAGCTTTATCCTCTCCGGCTATTACGCGACGCTTTTCAAAGGCGTCATGCCGACCTTCACTGTATTTGGATTCCACCCCTCTTTTGCTCCCACAGTTTTCCTTTACTGGATCGGTGGACAGCTTACCCTGAATCTGGGCTTATACCTCCTCCAGGACGAGTGGTTATCACAAAAGGACTGGGACGACTTCTGCAATGAAATCAAGCGGCTGGACAGCGCGGAAAAGAAAGGGGTAAAGTAAGATGTCGCAGGGAACGGTTTTTCTTATTATCCTTTCCTCTGGGCTCATGATTGCCATCTCCTTTTTGATTGGTGTCTGGTCTAAAAAGAAAGCCAACACGATGCAGGCATATTTCGGAGGCACGGCCATGTTCGGGCCCGTCGCCGTCGGACTCTCCAGCATGGCGGGCATCGCCAGCGCCTTCGCCATTGTAGGCGTGCCCGGCATTATTTATAAGAGCGGGAACGCCATGACCTTCTGGATGCTCTCCGGCGCGGCTTTCGCCATGAGCTATCTCATTCTGGGCAAAAGAGTGCGCGCCATGGCCGAGATAGCGCCTATTTCAAGCCTCGGCGATATCTGTGATATCCGCTTCAACCATAACAGAGTGATAAAAGCCTTTATGTCGCTCATTATTTGCCTGGGCTGCGTGGGGTATCTGGCCGCCCAGATTTCCGCGGGCTCCAAGCTGATCGCCACCCTGGTGAACTGTCCTCCCATTGTGGCGGGCTTCGTCATCTTCGGCCTGCTGACCGTTTACACGGCTCTCTCCGGCGAAGTGGGCGGCCTCCTGAGCCAGGCCTTCCAGGGCCTCGTCATGGTCGTTGCCGGTGTCATTATTATCACCGCCTTCTTTGTGGTCACCGGCGGCTTCGGCAACGTCTTGGCGGCGGTCAGCGCGGTTCCGGAAATTACGGGCGCCAACGGCGTCACCAAGGCTCTCGGCCCCGATTTTCTTAACGCATGGGGCGCGATGCCGGGAGGATACAGCCTCACCTGGATGCTGATCCCCATTCTCGGCTGCGTGGGACAGCCGCAGGTCCTTACCCGCATGTATGCCGTGAAAAGCCCCCGCGACCTGCCCAAGGCCGGACTTGTAACAGCCATCACCCACACCATCGTCGGCTTCCTGGCCGTCGTCGGCGCGTACGGCGCCCTTTACCTTGTGGCCACGGGAAAAATTGACCCGCTCGCCTCGCCCGATTCGGCGATCTACGCGTTTGCGGGCTATCTGGGAACTTACGCCCAGGTCCTGGTCTACGCCACGATCCTGGCCGCGGCGCTCTCCTCGGCCAGCATGTTTCTCACTTCCTCCTCCACGCTGCTCTCCAAGGACCTGCCCAGCGCGGTGGGCATCAAAATTCCCCCCGAGAAGCAGATTTCCGTCTCCCGCATCTTTATGTTTATCCTGGGCGCGATTGCCATCGTGGTGTCCATTTACAGCACCGATATGGTCGCCATCCTGGGCACGTTCGGATGGGGCACTCTGGTTTCCGGCACCTTCCCGGTATTTGTAGTGGGCCTATTATGGGACCGCTGCAATGAGAAGGGCGCGGTGTGGGGTACCATCGTATCCGTTATCCTGAATATCATCCCGTTCTTTGGCTTCAAGTATCCCAGCGCGCTGCCGGGCTACTTCATCACCTCCGCCATTGCCGTTGCGGTCACGGTGGTCGTTTCCCTGCTCACACGCCGCCAGGAGAACTCCCCCAAGCTGGAGGCGGTTCTGAATCTGTAATTCATAAGAAGCTGCAGCATCACCTCACGGACGCCGCCGGTGTCCGGCGGTGTCCGTCTTTCCCCCTGCGTATTTAAGATAAGATGTATCTATTTGGAGGAACCTGAATGAAACTGCTCGCCATCTGCGGGAGTCCCCGGAAACACGGGAACACGGATTATTATTTAAATCTGGTTTTGGAAGAAGCGAACAAGCTCGGCGCCGAGACCAGCCTCATCTGGCTGGGCGATAAAAACATACGTGGCTGCAGAGGCTGTTACGGCTGCGTGAAGGAGAAGCGCTGCGTGACCCAGGACGATTTCCAGGAGGTTTTTTCCGCCATGGGGCACGCCGACGGCATCCTGCTGGGGTCTCCGGTCTATCACAGCTCGGTTACCAGCGAGATGAAAGCCCTGCTGGACCGCGCCGGTTTTTCAGGACGTTGGGCTGTGAACGACATGCAGGCCAAGAACAGCAGCTATGAGTGGAAGGGCAGCGTTTTTTCCGGAAAGGTGGTCGCCCCCGTCACCGTCGCCCGAAGGGCCGGGCATAATTTCGCCTTTGCCCAGCTGTTGCTGTGGGCGGCCTGCAACGACTGCGTCATTGTCGGCAACACTTACTGGAACGTGGGAGTAGCCGGTAAAGGCGGCGCAATGGACGCCGCCGAGGACAAGGAGGGCGCAGATATCATGAAGGGCCTGGCCCGCCGGATGGTGGGAACCATCTCGGCTCTCAATCAACATAAAGGAGCGTAGATACTATGCCGAACGGATGGATTGGGAACTATTCTTATTTCAGAGCCCGTCTGGACGCCGGCCGCGTGGCGGTCGTCGATATGGATACGGGTGAAACGTATACATACGGCGATCTGGATGAGCGGGCCAACCGTCTGGCCAACTGCCTTCGGGAACGGTTCGGCGTCGGCAAGGGGGACCGGGTAGCCTTCCTTTCCCGAAACCGGGTGGAGCTGCTGGACGCCTATTACGCCACCGGAAAGCTGGGGGCCATACTGGTACCCTATAACGCCCGCCTTTCGGTGAAGGAACTGGGTCAGCTCATGACGAGCGAAAGGCCGAAAGTCCTTTTTTACGAGGAAATTTACCGTGAGAACGCGGCCGCGCTGGTGGGTAATTGCCCCGTCGATGACTTTGTGGTGCTGGGTAAGGGCGGCTGTCCCGGCCACGCCGCATATGGCGATCTGCTTGCCCAGCACAGCAACTCGCCGGTCTCCTGTGACAGCCTGGAGCTGGAGGATATCCACCTTATCATCCACACGGGTGGCACCACCGGCCTGCCCAAGGGCGGCCTGGTTTCCCACCGGTGCGAGATTTTCAACTCTTTCAATGAAATCTGCACCTGGGGCTTAAACCACGAGGACAGCGCGACCATTCTGCTGCCCCTCTTCCACACGGGCGGATGGAACCTGCTTACCCTGCCCCTCCTCCACGTGGGCGGGAAGCTCTTTATCAGCCGCGTTTACGATCCCAAGCAGGCCCTGGAGGTGATCGAGCGGGAGAAGACCACCTGCCTCTTTGGCGCGGCCACGATCTTCCGCATGCTGGCCGAGCAGCCGGAATTTGAAAAGGCCGACCTCTCCAGTCTCAAGTGGATTATGGCGGGCGCAGCGCCCACCCCGCTCAACATCATGAAGATTTTCTGGAACAAGGGCCTCAAATTTATCCTGGGCTACGGCATGACCGAAGCGGGGCCCAACAATCTGTCCACGCCCGCCCAACTGGTGCCCCAGCCGGTGGTGGAAGAAAAGTTTGCTTCGGTGGGCAAGCCCATGTATCTGACCATGATTAAGCTCATCGACGACGACGGCAATGAGGTTACCGAGCCGGATACGCCGGGCGAAATCCTCTGGAGCGGCCCTCAGATTTTTTCCGGCTATTGGGAGAACCCAAAGGAGACGGCCAGCACCCTGGTGGACGGCTGGGTGCACACGGGGGATATGGCCACCCGGGACAAAGACGGCTTCTATTACATCGTCGGCCGTAAGAAAAACATGTTCATTTCGGGCGGAGAGAACGTGTTCCCGCCGGAAGTGGAAACCGCGCTCTACGAAATCGACGCGGTGCGGGAATGCTGCGTCTTCGGCGTACCGGACGAGAAGTGGGGTGAGGTAGGCAAGGCCGTGGTCTCCCTGAAGCCGGGCAGGACCCTCACCAAGGAGGAAATCCTCGCCGCGCTGAAAGGTAAGCTGGCGAGATACAAGATTCCCAAGTATGTTGCCTTTGTGGACGACGTACCCAAAAATAACGTCGGAAAGATCGTGGTGAAGCAGGTGACCGATCTATACGGCGGTGCACGGGATTGAGAGAAAAATGACAGAGTGTAATGTTGGCATCCGAAGCATCGGCATTTACGTTCCCTCGGGGGTCCGCGACAGCCGCTTTATCGGCGAGGCCTCCGGCATTCCCGAGGCGGTGATCCGGGATAAATTCGGGATCAAGCAGGTACATAAGGCGGGCCCCGAGGAAACGGTCTCCTCCATGGGTTCCCAGGCGGCCCTGCGGGCGCTGGGAGGGTTCGACCCCCGTGAGTTGGACATGGTAGTATACTGCGGTAGCGAGTACAAGGATTATTACCTGTTCAATTGCGCGGCTAAAATCCAGTATGACCTGGGCGCGGTGAACGCGGCGGTTTTCGAGGTTCACAACCTCTGCTCCGCGGGGGTGTGGTCTCTCAAGATTCTTAAAAGTATGATGATGGCGGACCCCGACCTCAAGCACGTGCTGCTGGTTTCCTCCTCTAAGGAGGGCGACCTCATTAACTACAGGGATCCGGACAGCCGGTTCATGTTCAACTTCGGGGACGGCGCGGCCGCTGTGCTGCTGGAGCGGGGACTCAATCAAAATATCATTCTGGAGAGTGCGATGATCGCCGACGGGCGTTTTTCCGAGGACGTGTTGGTGCCCGGCGTGGGCTGCAAGAACTTTGAGCGCTTCGCGCAGATGCCCTGGGAGGACCACTATCTGCGGGTGATAGATATCAAAAGCATGAAGGAGCGGCTGGATCCCATTACCCTTGACAATTTCGCCGCGGTGGTCGCCAGAGCAGCGGAGAAGAGCGGCTTTAGCCGGGATCATATTGATTATTTCGCACCTATTTTCATGAAAAGCTCCATCCTCAACTATCTGCTGGGACAGTTCGGGCTGTCCGAGGAAAATACTTTTATTCTGGAAGACTACGGCCACTGCCAGTCCGCCGACTGCTTCATCTCCCTGGCCGAGGGCGAAAAGCTGGGCAGGCTGAAGACGGGCGACCGGGCGGTATTGGTGTCCGCCGGAACCGGCTATACCTGGGCGGCCACGGCGGTCCAATGGGGGCCGGTGCAGGGATGAAGGAGCCATTTTACATTTCCTACGACCAGATCAAAACGGGCGACTTGGCGGAAATGACCGCCCGGATGGAAGACTCGCTGGTTCGGGAGTTTTCCCGCCTCGTCGGCGACAAGGATTCCTTCCATGTGAGCGACGAGGCGGCGGCGGCCACCGTGTTCGGCAGCCGTATCTGCCACGGAGTCCATCTGCTCGCCTATGTGTCCGTCGCCATCGGGCAGAAGCTGCCGGGTTTCGGCACCGTTTATCTCTCCCATGCCTTTACCTTTGCGAGGCCCGTTTACATCGGGGATACCATCACGGTTTCCATCAAGGTGCTGGAAAAGCTGGACGGACACCGGGTGCGTCTGGATACCACCATCACAAGGGAGGACGGAGAACTGGTGCTCACCGGGCAGGCTGTGATAAAGACCTACCGCTGAGATGGAATCCGTATCCACTCTTTCCGGAAAAATCGCGGGAAAGGAGCGATTTATGGAGGGGCTTACCATGAACCGGCTTGCTGTCGGCCAGACCGCCAGCGTCAGCAAGACCATCAGCGAGGCGGACGTCTATCTGTTCGCGGGGATCACCGGCGATTTTAACCCCGCCCACGTTAATGAGAAGTATGCCTCGGAAACCCGCTTCGGCGGACGCATTGCCCATGGCATTTTGTCCGCGGGGCTCATTTCCGCCGTAATCGGAATGCAGCTTCCCGGGCCTGGCACCGTGTATGTGGGACAGAATCTCAAATTCCTGGCGCCGGTCCATATCGGAGATACGGTGACCGCCTCGGTAACCGTAAAAGAGATGGACACAGGGCGCAACCGGGTTGTCCTGGAGACGGTCTGCACCAATCAGGACGGTAAGCGCCTCATCTCCGGCGAGGCGCTTGTGATGCCGCCGCAGTGACGCGCGTTCATTGTCGTCGTGGAAGCAGTATGAAAACTGAGAAAGGAAGATTGAAATGAAAATCAGGAAAACGACAGCGGTTCTTCTCGCGTTTGCGTTCCTCGTTTCATGTATGCCGTGTGCCCTGGCCACCGACTCTTCGCTTTATCAGTACTCCGGGGTGATCGGGGAATCCGCGGGCACGGCCTCTCCCGGCTACACCCTGGGAAATCCGGTCGCCATCTCAAAAAGCAGCGGCGGCTACTATTTTGTGGCGGACCTGGCCAACAACCGCGTGCTGAAGCTCAACTCCTCCTTCCAGCGCGTCGCGACTCTGGAGGGAATCGACATGCCGATTTTTGTTTACGTCGATAACGACGACAATGTCCTGGTAAACGAGATGGGCACGAGCATGGTAAAGAAGTACGACGACGACTTTAATTTCATTCTGGAATGGGGCAGCCCTGGCGACGGGGACGGAGAGTTCAGCATTCCTCGCTCCATCGTTCAGGACAGCAGCGGGAATTATTTTGTGAGCGACGAACTCAACCACCGTATCCAGAAGTTCACCTCCACCGGCACATTCCTGGCTTCTTACGGCTCCTACGGCAGCGGCAACGGACAGTTCGCGGTGCAGCAGGGGCTCTCCATCGACGCCCAGAACCGCCTGTACGTGGCGGATACCTATAATAATCGGATTCAGGTTTTTCAGACAACCCCCTCCTGGGGCTATCTGACCTCCTTCGGCACCTACGGAGTCTACGACCCTTTTAACTATTTCAGCTTTCAGCCGGGCATCTTCAATCACCCCAGGGGAGTGTACGTTGAAAAGAGCACCGGACGGGTGGCGGTTACCGACAGCGCGAACAACCGCGTCATGGTCTACAACAATTACTCCAGCGGGTTTACCTTCTATCAGGCCCAGAACGGGTACCTGGGAATGAACCTCCCCACCCATGCCATCATGATCAACAACAAGCTGATTGTCCTGGATTCCCACAGCAGGATCATGAAGTACAACTCCACGTTGAATGTAACAAATCTGTTCACCGAATACGGAACCTACCGGTGGAATTCCGACGAGCTGTCCAATCCACAGAGCGTCTGCGTGGACCAGTCCTCGGGAAACATCTACATTTCCGACTCCTTCAACCACCGAATCAAAAAGTGCGATTCCTCCGGCAATCTGATCGCCACTTACGGCGGCATCGGCGGCCCCTACGGCTATGGCACCGCGCTGGGTTATTTCCTCTACCCCAAGCAGGTCGCCACCAACTCCTCCGGCTATCTTTACGTGGCCGACTACGGAAACAGCCGGGTTGTGGTCAAGAGTCCAAACAGCAGCTCGTTTTCCCGGGCGGCGACCGTTTCCTATCCCTGGGGAGTGGCGGTAAACGGCAGCGGAAGGCTCTATGTTTCCAGTTGGGCGGACGATACCGTTAAAGTCTACCAGAACGGCGTTTATCAGTTCAGTTTTGGCGGCACGGGCTCGGACGACGGGGAGCTGAGCAGGCCATGCGACCTGAAGCTCGGAATCTATCAGGGGACGAACGCGGTTTTCGTAGCCGACTGCGGCAATAACCGCATCGAGATCTTCAGCACCTCCGGGACTTTCCTGGGCTCCCTGGGGGAATCCACGATTGATCCTCTGCAGTACTACGTGGAAAACGAAGAGGACGGTGGGATGCTGCTCCCTTATGGCATTGCCATCGCGGCCAACGGAAACATCATCGTGTCCGACACCTCCCATAAGTGCATGCGCGTTTACGACGACGACGGAGATTTGCTTGAAAGCTGGGGCAGCATGTCCAACTCCGACGGAAATTTCTTCTCTCCCATGGGCTGCGATATCAATCAGTCCACCGGCCGCCTCTATATTACCGACGGCGTTTTGGAGCGGGTGCAGTATTTCGACCCGATTTAAGCCGGACCTGCGCCTTGAATACCCATAACCTGCTTTGCCCTCATCATCCGCACTGCGGTGTACCATTAACTTAAAATGAATGGGGGAGTTGAAACCCAGAAAATGATTCGTTGCTTTTCCTTCCAAAACGCTTTGCCATGCGTACAAACCCCATTGCACGCAAAGAGAAACCCCCACAGTGATGAATACTGCGGGGGTTTCTCGTTTTTTGCCCAAGGGATGAACCTATATATAATAGTATGAACCAGTTATTCTATGGCGATATTATATTCCTTCAGCCAATAGTTCACCTGCAGCAGATACGCCATGAGCTGAGGCGCATTCATGAGCTGGCCGAACCAGGGCAGGTTGGTGTCCGGCCCAACCGTGAGCGCCAGCTCTTTTACCGCCGGACTGCTGATAAACGGCAGAATGGGCGACGACGGATCGTCCAACATGGCAAGGGTGAGCTTGCGCACCGCCTCCAGGAAAGCGGGGTTGTGGGTCTTGGGATACGGGCTTTTCTTCCGCCACAGCACGTCGTCGGGTAATATCCCCGCCAGAGCCTGCCGCAGAAGCCCTTTTTCCCGGTTCCGGTAGTTCTTCATCTCCCAGGGAATATTCCAGACATATTCCACAAGCCGGTGGTCGCAGAAGGGCACTCTCAGTTCCAGGCCCGTCGCCATGCTCATCCGGTCTTTCCGGTCCAGGAGCGTGGGCATCCAGCGGGTCAGGTTCAGATAGAACAAATCTCTCATCCTTGCCTCCTGGGGGGAGTCACCGCTCCAGCGGGGCACTTCCTGAAGAGCTTCGGAGTACCGGCGGGCCATATATTCCTCCGGCTTCACAAGGCTCATAAGCTCGCCCGAGTAAAGGTTCAGCCGGTCCTTCAGACGCCTGGACCAGGGGAAGGTGTTTTCCGCATCCGCCGGATTGTAGAACCACGGATACCCGCCGAAAACCTCGTCGGCGCATTCGCCCGAGATTCCCACCGTTGAGCGCTTCTTGATAAACCGGCTGAAGAGGAGCAGGGAGGAGTCCACGTCGGTCATCCCCGGCAGATCCCTGGCCAGGACGGAGGGGAAGAGGGCCTCCGCCAGCTCGAAATTGTCGACGGTGCAGATTTCGTGGCTGGTACCCAGAAAGTCGGAAACTTTTTTCACCCAAGGGGCGTCCGCGTTGGGCTGGAACTCGTTTACGTGAAAATAAGTATCGTTTCCCACATAGTCCACCGAGAAGGTGCGTAGCGCGTCTTTTCCCTGCTCCCGGTAAACACCCGAGGCCACCGCGGTGATGGCGCTGGAGTCAAGCCCGCCCGAGAGCAGCACGCAGAGCGGCACGTCGGAGACCAATTGGCGGGTGATGGAATCGGTCACCAGTTCCCGCACTGAGTTAACGGTGTGTCCGAAGTTTTCCCCGTGCTCGTGGCTTACGAGGGACCAGTACGGCCGGATTTTGATTCCGGATTCATCCACGTACATACAGCAGCCCGGTCTGAGCTCCGAAATGCCCGAGAAAACGCCGTGTCCGGGCGTCCTGGAGGGGCCCATCACAAAGATTTCCGCCAGACCTTCCCGGCCGATTCTCGGAGAGATTTCCGGATGCGCCAGAAGCGCCTTGATTTCCGAGGCAAAGAAGAAAGTGTTTTCCTTCCGGCTGTAAAACAGCGGCTTGACGCCGATCCGGTCCCGGGCGAGAAAAAGCCGGTTCTTTTCCCCGTCCCAGACAGCAAACGCAAAGATTCCGTTAAATTTCTCAAGGCATCCTTCGCCCCACTCAATGTAAGAAGTGAGAAGCACCTCGGTGTCCGACCAACCCTCAAAGGAGTAACCCTTGGCGGCCAGTTCACGCCGGATGTCTTCCGTATTATAGAGCTCCCCGTTGTAAACCAGAGCATAGACGTTTTCGCCCCGATAACGGACCATCGGCTGCTTGCCGCCTTCCGGATCGACTACCACGAGCCGCGAGTGCCCCAGAACGGCGTGATGGGAAAACCAATAGCCTTCCGCGTCCGGTCCCCGGCGGCGCAATTGTTCCGTCATTGCCGTGATCTCGGTTTTCTCGCTGCTGAGTACTCTGGTAACGTCCGCATAACCAGAAATTCCGCACATGTGTGCTCGCACCCCCAAAAAAATCGTCCTGACAAAAGGAAACCACCCTTTCATCAGGACGCCATTGTCCAGATTCAGTCCGTTCCATACTATGAGCCATTGCTCGTGTTCGTGCCGGTTTTACCCGGCTCACGTCAGCGGTTTCCCTGACGCGGAAGACATCTGGAATTGAGCTGTTGCCTTCTGCGTGAAATAGTAAGAAAAATCAATTTATTCAGAAATCCTGTTGCATTTGTATTTTTTATCCTGTAGTATGTTATTTGTTCGCCCGGCTGAAAAATCCGGAACTGTCCCATTTGGCATACCGGAAAATGCGGAGGGACGGGAGCGTTGCGGGCGGTCTCTGCAGTTGAGAGACGCCGTTCAATACTTATTTTGCATAAGTGTATGCATTTTTGCTGCTTTGCTGCTCGCCATCAGCGAGCGTTGGAAAGCGGATTTTATCTTTTCCTTAATGAAAATCAGTTTGATTTCGGGAAGGGAATGTGATATGGAAGAAAAAAGGCCATGTTTACTCTATCTCCTTTTTGCTGAACTTGCCACCGGCATAGGCTGTATCCTCTATACCTTACTGTGTCCCAATGCGCCTTTCCTTCCGAACCCGGCTTATGGCGCAGGCGCTCAGCAGCTTCCGGATCACGCGGCTGTTTCCATATGGGTTTTTGCGTTCCTGGTGTTTACCGCCGCGATTTTATTGGCCATGGCGGTTTTGAGTAAAAAGAACGAAACCAATCAGAACATCGCTTCCATTGTCAGCCTGGCCCTTTTTATTCTTTTGGCGGCGGTCTGGATCTTTTTTGAAAACGGCGTGCCTTCCCAATATATCAGCAATCTGCTTGTCTTGCGGCTGGTTTCGTTTTTTTGCTTTCATTTATTGCCGGCGCCCTATCTGCTATTTGTCAAAGACCTCTGTGGCTATGGAAAGCGCTGCTTCACCATTTTGTTTTACCTGCTTTTCGGGCTTTATGCCGGTAATTCGGTCTGGCTGGTCACCCATCAATTAGAATATCCCCACACCCTGCTGCTCATTCATATTCTGATCGCGGTCAGCTTGGCGGCTTCTCTATGGATTTGCGTGGCCGAGCTGCTGCGCAATCAGAATTATGAAGCCAGGGAACTGCTAGTGGGCCTGATCGTTCTCGCCGTCGTTTCCGCCGTCAATCTCCTGCTGTTTTATACCGAGCAGGACAGAGACTATTCCCTGTATATCATCGGTCTTGTGGTGCTCATCTTTATGATCAGCATAGGCGCGATCCGAAGGATCGCCTTGAGCTTCTCCAAGGCGAAGAGCTTTTCAGCCATTGCCGCAGCGATTCCCACCGGTATTTTCTGCGCGAAGAACGACGAACACATGACCCTTCTCTACGCTAACGAATCCTATTATCAGATGTACGGATTTTCCTCTGAGAAAGAAGCGCGCCAGGCCGGTATGACCTGTGCGGATCAGATGATAGCGGACAGCGAGGTTCCCGTGGCAAACTCCGCCCGCTTCACCCAAATCGGGCAGGGGGAGAGGCACATAGAAATCGAGACCCGTGAAAATGACCGGTGGGGCAAAGAAATCTGGGTGATGAACCGGCTCCAATACCAGCCGGTCAGCGACGAGGTAATCGGCTCCGTGATCGACATCACGGACCGCAAGCATATGGAGGAAGAACTGCGTATCCGCGAGGAAGAGTACCGTGTCGCCGTAGAGCAAAGCGACAAATACGTCTTCCGCTATGATATTGCCACAAAAACGGCATATCTGCGTCCGAAAACCATGGAGATCTTCGGCCTGGAAGCCATTGTTCCAGATCTGCCGCACAGCGTCGCGGTGAGAGAAAATCTGGAGGAAGGCAGCGTTCAGGAGTTTATCCAATTTTTCGAAGACATCAACCGGGGAGAGCCCTCTGGGGAAATGAACATACATATCAAAAACGCTCTGTCGCCGGGATATCGCTGGTATCATACCGTGTTTACCACCATATACGGCGGCGACGGGAAAGCGATCTCCGCCATCATATCCTGCGAGGATATCAGCGACCTGCATGAAAAAGAAGTGGCGTACAGACGGTGGCGGCAGAATGTTGAGGCCATATCTCAGGAAAGCATCGTATGTTATGAACATAATCTGACAAAAGATGTCTGCGAACGGCAGGAAGGAAAATCCGAATGGCTGGTGCGCGGCCACGTGCCTCTCAAATGGGATCAGATGAAAGACTACAGCGTGGGGCATTTTGTATATCCGGAAGACACAGAGCGGTTTCTCAGCTTCTTCGACCGGGAAAGGCTGCAGCACTCCTTCCGCAACGGTACGGCGGAAGAAATACTGGAATATCGCCAGCAATCCAAAGATGGACCGCGCTGGGTGCGCAGTGTCGTTCAGATGATCGAGGACCCGTATTCCTCAGACATCAGGGCATTTATCCGCTTTCGGGATATCGACAGCAAAAAGAAGGAGCAGATACGGCTGCAGACCCAGTCGCGGGAAGATGCGCTCACAGGCCTCCTCAACAGAAGCGAATTTGTCTGCCAGATTAATCATCTGCTGGCTTCTTCCCCCGCGGGCACTCAGCACGCCTTCCTCATGATTGATCTGGACGGGTTTAAGCAGGTCAACGACCGGCTGGGACATATGGTTGGCGACAGGGTGCTTTCGGAATTGTCACATGATCTTAAGGCCCTGCTGCGCGCCGGCGATCTGATCGGCAGGATCGGCGGCGACGAAGTCATGCTTTGCCTCAAGAATATTCCCTACGACGACGTGATCGAACGCCGCGCAATCCTCATCCGCAAGCTTTTAACAAAAAATCTGGAAAGCGACCTTACGGTTACCGGCAGCCTTGGAGTAGCAATGTATCCCAGAGACGGAACTACCTTCGAAGCCCTTTACCGCAGGGCGGATCTTGCCCTTTATCAGGCGAAGGCCCAGGGACGCAACCGGTATGTTTTTTATCACGCCTCGATGGATGCCGGCGTTTGTATTCCCACCGGCACGTCCGACGGTACCCCCGCCGGCGGGATGAAGTCGGAAAGAAACAACTGGATGGATGATCTGATCCGCGAGAACGACGCCGTTGTTTTGCGGCAGAGCGAGGACGAACGGTACCGGCTTATTATGGAAAACAGCACCCAGGCTATTATGGACTGGAACCTGGAGACCGGCGCCTGTTTCCATTCGGAGCGGCTCGGACAATATGAGTTAAGCCCTATGGAAGACCTTATGCTTTATGATGGGAAAGGCGTTATTCAAGGGGTTCATCCAGACGATCTGGAAGCAGTCAAAGAGATGTACCGGCAAGTCAGACAGGGCACTCCGGTGGCCGAGGCTGAGCTGCGTCTTCTGAAAATCAGCGGAGCTTATGTCAGGTGCCGTGTCGTGGCCATCAATATTTTTGGAACCGATCAAAAACGGATCAGGACAATCGTCACCTTCTCCGATCTTCCGATGAAGAAAGAGACGTAAATAGGCGGAAGAAAGACAAAAGCAGGCAATTTGCATCCCCGGGGCAAATTGCCTGCTGCTTATTTAGGCTGATTTCTGTTTGGGGTTCTTAGGAAAAGGGGCTTTCCTTCCGGTTTTAGACGCAGGTTTCCGTTAAACGGCCGGCTGGGTTATTCTATCAGTACCGATTCTGCAGTAATCCCGAAGAGGATTCGCCGCTGGATCCCAATGTTCCTTTATCGGTATTGCGGCCTTGGTTCTGCTGTTTTACCTGTTTGTTTTTATCTTTGTTTTCCTTCTTGAAATTTTTGTCGGACATTCGATCACCTCATATCGTTTGTTTTTGATGCGGTGGCAACCAATAGTATGCGCACGTCCGAGGAAAAATATAGGAATGCAATACAAAATTTGTTAAATTATATGGATGCAGCCCGAAAGCCAAAGTTCCGGATGACAGGCTTTCTTCGTTATGCTATAATCCTCCCATTAACTGCCTGTCAGGATAACGGACGGCATACATCCCAATCACTGCATGGAAGGACGGCGCATAAATGATTTATATGGTAATCATCGACACTTTATTTGACGGCGTAAAAATGCTTCCCTTCCTGTTGGGAACTTACTTTTTTATTGAATGGCTGGAACACCTGGCCTCCGACGGATTTATCCTAAAACTGCGCACCGCGGGCCGTTTCGGAAGCGTTGCAGGCGCCCTTCTGGGTCTCATTCCCCAATGCGGAATTTCCGTGGCTGCCGTGGGACTTTATCGCGCGGGAGTCGTCACTCTGGGAACGCTTCTCGCCGTGTTCCTTTCCACTTCCGACGAGGCTCTGCCTGTTTTGCTTGCCAACCCGGGCAGTTGGGGAGATATCTGGAGGCTCCTGTTATGTAAGCTGGTTGTGGCAAGTCTGGCGGGAATTGCCGTGGATCTGCTTGGAATCGATAAACGCGGCGCCGGAAACGGCGTTAAAGAGTCCTGGGAGGATAAGCGCCGCTATGACTCCTGCCGCTGCCGCGAGGAAGAAGCCCTTTTTAAATCGGTGCTCCGGCATACAGCCGAGACCTTTTTCTTTATTCTTGCGGTCACGCTGGCAATCAATCTGACAATCGCGACGTTAGGGGAGGACAAACTCTCCGTTCTGCTGCTGACCAACACGGTATGGCAGCCGCTGCTTTCGGCTCTTGTGGGCTTCATTCCCAGCTGTGCCGCTTCGGTAGCCCTCACCCAGCTCTATGTTGCCGGAAGCATCAGCTTCGGAGGCGCCCTTGCCGGGCTTTGTACCAGCGCCGGAGTGGGACTTGCCGTTCTGTATCAGAGCCGGGACGGGAAGAATACCCTTAAGATCTGTGCGCTGCTCTATGAAGTCGGAGCGGCGGCGGGATTTACGGCAAACGCCTTATTTTTGTAAAGCAGGAGCAAGGTTTCTGGGATTTTTCACAAAATGAGGGCCGGTTTTCAAGATGCATGAGTGCCTTATGGCAAACATATGCTTTTACAGGGAGCATCTGCGGTGCGGGACCCAAAATATTGAAGCCGTGAAAGCGCTGAGCGCTCTCCCGGGCGACAGGAACTGACAGCAAAATGCTGTCAGTAATCCGACACTTTGTCAAATAACTGACGATATTTTCGCCTAAATTTATGACATTCATAAAACGAATAATAATCTCTTCTTCATATTCCCTTTGCACACAAGGCATGCGGGGTTCGCTTCACCAATTGTGAATAATTTTTGAATTCTGGCATGGAACTTGCAAGGTATTTGCAGCGTGTAGGCGCAAACAGTGCGCGGGCGAACGGATTTACTTACCGAAGGAAAGGCGGCACCTTAATACGATCTTGTAGATTGGTGGACGTTTTTTGACAAGCGGCAAAGGAAAGAAATTCGCCTTCTCTGCGCTCAGAGGGTATCTTAGCCCTTAAGTCCGGCTTTTTGGCCGGGCGGAGACGCCGGGACCTGTTATTCCGCATGGCCTTTAGGGCAAATAGAAGGAGAGGGGGCTTTGACGAAAAATTTTCACTGCATTTCAAGAAAGAGATATCGCAAGGAGAAAATTTTTTAGTGTTTGGAAGGGAGGCAATTTCTCGCAATGACTACTACTACAATGACAATTATCGCCCTGGTGATTTGGGGATTTGGTTACCTGGTCGTCAGCACTTTCCTCCAGAAGAAGTACTTTATTTACAAGCCCGACCGTATGGTGCCCGCCATTCAGTTCCGTGACGACGTGGACTTCTATCCCGCGCATATCGGTTCCCTGTTCGGTGACCACTGGGCTTCCATCGCCGGAGGCGCTCCTCTGTCCGGCGGCGCGACCGGCGCCATGTGGGGCATCCTGCCCGCGTTCCTTTACATCACCGTCGGCAATATCTTCCTTGGCTCTCCCCATGACTACGCCACCATGCACATCTCCGTGCGTAAGGAAGGCAAGACCATCGGTCTGCTGATTCAGGACCTGATCGGCTCCAGAGCTTCCAAGCTGGGCGTGTTCCTCGGCTGGGCCTCCATCGCCGCCTTCACCGCGAGCTTCCTGTCCGCGCTGCCCGCCCTGTTTAACGGAACTCCGTCCCTGACTATCCCCACCCTGACCTTCACCATTCTGGGTGTCATCATGGGCTTCATGATCTACAAGGCCGGTATTTCCCTGAAGATCGTCTCCATCTTCGGCATCATTGTTGAAGTCATCGCCGTTTGGGTCGGCCTTCAATTCCCGATCGTCCTTGCCAAAGACGTATGGCTTGTTATTTTCATAGTATACCCCGTCCTCTCGGCCTGCCTGCCCGCGTGGGTCCTGGTGGAGCCTAAGAACTACCTGAGCTTCTGCCTTATCGTCATCGGCTGCCTGGCGCTCTTCATCGGCGGCATCATCGGCAACATTCCCCTCCAGCTGCCCCTGTTCATCGCCAACTCCGCGAAGGGCCCCGTGTGGCCCATGCTGTTCCTCACCATCTCCTGCGGCGCTCTGACCGGCATGCACTCCTTCTGGACCACCGGTTATACTTCCCGCCGTATCCCCGATGAGAAGTACGTCCGCCTGGTCGGTTACGCCGGCGAAGTTCTCGAAGGCGTCACCGCTTACATCGCTTTCGCATGCGCGTGCGTGCTGCCTCTGGCCACTTACCTTGAGTACATCGCCAAGGGCTGGATCTTCATCCTTCAGAACGGCTATGCCGTTATCTGCGGCAAAGTGTTCCCCTTCGTTTCCTACGACACTTGGAAGGTGTTCGGCGGACTGCTCGGCTCCATCTTCATGATCACCACCCTGGAGTCCGGCTGCCGCAACATGAGAATCTTCATGATCGAGCTCTTCACCATGGTCACCAAGAAGTCCGTCACCAACAGCTGGGCCAAGTGGGTCGCCGGCGCTCTGTCGATGATCATCTGCGGTCTGCTCTGCAAGTCCGGCACCTGGTTCTACGTGTGGATCCTCTTCCCCGCCCTCTCCAGCCTGCTCGCCTGCAACTCCTTCATGGTCGTTATCATCTGGCTGAAGATGGTCGGCAGACCCCAGGGATACTGGTGGACCGCCCTGTGGCTCACCATGTTTGGTATTGCTATCCCCGGCTCGGCTTACCTGACCTGGACCTACATCAAGACCGCCACCTACTACCTGGCCTGGATCCCCGCTCTGGCCATTATCTTTGTGGCTATCTTCTTCCATGATTTCTGGGCTCGCCTGAAATCCATTACCCCCGAGGAGATCGCCATCGCCACCGCGAAGGAAGACGCGTAATCAGAATAGTTTATTGCGAAATCGGTTCCGGCCGGGGGGAGTATGCTCTCTCCGGCCGGAACCCGAACCTGTTCTACTATTTTCATTTAATCGGCAGACAAAATCTGCCGATTAATGCCGCCGCAAAATGTGGCGGCCGGCGGCAAGCCGCCGGGAAAGCCGTATAATACTGATTTTGCAAAAATGCAGGCACTTTTGCGCTCGCCATCGGCGAGTTTTTGAAAGTTTACCTTGTCAAGTTCCCAAAAAATGTGTATGATAAATAAGAAATCAGGGAGATCGAATCGATTCTCCATTGGTTAACAAGTCCCCATAATTCCGTTTCCAACCGCATTACCACGTACCTTTTGACACAAGATATAAGTATATGCTTCTGCATATACAACCCCGGAAAAATGAATCGGAGGTGTAAATTATGGCAGAGAAAATCAGCTTTATTGAACAGATTGTCCTTGAGTGCGCGGCGAGCGGCGAAGTCGTCGATGAAAAAGACCTATCCGCAAAAGCTGTTTCCACTGTTAACAGCAAGAAGCAGGGCAACAATCCCGGCGTGACCAACCGCGTTCGGACGGTACTGCAGGAAATGCAGACCAAGGGTTATCTTGTGAAGGCCCCCGGCGGCGGTCTTTTCAGCAAGAAACTCCAGATTACCGAGAAGGGCAAGCAGGCCCTCGCAGAGAACCAGCAATAAAATTAGAATAGAATAGGAAGTCAATAATGCAGCAAACGGAATTGGGGGGACTTGAAAAGCGCCTCGTCAAGCTGGAAAAAAGCTTGGCGGGGCTAAGACGCGCGGCCCAGCGGGGCTGTCCTCTGAGCACTACATTGGACGATATCGACCGGGAACTTATTGAAATGAGTAAGTTCCTGAAAAGCGTTAAGGAGAGTAACGAAAACAGAACGAATCAGGAGTATGACAAGGTAGCGGCGCTGTTTAAAAGAGTCCGTGACGAATTGGAATCCATAGCGGACGTTCAGGAAAGCGCGGATCAGGGGATTACGCTTACCAGCAGCGACAAAATCCCCAGCTTCATCTATCGCTTGTCATCCCGTTTCCCTAGGTTTTGGAAGGCGTTTGAGTATATTACGGCGGCACTTGGAATTGCTATGGTACCGTTCAGCATTTGGTTCATGACTTATCTCATTGCTTTTTGGAGGCTTCCGTTCCTGCCATGGCAGAGCGGGATGTTTTCCGGATTAAATATGGCGGGCTTTGCAGTCGGCTTTTTAATTGCGGCTGTTTTTCACGAGGGCGCTCACGGCATTGTTCTCGCAAACAACGGAATAAAGATCAGGCGGGTCGGCGCGGTGATCGGTCTTCTTGTGGGCGGCATGGTGGAAGCTGACGAGGAAACTTTTGAAAAGGCCGATCCAAAGGTGAAATTGCGTTTCAACGCGGCCAGTATCGGCAACAACGCGCTTATCGCCATCTTACTTGAACTGCTGTGGGTGGTTTCACGCGTTGATTTTTTTGCGTTCATGGCCATAGGCGATCTGGTCTTCGGAGTCATGAATTCCATGCCGGTCAGTCCCAAGGACGGCGGTTGGGTTTACGACGATCTTGTGGATATGTATCTGCACAGCGATGGCCTCAAAAAGGCGGCGTCCTCCGTCCGCTTTATACTGCTCATCGGTTGGGTCGTTCTTTTGGCTTGGGCAGGCTTTGCAAAGGCATTAGGCTAGCTAGGAAGGACTGAGTGTGCGGATTTGTATATCCGCATTTGTACTACAATCAAAGGAAAGAGAATGTATTAATGAAATGGAACCTTATTCAGGTTTTATTTCATTGATACATTCTTTGCTTTTTGTGTACTTAGCTGGACATGCCGTCTGCCGGCGATAAAAGGCAATCGGCTGAGCGGATTTGCCGTATGCAGATTACAAATGACAAGGTGATTCGACAGAGCGTTTATTGAATTGACAATATCGAAACCGCTCGAATATTGTCGGAAATAAAATATGGACAATTCTGGAAAACTAAAGTATACTTTATTAAAAATGTTAATACGGTCTTAGGCGGCTGAAGAGTTACTCCCAACCAACTTATGGCACAGTTGCTTAACGGTAGTGATGCAAATCGAAAATCGGTCGGGTTATCCGGGCCTTTTTTGGAGTATCATTCGGTTGCACACAGATTTTGAAAGCAGAAATGCCAATAGGTGTTTGCTGCTTTATTTATTTTTACTTGCTCATTTATAGAAGAAACTAAAATGTGCCGATATGGAGAAAGAATGGCTATGAAAACTGAAGTATTGATATGATGAAGATATTAAGGGTTGCGGCCGCCCTGTTCCTGGCCGTAATGACAGCCACGGTTGCATTGTTTTTCGGCATGAGATCGCAGACGGAGAAATACGTGTTGCACGAACTGTACCAAACCGCCGACACTTATAAAAAAGCTGTCGAAACTCAAATGGAAAAACGGATGCAGGAACTCAAAGGCATTGCTGACGGTTTTGTTTTGCAGAACCCGGGCGACGAAGAAGAAATACGTGCCAATCTCTCTCGCGTAGGCGCGAACAACGGTGGTTTTATGGAGATCGACTTTGTCATGCCGGACGGGGAGATTGTGACGCGAAGCAGGACGGGAAACACTCTGACGGAGGACTTTTCAAAGAAGGAGTATTTTCAGCAGGCCTTGCATGGGACAAGTGCTGTCCAAAAAGGCAAGGATGACCCCCCGGGTGTTTTCAGCTTTGCGGTTCCAATCGTAAAAAACAGCGCCGTGGTAGGCGTTCTCACCGGGACGCATGACATTCAGCTGGATAATATTCTTTCCCTCCCGTCTTATAAAGGCGCCGGGTATGTGAATATTATGGATGACGCCGGCGCTTTTCTCGTTCGGCTCGGCGGACCGAATCTGAGCGGAAGCGAAAAGACAATGGAAGACCTTGGTTTTGCCGATTCGGGCGTGTTTGAACAGGTAAAACAGAACCTCGCAGAACGGAAAAGCGGAACTTACATATTTAAGGACAAGTCCGGGAATAAAATGTTCGCCGTATATACGCCGAGTGAATTTGACGGATGGAATATTCAGTGCGTGATTTCCGCCGGTTACGTGTACGAGAGATTTGCCTCAGTTTCGCGGGGACCGCTGTTCTTTTTCGGAGCAACTCTCTTTCTGTTTTTTGCCCTTACATTAATTTTAATTTGGCGAACATACAAAAACCGTTTTGAAAGAGGCGTGCAAACGGAGCGGTATCTTATCCTGGAAGAGACCGCTCACGATCTCCTGTTCAAATATACGCCGCAGACCGACTCTTTCGATTATTCTTATCTGTCAGCCGACGGACAAATGGTCAAGGGGCATTATGACTCCTATCTGTCCGATGGGAAGTTTATAGAAATGATTCACGCGGCCTCCTGCGCTGTCTGGGAGAAGACGCTTACTATGGCCGCTGCGCGCCCGATGCGGGTGACGGTTGAATTTCTGCCGAAGAATATTGCCAATGGGTGCGAATGGCATCTTGGAACCTTCCAAAGCGTGGCGGATGAAAACGGGCAGGTCGTCAGCGTATTTGGCCGGGGTGAAAATATTCATCCCATTGTGGAGACGCGGAATAACGCGATTTGTCAGGCCACAATGGATAAAATGACCGGAATCAGCAACAAGTCGGCGGTGGAGGAAAGAATCACGCAGATCCTTACGGACTGCGGAGATGCCTGCTGCGCGCTCCTTATGATCGATCTGGACGATTTCAAAGCCATCAACGACCAGTATGGGCATATCGCCGGGGACAGAGCGCTTAAAAATTTTGCACGGCTCTTGCAGCGGGTATTCTCCGCTGAGGACGTCATCGGCCGGTTTGGCGGCGATGAGTTTGTGGTCTTTATGCAGAATATCTCACGGGAAAACGTGTGGAAAAGAGTCGAGCAATTCCGGCGCCTGCTGGTCGAACAGCAGAGAGACAGCGCGTTTGTCATGACCTGCAGTATAGGCATCCTGTACTCGGAGAAGGGCATAGATTCTTTTGAAACCTTACTTAGGAGTGCCGACGACGCAATGTACCATATTAAGAAAAACGGGAAAAACGGTTACTATTTTCTGGATGCGAGCCAGTGTTCCTAGCTGCCGGAGAAGTCGTTGGGACTTCTTCGGCAGGATGCTTGCAAAAGAAATCGGCGCAAACTTTGCTGATTGTATGTGCGGAAGTGTGCGGCTCTTAGGAGCCGCACAAAGTGTGTCTGCGGGAAATGAATTTTCGCAGACATATTTTATGATCTTTCCGTCACGCACGGTGGAAGCACCGCGACACAACTTATATTGGGAGCCGCCTTTTTGGTGGCTCCCTTTTCCTTCAACGATTGGGCTAAGGACAATCTGAAGAGGAATAGGATATAGAAGCTGAAAATTCTAGTTTGGAGGTGTGCCGCGCATGATCACAGCCTGGCTTATGTTAATGCTGAACGGCCTCTATTTTACCCTGCGGTTGGGGGACGGAGGCAGCTCCTTTCCCCGGCCCCTAAAAGCGGATGAGGAGCGGCGCTACCTGGAACGTCTCGCCGAGGGTGACTGGGATGCCAGAAACAAGCTCATTGAACATAACCTCCGCCTTGTGGCCCATATCATCAAAAAGTATTACACTCAGGCAGGAGGGCAGGACGATCTGATTTCCATCGGCACCATCGGCCTCATTAAAGGAGTGACAACCTTCCGCAGTGATAAGAACGTAAGACTCGCTACCTATGCCAGCCGGTGTATTGAAAATGAGATACTAATGTATTTCCGCAGCCAGAGAAAACTCCAGGGGGAAATTTCCCTCTCCGACTCCATAGATACCGACCAGGACGGGAACTCCTTATCCCTCATGGATGTCATCAGCGTCGACGACGATATGCTCGACAACCTGAACGCCCGGGAAGTGTGTCTCAAGGTTCGGCAGAGCGTGGAAAAATGTTTGAGCGGCAGGGAGGCCATGATTATCGGCCTGCGCTATGGACTGGACGGCGAACCCCCGCGGACTCAGAGAGAGGTGGCCGCACGCTGCGGAATATCCCGTTCCTATGTCTCCCGCATCGAGAAAAAAGCGCTTGAGAAGCTGCGGCTGGAACTGGAGCCAAGCGGACGCTGACTATAGAAATCAGAAGGGAATAGGCGGTAAAAAGGCGTGGAGCAGAGAATAATAAGCGAAAAGCAACTGCTTTTCGCTTTTTGTTTTTGGGATGCGCTTCCGATTCGCGGGAAAATGCAAACCACTTGCAAAATGAGCCATTTGCTGATAAACTAAGCTTACAAGTTGCTCAAAGTTTTTCATATGGGGGTCTGCTATGAAAAGCCAGTGGTTTAACAATATAAAAGTTGAGGATGTGATATCCACCTCCTTTTATACCGTGCCCGGAACCCTCACAATTGAAGAAGTATTCACAAAAATGAACAAAGAGAATGTGGAGGACATTCTGGTTACGGACGAGGAGGGGAAATTCCTTGGCCTGACCACGAGAAAGCACCTGGATCTGGTGTTCGCCCAGAGCAGGATCGACTGTTCCGGCATGACGGTGGACAAGGCTATGATCGCGCAACCCATCGCCACTTTTCCACAGGAAGATTTGAACGATGCCAGAAGAAAGATGCGCAGAGCCAAGGTCGGCAGACTGCCGGTGGTTGACGAGGACAAGATACCAAAGGGCATTCTCACTGCCGTGGAAGTGTGCACGGCATTTTCCGCGAAGCTGGAAGCCATGGGAAAACAGATGGAGACCGTCTTCAACACGGTTGAGGAAGCCATCATTCTCATTGACGACGAGCAGAGGGTGCTTTACTGGAACACCGGCGCCGAAAAGATTTATGAGATCAAGCAGGAAGAAGTTACCGGCAAATTGATCGGAGAAGTAATAGCCAACAGCTTTGCACTCAAGGTTCTGAAAACCGGAAAGCCTGTTTATCACGAGTATGAGATCACCCCTTCCGGGAGGCATCTTCTGAAGAGCGGCATCCCGTATTACCAGTATCCCGGCCGCCTTTGGGTGGTTTGCACCGCTCAGGACGTAACCCGTTTCGTGAACATTTTGAGCGAACTCAATCAGACACGGGACAAGATTTCCGCGCTGGAGAAACAAAGCAACGCGGATGAAGCCAATATGGACCTCTTCGTGCGCACCAAGAGCAAGGCTTTCCATGAAGTCCTGGAAACCGCAAGGCTCCTGGCCCGTACTGATTCCACCGTTCTGATCCTGGGAGAAAGCGGTACCGGCAAGGAACTCATGTCCAGCACCATCCACAGCCTCAGCAACCGGCGGGACAAGCCCTTTGTGGTCATCAACTGCGCGGCGATTCCCGAAAGCCTGTTTGAAAGCGAGCTCTTCGGCTACACCAAGGGGGCATTTACCGGAGCTTCCAAGGAAGGTATGCCGGGTAAATTCGAGTTGGCAAACGGCGGCACTCTCTTTTTGGACGAGATCGGCGAACTGTCTTTCGACATGCAGGCCAAGCTGCTCCGTGTCCTGCAGGAAAAGACCTTCTACCGCATCGGCGGCATCACCCCGGTGAACGCCAACACCCGGATTATCGCCGCAACCAACAAGGATTTATGGAAAATGGTTCAGGAGAGCAAGTTCAGAGAAGATCTCTTTTACCGTCTTAACGTGTTTAACCTGAGGATGCCCGCCCTGCGCCAGCGCCAGGAGGATATCCCGCCTCTCATTGAATACTATATCGACCAGTTCGCGAAGAAATACAACCTGGGTGCGCCTCTGATCTCTCCGGACGCCATGCGTTTTCTCATGGAATATGAGTGGCGGGGGAATATCCGCGAACTCAAGAATTTTGTGGAGCGCATTGTGGTATTCAGCCAGAACGAAACCGTCAGCAGGGAACAGGTCATTAAAATTATCCAGGGAGATTCTCAGGTTGAAACTGCGTCGGACTCGGGAGAATCCGCGGCGGGGGAGAGCGGCGGCCTCAGCGATATTCTGGAAAGCAAGGAACGGGAAATTATCTCCGACCTGCTAAAAAAATATAACAACAATAAATCGGATGTGGCAAAAGCTTTAAATATTCCCAGAAGCACGCTGTACTACCGCATGAAATCACTGGGAATTGCTGACTGATGATTCATAAATTGGAATGACAGAGACGGAACCTGCGTAACACAATTAAATTGCGTTTGCCGGTTCAAAACGAAAACGACTGTCGAAAGCCTGACGAAATGTCAGGTTTTCGACAGTCGTTTTTGCAATAAATGATGAATAAAATAAGAAGGAAAATATTAACAAACTTCTCGTCCCCTTGTGGGCAAGGGTTACAGGGAAAAAGGGAAAAGCCTGTTTAATATGATCGGATTGGCACAAAAATTGCTTGTAAATAAGGCCAGTGTAGAATGTCGACTGTTTTACATGTGTTTAAGAGCGCCAATTCTGGCCCCCGGTGATCTCTTACGCAAAGATGGGGAACGCAGAAAAGGGATAGCCTTTAACAAGGGAAAACAGTCGGTGTTTTCACGAAATAGCAGACCAATTTTTAGAAGGAGGGAAATTTGGTGCAAAATAAACTTATCTCCATGCAAGACGCAGTCAAGAAGTTCACCTGGGATGGCATGACCTATGCCCATGGCGGAGCGATTCCTGTCGGTTCCGACTCCATCGCCTTCGGTCGTGAGATGGTTCGTCAGGGCAGAAAGGACCTTAATTGCATTTCCAACTGCAATACTCAGCAGACCAACCTGCTGGCCGCTGTGGGTGCCATCAAGAGGATTGAAATCGGCTTCTCCGGCTTGGAAGTCTATGGTTTCGCCAATGGCCTCAAGCGCGCTGTCGAGTCCGGCAAGACCATCCTGGAGGACTACTCCAACGGTGGTATCCCGCTTCGTCTCCTGGGTGGCGCCATGAACTGGCCCTTCGTCCCCGCCTCCGCCAGCTACGGCAGCGATCAGCAGTGGTGCTGCGCGGACCGTCCTGACGAATATCCCTGCAAGACCAAGATCCCGGAGGTTGTCGATCCCTTCACCGGCAAGACCTTCGGCGTAATGTCCGTCCTTAAGCCCGATGTGGGCGTTATCCATGTGACCATGGCCGACATCTACGGCAATGCCATTATGCTTGGCACCGAGTGGAACCGCTATGAGCTGTCCCGCGCCGCCAAGAAGGTCGTCCTCCAGGCCGACTTCATCGTTGACACCGACTGCATGAAGCAGTATCCCAACCTGGTCCGTATCCCCGGCGAGATCGTCGACGCCGTGGTGTATTGGCCCATGGGCGTGTGGCCCGCCTGCTCCGTCGGCGTGTACGACAGCGACGAGCAGCACTTCAAGTATATGAACACCTGCCTGAAGACCGACGAGGGCACCAAGGAATACGTCGACAAGTTCGTTATGAGCTATAGTAACCGTAAAGAGTACCTGGCCATGATTGGCGAGGAGAAGATTAAGCAGCTGTGCACCAACCCCACCACCCACCTCATGGATCCTTACCGCAAGTGGATCAAGAGCGATGCTGAGGTTGAAAAGCTCGAAGCTGAAGGGAGGCAATAATAATGGCTCTTGATTATACAAAACAGGAATATATGGCCATTGCCACCGGCCGTGAGCTTCGCGACGGCGAGCTTGCCATCTTCGGCGTCGGCCTTTCCATGCTGGCCGGCTATTGGGCCATTAAGAACCACGCTCCCAACCTTCGCGCCTTCACCGAGGGCGGCGTGTTCGGTTCCTCCCCCGTGGGCGGCCTGCCCTGGGGCATTGAGGACAACCGCATTTCCGCCAACGCCACCAGCTTCACCAACGGCCTCGACGCCCTTATGTGCTTAGTGGCTTCCGGCAAGGTTGACTGCGGCATCATCGGCGCCGCTCAGGTCGATAAGTACGGCAACGTCAACACCACCGGTATTTGGAACGAGGATCCCTGGCAGGTCGGCAAGTACACCCTGCCCAAAGTCCGTCTGAACGGTTCCGGCGGCGCCAATGAAATCGCCGTGGGCTGCAAGCGCTACATTATCATGCCCTCCCATGAGAAGAAGCGCTTCGCCGACAAGGTCAGCTACATTTCCACCCCCGGCTATCTGGGCGGCGGAAACGATCGTGACAAGTACAACTTCCCCGGCGGCGGCCCCTCCGCCATCGTCACCACCCTGGGCATCATGAGGCCCGATCCGATCACCAAGGAGTTCTATCTTGACGCTTATTTCGCTTATTCCAGCGTCGAAGAGATCAAGGCCGAGACCGGCTGGGATCTGAAGATCTCCCCCAATGTCGGCATCGTTCCCGAACCCACCGAGAGAGAGCTGCAGATTCTCCGCGAGGTCGATACCACCGGATCCCTGCGCAAGAAGTAAGAGACATCCCCAAAAACCTGCCTGAAAGGCGCCTGGAGAAAGGGGAGGAGCTTTCTTCCCCTTCTCCAGGGCTTTTTGAGAATGATCCCCCGCATTGCGGCCCTTCCTCCCCGGTGTGCGGGGGCATAGGGCAGTCCTTTATTGAAAAGGTAACAAGGAGAAAAGTCTATGAAAAGAGAATTGGCCAGCAACTGGTCACATGAATTCCAAGAAGCAGTCGCAGCCTACGGCCTCACGGAAGACATTTTCAAATGCATGCAGTGCGGTAAATGCGCTGGAATCTGTCCGTGCGCTGCGCTATATCCAGCTTATAACCCCAGAAGGATCATCCGCGAGGTCCTGATGGGCAACGACGATCGGATTCTTCACAGCGAGGAAATCTGGCGGTGCTTCTGGTGCGCCAACTGCGCGAGCACCTGCCCCAACGAGATTATGTACCCCATGCTGATGATGGTCCTGCGTTTCGTTGCGCTCGACCACGGTGCTGGTCAAAAGCATATCGTTCCCCTGTTCCGCTTTACGCGCAGACTCTATGAGAGAGCCGTCAACTTTGAGCCCACCGCCCCCAAACGGCTTAAAGTGATCAGCGACTGCCGGACGAAGATCGGGCTGGATCCCATGCGTATCGTCAATCCCGGGAGCGTCAAGGAATATCAGAGGCTCTTCGAGGTTGCCGGCACCAACGAGTGGATGAAACGCATTGAAGAAAAAGCCAGAGTGCCTCTGGATTTTGCCTTCGCCCCCAATGTGATCTTGGTGAATGATATGCCGGATAGCAACAAAAACACCGGGAGAGGAGCTTAACTATGGAAAAAGCACAATGGGAAGTCCTTTCCCTCGTAAATAAGGAACGTGTGGATGCGCTCAATATCCCCAAAAAGTTCATGCTTTTCACAAGCTGCACCGGCAGCGTGGAATATCCCGGAACCGAGCGGGCTATTAAATTCAACCTGGAAAAGCTGGGCTACGAAGTCTACGAGACCCGTGACCAGACCTGCTGCACCGGCTACCTGCTGACCACGGACGCCCTGGACCCCACCCTCGCCGTGCTGGCTACAGGCCGCAACCTGAGCCTGGCCGAAAAAGAGGGACTGGCTATGGCGGTGTTCTGCAACGGCTGCTTCGGCTACAACAGGGAGCTTAATAACCTCATTCAGGAAGTCCCCGGCATGAGAGATACGGTGAACGGAGTCCTGAAGGAGTTCGGCCGCGAGTACAAGGGCAATGTTCAGATCTTCCACGTTCAGGAGCTCTGGTATAAGGAGATCGAAAGAATCCGCAGCATGGTTGTGAGACCCCTCACCGGCCTGCGTGTCGCCGCCCACTACGGCTGCCACTATGTGGCGCAGAAGCGCGTGGCGCTGGACGATTACGGCTATCCCACCTTCCATGAAGAAATCTATTCCGCTCTGGGCGCCACCCCCGTTTCCTATAATGAGAAGCGCGCCTGCTGCGGTTATTCGGTGGCGAAGGCCTTTACCCACCGCGAAGAGGTCGTTCTTCCCCACCTGGCAAAGAAATTCCAGAGCGCTGTTGACGAAGGCGTCCAGCTGATGACCACTGTTTGCCCCGGCTGCAACGTGGGCCTGGACCGCGAGCAGCCTGCCCTCCGCGAGATGGGCGTTCCCACATCGATCCCTGTCATGGATATTTCCCAGCTCATTGCGTTTGCTCTGGGCGCTCCTGTGGAAATCCTGGGCTTCGAGATGAATACCACTCCTGCTATGCCCGTGCTGGAGAAATACCTGTAAGCGGGAATCTCTGAAAATAGTTAACTTACACGAGGGAAAGGAACATAAATATGGTTAATCAGGACGTTTTGGTAGTTGGCGGCGGACTCGCCGGTATGCAGGCTGCCCTTGATATCGCGGCTTCCGGCTTTAATGTGGTTATCGCCGAGAAGGAAAAGGAATTGGGAGGCCATGTAAAAGAGTACGGCTCTCTCTTCCCCGACATGAGCGACGGTAAAAAGCTTGTCGCCCAAAAAGTAGCGCAGGTGAATGCTCATTCTAATATCACCGTGAAGACCGGGACCGAAGTCACCGACGCCGAGCGCATCGCCGGCGGCATCAAGGCGGCTCTCACCTCCGGCGGCGCCTCCGCAAAGCAGGAGTTCGGCGCGGTCATCTTCGCGGGCGGTTTTACCAACTATGACGGCACCAAGTATGGCGAGTATGGCTACGGCCGTTACCCCGGCGTCATTGCCGGCATCGACTTTGAGCAGCACTCCGAAGAAATTCTCAAGAAGCCCATCAAGTCCGCTCTCTTTATTAAGTGCGTCGGCTCCCGCGACCGCAGCAAGGGCATGCCCTATTGCTCGAAGCTCTGCTGCATGTATACCGCCAAGCAGGCGAAGGAGCTTAAGGAAGCCCATCCCGACGCCGACGTATACGTCACCTACATGGACATCCGCGCCAACTTCAAAAACGGCGAGGAGTTCGTCCGCAGCGTCCAGGAAGAGGAGCGTATTCGTTATATCCGCGGTCGTGTGGCGAGAGTCTATCCCAACCTTACGAACGGCAGGCTTATGGTCCGCGTAGAGGATACCCTTATGTGCTCTCCTCTGGAGATTGAGACCGACCTGGTTGTCCTGGCTACCGCCATTATGCCCATCAAGTCCACCAATGCTCTTGTCCAGAAACTCGGCGGCAAGGTAGACGAGAACGGGTTTGTCACGGCTGCTCCCATCGAAGAGAGTTCCAATCCCATGGAAGTCGCCGAAGGCGTCTTCTATGCCGGTACCTGCGCTTTCCCCAGCGATGTGCGCGAAACCCTGAGCCAGGGCGCCGCCGCCGCCGCCGGTGTTGTGTCTTACCTCAAGAAATGACGGGAGACCGAAAATAAGAGATCATTGACTATATAGGGAGGGTCTCCAATGACGAAGAGACTAGAAGCCAAGTCCGCGCTGCAAAGGAAAGTCGAGAGCATGACCGCCATCAACCTCGACACCTGTATGCAGTGTGGCTGCTGCACCGGCGGATGCAGCGGCCTGGAGGTTATGGATTTCAGCCCCCGCCAGATGATTCAGCTCATCAAGATGAATGAGTGGGACATCGTACTCAAGAGTAAGACGATCTGGATGTGCCAATCCTGCCACATTTGCGACGACCGCTGCCCGGCAAAGATCAAGACCTCCGCTTACATGGATGCCTTGAGGGAAATCGCCTATAAGCGCGGCTCCTGCAGAGAGAACGACCAGACCAAGTTCCACGACGTGTTCCTTGGCCAGGTCAAGCAGTTTGGCCGTGTCAACGAGCCCATCATGATGGCTCAGTACATGCTCAAGAAGCCCCGTCTGCCCATCACGGTCAAAACCGGCGCTGTTACCGGGCTGCGCGGCCGCATTCTGCCCGAGCTGCCCCACACCCCCAGCGAAAAGTATAAGATCGTGATGAAGAACGTGAAAGAAGGGAGCAAGACTCATGGTGTATAAAATTGGTTATTACCCCGGGTGTTCCCTTCAGGGTATGCAGAAGCCTTTTGATACTTCGGTGAAGAAGGTCTGTAAAAAGGTAGGCATTCAGCTGATGGAGCCCGCCGACTGGAACTGCTGCGGAGCTACCTCCGGTCACTCCGTGGATCACGACCTCACCCTTACCCTGGGCGCCAGGAACCTTAATCTGATTGCGGCGGAAGGCGTGACAGAAGCCACCGCCCCCTGCTCAGCCTGTTATTCCAACCTGAAGGCGGCCAGCCTCCATCTGCAGGACCCCGCCAAAAAGGCCGTTGCCGAGAAGAATCTGGGAGAAGAGAGCAAGAATCTGAATGTAGTTACCATTGTGGAGTTGCTTTCCCGTCCTGAGATCATGGCGAACCTGAAAAGGAACATGACCCGGAAGTTCAGGGACCTGAAGGTTGCCTGCTACTACGGCTGCCTTATGGTGCGCCCCAGAACCGACACCGGCGCCGAAGACTCCGAAAACCCCATGGGCATGGATAACCTTCTGCGCGCCGTGGGGATCGAAACCCCCGACTGGTCCAGCAAGACCGAGTGCTGCGGCGCCAGCTCCCTTCTCTGCAATCCCGAGATCTCCAAGATTCGGATCCGCGACGTACTGAACAGCGCGCAGGCCTCCGGTGCCGACGCCATCGCCGTTGCCTGCCCCCTCTGCCACATGAACCTTGAGATGACCCTCGAGGATCAGGGCAGGAAGATTCCCGTCGTGTACTTCACTCAGCTTCTGGGGCTTGCCCTCGGCTGCAACGTGAAGGATGTGGAACTTAACAAGATGCTGGTTCAGTACGATTGGGATTCCAAACTGATCTGACATTTTGTGAGTTATTAGCAATTTCAAAATGAGAAAGGAGAACGCTTACTTATGGATCGTACAGGATTAAGAAACAAGTATGCCATCGCTGGTGTAGGTTATACACCGCAAGGTAAGGTGCCCGGTCGCTCTGCTGCCAGCTTTTATCTCGAGGCGAGCATGAACGCCATCAACGATGCCGGCCTCAAGAAGGAGGACATCGACGGTCTGATTCTTTACCGTGATTTCCCCATCCTGCAGGGGGACGCCTTCCATCATACCGCTAACGTCGTTACCACCAGCTTGGGTATCCGCCCCAAATTCCTGAGCCAGGAAGCTTACTGCTATCGTACTTTTATGAATAAGGCCATTGGTGTTCTTGAGAACGGAACCTGCAACTACGTACTGGTTGTCTTCGCTGAGAGCGGCAAGACCGGCCACCGCACCTGGACCGACGAGATCGATACCTTCGGCGACAAGCCCTTAGACGAGTACGGCGCCTACGGCAACATCTCCGCGTTCACCAACTACGCCATTTTCGCCAGCCGTGCCATCCATGATTATGGCACCGGCCCCGACATCTGGGGTGACATCGCGATCGCCCATCGTAAATGGGGCAACCTGAACCCCATGGCGAACTATTACACCAAGCCTCTGACCAAGGAGAAATATCTGGCCGCTCCGTTCCTCTCCTGGCCCTTCCGCGCTGACGACGCCACCACCTCCACCGACGGCGGCCGCGCCATCATCATCACCACCGCCGAGCGCGCCAAGTACCTCAAGAACCCGCTGATCACCATCCGCGGCTTCGGCTCCGGCAACGATACCTCCAAGGGTTGGCAGCTAACCCCGGGCGACCCCGACAGCAGCGCCGCTGTTGCCGGACGCGGAGCCTTTGAGATGGCCGGCCTGTGCCCGAAGGACATCGGCGCCGCTCAGATTTACGACTGCTACACCTACACCGTCGAAGCGACCCTGGGCGACTACGGCTTCTTCGACAAGAAAAAGTCCCGCGATTTCATGACCATCGAGAACATCGGACCGGGCGGCGCGTTCCCCGTGAACACCAGCGGCGGCCTGCTTGCCGAAGGTTATTACATGGGTATGACCCCCGTGGCCGAAGCTGTCATGCAGATGTCTCAGCGCTGCGGCGAGCGCAACCTGGGCGTTCTCCCCGGCACCAAGCTGCCAGAGTTCATGATCATTTCGGATAACGGCGGTTACTATCAGAGCAATGAGACCATCATTGTGGAAAGGGGTTAATGACAATGGCTGAAGTATTAAAAGTGAAGCTGCCTTTTGACCTCAGAACCGGTTATGACAACGAGCTGTTTTACAAGACCGCTCATGACGAGCGTAAGTTTATGCTTCCGCACTGCAAGACCTGCGGAAAGTATTTCTGGCCCGGCGCGTTCATTTGCCAGCATTGCGGCAGCACCGACGTGGAGTGGAAAGAAGTTTCCGGACACGGCACCCTTTATTCCTTCGTAGAGGGCCGTTTCCCCTTCCATAAGGCGATCAAGGAGTGCCTCCCCATCGCCATCTGCTCCGTGAACCTGGACGAGGGTCCCCGTGTGTTCGGCCGCCTGGTTAACTACGGTGAAATCGAGAAGGTCCCCTACGATGTCCCCGTGCATGTGGTATGGCTTGACGACGACGAAAAGGGCTGCACCATTATGGGCTTCGAGCTGGACAAGTAAAATTGCATAAAAACTCCCCGCCACATCAGTGGCGGGGAGTTTCTTATATGTTACATTTCTCTTCTGCCTTCCAGGGCGCGGATCAGGGTCGCGTCGTCGGCGTATTCCAGGTGGCCGCCCACGGGGATGCCGTAGGCCAGACGGGTGACCTTCACCTCAAAGGGCTTGATGAGCCGGGAGAGGTACATGGCCGTGGTTTCCCCCTCGGTGTCCGGGTTGGTCGCCATGATGACCTCCCGCACCGGATTCTCCGCGATCCGCCCGATAAGCGATTTGATATGCAGATCGTCCGGTCCCACGTGGTTGATGGGGGAGAGGACGCCGTGCAAAACGTGATAGAGACCGTTATACTCCCTCGAGCGTTCAATGGCGATGACATCCTTGGGGTCGGCGACCACGCAGATCACCGAAGTGTCCCTTTTGGGATTGTCGCAGACGGGACAGGGCCCGTCTCCCTGGGTAAAATTGCTGCACACAGGGCATAAATGGATGCTCCGCTTGGCCTGGGCAATCGCCTCGGAAAAGGCGAAAGCCTCGTCCTCGGGAAGGGAGAGGACATAAAAGGCAAGGCGCTGGGCCGACTTGGTGCCGATGCCGGGCAAACGGGCGAACTGCTCCACAAGCGCTTCCAGAGCGGGGGGAAAATACTGCATGGCGACGCCTCCGTCAATATGAAATGGGAGATGATATTATCCGCGAAGAGCCAAAATCATGGCGGCGGGGTCCTCGGCGCTGTATACCGAAGAACCGGCCACGAGCACGTCGGCGCCCGCGTCCACGATCTGCCGCGCGGTCTGAAGATTGACCCCTCCGTCCACCTCGAGAAAACACCCGGGGTGGTACCGCTCGATGTAGTTCCTGATGGCTGTGATTTTCGGCAGTTGGTCGAACATGAAGGACTGCCCGCCGAACCCGGGTTCCACCGTCATGGCCAGGATCAGATCGACGCCCCGTTCCAGGTAAGGGATCACCGCTTCCGCAGCGGTAATGGGCCGCAGGACGATCCCCGTCTTCACCTTGTGAGCCTCCATGAGGTCCAGGGCTTTGTGAATCCCCACGGGGGAGTCGGCCTCCAGATGGACGGATAACAGGTCGGCGCCTGCTTCGGCGAAGGCCGCGATAAAGCGGGCGGGCTTGGAGACCATCAGATGAACGTCCAGAAAGAGCGGGGTGCAGGCCCGCACCGATTTGACCACGGGGACGCCGATGGTGATATTGGGGACGAAGTCCCCGTCCATCACGTCCACGTGGAGCCAGTCGGCGGACGAGACCCGAGCGATATCCCGGGCAAGATGGGTAAAATCTGCCGATAAAATGGAAGGCGCTATTTTAAGCATGTTTATGGACCTCCCGGATAAAATCATGTAAGCATTGGATTGAAACTTCAAAATTGCCCCGAAGGGCGGCCGCTTTCGGGCGCACCGGAGGAAGGAGGACGGCATAGGATATCCCAAGCGGAAGGAGGCCGGGCAATGTCCCGGCCCTGCCGCGAAAAGAAGGCTGCCGGCGCACCTGAGAAAACTCCCAATATCCCGGCCCGGCGGCGCTTTTCCCGGCCTTCCGCATCATATAGCCGTCTGCCGGGCGCCTGCCCGGCGGACGGCAAAAGATTAAATCCAAGTGCCTTGGGGAGTTCCCCAGGGCACTCTTTGCGCAGCTCCGCAGAGAGGCAGGCGTTCTCCTGATTGTCGGAAAGCATGGTTTTTCGACAGGGTTACACCTCTGTTGTATTTACGATTTTTGCGTCCAGACCCTTTTCCCGCATGGCTGCCATGAGTCTTTCCTTATGGGTGTGGCCGAAAGCCTCCACCGTCACCCGCAGTTCCACGCCGCTCTGTCGGTTGAGATTCACAAACTGGTTGTGTTCCAGCTTGATGATGTTCCCGTTTTCCCTGGCGATGATTTCGGCCACCCGCAGCAGTTCTCCGGGGCGGTCGGGCAACTGCACCGAGAAGGTGAAGACCCTGCCGCGGCTGACCAGTCCGTGCCGGACCAGCGAGGAGACGGTGATCACATCCATGTTGCCGCCCGATAGGACGGGCACGATGTTCCTGCCCTTGCAGTTCAGGTGGCTCAGCGCGGCGATGGTGAGAAGCCCCGCGTTTTCCACCAGCATCTTGTGCTTTTCCATCATGTCCAGGAAGGCATCCACCAGCTCGCTGTCGTCAATGGTGATGATCCCGTCCAGATTCTTCTGGACGTAAGGGAAGACCAGATCGCCCGGGGTTTTGACCGCCACGCCGTCGGCGATGGTCTCCACCTTGGGAAGGGTCACCACGTGGCCGGCCTCCAGCGAGGCCTTCATGGAGGCGGCGCCCGTGGGCTCCACGCCGATGACCTTCACGTTGGGATTCAGGAGCTTCGCCAGGGTGGAAACGCCGGCAGCCAGCCCGCCCCCGCCGATGGGGACCAGAATGATATCCACGTCGGGCAGGTCGGAAAAAACCTCGTAGGCAATGGTGCCCTGCCCGGTAGCGACGGTCAGGTCGTTAAAGGGGTGGATATAGGTGAGACCTTCGGATTCAGCCAGCTCGGAGGCCCTGGCGGCCGCGTCGTCAAAGGTGGCGCCGTGGAGGATGACTCTTGCACCGTAGTCCTTGGTGTTATTCACCTTCACGAGGGGCGTGGTGGTGGGCATCACAACGGTGGCGGGACAGCCGGCCACCTGCGCGGCGAATGCCACGCCCTGTGCATGGTTGCCGGCCGAGGCGGTGACAAGCCCTTTGCTTTTTTCCGTCTCGGATAGCGTACTGATTTTAAAATAAGCGCCCCTGATTTTATAGGCGCCGGTCACCTGCATGTTTTCCGGCTTAATATAAATATGATTACCGGTGGCCTTGGAAAAGGCCGTGCTGTAAAGAAGGCTGGTGTCGAGAAGTACGCCGGACAGCACGCTTCTGGCGGCTTTGAACTGGTCTAGGGTCATCATCTTGTCTATCTCCATTATTGTTTCAATTTAGGTATATCATAAAGAGATTTGGCCCCGATGTCAATGATATTGCGGCGATTCTTGACACCCTCTTTTCCAGGGGGTACAATATACAATATGCGCTGGTTTTGTAGGCCGCGGCCCTGAAAACGGGAGTAAGGGCTCTCAGCCGGTGTACGTTTTGATATCACCATGACGGCGGGAACCACAACCAAAATCATGAGAAAGCAAAGACAGAAAGGATGAATCGCCATGAGCGAAAAGGAGATCATTCCCGAGCTTACCCTGACCCCCGACGCCACCGCCACCGCAGCGGCCGTACCCGAGAGCGGCGCCGGCCAGGCGTCCGCCGCACTCACCCTGAATCCAACGCTCTCCCCCGAGGATGCTATGACGGCTGACCAGAAGGCCCGGGACTTAAACGCCATCAGGCTGGACGAGAGCCAGCTGACGGAAGCCGAGCGGAAGGCGGTCGCCGATTTTGCCCAGAAAATTAATATAACCGACTCAAACGTGGTGCTTCAGTACGGCGTCGCCGCGCAGAAAAATATTGCCGGTTTCTCCGAGAACACCCTCAATAACGTGCGCACCAAGGACCTGGGCGAGGTGGGACAGGCGCTTTCCGGCCTTGTGGCCGAGCTCAAGGGTTTTAATCAGGAAGAGAAAAAGGGCGTTATGGGCTTTTTCCAGAAAAAACGCAACGACATTATGGCGATGAAGCTGTCCTACAATAAAGCCGAGGCCAATGTGGATAAGATTGTCGCCGTGCTGGAGAGCCACCGGATCACCCTTCTAAAGGACGTAGCCATGCTGGACCAGATGTACGACCTCAATACCAAGTACTATAAAGAACTCACCATGTATATTCTGGCGGGCAAAAAGAAGCTCGCCTCCACGCGGGAAAACGAGCTGGAGGAGCTGCGCAGGAAAGCGGCGGAAACCGGCACCCAGGAGGATGCCCAGAAGTACAACGACCTGGCCAATATGTGCGCCCGCTTTGAAAAGAAAATCCACGACCTGGAGCTTACCCGCATGATCTCCATTCAAATGGGCCCCCAGACCAGGCTCATCCAGAATAACGACGCCCTTATGCTGGAAAAGATCCAGTCCTCGCTGGTCAATACCATTCCACTGTGGAAGAGCCAGATGGTTCTCTCCCTGGGGCTGGAGCACTCCCGCCAGGCCACCGCCGCCCAGCGGGCGGTCACGGATATGACCAACGAACTTCTCAAGAAGAACGCCGATATGCTCAAGATAGGCACGGTGGAAACCGCCAAGGAGGCCGAGCGCAGCGTGGTAGATCTGGAGACCCTCCAGCACACCAACGCCCAGCTGATCTCCTCCCTGGACGAGGTCATGCGCATCCAGACCGAGGGCGCCCAGAAACGCAGGGAAGCGGAGCTTGAGCTTGGCCGCATCGAGGGCGAGCTGAAGAAAAAACTGCTGGAGCTGCGGGGATAAAATTGAAAAAGCGCATATCAACCTGAACGTAAGCGAAGGATCGTAAACGGCAAATGGGCTTGATACGAAGATTCTTCGGCCTTCGGCCTCAGAATGACAAACGTACCAGACACAGAATGACAAACGCGCTAGGGTCTCCGGAACAAAGGCGCATGTCATCCTGAGCGTAAGCGAAGGATCTTAAGCGGCACATCGGCTGCAAAATGACAAAGGATCGGCGGTGTCTCATGTGTTGAGGCACCGCCTTTTTTTATACCGGTTTCCGTTTCGGAGAATTTGTAACTTTCAAATAGATATGCCAGATGATAAAGGCGCACAGCAAACCTATGCACATTCCCGCCAGCACGTCGGTGGGGTAGTGAAGACCCACGTACATCCGGGAAAAGCCCATGACCGCAGCCGCGACAAGCGCGGCGGCGCGGAAGAACCGGCTGGGCAGCGTGCGAAGCCAAATACCCGCCGCGGCGAAGGCGGCGCAGGTATGGCCCGAGGGGAAGGAATCGGGGTCCGGGGGCGCAAGCAGTGGCAGAAGACTTTCCACCGATAGATAGGGCCTGGGCCGGGAGACGATATTCTTCAGTGCCACATTACAGCACAATAGCCCCAGCAGCATGGCCACAAGAGCGAGCAGACCGGCCGTTCGGGTCCTTTTAAAGCAGAGAAGGAGAAGCGAAATCCCGATCCAGAGGAGACCGTTATTGCCCAGAGTGGTGTAGAAAATCAGAACTGCGGTCAGGAGGGAGGCGCGGAGGTGTTCCTGAATGAAAATCAGCGCTCCCGCGTCTGCGGCCTGAATGATGTTCCACATCGATTACTGAGCCTTTTCCCATACGCAGGATGTAATAACGCCGTTATCCAGCTCGAAAGTATCGGTTTTTACAATGTGGCTTTTCCCGATGCGGATTTCCTGGGTGCCCAGTTCGTTTGTCACGGTGTTCGTAATGTTTGCCTCAATGGTAAAGACCAAATCCACTAAGCCCTCCCGCGTGGTGATATTCACCGAGTTGCTGTCGGTGCTGAGAGTGGCTCCGCTGGTTGAAGGGGTGGAATTGACATCCGTCACATAGGCGCTGAGCATTTCGCCCGACGCCATACACTGCCTTGGTATGTTCTCCTTGATAGCGTCGTACACTTCCGGCTCCACCGCCTCGACCTTTACGGTGTAGGTGAGCTTGGTGGTTCCGGCGACACCGCTCTGACGGCCAAGCAGCCTGCCGCCCAGAATCGCGACGGCCACCAGAATGATAAGAAGAACGAACAAATCAATAATATTAAGCCTGCCGAAGAGTTTCCCTTTTTCATCGATGAGTTTCATAACAAGCCTCCCAGACTTTTAAAAGCCATAGATCCATAAGTAAATGAGCTGCGTGCGCAGAAAAGGGACGGTAACTTTTTACGCCGTCCGGCCTGCGGCCTTGACCGGTCTAATTTCGTATTGTATAATATTTTATTGGTTTCTACAACCTTTTTTTTGATTGATAGGGGGAGATCCTAATACTCCCCTTCCGGAGGCGTTTCATGAAAGTCATCCACCTCATCAGCGGCGGCGACAGCGGCGGCGCCAAAACCCATGTTCACTCCCTGCTATTAGGGCTGAGCCGCGCCATTGACGTGACGCTGGTCTGCTTTACGAGCGGGCCCTTCGCTCAGGAAGCCGTGGAACTGGGAATTCCAACGCTGGTGCTTGAGGACCGGAATTTCTTTCGGGTCCTCAGGACCCTGAAGAATATGATTGCCGAAGACGGATATGATATCATCCACTGCCACGGCGCCCGGGGCAATCTCGTGGGCTCTCTTCTCAGGCGCGCCACCGGTTTGCCTGTGGTCACAACCGTCCACAGCGATTACCGGCTGGATTACCTGGGGCGGCCCATTTCCCGCCTTACCTACGGTACCATCAACACCCTTGCCCTCCGGAAGCTGGATTTTCGGATCGGCGTTTCCGACGCCATGGTGGATATCCTCATTTCCCGGGGCTTCAATCCGGACAAGCTTTTCACCATTTATAACGGATTGGATTTCACCCCCCGGCCCGCCGCCATGGGGAGGATGGACTACTTCCGTTCGGTGGGCCTGCGCTCCGACGAGGACAGCATCGTGGCGGGGATCGCCGCCCGTCTCAACCCCGTTAAGGATATCGCCACCCTGATCCGCGCCTTTGCCAAAGCTCATGAGCAGTGCCCCAACCTTCGCCTGCTCATTGCCGGAGACGGCGAGCAGATGGCGATGCTCAAAGCTCTCTCCTGTGACCTGGGCGTGGCGGGAGAGGTGTGTTTTGCCGGGTGGATCACCGATACGGACACCTTTTACCAGTCCATTGATATCAATACCCTCACCTCCCTGTCGGAGACCTTCCCCTACGCCCTCACCGAGGGGGCCCGGGCGGCGAGGCCCACCATCAGCAGCCGGGTAGGAGGCGTTCCTTACCTGATCGACCACGGTGTGACCGGCCTGCTGTTTTCCCCCGGAGATGTGAATACTCTTTCAAAACATCTGGTGACCCTGGCATCCGACACCGCATTGCGCCTTCACCTTGGCCGGAGGCTTTACCTCAAGGCGAAAACCGAGTTTTCCCTTGAGAGCACCATTTCCCGCCAGATCGAGATTTACGAGGCCATTTTGCGCCGCCGGGAGCGGCCCGGCGCGGACCGGGACGGAGTACTGGTCTGCGGCGCTTACGGCCGTGGTAACGCCGGAGACGACGCCATTTTGGAGGCTATTCTGGCCGAGCTCCGGGAGCTGGACAGGGACCTGCCCTTATGGGTGCTCTCCCGCAACCCGGATGAGACCCGTCTCACCTACCGGGTGAACGCCATTTATACTTTCGATTTTGTGAAGTTCCTGCGCGTAATGGGAAGGACAAGCCTTTACATCAACGGAGGCGGCTCCCTGATGCAGGATGTGACCAGCTACCGTTCCTTGTGGTTTTATCTCTTCACCATCGCCACCGCCAAGCTGTGCGGCAACAAGGTGATCATGTACGGCTGCGGAATCGGACCCATCCACCAGCCTTCCAACCGGAAAATTACCGCCCGGGTGCTGCAGCTCAGCGTGGACGCCATCACCCTGCGGGACCCCCATTCCGCCGATGAGCTTAAAGAGATGGGCATTGACCGCCCCCCGATCCTGCTCACCGCCGACCCCACCGTTATCCTTCCCGCCGCCCCGCCCGAGGCGGTGGACGGTGTGATGGAGAGCCGGGGCCTTGACCCCAGGGGACGGTATATCGCCTTTCTCCTGCGCCCCTGGCCGGGCTTTGACGCCAAGACGGAGGCCCTCGCGAGTACCGCCGAATACGCGTACCGGACCTATGGCCTCACGCCCGTCTTTCTCCCCGTGGAGCCCCGACGGGACGTGGCGGCGGCGCAGAAGGTGGCCGCCCGGCTTTCCTGCCCTTACCGTACGCTGGAGGACACCGGCACTTCCGCACAGACCATCGGTCTGCTCTCCCGCATGGCGGCGGTGGTTTCCATGCGGCTGCACGGCCTTGTCTTCGCCGCGGGGCAGGGAGTGCCCCTTGTGGGAGTTGTCTACGATCAGAAGGTCAGCGCCTTCCTAGACTATATCGGCCAGGACCTGTATCTTGACCTGGATACTCTCACCGCGCCTGCGCTCATGGAGCGGGTGGACAAGGCCTGCGCTAGGATCGGGGATACCGAATTCCTCTCCAAAAGCGTTCTCCGCCTGCGCCAGGTGGAGGGGAAGAACAGCGAAACCGTGAAAAAGCTCCTGGGTCTGGAGCAGGATTCGCCCCCCGGGAACGAAAAGCATGGAAGCCCGAACCATGGGGAAGGCTGAATCTTGAAGAGGCAGATCCGCGCGCGGTGAAGAGCGCCATGGAGCTTATCACCGTACTTTGAAAGAGAGAGGGAGGCCGGGTGCGTGAACCAGATTGTCTGTCTTTCCGCCATGCCCTGGTCGGCGGTGCCGGGCCGTACCCAACAACTCATGGCCCGGATGCGCAATGCCGAGGTTTTGTATTTTGAGCCTGCCCCTGCTGGGAGAAGCGGTGTACTCGCCGACCGGGGCCGCCGGGTGAGGCCGAACGTGACCCTATACACGATGTCCTGCGGCCTTGCTGATGACAAGCTGCCGGGACTGCTCCTGGTGAGGCGGCGCCGCAAGGCCGCTGATTTTATCTCCGGAAAGCTGAAGCGGCACGGCTTTCGCAGGCCCGTCCTCTGGCTGACCCGCCCGGAGCAGGTGTTTCTGCTGGACGATTTGTCCTATTCCGGCCTCGTTTACGACTGTGACCGCTACTGGCCCGACGAGATTGCCCGGGAGGAAGGGGCGCTTGCCGCCGCAGCCGACGTGGTGTTCACCGTATCCCGGGGGATTTTAGACCGGCTTTCTCCCTGCAATAAAAATCTGGTGTTGCTTCCCAACGGAGTCAATTACCCTATGTTCTCCAGAACGCAGTTTGACTGTCCCAGTGAGCTGCGCGGCCTCGAGGGCCCCGTCTTTGGTTTTGCGGGAGCGGTGGTGCCTAAACTGGATCTTGCCCCGCTGGAAACGGCTGCCCGGGAGCATCCGGACTGGAATATTCTCCTCGTGGGACGCCCCGGGAAACACTCCCGTCTGCAAAACCTCGCGGAACTGCCCAATGTGCGCCTAACCGGGGTCCGTTCTCTTACCGAGCTGCCCGACTATATCGGCCGTTTCGACGTATGCCTGGCGCTCAAACGGACGGACGAGAAGGGCAGCGATATTATCCCCGACTATATTTATCAGTATTTCTCCACAGGAAAGCCGGTGGTCTCCATGCTCTGGCCCGATGAAGTGGAGGAATACCCGGATGTGATCTACGGCGCCCACACCCCCCAGGAGTATGTTCACCTGTGTTCTGAGGCGCTTGCCGAGGACAAAAACTGGGTGGCGGGCCGCCGGAGAGATTACGGCAAGGCGGCAGCCTGGAGCGCCCGGTCGGAAGAGGCCATCCGCATCCTGGGGGACATCGGACTCTACCGCGAAGAGAAATGACGAAGGAGCGGCGGCACAGCCCCCCGATCTTGTATAAATCTACGAATCTGAGGAGAACTACTTGAATTAGATTAGGGGATACGGTATAGTTTAAATAGAGATTTCTTTGGCAGGTCATCGGAATTTGGGTGGCCTGCCATTTTTGCGCAAGGGATTTCAAACCCCAAAAAATGAGTGGAGGGTTTGTATTTGAAAGTAGAAAAAACGATGCGCGTAGGCCTGGAGGGAAAAGTGGAGCTGGCCTGTCTCCTGGGCAGGCACGATACCATCGGCATAGACTGCGTGGCGCTGTGCGTGAACGAATCGCTCTGCGCCGGTGTTCATCCATCCCGGGTGGTCAGCCGCCTGACCGTCGGAAATAAGATGGCATACCTTAAGGGCGCGATCAAAGCGGGCCTGGAGGAGGGCTGCGAGATCGCCGGCTGTACCCTGGAAGGCCCTGAGCCTTTTCATGGGGATGCCGAGGTGCCCGCAGACAGCTATCTTCTGGATGCCGCCGCCGTCGGCGAAAAGGACGACGGCGCATCGGCGCTTCCCGCGCCCGCTGCGGGCGATTTGGTGCTTGGACTCTGGTCCGCGGGCGTTCACGCCGACGGCTTTCCGATCATCAAGGAGCTTTTCATGACGGGCAAAACCGACCTTTCCGCCTATATCCCTGACCTTTCCCGCACTCTGGGCGACGAGCTGCTCAGGCCCACCCGTATTTACGCCCCCGCTCTGGACTGTCTCCGCCGCAGGGGTGTGCATATCAGGGCGGCCAGCCATATTGTGGGCGGGCTATACGAGAGTATCCCCAGAATGCTGCCTGTGGGGCTCACCGCGCGCATTGAAACCGCCACCTTCCCCGCTTCTCCGATTTTCGATATGATCGCAAGTAAGGGACACATCTCAGACGGGGAGATGTACCGCATCTTCAACATGGGCATTGGTATGGCCATCGTTGTGGCCCAGCAGGACGTGGGTTTAGTGAAGGACATCCTGTGCTGCGGAGGCGAGCGGAATTATATCATCGGCTCGCTGGTAAAAGGAAACAAGGGTGTGGAGTTGCTGTAGCAATTTCTGCCCAGGAATCGTAACGGCGGCTCGTCTGCCCGCATTCACCCTCACCGGTGGGCGGCGGCAGGGGGCCGCTTTTTTTTGTCTGCCGGAGGAACCGCAAACGTTGAGGCCAGGCAAAACTGCTTGTCAATGGGGAAGAAACAGGGTATACTATTTTCCAGCAAGTAAAATTACGCCATACCCCAGTTCTGATAAGCCCATCCGGGGCACGATCAACGTCCCGGGCTTTACCCAAGGGACCGGCCGAGAGGAGAAGCGCCCATGAAGCTCATGGCAATCGACGGCAATTCCATCGTGAACCGCGCCTTTTACGGGGTGCGGCCCCTGTCCACCCGGGACGGCCTGCCCACCCACGCGGTCTACGGTTTTCTCACCATTCTTCAGAAGCTCAGGGACGAGGAGAAGCCCGACGCCCTCTGCGTCGCCTTCGACCTGAAGGGACCCACCTTCCGCCACGATGCGTTTGAGGGTTATAAGGCCAAGCGCAAGGGCATGCCCGAGGAGCTGGCTGTGCAGATTCCGGTGCTCAAAGAGGTACTGGACGCCATGAACATCCCCCGGTACGAGCTGGAGGGCTGGGAGGCCGACGATCTCATCGGTACCATCGCCCGCAGATGCTCTGAAGAGGGCTGGGAGTGCTCCCTCGTCACCGGAGACAAGGATTCCCTGCAGCTCATCACGGAGAAAACCCATGTGAAGCTGGTATCCACCCGTATGGGCCTCACCGAGACCAAGGAGATGGACCCCGCCGCCTTCCGGGAAGTCTACGGCTTCGAGCCGCCGAAGATTGTGGATCTCAAGGCCCTCATGGGGGACGCCTCGGATAATATCCCCGGCGTCCCGGGCATCGGGGAAAAAACCGCCCTGGAGCTCATCCGCGCCTACGGCAGCGTGAACGCGATTTACGAAAAGCTTGACGGGCTGGAGTTAAAGCCCGCCGTGCGCAAAAAGCTGGAGGACGGAAAAGAGAGCGCTGTGAGCTCCTACGAGCTCGCCACCATCCATACCGACGCCCCCATCGGCTTTTCTCCGGCAGATGCCCTCTGCCGGTCGGTGAACGGGGAAGAGCTGTACAGGCTTTTTCTGCGGCTGGAATTTTCCAAGATGATTGATAAATACGGCCTTACTCCGGGCACCCCCGGCCAGAGCGCCGGCGCGGAGGAGCGCTTTACCGCCCAGGTCACCGGAGAGATCGTGACGGAGGAAGCGCGGGCGAAGGAGCTGCTGCGAAAGTGGGAGAAAGAAGACCACGTGACGGTACGCTTTCTGCCGGGCCTCGGCGGCTTCGCCGCGGTTGCGGGTTCCCACCTGGCGATTCTCCTCCAGGAAAAGATTCAAAACTATGACGGAATACTCAAAGAGCTGTTCACGGGCAAAATCAGGCTGGTCTCCCATGAGGTGAAGGACCTGATGCACAAGCTTCTGGACGAGAGGCTGCCCTGCAGGGGGTTCGTGTTCGACACCGCCCTGGCCGCCTACCTCCTGGCCCCCACCGATGGCAGCTACGCCCTGGAGAAGCTGGGACTGTGCTATTTTAACCACCAGTTCCCCTCTGCGCGGGACTATGAGGCGCCCGACGCCTTTTCGCCTCTGGCGGACCCCGTTCCGGCGATCGCGGCGCTCTCCTCCCATGCGGGCCTCGTCGACGCCCTCTACGAAACTTTGGCACCCAAGCTGGAAGAGCTGGGGATGCATGATCTCTATTTTAAGGTGGAGCTTCCCCTGTGCCCGGTGCTGGCCAAAATGGAGCGTTCGGGCTTTCTGGTGGACCGGAAGGCCCTGGCCGCCTTTGGGCAGATGCTCACCGGGCGCATCGACGGGGCGAGGGCGAATATCTACAAAGACGCGGGTGAGGAGTTTAACATCAACTCTACCCAGCAGCTTGGCGCCGTTCTCTTCGACAAGCTTGGCCTTCCGCCCGTTAAAAAGACCAAGACGGGTTATTCCACCAACGTCGAGGTGCTGGAGAAGCTGCGGGGCTTCCACCCCATCATCGACTCCATCATGGAGTACCGGCAGCTCACCAAGCTGAATTCCACTTACGTGGAGGGGCTTACCAAGGTGATCGGCTCCGACGGGCGCATCCGCACCAGCCTGCAGAACACCGTGACCGCCACGGGGCGGCTCTCCTCCACCGAACCGAACTTGCAAAACATCCCCATCCGCACCGAACTGGGCGCCGAGCTGCGCCGGATGTTCGTGGCCCCGGCGGGCTGCGTGCTGGTGGATGCCGACTATTCCCAGATCGAGCTGCGCCTGCTCGCCCACATGGCGGGCGACGAGGTCATGATCGAGGCCTTCAAATCGGGGGAGGATATCCACACCATCACCGCCTCCCAGGTTTTCGGCGTTTCACCGGCGGAGGTGACGGGGGAGATGCGCCGCCGGGCCAAGGCGGTGAATTTTGGCATCGTATACGGCATTTCGGCCTTCTCCCTGGCCCAGGACATCGGGGTCTTCCAGAACGAGGCGAGGACCTATATGGAGCGGTATTTCGCCAAATACCACGGTGTGCGGGAGTACATGGACCGGGTGGTGGCCGAGGCCAAGGAGAAGGGCTACGTCTCCACCCTCATGGGCCGCCGCCGGTCCCTGCCGGAGCTCAAATCGTCCGACCGGAACCTTCGCGCCTTCGGCGAGCGAGTGGCTCTCAACATGCCCATTCAGGGCACCGCCGCCGACGTGATGAAGCTTGCCATGATCCACGCGGACGAAGCCCTCACGAGGGAAGTGCCCGACGCCAGGCTGGTCCTCCAGGTGCACGACGAGCTGATCGTGGAGTGCCCCGCTCAGAAGGCAGAACAGGTAAAAGAACTGCTGACCCGGGAAATGGAAAGCGTCATGGAGCTGTCTGTGCCCCTCATAGCCGGGGCCGGGGCGGGCAGAAGCTGGGCGGAAGCCCACTGAGAATGCGCAAGCAGCTTACACAGAGGATTTTACACATAGGAGCGGCAAAGCCGCGGCGGAGGACGACAATGAACGTTAGACTCGTTCCCATGGACAAATCCCACTTGCGGGCCATCGCGGACATCGAAAGGGCCTGCTTCTCCACCCCCTGGTCGGCCGCCATGCTGGAGGAGGAGCTGTATAACGACACCGCCTCCTATATCGTGGCCGAGGGGGAAGACGGGACGGTGCTGGGCTACGCGGGGCTCCGGGCGGTGCTGGACGAGGGGTACATCGACAACGTGGCGGTGGCGAATGCCTACCGCCGCCAAGGGGTGGCCGACGCGCTTATTTCCGCCTTCTACCGTTTCGGACGAGCCAAGCTTGCCTTTCTCACCCTGGAGGTACGCGCTTCCAACGCGGGGGCCATTGCCCTCTATAAAAAGCACGGATTTGCCGAGGCAGGCCGCAGAAAAGCCTATTATAAAAATCCCACGGAAGACGCGATTTTGATGACACTGGAGTTCCCCCGAGAAGACTCCGAAAGCGCGGAATAGATACATACATGTGAGGCCTGAGATCGCACCCGGCGTGGCTGGGCGCGGCGCCGGAGCCGGGGAGGCAGTTTTTGCCTGCCAATTCCAAAGGCCGGGGAGTGGAACGATGAACATTTTGGCAATTGAATCCTCCTGCGACGAGACCGCCGTGGCGCTGGTGCGCTCCGGCCGCACGGTGCTCTCCGACTGCATCGCCTCCCAGGCGGATATGCACGCGATTTATGGCGGAGTAGTGCCCGAAATTGCCTCCCGCAGGCATGTGGAGGCGATTGCGGGGCTGACCGAGGAGGCTCTGCGCAGAGCCTGCCTCACCCGGAAGGACGTGGACGCCGTTGCGGTGACCTACGCCCCCGGCCTCATCGGCGCGCTGCTGGTGGGCGTCAGCTTTGCCAAGTCCCTGGCCTATGCCCTGGAAGTACCGCTTATTCCCGTGCACCACGTGCGGGGACATATCGCCGCGTGCTACCTGGCCCATCCGGCGCTGGAGCCGCCCTTTCTCTGCCTGTGCGTCTCGGGGGGCACCACCCTCATTGTGGATGTGCAGGATTACACCCGCATGGCCGTCCTGGGCTCCACCAGAGACGATGCGGCGGGGGAGTGCTTCGACAAGGTCGCAAGGGTGCTGGGCCTGGGCTACCCCGGCGGAGCGCCTTTGGATAAGCTCGCTCGGGAAGGGAACGATAAGCGCTATGAGCTGCCCCGGGCGGTAATACCCGACTGCCCTCTGGATATGTCCTTTTCCGGCCTTAAGACCGCTGTCATCAATCTGATCCATAACGCGCAGCAAAAGGGAGAGACGTTGTCTCTGCCAGATCTGGCGGCCTCCTTTTCCGCCGCGGTGAGCGACACGCTGGTTCCCCGGACCATCGCGGCTGCCCGCGCTCTGGGATATGGCAAAGTAGCCGTGGCAGGCGGCGTCGCCGCCAATTCCCGCATCCGGGAAGACCTTGGCAAAGCCTGCGTGGGGATGGGGGCTACGCTTTATCTCCCCCCGCTTTCTCTTTGCGGGGATAACGGCGCCATGATAGGAAGCCAGGGATATTACGAGTTTCTGGCCGGGCACCGGGGCGATCTTTTCTTAAACGCCTACGCCAACCGGGATGTGGGCCTTGGCTGAGAAGACGCTTAAAATAAGTGCGTCGGCAGGCGAAACATGGGATATAACTGATTATGTTGCGCGGAACAGAAAAATATAAAATGGGAAACTTCGATCCGGGGGAATGGGAAAACAAGGGAATAGCAGGGGAAATACCTGGGCCGCAATTGGTAAGAGCCTGTTGAAAAACCTGTGGAGAATGTGCATAACTCTTTGTACTATTGATTATAGAAAAAGATTACGTAAACGAAAAAAATGAAATATAATAAAAAATCGCAAATTCTGTTCCTAAAATTGAAATCTGAAACCAAACAATTTTCTGCAATATAACACAATTTATACCAGATAACGAGGTTTTCCCCATAGAAACGAATGTATACGCAGGGTTATGGATTTGAAATTATACGTTCGGTATTAGCCTGTTGACAGGTATTGTTAACATTTAGTGATAGAATTTGAAGAACCGGGAAGTTAAAATAGAGGGCGATGATTGGGGGTATTATTTTGCGCTCCGTGGATAGTTGGCTGGACCGCTTTGCATACCGGCATCCCAAGTTTGGAATACCGGGCCTTATCAAGTATGTTCTGATTGGGAACGCCGCCGTTTATTTTCTGGATTTGTTCAGCAACGGCACCTGTTCGGCGCTTCTGGGTTTTCACCCCGCCTACATCCTGCACGGGCAGGTGTGGAGACTTGCCACCTTTATCGCGGTACCCACGTCCAGCAGCCCAATCTGGTTTGCGATTTCCCTGTTCTTTTACTATTTTCTCGGCACCACGCTGGAACGGGAGTGGGGCACCGCGAAATTCAGTCTGTACTATTTTACCGGCGCGCTTCTCACAATCATTGCCGGGTTTATCGGCGGATTTTTTATGGGCAATATGGCCGCACTCTGGTCGCCGCCCACCATCACCATGTATCAGGTCAACCTCTCCATGTTCCTGGCGTTTGCCACATTGTACCCGGACGCTCAGCTGACACTCTACTTCATCATCCCCGTGAAGGCGAAGTGGCTGGCGGCTTTTTACGTCTTTATCATGGCGTGGGAGATCATCAGCCTGCCGGGGTACGCAATTATGGTCTCCCTGCCCGTCCTCCTGTCGCAGGATCTGGCCGCCCTGGGCAACTACGCCCTCTTTTTCTGGTCGGATATCCGGGAGGTGGCCGGCCGGATTTTGCGGCGTACCCGGTACCACAGAAGCGGAAAAACCATTAATTTCAAGGCTGCGCAAAAGCATGCCCAGGAAAAGAAAGGGTACCTCCACAAATGCGCCGTCTGCGGCAGGACCGACGCCGACCATCCTGATCTGGAGTTCCGCTACTGCTCCAAATGTAACGGCTACTACTGTTACTGTATGGACCATATCAACAATCACGTTCATATAAAATAAATTCTGCGGATCAGCGAAACCACGTTTACACGGCGCGCGTCCCTTCTGTTTTGGCATCAATTTTTCCGGCGGAGAGGAATCCTAACTCCTCTCCGCCGCATTTTTTATGCATAGCCTCACGAGCCAAAGGAAAAACTCACTGAAATGAGCCTTTTGCTGAAAGAGGAAGGAAAAAATGAAAAGACTGATTTCATGCCTGCTTGCCTGCGCCCTCCTGCTGATTTCCCTTACCGCCTGCGGCGGCGGAAAAACCGGCGGCGCGGAGAAAAATAAAAAAACGGTCGTGATCGGCACCCAATCCGACCTTGTGACATTGGACCCCGGCAACATGTACGAGGCCTATTCGAACATGGTTTCCAGCGGAGTTTACGATACCCTTTTCCGGGTGAGGACGGGCACTCTGGGAACACCCGAGCCCTCGGCTGCCACCGGCGTCGCCATTGACGATTCCAAAACCGTATATACCATCACCATGCGAACCGACATTTCGTTTTCCAGCGGCAATAAGCTCACTGCAAAAGACGTGGCTTGGAGCGTCAACCGGGTGCTTAACATGAAAGAGAGCAACGCCTACCCGGATGTGGCCGTCGTGCAAAGTGTGGAGGCCACCGACGACTTCACCGTTGTCTTTACCCTGAACGAGCCCGACGCCTCTTTTCTGGATAAGCTCACCTCCAGCGCCTACAGTATTTTAGACAGCGAACTTGTAAAACTGCACGGCGGTTCCGACAAGGGTGGGGATACCGCCAGGATCTGGCTCGATACTACCTCGGCCGGCTCCGGACCCTTTGTTGTGAGGAGCTGGTCGCCCCAGGAGCTTGTTCTGGAGAAGAACCCGACCTATTGGGGCGGAAACGGAAACATCGACACCGTTGTTTTAAAAAAGATGGAAAGCGCGCCGGCCGAGCTTGAGGCCATCGGGAAAGGCGAAATCGATATCGCCCTGGACCTGAACACCCAGGCCCCAGGGAAGCTGGACGGCAAGGAAAACGTCTGCGTTGTGAGCGGTACTTCCGTACTCCTCGCCTTCCTGGCCATGAACCGGGACCCCCTGCTCTCCCCGGAGCTGTCCAATCCAAAGGTGCAGGAGGCGGTGCGCTGCGCGCTGGACTATAGGAGCTATCTCGCCCTGGCGGGGGAGAACAGCACCGTTCCTCTCAATTTCATGCCCCTGGGCTTTGCCGGCGCCCTGACCCGTGACCTGAAAACAGAGGGCCGGAACGTGGAAAAAGCCAGAGAGCTGATGGTAGAAGCCGGCTATCCTGCGGGGTTTGCCGTTATCCTTGCCTGTCCGGATATCGCGTTGGAGGGCATTGATTGGAAAATGATCGCCCTGAAGGTAAAGGATGATTTGGCCGGAATCGGCATTGCTGTCACGATTGAAACCCTGGATTACCAGCAGTTTTATAAAGAGGTCCGATCCGCGTCCCTGCCGTTTTATCTCGCTTACTGGTCTCCCCACTACTATGATGCAAACAGCCAGCTTGCCTTTCTGCCCGGTATGGGCGAAAGCGCTACCGTCTACGGCAGGCGCACCGGCTGGGCTGCGGATGCGGACAATCAGAGCCTTCTTGATCTTGCCGCGAAAATGCGGGGAGAAGCCGATCAGGTCCTCCGGGCTGAATACTCCGGGGAACTCCAGCGGCAGTATACCGGGGATAATCCCTTTGCCTTCCTGTTCCAGCCCGCCGGAACCTTTGCCTACCGCAGCGACACCCTGGAGACAGTGGGTTACAGCGACCTGAGCAAAAAAATCGAGCTTCGCCAGCTGAAGGCAAAATGACCGCACGGCAAACCTTCCCGGCTGAATGCGATTCTGCAAAGCAGGGCTTGCCTTTTTTTAGTTCATTCTATAAAATAGGAAGAAATAGAAATAGTCAGGAGGGGGACCCAATGACAGACAAAGAACTGGTAAACACGGCGTTTTCCATGTTGGAGCGTGCTTATGCGCCATACTCCGGATTTTCGGTGGGGGCGGCGCTTCTCTGTTCGGACGGGACGGTATTCACCGGCTGCAACGTGGAAAACGCCGCTTACGGCTCCACCATCTGCGCCGAGCGGACCGCCCTTGTGAAAGCGGTGAGCGAAGGACACAGGGACGATTTTCTAAGGCTTGCTATAGCTGGCAACAGCAAGGATTTCTGCTGGCCCTGCGGCGCCTGCCGGCAGATGCTCTATGAATTCGCGCCCGGGCTGGAGCTGCTGGTGGCAAGAGGAGACCGGGAATTTGTGTCCGTACCGCTCAGCGGCCTGTTTCCCCACGGCTTTGGCCCCAAAGATCTGGAACAAGAATAATTAAACCGGGATGCAGTATTGGCTGTATCCCGGTTTATTAATAATGAGTCTTATTTCCCGTATATATAGAGGTTCAGATATTCCCGGTTCTTCTTCAGGTCTGGCACGATCACGGACATACCCCGAATGCTGGCGAATTTGAACGTTGCTTCAGCCGGAATGCTGTGGGATTCTGTGCCATTTATCCCGGCCTGCAATACCGTCATGCCGTATCTGAGGATCTCAGTCTTGGAGAGATCAGTTGTGAGATACGGCAGGATGCTGTCCAGCAGTTTGAGCTTTTCCGCCGTACTCAGTTTCAGCATATCGGACATCGCCTGCATGACGATCTTGCGCTGCCGCTCCGTCCTTCCGAAATCGGAGTCCAGTTTGCGGATTCGCGCATAAGCCAGCGCCTGTTTCCCGTTCAGATGATTGAGCCCTTCGTACAGTTCCCAATGGTAGTATTTGTTTAAATGGTTCGCCTCGGCCTTGGTGAGGTCGACGTCGATTCCGCCTAAAATTTCAATGATCTCCTGGAACCCTTCAAAGTCCACCTCGAAATTTCCGTCGATCTGCACTCCGAAATTCCGCGCTATTGTCTTGTCCAGCAGTTCCATGCCGCCGAACACATAGGAGGCGTTGAGCCGGTTGTCGCTGTAGCCGGGGATCTGAACGTACAGGTCGCGCAGGAAGGAAATAAGCGTTACCGTTCCGTCGTTCTTATTAAAACTGACCAGGATCATGGAATCGGACCGCTCCCGCGGTTCTCCCTCGCGTCTGTCCTGCCCAATGAGAAGAATGTTCATGACATCCACACCACTATATGGTGTTACGTCCGCGGGCCACGTTACGTCGCCCGGATCGATTACTGTGTTCGGGTCCGTACCGTCTTCGTCCGGTTCAAAGTACTCTTCCTGCGGGGCTACAGAAGCGCTTGGCTCCTGCTGTTTTATCTTTGATAATTCCCGGTAGATAATCCCCGTGCCAATCAGCAGCAAGAGGATGAAAGTTGTTCCAAGGACGATGAACAGCCTCTTTTTTCCAGTTTTCTTATTGCTGTCCATAATAAGCAGCCCTTTCTGATTGGCAGATTACCGGCACAAAACGAAAACATCCGGTTATAAAACGACGAAAAATAACGCCGCGGACAAACCGCACAAGGATAGTATGGGCAAACCGCCGGTTATCTTCCGCTTAAAACGTATCAATTAACCCTAAATGAGTTATATTCTGACAAATTATTGATAGTATACTCCCAATGTCGGTTACTTTCAATCATGATTTTAAATGATATTCGATGAGCGGGCCATCCGAAAATAAAAGAGGGCTGCTTATTGAAGCAGCCCTCGAATGAATACGCAAAAGTCAGATCTTAAACTGCCCCATTATGCCTCGCGCCATGACGTCCGCCATAATGAGCGCCTCCTCCTGGATGGAATCGTACTGGTCGATACCCGCGGCATACTCTCCCTTAAGGAGATATGAGGCTTCCTTTTCTGTCATCTTGAGATGGTCGTACAATAATTCCCGCCAGGTGACCACATCCCAGCAGCGGTTCAGTTCGCTCAAAAAGCTCGCGATTTCGCTGGCGTTCAAATACCACTTTTCGCGCAGCCTGCCGGCGGATGCGGAGTCGCCGATTTTGGCCGCGTTTACCAGTTGTCCCGCAATCTGAAGATGGTCGGCCAGCAGATTTCGAAACCTCATAGCCCTCTCGTTGCCGTAAAGCGGCCTGAGTACGTACGCAAAGTCGGTGGGATTGCGCATAAGCCGCCCGGTTACAAATTCAAGATCCGGCAGATCAAATGCCGTGCTGACGATAAAGAAACGGGTCCACAGGATATGCTCTACCCACAGGCGGCGCAGCGTGTTATATAGTTGCTGCTGCCCAGGAGACAAATTGCTTGGTACTGCGCAGCTGTTGCTTCGATACATGCTGATTCTCTCCTCTATGAAAACTATCCCATTTTATGTTTTCCGGGATCGTTCCGTTCTGATAAGAAAAAAGGGAGCGTCTCAAGATAAAATTGAGACGTCCCCATTCTGCTGTCATTCTGAGACCGAAGGGACGAAGAACTTAGCTGTCCATATACCGAAAGCCCCCTGGCCAAACAACGGAATTCTTATTCGATTTTTTTGAACCGATCCCTATGTAACCTTCCTCAGATCAGCTCGCTTGCCATTTTGATAAAGAGCAGTCCTATCACCAGGAAAATGGCGTACCGCACGTATTTGCTTCCGCCGGAGATCGCAAGTCTCGCTCCGCAGTAATTTCCCGCAACCGCGAAAAAGGCGGCCGGGATGGCGAGAGGGAAGAGCACTTTGCCGTTAACGGAAAATACGATCATCGACGCGACGTTCGACGCCAGATTGGCCGCCTTTGCGCACCCGGAGGATTTTAGCAGGTCAAAGCCCAGAAGAGCCGTAAAAACCAGAATAAAAAACGTTCCCGTGCCCGGCCCGATGAGGCCGTCGTAACAGCCGATGACAAGGCCGATGACCAGCGAGGAAACGGTAAGCCTTTGAGCGCTTATCTTTTTTGACGAGTCCACGGCCTCTCCGAAATCTTTTTTTATCAGCAAAAAAACGGCAACGACAGGCAGGATCGCCAGCATGATCATTTTCAGTATGCTGTCGGGAATCATCAAGGCCAGAGCGCTCCCCCCGGAAGCCCCGAGAAAAGAACCGGCAGCGGATAAGATGCCGACCCTCAAGTCGATTTTCCCGGCTTTCAGGTATTTAACTGCGGCGGTTAAGGTCCCGATGCTCATGGCGGTTTTATTCGTACCGATCGCATAGTGCGCGGGCAGTCCCGCCAGCAGATACGCAGGCAGGGAAATGAGTCCGCCGCCGCCGGCGATGGAGTCCACGAACCCCGCTAAAAATACCAGCGGGCAGACGATTGAATACATCGCAAACGATAGGTTCACAAAGGATACCTCCCCTGCAATAAAAAAGCGAAAGGCGCTTGCATTTTCCATAAAAACGCAAGCGCCTTGGTGCGGGCATGGGGACTCGAACCCCAACCGGTCTCCCGACAGGAACCTAAATCCTGCATGTCTGCCAATTCCATCATGCCCGCATAGTCGTTTTCTGACTTTGAAATGGTATCACAATGAAAGCCTGTCTGTCAACGGTGTAAAAGCCGACTTTCCGCCCGGTTGTGCTGAAAAAAGACGCTTCCGTATCGATTCAGGAATAATGCAATTTGGTATTTAAGCTTTTTTGCATAAGCTTCTTTTGCTGTTGCGTTTTTGAACACCAAGGCTATAATAGAAGTATAAAAATAAACGTGATAAAATTTACTTTTTGTGTATAGTGCACAAATATTTGGAGGACTGAGAGATCAGCGGTTTTCTTGTGCGGGTATGATTTTCATATTCGGGTTCTGAGAATACCAAAAATACTTCATGGAGGCAACCAAATGACGTTTTCGGAAAAGCTTATTTCGCTTATGAACCTTACATCGACGACCAATATTGCCCTGGCACAAGGTACAGGAATTGACCCCCCGCAGGTCAGCAGGCTGCGAAAAGGTGTACGAGGCATGCCTCGCAATTCGGAAATTGTCCGGCGAGTCTCAGCTTATTTTGCCGGGAAGTGCATGAGCGATTATCAGTTTTCCGCTCTCTGCGAACTTACCGGCGACGTGAGGCTCAGGACGCCGCGGAGCGTGAGCGGGGTTTCCGAAATCCTTTTCCGCTGGCTGTCTGAGAAAGAAACCGAAAGGGGAAGCGAAATAGGCCGATTTTTGCAGACTTTCGACAAGCTCTCTCTCATAAACGAGGAGGACAAGCAATCCGGCGCACGGAACGAAGACAGGGAAGGTGAGAAGCGAGAAATCCTGGCTTATTACGGCAACAGTGGAAAACGGCAGGCCGCAAGGGATTTTCTTTCCTATATAGAAACGATGGTATTCCCCGGAGTCATCCAGCTTGCCAGCGATGAGGACCCGCGCTGGATCATAGAGGACCCTGATTTCCTGAGGGAGATTACGGCTTCTATCCAGCAGATGGTCAGGAAAGGGTTTTCGATAGACCGGATTCAGCCTCCCATAACGAACATCGACTATGCCTTCCAGTCGGCTTCCCACTGGCTTCCCGTCTACCTGACCGGTTCCGTGCGGCAGTATTATTATCCATGGATGCGGGACAACTATCATTTGCGCACGATTTTCGTCGTTCCCGGGCAGATCGCACTATCTTCCAGCTCGGCGGGAAATTGTTCTGAGAGCAGAATTACTTATCTGACCACCGAAAAGAGCGCGGTGGATGCCATTACTGGTGAGTTTGCCGACTGCCTGTCTTTGTGCAAACCTATGCTTACCCTGTGTTCCAGCAAGCCGGAGGAGCCTTTTTTCAAATGCATGACCGACTTTGAAGCGATTGTATCGGACGGTATCTACATCAACAATGTGCTTCCCGAGCTTACCATGCCACCCGAACTTCTCGAGAGCGTCTTGATACGCGCGGGAAACGGATTGTACGCGAAAAGCATCCGCAGATATTTGAAGCAAAGAACTGCGTTGGAACTCGAGGTACTGAAAAACCGGAGCATCACCGATATCATCTGTCTGGCCGATATGGATGAGCTTAAGGGCGGCAAGGTTAAAATCCCGGCTGCGCGCCTGTTTCCCAACTGGGATCTTCCGTATACGCCCAAGGAATACGCCTGCCACCTCCGGCAGACCGTGGACCGGCTGGAAAGATATCCGAATTATCACTTGGTTCTGCTGGACCGGCTGCCGCTTCCCGCCGTTATTATCTACACAAAGCCAGGGAATCTGGCGCTGCTCATCAAAGCGGCCCACCCCTTTGTTGTGATGGAGGTCGCGGAATCAAATATGCTCGCCGCCTTTGCGGAATACCTCAAGCAGATAGCCTGCGGAGCGCCGCATCAGAATGCGGAAAAGGAGAGCGTTATCAATACGATCAACCGGTTCATCGTCCAGCTTGAGGAATAGGACAGAAAAGGTGCGCGATACAAATTCTCATTTGTATCGCGCACTTTCATTCTGTCGAAAAACCCTGTTTTTCGACAGAATGGCAAGATGAAGCGGCTCTCTTGAGCCTCACAGAGAGCGCCCAGCGGGAAGTGAATTCCCACTGGGCACTGGAATTAACCTTCTACGGATTTCGGTCACGAAGCCGGGCGCAAAATCCGCAAAAACTCTTCGCCGGCGGCCAAAAGGACAAAGGATCTTTCCGGGAGAAACGTGCCGGGGAGCTGAGATTCTTCGGCCTTTGGCCTCAGAATGACAGCGCTTGCTGCGCCTTTAGGCTATGCGATTCAGGCTTCCCGCACCAGAGCTTCCCCCACCGTGTAGATATCGCCGGCGCCGACGGTGAGGATCAGGTCGCCCGGCTGGGCGATTTCTTTCAGGTGCTCGGTGAGAGCCGGGAGAGTGGCAAAATAGAGTGAGCCGGGGATCTTCTCCGCCAGGTCCGCCGAGGAAATGCCGATGTCGTTCACTTCCCGGGCTGCAAAGATTTCTGCCAGCAGAGTGACGTCGGGCAGTTTCAAAACCTCGGCGAAGTCGTCGAAAAGAGCCTTGGTGCGGGTGTAGGTATGGGGCTGGAAGGCGCAGACAACCCTTTTGTAGCCCAGACCGGAGGCGGTGGTGAGAAGGGCCAGCAGCTCCCCGGGGTGGTGGGCATAGTCGTCGTAGACCTCAGCGCCGTGAAAGTTTCCTTTGTGCTCGAACCTGCGGCCGGCGCCGCGGAAGGCGCCGAGCCCCTCGGAAACCGCCAGAGCCGGGTAACCCAGCACAATGGCCGCCGCTGCGGCGGCAAGCGCGTTCTTCACATTGTGGACGCCGGGAATCCGCAGGGAGATTTCGGTGAAAAAATCGTCCTTATAGTAGACGCTGAAGGTAGGAAGGCCGTTTTTCCAGGTGAGGTCCCGGCAGTTCACATCTCCTTTGTCGATTCCGAAGGTGAGTACCCTGCGCGTTTCACCGGCCAGGGTGTCCATGGTGTTCTTGTCCTCGGCGTTCGCGATGATGAAGCCGGTCTCGGGGACCAGGTCGGCGAAGGCGCGGAAGGAGTGCTTTACGTCCTCCAGGTCGCGGAAGAAGTCCAGATGGTCGGCCTCGATGTTGAGAATAACCGCCACGGTGGGGAAGAAGGAGAGGAAGGAGTTGCAGTATTCGCAGGACTCCAGAATGACGGTGTCGCCCTTTCCCACCCGGTGGCCGGAGCCCAGAAGGGGGAGGGTGCCGCCGATCATCACCGTGGGGTCGGCCTGGGCCGCCATGGCGATATGGGTGCACATGGAGGTGGTGGTGGTTTTTCCGTGGGTCCCCGAAATGCACAGGGCGTTATGGTACGCGCGCATGAGCGAGCCCCAGGCCTGGGCCCGCTCAAAGACCGGGATGCCCGCTGCCCTTGCGGCTTCGATTTCAGGGTTGTTGTCGTGGGCGGCGGCGGTGCGGATCACAAAATCTTTCCCAATCACGTTTTTCGGATCGTGAGCGATGGCGATGGGGATTCCCATAGAGCGCAGACGGGTTACCGCGGCCCCCTCGCGCAGGTCGGAACCGCTCACGGCAAGTCCCATGCCGGAGAGCACCTCGGCCAGCGGAGCCATGGAGACGCCTCCGATCCCCACAAGATGGACCTTTTTTCCGGGTACGATGTAGTCGTGGATGTTTCGTAATGTCAAGGTTTACACATCCCCTTGAAGAGTTTATAATCGAAAGGAACGACTTATATATTACATCTCATTATAGCTGTCTGGCAAGAAAAAGATACTACCGGAAGGCGGTGAAGACATGAAAAGTCCTTTTTTGCCGCAATTCGTGCGCAAATGCCTGGAAGATCTGAGGGATGCGGGCTTTGAAGCCTACCCGGTGGGCGGATGCGTCCGGGACCTGCGTCTTGGCCGGCCGCCGGGCGACTGGGACGTGGCCACCTCGGCTCTGCCCGAGGCGGTCCGGACTCTTTTCTCCCGCACGGTTCCCACCGGCATCGCCCACGGCACCGTCACCGTCCTCTTCCCCGTCGGGAAAATAGAGGTGACCACCTTTCGGCGGGACGGAGCCTACCTGGACGGCCGCCATCCGGATACCGTCACCTTTGACGCGGGGCTCTTCGAAGACCTTTCCAGACGGGATTTTACGATCAACGCCATGGCGCTAGGGCCTGACGACGCCGTTATCGACCCCTTCGGGGGGATGGCGGACCTGAAAATGAAGCTCATCCGCTGCGTTGGGGACCCGGCCGCCCGCTTCTCGGAGGACGCCCTGAGAATGCTGCGGGCGGTGCGGTTTTCCGCTCAACTGGGTTTTTCCATAGAACCGGAAACCGCCGCAGCCATCCGCCTTCTCGCGCCCCTGGCCGCCAAAGTTTCCGCCGAGCGGGTGCGCGTGGAGGTGGAGAAAACCCTCTGCTCACCGCGTCCGGCCCTCACGGAGCTGTTTTTTTCTTTCGGCCTTTTTCCGGGTATTCCGGCACCCGACCTGCAGGGGCTGGAACAGGTGAAGAACGTTCCCCGGTACCGCTGGGCCGCCCTGTGCCGCGCCCTGGGGTCGGCCGACCTGCTGCAGACTTTAAAGCCGGACAAAAAGACCCTCACGGCATGTGAGGGCGCGCTTCAGATTCTTTCTGAGGGGCCGGTTAATAACTGGCTGGAACTGCTCTCCCGCTTTGGACAGGATGCTTGCCAGACCGCTGCCGCGGTGCTGGGGGACGAAAGCCTCGGCGTCCTTCTGGCGGAAGGCCCCTGCTACAGGGTAGACCAGCTTGCCCTCACCGGGCGGGATCTTGTGAAATTGGGGCTGCGGGATGCGCAGATCGGGAAAACCCAGCGCAGACTCCTGGCCCATGTGCTGGAGCATCCCCGGGACAACCGGAAGGAGATTCTCCTGGGACTTCTGCGGGAGGGCTGAGAAAAGCCTTTTTAAAAAACGTGTAGTCCTCGCCCATCTGTGCCTGGAGGGAGTAGGAGCAGTCTTTGAGGAGCCAGTCGATGACCACGCCCCTGAAGTGGCGGTAACAGAAATCGGCCAGCCACACGGGATCGGCGTCCGACGGCATCAGCCCACTGTCCCTGGCATCCCGCAGGCAGTCCCTGATCACCGCGTGGATGTCGCGGGCGGGGTCCAGGGGGGCCATATCCCTGGGGTCCGCGATCCGGCGCTGGTAATAGCGGCGGCTCAGCTCGCCGCACTCCTCTTCAATGTACTTCCCGTAGGTTTGGAGCACGCGCCACAGCCGTTCCTGGGGAGAATCGCCGTCATGACCCACCAAAGCCTGTGCTATGTAGGGCTCCAGCGGGGCGAAGCCTTTGGCGAGCATGGCCTCCTTGGAGGGAAAATGATGATAGAAGGCGCCCGTGGTGATGCCCGCGGCCTTGCAGATATCCCGGACGGAAACATGGTCGAAGTCCTGCCTGCGCATGAGGTCAAGAGCGGCCTTCAGAATAGCCTGTTCGGTTTTGAGGGACTGGTCCCGGCGGCGCTGGGCGTAATACATGAAGACTACTCCTTTTTCGTAACATCGTTATGATTATAGGCAAAACTCATTGGCGTGTCAATAGAGGGGAGGCGGAGCGTTGATCAGGGTGTTCTGGAGCCGGACTTTGGATTCCGAGCTTCTGCTGGCGCGCTCGCTCGCGCTGGGCTTCGGGCTTTCCCGGATTCCCTCCGTCCAGAAAGGCGAGAAGGGCAAGCCCTGGTTCCCAGACTTGCCGGACGTTCATTTTAACCTCTCCCACAGCGGCGCTCTTACCCTTTGCGCGGTGGCCGACCGGCCGGTGGGGGCCGACATTGAGGAGATACGGCCCCGTCACCGGAGCCTGCCGCGCTATACCCTGAACGGGGAGGAGTATGAGCTTTTCCTCCGTGAAAAGGGCGGTTGGGACGTTTTCTACACCCTTTGGACCAGGAAGGAAGCCTGGTGCAAGCAGACGGGAGAGGGCCTTCTGCTGCCGCCCTCCCGCATGGTGATTCCGGCGGGGACCCTTCTGCGCGGCTACAAAGGGGAATCCTGGTGCGCCGCCGTGTGCGGGGAGCAAATGCCGCCGGAGGAGGTGACGGAGCTGTGAAAAAAGAGCGCGGGCGCTTCGCCCCCAGCCCCAGCGGACGAATGCACCTGGGAAACCTCTTTTCTTCCCTGCTGGCCTGGCTGGACGTGAAGAGCCTGGGCGGCGATATGGTGCTCCGCATCGAGGACCTGGACACCGACCGCTGTTTTCTGGAATATACAAAGCTTCTGGCGGACGACCTTGCCTGGCTGGGCCTGGATTGGGACGAGGGCTGGGGCATGGGCGGAGACCGGGGACCCCGTTGCCAGAGCAAGCGGGGCGATTTTTACGCGAAGTGCTTTCAGAAGCTGGAGGGGCGGGGCTTGGTCTATCCCTGTTATTGCAGCCGGGCGCAGAGGCTCGCGGCTTCCGCGCCCCACCTGGGCGACGGACGGCGCACCTACGACGGGCGCTGCTACCGCCTTTCCCAGGACGAGCGGAAGCTGCTGGAGGCCTCAGGACGGAAGCCCGCTTGGCGGGTGCGGGTGCCGGAGCGGGAAATTTCCTTTACCGACGGCCATTACGGAAGCGTGAGAGAGAATCTGGCGCAGGAGACCGGCGACCTGATCCTGCGCCGCTCCGACGGGGTATACGCCTATCAGCTGGCGGTCACGGCGGACGACGGGGCCATGGGCATCACCCGGGTGGTGCGGGGCAGGGATCTTCTCTCCTCCACGCCCGGTCAACTCTGGCTGATGGAGGAGCTGGGTTATCCCGCACCCTCATACATACATCTGCCCCTTCTCTCAGCCTCCGGGGGGAGAAAGCTCTCCAAACGGGACGGGGACCTCAACATGGATACCCTGCGGCAGCGCTACACCCCCCGGGAACTCACCGGGCTGCTGGCCTTTCTGGCGGGACTTGCTCCGTCTCCTTTTTCGGTTTCCCCTTCCGAGCTGACGGAAGCCTTTTCCTGGGATAGGGTGCCTAGGGACGATATCATTCTGACGCCGGAGCTTATATGAAAAATATTGGCGGATAAGAAAAAAATGGGGATGGAAAAACCGTAGTCTGCCGCCGGCATGGTTGACAAGCAAAAACGTTTGTGATACAGTAACGAAAATAGAAGAAGATAGAGGCGCAAATGTCGCATCAGTACTGCCGCCGAGACGCTCAGGAGTCCGGGACGCGGCGGGAAAGGGCCATTTGCCGAAATGGGAGTCCGCTTGAGCGGCATCCCGTTGGGCGCTCGGAAAAGATCCGGGCGACTGTCACATACTGTGGAGTGCTATCGTTCGTCATGGATATCCTTTTAAGGATAGAAACGGCTGAAGCGTTGCGCTTGAGCCGTTTCTATTTTACATCGAAAGAGAGCTGGGTCGTCTTTATGAAAAGACTTGTATGTCTGCTCCTAGCCTTCTTCATGATGCTTGGCTTGGCCGCCTGTTCAAACGGAAAGAGCGCCGCCTCCCCCACCCCCGTTCCCACTCCAGGCTCCGCCTTCGGGGAAGGGAAGAGCATACTCAGGGTGGCAATGCAGTGCGACGACGCCCCCTACAGCTGGACCCAGCAGGACGATTCCCACGGCGCCGTGCCGATTTCCGGCGGCAGCGGTTATGCGTGCGGTTACGATGTGATGATGGCTAGGCTCATTGCGGAAAAGCTGGGCCTCGAGCTCCAGGTTATGAAGCTCGACAGGGAATCCCAGGTGGCGGCTCTCCAGTCGGGAACAGTGGACTGCGTCATCTGCAACCAGTTCATCACCGGAGAATTGCAGAAATCGGTGGACTTTTCTGCCCCTTACTTCTATGCCCACGCGGTCACCCTCACCAAGTCCAACAGCAAATATGCCTCTGCCGCAGGTACCGCCGATCTCGCCGGCGCATCCTGCACGTCCGTTGCCGGCACCGTGTGGTACGACGGGTGCCTGGCTCAAATTCCGGATGCGAAGATTCAGCCGGCCGAGGGAGCCGCGCCCGCACTGCTCATTGCCCTCGACTCCAATCGGGTAAAGCTGGTCGTTATTGACCACCCCACGGCTATGGCCGCCTGTTTGGCATATCCCGAAATGAAGCTGCTGGATTTTTCCGGGTCGGAGAATGATTTTAAGGTTTCCGACGAAGCGGTCAATACGGGTATCTCCGTGCAGAAAGGCAATAAAGCGCTGCTCGACGGCATAAACGGCGTTCTGGTCACGCTTACCGGCGAAGATTTTGACACGATGATGCAGGAGGCTGTCTCAAACTATGGAGTGCAGTCGTTTCTCCTGGAGGTCATTTCATTTGGATAGAAACGGCTGGACAATGAGGTTAAACCGTTTTTGTTTTACAATTTGAGAAAGGCTGGATAATGAACATGAAAAGATTTGTATGTCTGCTCCTGGCTGTCGTCATGATTTTTGGCCTTGCCGCCTGCTCCGGCAGCAAGAGCGCCGCCACCCCCACCCCCAGCGCGGCCCCCAGTGCCACGCCCACCGCCACCCCCGCGCCCTCCGCGAAGAAAGTACTTAAGGTCGCCATGGAGTGCGCCTACGCCCCCTATAACTGGGCTCAGCCCGACGATTCCAACGGCGCCGTGCCGATTAATGGCAGCAACGAGTACGCCTACGGCTACGACGTGATGATGGCCAAGCTCATCGCCGATAAGTTGGGCTATGAGCTCCAGATCGTCCAGTTGGACTGGGACTCCCTGGTCATGGCTGTTCAGTCCGGCACCGTGGACTGCGTCATCGCCGGCCAGTCCATCACCGCCGAGCGTCTGCAGATGGTTGACTTCACCACCCCCTACTACTACGCCTCCATCGTGGCCCTCACCAAGGCGGACAGTAAGTATGCCTCCGCCACCGGCCTTGCGGGGCTCGCCGGCGCCACCTGCACCTCCCAGATGAACACCGTCTGGTATGACGACTGCCTGCCCCAGATCAAGAACGCGAAGATTCAGCCCGCCATGGAATCCGCGCCCGCCATGCTGGTCGCCCTCGATTCCGGCCGCGTGGACCTGGTCGTCACCGACGCCCCCACCGCCATGGCCGCGTGCGTGGCCTATCCCACCATGAAGCTGCTTGACTTCACCGGCACTGACGATAACTTCAAGGTCTCCGACGAAGAGATCAACATCGGCATCTCCGTCCAGAAGGGCAACTCCGAGCTGCTGAACGGCATTAACGGGGTCCTCGCCACTCTCACCGTGGACGACTTCAAAACCATGATGCAGGATGCCATCGCCGTACAGCCTCTCTCCAAATAACAATACCGCGGCGCTATAAAAAGGTTACGGCACAGGGGCCTTACCACCCCTGTGCCGTACGTGCCGTTGAAAGGGGCCGATTCCTATGATTTCCGAAATGAGTTTCTGGGAGCGAATCGTCTATATTCTCCAGAGATATTACATGTCCTTTCTCAAGGGCATGGGGATTACCTTTATCATCGCCCTGGTGAGCACCCTCATCGGCTGCATCATCGGCTTTATCATCGGGATCATTCAGACTATTCCCGTGAACAAGAGTGACAACCTTCTGAAGAGAATTCTGCTCGGCATCGTCAAATTCATTCTCCTGGCCTATGTGGAGCTTTTCCGCGGCACCCCCATGCTGGTCCAGGCTATGTTTATTTTTTACGGCGCCGCCAGCCTTTTCGGCATCAACATGTCCGTCATGTTCGCCGCATTTTTTATCGTGTCCATCAACACGGGCGCCTATATGGCCGAGACCGTGCGCGGCGGCATCCTCTCCATCGATCCCGGTCAGACCGAAGGAGCCAAGGCCATCGGCATGAACCACGTGCAGACCATGATGAGCGTTATTCTCCCCCAGGCCCTGCGCAACATTATGCCACAGATCGGCAACAACCTCATCATTAACATCAAAGACACCTGCGTGCTCTTCGCCATCGGCGTCGTGGAGCTCTTCTCCCGGGGCAAGATGGTGGCCGGCGCGCTTTACACCTATTTTGAATCCTTCACCATCGTCATGGTTTTGTATTTCTTCATGACCTTCGCCAGCTCGCGCATCCTGCGCTGGTGGGAAAGCAAGCTGGACGGGCCCGACAGCTACGACCTGGCCACCACCGATACCCTGGCCCACACCAGCGGGATGATCACCCACCCGAAGGTGTACAAGACCGGCAATACCAACCTGGACCAGAACGAGAGGGGGCGCTGAGATGGAGATCAATGCGACATCCCCCATCCTGCAGGTACGGCACCTTTCCAAGTCCTTCGGAGCCAACCTGGTACTCAAGGATATCGACTTCACCGTCTCCTCCGGAGACGTGACCACGGTGATCGGCGCTTCCGGCTCGGGAAAATCCACCCTGCTGCGCTGCATCAACCTGCTGGAGAACCCCACCAGCGGTGAAATTGTGTTCCACGGCAAGGATATCCTGACGGGAAGAATCAACATCCCCTCTTACCGGGCCAAGGTGGGCATGGTCTTCCAGCAGTTTAACCTCTTTAACAACATGACCGTGCTGGACAACTGCATGGTCGGTCAGGTCAAGGTGATGAAGAAGTCCAAGGAAGAGGCGAGACAGAGCGCCCTTTCCTATCTGGACAAGGTAGGCATGGCCCCCTTCATCAACGCCAAGCCCCGGCAGATTTCCGGCGGACAGAAGCAGCGGGTGGCCATTGCCAGGGCCCTCGCCATGGAGCCGGAGCTGCTCCTCTTCGACGAACCCACCTCCGCCCTGGACCCCGAGATGGTGGGCGAGGTGCTCTCCGTCATGAAGACGCTGGCCGCCGAAGGTACTACCATGATCGTGGTTACCCACGAGATGGCCTTTGCCCGGGACGTCTCCAATCACGTGGTCTTTATGTCCGAGGGGGTCATCTGCGAGGAGGGCGGCCCGAAGGACATTTTTGAGCATCCTTCCCAGGCCCGCACAAGGGAGTTCTTGTCCCGTTTTCTCTAATTACGTTCGCAGAGTTTCCGCCGTCTACAGTGAAAGTACAAAATGACATGTCATCCTGAGCGTCAGCGAAGGATCTGTATCCGCCAAATGGACACAATTACGAAGATTCTTCGGCCTTTGGCCTCGGAATGACACTTTTGGGGGCATCTCGCAATGATAGATCCCACCGCTTTGCGGTCCCTCAGGATTGCCTCCTTTTCCCATTTTATCGAGAAACTCTGGTTTTTCGGCGGTTGTTCTTGACTTTTTTCCCGTCTTTGGCATATACTGATGGAAATTGCATACTACAGCGATGACGGGAAGAAGTAAGTGCCTTCGCGGTTCAGAGAGGAGACGGCCGGTGCAAGTCTCTCCTGAAAGGTACCAAAAGTGGTCCCCGAGCAGCCGGGCCGAAAGCGGGATTTTCCGCCGCGTAAGCCGTGCCGTTTCCCGCGTTAAGGGGTAAGGAGTGCGGGCGCGGAAGAAGCGCCCGAACACAGGTGGTACCGCGGATGAAAGTTCGCCCTGGGCAGAGAGCTGCCCGGGGCTTTTTTTCGCTTGGACAGCCGGAGCGTAACCATATTATGACGGAAGAGTCAAGAAACAACAGGAGTGAAAGAAGTATGAGCCGAGAACTGCCAAAGATCTACGAGCCCCAGGAGGCGGAGGGGCGAATTTATGAGATGTGGGAGAAGGCCGGCTGCTTTACCGGTCACAGGGACCCTGAGAAAAAGCCCTTTACCATTGTGATGCCGCCCCCCAACGTCACGGGGCAGCTCCACATGGGCCACGCCATGGACTGCACCATGCAGGACATCCTCATCCGCTTCAAGCGGATGCAGGGCTATGCCGCCCTCTGGGTTCCGGGCGCGGACCACGCGGGTATCGCCACCCAGATCAAGGTGGAGGAGGCCCTCAGGGAGGAGGGCCTCACCCGTTACGACCTGGGACGGGAAAAGTTCCTCCGGCGGGTGTGGGACTGGAAGGAGAAGTACGGCAGCCGCATCGTGGAGCAGCAGAAAAAGATGGGCTCCTCCTGCGACTGGTCAAGGTCCCGCTTCACCATGGACGAGGGCTGCTCCAGAGCGGTACGGCATGTCTTTGCCACGCTGTACCAGAAAGGGCTTATTTATAAGGGCAGCCGCATCATCAACTGGTGCCCCCACTGCACCACCGCGCTTTCCGATACGGAGGTGGAATACAAGGAGAAGCCGGGCCGACTCTGGCATCTCAAGTATCCAATCAAGGGGGAGCCGGGCCGCTTCGTTGTGGTGGCAACCACCCGCCCGGAGACGATGCTGGGCGACACCGGCGTGGCCGTGAATCCCGCCGACGACCGCTACAGGGACATCGTGGGCAAGACCTGCGTCCTGCCCCTCATGGACCGGGAAATCCCCATTGTCGCCGACGAATATGTGGATATGACCTTCGGCACAGGCTGCGTCAAAATGACCCCCGCCCACGACCCCAACGACTTCGAAGTGGGTCTGCGGCACAACCTGGAGTCCATCCGGGTTCTGGACGACAACGGCAGGATCAACGAACTGGGCGGCGCTTACGCGGGCCTTGACCGCTACGAGGCCCGCAAGGTCATTTTGGATGATCTGGAAAATCTGGGCTTAGTCGAAAAAACCCAGGAGCATGTCCATAACGTGGGCACCTGCTACCGCTGCGGCACCGACGTGGAGCCGATCATCTCCGCCCAGTGGTTTGTCAAGATGCAGCCTCTGGCTAAGGAGGCCATCCGGGTGGTAAACGACGGGGAGGTAAAGTTCGTCCCCGATCGCTTCTCCAAGATATACACCAACTGGATGGAAAACGTCCGGGACTGGTGCATTTCCCGCCAGCTCTGGTGGGGCCATCAGATTCCCGCCTGGTACTGCGCCGATTGCGGCCACATCACGGTGAGCGAAGAAGACCCCACCGAGTGTGAAGCGTGCCACAGCAAGCGCATCGCCCAGGACGAGGACGTGCTGGACACATGGTTCTCCTCCGCCCTTTGGCCCTTCTCCACCCTGGGCTGGCCGGAAAAGACCCCCGACCTGGACTATTTCTACCCCACCGACGTACTGGTGACCGCCTACGACATCATCTTTTTCTGGGTGGCGCGCATGATCTTCTCCGGCTGCGAGCACACGAAGAAGCCGCCCTTCCATACGGTGTTCATCCACGGGCTCATCCGGGACGACAAGGGCCGCAAGATGTCCAAGTCCCTCGGCAACGGCATCGACCCGCTGGAGATGGCAAACCAGTACGGCGCGGACGCCCTGCGCTTTAACCTCGTGACCGGCAACTCCCCGGGAAACGACATGCGTTTCCTCACCGAGCGGTGCGAGGCTATGCGCAACTTTGCCAACAAGATTTGGAACGCCTCCCGCTTCCTCATGATGAACCTCACCATCGACAAGTGCGTTCTGCCCGAGAAGCTGGAGCTGGAAGACAAGTGGATTCTCTCCAAGCTCAACGGGGTAATTCCCGAAGTCACCGACAACATGGACCGGTACGAGCTGGGAGTCGCCGCCCAGAAGGTCTACGATTTCATCTGGGATTCCTACTGCGACTGGTATATTGAGCTCACCAAGACCCGCCTCCATGGGGACGACGAGGAGGGGAAGACCAGAGCCCAGCAGGTGCTGTGCTACGTGCTCACCGAGACCCTCAAACTCCTGCATCCCTTCATGCCGTTCATTACAGAGGAAATCTGGCAGGCCCTGCCTCACGAGGGGGATTTCCTCATGCTGCAGCAGTGGCCTCAGTACCGCGAGGACCTTTCTTTCCCTCAGGAGGAGCGTGCCCTGGAGCTGGTGATGGACGCCATCCGCGCCGTGCGCGCCAAGCGCGCCGAGATGAACGTCCCCCCCTCCAAAAAGGCGAATCTCACCGTGGTGACCGACAAGGCCGGACTGTTCCGCCTGGGCGAGGCCTTCCTCAAGCGTCTGGCCTACGCCGAAGAGGTGAATATCGTCTCCGAGTCCCCCGCCGATACCGCCGGCAGCGTCTCGGTCGTCACTCATGAAGCGAGGATGTTCATGCCGCTTGCCCAGCTGGTCGACCTGGAAAAGGAGAGACAGAGAGCGGAAAAGGAGCTTTTAAAGAACCGCGCCGAGTTGGAGAAGCTGAGCGCCAAGCTCTCCAATCCCGGCTTTGTGAGCAAGGCCCCCGAGAACGTGGTGGCCGCCGAGCGGGACAGGGGCGAAAAGCTTGCCCTTCTCATCGAAAAACTGGCCGAACAGCTAAAATCCCTGCAATAAAGGCTAAAACACCCCTGAAATGACTCGGTTTTTTTCCGGAGTACAGGGTTTTTGACAAAACCCGACGTTCCTTTGGGCTTATAATCGCAGTATACCAAAATTTGGTATACTGCGATTTTTTTACGGAAAAGGAGGGACAAGCCATGCCGGTCTCCTGCACCAGCCGGGACAGGCTGCTCACCGTCGCTATCTCCGGGGAAGTGGACCACCACGGCGCCAAGGCCATCATGTTGGAACTGGACCGACAGATCAACCAGTGCCTGCCCAAGAATCTTACTCTGGACCTCTCCGGCGTCACCTTTATGGACAGCTCGGGCATCGCGGTGCTGCTTCGGGCCTGGCGGAAGATGGGAGAGCTGGAAGGGAGCGTTTCGGTGCTCAAAACGCCGCCTCAGGCCGCCAAAGTTCTCCGGACCGCCGGCGTCTCGCGCTTCGTCAGATTTGAAAGCTGACTGCTTGATTGAAAACTTTTCGGCAAACGGGGAATTGTTTTGGGCGGCCGCCGGCCGCCCTGCTGTGAGGAGGTACATATTTATATGAAGGCTGTCAATGAGGTCAATCTGAGCTTTCTCTCCCGCTCGGTGAACGAGGGCTTCGCCCGTGCCACCGCAGCCTGCTTCGCGGCCCAGCTGGATCCCACGCTCGACGAGCTGGGGGACATTAAAACCGCCGTCTCCGAGGCGGTGACCAACGCCATCATCCACGGCTATCCCGACCGGCTGGGGGTCATCTACATGCGCATGCGCCTTTTTGATGACAGCTCCATGGAAATCGTCATCAGGGACAAGGGTGTGGGCATCCCGGACGTAGAGCTGGCCAGGCAGCCCCTCTTCACCACGGGGAACGAGGAGCGCTCCGGTATGGGATTTACGATTATGGAGAGCTTTATGGACAATCTTAAGGTGCGTTCGGCTGTCGGAAAGGGCACCGTGGTCACCATGAAAAAGCGGATTTCCCGCCGTCCGGCGGCCCCAAACCACCGGTCCGGCGCCAGCCGGGAATGAACACGGCGGACAAACTCCCCCTCCTGGAAGCAGCGAGGCTTGGGAGCGAGGAGGCGTGCACCAGACTGATTGAGGAGAACACCGGACTCATCTGGAGCATTGTGCGCCGTTACTGCGGCAGGGGAGTGGACAGCGAGGACCTGTACCAGCTGGGCTGCCTTGGCTTTCTCAAGGCGGTGCGGGGATTCGACCCCGCCTATGGCACCCAGTTTTCTACTTATGCCGTTCCCAAAATCGCCGGAGAGATCCGGCGTTTTCTCCGGGACGATGGAATGGTGAAGGTGGGACGGGGCATCAAGGAGCGGGCGGAAACCATAAGGCTCTGCCGGGACAGGCTGACCCATACCCTAGGCCGGGACCCGGTTCTCTCCGAACTGGCCGATGCCACTGGCTTTACCCCCGAGGATATCGCCACCGCCGAGACCGCCACCAGCGCGGTGACCTCCCTCCAGATGGAGACAGGGGACGGGGGCCTTACCCTGGAAAACATTATCGGCAGTGACGGCATGGAGGAGAATCTCGTGGAACGGGTGGCCCTGCGGGGAGCGATTGAACGCCTCTCCGAGCGGGAACGCAAGGTCATTCTGCTCCGTTACTATAAGAATCTGACCCAGGAGCGGGCCGCCCGGGTGATGGGGGTCTCCCAGGTGCAGATTTCCCGTATTGAGCGAAAAGCCATGGAGCACCTGCGGGGAGAGATGTTGGCCGATCCGTAGGAAACAGCCTGCTTGACGCACTCCCTTAACCGTTATATAATGTCGACTGAACAAATGCGATTTCCGAATCGCATTTGCCGAAAGGACAAAATTGCCCTTTCGGGCGGCAAAGCAAGACTGTTTTACCGCTTCAGATACACTCATGACTGTCCGTTTTGATTTGCGGGCACACGCCGCAAATCAAAAGTGCAAGGTTTTTGTCCATAATTGGTCAAAAACCTTGCGCCTGAATAAAACAAAACAGCTTAGAAGCATTGATATGACTAAATTTTTGTTTTTTTAACGGACATAATATAATAGCGCCCGAAGGAGTGACGCTCCATGGAAAATACGCTTTATATCGTCGTCCCCTGCTACAACGAGGAGGACGTTCTGCCCGAGACTTCCCGCCGCCTGAAGAACAAGCTTGAGTCGCTCATGGAGGCGGGAAAGGTCTCCCGCCGCAGCAGGATTCTTTTCGTAAACGACGGCTCCAAAGATGCTACCTGGGAGATCATCGCCCGGCTGCACGAAAGCTGCCCACTCTTTTCAGGTGTGTGCCTCACCCGCAACCGGGGCCACCAGAACGCCCTCATGGCGGGGCTCATGACCGCCAAGGACCGCGCCGACATGGTCATTTCCATGGACGCCGACCTGCAGGACGACGTGGACGCCGTGGACAGCATGGTGGAAAAATACCTGGAGGGCTGCGATATCGTCTACGGTGTGCGCTCCTCCCGGAAGAAGGACACCTTCTTCAAGCGGTTTACCGCCGAGGGTTTTTACCGGCTTATGAACTTTTTCGGCGCCGAGGTGGTTTTCAACCACGCCGACTACCGGCTCATGTCCCGCCGGGCGCTGGAGGGTCTCTCCCAGTTTACCGAGGCAAACCTCTTCCTGAGGGGTATCGTCCCCATGATCGGCTACCGGACCGACACCGTGGAGTATGAGCGGGGCGAGCGCTTCGCGGGAGAGAGCAAATATCCCCTTAAAAAGATGCTTGCCTTCGCCATGGAGGGCATCACCTCCCTTTCCACCCGGCCCATCCGGTACATCACCGGCCTGGGTTTTATGATCTTTCTCATCAGCATCATTATGCTCATCTATATTCTGGTCCGGCATTTCACGGGTCACACCGTGATCGGCTGGTCCAGCGTGGCGGTATCCGTGTGGGCAATCGGCGGCCTTATCCTGCTCTCTTTGGGCGTCATCGGGGAGTACATCGGGAAAATTTATCTGGAAACCAAAGCACGCCCCCGTTTCCTGATCCGAGAGGTGCTGGAGGAGGGCGAAGAAAATGAAAAAACTCTTTGACGCCTCGGTTTTCAAATTCCTCCTGGTGGGCGTGGGGAACACTTTGCTCTCCGCCGCCATCATGTTCCTGCTCTACGAACGGGCTCATTTCGGCTACTGGGGCTCTTCCGCTCTGGCATACATAGCGGGCGCGGTGATGAGCTTTTTCTTAAACCGCTATTATACTTTCCACAGCGAGGAGCGCTTCTGGCGCTCGGCAGTGAAGTTTGCCCTCAACGTTACGGTATGCTACGTCATTGCCTATTCCGCGGCCAAGCCGCTGGTCGCCTGGGCCCTGGCCGGCACCGGTCTAGCGACCTCCTGGATGGACCGGTTCTCCATGCTCTTCGGCATGGGGCTCTACACCGTCATCAATTATTTCGGCCAGCGGTTTTTCGCTTTCCGGAAGATGTGAATGCCCGTGGGCCCAGATTGCCGAATAGGCCGGATGCCTTCTCCGGCAGGCTGATTCCGACCTGTAAAAATTCGCAAAATTCTCATTCTTCTCTTGCACCGGGGCAAAAAATAAGATAAAATGAGGCATACTATTAAGAGCAGGAGGTAAGTGCCATGACATTTGATGAACTTCGTGACATTGCATTGGATCTGACCCAGAACGGCGTGCGCAAGGCCAAGGTATACGGGGAGATCGCAAAACTGAATATCTCCGTCATCACCGAGGAAGAAAATATCAGGAAGGCCTATGTGGAGATCGGCAGCGACTACTACGACAATCACAACAAGTCCGCCGACAACGCTTACGCCGTCCAGTGCGCCAAGGTCGATCTTGCCAAGGCGAAGATCGCCGAATACAAAGACAAGATCGCAGAGCTGAAGGAAGACAACGCCCAGTAATTTCAGGTCCGCCGCAAACAGAAAATTGAAAAAGCGTCCGGCGTAACAGCGCCGGACGCTTTTAATATTAATAAGGTATTAATAGTAATAGCAACCGCCTTCGTTGCAATTTTACCTTAAAAACGGTATACTCAGAAATAAGAGCCAATAAAAAACATTTGTGGAGGTGCACTATGAACCGAAAACGCCTGTTTGCCTGCCTTCTGGCTCTGCTTCTGGCTTTGCCGCTGGCCGTACAGCCCGTTCTGGCCACCACCTTTCCCGATGTAACGGGGAACTGGTCCTGGGCCGCCGATTACATCAGCGATATGGCTGATAAGGGAATTTTCAAGGGCTATGAGGACGGGACCTTCGGCCCCGGAAAAGAACTGACCGCCGGACAGGCTCTGGCGGTCTGCGCCCGGGGCGCCGGCTTTACCGACAAGCTGTACGCCAAGATCGCTCTCGACCGGGGAAGCGAGGTCACCGCCATCCTCGGAACCGAGCTGAGCTGGTTTCGCAGCGATTTTGCCGTCTGCCTGGAGCTGGGCATCGTGAAGGCTTCGGAACTGAAAGCCCTTTATCAGTCGGGAGCGCTCACCAAAGCCATCACCAAGGAGGATTTCGCCTTTTATCTGGTACGGGGGATGGGCCTCAGCTCGTTGGCGGAGAGCCTCGGAAGCTGCTCCATGAGCTTTGCCGACGCCTCCTCCATCGCCGCCGCCCGACAGAGCTATGTCTATCTGCTCTACCTCTACGGCATCGTGCAGGGGACCGACGAAAATACATTCCTGCCTAAGTCCACTTTGACCCGCGCGGTCAGCGCGACCATGCTCTCCAGGGCTGTATCCTTTTCGGAAGAGCGGGGAGTTTTGCCCGAGCTCGCCAGGTACACCGACTATGACTGGACGGCCGGTCTGGTGACCGGCTTATCCGAAGGAAGTGATGGTACGGTCCTTACCCTCGCCGCCGGCAGCGGGAGCGAGTCGGTCACCGTGCCGGATACCGCGGTTATTTATGAGAACAATATGCCGATGACCGCTGCCGCCCTGAAAGAGGGGGTTTACGCCAGAGCCTGCTATGACGAAAACGAAGAGGTGGCCTCGGTGCGCGTCGTGAGCGCTTCAAGTCTCGTTACGGTGTCCGGCGCGGTCTCCTCTCTGGCCGGGGACGCCATCATTCTCACGGTGAGCGGCGCGAGCCGGACCCTCGCCGTGAACCGCTTCACTTCGGTGACCGCCGGGGGCGTCACGGGAGACTGCAGCCTTCTGGATAACAAGGCGGGGTATTCCGAAGCGGTCTGTGTGACCGATCCGGACGGCACCGTCCTCACAGCGAAACTCACGGGGGGAACGACGGTATGCGAGGGCCTTATTGAATCGGTTGCTGCCGGAAACCAAACCATCCTGCAGGTGACCCTCTTTAACGGTGTGACGAGGTCTTATACCGTGCCGGGCTCCGCCGCTGTCACCGTGGACAATAAAAGCGGCACCCTGAAAAGCGGCCTTGAGGGCGCCTATGTGGCCCTCAAGATATCGAAGGATACGGACGGGAAAGTGGAGAGCGTCGCCGTGAGTACCGCCGACTCCTATATTCAGGGCGCAATCCGGGGCACCACCTACACCAGCAATCCCAATACCATCTATCTCACCGACCAGGATACGGGCGAATCCACCTCCTACAGTATGGCCGATTCCCCCGTTATCACCTATAACGGCAAAGAGGCCACCTTCAGCGCCCTCCAGAAAGATTGGTTCGTCACCGCAAGGCTGGACAGCTCGGGCAAGGTGGAGATGATAGAGGCTTATCCCGGTTCGGCAGAGGTGGAGGGCACTATTTCCACCATCGCCTATGATACGGTTACCGTCATCACGGTGACTGGGGAGGACGGGGAACTCTACTCACTGAGCCTGGATATGTCCAAGTTGCCCGAAATCAAGCGGGACGGCAACAAGAGCTCCATCGATAAGCTGAGGGTGGGGGACACCGTAACGGTAACCATAAGCTATCATATTGTTACGCTGATCTCGGCCAAGGCCCAGGAGGCGAACATTACCGGCACCGTCACCCGGATCATCCAGGACACCTCGGGCAGTACGCTGGAGGTTAGGCTGGAGGACGGTTCCACCGCCTCCTACACCATCGGGACGGGCACCAGCGTAGTGAAGGACGGCAAGTCGGCAGCTGTCTCCTCTCTGGAGCCGGGCGACGTGGTGAAAATGACGGTGAGCGGCGGCGAGGCGGTCTCCATTACCGTATCAAAAAGCGAGACCTCTTCCGCCAATATAGCCGGCACGATCCTCTACATCAATGCCGACGATAAAAGCGTTCTGCTCCGGGTGTCCGACTCTGCCACAGGGACCGATTACATCGTGACCGTCAACGTTACCTCCTCGGGCACGAAATATATGGACATAGATGATGGGACAGCCCTTTCGCTTTCCAAGCTTGCCATCGGGGACGAGATCATCGCATACGGAGCTTATGACGGTTCCGAATTTTACGCGACCATTATCCTGATCAAGTAGACGCTTTTTACAGCGGTCCGGACTGAGCGTCCGGTCATTGCTGTGGAAGAAGTCCAAAGGACTTCTTCCACAGCAATTTATGATTATAATGAAGATGGGAGGATACGATATGAAGTGCCCATACTGCCTCGCCGAAATGGAGAAAGGCTTTGTCACAGCCTTGGGGACGAGAGATTTTACTGCGGCGTACGGATGGTATCCGGAAGAAATGAAAGAGCAGGACTCGCGGTTCCTCGGCATCATGACGCCGGCGGAGAAATTACCCCACGGCAAAGGAAAAACGGGTTGTTTCCATCTGGATGGATACCGGTGCGCCGCCTGTGGAAAAATTATAATCGACCTGAAAGACGAAAACACCTGACCGACCGAATCCGTCAACTCTCGCGGGGCCCGCGTGCTATGATTTCCCGGGAGGAGGCTTTTCCTCCCGGGGGTGCGGTATGAAAATAAAAAACTTGCCCTGGAGTCTGCGCGTCGCCCTGATCCTGCTGCTCGCCATGGGCGAAGTGGCTCTGGGAACCCTTCTGGGCGCGGACGTCGCCGACGTGTCCTTTTCCTGGGCAATGGTTCCTCCGCTTTTCCTGACCATTTTTTTGCTGCCCGAGGAATTCCCACCAAAAAGGAACAAATAATCAGCAAAAAATTCCTTTGAAATTATACTTGACATTTAAGGCGCCCTATAATATCATAATGAAGTGCCTTTTTTGGCACGTCTGCGATGATGCGGGAGATTGCGGCTTTTGCCGGTAACTTTCGCGGAGTATGTCCGAGCAAGAATCGGGCGGCTGAGAAACTCTGTGTCGGCGTATATCGCTGCGCTGAAAAGGGACCGGCCTGCTTTGCGCCGGTTTTATTTCTGTCGAAGAGTGATACGCACGGAAACGTGTACAGAAAGTTTCTCACCGTACGGAGCGAGCGAGGAGACCCATTCACTTCGTATGTTATAAGGAGGAAAACTAACATGGCACCTCAAAAGGAAAAAATTCGCATCCGCCTCAAAGCGTATGACCACCAGCTCATTGATCAGAGCGCCGAGAAAATCGTCGAAACCGCAAAGCGCACCGGCGCCACCGTGTCCGGTCCTATTCCCCTGCCCACCAAGCGGGAGATCGTTACCGTCCTGCGCGCCGTCCATAAGTATAAGGACAGCCGCGAGCAATTCGAGCGCCGCACCCACAAGCGCCTCATCGACATCATTAAGCCCTCCCCCAAGACGGTGGAATCTCTGATGTCGCTGGAACTGCCCGCCGGTGTGGAGATTGAGATCAAACTTTAAGGCTCAGTCAGGGACCCGACGCGAGTCGGGACGCCGCATCACGGCGGAGCCGAGGCGGAATTCATTTCCGGCCGGCGATTGAAATCCTGCCCGCCGGTGTGGAAATCGAAATCAAACTGTAAGCACAAACCCCTCAATTTGTAGCACCCGTTGCCTGTCGCGTTTTGAGACAGGCGGGTCAAGTTGAAGTGAAGCGCGGAGCCGTCGAGAGCAGCGGCACAGCGAAACACGGAGACCGAAAAACAGGTTTGCCGCAGGCAAACGGCATTTTCGGCGGAGTGTCGAGCAGTGACCGCGTCGCGAACAGGCGCAGCGTGACATCACGCGCGTGAGGTCGCTTTAACCAATAACCTTTATTAAGGAGGATATCAAATGGAAAAGGCCATTATCGGCAAGAAGATCGGCATGACGCAGATCTTTGACGAAGCCGGAAAGGTCATCCCGGTCACCGTCATCGAGGCCGGCCCCTGCACCATCGTGCAGAAGAAGACGTCGGAAAAAGACGGCTACAACGCCGTGCAGCTCGGCTTCCAGGATGTCGCCGAGCGCAAGCTCTCCAAGCCCGAAGTGGGCCACCTCAAGAAGGCGGGCGCCGCCCTCAAGAAAGTGCTCAAGGAATTCAAACTGGAATCCAGCGCCTCCATGAACGTCGGCGACGAAGTGAAGGCCGATGTGTTCAACGCCGGCGACCATGTGGACATCACCGGTATATCCAAAGGCAAGGGCTACGCCGGCACGATCAAGCGCTGGAACGCCCACCGCACCCCCATGACCCACGGCGGCGGCCCCGTTCACCGTCACGCCGGTTCCATGGGTTCCAATACCGATCCTTCCCGTATTTACAAGGGCAAGATCGGCGCCGGCCATCTGGGCGCCGAGCAGGTGACCGCCCAGAATCTCAACGTGGTGAAGGTTGACCCCGAGTTTAACATCATCGCGGTCTGCGGCGCGGTTCCCGGGCCCAAGGGCGGAATCGTCTTTATCAGAACCACCACCAAGACCATCTTCGAGCGCAAGGGCGAGGCCGGCGTCAGCGTCAACCCGCAGAAGGCTTCCGCCCGTGTCAATCCCCAGAAGGCCTCCGCCAGGAAAGCCTAAGGAAAGGAGAGTATAGATTATGCCGAAAGCAAATGTGTATAACATGGCCGGTGAACAGGTCGGCGAGGTATCGCTCTCCGACTCCGTTTTTGGGATTGAACCCAACAAATTCGCCGTCCACGCAACGGTCAAGAATTATCTGGCCAACTGCCGCCAGGGAACCCAGTCCGCCCTTACCCGCGGCGAGGTGTCCGGCGGCGGCAAGAAGCCGTGGAAACAGAAGGGTACCGGCCGCGCCCGCCAGGGCAGCACCCGCGCTCCCCAGTGGACCCACGGCGGCATTGTGTTCGCCCCCAAGCCCAGGGATTACAGCTACAGCCTCAACCGCAAGGTGAAGCGGCTGGCTCTCAAGTCCGCGCTCTCCGCCAAGGCCGCCTCCGGTGATCTGCTTGTCGTGGATAACCTTGATCTGAGTGAAATCAAGACCAAGACCATGCGCGCCTTCCTGGACAAGGTCGGTGCCGGCAAGAGCGTGATGATTACTCCCCAGGTGCGGGAAAACGTGGTGAAGTCCGCCCGGAACATCCCCGGCGTCATCACCACCACCGCCACTATCCTGTCCGTTTACGACATCGTGAACGCCAGCAAGCTGATCGTCGATAAGGACGCGCTGGCCGTTATCGAGGAGGTGTTCGCGTAATGACAACCGCCTATGATATTATTAAGCGCCCCATCATCACCGAGCAGTCCATGAGTGGAACTGCCGATAAGAAGTATACCTTTGAAGTTGCCAAGGGCGCGACGAAAATCGAGATTGCCAAGGCAATGGAGATCGCCTTCGGTGTCAAGGTCGCCAAGGTCAACACCCTGCATGTGCAGGGCAAGCTGAAGAAAACCGGTCAGTATCCCGCGGGCCGCCGCGCCAGCTGGAAAAAAGCGATTATTACCCTCACAGCGGATTCCAAACCCATCGAGTTCTTCGAGGGAATGGTGTAAGGAGGAAATGAGAAATGGCAATTAAATCCTATAACCCCACGACGCCCTCCCGCCGCCATATGACCGTGTCGGCCTTCGAGGAAATCGACAAAAAGGCGAAGCCGGAGCGCAGCCTGATTGAGAACCTTAAGAAGAATGCCGGCCGCAACAGTTACGGCCGCATCACCGTCCGCCACCGGGGCGGCGGCAACAAGAAAAAATACCGCATCATCGACTTCAAGCGCGACAAGACCGAGATGGGCGCCACCGTTCTGCAGATGGAGTACGACCCCAACCGCAGCGCCAACATCGCCCTGATCCAATACGAGGACGGAGAGAAGCGCTATATCCTGGCTCCTATTGGCCTGAACAAGGGCGACGTCATCCGTTCCTCCGCCACCGCCGACATTAAGCCCGGCAACTGCCTGCCCCTGTCCGCCATCCCCGTGGGCGAACTGATCCACAACGTGGAGCTCGCCCCCGGCAACGGCGCCAAGCTCGTCCGCTCCGCCGGCGTCGCGGCTCAGCTTATGGCCAAAGAGGGCGGCATGGTTCAGGTGCGCCTCCCCTCCGGCGAGGTGCGCTACGTCCGACAGGAGTGCAAAGCCACCATCGGTCAGGTGGGAAACACCGACCACAGCAATATCCAGATCGGCAAGGCCGGCCGTAAACGCCACATGGGCTGGCGGCCCACCGTGCGCGGCGCGGTCATGAACCCCAACGACCACCCCCACGGCGGCGGCGAAGGCAAAGCCCCCGTCGGCCGTCCCGGCCCGGTCACCCCCTGGGGCAAGCCGGCTATGGGTTACAAGACCCGCAAGAAGAAGAACCGCACCGAGCAGTTCATCGTCAAACACCGCAACGCGAAGTAAAGGAGGCTGTGAAACAATGAGTAGAAGTGTTAAAAAAGGCCCGTTTTGCGCCCCTGAGCTTTTAAAGCGGGTAGAAGAAATGAGCAAAAAAGGCGAAAAGAAAGTACTCAAGACCTGGTCCCGGTCGTCCACCATCTTTCCGTCCTTCGTCGGCCACACCATCGCCGTCCACGACGGCCGCAAGCATGTGCCGGTGTATGTCACCGAGGACATGGTAGGTCATAAGTTGGGTGAGTTCGCTCCCACCCGGACCTTCCGCGGCCACGCCGGCGCCAAGTCGGCCGCAAGTAAATAAGGAGGAGAGAGAAGAATGGAAGCAAGAGCAAGCGTAAAATATGTCCGCATCTCTCCCCGCAAGGTTAAGATCGTCTGCGACCTGATCCGCGGCAAGAGCATCGGGCAGGCCACCGCGATTCTGATGAGCACCCCCAAGGTTGCCTCCGAGCCGCTCCTCAAGCTCTTAAAGAGTGTGTCGGCCAACGCGGAGAATAACCATGAGATGGCTCCCGAGAAGCTCTATGTGTCCGAAGTGTTCGCGAATCCCGGTCCCGTCATCAAGCGGATCATGCCCCGCGCACAGGGCCGCGCTTTTCGGATCAACAAGAGAACTTCCCACATCACCATCGTGGTGAAAGAGAAGTAAGGGAGGAGGAGAAGTATGGGACAGAAAATCAATCCCCACGGTTTTCGCGTGGGTGTGATCATGGATTGGGATTCCCGCTGGTACGCCCGTGACGATAAGGTGGGCGATCTGCTGGTGGAGGATTACAATCTCAGAAAAATGCTGAAGAAGGATCTCTACTCCGCCGGTATTCCCAAGATCGAAATCGAGCGGGACAGCACTAAGGTACGGATTTATCTGCACTGCGCGAGACCCGGCGTGATCATTGGCAAGGGCGGCGCCGACATCGAACGTCTGCGCCTCCAGCTGGAAAAGAAGCTTGGAAAGCCCGTGGCCCTCAACATCGTGGAGGTCAAGAGCCCCGATATGAGCGCTCAGCTGGTGGCCGAGAACATCGCCCAGCAGTTGGAGAAGCGCATCGGTTTCCGCCGCGCCATGAAGAACGCCATGGGAAGAGCTATGCGCGCCGGCGCCCGCGGCATCAAGACCTGCGTGTCCGGCCGTCTTGGCGGCGCCGAAATTGCCCGGGTAGAGCACTATCACGACGGCACCATTCCCCTGCAGACCATCCGGGCGGACATCGACTACGGATTTACCGAGGCTGCCACCACTTACGGCCGCATCGGCGTGAAGGTCTGGATTTATAAAGGCGAAATCCTCAGCCAGACCCTTCGTACCACTCCCCGTACCCTGGATACCACGAAGCCTTTCCGGGAGCGGAGCGAGCGTCCCCGCCGCAATGACCATGGCGACCGCGGACAGAGCGGCGGCCGTCCCGGCTACGGCAACCGTCCCGCCGGACAGGGCGGATTCGGAGGCAGCCGTCCCGCCGGACAAGGTGGGTTCGGAGGCAATCGTCCCGCCGGACAGGGCGGGTTCGGAGGCAATCGTCCCGCCGGCCAAGGCGGCTACGGCAATCGTCCCGCCGGCCAAGGCGGATATGGCAACCGTCCCGCCGGCCAAGGCGGATATGGCAACCGTCCCGCCGGACAGGGCGGGTATGGCAGCCGTCCCGCCGGCCAAGGCTTTAATAATCGTCCTGCCGGAGCGTCTCCCGCTCCTGCTGCTCCTAAGGAAGGAGGCGCCAACTAATGCTGTTGCCTAAAAGAGTCAAATATCGTCGTGTGCACCGTGGCCGCATGAAGGGCAAAGCCACCCGCGGCAACACCGTCACCTACGGCGAGTACGGCCTTCAGGCCGTGGAGCCCTGCTGGATTAAAAGCAACCAGATCGAGGCCGCCCGTATTGCCATGACCCGCTATACCAAGCGCGGCGGCAAGGTGTGGATCAAGATTTTCCCCGATAAGCCCGTTACCCAGAAGCCTGCCGAGACCCGCATGGGCTCCGGCAAAGGCTCTCCTGAATATTGGGTTGCCGTCGTGAAGCCCGGCCGCGTTCTGTTCGAGATCGCGGGCGTTCCCGAGGAGGCTGCCCACGAGGCTTTGCGCCTGGCTGGCCACAAGCTGCCCGTCAAGTGCAAAATCATCAAGAAGGACGAAGCCCCAGAGACCGAGAATGGTGGTGAATAATGATGAAGGCAATCGAGGTACGCAAGATGTCCCCCGCAGAGCTCGAGGGCAAGCTGGGCGACCTGAAGAAGGATCTGTTCCAGCTTCGGATGCAGCATGCCACCAACCAGCTCGATAACCCCATCAAAATCACAGAAGTTAAAAAAGACATTGCCCGAGTCAAAACAATCATCCGTGAGCAGCAGCTCGCAGGCCGATAAAGGAGGAACTGAAAATGAGCGAAACAAGAACCTCTTCCCGTAAAACCAGAGTCGGCCTGGTGGTTTCGGACAAAATGGATAAGACCGTCGTGGTGGCCATCGCCGACCGTGTGGCTCACCCCCTGTATAAAAAAATTGTTAAGAGAACCTACAAACTCAAAGCTCACGATGAACTCAACCAGTGCGGCGTCGGCGACAAAGTCAAGGTCATGGAGACCCGGCCTCTGTCCAAAGACAAGAGATGGCGCGTGGTGGAGATTCTCGAGAAAGCAAAATAAGGAGGTGCCGCTATGATTCAGCAAGAAACTTATATGAAGGTTGCCGACAATACCGGCGCCAAGGAAATCAAGACCATTCGCGTGCTGGGCGGCTCCAAACGCAAATACGGCAACATCGGCGACGTCGTAGTTGCTTCCGTCCGCAAAGCCACGCCGGGCGGCACAGTGAAGAAGGGTGAAGTGGTGAAGGCCGTGATCGTGCGCACCACCCGCGGTGTCCGCCGTACCGACGGCAGCTATGTCCGCTTTGACGACAACGCCGCCGTTCTTATCAGAGACGACAAAAACCCCAGAGGGACCCGTATCTTTGGGCCCGTGGCACGCGAGCTGCGCGACAAGGACTACATGAAGATCCTGTCCCTCGCGCCAGAAGTGCTGTAAGGGGGTAGGAGTGTTATGAGCAAGTTGAGCATTAAGAAGGACGACACCGTCGTCGTCCTGTCCGGCAAGGATAAAGGCAAGAAGGGCAAGGTCCTTTCCGCCATGCCCGATGAAGGCAAGGTAATCGTGGAGAAAGTCAATATGGTCTCCCGCCATACCAAGCCCAAAAAGGAAGGCCAAGAGGGCGGTATCATCAAGAAGGAAGCGCCCTTATACGCCTCCAAGGTCATGCGTGTGTGCCCCAAGTGCGGCAAACCCTCCAGAATGGGCAGCAAAGTCCAGGCCGGCGGGAAAAAAGTCAGCGTCTGCAAGAAGTGCGGCGCCGAATTCTAAGAGGAGAGGAGTAAACGGTAATGCCTAATTTAAAGACCAAGTATCAGCAGGAAGTTGCTCCGGCTCTCATGAGCAAGTTCGGCTACAAGAGCCCAATGCAGATTCCCCGGATTGATAAAGTAGTGGTGAACGTCGGCTGCGGCGAAGCCAGGGATAACGCCAAGATCATGGAAGCCGTGGTGAACGACCTGACCACCATCACCGGCCAGAAGGCGGTTGTCTGCAAGGCGAAGAAGTCCGTGGCAAACTTTAAGCTCCGTGAGGGAATGCCCGTGGGCGCCAAGGTTACCCTCCGTGCCGACCGCATGTGGGAGTTCCTGGACCGCCTCTTCAATGTGGCTCTTCCCCGTGTCCGCGACTTCCGCGGCATCAACGGCAACGCTTTCGACGGCCGCGGCAACTTTGCCCTGGGCGTCAAGGAGCAGCTCATTTTCCCCGAAATCGACTACGATAAGATTGATAAGATCCGCGGCATGGATATCGTCATCTGTACCACCGCCAAAACCGACGAAGAGGCAAAGGAGCTTTTAACCCAGATCGGCGCTCCCTTTGCCGGCAAATAAGGAGGGAGAAGTAAAATGGCTAAGAAATCCATGATCCTCAAGCAGCAGGCTGAGCCCAAGTTCTCCACCAGGCGGTATAACCGGTGCAAGATCTGCGGCCGTCCCCACGCTTACCTTCGGGATTACGGCATCTGCCGCATCTGCTTCCGGGAGCTCGCCCACAAGGGCCAGATTCCCGGCGTGAAGAAAGCCAGCTGGTAAACCCCAGGCGGTCCGCCTTGAGCGGACCTTCCCCCGCAGGACGGTCAACAGGTCGGCCCTTCGCGGTTCGATACCTTACCGCCTTAACGGATGAAAATTCCGTAACTCTAAATAGGAGGTAACACCATGCACATCACCGATCCCGTTGCGGATATGCTGACCCGCATCCGCAACGCGAACAATGCCAAACATGACACCGTCGACATTCCCGCTTCCAGCATGAAGAAGTCCATTGCCCAGATTCTTTTGGACGAAGGCTATATCAAGAACTTCCAGCTCATCGACGACGGGACCCAGGGCGTCATCCGCATTGCTCTCAAATACAATCCGGGCAAGGAAAAGGCCATCTCCGGCCTTCGCCGTGTCTCCAAGCCGGGCCTGCGCGTTTACGCGGGCGCCGACGAACTGCCCCGTGTCCTGCGTGGACTGGGTATCGCAATCGTTTCCACCTCCAAGGGCGTCATGACCGACAAAGCCGCACGCGCGGCTAACGTCGGCGGCGAAGTCCTTGCGTTTATCTGGTAAGGAGGGGAGAAAATAAATGTCTAGAATCGGAAGAATGCCCGTTCATCTCCCCAATGGCGTAGAGGTTAGCGTGCGCGAGGGCAATCTTGTTACGGTAAAGGGCCCCAAGGGTACCCTGACCCAGCAGATGCCGCCCGTCCTCACCATCAGCCTGGAGGAGAACGTCGTTCATGTGATCCGTCCCAACGACGAAAAAGAAAACCGCGCCCTTCACGGCCTCACCCGCAGCCTGATCCACAATATGGTGGTGGGCGTCACCGAAGGCTTCAAGAAGGAGCTGGACGTAAACGGCGTCGGATATCGTGTGGCTAAGGACGGGAAGAAGCTCGTCATGAACCTTGGTTACTCCCATCAGGTCATCATGGAAGAGCCTGTGGGTATCACCATTGAGGTTCCCGCCCCCAACAAGATCGTAGTCAGCGGCACCGACAAGCAGAAGGTTGGCCAGTTTGCCGCCGAGGTCAGAGAGAAGAAACCGCCCGAACCGTACAAGGGCAAGGGTATCAAATACAATGACGAGGTCATCCGCCGCAAGGAAGGTAAGACCGGCGTCAAGAAGAAATAAGGAGGTGTGCCAGCTATGATTAACAGACCCAATACAAAAGCGCAGCGTATTAAGCGCCACAAGCGTGTACGCAGCAAGGTCTTCGGCACGCCCGAAAGACCCCGTCTCAACGTGTTCCGCAGCGAAGCCAACATCTATGCCCAGCTCATCGACGACAGCATGGGCGCCACTTTGGTTTCCGCTTCTTCCCTGGATAAGGACTTCGAAGGCGCCGGCAGCAACTGCGAGGCGGCCAAGAAGGTTGGCATCGCGCTGGCCCAGCGTGCCAAGGACAAGGGCATCGGCTCTGTAGTATTCGACCGCGGCGGTTACCTGTATCACGGACGGGTAAAAGCGCTGGCCGAAGGCGCCCGTGAGGGCGGCCTGGAATTTTAAGGGGAGGAGGAAACGACATGCCTAGATTTGAAAGAGAACCCAGCGAATTCACCGAGAAGGTCGTCTCCCTCAACCGTGTAAGCAAGACCGTTAAGGGCGGCCGCATTTTCAAGTTCGCAGCCCTCGTCGTCGTCGGCGACGAAAAGGGCAGAGTAGGCTTCGGCCTTGGGAAAGCCAGCGAGGTGCCCGAGGCGATCCGCAAGGGAATCGAGGACGCCAAGAAGAACATCGTGAAGATTTCTCTCGCCGGCACCACCATTCCTCACGAGGTGATCGGCGAGTTCGGCGCCGGCCGCGTGCTGCTCAAGCCCGCCGCTCCCGGTACCGGCGTTATCGCCGGCGGACCGGTCCGCGCCGTCCTTGAGGCTGCCGGAATTAAAGACATCCGTACCAAGTGCCTGCGCTCCAACAATCCGCAGAACGTGGTCACCGCCACCATGCAGGGACTGAGGCTGCTGCGCGGTCCGGAAGAAGTGGCTCGTACACGCGGCAAGAGCGTGGATGAGATCTTGGGTTAAGGAGGACGGACCACAAATGGCTAATCTCAATATCAAGCTGGTCAAGAGCATCAGCGGACGCATCGCCAAGCACAAGGCAACGGCGGAAGCTCTGGGCCTTCGGAAGATCGGCGATGTGACCGTACAGCCCGACAACGCGGCTACCCGCGGAAAGATCGCTAGTATCGGCTACCTGCTTCAGGTCACCGAGGATAAGTAAGGGAGGTCGCTTAATGAAACTGCATGAACTTTCACCCGCGCCCGGTTCCACCCACGTGGGCAAGCGCAAGGGCAGAGGCTTGGGCACCGGCAACGGCAAGACCGGCGGCCGCGGCAGCAAGGGCCAGAAGGCCCGCGCAGGCGGCGGCGTCCGTGTCGGCTTCGAAGGCGGCCAGATGCCTTTAGCCCGCCGCATCCCCAAGCGCGGATTCCACAATATCTTTGCTAAGCCCCTGGAAATCGTCAGCCTGTCTTCTCTCAATCAATTTGAAGACGGCGCGACAATTAATGTTTGCGATCTGCTGGAAAAGGGTATCCTCTCCAAGTGCGAGTATGGCGTCAAGGTTCTGGGCAACGGAAACCTTTCTAAAAAGCTGACGGTCCGTGCTTCTGCCTTTTCTGCCTCCGCCAAGGAGAAAATTGAGGCGGCAGGCGGAAAGGCTGAGGTGGTCTAAGTGTTCCAGACCATCAGGAATGCGTGGAGAATCCCCGAGCTTAAGAGAAAACTTCTGTTCACCGTATTCGCCATTCTCATTTTCCGGCTGGGCTCCGCGATCCCCGTCCCGTTTATTAACACCGCGTTGCTGGGCGAAGCCATCGCCGCCCGCTCCGGAACCATTTTCGGGCTTTTAAACACCATGAGCGGCAGCTCCTTCTCCCACGCCACGGTATTCGCGCTTTCCATTCAGCCCTATATCAACAGCTCCATTATCATCCAGCTTCTCACTATCGCCATTCCGGCCCTGGAGAGAATGCAGAAGGATGAGGGGGAGGAAGGGCGCAAGAAGATCGCCGCCATCACCCGTTACACCACCGTGGCCATCGGCCTGCTGCAGGGCTTCGGCTATTATACACTGATCCGGGTCGGGTTCTCGGGAACCAGCCTGCTGGAGAAAAGCGGCATATGGCCGGCCGTCGTTATCATTCTTTCCTTCACGGCCGGTTCGGCCTTCCTTATGTGGTTGGGCGAGCAGGTCAACGAATTCGGAATCGGCAACGGCATTTCCATCATCCTGTTCGCGGGCATCGTATCCCGCGTGCCCACCATGATCGTGTCCATGGTCACCGGCGTACAGAAATGGATGAACCCCGCCGACACCACCTCAATGACCGCCTCCCAGCTGGCGACATACAATGCATCGAAGCTCCATCCCGCGTATATTCCCCTCTTCATCGTCGGGATGCTCCTGCTGGTTGTTTTCATCGTGTATATCACCAACGCCGAGCGCCGTATTCCGGTACAGTACGCGAAAAGAGTGGTTGGCCGAAAGATGTACGGCGGCCAGTCCACCCACATCCCCATGAAGGTGAATATGTCCGGCGTCCTGCCGATCATCTTTGCCCAGGCGATTGCCTCCCTGCCGGCCACCATCGGCATGTTCGTACCCTCTTCCCAGGTGGAAGGGACCGGCTGGTACAAGTTCCTCAGCTTCTTCAACACCACCTCGGTGGCGTATATGATCGTGTATGCGCTGCTGATCGTGGGATTCAGCTACTTTTACGCAACCGTACAGTTTAACCCCATTGAGATTGCGAACAATCTCAAGAAGAACGGCGGGTTTATCCCCGGCTTCCGTCCGGGCAGGCCCACCTCCGAATTTATCAACAAGGTACTCACCAAGATTACCTTCTTCGGTTCCATCTTCCTGATGATTCTGGCGCTTCTGCCCATCATCACAGGAAGGATCATCGGCATCTCGTCCCTCTCCATTGGCGGCACCTCCATCATCATCGTTGTGGGCGTCGCGCTGGAAACCGTCAAGGCTCTGGAATCTCAGATGCTGATGAGGCATTACAAGGGATTCCTTGAGTAAGAGAGGGAGAACGTAAATGAAAATGATTCTGCTTGGCCCTCCGGGCGCCGGAAAAGGTACCCAGGCCGAAATCCTTTCAAAGAAGTTTTCCATTCCCACCATCTCCACCGGCAATATCCTGCGGGAGGCCGTGAAAAACGGCACTCCCGTGGGACTTCAGGCTAAGAGCTACATGGATGCGGGGAAGCTGGTGCCAGACGAGGTTATTATCGGCATCGTAGCCGAGCGCCTCGAACGGGATGACTGCAAAAACGGCTATATTCTGGACGGCGTACCCCGCACCATCCCTCAGGCCGAGGCCATGGAAAAGGCCGGCATCGTCTTTGACCATGTGATCTCTCTGGAGATTTCCGACGACGCTATCGTCGAGCGCATGGCCGGACGCCGGGTCTGCACCAAGTGCAGCGCACCCTATCACGTGACCGGCAATCCTCCCAAGAAGGAGGGCGTGTGCGATGTGTGCGGCGCGCCGCTGGAACTGAGGGCGGATGACAAACCCGATGTTGTGAAAGCCAGGCTGGAAGTCTACCACAGGGAAACGGCTCCTCTTCTCGGCTTCTACAGTGAACGCGGCCTGCTGCGCTCCATCACCGACCAGACCACCCCCCTTACGACAACAGCCTCCATTCTGGAAGTGCTGGGGTTATGATGCAAATGATTTCTATTAAAACTCCCCAGGAAATCGAGCGTATGCGCCGAGCCGGGAGGATTACCGCGGCGGCCCGTCACCTCGCGGGCAAACTGGTACTCCCTGGCGCAACTACCCGTGAAATAGATCACGCAGTCCGCAAATTTATCGAGAGCCAGGGGGCCGTGCCGTCCTTCCTCAACTACAACGGCTATCCGGCCTCCGCCTGTCTCTCGGTGAACGACGAGGTCATCCACGGCATTCCGGGAAATCGGAAGCTCATGGAAGGCGACATCGTCAGCGTGGACGTGGGAGCGTACTTTGAAGGCTTTCACGGCGACTGCGCAGCCACCTTCCCCTGCGGAAAAGTGAGTGACGAAGCAAAACGCCTCATTGCCGTCACAGAAAAAAGCTTCTGGATGGGAATTAAAAATGCCCGCCAGAACAACCGTATTTCGGATATTTCCCACGCTGTGCAGCAGTATGTGGAATCAGAGGGTTTCTCGGTGGTGCGTGCCTATGTGGGCCACGGCATCGGGACCCGGATGCACGAACCCCCCGAGGTTCCCAATTTCGGCCCCGCCGGCCACGGCGCGAGACTCGTGCCGGGAATGACCATCGCGGTGGAGCCCATGGTGAACGCGGGAGGCTGGGAAGTAAAGAACCTTCCGGACGGCTGGACGGTAAAAACCATGGACGGCTCCCTCTCCGCCCATTATGAAAATACCATTCTCATTACCGAGGGTGAGCCGGAACTGCTCACACCGCCCGAAGTTTGATATGGATTTCGAGCGAGGACAGATTGTACGTTCTCTGGCTGGTCACGACAAAGACCGTTACTTCTTCGTCATGGGCGTGGAAGACGATTTTTTGATCCTGGCCGACGGGAAAGAACGAAAGGCAGATAGTCCCAAGCGGAAACGGCGCAAACATACCCAGAGCGCCGGACCGTGGCGGCATCCGGTCATCCAGCGGCTCCAGAGCGGAGCACCTGTGCCGGACAGTGAACTCAGGAGGGCACTCGCAGCCTTCCGAGAAGAGCATCGTGGAGACAAAGGAGGGTTTACACTTGGCAAAAAGCGATATGATCGAGCTTGAAGGGATTGTGAAGGAATCTCTGCCCAATACCACCTTTCATGTTGATATCGGCGGAGGACACATTATCCTGGCACACATTTCCGGCAAGCTTCGAATGAACTTTATCCGTATTCTGCCCGGTGATAAGGTTACGGTTCAAATGTCTCCCTACGATTTGACCCGGGGCCGCATTACCTGGCGCAGCAAGTAAGAAGAGCGGCGTTTTAACCGCTGTGAGACAGAGGGGCGGGCTTATTTGACAGCCTGTCCAAGGACACTCAATAACAGGAGGCTATCACAATGAAAGTCAGACCGTCCGTGAAGCCCATATGCGAGAAGTGCAAGATCATCAAACGCAAGGGCAAAGTCATGGTTATTTGCGAAAACCCAAAGCATAAGCAGAGACAAGGATAGTAGGAGGTGCTTAAAAAATATGGCAAGAATTTCTGGCGTCGATCTGCCGAAGGATAAGAGAATTGAAATCGGCCTCACCTATATTTTTGGGATCGGGCGCACCAGCGCCAACAAGATTCTGAAGGCGACCGGCATCAATCCCGACACCCGCGTGAAGAATCTGACCGAGGATGACGAGTCCAAGCTCCGCGAGGCCATCAGCAAGGAGTACACCGTGGAAGGCGACCTGCGCCGCAACGTAGCCCTGGACATCAAGCGCCTCACCGAGATCGGCTGTTACCGCGGCAGCCGTCACCGCAAGGGGCTGCCCGTCCGCGGCCAGCGCAGCAAGACGAACGCCCGGACCCGCAAGGGCCCCAAGCGCACCGTCGCCAATAAGAAGAAGTAAGGAGGGAAGAGAGAAGTATGGCTGCAAACACCAATGCCGCGAATGCAAAAGGCAAGAAGGTCGTCAGGAGACGCCGCGAGCGCAAGAACATCGAGAAAGGCGCCGTGCATATCCGCTCTTCCTTCAACAATACCATGGTCACCGTGACCGACACCGCCGGCAACGCCCTGTCCTGGGCATCCTCCGGCGGACTGGGCTTCCGGGGCTCCCGGAAATCCACCCCCTTCGCCGCGCAGACCGCGGCGGAGACCGCCGCCAAGGCCGCCATGGAGCATGGCCTCAAAAGCGTTGAGGTCTTTGTCAAGGGTCCCGGCGCCGGCCGCGAAGCCGCCATCCGCGCGCTCCAGGCCGTGGGTCTAGAGGTCACCATGATCAAAGACGTGACCCCCATTCCCCACAACGGCTGCCGTCCGCCCAAGCGCCGTCGCGTGTAATCAAAGGAGGTAGAAAAAGCATATGGCAAGATATACGGACGCAGTCTGCCGCCTTTGCCGCAGAGAAAATCAGAAGCTGTTTTTAAAAGGTGACCGCTGCTATACCGAAAAGTGCGCCGTGGACCGCCGTCCTTTTGCCCCCGGGCAGCACGGCAACGCGCGCAATAAAAAGCTCAGCGAATACGGCAATCAGCTTCGTGAAAAGCAGAAGGCCCGCCGCTATTACGGCGTACTGGAGAATCAGTTCCACAAGTACTATGAGATGGCCATGAATCGCAAGGGCGTTACCGGTGAGAACCTGCTCTCCATCCTGGAGACCCGGCTCGACAACACGGTGTACCGCCTCGGCTTTGCCATGAGCCGTCCCGAAGCCCGCCAGTTGGTGCGCCACGGCCACTTCACCGTAAACGGCAAGAAAGTGGATATTCCCTCTTATCTGGTAGCCCCCGGTGAGGTCATCACCCTGCGCGACAAGAGCCGCAGCATGGACAAGTTTAAGGCGACCATCGAGGCCAACGGCTCCCGCGTAGTGCCCAAGTGGCTTGACTTTGACAAGAACAGTCTCGTCGCCAAAGTGGTAGCCCTTCCCGCACGGGAGGACATCGATCTGCCCATTGAGGAGCATCTTATCATTGAGTTGTACTCCAAATAATCCGTGCCCTCGAACGGAGCGCCGCTGTTTCGGCGGCACTCATCCAGTTTGCATGAAAATACGGCGGACATGGATCCGCCGCCGCAAGAAGGAGGGTAACATATGGTAGAAATCGAGAAGCCGCGTATTGAATGTGTGGAACAGCCCGGGGACACCTCTTACGGAAAGTATGTGGTAGAGCCTTTGGAGCGCGGCTACGGCACCACTTTGGGAAACTCTTTGCGTCGTATCTTGCTGTCCTCCCTGCCCGGAACTGCAGTCACCTCTATTAAAATCGCAGGCGTACAGCATGAGTTTTCCACGATTCCCGGCATTAAGGAGGACGTGACAGAAATCGTCCTCAATGTGAAGGGGATTATTGCGAAGCTTTACAGCGAATCGGTCAAGACAGTTTATATCGAAGCCAGCGGAGAAGGCGAGATCACGGCCGGCGATATCAAGGCGGACGCGGAGGTCGAAATCCTCAATCCCAACCATCATATTGCCACCCTTGGTCCTGGCGCTTCTCTCAACATGGAACTTTCCCTGTCCCATGGCCGCGGTTATGTTCCCGCCGATCGGAATAAGCCCTCGCAGTCCATCATCGGCGTGATTCCGGTGGATTCCATCTATACCCCGGTATATAAAGTCAACTATACGGTAGAGAATACCCGTGTGCGGGATCTCACCGATTTTGACAGACTCACCCTTGAGGTGTGGACCAACGGCACCATTGCCGCCCGCGACGCCGTGAGCCTGGGCGCGCGCATCCTGTGCGACCACTTCGCGCTGTTCACCGACCTGTCCGAGACCATGGGCACCCGCTCCACGGTCGTGGAAAAGGCCGAAACCCAGCGGGACAAGGTGCTGGAACTGACCATCGAAGAGCTGGACCTTTCTGTACGCAGCTTTAACTGCCTCAAACGCGCCAACATCAACACGGTGGAGGATCTGATCTCCAAGACCGAGGACGAGATGATGAAGGTGCGCAACCTGGGCCGCAAGTCCCTGGAAGAGGTTATCAATAAGCTGGCGATGATGGGCCTGTCTCTGGCGAGCGACGACAACTAAAACTGCCGGCGGAACCTATTTAAACCCGGCTTGAAGCAAAACCTGTCCCACCCCGGGGTGGGCCCCCAGACTTTCCTGTAAAGGAGTGAATGAAGATGCCCGGAATCCGTAAGCTCAATAAGCCTGCCGACCAGCGTATGGCCATGCTGCGCGCCATGGTGACCTATCTGCTGGAGAACGGCCAGATCACCACCACGCTGAGCCGCGCCAAGGAAGTTGCTCCCCTTGCAGAGAAGATGATTTCTCTCGGGAAGAAGAACGACCTGGCCGCTTACCGTATGGCCCTCGGCTTTATCAGCAAAGAGGATGTAGCCAAGAAGCTGTTCAGCGAACTTGCCGTCAAGTACGCCAAACGCGACGGCGGCTATACCCGCATCGTCCGCGTCGGCGCCCGCCGGGGCGACGCTGCCGAGATGGCGATCGTCCAACTGGTATAACCAAACAAAGAAAACATGCGCAGAGAAGGTTTTCTCTGCGCATGTTTTTTATATGGTTAAGTCTTTTGCGGCTCTTCCTTTAGAAAGTCCTTTTCGAACTCGTCAAGACTGGCCTTGAGATAGATGGAGGCGTAGGCCATGCTGGGCCCGCCGCCGAAGGCCACCGCCATCATGCCGGCCTCGAGGATCTCCTGGCGGGTACAGCCCGCCTTCAGAGCCTCGTAAACGTGATAAACGATGCAGTATTCGCATCTGGTATAAGTGGCGATGGATACGCAGATGAGTTCTTTTTCCTTGCCGGACAGGGCCTTCCCACCCGAAAGCCGGTCCTGGGAGGAAGCGAAGGCCGCCATAAATCTGGGCCATTCCTTTCCGACCGCCTCAAAGCCGCCGTTCAGCTCGGCTAACATCTCTCTCACATTTTTCATACCGTCTCTCCCATTGTAAATAATAATATATAATATAATAGATTTAAGCCTGATTATTCAGGCGACAAATTTGGCCCCCGTGGAACATAGCGTTCCGCGGGGGTTCGTTATCTCTTTTAATGCTGACATGCACCGGCTTACATGACCATGCTATTAGAATAGACCGCTGATGACGCCGTTTTCGTCCACGTCGATGTTCTCCGCCGCCGGCACCTTGGGAAGTCCCGGCATGGTCATGATGTCGCCGGTCATGGCCACCACAAAGCCCGCGCCCGCGGAGACCTTCACGTTGCGCACGGTAATGCGGAAGCCGGAGGGCGCGCCCAGCTTATCCGCGTCGTCGGAAAGGGAATACTGGGTTTTCGCCATGCAGACCGGGAGCTTCGAGAATCCCAGCTCCTCCAGGCGCTTTAGCTCCTTTGCGGCAGCGGGGGCGAAATCAACGCCGTCGGCGCCGTAAATCTTAGTGGACACGGCTTCGATTTTCTCCCGAAGACCCATCTCGTCGGGATAGACGTAGGAAAAGCGGTTCTCCTGCTCCTTGATAGCCCGGAGAACTTCCCCCGCGAGATCCCTGCCGCCCTCGCCGCCCTTTTCCCAGACCTGGGAAAGGGCGACGCGTACGCCGTACTTGCCGCAGGCGGAGCGGATAAGGGCGATTTCGGCGTCGCTGTCGCTGGCAAACTGGTTGATGGCAACCACGGCGGGCAGGCCGAATACCTTGGTGATATTATAAAGGTGCTTTTCCAGGTTGGGAAGGCCCCGCTCCAGCGTAATCAGGTTTTCTTTGGAGAGCTCGGCCTTGGGGCAGCCGCCGTGATGCTTAAGGGCACGTACGGTGGCAACCAGCACCGCCGCGCTGGGTTTGAGCCCGGCGGCGCGGCATTTGATATCGACAAATTTTTCCGCGCCCAGATCCGCGCCGAAGCCCGCCTCGGTGACCACGTAGTCGGCCAGACGCAGGGCGGTGTCGGTGGCGGCGACGCTGTTGCAGCCGTGGGCGATGTTGGCGAAAGGCCCGCCGTGGATGAGGGCGGGAGTTCCCTCCAGCGTCTGCACCAGGTTGGGCTTGATGGCGTCCTTCAGAAGGGCGGTCATGGCACCCTCTGCCTTCAGGTCATGGGCGGTGACGGGCTTGTCCTTACGGGTGTAGGCCACCACCATGCGGGCGAGGCGGGCCTTCATGTCCATGAGACTGGTGGCGAGACACAGCACAGCCATGATTTCGGAGGCGACGGTGATATCGTAACCATCCTCCCTGGGGACGCCCTGCATCTTGCCGCCCAGGCCGCAGACGATGTTTCGAAGCTGACGGTCGTTCATATCCACGCAGCGCCGCCAGGTAATGCGCTTTACGTCGATATCCAGCTCATTTCCCTGCTGGATATGGTTATCGAGCATGGCGGCGAGCAGGTTGTTAGCCGCGCCCACGGCGTGAAAGTCACCGGTGAAATGGAGGTTAATGTCCTCCATGGGCACCACCTGGGCGTAACCGCCCCCGGCGGCTCCGCCCTTGACCCCGAACACAGGCCCCAGGGAAGGCTCCCGCAGGGCCAGCGCGGTCTTTTTTCCCAAGAGAGACAAAGCATCGGAGAGCCCCACGCTGGTAGTGGTCTTCCCCTCGCCGGCCGGGGTAGGGTTGATGGCGGTGACCAGAATCAGTCTGCCCTTTCTGGGCCTATCTTTCAAAAAGGATGTGTCTACCTTGGCTTTATTGCGGCCGTAAGGTTCCAGAGCTTCCTCCCCCAAACCGAGCTTGGCGGCGATTTCCGGAATCGGGCGCAGCTTCGCCTCTTGGGCGATCTGAATATCGGATTTCATGGCGGCCTCCTTCTTTCTGCTGGATTCTCTTTCATTCTACATAAATTTACGACAAAAAACAAGCAAATCTCAGCCGTAGGGACGGGAAAAATCAGTTCTGTTCAAGACAGCAAAATGTCATCCTGAGCGCGGGCGAAGGATCGACAGCGGCAAAATAATGCTTACCGCGAAGATTCTTCGCCTTTGGCTTCAGAATGACAGGGTTCCGGAGTAGAGTGACAGGATTTTGGTTTCGGGACGATAGATTGATCGGCGGTGTCTCAAGCGTGCTGAGACACCGCCGATCATTTTTTATTGCGCGACGATAACGCGAATCTGCGCGCCGGTAGTGAGGGTACGGTCATAGTAGACGAGGAAAGAATCGCTGAACGCCAAGGCCTGCGATAATGTCACCCAGGTATCGGTGACATCGTTGTACACCTGCACGTCCGTTGCGATGGGTAGGGTATAGCCGCTTACCGTCACGGAGTCCGAGCCGTCAAAATCGCTGTGCTTGATTCCGGCCGCCCTACTCAGAGTGATAACGCCCGCCAGCTCGCCGCTGGAGGTGACGGCGATTCCGCCAGGTACGTTCCCGGTGACTTCTTTTACGGTAGTGTATTTGGTACTGGTGCCGCCGGAATTTTCGATGGCTACGGTGGTCAGGGTGTAATCGGTTTCTTTATCTGCGTCGCCGCCGCTGACGGTGCCGACCTTCAGCATACCGTAGGTATACTGATTGCCGGTTACATCGTCCAGCAGCAGGATGTCCACCTTGCCCGAGGAATTGGTGTGATAGTAGTCAACCTTATCAGCGGATACGGTGGCGGTGAGGATATCGGACAGATTGATCTTGGATACGGGCGCGTTTCCCACATGCTCATAGATCGCCACGTCTTCGGCCAGCGAAAGGTTCCCGAGCTTCGCCGTTGCCACGGTCAGCTTACTGGCGGTGGCGGCGGAAACGGAGGAGGCATCCAGTTTTCCCAGAGCGGAAGCGGAAACGCTCACCAAGGCTCCTGTTTCTGCATCGGTATCAATATCCCCGGCGGCGACCAGACCGCAGGAAAGGGTTACCTTGCCGTTTCCCAGAACGCCGATATTGACGGTGCTCTTGCTGGAGGCGCTGTAAACCGACGCAACCTCACCGGACGCGTTGAATATAACGGTGATCCGGTCGCCCACCGAGAAGGTCTTGAGCGTTTTGGCGGCACTGGCCGTCACGTCCAGGGAAATACCCAAAATGGAGATCGTACTGGGATTGGTCGAGCTGGGAGAGGCGCTTTCGTAGAGCCCTGTCAGCATAGTACCTTCGTATTTTTCAGTGGAGGAGCGGACCACCAGGTCTACATCTCCGGCGCTCGCGTAGAAGAGGGTCACCTGGTCGCCCCCTATAAGATCGTACCAGGCGGTACTATAGGTGGTTTTAGTGTCCTCCAGGATGGCGGCGGCGGTGCCGGATATGTCGTAAGTCTTTCCGGCGGAAGAAGTGAGCTCATCGGCGGCCGCCTTGGAAACGGTGATGGTGACCGTCTTATCATCGTTTGGCACAAAACCGATGACCATACCGCTCTTGTTGAGAAGCAGGGTGCCTCTTGCGGTGCCCACAAGGCCGCTCGCCACAGTGAGGCTTTGCTCATAATAGGTAAGGTTGCCGCCGGCATAGACCAGGGCGGTACCCAGCGTACCGTTGTCAGCCTCGGCGTTGTTATCGACCACCACCGCGCCGGTTACCACCGAGGACGCGTAGCTTTTCAGATAGCCGCTGCCGCTGAGGGTGTCGCTTTTCAGCATGGCGCAGATGAGCAGGGCGGCTTCGCCACGATTAAGATTTTCCCCGCTGCTCTTGGTGATACCGGCCAGAAGACCCAGGTCGGAGGCCTTGGCCATGTAATCCTCGGGCCAGAAGGGGCCTATGTCGGACGTGGTATACCCCAGGAGGCGCAGAATAATGGTTACCGCCTGGCCTACGGTTACCGGATCGTCGGGACCGAAGGTGCCGTTGCCGTATCCGTTCACCAGGCCCTCCGTGTAGGCCAGGTTCACATAGGAGTGGGCCCAATGTTTGGAACCCACGTCGGAAAAGAGGCTGCGGTAGGCGCTCTGTGTAAGCTGGTCACCGTGGTTTTCCGCCAGCACTGCCAGCTTGGAAAACTGCGCCCGGGTCAGAATGTCGCCGGGGTGATACAGCCCGTCGCTGTAGCCGCTCACGATGCCCATGCCGGCGAGAACGGCCACAGCCGTCGCTGTATCGGCGTCGGTCACGTCGGAGAAAGCCTGGGCCGCGGGCAGGGCATAGCCGAATGCTCCGAAGCAGACCGCGGCGGCTAACAGCATGGCCAAAATTCGCTTTTTCATATGGAATGACCTCCACTTTTCATTGTATCTGCCGCACCTGCCGCGGACCCTATTCGCCGGATCAGTCGGCCCGCAGGGCGTCCACAGGCTGGAGTTTCGCCGCCTTGACCGCCGGGTACAGGCCGAAGCCGATGCCGATGGCGATGGAGAACGCAAAGGCGCCGATGGTTACCAGAGCATTGGGGAAAACAATCACATCGTAAAACGCCTTACCCAGGATGACCGACAAAGCGTACCCCAGAATAATGCCGATCACCCCGCCCATGGCGCTTAAAATACCGGCTTCCACCAGGAACTGCATGATGATATCGCTGGCGGGAGCGCCGATGGATTTTTTAATTCCGATTTCACGGGTGCGCTCGCTTACCGTGACCAGCATGATGTTCATGATGCCGATGCCGCCCACCAGCAGGGCGATGCCGGCGACGCCGCCCAGCACCAGGCTGATGTTTGTCATCTCGTCCTGGCTCTCGGTCATGGAAGAGTTTCCGTTTTTCACGGTATACTTGCCCACATCGCTGTCGATGTTTTCCTCAAGGAATGCTTTCATATCCGCAATGACGGTTGTCATATTGCTTGAGGAATTCACCTTGACGATAAAGCTCGTAATGTAGTTATCCTGTAAAAGGACACGGTTGAAGGAGTACGGCACCAGGATCGCGTCGTCCATTGAGCTTTCGGTGCTTCCGTCCTTTTCATAGTAGATCCCCACGACGACAAAGGGACTTCCGTTCACGAGGAGGGTCTCACCGATGGGATCGGAATACTGAAACAGGGATTTGGCCACGTAAGAGCCAATGACGCATACCGGATTGCGCGCCGAGATATCATAAGCGTTAATATCCCGGCCCTTGCTCAGGGCATAATTGTTGCAGGTGGAAAACTGATCTCCGCCCAGGTAAATGGTGGAGGTATCGATATTGGTGGTGCGGTATTTGAGCGCCCCGGTGGTGGAAAGGTCGGGTGTCACGCCCGTCACCATGCCGGTGAGGCTGTTGCCGTATTCGTAAAGGGAATCGGTGATATCCGCGGCGCGGGTGGTGTCGTACCACGTGAGAGTGACGGTCACTTTATTGACGCCCAGTTTCTCATAGTAAGCCGTCACATCCGCGTTATAACCCGATACCAGCGCCACCAGCACCAGCACGGCGGTTACGCCGATGATGATGCCCAGCATGGTGAGAAAGGATCTGACTTTCTTTTCCCGGATGGATTCCAGAGCCATCAGAATGGCTGTCATGGGCATCCTCCCCCAACGGCGACCTGGGGCAGCGGATTCTTTCCGCCGGCGCTGTCGTCGATAATTTTGCCGTCCATCATGCGCACGATCCGCTTGGCCCGTGCCGCGATCCCGTTGTCGTGGGTGATGAGGATAACGGTGGTACCCTCATCGTTGAGGTCGCGCAGAATACCCAGCACCTGCACGCCGGTTTTGGAATCCAGCGCGCCGGTGGGCTCGTCGGCCATGATAATGGGCGAGCCGGTGGCGATTGCCCTGGCAATCGCCACGCGCTGCTGCTGGCCGCCGGAAAGCTGGGTCGTGCGGTTTTCCGCTTTTGACTCGATTTCGACCTTTTCCAGCGCTTCCATTGCCCGGCGATAACGTTCGGGCTGCTTTATTCCCTGATAGGTGAGGGGGAGCGCCACATTCTGCCAGACATTGAAGGAGGAAATCAGGTTGTAGCCCTGAAAGATAAAACCGACGCGCCTGCTGCGGATCTCGGCCAGCTCCCGCTCCGTCCTCTCACTGATGGGAATGCCATCCAGATAATATTCGCCCCGGTTGGGTACGTCCAGACAGCCCAAAATGTTCATCATGGTGGATTTACCCGAGCCCGACTGGCCGATGATGGCCACAAACTCGCCCTGCTCAATCTCCAGACTTACCCCGTCGAGCGCGTTGACCTGATTGTCAAGGCCCTCCGCATAGATTTTATAGACGTTATCCAGTCTGATAAGGCTCATTTTGTTCTCCTTATCCGCGTCCACCGCCGGACCAGTTACCGCCGCCGCCCATGCCGTTCGGAGGCCCGAAGTTTTGGTTCTGGGTAGAGGTTGTGGCGGTCGCATCCGCGTTCTCACTGGTTGTATCACCGTTCGAGGGAGCGGCCTCTTCATAGCGGAGGAATACCGTTACGCCGGAGTCCACGCCGGAAAGAATGCGGACATTCGTGCTGTCAGAGACGCCGGTCTTGACAGGTACGGCGTAGTAGCCGTCGGGAATTTCCACATCGTCCGCTAAATTAACAGCATTATCCGGTTTGGAATCGGCCTTGATAAACAGACAGGTGCCCTCATCCGTGGTTTTGAGCGCCGCGATGGGGGCGAGTACGCCCTCTTCGGCATCGCCGATCGTAATCTTATAGCTCACGTTGACACCGGGAGAAAGTGCTCCCGCCGAATCCACCGAGACGGTAATGGGGAAATACGCCACGCCGTTGGTGTTGGTGGCCTCGTAGGAAATCGCGGTCACCTTGCCCTCGTAAGGGGTGTCGGTCTCGGAACCGGTCTGGATGATCTGCACCGACATGCCCATGGTGATGCTGTCGATATCAAGTTCGTCGATATCGATCGAAACCTCCATGGAATCCAGATTATAAACAACCACCGATGTCTGCCCTTTTGTCGGGGTTCTGCCCAGGCGGGCGTTTATCATAATAACCCTGCCGGCAATACTGGATGTCACCGCGTAATTGGCGAGGCTCTCCTGGGCCTGTGTGATTCTTTCCTCATAGGAGGAAATGCTTTCATTGGTGGAAGAGATATTCCGCTTGACGGAGGAGAGTTGGTTTTCATAGGTTGATCCGTCAATTTTAAAGAGGGTTTCACCCTTGGTTACCTTCTGATAGTCCACAGCGTTTATATAGGTGAGATCGCCGGAGACCTTTGCCGTGATGGTCTTGCTGCTCGCGTACTCCAGCGTTCCCTCCACGGCGGGATAAAGCTTTTCGCCGGACTTGCTCATAAGATAACCGGCGCCCGTCAGACCCTCGGTCAGAGAGCCCGGGTTTGTGACTTCCATCGTCACGGCAAAGCAGCGGGTCCCTTCGGCGGTGATCCGTTCCACCTTGGAGATGCTGGTCACGGCAGCGTCCAGGGTCAGCATCTGGTCGGCGATGGAGATGACGCCCGGCATACCTACATAAATATCGTCTTCGTATGTATAGCTGAAATACTGGGTCACTTTCATCTTGCTGTCGTCCACAAGGACGGCCAGCGTGTCGCCGTTCTTGATGGTGTCGCCGTCTTCCGCTTGAACCTGGGTCAGACGGCCGGAGAAGGGGGCGGTGATTGTGAGATTGGCGATACTTTCGCTCAGTGTGGTCAAGGCATCGTTGTAATCGTCCAGTTTGGTGTTCAGATCCGCGATATTTTCCTCATATGTGGCGATCTCGTCATATACCTCAGTATCATCCTGAACATAGAGCTGGTCTCCTGCCGCCACCGTATCGCCCGCCGCGACGTTTACTTCTTTTATATCCGCGTCGGACGCGAAGGTATAAGTAACACTGTCCGCGGGAATGGTAGTTCCCGTGCCTTCAAGGGTCGTGGTCAGGGAACCGGTAGTGGTTTCGCCGGTGATGATGGTCGCTTCGTCCTTTGCGAAAAAGAGGAAGTACAGCCCTACGCCCCCCGCAATGATGAGAAGCCCCAGAATCATAAGTAACACAATGGTTTTCTTTTTCAGCTTTTTACGGGAACGGATGTATTTCGATTTTTTTTCACCGGCAGCGTCTCCCGACGAATCGGATTTCTTTTTTAGAAACGGCAAAACAAGCTTCATAGGATCAACCTCCCATTTATCTTGCCAAAGTATACCTCCAAAAGCTGAAATTACCCTTTAATGAAACCTTAAATAATATGAACATCGTGTAAACTTGCATTTTGTTCCAACAACGTCTACACTATTTTTAGACAGTTTTAAGCATATTTCAGACTGATTTCAGAATTCTCTGCTAGAATTTAAGAAAACTTTGAAAGGCGGGGATTTTTTTGCGTATTCTAATTGTGGAAGACGAGGTCCGGCTGGCCGAGGCTTTGGGACAGGTTATGGAAGAACAGCGCTATCAGGTCGATGTGGTGAATAACGGTGCCGATGGGCTGGATTACGCCCTCATGAGCCAGTACGACGTCATTATCCTGGATGTCATGCTGCCGGGCATCAGCGGTTTTGACGTGGCAAGAAGGCTGCGCGCCGCCCATAATTCCACGCCCATCCTCATGCTCACCGCCCGGGACGACACCGCAGACAAGGTGGCCGGCCTGGACTGCGGGGCGGACGATTACATGACCAAGCCCTTTGTCTCCGACGAGCTACTGGCGAGGGTCCGTGCGCTGACCCGGCGCCAGGGCGAGGTGGTGTCCGAAGAATTCTCCTTTGGGGACCTCACGCTGACCATCTCCAGCCGCAGTCTTCTGTGCGGGGGAAAATCGGTGCGTCTGGGTTTCAAGGAGTTTGAAATCCTGCGGCTCCTCCTGTCCACTCCGAGAGCGGTGGTACCGAAGGAGGACATCATCACCAAGGTTTGGGGCCTGGATTCCGAAGCGGAAGACAATAATGTGGAGGTCTACATCTCCTTCCTGCGGAAAAAGCTGTCCTTCCTGCAGAGCAGCGTCACCATCGGAACGGTGCGCAAGGTGGGCTATTATCTGGAACATTCCGCGTGAGGGATAGTCTGCGCCGATGTACCGTCCTAAGCGGGAGGCGGCGGACGTATGTTTTCCGTAGATGACCGGAAGGGACATGGGAGCATGATAAAAAAGCTGAGGCAGAAGTTCATTTTTACCAATATGCTGCTGGTCAGTCTGGTGCTGATGATCGTCTTCGGCGTGTTGCTGGGGACCAATTACCGGCGGCTGGTGTCCCAGAGCGAGACCGCCATGCGGTTTGCCCTGGACTGGAAGGACAGGCCCCCGAAACTGGAGATTGGTGGCCCCCGGTCGGATTCCGAAAATGAGAACGTTGAACCCTCGAAGTTTTCCATCGTACCCGTTTTCTCGGTGCTTTTAAACAAGAATGGTACTGTCTCCACGCTTCAGACTAATACCGTCACGGTGTCCGACCAGGTGCTGGCCCAGGCCGTCCAAGAGGCGCAGCTGGGCCGGGACAACATGGGTGTCATCTCCAGCCTGAACCTGCGCTATCTGAGGCAAACCGGCTTTTACGGGACCCGCATCGCCTTCGCGGACACCACGTGGGAGACCGATTCTCTCCTCTCCCTGGTGCGCTCTTCCCTGCTTGTGGGGGCTGTGGCGCTCATTTGTTTTTTCCTCATCAGCCTCTTTCTGTCCAAAATAGCCCTACGGCCTGTGGAGAGAGCCTGGGAACAGCAGAGGCGTTTTGTGGCTGACGCCTCCCACGAGCTGCGCACGCCCATCACCGTGATCCTCACAAACGCGGGCATTCTTCTCTCCCACCCCAAGGATACGATAGAGGCCCAGGCCAAGTGGGTGGCCTATATCCAGTCGGAAGCCCAGCAGATGAAGGGCCTGGTGGAGGACCTGCTCTTTTTGGCCAGGAACGACCATACCCGTCCCCCCGTGTCCCCCGAATCCCTCTCCATGAGCGACCTCGTCACCGGCTGCCTGCTTGCCTTTGAATCGGTGGCCTTTGAAAAGGGGGTCACGCTGGAGAGCAGCATCAGCCCCGATGTTTCCGTGCGCGGGAATCCGGAGCAATTGCGCCGTCTGGCCGTGATTCTCCTGGATAACGCCTGCAAATACGTTTCCGACGGGGGAACGGTCGGCCTTACGCTTGAGTGCCGGCCGGAAGGCGTACAGCTGTCTGTCCGCAATACCGGTGAACCCATTCCGTCCGAACATCTGCCCCACCTCTTCGAGCGGTTTTACCGCATCGACAGCGCCCGGACCCATACCGAAGGGGGCTATGGGCTGGGGCTTGCCATCGCAAAAAGCATAGCCGAGGCCCATAACGGTTCTATTGCGGTCAGAAGCAACGCCGCCGAGGGCACCGTTTTTACCGTCATATTGCCAAAATAAAAAAGTAATGGTAAAATCATGACATCACTCCGCTGCCCCTCCGGGGGCGCAGTTTACGAGGAAAGGATGTGGCGGAACATGGACTACAGCGAGGAAGCCTTACGGCTGCATGAAGAGCTCCGGGGCAAACTGGATATTGTATCCCGCCGCCCGGTCGAGACTCTGAAAGACCTGTCGCTGCTTTATACTCCCGGTGTCGCCGCCCCCTGTCTGGAAATCCGGAAAGACTATCACAAGTCTTTTTCCCTGACCGGAAGAGGAAGGACCGTCGCCGTTATTACCGACGGTTCCGCCGTGCTGGGTCTGGGCAACATCGGCCCCGCCGCCGGGATGCCCGTCATGGAGGGCAAGTGCGTCCTCTTTAAAGAGCTTGGCGGGGTGGACGCCTTCCCGCTCTGCCTGGACACCCAGGATACCGACAAGCTGGTGGAGACCATTTTTCTCCTCTCCAAGAGCTTTGGGGGCATCAATCTGGAGGATATCTCCGCCCCCCGCTGTTTTGAGGTAGAGCGCAGGCTGAAAAAGCTTTGCGACATCCCCGTGTTCCACGACGACCAGCACGGGACCGCCATCGTGGTGGCAGCCGCCCTCATAAACGCCGTCAAACTGACGGGCAAGACCATGGGAAAGCTCAGAATCGCCATCAGCGGAGCGGGGGCGGCAGGCATCGCCATCGGCAATCTGCTCCTCGACATGGGCTTTGGAAACGTCATTCTTTGCGATTCAAACGGGATTATCTGCGAGGGGGATCCGGGCCTCACAAGCGGGAAGGAAGAGATTTCTCACCGCTCCAATCTTTACCGTGAACACGGGAAGCTCTCCGATGCTCTGGTGGGGGCGGACGCCTTTGTGGGCGTGTCCCGGGAAGGACTTGTTACAGCTGAGATGGTTTCCGGGATGAAGAACGGCATCGTGCTTGCCATGGCAAACCCGGTGCCCGAGATCATGCCCGACGAGGCGAAGCGCGGCGGAGCCGCGGTTATCGGCACCGGACGCTCCGATTTTCAAAACCAGATCAATAATGTTCTGGTATTCCCGGGACTCTTCAAGGGCGCGCTGATGGTGGAAGCGCTCGATATCAGCGAGAGCATGAAGCAAGCCGCCGCCCGCGCGCTGGCGGGGATGGTGAGCGGGGATCAGCTCTCCGCCGACCACATTCTCCCGAATCCTCTCGACAGGACAGTAGCGGATATCATAGCGGAGGCGGTTGCCGAGGACGCAAGCGCCACGGGGAACATCCGAAAAAGGTAAAGATAGGGCGGTGTCTCAATACACATGAGACACCGCCCTATAAGTTTGTCGTTCTGAGGCGAAGACCTGAGAATCTTCGCAGCGCATGTGGCTGTATAAGATCCTTCGCTAACGCTCAGAATGACATTTTTTAAACAGCCCCTTTATCAGCACATTTCCGATGGCCTGCCCTCCGGCTTTTCCGGCCGTTCAGCTTCTTTTTCTGCAATGCAGCGGTTGATGGCGATGCCAAGCTGATAGAATTTTTCTTCGTAATCGGTCATGATACCGTCAACGCCCCCGGCGTGGAGGTCGCGCCTTATCTCCAGCAACCGGTAATTCGCCTTGGGGAACTGGAACAAAGACCACTCAAAGAGGATTTTGTTGTCGGTCTTGAACTCAATTTCTCCCCCGGTACGGAGTACCGCCCGGTATTTTTCCAGAAAGCCCGGATGGGTGAGCCTGCGGCGGGCATGCTGGTTGGCCGGCCAGGGGTCGCAGAAGTTGATGTAAAGGAGATCGACTTCGTCCGGGGCAAAATAGGCTTCGAGTTTGGAGACGTCCCCACAGATGAAAAAAACGTTGGTGAGCGCCATCTCCCGGGCAAGCTCCATGGCTGTAATCAACACGTCCGGAATCCGCTCTATGGCGATAAAAAGAGTCTCAGGATGCAGCGACGCCGTCTGGCAGGTGAAGCGGCCCTTTCCGCAGCCCAGCTCCAGCCTAAGCGCTTCCACCCGGGGCGAGAGGTCACGCCACCGCCCCCGGTGCTCCTCCGGTGAGGCGACCAGATAGGCACCGCACCGTTCCAGCCGGGCCGGGAGGTTTTTCTTTTTTCTCATGCGCATGGCGGTTCCCCCTGTTTCTTTGAGGATAAAATGAAAACAGTATAAGGCATGGGTTCAGATCATAAAAGCGTATACTGTTCTGAAAGCTCCAGTATACCGCCTCCCCAAAGGGAAGGCAATCTGTTTTTCAGCGCACATTATTTTAACAAAGAGACGGCGAAATTGCAATCTTCGCATAGAAATCTTCCGGAATGAAAGAATGTTTTTGGGGAAGTGCACATTGACGCAAAACGAAAACGGTAGTATAATTTACCCATAAGGGAACTGATATTCACCTTTGAAACTTTAGTCAGAAAACGGAGATGATCCGATGGCACAATTATGGCATACGATGTCCGCCCGTGAGGCACTGGACGCCCTGGAAGCGGGAAGCGCCGGATTAACCGCGGCCGAGGCCGCCCAAAGGCTGGAGCGGTTTGGCCCTAATAAGCTGGAGGAGGGCAGGAAGAGGACCCTGCTTTCCATCTTTTTAACCCAGTTCAAGGATTTCATGATCTGGGTGCTCATTGCCGCCGCCGCCATTTCCGCTTTTTTAAACGAACCGGTTGACGCGGCGATTATCGCCGTTGTCATCGTGCTCAACGCCATTCTGGGCACCGTGCAGGAATCTAAAGCCGAGGCCGCCCTGGAAGCCCTACGTGAGATGGCTGCCCCCTACGCCAAGGTGATCAGGGGCGGAAGCACCATGCGTCTGCCCGCGGTAGACCTGGTCCCAGGAGACGTGGTGACTCTGGAGGCGGGCGACTCGGTGCCCGCCGACCTGCGTCTGTTGGAGAGCAGTTCCCTCAAGGTGGAGGAGTCCGCCCTGACCGGCGAGTCGGTGCCGGTGGAGAAAAATGCCGGCGTGATCGCGGAGAAAGACGCTCCTCTGGGTGACCGGCTCAACCTGGCTTTCTGGGGCACCGCCGTCACTTACGGCCGGGCCACGGGCTTGGTGGTGAGTACCGCCATGGACACCGAGATCGGTAAAATTGCCCACCAGCTCGCTTCCGCCAAGCGGGAAACCACCCCGCTGCAGCAGAAGCTCAACAAGCTTTCCAATCTGCTCTCCTACCTGGTCATCGCCATAGCCGCTGTCATCTTCGCGGTGGGCAAGCTGGGTGGGCGGGACACCCTCGAAATGTTCCTCACCGCCGTCTCCCTGGCGGTAGCCGCCATCCCGGAGGGAATGGTGGCGGTGGTCACCATCGTCCTCGCCATGGGGATGCAGCGCATGGCGGGCAGGGGGGCCATCATCCGGCGTCTGCCTGCGGTGGAGACCTTGGGCTCCACTCAGGTGATTTGCTCCGACAAGACGGGGACCCTTACCCTCAACCGCATGACGGTCAAACAGATCTGGACGGGTACCGCCGGGAACGAAAAACTTTTTGAGGCCATGCTCCACTGCAACGACGCCTCCCTGATGGAAGAGGGCCGGTATCTGGGTGATCCCACCGAAACCGCCCTTCTGGATTATTTGCTGAAGAACGGCGCTGCCACAGCGCAGGACATACGCGGCCGCCTGCGGGCGGGGGAGATTCCCTTCGACTCGGACCGAAAGCTCTCCACCGTGGTGATCGATCTGCCGGACGGGAGAAAGCGGGTACTGGTTAAGGGCGCGCCCGACGTGCTGCTTTTCCGGTGCGACAGCCAGCTGACACATGAGGGAGTTGCCGTCCTGGATGACCACGCCCCCATCGAGCTGGCGAATGAATCCATGGCCCATGAGGCGCTGCGCGTGCTCGCCTTCGCCTATAAGGATGTGGACGCGGTGGACTGCGCGGACATTGCCGGAACCGAGTCGGGGCTCATTTTTTGCGGCCTCGCCGGGATGATGGACCCGCCCCGGGAAGAGGTAAAGACGGCGATCGCCACCTGCCGCCGCGCGGGCATCGTCCCCGTCATGATCACCGGGGATCACAGAATCACCGCCGCCGCCATCGCCGAGGAGCTGGGCATTTTGGGTGACGGCCGCCGGGTGATTACCGGCGCTGACCTGGAGCGCATGAGTGAAGAGGCGCTTTTCGGGCAGGTGGAGGAAATAGCCGTCTACGCCCGGGTGGCACCCGAACATAAGAGCCGCATCGTGGCAGCATGGCAGAAACGGGGGAAGATCGTCTCCATGACCGGTGACGGGGTGAACGATGCTCCCGCTCTCAAATCCGCCGATATCGGCGTAGGGATGGGCATCACCGGCACCGACGTCTCCAAGGGCGCGTCTGACATGGTGCTCACCGACGATAACTTTGCCACCATCGTCATCGCCGTCCGGGAGGGCCGCCGGATCTTTGACAACATCCATAAAGCGGTGCGCTTCCTCCTTTCCTCCAATTGCGGAGAGGTGATCACCATGCTGGCGGCGACCCTCGTGGGCTGGACCATTTTGAAGCCCGTCCATATCCTGTGGATCAACCTCGTGACCGACTCCCTTCCCGCCCTTGCCCTGGGGGTGGAACCGGAGGAAGACGGCCTGATGGACCGTCTCCCCAGAGACAAGAAAACCCCCTTCTTCACCGGGCGGGAGTGGGCCCGCGTTGGCTTTACCGGCCTGTTTGAGGCGGCTCTCACCGTGTTTGCCTATCTTTTGGGCTGCCGGACCGGCGGGGAGACACTGGGGATGACCATGGCCTTCGTCGTTCTGGCCCTGCTTCAGCTCTTTGCCGCGCTGGGTTTTCAATCGGAACACAGCGCCCTTATCCGCATCCGCGCCCGCGAGCATCCTTTCCTGTGGCTTGGGCTGGGCGTATCAGCCGCCCTTCAGCTGGTGGTGGTCTTTGTCCCCGCGCTGCGCGGTGTTTTCGGACTCACCGTCATTCCCGCCCTCCAGTGGGCGGAGATCCTGGGTATGTGCCTGCTCATGCTTCTCTTCACCGAGGCGCAAAAACTGATTGCCCGAGCGCGGCATGAAGGATAGGGAAGGTTCGATTTTGCCGCCGGAACGCGGCTGGCCGCCTCCCGGCTTCGCGCCCAGCGTCATCTCTCTTTGACTATTGCGCCGATCTGCGTTATAATATAACATTATTAACGAAAGAGAAAAAGGAGTTTACCCTGTGAGAATTGTATCCATTCTCTCCCCGATCATCATCGGCGCCATAATCGGTTATATTACGAACTATCTGGCCATCAAAATGCTCTTCCGCCCCCTGAAGCCGGTTTATATCGGAAAGTTCCGCCTGCCCTTCACGCCGGGCATCGTCCCCAAGCGCAAGGAGCAGCTGGCCAGCATCCTTGGCAGCGCCATCGTCGAGCGGTTCTTCAACGCGGACGATCTGGAGATCATCTTCACCTCCGATTACTTCAAGAACGCCGTGGCCGACGCCATTCTGGATTTTATCTGCAAGGACGACGTGACCATCGGGGAAATCGCCGGAAAATCGGAAAACACCGCGAAGCTAACCGAAAAAGGAAAGGAGGCTCTCTGCAAACGCGTTCAGGATGCGCTTCTGGAGGCCGATTTCTCAAAGCTCGTCGCGGAAAAGGGCGGAGAATTGGTCCAGAAAAAATTCGGCGGCTCCATGCTGGGAAAGGCCATCAGCAGCACCGCCCTGGCTTCCATATCCGGGCCGATCGCCGAAGAGATCGAGAAGTATATCCAAAAGGACGGACGGGCCATGATTATGCCCCTTCTGGATAACGCTCTTGATGATCTCTACGCCAAAACCCCGAACGAACTGACCGCCAAGCTTGCCCCCGACCGGGAGAAGCTGCATCAGGCGGTGTGCGACGGCTACGCCAGGTTCATGCGCACCAGGGTGCGCGGAATTGTGGAGAGCATCGACGTGGGCGGTACCATCACCGCTAAATTTAGACTTCTGGATCCGGGGGATGTGGAGGCGCTGGTCCTCGCCGTGGTCAACCGGGAATTCCAGTATGTCATCTGGCTGGGCGCCCTTTTAGGCGCGATCATCGGGGCCGTCAATATCTTTATCTGAAATAGCATCATTAAAAGGCGGTGTCTCATAACGCATGGGACGCCGCCTTTAAGCTTGTCATTCTGAGGCAGAAGGCCGAAGAATCTTCGCTGTGTACCATTTGACGGCAAAGATTCTTCGCTTAACCCTCGGGATGACATTTTTATTCGGTTATTTTCTCCACATTCTCCTTTTCGATGACCCAATACCTTGATCCGCTCGGTGTCCTCCCGAGGAAAGCGTAATCGATCAGAAGCCTTCTCAGAAGATGGAAATCTTCAAAGGTATGCCAGCGGGTGATCAGCTCATTTACTTCTTTTTCGCTGTAATCCCGCCCCGGCTCGAATTTGCCGGTCAGGTAAGCGAGTACGGGCAGTTTGGTTCTGCTGGGAACGGGGAGCTGCTTGATCCTGCCTCCGCCGTCCAGAAAAACGTCTATGTTCACACTTTTTTCTTTGCTCATGTTCTTATCCCATTTCCTTTAGTCAGTTTATTCGGATCGTCATACAACTACTAAATTACTAATTTACTAAACGAGTATAAAACACTAAATCAGCTTTGTCAACCATAAAATCAAACGCGTGCCGTGAAACGTAATCAAAACGCGACACGGCACGCGCTGAAACTATGCTTTGAATCTTGCTGTGGCAGTCCCATTTATTCTTTATAACGATGGCCTGGACACCCTTTGTTTCCCGGCAGAGGAGGAGTCTGACCAGAAAATCGGCCGAAAGCTCGATATCCAGGGAGTTGAAGGAACCGGGTTTATTCAGGGGGAGGATCGCCACGTTTCCGGTCTGTTTAAAGAATACGTTTTCCATGATGCCCCCCCATTTAAAATTGGCAGTGCGGAGCCCTGTCTGATTACAAATATACCACTTGCGCTGCCCGGCGGTAACCAATGACCGCCATATTTAAGCAATAAAACGCATGTGAGCCCTTGCGATAGAAACCCGTTTTCTGTTAAAATAGGGTTCATACTTAATATTCATTTTGGTATACGGATATTGGTTCCGCCGGCGAAGGCCGGCGGGGCTTCAAATCGATAAAGGAGGCAGGGAAGATGCAATATGATCTGATCGTCCTGGGGGGCGGCCCGGGCGGATACCTGGCGGCGGAGCGCGCCGGCGAGGCCGGTCTTAAGGTCCTTCTTCTGGAGGAGCGAAATATCGGCGGGGTCTGCCTCAACGAGGGCTGCATCCCCACCAAGACGCTGCTCCACTCCGCCAAGCTCCTTGACCACTGCAAAGACGGTAAAAAATACGGCTTCGCATGCGAAAACCCAAGGCTCGACCACGCCGCGGTGATGGTCCGAAAGGACAAGGTGGTGCGAAAGCTGGTGGCCGGAGTTTCCTCCACCCTCAAAAAGCACCGGGTGGAGGTGAAGCACGCCAGAGGGACGATTGCCGGGAACTCTCCCGAGGGAGTGTTAGTCACGGCGGAGGGCGAAACCCACACCGGGAAAAATCTCATCATCGCCACCGGCTCCCAGCCGGTGCTTCCCCCCATTCCAGGCCTTGGCGAAGCGCTTGAGCGCGGCTTTGCCCTCACCAGCCGGGAGCTGCTGAGCCTAAAGGAACTGCCCGGAAGTCTCGTCATCATCGGCGGCGGGGTGATCGGGCTGGAGATGGGAGCATACTTCGCCATGGCGGGCTGCAAGGTCACGGCGGTGGAGCTGCTGGGCAAGATCGCCGGCGATATGGACGCGGAAATTTCCGCCCTGCTCCAAAAGAGCCTGGAGGCGAAGGGAATCGTCTTCCATCTGGGCGCCAGGGCGGCCTCCTTCGGAGACGGATTCGTGATGATGGAGAAAAACGGCGAAACAATCGAGCTGCCCTGCGACAAGGTTTTACTCAGCGTGGGGCGGAAGCCCTCCACGGCTAAGATCGGATTGGAAACCCTCGGTGTCGCGCTCGACCGGGGCAGCATCGCGGTGGACGACCGCTGCCTCACGAACGTCCCCAACGTCTACGCCGTGGGCGACTGCAACGGTAAGTCCATGCTGGCCCATACCGCCTACAGGCAGGCCGAGGTGGCGGTGAATACCCTTCTGGGTGTGGAAGACCGCATGAGCTACGCCGCCGTGCCCGCCGCCGTCTACACAAGCCCCGAGGCGGCTTCGGTGGGCCTCACCCTAGAAGCGGCGCGGAAAGCGGGGCTGGAAACGGCGGACGTTACCCTGCCCATGAACTTCGCGGGACGGTACGTGGCCGAAAACGAGCGGGGCGAGGGAATCTGCAAACTGGTCTTTGACAAAAACCGCAGGACGCTGATCGGAGCCCACATCATCGGTGGTCCTGCCTCCGAGTTCATCCTCTCCTGCGGTATTCTGATTGACACCGAGCTGCCCCTGGAGCGCATGAAGAAGCTTATTTTTCCCCATCCCACCGTCTGTGAAATCCTCCGGGAGGCCATGTTCCAGGTCAAGTTATGACCTATCGGGCTGGCATATTAAAAACATATGGTATAATCGAAGACAAAAAAGCCCCACGGTAATCGACCGCGGGGCTTTCGAAACCATGTCAAGGAAAGAACGGCTACAGGCTCATGGCCTGGTCGACCGCAGTGATATCGGCCTTGATCTGCTCCTTGGGATTGTAAGCCTGACAGTAGCCTTTGGAAATCATATAATTGGAGATTTGCTCGTGGGTGTCCACCGCGTCGTTCAGGTGCCGCTTCAAAACGGTCCTCACCTGGGGCGAGGCCGTCTCCGTCAGGGCTACGGCGTAGTTTTTGATCCCGTCCTTGGCCGAATTAAGCAGGTCGGAAGCAATGATCTGTTCGGTCAAGTCGCCCATTCCGGCCATGTTTTTCAGTAATTTTCCCATTGTTATCTCCTCAGCTCTTCGCGAAATCGGAAAGCTTTAGCAGGCCCTCCAGTTCCTTCATGTGGTCCTTGGACAGCTTCACATCGTTCTGCATCAGGGTTTTCAGCTCGTCGTCCTTCACGATGGACGACATAGCCGAGGCTTTTGTGGCGCAGATATTCTGAAAGGCAATCAGCTCATGAAGCCCGAAGGTCTCCTGAGGGGTAATTCTCACGTTGGAATTCATCGCGGATTCTCCTTCTTCATTCGTTTTGGACGCAAACCCCGCGTCTGCGTATTTCATTTCACTAGTTTGTGCCAATCATTTTAAGCTATGAATAGCAATAGTTTCCGCTTGAAGCGAAGATACGGATTGATCCTCGGACAGAATCTTCAGTCTTGCCGGGAGGAAAAAGCGGCGCGCGACTCGTTGACAAGGGAAATACGGCAGTATATAGTAAAGAGAAAATATTTAACAGTGAGCTGATTATATGAAAAAGACAGAAGAAATCCTAAAGTATTTGGACAAAGACGGGCAGGAGATACCCATTCCCGTCGTCACCCTTACGGGCGGCCTGCCCGGCCCCCACGCGGTCATTACCGCAGGCGTTCACGGCTGCGAATACCCGCCCATCATCGCCGCCGCCGAATTCTGCCGCACCTGCAAATTGGAGGATGTGCGGGGCACGATTACCGTCGTGACGGTGAGCGCGCTCAATGCCTTTGAAACCCGCACCCCCTTCGTGTGCCCGGCGGACGGCAAAAATCCCAACCGATTTTTCCCCGGCGATGAGAACGGAAGCTACACCCAGTGCCTGACCTATCACCTTTTTCACGATATCATCGGCAAAGGGGATTATCACATCGACCTGCACTGCGGCGATATGACGGAGACTCTTACCCCCTTCTGCGAATTCGGTACCGGCTACAGCGCCGAGGTCGACCGGAAAAGCCGGGAGATTGCCCTCTATAGCGGCATGCCCAATCTGGTAGAATCCAACTTCCTTACCGGGGGCGGAGACCTTCCGGAGGGCCTGGGCTACATGAACTCGGTCAGACACGGCATCCCCGCCGCCATCGTGGAGGTGGGCCAGATGGGCCGCACTGACCGGGAATATGTGGAGGGGCACCTGTTCTGCATCCGCAATGTGCTGCGCCGGTTCGGCAATCTCTCCGGCGAGGCGGTGCCCACGGCCGACCCCGCGTGGTTTACTACTTATGACAGTGTATACGCTCCCGCCGCAGGCATCTTCCTGCGCTGTGTGGAAGCCGGCGAGGATATTGTGAGCGGCCAGAAGATCGGCGTCATCGAGGACTATTTCGGCAATCCCATCGCACAGGTTACCGCGCATTCCGCCGGGCGGATTTTATATCTCACCTCCAGCATCGCCGTGCAGAAAGACGGCTTCCTGCTGGACATGGTGCTGGCAAATTAGAGGAGGAAAACCAAATGTCAAGAGAAACCGAAATTTTGTACAAGGGCAGCCGCATCACCGGCAAGCACGACACGCCGGAGTGCGAACCCATCTATCTTACGAACGCCTTTAACGTCTCCGATCTGGACGAGCTGGATTATGTCTACGACGGCGGGGGCTATGCCTATAACCGCACCTGCAACCCCAACCGTACCATGCTCGCCGAAGTCATGACCTATCTGGAAGGCGGGGAAGACACGCTGGTGTGCAACTGCGGCATGTCCGCCATCACTACCGCCCTCTTAGCCCTGGTGCGCTCGGGGGACCACATCCTCTCCGACCGCACCCTGTACGGGGAGACCATCGACGTTATCAGCAAAGTTTTGGGCAGGCTCGGCGTGGAGGTCACCTATATCGACTTTGCTGATCTAGACGAGGTGCGCGCCGGCATCAGGCCCAATACGAAAGTGATGTACACCGAAACCGAGTCCAACCCCATGATGGGAATCGTGGACATCCCTGCGCTGTCAGAAATCGCTCACGGACGCGGCATTAAGCTGGTCGTGGACAACACCTTTACCACCTCCTATATGATAAAGCCCCTGGAGCAGGGGGCCGACGTGGCGGTCAGCAGCCTCACAAAGTTTGTGAACGGCCACGGGGATACGCTCGCCGGCTCCATCACCTCCACCAAAGAATTCATTCACGAGGCCTATGAGGTGCAGCAGTTCACAGGCTCTGTGGCCGATCCCTTCTCCTGCTGGACGGTGCTCCGCTCCATCCGCACGCTGGATTTGCGCATGCCCCGCCACATGGAAAACGCCGCCAAGCTGGCCCTGGCGCTGGAACAGGACCCCCACGTCACCAAGGTGATTTATCCCGGGCTTGCAAGCCATCCCCAGCATGAGCTGGCGAAGCGGGTGTTTTCCCACGGCTTCGGCGGTATGCTCAGCTTCTTTGTGCCCGAGGACCGGCAGAAGATCAACGCGTTTATGCATGAGCTTAAATATGTGCGCTACGCCATGACGCTGGGCGGCTGCCGCACCACCATCGCCCACCCCGTCACCTCCTCCCACTACGACGTGCCCGAGGAGGAGCGCCGGAAGATGGGGATCACCTTCGGCCTCATCCGGGTATCCGTGGGGCTGGAGAGCGCGGACGACCTCATCGCGGACTTTTCGGGCGCGCTGAAGGTTTTCGATTGATTTCGCTGAAAAATAGGGAGCGCTGCAAAAAGAATTTTGCAGCGCTCCTTTTTCTTCTGTCATCCTGTGTGAAGCCAAGGAACTCATTCCCTGAGGGAAGCGCCCGAGGATTAGATTCTTCGGCCTTTGGGCTCAGAATGACAGCGTATTGCGTTTGCGTCTTCGCCGGTGATTACCGCTTCTCCATCGGCTCTGGCAGCGGGATTTTGCGGAACTCCTCCAGGAATTCCACGATGTAGTCAGCGGTCGCCTGCAGCATCTCCCGGCCCCAGGCCTCGGTCGCGTCCCTAGGGTGATCGGGTCCGATCCAGCCGTTTTGGGAATAGCGGTGCACGTCGCGGGGGAGCTCCACGTTCACGCCTTTAAAACGGACAAAGTCAAAGCCGTTGGTGGGCAGCGTCTCTCCCGCGTCGTTTACCAGCATCTGGTCCGCGATCAGATCATGCTCCACAAAAGCCGGGTTCACCGCCATCACGGCGGCGGTTTCCTGTCCCCCACCGTGGCCCCCCGCCCATGCGGGATTCAGCTCTCCCGCCATCTTCCACCAGTTGAGAAGCGCGCACCAGGCGCCCCGGCGGTTGAGAGCGCAGCCTACCTCCTCCAGCGTGCGGATGTTGCCCCCGTGTCCGTTCAGAACGGCAAACCGCCGCGCGCCGCAGTCGTAGAGGCAGTCCGTAATTTTGGTCATAACCGCGCGCAGAACGTCGGACCCAAGGGAAATACTGCCCGGATAGCCCGTCAGATCGTCGCAGCTGCCATAGGGCAGGAAGGGGGCGATCAGGCAGCCCGGCGCCTGCTCCTCAATCAGGTCAAGGATTTTTTCCGGCACCAGCGTATCGGTGCCGAGCGCAATGTGGCGGCCGTGGCACTCGTTGCTGCCTACGCCCAGAATAACAAGATCGTTTTGGCTGAAATACTCTTTTGCACGCAGCCAGGAAATGTGCTGCAATCTCATGCCGAGCTCCCCTCTCGCTCAATATTCATTATTTATATGAATATTCATTTTCGAATCCGTATTTCCGGTTAGCGGGCGGATACTTCTTATGATTATACGCCGCCTGTCATAAAAGCACAATCTCACCCGGACTGTTTCGGAGTTTTATATGAAACTTTTTATCTCATCGCATGCATTTTTCTTGTATTACACATTGACTTTTTTCGGCAAAGAAGATAGCATTAAGCCAAGTGTATTTACCATGAAAATAACAGGAAAAGCGAAAAATTTTGGAAGAGGGAAGAAGCATGAAGATGAAAAAAGCTCTCTGCCTGGTGCTTGCACTGACTATGGTGTTCAGCATGTCCGCCTGCGGCGGCAGCTCCAGCGCCAGCAGCGCACCCAGCAGCACCCCCAGCAGCTCGCCCGTGCCCACCAAGGCGGATTCCATCGTGGTCGGCCGCGCATTCGACTCCGACAACCTGGACCCGGTTACCCAGGTCGGCAACTATAATATCTGGGTATTGGATCTGATGCTGGAAGGCCTCGTTCAGACCAGCGACGACGGTTCCAAGATTGAGCCCTGCCTTGCCACCGATTGGAAAATCAGCGAGGACGGTTTAACTTATACCTTTAACCTGAAAAAGGGCGTCAGCTTCTCCGACGGTACCGCCGTCACCGGTAAGGACTGGGTGTTCTCCATTGAGCGCGCAATGAGTCTTCCGGACGCACCCTGGTATTTCACCGTGGAAAACATTGACTCTGTGGAAGCGCCTGATGATTCTACCTTTATCATTCACCTGAAGGAGACTTCCGCCACCACCCTCGCGAACCTGTGCATGTTCACCTGCGGCGTGCAGTCCAAGGCCTATTTCGATAAGGTTGGGGAAGAGAACTACGTGAACGGTTTTGTCGGCACCGGCCCCTATATGCTCACGAACTGGAGCAAGGGCGAGTCCATGACCTTTGAGGCCAACCCCAATTATCACGTTGCCGGCCAGCCTGTTACCAAAGAGATTATTTTCAAGGTCATTGCAGACGACAACTCCCGCGTGATGCAGCTTCAGTCGGGCGACATCGACGCGGCCATCAACCTGTCCATGGACAGCCTCTATCAGCTTCAGAGCGACAACCGCGTGACGGCGGTGCCCTCCGAAAGCTGCGAGACCCGCTTCCTCGCAATGAATACTAAAAATGAGTACTTAAGTAACGCCAAGGTGCGCCAGGCCCTCGCTATGGCCACCGATCCCACGGCGATTACCAGTGTTGCCACCTACGGCTTCGGTGAGGTCGCTTCCACCGTACTGCCCACCACCAGCACCTACATCGACCCCTCTGTTTCCGTCAATCAGCAGAATATCGACGGCGCCAAGGCTCTCCTGACGGAGGCCGGCTATCCCGACGGATTCTCCCTGGATCTGATGATCTGCTCCGGCAAGACCATTGAGGAGTCCATTGCAACCCTGGTCAAGGAACAGTGGGCTAAGATCGGCGTCGATGTGAATATCTGCTCTTACGAGAAGGTCACCTACACAGACAACCTCTATGGCACGAACTTTGACGTGGTGGTGGACTATTGGACGGACGATATCTGCGACCCCTCCGAGTTCATGACCTATCTGTGCAACTTCGACCTCTGCAGCGGCTTCGACACTAATTACAAGGTGGAGGGGATCGAGGAGCTCAACAAGAAGGCCAATGCCGAACTGGATGAGACCGCGCGCAAGCAGATGTACTATCAGATTGAGAAACTCATCGCCGATGCTTATATCTACGTACCCATCTGCACCATTCCTTACGCGAACGCCGTTTCCACCAGCGTCACCGGCTTTGTGCAGACCCCGCTGGGCAACCTGCGCCTAGCCAACATGGAAAAAACAGTGGGCTAAACGTCTGGTTGATCATTCAGAAGCCACGGGCGGTTATTCCGCCCGTGGCTTTGATTGCTGAAAACTCTTCCCGGCAGCGGTCATATTCACGCGAGGAGAAACGCTATGGAAAAACTCAATTACATTCTAAAACGCACCCTGCAGATGATCCCGGTGCTCATCGTAGGGATCGTTCTGGTCTTTGCGCTGGTAAGATTTCTGCCCGGGGACACCGCCTCGGCCATCCTTGGGGACAAGGTGAAGCCCGAGGTGATGGCTGCCTACCGGGAAAAGATGGGCCTCAACCAGCCGGTGCTGACGCAGTTTTTCATTTACTGCAAGAGCCTCGTCAAACTGGACCTGGGCGAATCGGTGCAGTACCACATGCCGGTGGCGGCCCTTTTATCAAGCCGCCTGAAGGTGACGGTGCTCCTTACCCTCATGGCGACGCTCATGACGGTGGTACTCGGTCTGCCCCTTGGGTACCTCGCGGGCGCGAAGAAGGACACGGCCGTTGACCAGGGCATTCGCTCCTTCGCGCTGCTGGGCCTTTCCCTGCCCACCTTCTGGGTGGGGCTGATGCTTATGCTGGTTTTCGGCGTCCATCTGCGGTGGTTTTCCATCTCCGGCTGGGGCACGACCTGGACGGACCACCTGAAGGGCCTCTTCCTGCCCGCGCTCACCGAGGCGCTCTTCGCCGCCTCGGTCATCATCCGCAACGCGCGCAATAACGTGGTGGACGTGCGCTCCCAGGACTATGTGGACTTTGCCCGGTGTAAGGGCCTGGGCGGCTTCCGCGTTGGGTGCATGCACGTTCTGCGAAACGCCATGATCCCCACCGCCACACTGCTCTCCATCCGCATCGTCTCCATGCTGGGCGGCACGGTCATCGTGGAGAACATCTACTCCCTGCAGGGCATGGGCGCGCTGCTGGTGGGCGCCGTGGAGCACCGGGACTACGCGGTGGTTCAGGGCGCGGTGCTCACCTTCATCATCATCGTGCTGGTCATCAACCTTTTGACGGATATCCTGTACTCGCTGCTGGATCCCCGTATCGCGCTCAAGTAAGGGGGAAGACAGGATGAACGTTAAAATCGGATATGCTAACGGCGTGCGCCGCCTGAAATTGTGGCAGAAAAGCCCTTCCTTTGCCGTGGGTGCGGTGATCGTTCTGGCGGTGACCTTCGTGGCGGTCTTCCCGCAGGTTTTCACCTGCGCAGACCCCAATGTTTCCAATCCATCCGCCATGCTTCTGCCCCCCTCCGCCCTTCACTGGTTCGGAACCGACAACTACGGCCGCGACCTCTTCGCGAGAGTTGTCTACGGCACCCGGATCGACCTGCTCATCGGCATCGGGTGCGTGGTCGTCCCATTCGCGTTCGGCTCCCTTCTGGGTCTCGTGGCGGGCTATTACGGCGGCAAAATCGACGCGGTTATCATGCGGATTCTGGATGTGTTCATGGCGTTTCCCTTCCTGGTGATGGTCATCGCGGTGGTGGCCATTCTGGGCAGCGGCACCCGGAATCTGCTCATCGCCATGTGGGTGGTGGGCTGGAAGGAATACACCCGCCTCATCCGCAGTGAGGTGCTGGTTGCCAAGCAGGCGGAATACGTACAGTCCGCGCACACCATGGGTTATTCCGATCTGCGCATCATGCTCAGGCATATCCTGCCCAACGTCATCAGCACCGCCATCGTCTACGGGGCGTCCGACATTGTCATGTGCATGGGCACCGCCGCGTCCCTGAGCTATCTGGGCATCGGTGTGCAGCCGCCCACCCCCGAGTGGGGCGCTATTATCAACGGCGGAAAGAGCTTCATGACCACCGCGTGGTGGATCACGGTGATTCCCGGCGCGATTCTGGCCTTTGTGGGCTGGGGATTCAGCATCCTGGGCGACGGCCTGTCCGATCTGTTGCGGGCCGACGGCCGCTGAGGAGGGGAAGACATGGAACATATCCTCGAGGTGGAACACCTTAAAATGTATTACTGCGGCAAGGCCGAAACGGTCCGCGCCGTGGACGACGTGAGCTTTTTCGTGAACAAGAAGGAAACCTTCGGTATCGTGGGCGAGTCTGGCTGCGGCAAGTCCACGGTGTGCAAGGCGCTCGTTCGGATGATGCCCCATCCCGGGAAAATCCTCGGCGGCAGCGTCCGGTACGACGGAAGAGAGCTAACGGGGCTATCCGAGGGGCAGATGCGCGGTATCCGGGGCAGCGAGATCGGCATGATTTTTCAGGACCCCATGACCGCCCTTAACCCGGTGATGAAGATCAAGGACCAGATTTATGAGTCCCTGCGGCGGCAGAACCTCACCAAAAAGCAGATGTACGCACGCGGCGTGGAACTGCTCCGCATGGTGGATATCCCGGAGCCGGAGCGGCGCATGGAGGAATACGTGCATCAGTTTTCCGGCGGCATGCGCCAGCGGGTGATGATCGCCGTCACCCTGGCCGCGAACCCCAAGCTGCTGATTGCCGACGAGCCGACCACGGCTCTGGACGTCACCATTCAGGACCAGATCATCCGGCTCATCAATAACCTCAAAGACGAGCTGGGGATGAGCGTCATCATCATCACCCACGATCTGGGCGTGGTGAACGAAATGTGCGACCGGGTCGCCGTTATGTACGCCGGTCATATCGTGGAACAGGCCGAAACGAGAATTTTATTTGAGCATCCGGGGCATCCCTATACCCGCGGCCTTATGAACTCCCTGCCACGTCCCGGAAGCCGGGAGAGGCTGGAGTCCATCCCTGGCATGCCGCCTAACCTGGCCTTTGAACTGCCGGGCTGTCCCTTCGCGGAACGGTGCCGGTTCTGTACGGATGCATGCAGAAAGTCCTTACCCGAGCTGCGCGAGATAGCGCCGGGCCATCAGGCGGCCTGCCTGCTCGAATCCCAGCCGGGCGGCCTGACTTTGGCCGGGGAGGTGAGAGCGTGAGCGTGACGGAACAGAAAGAACCCCTCCTGCGCCTGGAGGACGTAAGCACCCGTTTTCTCATCCCCCAGAGTATTCTGGATGCCGCCCGAAGAAGACCCAAGCAGTATCTGACGGCGGTGGACCATGTCTCTTTGGACGTCTGCCGGGGCGACACGCTGGGACTGGTGGGCGAGTCCGGCTGCGGCAAGTCCACCCTTGCCAAGACCATTATCGGCCTCTATAAGCCCAGCGGCGGCCGGGTCGTTTTCGCCGGAACCGAGCTGACGTCCATGAGCCGGAAAGAGCTGAGAAATAACTGCAGCAATATTCAGATGGTCTTTCAGGACCCCTACTCCTCCCTGAATCCCCGCATGAGCGTCCGGGCTGCGCTGCGGGAAGAACTGACGGTCCATCACATGTGCCCCCCGGCGGAAATTAATGCGCGCATCGCGGAGCTGCTGGAGATGGTCGGCCTCTCCGAGCAGCAGGCATCGAGGCTTCCCGGCGCCTTTTCGGGCGGCCAGCGGCAGCGCATCGGCATTGCACGCGCACTGGCCCTCAATCCCCAGATCATCATTGCGGACGAGCCGGTGTCCGCACTGGACGTTTCCATTCAGGCGCAGGTCATCAACCTGCTCATCGAGTTGCAGCGCAAACTTGGGCTTACCGTCCTATTTATCTCTCACGACCTGCGGGTGGTGCGCTATGTGAGCAGCCGGGTGGCAGTTATGTACCTGGGCAAGATCATGGAACTGGGAGAGACCGATGATCTCTTTGAGCACCCACTGCACCCCTATACCGATATTCTGCTCAGGGCGGCCCCCAAAATGTCCTCCGACGCCCGGGATACAAAAAACGAGGCGATTCACGGGGACCCGCCCAGCCCCATCCGCCTGCCCGCCGGTTGCCGCTTCCACCCCCGATGCCCTTACGCCGGGGAGAGATGCCGCCAAGAGCAGCCTGAGCTGCGGGAAATCCGCCCCGGCCACTTCTGCGCCTGTCATCATCCGCTTCAAAAGGAGGAACCGTAAATGGATAACCCACTGCTCCTGCTCCGAAACGCGGAGGTCTACGCCCCGGAAGATCTCGGCAAAACGGATTTGCTTATCTGCGGGGGCCGTATCGTCCAGATGGGCAGGGACTTGAAGCCGAACCTCCGGGGTCTGGAGGAAGTGGACGTTTCGGGACTTCTCGCCATGCCGGGTTTTGTGGACCAGCACGTTCATATTACCGGCGGCGGCGGCGAGGCCGGATTTTCCAGCCGGATCCCCGAGCTTTCCGCCCATGACCTGCTCTCCTGCGGCGTCACGACGGTGGTGGGCCTCCTGGGAACCGACAGCGTCACCCGGTCCGTCAAATCCCTGCTGGCTAAAGTAAAATCGCTCAGGGAGGAGGGACTGACCGCCTATTGCCTCACCGGAGCCTATGACCTGCCCAGCCCCACCGTCACCGGATCGGTGAAGGACGATATCACCTATATCAGTGAAATCCTGGGCGTTAAGGTTGCTGTCTCCGATCACCGCTGCGCCCAACCGACGAAAGAGGAGCTGATCCGTCTGGCCGCCCATGTGCGGCTGGCCGCTCTCACCGCGGGCAAACCGGGGGTGGTGCATATGCATACCGGTACCGGAAAGAATGGCCTCGGGATGATCTTTGACATCCTTGACGAAACCGACCTGCCTGTTACCCCTTTCCGTCCCACACATGTGGAAAATGTGATGGAAGACGCCGTGAAGCTCGCCAAGCGCGGCGGCATGATCGATTTTACCGCCGACGACGATGCCGAAGTGACCGCCGGGCTGCTTCTGCGCGCGGAAGAGGAAGGAGCCCCATGGGAACAGATTACGATGAGCTCCGACGCGGGCGGCAGTATTCCCATCTGGGATAAGAACAAGAAGTTTATCGGCATGGGAGTGGGAAAACCGGACACTCTGCTTAAAGTGGTGCGTGCCCTTTCCCAGGGACACGGAATGCCGCTTGAGAAAGCGCTGTGTCTCATCACCAGGACGAGCGCGGATGGCCTGAACCTCCAAAGCAAGGGACGGCTTGAGCCCGGCGCGGACGGGGATGTGCTCCTTACGGACGCAGAACTGTCGGTGAAGCGTGTCTATGCCGCCGGACGACTGCTTCTGAAAAACGACTGAGACTTAATGCTAAACCGTAAGCGCCGGCCCGCTCATGATTGAGTGGGCCGGTTTGATTTTTATCTTTTCTCCATGCTTGGCGTTATATTTTATCGACAGTCTGAGAACTTCAGGTTTGGGGAATAACCCGCCTGACCGCGCTCATTTCGGGTCGGGTGAAAAGGGCTTCCGCTCATGAACAGGCTATTTTTCGCATATAGATGTCCTAAACGAGCGGGGAGGAATCTGTATGAAACTGTTCTTGATAAAGCGCGGTCCTTTGGTTGCGGCGAGCTGTTTGCTTGTGGCTCTGGCAATGTTCTATGTGGTCAATCATCCTGCCATCGTGGGAACCGCCGCCGCCGTGCGGCAGCTTCCTATCTACTGCGTCCAGCGGGACCAAAAAATTGTGTCACTTAGCTTCGACGCCGCATGGGGGAACGAGGACACCGAAAAACTGATTGAAATCCTTGGAAAATACAATGTCAAAGCCTCTTTTTTCGTGGTGGGCCAGTGGGTGGATAAATATCCTGAATCGGTCAAGGCACTGCACGACGCCGGACATGAGGTGATGAACCATTCGAGCACTCACGCCCATTTCAGCACGCTGAACGCCGATCAGATTACCGCCGACATTTCCGCCTGCAACGAAAAGATAGCGGCGGTCACCGGGGTAACACCCACACTGTTCCGGCCTCCGTACGGAGAATATGACGACCACGTGATTGCCGCCGTGCGGGCCATGGGCATGGAGCCAATCCAGTGGGATGTTGACAGCCTGGACTGGAAGAATCTATCGGCGGCGGAAATCACCCAGAGGGTTCTGAAACGGGTGCAGCCAGGCTCCATCGTTCTCTTCCATAACGCCGCACTCCATACGCCCGAGGCGCTGCCGGGAATTATTGAGTCGCTCATAAAAGACGGGTACTCCTTCGTCCCGATCTCCAAACTGATCCTCACCGGCGATTACTGCATCGATCACACGGGCCGCCAGTGCCCGACGTAAAATAAGCCACCCAGAGCCATCATGGACCGTACCGGTGTTAGCGGAAAGGGAAAAGAAGCCTCCGTCGCAGAATATCATGAAATTACGCAGCCTGACGCCGTTTTTCGAGCGGTGTCAGGCTCGTTTTTGTTTGGATACGCGCGTTGTTGTAGAAATCAATGTATTCGTCAATGAGTTGTCTGGCTTGTTCAAAAGTTGTAAGCGTAAAACAGCTATAGAAAAGGGGGTTGCCAATGGCAGCCCCCCAGCTGGATTACCGTGAGCTCGCCGAGCATTACGGTACGGCGGTCATCCCCGCAAGAATCCGTACTCCCAAGGATAAGGCCATGGTGGAAGGCACTGTCGGTGTAATCTCCACTTTCATACTGGCCGCTATCCGCAAGGAACAGTTTCTGTCCCTGTCGGAGCTGAACGTAGCTATCCGGGAGCGGCTGGAGACCTTTAACCACAAGCCGTTTCAGAAAAAAGACGGCAGCCGGGCGTCGGCATTTGAGGAAGAAAAGCCGTTTTTACTGACTCTGCCGCCAAGACCGTTCGAGTTGGCGACATGGAAAGTGGCGTCGGTCGGTCCGAACTACCACATATCCGTCGACGGTATGAATTACTCCGTTCCATATGAATACATCAAGCAGAAAGTGGATGTGCGTATTACCGGAGCAACCGTAGAGATTTTCTTTGACAGAAACCGTATTTGCTCTCACCCCAGGCTCCATGGCAGGGCTAACCAATACAGCACCGCAGAAGACCGTATGCCGCCGAATCACCAGCAATACATACAGTGGAACGGTGAGCGCTTCGCCAAATGGGCGGCTAAGATCGGCCACAATACCGAAACTGTTGTCCGCGCCGTTCTGGCCGGCTACAAGGTCGAACAACAGGGCTATGTGGCTGTACAGGACTAGCGGGGACGCCGGGTATCCTATTGTTCTTTATGATTACCAGCCGGACCGTAGGTCTAAGAGCCCGGCGGAGTTTTTGAAAGAGTTCAAGGGCTATTTGCATACGGACGGATATGACGGGTACCATTCTCTGCGAAGCGAGATAACCGTTGTCGGCTGCTGGGCGCACGTTCGGCGAAAGTTCGACGAGGCGCTTAAAGCTCTGACGGAGCGTGACCGGGAGGGCAGCAATGCCCTGCGCGGAAAGCGATACTGCGACCGCCTGTTCGAGCTCGAACGCGAGTTTGCGGATCTTGTGCCGGATGAGCGTTATCTTAACCGCCTGGAGCAGTCGAAACCTGTGCTCGACGAGTTTTTCTCAAGGGCAGTTCGGCTTGATGCCGCGCCTAAAACCGGGGTCGGCGTTGCGGCGCACTATGCGCTGTCTCAGCGCAAATATCTCGAACGCTATCTGCTCGACGCCACGGCTCGAGATCAGCAACAACAGGGCTGAGCGAAACATAAAGCCCTTTGTCGTTGACCGTAAAAACTTTCTGTTCGCAAACACACTGCGCGGCGCGAAGGCCAGCGCCGTTATGTTCAGCCTCATCGAGACGGCCAAGGAGAACGGTCTGAATCCGTTTGAGTATCTTGTGTATCTTTCTAAAAATGCGCCGAACAGGAATATCCGCAATGATCCGGATGCACTTCAGTGCCTTATGCCGGATTTTGTCCCCTGCTATATCCGTTCTGCAGCGAATGCGTCCCCTCCTGTTTGACGGTTACAAAAATTCTCCAAATATTCTTTTTTAACACTATGAACCCTCTGATTCGATCGGAGGGTTTTATTTTATCGTATGCATTTCTTCAAAAGCGCGCAGAGGAGGACAATGGGCTGTCTTACGGCATTTCTATGTCGGTATTGTGTTCTCCCGGTGCTGCCGGCGGTATGAAGTGTATTTTTGATCGAGATAGTGAAATATCGTGTAAAATTTAGGTAAAAAAAGTAGACAAAGCAAAAAAAACATGTAAAATATAGATAATATTAGTAGGGAGGAAACATTTGTGAAAAAGCCGTTTTTAAGATTCCTTACAATCGTTTTAGTGTTTGCTGTTTCAATTTCGATATTGACTGTTACCGGCGCGTCAGCAACTACAGATAGCGGATACAATCTCACGGTCAAAGCATTTGCGGACAGCTCGAGTAATTACACACATGCCCACAGTGTGGGAGCTGTACTGAAATTCCGCGTCACCTTCTACACCGGAACGGACCAGTCCAGCACCTCGTCCCCAACCGAATATACGGCGACGGACACCGGGACCAATTACACCGTGACCGCCCCGATTCCTTCGGACGCCCAAAGCTACAAGGTCGAGGACATCACCGAGACGACTTCGTACACCGGGTTCAATTATAGTAAAAGCGCCGACAAAACGGGAAACCTGGTGGACGCTGTCACCGTCAAGGATTATCACTACGTATATAAAGACGCAAGCGGCAATTATCTTGCATATAAGACACTTGATTTGGGCGCAGTGGAGTATGGAGCAGACCAGTTGGCGGGAAAAAGTACGGTCTACGGATACAACTCTGATCCTACTGGGTTTTCGTTCACAGAAGGGTATAGCTCCTCAAGTGGCAAACACTTATACAGGACTGTGTCCAGATATTTGAATGCTAGCGTAGTTAAAACCGGGTCAGGTTTGTCAACAAGATACACTGTTACATATACTGAGCAGGATAGCAGCACGACATATCAAGGCGATAAAAACATTTTGCTTTCCGTTGCCGTCAGCAATTCACAGAAAAAAGTGACCAACAACTATACAGACGCATACACTGATTTTTCGACAATATCAGATGTAAAAACTTACACTAACGCCGCAACGATATACGCATCAGAAATCCCCGCGGCCAGCCTTATCACGGGTACCCTAGTGGACAGCCACAGCACCTCGGTCACCTATTATACCTCCCTGCAGAACACCGCCGTCTCGATGGCCGGGAGTATGGCGGTCAACGCAAGCTTCAGCTTCAACGTCGTTGACACCGGAGACCACGATATCAAGGTGCCGGGCGGCAGCTTCACCCTGAGCACGCTTAAAAGTACTGTTAATTTATTCAGTCTTAATGTTTTCGGCGTAAAGCAAGACAATCTGACAACGCCGGCATATGCCACCGAAAGCGCGGATGCCAACGGCGTCGTGACCTTCAGCAATATTCCGGACGGCACGTATTACCTGCAGCAGACAGGCGCGAAGACGGGATATTCCGTCAACGCGGATCTGGATGCGAGCAATGCGTATGTTTTTAATTATCTTGGCACCGATTACTCGTACGCTCCCTGCTGGAAAATCGTCGTCGATTCCGACAGCGTGGCAAACATTGCAAAGTACGACCCCACGGATAATGACAACATATATTTTAATTTATTAGATCCGACAGCTTACCGGTACGGATTCGACGCGCTTTCAACGCTCGATTCCACCAACAACGTCATCACAAACACCCTGCCCCGCGCCGGAACCGTCGAGATTGCGAAGGTCGACGCGGACAGCAATGCTCTCGCCGGGGCCAAATTCAAACTCTGGTTCGCCGGAAAGGACGGAGCTGCCGAAACAGGAGGCGACGATGTCGAGGTGGGCGAGACGGCGGCCTCCGCCGCCGGAACGGGCATCGCGACCTGGAGCGGCGATCTCCCCGCGCTCGGCACATACTACTTCAAGGAAAGCGCGGCTCCCGACGGCTATATCCTCGACCCGACCAAAACGGACACCTTCACGATAACCTCGGATGATTACTCTGCCGTCCTCGGGAAACTGTATTATAAGTACACGCAAAACATTGTAGACGACCCCATCGCCGTCAAATTCAAGGTTGTGTACAAAGACGACCACAGCACCGTCCTGCCGGGCAGCACCTTCAAGCTGTACGGCAACCTGCTGATGACCGGCAGTGCCTCGGCCGAAGCGACCTCCGACGACAGCGGAATCGTAACGTTCAATAAACTGCCCGCCGGAACGTATTACATGAAGCAGACCGCGTCCAAGGCGGGATATATGAAAAGCAGCGTTACCCAGTGGCGCGTCACCGTCAAAAACGACGGCACCGCGACGATCGAAGAATACGACGTCGAATATGTGCTCATCGGCGGTTATCCGCTCGAAGTTCCCGACAATGCCGCCGCCCTTTCGGAAAGCTACCTGATCGAGAACGACGCGGTAAAGGGCTCAGTCAAGCTTACGCTCGTGGCGAAGGCCGACGACTACACGAACCCGCTTGCGCTGACCTATCTTACCTCGGGCTCTTTCGGCGTATATAAAGTTGTCGGGGGCGAGGTAAGCGACGAGGAATACGCGGAGCTCAATCAAATAACGGCAACGATCGACGCGGACACCGGGTATGCGAACATCAGCTATGAATTTGGCCTTGAGAATATTCCGGCGGGCGACTATGCCGTGCGCCAGCTTTCGGGTCCGGACGGATATTTCAGGGATGCCAACACGTACTACTTCTCGATCACCGACGAAAATTATGGGGAAACCCAAGTGATCAGCAATAAGGACGTCACGGCCGGTGCTTTTCAATACGCCTACTTTGTCAACGATCCGATTACGTTCCGCTTCCTGAAGGTCGCAAACGACAATGATTCCACACCCCTTCCGGGCGGGAAGTTCCTTCTGCTCAACCGGCCGGACGCAATCGCTTTCCTTGGCGCGACAGCCGACAAGGCGGGAGCAAACGCCAGCCAGGCGCTGAAGGATGCGCTTGCTAACTTCAAGGAAACAGGCGAAATCGACTGGAACAGCTTCATAGATACGCTGAAGGAAGGAATGACTTCTTCGGATCTGATGCAGATGCCCACATTCCAAAGCCTTGCCGTCAACGCATATGCCGCTCAGTCGGATGCAGACGGCATCGTGACCTTCAGCGCCGACAAAAGCTTGCTTTTATCGGACCCCAGGGAGATGCTGCTCAATGCTTTCGGCATAACCAGTACGTCGTATACTTCCTACACCAGTCTGAACGACCTTTTGAACGATGCGCTCAACAATGTGCTTGGAAACGTAACGACGCTCAACGCGGGCACCTATTATCTGCTTGAGTTTGAGGCGCCGAGCGGTTACACCGCGAGTCCTGTGATTTGGACCGTGGAAATCAACGACGACGGGACGGTTTACATCAGCCTGGGCGATCCGGAGAGCGTGCAGGAGGCGGCCGGAAGCGTGAAAACGCATCTGGCAGGGTCCATGGACACGATCAGTGAGATGGTCTCCGATTCGGGTCTTACGGAGGATGATATCAAGAGCCGGTTGAAAGATACATCAGATAAGCTGGGCGATATTCTGGATTCGCTTGTGCCGGTCGACACTTATCTGGACAAAATCGGTGATTACGTCGATGTGGACGAGATCAGTAATAGTCTTAAAAATCTGAAAGACTACACGCAGATTGCGTATAACAGCATAAACGCGATCCTTGAAAACTACAATGGAGACACCATCGAAGACGAACTGGAAGCTCTTTCGGAGGCTTTCAGCGGCCTGCAGTCGGTCGGCGACCGCATTACCGGAATTTTCAACAACGGCCTGACGGGTGATAAGTGGCTGCTCAGTGATTTTGAATCCAATCCGTTTTGCGTCAGCAACTATCAAAACAAAGGCGCAATCGTTCCCATTGCGGTTGACAGCAAAACAGGCATCCTGCTTCCAGGCGGGACGTACAATATTTATAATGACGACGACGATATCGACATCGAGAACCCGGATTACACCTTCACCCGGCTCACCGACAGCACCCTTTTGCTGCCGCAAGGCGAATATATCGTCGAAACGGTCAATGCTCCAAAAGGGTTTGACATCATCGGCGATTCGGCGGTCTCGGGCTTTGAAGGGACAGATGCTCAGAGAGTCACGGTCAATGGCTTTTTCAGCATCAATGTGGTAAAATTCCAGTATTCAGCAAGATATCTGGGCGCTACCATCATTCCGCCTCAGCCCGGAGCATTCTACGTCGATGACGATTTCACTGTTTTGGACAACACAGGCGCGGTATTCGTTGCCTATACGAATGGGACAGTCGATCGAATCTTAATTACGTCGGATATGTGCTCACTCATGGACGGTTATGATATGAGCACAACGGGCCAAAAAATCGTCAATGTCAAATTCACCGACCAGTTTGAAGACAGCCATACAATCACATATGAAATTATTGTCAGTGTTGAGCCAGACCGGACTCCTCCGACTCTGAGCGACCTTGCCACAAGCGATATCACTACGACAGGTGCAACGGTGACGTTTACGTCGGATGAAGCGGGAACATATTACTATTTGGTATACAGCAAATCTGAGGATGCGCCGGAAGGCATGATCATCCGGCTGTCCGGCGGCCATGGCGACGCCACTGCCAATTCAGACAACAGCTTTGATCTGTCTGGTCTTACGCCGTCCACTGAATACACGGTCTATGTCGTTGAGGCGGATGCGTCAAGAAATATCTCCGAAATTCAACAAACTACATTCAAGACAAGTGACCCGCCAGATACGACCGCCCCGGCGTTGAGCGACCTTACAGTGAGCGGCGTGGGCAAGACATCGGCCACATTGACCTTTACTTCTGACGAGGCGGGAACATACTACTATCTGGTATATACTTCGTCCAAGACTACGCCCGCAGCCATTGACGTGAAATCAAACGGAGACAGCGGCGACGCCGTAGTCGGCGAAAACATTATCGATATAAATGATCTTACATCCTCCACCGAATATATTGTCTATTTAGTCGAGGAGGATGAGGCAGAAGATCCGAACCTTTCCGAGGTATATAGCAGCGAAGCATTCAAAACCGACGAAAAAACCCATCACACAACCACGGCTACTTTCACAACGAAAATTATAACTACAACGGAGGAAGAGGAAACCACCACTTCTCTCATTATTACTCCCACGGGAACCCGGACTTCCTTTAGCGTGACGACCGAGTTGATGGATACTATCATCAAAAACGTGTTGGATGAGTCTGAGAACAAAGGAACGGAGCCAATTACGGAAATCAATCTGAATTATAACAACTCGCAGACAGATTTTTCCGTGACCATTTCGAAGAAGGGCTTTGACGACTTGGCAGACAGCGACGTCACAGAACTTGAGGTTTCTTCTCCTCAGATAACCGTGGCGCTTGACGCCAAAGCGATCGACACGATCAACGGGAGCACGACGTCGGACATTACCATTACAGCTAAAAAAGTAAATGTATCGGATCAATATGCGGACGTCGTCGGCGACAGGCCGGTTTACAGCATTGAAGTTACTTCCGGCGGCAAAACGATCTCCGACTTCGGCGATGGGAAAGCGACGGTCACCATAAAGTATTCTTTGGCTTCCGGCGAAGACCCCGATGATATCGTGATTTACTACATTCCTTCCGGCGGCGGAGCGCCTGTTATGGTGAAAGACTGCGTATATGACCCGGATACGGGAACAGTTACATTTGTAACGACGCACTTCTCCACCTATGCCATCGGTTACAACGACGATGTCAGCTTCACCGATGTTTCCGGCTGGTATGAAGACTATGTACAGTTCCTGGCGGCGCGCGGAATCATGAAGGGCACGGGAGATCACCACTTCAGCCCGGATGCAAACATTACGAGAGCTGAGTTTGCTGCGATCCTTGCCAGTCTCTCGGGCGATGACTTGAGCGGTTATAAAAAATCGTCGTTCAGCGATGTTGCTGCCACCGACTGGTATTTTGCAGACGTTCAGTGGGCATATGAGAAGGGCATCGCTATCGGTTCAGACGGAAAATTTAGCCCCAACGCCTATATTACCCGTCAGGACATCGCGGTTATGATTGCTCGTTACGCGGAAAAGACCGGTTTTACGCTTCCTGAATTGAAAGATGCGGTTGTATACTCTGACAGTGAGAATATCGAATCTTATGCGGCTGAGGCTGTCGCCTCGCTGCAGAAAGCGGGCATTATATCGGGTAGCGACGGGAAATTTGCTCCGCTTGATTACGCTACACGCTCACAATCGGCAAAGATGATAGCTTTGTTGCTTAAGCTCATCATCGGCTAAGTCCCAAGAAGTAAATCGGGTAAGACCATAAAAAACGAATAAGGTTGATATGGCGCGTCCCCAATCATCGAGAGGCCGCCGTCGGCGTTATGTATTGACCCAAAAAGGTTAGACAAAAATAAATTAAGCGATTTAAGAGGATTGGATTCTGTGATTTACAGGACTCAGTCCTCTTAATTTAACCTTGATACGACGGCTATTAATTGCGTTAAACTCCAGGGGTGCGGGGACAGAGTGCCCGTTTGCTTCTCATATCCTGCCACTATGAAACTACCTTTTTACACCACTTGACAAGACGCTACCATATGATTGCTGAAAGATATCAATATATGAATAAGGAGACTTGGTATGAATCGAAATGAAATACAGCCTAGAACGCTTGAAAGTTATGTGGAAAAAGCACTGAACGTAATAGGTGGAAAATGGTCCCTTTTGATTATTAATAATCTATTTAGCGGGACAAAAAGATTTGGAGAGCTTCTTCATGCTTTACATGGCATAAGCCCCAAAACATTGACTTCTAGTTTAAGAAATCTAGGGAACCGCTGATTAATTGGACTCAGCCCTAAGAATATGGAAAAATAAAAGAAACGCAAAAGTGGTGCTAAGGAAATGAAACAGCAGACATTTTCAGATATGGAATATTCGAACCGGCGGAAGAAAACGAAGCGGGACGAGTTTCTGGAAATCATGGAAGAGATTATCCCGTGGGACGAGTGGGTAGTGCTTGTCGAGCCGTACTATTTTGAGGGCAAGCGCGGCCGTCCGCCGATGGGAATCGAAAAGATGCTGCGGATGTATCTGCTGCAGATCTGGTTCAGTTTGTCGGATGAAGGCGTCGAGGACGCCATATACGACAGCTATGCCATGCGGAAGTTCATGGGGATCGATTTTATGACTGAGCAGGTACCGGACGCGACAACCCTGCTCAAATTCCGCCGCCTGATCGAGGAAAGCGGCCTGGGGAAGGCATACTTTGAGGCGATCAATCGCTGCCTTGCGCAGTGCGGACATTTGATGAAGGGCGGCACGATTGTTGACGCAACGATCATTCATGCCCCTTCTTCCACAAAGAACGCAGCCGGAAGCCGCGACCCGGAGATGTGTCAGACAAAGAAGGGAGAACCAGTGGTATTTCGGGATGAAATGCCACATGGGGGTGGACGCGGGAACCGGCTATATCCACAGTCTGGAAGCAACGGCGGCGAATGTGCACGATGTGACCGAAGCAGCAAAGCTGATCCGGCCTGACGATGAGGTCGTTTATGGGGACGCCGGATATCTTGGAATTAAGAAACGTCCTGAAATCGTGGAAGATGAGCACAAATCGAACATTGATTACCGGATCAATCAGCGTCCCGGAAAAGCCAGAGGATTGGCGGAAGGCCCTGCCCGGGGCTGGTTCCGGTTTGAGGAATGCCGGAAATCCTCGGTTCGATCCAAGGTTGAGCACGCGTTTCACATCATCAAGAATACGTTTGGTTTCCAGAAGGTTTGCTATCGAGGAATCGCAAAAAAACTGAACAGGTTGTTCATGCTTGCGGCAAGCGCGAACCTGCTGATGTGCGCCCGAAGCGGCGGCTGGCGGGAACGTCTTGCATAATTCCAGGGGACAAGTGCGCCCATTTTGAGAATTTCTCAGATTTGGGCAGCTGAATAGCAGGCGTTTTGCCTCAAGATGGGTAATTTCCCTGTTTTAGTGCCCCTTATGGCGCGAAGGCTGTATTAATCAGCATGTCCCTAGAAGCTCAGGGAATTTTAAGTCGAGAAATGATCCCAACCATTCCAGTGACAGCATACTATACACTAACTGAAAAAGGAAAAGACTTAAGCAAGCTGATCGCTGAAATGAAAAAATGGGGAGAAAAGTACCAATAGGGTAAAACGGGTTGCGCTAATTGAAAAAGGATTAAAAAGGGACAAGGTTTAGTCTTCAGAACAAAACTAACGCTCCCAATGGCTTGAAGCCGTTGTGGATGGTGACAGCCTGGATTGGAAAAATCTGTCGGCGGCGGAAATCACCCAGAGGGTTCTGAAACGGGTGCAGCCCGGTTCCATCGTCCTCTTCCACAACGCCGCACTCCATACGCCCGAGGCGCTG
>JAEWRY010000029.1 GCA_023459875.1 Bacillota bacterium
CAAAAAAAAACCCCCCCCCCCCCGCCCCCCCCGGGGCGCCACTTCTTTTTATAATCTGCGGGTTATGGTATTACTTCTTCTGGCCGATGCTCAGAATGAGGTTCAGAATGATTCCGAAAATAGCGGCGCCCGCGATGCAAGGGATCTGAAGACCGAAGAAGGGGATGTTTCCTCCGAACTTGTACTGTCCGCCGAGCCCGATGATCATAATGGTCGCAATGATGGCAATGTTCTTGGCGCTGAACAGGTCGACCTTTTTTTCAACCATGATGGCGACGCCCTGGGCCGCGATGGCGCCGAACAGGTAGACCTCCAGTCCGCCGATGACGGCAGCGGGGATGGCGTAGATGGCGTTAATGAGCGGGGTGAAGCAGGCGATGACCATGGCGATCACAGAAGCGCCCATGAGAACCGGTATGGAAAACACCTTCGTAATGGCCATCGCGCTGATGTTTTCTCCGTAGTTCGTGCCTGCGGGGCCTCCCACGAGGCCGGAGACGATATCGCCCAGGCCGTCGCCGATCAGGTTGAGCCCAAGGAGGTCGGCAATGTTATACCTCTTTTTGCTTCCCTTTTTCTTTGCCAGGTCGTTGACATAGATGTCCAGCTGGTATACATGCGCCGTCGACTCCGGGATGGTTGCGATGGCGATGGGCATGATGGCGGCGACCGCCATGAGGGAAGGTTTGGGCATGGTGAAGATAGGCAGGGCGAAAATACCGTTTCCTGCCGTGGCGGGCAGCGCCTTAAACAGGTCGATCCCGGTGGTCATCTGGATAATGAACGCGGTGAGGCAGCCGAGGATGGGGCCGAAAAGAAGCGGGAGCTGGCCCAGCATTCCTTTGAGATAAACCGAGAACAGGATGGTGGAAAGCAGGGTGACGATCGCAATGATCCATGCCAGGTTCCCGGCCAGCGCCACCTGGGACTGGGCAACCGAGATATCGCCCGCCGTGTTGATGGCGATGGAACCGGCGTCGCCCAGAGCGGTTCCCGCCAGGGTCAGGCCGATTACCATGGCGATGGGACCCGTGATGGCAGCGGGGAGCACTTTTTCAATGGCATCTCTTCCGAACCGCTTGACGATAAGGCCTGCCACAATGGACACAAAACCGGACATGATGATGCCGAACTGAGCCACCGCGATTTTATCGTTGAGCGCATAGCCCACAAGCGCCTCGGAACTCATGAGACTCCCGATTGCCGCCACGTAGGAAAAGCTTGATCCGTAATAGAGGGGGATCTTCCTGCCCGTCACGAAAAGGAAGCAGAGAGTTGCAAGACCGCTCGCGAAGATGGTGGTCGAAATATGAAAGCCCGTGATGATGGCAACGGCAACCGTTGCCGGGAACATGACGATGACCTGCTGGACCGCGTAAAGCAGCAGCTTCCATATCGGCGGTTTTTCGTCCGGAAGGTATCCGATTTCCAGTTGATCTTTTGCCACAAGAACATCCCCTTACACAAAATAATAATCTTGCCCGAAAACTCTTTAGGCAGGATTATTCACCCCACAGGAAGCAGCACATTCCGGCTCCCGACGGCCCCGGTTCCCGCTGCGCTCCCGCATATTGTCGAAATTGTAGCATACAACCTCTTATATTTCAATATTTTCTTCATGCTGCCGCCGAAAAAATTCCGTTTTGCGCCATACGGCGTCAAAAATCCTGGCCCGGCGAAACTCCGGGCGCAAAAAAGACGGCTCCTCCGGCATTTTTACCGGAGGAACCGTGAGGCTGTCGAAAAACCATGTTTTCCGACAAAACGACAAGATGGAAGCGGCTCTGTGGAGCCGCACAAAGAGTGCCTAGCGGGAAGTGAATTCCCGCTAGGCACTGGTATGGAGCCTTTTTCGGATTTCGGTCTCGGAGCTGGGCGCAAAATCCGCAAAAGCTTTTCGCCCGTGGCGAAAAGGACGAGGGACTTTTTTGACAGGCTGACGGTTCCCGCGGCGTTTTTGCCGGAGTAACCGTTCTTATCACTCTTCGTCTTTGTGGCTGAAGAGGGTTGTGCTCAGGTATTTTTCTCCCCGGTCGGGCAGCAGCACAACCATGAACCCGCTCTCCAGCTCCTTGATGCACTCCAGCGCGGCAAGCATGGCCGCCCCGCTGCTCATCCCGACGAAAATCCCTTCCTCAAGCACGATCTGCCTGGCCATGCGGAAGGCGGCTTCCGACTCGATCATCACCGAGCGGTCGATTTTGGTGGGGTCGTATATTTCGGGGACAATGGCCTCCTGCATGTTTTTAAGCCCCTGGATATAATGATTCCGCACCGGCTGGGCCTCGATGATCTTGATCGCGGGATTCTTGCTTTTGAGTCCCATGCCGACGCCCATGATGGTCCCCGAGGTCCCCAGGGCGGACACCACGTGAGTCACCTGTCCGTGAGAATCCTCCCAGATTTCGTTCGCCGTGGTGTAATAATGGGCCAGCTTGTTGTACTCGTTGGAAAACTGGTTGGGCATGAAATAACGGTCCGGGAAGGTATCGCACAGCTCGTGGGCCTTTCTGATGGCGCCGTCGGTTCCCATCGTGGGGTCGGTGAGGGTGATTTTCGCGCCGAAGGCCTCGATCATCTTTCTTCTCTCCACGGAAACCGCTTCGCTCATCACGATTTCCACCTGGTAGCCCTTCACGGCGCCAATCATGGCAAGGCCGATTCCCGTATTGCCGGAGGTCGGTTCAATAATCGTTTTATCGTGGGTCAGGCTTCCGCACTCTTCCGCCTGCTCGATCATTTTCAGCGCGATACGGTCCTTGATGCTCCCGGTGGGATTGAACCCCTCGAGCTTGGCGTAAAGCTGAACCTTCGGATTCGGATTCAGCTTGTTGATCCGCACCATCGGCGTGTGCCCGATAGCTTCCAGTATATTGTCATACATAGCGATCATCCTTTCGTTTCCCATATAATATACTATGCTTTTTTACCTCGCGCAACAAAAAATAAGCCGGAAGGAAAATCATCAGAAAATATAGATTCCTGAACTTTCCCGCCGATATCAAAACGAAATCGCCGGGCGCTTTCATAAGCGGGATGGAAAAAGCGAGTAAATATGAAACGGGGGCGTCTCAAATTAGATTGAGACGCCCCCAAAGATGCTGTCATCCCGAGGTCGATAGCCGAAGGACGGCAGCTTATTTTAACTGTTTCCCGCTCTTCCATCTCCAGGAATCCAGGCACATCTCCTCCAGGGTTTTCTCGGCGCTCCAGCCCAGCTCCCGCCGGGCCTTCCCGGTGTCCGCGAAGCAGACTGGCACATCCCCGTTTCTTCTGCCGGTTACCTCATAAGGTATTTTAACGCCTGTGGCCTTTTCAAAGCTCGAAATCATGTCCATGACGCTGTAGCCCACCCCGGTTCCAAGGTTGTAAGTCTTAATGCCGGTACTCTCCAGGACCGTCCCAAGGGCTGCGGTATGCCCCCTGGCCAGATCGGCCACATGGATATAGTCCCTCACCCCCGTGCCGTCGGGGGTTTCGTAATCGCCGCCAAAGACGGAAAGCTTCTCCCTCTCCCCCGCCGCCACCTTGAGCATGTACGGCATCAGATTATTCGGCTCGCCGTTCGGGTCCTCCCCGATGAGAGCGCTCTCATGGGCGCCCACGGGATTGAAATAGCGAAGAATTGAGATGCTCCAGGAATCGTCGGAAGCATAAAGATCCTGAAGGATCTGTTCGATCATCAGCTTTGTCCGCCCATAGGGGTTCGTCGCCGAGAGAGGCAGGTTCTCGGCGAAGGGCGGCGTGCTTTCCATCCCGTAAACGGTTGCGGAGGAGCTGAAGATCATCTTTTTTACCCGGTACTTCTCCATCAGCCCCAGGAGATTGAGCGTGCCGGTGAGGTTGTTGTGATAATACCGCAGCGGCATCCGGGCGGATTCGCCCACGGCCTTCAGCCCGGCAAAGTGGATGACTCCTTCCAGGGCGTGAGCAGCGAAAACCTCTTCCAGCTTCTCCGCGTCAAGCAGGTCGGCCTTAAAGAATGAAATGTCCTTGGAGGTAATCTGCCTGATCCGGTCGACGACAGATCGCTTACTGTTCGCGAGGTTGTCCACAATCACGACCTCATAACCCGCCATAAGCAGCTCCACGGCGGTGTGGCTCCCGATATATCCCGCGCCCCCGGTAATCAGTATTTTCATACACAGCCTCCTATCCAAACGCCATGTATGATCCTATTCATCTCACCCGCGTTCCATACCGCCGCGGGGAGGGCCGGTCCAAATTTCCGGGCGGGTCCTTATGAGCTTTTTCGCCCGTCCGCGCCGCAATCTTATTTTGCCCTTTCAGATTTACGAAACTTATACAAATAAAATTTCAGTTTGCTTCTCCTGATTTTGCAGTTATGAAATCATACTTTAAGAAAGTCCATAATATGATTTCACATGCGTGACAGCAATCGTCCCGGAGCGTGGTTAAGCCGCGCTTTCCGGCGAGCTTTCCAATCGGACGAGTATTCCGCGCCCTTTCCCCTGCCGGTTTATGGTTGGACGCCGCTGTCATACGCCCGGAATTTGAACGCAAGGGGTGTTTAAAGGTGTGATGGAACTCTACGAATGCCTGGCAGCGGTAAAGAGGCGATTCTGGCTCGTCGGCGCCGTCGCCTTCGCGGCTGCTTTTTCGGCCTGGGCGGTTAGCTGCTTTTTCGTGCAAAGCGTTTATGAATCCACGGCTACGATCATCGTGAGCAAGTCCAACGAAACGTCCGGGGAAAACGGACAGGAGCTTCTAAACTCCAACTACATCAAGGTCTACTACACCCTCGGGAACAGCGATTCCGTCGCCCTGAGCATCATCGGCCGCCTGCAGCTTGACACCACCGTGGAGAAGTTCCGGGAACAGGTCGCCGTCGAGGCCGACTACGATACGGGAATCATTAAAATTTCGGTGGAGGCAAAGAGCGCCGGCCTCGCCAGAGATATCGCCGCGGAGTTCATCCGGAGCCTCAAAGAACACTCCAACAAGCTCTCCATCCGAACCAACGTCAATATCATCGACGAGCCCACGCTGCCGGTTCTCCCCATCAGGCCGAAAATACTGCCCAATATCCTGCTTTCCTCAGCCGGGGGGCTCCTCGCAGGACTGCTGCTTGCCCTGTTTTTCGGTTCAAAGGAGCTGTCGGCGAGCGACCTCCCCGCCATGAGCGCCCTTCCATGGCTTTCCTTGCTTGGTTTTCTTCCCAAGCACAAGGTAAAACGGCGCAGGCGAAAGCAGCTTCTCTCCTTCCCCGCCGGAAGTCCCTCCGACGAGTCGATCAGGATCATCAGGACGGGACTCGGCTATCTCTTTGAGAACAAGGGCATTAAATCGGTTCTCATTACAAGTCCGCGCCGCTCGGAGGGAAAGACGACTTTCGCGCTCAATCTGGCAGTCTCCATGGCGCGGCTCGGGAGGCGCGTTCTGCTCGTCGACTGCAGCTTTCGCAAACCAAGCCTCAGCAAACTCTGCGATCTGGAGAAATGCGAAAAGAACAGTTTCGAGGCGGAGGGACAGCCGGAGAATAAATGCGCGTTAACCGCCTTTCCGGAGCTGGGCATCGATCTGGCATCCGATTTCTCTCCGTCCCGGGAGCAGTGGGGCGGTGCCGGTTTTCCGCCGCTTCTGCGCACTCTGCTGGACGGCGCCGACGAGCGTTACGACCTTGTCCTTTTGGACTGCCCTTCGGTGAGGCCATACGCGGACGCCATGATGCTGTGCTCGCTGGTAAAAAACGTGATCCTCGTCTCTGAATACAGCCGCCTGGCGGCCTCGGTACTGGACAAATCCACCAAGCGTCTCAAGCAGGTGGGCGGTGAAATACTGGGGGTCGTCGTGAACAAAACGCCCGCAGGGAAAATGCGTCATGAATAAAATCAGGGAGGTAGAACGACATGTACGGACAGGATCTCGCCATACCCGCTTCCGCTCTGAGAAAGCCCCTCATCGGCGCGAAAAGAGCTCTTGACATTTTACTCTCATTTTCTCTGCTCCTTGCGCTGGCCCCTTTGCTGCTCGTCCTCGCCCTGCTGGTGCGCCTCACGTCGAAGGGACCGGTCATTTTCCGCCACAGACGGATAGGCCTGGGCGGGAAGGAGTTTTTCATATACAAATTCAGGACGATGACGCAAAACGCCGAAAAGCTCAAAGACAGCTTTACCCCCGAGCAGCAAGCCGAGTTCGCGGCAAACTACAAGCTTCAGAACGATCCAAGGGTAACCAAGCTCGGGCGGATCCTGAGAAAAACCAGCCTGGATGAGCTTCCCCAGTTATTCAATGTCCTGAGGGGCGAAATGAGCATGGTTGGGCCCAGACCGGTCACCCGGGAAGAGCTTGTGAAATACGGGCAATACGAGAGCCTGCTTCTCTCGGTGAAGCCGGGGATCACCGGCCAGTGGCAGGTGAGCGGCAGAAGCGACGTGGCTTACGAGGACCGGGTGCTGCTGGACGTACATTATATTACTTACTTTACGATTTTATTGGACGTCAAAATCATCCTGGCCACCTTCCGGACCGTTATCACCCGGGGGGGCGCGTACTAGATGATCCGCCTGATTATGGGCATTACCCTTTCCGAATGCGGGGGAAGCCAGCGCGTGGTGTACGACCTCGCCGCAAATCTGCCGGAGAGCCTTTACGACGTTACGGTCATGACCTGCCCGGGGGGAGAACTGCTGGATTGGATCCATGAGCTCAACAAAACGCGGGAGAACAAAATCAAGGTCATCGCAGCCCGCTGCTTCAAGCGGGAAATATCCCTGTTACACGACGCCGCGGCCTTCTTCTTCGTACTGAAAACACTGCGGAGATTAAAACCGGATATCGCCCATTTTCACAACTCCAAGATGGGCATTCTCGGCAGGCTCGCCGCAAAGCTCGCGGGAGTGCCGAGGGTGTATTACACGGTACACGGCTGGGGACTCAACCCAAAAACCACCGGAAGGCTCTACGGAGCGATGAGTCTGCTGGAACGGGCCGTTTCGCGCCTCGGCACCGAAGTCGTGTTCGTCTCGGAAAGCGACAGGGAGACCGGCATTAAAAACCGTTGGGCAAGCCCCTCCGCCTCCCGCCTCATTTATAACGGCATCGGGGAGAGCCGGGCGGGCGGGGTTTATCTTCGCGAAGAACTGGGTATTCCCGACGGCATCCCCGTCCTTGTTTTTGTGGCTCGCCTGGCCGATCCGAAAGATCCGGTGTTTGCCATCAGGGTGTCCGCCTGCCTGTCAATGAGCGGTTTGGAGCACAGGCTGCTGATGGTCGGCGACGGGCCCAAGCGGGGTGAGTGTGAGAGCCTGGTGCGCGAGCTGGGCCTGGGTGGCCGGGTCATGCTGCTGGGGCAGCGGGACGACGTGCGCTCGCTGCTGGCCGAGGCGGATATCTTCTGCCTCTTCACCAAGTGGGAGGGGCTTCCCATCTCGGTCATCGAGGCCATGCTTGCGGGCCTCCCCGTGGTGGCAAACGCCGTGGGAGGAGTACCCGAAATCGTGGAGCACGGGAAAACCGGCTTCCTTCTGGGCGGATTTGACGCCGCCGAGGCCGCCGGAGTGCTTGGCAGGCTCATCAGGGAGAAGGAACTGCGGCGGACGATGGGGGAAAACGGCCGGGCGGCGGCCCTCGCGGGGTTTTCGCTGGACGGCATGGTGGATGGCTACAGGCGCCTTTACGAGCTGCAGGAAGAAAAGGAGATACAGGGGATGAAGGAATGTCCACTTACCAGGGCCTCATAAACCGGACGGGCTTTCAGGCCGCGGCCGCGGCGGCAGCCGGAGGGGCGCTGGGATTTCTGAGCTTCTTCGGAATGCTTCCGCTGGCCGGTCTGGGGCTCTTCCTGGCCTGCGCCGCGCTGATTGCGCTCTTTCATAAGGCCTACCACCGGCTGGTGTTCTTGGGAGTTCTCCTGTTTTTCTGTGTGTTTATCGAGCCGTCGCCCTCCGATCTCATTTTCTGCGCGGTCATTGCGCTGGGTTTCCTCACCGGCAGGTTCCGGCGGCAGGTCGTCGGGAGAGCCTCGGTGGTGATCGGCATGCTCCTCTTCTATTTTCTCGCCTGTCTGCCGGGCATTCTCACGGCGTACGACCTGAATTCGGCAATCCGGTACTGTTTCATCACTTTCTACCTGTTTCTGATGTCGGTCTTCGTGTGCATATACACCGAGAGGAGCAACGTCGCCTCCCTGCTGAGGGCTTACATCCTGGCGGCGGGCGCCTCGTTTCTCGCCGGCCTCGCGGGCATTCTGGGACTGTTCCCGCAAATCCTCATGGCAGATTCCTTCCGCGTGCACGGGCTTTTTAAGGACGCCAACGTATTCGGGCCGTTTTTCATTCCGGCGGTGATTTTGCTGTGGGACGACAGGAACAAAAAAATCCTGTGGAAGGCTAACGGCGCGCTTCACGCGCTTTCAGCCGCGCTGCTTTCGCTGGGCGTTGTGTGCAGCTATTCCCGGGCAGCCTGGATCAATCTGATCGCGGCCTGTCTGACATACGCGGTCCTTCACCTGAAGGAGATCCGCCCGCAGCGGCTAGTGCGCATTGCGCTGGCCTCCGGCGCCGCCGTTTGCATCCTCGCCTTTCTGTTCCTCTCCCCCGCTCTGCGTTCGGTGGGAGTCGTCAGGTTTTTCCTGGACCGGGCGCAGCTCCAGGACTATGATAAAAACCGTTTCGCCTCTCAGTTCGGCGGGCTGGAGCTTATCTGCCGCTATCCGCTGGGCGTGGGGCCGGGACAGTTTGAAAATCAGATTTCGGATATCACGGGCCGGCGGCTTTCGGCGCACAGCCTTTACATCCGCACCGTATCGGAAAACGGCCTGCTCGGGGGAATCGCGTTTTTTTCCGCCCTGTGCGCCACGCTGTTGATGCTCTGGTTAAAACACAGGTCTCGTCAAAGCCAAAAAACAATCCCTCTTTCCGGGGAAACGCCAAAAGAAAGCTGGAAGCCTCCGGATACCGATCCCTCACCCGCCGTCCTCATTGCCGTGCTGACCGGCCTCCTCATCAACAGCCTGGTCATCGACACCCTGCATTGGCGGCATCTCTGGTTTTTTATCGGGCTTGCGCTGTACCTTATCAAGAAGAAAGGGGCGGGTGAAGAAGCATGACGGAGGAGAGAAGCGCCGGCGACATGCCGTTAACGGTAAAAACGAACTTCGCATGGAATTTCATCGGGAAGCTCACCTATGCCGCTTCCCGCGCGGCGGCCCTGATGATCATCGCCAAGTTGGGCACCCCGGGAATGGTCGGGCAGTACGCGCTGGCCTTCGCCGTCACCGCGCCGGTCTTTATGCTGGCTGATCTGGATCTCCGGTCGATTCTCGCTACCGATTCCAACAACGCGGCCGGGTTCGGGGACTATCTGGGACTAAGGCTCGTCACCGCGCTCATGGGTATGGCCGTGGTATTCGTCATCGCTCTGCTTCAGGGCGGTGCGCAGACCGGCCTCATCATTATTCTCGTCGGTTCCTCCAAGGGCATTGAGAGCGTCAGCGACATGCTCTTCGGCCTGCTGCAGAAAAACCAGCGGCTGGATAAGCTGGGCATCTCGCTGATGCTCAAAGGGGTACTCTCCATCCCGGCCATGGTTTTGCCCCTTTTGTATCTGCACAGCCTCCCGCTGGGCGTCGCACTCGTCGCGGCGGCCCTGCTGGCCGTTTTGCTGCTTTACGATATTCCCGTGGTCCGCCCCTACGCGGAGCTTAAGATCAGGCTTGTACCGAAGGATCTGTGGATTCTCCTCCGGCTCAGCATTCCCCTGGGCATCGTGCTGCTCTTCAACTCCCTCATCAAAAACCTGCCGAATTACTTTATCAGGGCTTTTTATGGCGAGGAATCCCTCGGCTACTTTTCCTCCATGATTTATTTCCTGTCGGCGGGCAGTCTGGTAGCGAGCGCCCTCAGCCAGTCGGTAAACGCGCGCCTGGCGCGGCACTTCAGCCTGGGCGATACCGAGGGCTTCGCGAAGCTCTTTGCGAAAGTCCTGCTCTTTACCCTTTCCATCGGCGTGTGTATGTTCCTGGTGGCCGCCGCAGCGGGGCGGGAAATTCTTATCCTGCTGTACAGGCCGGAATACGCCCGGTGGCAGAGCGTATTTTTACTCGTGATGGGCACCGCCGGCATCTCCTACTCGGCTGAAATCACCATGAGCGCGCTGACCGCCGCGCACAAATTTAAAGTTCAGCCCGTGGCGGGCGGCTGCGTGATCCTCGCGGGGATTGTTTTCAACTGTCTTCTGGTGCCGCGTTTCGGGCTCGTGGGTGCGGCGGTCAGTGTGCTGCTTTCCTCCTGTCTCCAACTGGCAATCAGCCTGTGGCTGCTTGCCCGCGCCATGGTCGGGAGAAAAAAGGACGCGGACCGGAAAACTGCCGCTGCCGGGCGCGAACTCACTGTCGAGGCGCTCCCCCCCATCGGCTCCCTCAGCGCCGGGACCCTTTCGGCATGGAAGGAGCTTTTTGACCGCGGCGGCAGTCAAGCCGCTTTCTCCGATCCCGGCCTGCTCGCCGTCTGGTGGCGCGTCTTCGGCAAAGGGCGGGAATCCATGCTGCTGGCGGTGCGCGAAAAGGGCGAGCTGGTGGCAATCTTTCCCCTCGCCGCCAGAAAACGCTTTTTAAAACAGGTCACCTTTCTGGGCTTCCCCCAGGCGAGCCACACGGACTTTCCCTGCCGGGAAGGATATCTGGACGAGGCGGCCGCGGCAGTCGCCCAGCACCTGCGCAAAGGTCGGGGAATCGCCGTTTATCACCTGGCTGGGTTGCGGGAGGACGGCGGACTTTATAAGGCTCTCACCGGGCAGCTGGCCGCGCGGCATATTCCCCAGTTTTCCGGCAGCGCCCCTTCCCCCGTCATCCATACCGGAGGACTTAAATACGAGGAATTCTATAAAAACAGGTTTTCCTCTCACGCCGTTAAGAACAACGCTCGGGACGAGAAGCGCCTGGCCGCGCTTGGTCCCGTCTCCGTGCGCGAGCTAACGCTCGCGGACATGGCGGAAGCCTTTGCGCTTCACGATCTCCGGTGGCGCAAAAAAATGGACACCAGCGGTTTTACAAGCGGGGAATCCAGAGAGTTTTTCACGGCGCTTCTGGACTCCGGCGGCGGCAGCCGCCGTGCTCTGGCGCTGGGACTGTACCTCGGGGAGAGGCTCGTCGCCTTTCAGTACGGCTTTCTCTTCGGGAAACGGGCGCTCCTGTACAAATCTGCCCACGACGACCTGCTGGGCATCTACGCCCCCGGGAAAATGATCAAGCGGGAATTCATCCGGCGCTGCCTGGAGCTGGGCGCCGACACGGTCGATCTGGGCGTCGGGTATGAGGAATATAAGGAGGAGTGGACCGGCGAGTCCGACACCATACGGTCTGTGTCCTTTCCACAGGGAAATCTCCCCTCTTACCTCTGCTTCTTCTGTCATTTCCTCAGGGAAAGGCTGCGCGGCCGCATCAAGCAAAGCAGAAAGATTGTCCTTTTCAAGCGCAACACGCTGGGCCTCGTGAGATACCGTCTCTCTTTCGGGGGATGGAAGAAAGCATTCAGACGAGGACGCGAGCTGCTCCGGAGGCACGGGGCTTTTGAGCTTCTGCCGAAAATACGCGGCGGAAAGCCGGTGGAGCTTTTCTGCCGGGATCTGCCCCGCCCTCTGCCTGCGGCGGAGTGCGGCGCAAGAACAGCCACGCTCCGGGATGCGGAAGAGATAGCCCTTCTCATGAACTGCGCACCCACAGACGTGGTCAGAAGGTTTTACCGGCAGCAGCGGTGTTACCTCGCCGACCGGGACGGCTCTGTCTCCTGCCTGGCGTGGGTATCAGTGGAGAAAAGCGGGACGGTAATTTCGGACCTCTGCCGGGACAAACGGTTCTGCCGCGGGGAGGATATTGCTTCCCTGCTGGGCAGCATCCTGGCCGGTCTTCCGGAAAAGGATTACAGGGAGGCCAGAATTCTGATCCCCCGGCACCACGCTTCAGCGGTCCGCGCCGTGCTCCAAAAGAAATTTTCATCAGAAACCGCCGAAAAAGAAACAGCCGGGCGGAGAAAAGGGCGGGTAGGCAATGCAGGTCTCAATCATACATAATAAAAGCGAACTGGCCCCCTATCGGAGCGAGTGGGACGATATCCTCCTGGAAAACGGAAACACAAATCCCTATGTGACGCCCGACTGGATTTCAGGGTGGTGGGATTTTTTCGGCGAGGGCAAAGAGATGTGCATCCTCGTGCTTTCGGACTCCGGCAGGAACGTTGGTTTCTGCCCGCTCATGCGGATGAAAAAACGCCTTCATCAGGAAATTCGGTTCATCGGACACCCCCAGGCGGGCCGGATGAACCTGATCGTCCGGCGGGGGTATGAGCAGGAACTTTCAAGTCAGGTGATAGGCTATCTGATGTCTCAGAAAGGCCCCGCCCTGTGCACCCTGCACGGCCTGAGCAAGCAGGACGAATGCTACGGCTTTCTCAGGCAGGCGCTGGGTTCCGCTCCGTGCTGCGTCCAGACCCAGCAGTCCTCGGTGATTGACCTCATCCCCGGCGGCGAGGAGGAATTCTTCCGGGTAAGGCGGCAGCATTACCGGATCAAAAAGACGATCAGCCGCGAAAAGGCCCTTTCGAGGCTCTGCTGTGTGACATTTGAAAAAGTATCTCCGGCGGAATTGGAGACTATTTTTACGCTGCACCAGAAACGCTGGCAGAAAAAAATCGACGGGAACGGATTTGGAAAGGGCAGATCGAAAGAATTCTTTTCCTGGCTCGCCTCGGGCGGCAGATCGCCCTTTTGGCATGCGGAGGTCTATCTGCTGAAAGCCGGAAGCCGCCCCATCGGCTTTGCCTACGGCATCGAATGCGGCGGCCGCTTCACCTTCTACCGGATTGCCCACGACGACGACTTCGCCTTCTTCAAGCCCGGGATGATCGTGACGAAAAAGATGCTGGAGCAATGCTTCAAAGCGGGGTATGTAAAATTCGACTTTTCCACCGGCGACGAGGAATACAAAAAGAGCTGGACGGACGGCGTGGAGCTGATCGATAAAATCACCTTTGCAGCGGCGCATCCTTCGGCTCAGTTTCTCGTATTCATGGCCCGTTTTACGGATTCGGTCCGCCGCGCCCTCAAGAAAAACGCCGCGCTCGTGCGCTTCAAGCGCGTGACCGCGGGAAAGATGCGGTATTTCTTTTCCCCCGCACACGCTCTCACCCTTTTGCGCAGACTGGGAGATACCATTCGGCTGCAGGGGTGGCGGGAACTGTCTACTGTTTTCATGCCCTCCCGCTCTGAAAGGCGCGTGCGTTACAGCGTGCCGTCCCCCGAAACAGCTCCGTCGGACTGCGTCCTTTCCCTGCGGGAGGCTCCCCTGGAGGAAACCGAGCTGATCTCTTCCCTCACCGTACGGGAACCCGGGAAGATCGTGAGGCGGTACGCCAAGGGCGGCAGGTGCCAGATTCTTATGAAGGGTGAGGAGCCCGTGGGGTACGCATGGATCAGCCAGAGTAAAGTTACGGACGGAAAAAAGCTGCTGTGGCAGCCGGAGAAAACGGGAGATCACTGCTGCTACGACATCTGCGTCTACAAAAAACAGCCGGACCAAGTCTGCCGGCAGGCGCTTTTATGCCTCGCGCGCCAGCCCCTTCCCGGCCGTCATCACACCATGGAGCTGATTTTGCGAAGGCGCGACCGCAAGCTCTGGCGCGCGGCGGAGGAACTGTTTCAGGCTCGGGACCAACTGTCCCCGAGGGCGGTTTTAAGGGAAACTCCCAATGAAATATGAGCTTGTTAAACTCGCCAAATACCTGATGGTCCCCTTCGGTTCCCTCGGCTCCCTCGCAAGGCGGCCCGACTATGTTCCCATTCTCATGTACCACAGGGTAAACGACGCCGTATCAAAAGAAATATCGGTGTCCGAGTCTGATTTCCGCTGGCAGATGGAATACCTGAAAAGAAACGGCTACCGGGTGATCTCTCTGGACGAATTGGCCGGAACGGTGCAGCGGCCGGGCACCGGCGGGAAGGGAAAGCGCGCGGTGCTGACCTTTGACGACGGCTATGAGGATTTTTATACCCATGCCTATCCCATCCTGCGCGAATACGGATATCCGGCGACCGTCTATCTGGTCCCAGGCTATATCGAAACCCACAAGGTCTTCTGGTGGGATGAGGACCTGGGCGAGAGCCGTCTCATGAGCTGGGAGCAGATTCTGTCGCTGAAAAACAGCCCTCTGGTGAAATTCGGCTCCCACACCATGACCCACCGGGATCTGGACGGGTTAGGCGAAGAGGGAACCTGGTGGGAACTTGCCCGGTCCAGGGAGATCCTCCAGGAAAAATTGGGTTATGAAATCAAACATTTTTCCTATCCGCGCGGCATCATGACCCCGTTCGCCGTGGAGGCCGCAGCCAAGCTTTATGAGACCGCCGTTTCCATTTTCGACGGAAGCGGTATTCACAGCAAGGGAGATCATCCCCTTGCCCAGATCAGGAGGGTGCCGATTCAGCGAAGCGACGGGCGGGGGTTGTTCGGCCCGCGTCTGCGCGGCTGGCTGGACGCCGAAGGGCTTCTCAAAAAAGCGGTGGGCCGGCACTGAGTGTTTTGTCTTTGGGGGCTTCGCGCTAAGAGGTGGAAAATGAAAAAGCCGGATCATTCCGATGGGAAAAGGAACCACATCCTGCGCGTCGCCTCCTGTGCGGCTGCCGCCGTAATCATGACGGGGGCGCTGGCCGCTTTCGTTATGATCAATTACAGCCTTAGTTTGGTGCATTATGATTCGGGCGTTCAGGAGACGGCGCCGGCAACGGATACGCAGGCGGAACCGGAGGCGGAGGTTGTCCCCGAGGCCCGGGATTCTCCGCAAAACGAAGTTCTGGCACTTGAAAAAAGGATCAGGGAAAATATGCTGAGCGCCGCGCAGTCTCCGGGCTATGAAAACGAGGCGCTGAACATTCTTCTCATCGGCGTTGACTACGAAAACGCCGAAAGCAAGGGCCGCTCGGACAGCATGATTTTACTGTCCGTCAACAGAAAATACTCCAGGATCGTTATGACCTCGCTCATGCGGGATATTTATCTGGAAATCCCCGGTGCGAAGCAGGCAAACCGGTTAAACACCGCGAACGTGTTTGGGGGGCCCTCCCTTCTCATGGAAACCATCACGCGGAATTTTAAAATCCCCGTTCAAAAATACGTGCTGGTGGACTTTCTCTCCTTTGTGGAGCTGATCGACGCCGTGGGCGGGGTCACGGTCAGTATAACGGAGGATGAGCTTACGGTGGCTAACGGGTATATCAAGGGGATCAACTGGCTTCTGGAGCAGCCGATTTCCAGCGGGATGATCGAGGGTCCGGGAGAGCAGCTTTTAACGGGTAAACAGGCCCTGGGCTATGTCCGCGTCCGCTATGTGGGAAACGGAGACTTCGACAGAACGGCCCGCCAGCGCTCCGTTTTGAATGAGGTTTACCAAAAAATAAAGGAAATGAACGTGGTGGAACTCTATCATCTGCTGAATACGGTTTTACCCGAAGTCACGACGAACCTGAGCAAATCCGAACTGTTTTCCCTCATTTTGTCGCTGCCGGAATTTTCCGGTTACACAATCGACTCCTGGAGCATTCCGGCGGACGGGACATACAAATATTTAAACATCCGGGGCATGTCGGTTCTGGGAATCGACTTTGCGGCAAACAATCAGGCGCTTTACGAAAAGATTTATGAGTCCGGCGGCTGAGGGCAGACCCCTATCCGGTCTTTTCGGATAAAAAGGCGGTGTCCTATGCGTATTTGACGCATAGGACACCGTCTTTGATTTGTAACAGCCAGGCGAAGACCGGAAAATCTAGTGGTAACCCCTATTAAGATCCTTCGCTTCGCTCAGGATGACACGATATTACAGCATGGGATGGCACAATATTGCGGCTCCGAATGACGTGATATTGCTGCTCCTGAAGACGTGATATCGGCTCAAGATAACGTGATATTGCGGCTTTGGAGACTAGATACCGTCAGTTCCCGGCCACCGTGTTGAGGTAGGCAAGATAGGCGCTGTAGAGCGCGCTTTCCTTCCCTTTTACGGAAGCCTCCATGGAGGAGTATTCCAGTTTCAGATTGGATAAGGCCAGTGCGGACACAAAACCCCTGTCGTATTGCCCCTGCAGCTTATCGAGCTTATCTTTCTCAACGGAGAGGTCCCGGTAGCTGTTTTGCAGGTCCTCATACTGACGATCCAGGTTCCGGTAAAGGAGGGAAAAGCTTGTTTGCAGATTGGTCCGCGCCGTCTCCAGATTGAGCTTCGCCCCCGCGATCTGGGCTTTGGTGGCGTAATTGTGGTTGGGGTACGACATGCTGTCGCAGGTGATCTGAAGGGCCTTGAGATTGACGCTGTTTGCGAGCATGGAGGCAAGGCCGGCGTCCTCATCCCTCTTCATGAGACCTGAGAATACGCTCTCATTCAGTTCGGGGAAGGTGAACTCCAGCGAGGCGTCCGCGTTCAGGCCCAGCTTCGACTTGAGAGTAATTTCGTCGGCGTCTTTCTTGGTCTCGAGGCCTGCGAGGGCGTTTTGCAGATCGCCCACGGCGCACTCCAGCGCGTCGTAGGTTTTCTGGGAGATGTAGCCCTTTTTGAGCCCGTCGGCATAGTTTTGAAGCTGCGTCTGCTTCTGGGAAATGCTTGCCTTCGTTGCTTCCATGTTGAGCTCATCCTGCCAGCAGGTGAGAAAGGCCTGCCGGGCGGCCAGTACCGCGTTATCGATCTTCTGGTTATACTGAACGCTCGCCACGTCGTAGGCGCATTTTGCCTGGTCCCTGCTGTTGCACAGGGAGGCGTACTGAGAATACAGCATGCCGGTGGAATCGTACATGACTACGTTGGTCAATTCGTCGGCCGCGTCGGTGAGCTTGTCGGAAGCAGACTTTGCAATGGCCAGGTCGCTTTTGATCTTCGCGTAGTCCGGGCTGTGGTCGGTCCAGAGCTGGGCGATGGTATCCAGAGATACCGCGACAGAACCGGAGGAGGTCCCGGTGTCGGCGGCAAAGCACAGCCCCGAACTCAGTAGTGCAACCGCCAGCACCGCGGAAATCAGTTTTTTCAAGTGGTCTTCCCCCTTCTTTAGTCAATGCTCTTAATGACATTAATGGCGCTGTTATCGTTTATTTTATCGGCTCCGTCGACAACCACCACGTCATCGGCCGTGAGACCGTCCGTCACCTCCACATAGAGGTTTTTCTCACTGCCCAGCGTGACCTGTGTTTTTTGTGCGGTGTTCCCGTTTACCTTATAGACATAGTAGGCGCCGTTCTCCTCCACAACCGACTGGGAAGGGACATACAGGGCGCTCGTCTGATCGCCGTCGTCAAACCCTGCCGTGGCCAGCATACCGGCTCTCAGCTCGCCGGAGGTGTTGTCGATTTCGACGGTCACCTTAAAAAGCCCGGTGGCCGCTTCCGCCGAGGGAGCAATGGTGGTGATGGCGCCCGTATATTCCTTGGGGACGTCGTTTAGGGTAACCCGCACGGACATGCCGGTCTGCAGCTTCAGTACGTCGCTGCCGGTGACGGAAATAACGAGGTCCATAGCCGAGGGGTTAATAATGGTGGCGTTCGCCGTCTGGGCCGTGGCAAGCTCCCCGGCGGTTGCGTTGAGGACTGATACCACTCCCGCGATGGGCGAGGCGACCTGGGTGTCGTCCAGCGCCGACTGGGCGGTATCCAGCGCCGCTTTGGCGCTGGCCACCTGCTTTTCGGCGGCTGCGATGCTCTCGGGAATCAAGACGTTCTGGTTGATTTTGAGGGTATCCTGGGCTGATTTCAAGGCTCCCTCGGCGTTATCCAGGGCGCACTGGGCGGTATTCATGGTGTTTTCCGCCTGCCCAAGCTCAAAGGAGCTGGCTTCGCCGATGGACTGCATGTAGCTCACCTTGTCATAATTGTCCTTTGCCGAGTCGCAGGCGTTCTGCGCGCTGGTGAGACCCAGCTGGGCGGCGTCCACGGCCTGTTGGAGCTTGAGGAGCGCGGAGGCTGCGTTCCCGCTTTTTGTGTTCGTCAGGTTGATGAGCGTAATATCATAAGCGGCCTTGGCCTGACTGAATTTATTCTGGATATCGGAGCTGTCCAGGGTGAAGAGGACGTCGCCCGCGTTCACCTTGTCGCCCACCTTGAAGTTGACGCCCGAGATGGTGGCCGAGACCTTGGGCACCACCGTAACCTCCTGCACAGCCTGCAGGCTGGCGCTGTAGGACGCGCTGCTGATGAGACTGTCCGACTTCACCTTGGACGCCGTCACGCTGACGGCGCCGCCGGCCGACGGCGAGCAGGAAGCCAATGTAACGAGCAGTGCCGGTATCAGTACTATGGCGCTAAATTTTTTCATACGAAATCTCCCCTGCCTTCCTGATTAAACATAAAATTTGACGGTGGCGTTCATTCCGAAGATAAGCGGGAGATCGTCAGGATCGCTAATTTCCACCTTAACCGGGATATTCTGGGTGACTTTGGTATAGGTGCCGCTTGTAGAGAAGCTGGAGGTGGAAGAAAAATAGGTCTGGGTCGTGCTGGCGATTTCCGTCACGGTTCCGGAGAAGGTCCTTCCGGGGTAGGCGTCCAGCTTCACATCCACCTTCTGACCGATGGAGATTTCGGATATCTTGGTTTCCTCCACGTTCACACCGATATAGAGGTGATCGGTGTCCGCGATCACGGCCAGCTGGGTGGCGGCGGAAACAGCCTGGTTTTGTTCCACATTATCCTGCACGACGGTGCCCTTGATGGGAGAGACTATGTAGGGAAGGCTCTGGGTCCTGCCCAGCACCTCGTCCTTGTCCACGACGTCCCCGTTTCTCACGTCCCACTCCAGGAGGCTTCCGGGCGACGTGGGATAGATAGAGTACATTTTTGCGGTCACCTTGGCGTTGTCGGTGACGATGAAGCCGCTGCTGTAGACAAAGAAATAGTAGAACGCGCCGCCGCCGATGAGAAGGGCAAGCAAAAGGACCGCCAGGAAAATTTTTTTCTTTTTCATGATAAAACCCCATTTCTCCGCTGCTTAACTTTTTCACAAGGACATTCTGAGCGGAGGAATGTACCTGTACCCGTTACCGCGTTCATATTATAATTCTTCACCCTCTGAAAACTGACTTTGATAGAGCGACGCGTAAAACCCGTTTTTGCTCAGAAGTTCCTCGTGGTTTCCCTGCTCCACGATGTCGCCGTCCCTCATGACGAGGATGGTATCGGCGTTTTTAATGGTGGAGAGCCGGTGGGCGATGACGAAGCTGGTGCGGTTCTGCATAAGTCCGTCCATGGCGCTCTGGATGAGGATTTCCGTGCGGGTATCCACCGAGCTTGTGGCCTCGTCGAGAATCAGGATTTTCGGGTCGCGCAGGATGGTCCTGGCGATGGTGAGCAGCTGCTTCTGCCCCTGGGAGATGTTGCTGGACTCTTCGTTCAAAATCATGTTGTAACCGTCGGGCAGGGCCCTGATAAACTCGTCGCAGTGGGCCACCTTGGCCGCCCTCACGACCTCCTCGTCGGAGGCGTCAAAGCTGCCGTACCGGAGGTTTTCCATGATGGAGGCGTTATAGAGCCAGGTATCCTGCAGCACCATGCCGAACATGCTGCGCAGATCGTTTCGTGTAAAATCGTGAATATCCCTGCCGTCCACCAGAATGCGGCCCCCGTTAATTTCGTAGAACCGCATGAGCAGCTTCACGATGGTGGTTTTACCGGCGCCGGTGGGACCCACGATCGCCACATTCTGCCCCGGCTGGATGACGCTGCTGAAGTCTTTGATGATGACCTTATCCTCGCTGTAGCCGAACCTGACGTTCTGGAACTCCACCTTGCCTTTTACATTTTCGGCAATGGCACTGTGGTCGGCGTCGGAGCTCTCCTCTTTCTCATCCAGGAATTCAAAGACGCGCTCGGCGGCCGCCATGGTGGACTGTAGCGTATTGGAGATGTTGGCAATCTGGATGATCGGCTGGGTGAAGGAACGGACATACTGGATGAAGGAATAGACGTCACCGACCTCGATGATCCTTTTTACAGCGAGATATCCGCCCAGAATACAGATGACCACGTAGCCCAGGTTGCTCACAAAGTTGATGATGGGCATCAGCATGCCTGAAAGGAACTGGGAGATCCAGGCCGAGTGGTAGAGCTCATCATTGAGCTTTTTAAATTTGTCCAGTTCGGCCTCTTCACTGTTGAAGACCTGAACAATGTTGTGCCCCCCGTAGATCTCCTCGATCTGGCCGTTGATTTCGCCCAGGGACCTTTGCTGCCCGATAAAGTACTTCTGGGACTTTTTCATGACCAGACCGATGAGGAATCCGGAGAGGGGCAGCACTAGGAAGGTCACGATGGTCATGAGCCAGCTGATGCTGAGCATCATGATGAGGATGCCGATCACGGTCGCGGCTGAGGTGATCATCTGCGTGAGGCTCTGGTTGAGGGTCATGCTCACGGTGTCCACATCGTTCGTAATGCGGGAAAGCACCTCGCCGTGGGACCTCTTGTCAAAGTACTTGAGCGGGAGACGACTAATCTTTTCGGAAAGCTCTTTTCTAAACTGATAAGTAACCTTCATGGAGATATTCGACATGATGTAGTTCTGAAGGTAAGCGCAGAAGGCGGAGGCCAGATAAAGCGCGATGAGCAGCGCGACGCATTTTCCGATGTACTCAAAATCGGTCAGCAGTCCCGTGCCGGCCGTCCAGGCCAGCAGACCGTCCACCAGCTTGGTCATTCCCCAGCCCATGATCTTCGGGCCCAGGATGGAGAAGGTGGCCGAGCAGGCCGCGAGAATCATGACGAACAGAATTGTCAGCCGGTAGCCTGCCAGATACCCCATCAGCTTATGAAAGGTGGCGCCGAAGTTTTTTGCCTTTTCTCCCGGCGCGCCCATCCCGCCGTGACCGGGTCCCATTCCGCCGCCGCGGCCGCCCATCCCGCCGCCTAAGCCGCCGGGTTTTACAGCCGGGCCGTTGGAGGAGTTGTTTTCACTCATGCAAGCTCCTCCTTACTCAGCTGAGACATGGCGATTTCCTGATATACCCCGCAGCTGTTCATCAGCTCCCGGTGGGTCCCCGTTCCGACGATCCTGCCGTTTTCCAGCACGATGATCTGCTCGGCGTTCATAATGGTGCTGATTCTCTGAGCCACGATGAGGATCGTGCTCTGGCCCGTTTCCCGTTTGAGGGCGTGGCGCAGCGCGGCGTCGGTCTTGAAGTCCAGGGCGGAGAAGCAGTCGTCAAAAATATAGATCGGGGCTCTTTTGGACAGGGCCCGGGCGATGGAGAGCCTCTGCTTCTGCCCGCCGGAGACGTTGGTCCCGCTCTGGGCGATGGGCGCGTCGAGCCCCTCGGACTTGGAGGCGATGAATTCCGCAGCCTGGGCGATTTCCGCGCTTTTTTCGATATCCTCCAGGGTTAAATCCGCTTCCCCGTAAGAAATGTTTGATTTGATAGTGCCGGTAAATAGGTTTGCCTTCTGCGGGACAAAACCGAGGCATTTTCTCAGATCATACAGATAAACATCCCGGATGTCTTTGCCGTCGATGGTGATGGAACCGCCCGTCACATCGTAAAACCGCGGGATGAGATTCACGATGGTGGATTTACCGCTTCCGGTGGCGCCGATGAGCGCGGTGGTCTGGCCGGGTTTCGCGGTGAAGGAAATGTTATATAATACCTTTTCCTCGGCTCCGGGATAGGCGAAGCTGACGTCCTTAAACTCGACAAGACCTTTAACCTGCTCCAGCCGTTCCGGGTTCTCCCGGTCTTTGACCGAGGATTCACTTTCCAGCACCTCGGCTACCCGGTCTGCCGAGACCGAGGCCCGGGGGATCAGAATAAACATCATGGCGAGCATCAGAAACGCCATCATGATCTGCATAACATACTGCATGTACGCCATCATATCGCCGATATTGAGGTTGAGCGCTGAAACCTGTTTCGCCCCGAACCAGAAGACGGTCAGCGTAATGATGTTTAAAATGAGCATCATGGTAGGCATCATGGAGGATGTCACGATATTGATGAAAAGGTTGACCTTGGTCAGGTTCTGATTGGCGGTGTCAAACCGGTTTTCCTCAAATTTCTGGGTGTTGAACGCGCGGATCACCAGCATCCCGTCCAGATTCTCACGGACGATCAGGTTGAGTTTGTCGATCAGAACCTGCACCAGCTTGAATTTCGGCACGGCGATGATGAAAACGAGCAATACCAGCCCAAGGAGTTCGACGACCCCGAGGGTGATGATCCAGGAAAGGGATTTGCATTTTGCGTAGGCGTGAATCACGCCGCCGGCGCCGATGATCGGAGCGTAAATTCCAAGCCTCACCACCATGATCATGAGCGTCTGGATCTGGGTCAGATCGTTTGTCGTTCTCGTGATAAGGGAAGAAGTCGCAAAGCGGTCGAACTCGGCGTTTGAATAGCTCTCGACCTTCTGGAAGACAGCCGTTCTCAGATCCCTGCAGGTCCCGGCGGCAAGTCTGGACGCCAGGAACCCAACCGCAAAGCTGCTGGCCGCGCTGCACAGGGCAACCGTGAGCATGAGCGAACCGTTCTTGATGATTTCATTGACGTTGCCGACGAGGATTCCGTCGTTGATAATCTCCGACATATAGTCCGGCAGAGCCAGGTCGCATTGGGCCTGAACAAACAGCAGTGCGACGGCGGCAAACACAATAATAAGGTAGGGTTTCAGATACTTTGTCAGTTTAAGCATGCAATAAGCTCCTAAGCGTTCTTTGGGGATCAGCACCTGTACTTTCCCAAAAACATATGTTTGTTACTGTCCGGCACTATGGTTACCGTCTTTGAGCACCCGCATAATAATATCGGTATAGGGCGCGTAGGCTGCAAACTGATCCGGCCTGTGAATGGCAATCGAGACGATCCCTTTTACGCAGCACAGCAAAATGACGGTCAGCTTTTCGGGATCTTCCATCGAGAATTCGCCGGTCTTCTGCCCCTCCTTAATAATGTCTCTGATGCTGCTCACCAGGACAAAATACTGTTTTTTCATCAGTTCCGCTGTTTCTTTGTCTTTTTGGTCCCCGTGATTCATGTTCTGAAAGGCCGCGTGAATAAAATCAATGTGGTGTCCCGACGGTTCTCTGCCTATCGACGCCTGAATGAGAAACTCAAAGCTTTCTACGCGTTTGAGCAGTTTCGTGATGATCAGCTCAAGCCGCTCGGTGGGAGTGCCGTCAAAGTCTGATACTTTTTCGATTTCCTTCAGGTTGCTGTCTACCATTTGTTTCATGAGCTCCAGAAAAATGGCGTCCTTGCTGGCAAAATAACGGTATGCAAGGCCCTGGCTGATTTCCGCTTCCGCCGCGATGTCGGACATTGTGGCCGCCCCGCCCTTGCGGAGGAAAACCGTTTTTGCGGCTTTCAGAATTCTGCCCCGCTGTTTTTCCCGGATTCGCCTGTAGTCTTCCTCGGACCTCGGCACGGGATCGCCTCCTTTGAATGAATGATTCATTCATTTCTCTTTTGTAGTTTACCAACCGGAGCTTAAAATGTCAAGCACCATTTTAAACATACTTTTCCGGGTTTCCCAGCCCGAAAATGTAAGAACGGCGGTGTCTCAAATGCATGAGACACCGCCCCGAAAAATGCCCCGGCCTGTCATCCGGATAATGATAAGCTACTGCACCTTGGTATCCTTAATGGTCTGTCTTGTCTTGTCGTTTTTATTTGTCGTATTTTCATGAGTTACCGGGATCGGTTTCGGAGAAGCCTTATTGTTGTTCTTTTCATCCCACTGGTTATTTTTCATCTCACGTCATTCTCCTTAGTTAGAAATCATCGGGTTGTTCCGGATTCCCATTTTCGCCCGTTCGGAAAGATTGGGCAGCGGGACGTCATAAGGGTCCGCAATGTGTCTTTTCTCGTCTTTTTTGGAACGATGGCCTTTCGCAGACTGGTGTTCCTGTCTTTCTTCGTCAGCCATAAGAATCCCTCCTTTGCAAATGAACTGATTAATGACTTCTTGCTTTTCTATGATTTGCATTTCGGGGCAGAATCATGCAGCAAGTCATATAAAATCCAGAGGCTTTTCCGCAAGAAAAAGTCCTTCTTCCTTTTCGCCGGCAAAAACTTTTGCGGATTTTGCGCCCCCGCTTCGTGACCGAACTCCGCAAAAGGTTAAAATATGACTATATTTTTGCTTTATTCAGCGGACATTAAATAGTTTAAATATAAGTGCCTGGCGGGAAGTAAATTCCCGCCAGGCACTCTATGTGCGGCTCAAGAGAGCCGCTTTTCTCATACAAAGTGTTAAAAAACAGGGTGTTTCAACAGGCAGAGCGCCGGAACCAAAAAGTTCCGGCGCTCTGAGGCTCTCCGAGAGCACAATTTCGTTTTCTGTCCCCGAAATCTGCTTTCCGCGATCGCTTCTTTGAGCCGCCCGTGGAAGGTCGTGCGGTTCTAAGCGGTATGCAGTCCGGGTTAAGAGAAAACCGAACCGTTTTGCGTCAGCGGAAAAGTCCTCCGCTGAGGATGAGTTTCTGGATTTCGTTGGTGCCTTCG
>JAEWRY010000030.1 GCA_023459875.1 Bacillota bacterium
GTGCTGTACGGGGAGCGCGTTCTTCCTTATACTCCATGCGAATGGTACGTTCTTTTTTTGTTGTCAGCAACCGGATTACCGGGGGCTGAATCACCGGCACTAAAGACATATAGCTGTAGGCGGCCACGGAGATGGGCGCCATGAATTGTGCCAGCTTGAAATGGTTAGCCACATATAACGTGGTAGGACCGTCGGCGGCCCCAATAATACCGATGGCAGAGGCTAATTTTAAAATCATATTCTGATCACCGGCGATACCAGGAAGCACAATGGGAATCAGCACCAAAGAAAGGAGGAAGGTGGCGAAAATACCGAACTGGGCAGCCGCTCCAAAGAAAATCATGGAGGGGTCCTTCATCAGAGGGGAAAAATCGATCATGGCGCCTACAGCGATAAAAATCAGGATGGGGAAAAGCTCGTTGGCGATGCCCGCATTAAACAGTACCTGCAAAAACCCGGGTTCTGCAGCCGTTCCCAGGGCGGAAGGCATCATAGTCTCCAATACCGGGGGAAGGTTTGCCAAAATGGCACCAAAACCAATGGGCAGCAGCAGCGCAGGTTCATAGTCCTTGCGGATGGCCAGATAGATTAAAATGCCGGCGATGAGAAACATAACAAGTGTTTTCCACCCGTCTGCTGTAAACAGATAAACAACCCCTGAAAACAACTCCTGAAGTAGCCCTCCCATGATGAAATCCTCCCTTGACCATTGGTAGCCTTTTCGTAACGGGTCTTAAGCACCAGCGCCCGCAAATTTTTAACTCTTCGAACTGAAGGGGGGGAATTAAAGCTGATTGACCAGCGTATACAACTTTTTGTTGAAGTGGCGCTTGCACTTGAGGGCCCGTTCAATGGGCATGGAGAATACTTTGCCTTTACGGATGCCAACCACCTGATTGCTGATGCCGTCCCGCAATAGCTGTACCGCCAAGTTGCCCGATTCGAATGCAAAGGTGCTATCACGGAAGGTTGGGCTGGCACCCCGCTGGGTATAGCCCAAAACAGTGGCCCGGGCTTCGGCCTTTCCGCATTTGTATTTGAGTACGGACGCAAAGATAGCGGCATTCATAGGCTGACCGGGATAGCACTCTTTGCCGTTCTTGCGCAGGAATCCGGAATAATCAAAGGGACGCATGGATTCCCAGCAGCCCTCCGCCACAACGATGGTAGCACGGGTGTTCCCCTGGGCAATCAGCTGGTTGAGCCGCAGGGCCACACTGTCCACGCTCCAGGAGACCTCGGGAACCACTACGATTTCAGAGCCGGTGGATACGGCGGCATTCAATGCGATATCCCCGCAATGGCGCCCCATTACCTCCACCACCGCAGGCCGGTCATGACTGCGGGAAGTAGCACGAATGGAGCGTATGGCGTCTATACATACGTTGACGGCGGTATCAAAGCCCAGCGTCATTTCGGTATAGGGAAGATCGTTGTCGATCGTGCCCGGGATACCGATACAGGGAATGCCCAGCTCGCAAAGGCGCATTGCACCCTGGAAGCTGCCGTCTCCGCCTATGATCACAAGGCCGCCGATTTCCATATCCCTCAAAAATTGGGCTGCCCGTTCCCGCACGGCGGGATCCAAAAATTCCTTGCAGCGGGCTGTACGCAAGTAAGTGCCGGGCAAATCTGCAATATCCAGCACAGTATCCAACTGCATTTCCATAAGGTCGTCTTCGATCCGTTCACTTTTACGCAAAAGGCCGTTGTACCCGCGCTTGATGCCGATAAGCGGAATTCCGTACATAGCAGCGCTGCGGGAAACGGAAACAACAGCCGCATTCATTCCAGGGCTATCTCCACCGCTGGTTAATACACCGATTTTCTTCATGGTCTTGCTTCGCTCCTAGCTGTGTGATGAAACAGAAAAGATTACAGATAATTCACTGTGGTCAGCATCGCCGGCCACATTGGTGATTATTATACCAGATTTCCACATCGGATACCAGTTCCTTTTTTCATAAAATAGCAAGCGCGTGAAATATTTTGCTGAAAACAGGAGTTTTTTTCCCGGCGGCGAAACATACAAGATGCCGGGAAGGCTGATTAAGAGGTTGAGGGAGAAGGTGCTGGTATGGGCAGGTGGACACCCCGGGTAGACGGCGCTCACGCGGCACAGACTTTGGCCTTGGCGCTGGCCCAGCGAACCGAAGCAAAGCAGGAGCCGGACAGCCAGGCATTGACGCCTTTTCTGCAGCTGCATGAGGTTTTCAGGCAAGCCTATCCGGTCTTCTTTGAAGAGGCGGACGTACAGGTGGTGGCTGGGGGCTCTTTGTTGATGCTGCTTCCCGGAGCCCAAAAAGCAAGGCCGCTGTTATTCGTGGGTCATTTAGATATTATGCCGGTAGAGCCGGGAACGGAAGAACTGTGGGACTTTCCGCCTTTTGCCGGGGCTGCGGCAGATGGATATGTTTGGGGCCGGGGGGCCTTGGATATGAAAGGCCATCTTGTCGCTTTGCTGGAAGCAGCGGAAAGTCTTTTAAAGGCAGGGTGGCGGCCCAGCACGGATGTATGGTTTGCCTTTTCCCAGGATGCGCAGATCCATGGCCCCAGCGCCCGGCAGATGTGCCGTATATTGCAGGCCCAAGGGGTGGAACCATCCTTTATCTTGGATGGCGGCGGCTGGGTGGAAGAGGATTTTGCCCTGGTGGGCGTCGCCGAAAAGGGCTATGCGGACATCAGCCTGTCCATCACCTCGGAGGGCGGGGACGCATCCCTTGCAAAGCAGCCTGCAAGCCTGGAAAAGCTGGCCTTGGCAGCCGCCCAGGCGGTGCGACATCCGATGCCCTGCCATCTATGTGAGCCGGTAGAATGGATGCTAAGGGCTATGGCGCCCCGCTTTCCCTTTTGGAAGCGAGTCGTGACAGCCTATCCAAGGCTATTTTGGCCGGTAATTAATGCAATGGTCCATATGGGGAAAATCCCTCAAACCCTGTTTCGAACTACTGTGACCTTTACAAAGGCCCAGGGAAGCGGATTCTCCGGTTTGATTTCACGGCATAATTCATTCACGTATCACTGCAGGCTGTTGCCGGGTGACTCGGTAGAAGATGTGATTGCCCATCTGCGCCGCGCCGCCGGTCCCGGAGCCATT
>JAEWRY010000031.1 GCA_023459875.1 Bacillota bacterium
CGGCTGCGGCTTCACCCGCGAGTATCCCTTCGAGCGCTATATGCGCGACGCGAAGATCACCGAGATCTACGAAGGCACCTCCGAAGTCCAGCGTATGGTTATTGCCGGCGCAATGGGCGTGAAGTAAGTCAGTTCCTCCCTGTTTCCCCTCTTAACTTAAGTGCCCGGCGGACTTTGGTCCGCCGGGCATTTAAATGTTCCAGGGGTATCCAATACCCCTTGGATACGCGGCATATAGCCGCGACAGACTGCCAAAAACATGGTTTTTCGGCAAAACGATAAGATAGAAGCGGCTCTCTGGAGCCGCACAAAGAGTGCCTAGCGGGAAGTGAATTCCCGCTAGGCACTGGTATTTAATGTCCACTGAACAAATGCGATTTCCGAATGGCATTTGCCGAAAGGGTAAAAATCACCCTTTCGGGCGGCAAAACAAGACTGTTTTGCCGCTTCAGATACATTGATATGATTATATTTTTGTTTTATTCAGCGGATATTATTTAACCTTTTCGGATTTCGTCACGTAAGCGCAACGCAAAATCCGCAAAAGCTTTTCCACAAGTTGAACGCGGAATATAGCCGCGATACCTCCGGTTCCGCCGCACCGCGGCGGAACCGCTGGGAGGCTTTTCAGGTCAGGCTGTCATTCTGAGGAAGCTTCGCTGCCGAAGAATCTTAACCCGCCTGCTGAGCTGAAAACGCCCCGGCGGAATTTTCAGCCGGGGCGAGGGGTGTGTACTCTATTGGCTCTGCCGCTCTTCCAGAGGCAGAATTTTCGCTTTATAAATGTGCCGGTAGAGGAAGAAGGACACCGCCGCCGCGGAAGCGTCCGCCATGGGCAGGGAGAGCCAGACGAGATTCGGGTTCACAAGGCAGATCACATAGGAAACAGGAAGCACGACGATAAGCTGCCGGATGACCGAGACGAAAAGAGAGAGCATGGGCGCGCCCAGGGCCTGAAACGCCGAGGAGAAGATGACCGTAACGGCCGCGATGGGGAAGGAGACGGCGATGATGCGCAGGGCCGGGACGCCGGACGCCAGAATTTCCTCCGTGGGATTGAACATAGCCAGGAGCGGTCCCGGGAAAACTTGAAAAAGAATGGTTCCGCCCAGCATTACCGCGATGGCGATGGCCATCGCGAACCGTACGGTGTCCGTGATCCGCTTTGGATGACCGGCTCCGTAGTTGTACCCGATGATGGGGACCATGCCCGTGTTGAGGCCGAAAACGGGCATGTACGCAAAGGCCTGGAGTTTGAAATAAGCGCCCAGAATAAAGACCAGCGTGTCCGAATAGACGCCCAGAATCTTGTTCATGCCCGCGAGCATCACGGTGACCAGAATCTGGGTGATGATGGCGGGAAAGCCGATGCGGTAAATATCCCGGATGGTGCGCGGGCAGGGGCGGAATTTGCGCAGGTGGAGCCGAAGCTCCTTCACCCGGGCGACCAGGAAGATTCCGAGAAGAGCGCCCAAGATCTGTCCGCCCACGGTGGCGATGGCAGCGCCACGGATTCCCATGACCGGGAAGGGGCCGATGCCGAAAATCAGGACGGGGTCGAAGATGAGGTTAAACACCACGCCCACGCCCTGGATCATCATATAGCCCGTGGCGTGTCCCGTGGCCTGGAGCACCCGCTCTCCCGCGAACTGGAGGCACATACCCACCGAGCAGCAGCACACGATGCCGAGATATTGGCTGCCGTAATCGACGATCTGCGCATCGCTTGTAAAGTAAGTCAAAAAGGTACCGGTTCCCAAAAGGCCGAAGAGGAAGAAGAGCGCGAAACAGACGAGATAGATGAGGTAGCCATTCAGGGCCACGGCGTTCGCGTCCTCATAGCGCCGCTCGCCCAGCCGGCGGGATAAAATGGCGTTAACACCCACGCCGGTGCCCACGCAGATGGCGATCATAAAGGACTGGACGGGGAAGGCGTAGGACACGGAGAGAAAGGCCTTTTCGTTGATCTGTGCCACAAAAATGGAATCGACCAGATTATAAAGAGCCTGAATGAGCATGGAGAGCATCACGGGCCAGGACATCTGGATGAGCAGGCGCTTGACGGGCATAGAGCCCATTTTATTGGTTTCGGCTTGTTCCAAGCTAAACTTCCTCTCTGTGTACGCCCTGCCGCAATGGCTCCATGGGGGAAAGCGCATATAAGCGAGCGCTTCCCGCGACTGATTCCGCTAGTAGGAACTCAGATGCCGGATGACCGCTCAAACGCCCGCGGTTTCCTCAGCCGGCGCGCCAAGAGGCTCCTGTGCCGTCTTGAAGACGCCCCGCCTGGCGTTAGCCAGCATCAGCTTAATCCGGTTTTCCTGATTGATGCGGGTGGCGCCGGGGTCGTAGTCGATGGCCACGATGTTGGAGGTCGGGTAGTCGTCCTTGAGACGCCGAATCATCCCCTTGCCAACCACGTGGTTGGGCAGGCAGCCAAAGGGCTGGGTGCACACGATGTTGCCGGTGCCCGACTGGATAAGCTCCAGCATCTCGGCAGTGAGGAGCCACCCCTCGCCCATCTTGTTGCCGTCGCCCAGATACCCCTTAACCAGCGAATGCAGGTGAGAGAACGGCTCGGGGGCGCGGAAGCGCCCGGAGGCGCCGATGGCCTCGATCATCGCCCGCTGGCAGCGCTCCACATAGAGCTTGAACGCCCGGACGAGCATCTGCTTGAGCCATTTCCCCCCGTAGAGGTCCACATCCACGTCCCGGTTGTAAATTTTGAAGATGAGAAAGTCGATGAGGCCCGGAACCACCGGCTCGGCGCCCTCGGAGAGCAGGAATTTCTCCAGATTGTTGTTGCCCAGGGGAGAGTATTTGATGTAAATTTCGCCCACCACGCCCACGCGGGGCTTGGCCTCGCCCGACACGGGGATTTGGGCGAAGTCCGCGACGATTTTGGGAATGATGGCCTTCACACTGCCATAGGTGAGGCCCTTGCCCTCGTTAAAATACGAGAGCAGATTCTTTTCCCAGCGGGCGATGAGCTCGTCGGTTGCGCCGGGAGTTACCTCGTAGGGCCGGGTCTGGTTGGCGATGTGTATGATGGTGTCCCCGTAGATCACCGCGAAAATCAGCTTGCGGATGACGGGAATGCTGAGCTTAAAGCCCGGATTTTTCTCCAGGCCCGAAAGGTTCACCGAAACCACGGGAATATAGCTCAAATCGGCCTTTTCCAGAGCCTTGCGCAGCAGGTGGATGTAGTTTGAGGCCCGGCAGCCGCCGCCGGTCTGGGTGATGAGCAGGGCGACCTTATGGGGGTCGTAGCCGCCGTGCTTGACCGCGTCGATGAGCTGGCCGATGACCAGCAGAGCGGGGTAGCAGGTGTCGTTATGGACGTACTTGAGGCCCTCGTCAACAATTCCCCGGTGGTTCGTGGTGAGCATGTCCACCTTATAGCCCTCGCTGATAAAAATCTGCTGCATCATAGAAAAATGCAAAGGCAGCATCTGGGGCATGAGAAGGGTATATTCCTCTTTCATTTTCTCGGTGAAGAGAAGCCGTCCTGTTTCGTCATAAATCAGTTCCGCCATAGTATCCTCCAAAGAGTTTTGCCGGGCGCTGGGCAGTGCGGTTTTTGCCGAGCGCTCCCGGACGTTAACGCTTTTCCCGGCGGGCCTCGATCGCCGCCATCAGGCTGCGGATGCGGATCTTGACCGCGCCCAGGTTGTTGATATCGTCAATTTTCAGCTGAGTATAGAGCTTGCCGCCCGACTCCAGAATGGAGCGGACCTCGTCTCCGGTGATGGCGTCGATCCCGCACCCGAAGGACACCATCTGAATGAGGTTCATGTCGTCCTGGGTGCAGACGTAGCGGGCCGCGTTGTACATGCGGCTGTGGTAAGTCCACTGGTTGAGCACCTTCCGAGGGGACTTGTCCATCAGATAGGACACCGAATCCTCGGTAATGAGCACAAAGCCCAGGGAGGTGATGAGGTCATTGATGCCGTGGTTGATCTCCGGGTCGATGTGATAGGGCCGCCCCGCCACCACCAGGATGGGGAGAGAACGCTTCCGGGCCTCCTCGATGTACTGCCGGCTCACCTCGTGGATGTCGTTTTTATATGCGTCGTAAGCCGCGTAGGCCTTCCGTGCCGCCGCCACGGTCTCCCGCCGGGGCACCGCGAGCATCGTATCAAAATACCGGGCAGCCCGCTTTTCAAAATCTTTGGGGCGGTGAAGGCCGAAATAGGGGTATAAAAACTTCGTCTGCTTGAGGGCGGGGATGTTGGCGGCCAGCAGCTCGGGATAGTAGGCCACCACGGGGCAGTTAAAATTGTTGTCGCCGATGCCCTCGTTAAAGTTATAAGGCATGCAGGGGTAGAAGATCGCATCCACGCCTTCCTCGATGAGGGCCTCCGTGTGGCCGTGCATCAGCTTGGCGGGGTAACAGACCGTGTCGGAGGGGATGGTGTGCTGTCCCTTGAGGTAGAGCTTCCGGGTGGACTCGGGGGAGAGGACCACCTCAAAATTGAGGCTTGTGAAAAAAGCAAACCAGAAGGGGAGATTTTCGTACGTATTAAGCCCGAAGGGCAGTCCGATCCTGCCTCGCTCCCCGGTGCCGTCCCCCTTGCCCTGAAGGGCGCGCAGACGCTTGTACTTATAAGCGAAAAGATCGGGCAGCTCGGCCTTTTCCTTGCCCGTGGGCCTTGAACAGCGGTTGCCGCTCACGAACCGTCTGCCGCCGTCAAACTGGTTGACGGTGAGGGAGCAGTGGTTGGTGCAGAGATTACAGGTGACCGGCTTGGAGCTGTGGGTGAAATGAGCGAGGGCATCGCCGGTGAGCAGGGAAGACTGCGCAAGGTTCATACTTTTAGCCGCCAGAGCGGCGCCGAAGGCGCCCATGATCCCCGCTATGGTGGGCCGAGTCACGTCGCGGCCAAGCTCCAGCTCGAAGGCACGAAGTACCGCGTCGTTTAAAAAGGTGCCGCCCTGGACCACGATGTGCTTGCCCAGAGCGTCCGCGTTGGCGGCGCGGATGACCTTGTAGACGGCGTTTTTCACAATGGAAATCGATAGTCCGGCCGAAATATCCTCCACCGAGGCGCCGTCCTTCTGGGCCTGTTTTACCGAGGAATTCATGAAAACGGTGCAGCGGGAGCCGAGATTCACGGGGTGCCCGGCGAAAAGGCCGATTTTGGAAAAGTCGGCGATTTCATATCCCAAGGCCTTGGCGAAGGTCTCGATAAAGGAGCCGCAGCCCGAGGAGCAGGCCTCGTTGAGCATGATGGAGTCCACCGCGCCTCCGCGGATTTTGAAGCACTTCATGTCCTGCCCGCCGATGTCGATGATGAAGTCCACGTCGGGCGCGAAGTGCCTCGCGGCGTTAAAGTGGGCGATGGTTTCCACAAGGCCCAGGTCGCAGGAAAAAGCGTTTTTAATAAGCTCTTCCCCGTATCCGGTGACGGCCGCGCCCTTCATCTTCACCCGGTCTCCGCAGAGACGGTAAATTTCCCTGAGCTGTTCGAGCACAATGGCTACGGGGTCGCCCTGGTTGGAATGATAGTAAGTATAGAGAATGCCGCCGTCGGGGTTTATGAGCACCATCTTTGTGGTGGTGGAACCCGCGTCGATGCCCAGATAGGCGTCTCCCTCGTAAGAGCCGAGGTCAAGCTGCGGCGGGTGGATCTCGTTGTGGCGGGCGAGAAAATCGTCATATTCCTGCTGATTTTGAAAGAGCGGAGGCATGGTGTCCACCAGAGTGCTGTTTTCCACACTCTTTTCCAGAGCGGCCAGGCACTGGTCGAAGGAGCGGGGCGCGAAGTCCCCGGCGCAGAGCGCGGCCCCGATGCCGGCGAAGCAGTCGCCGTCCTCAGGGAAAACGGCGTGGTCGCCGTCCAGCCCAAGGGTTTCCACGAAACGCTCCCGCAGGCCGTAGAAAAAGTGCAGAGGGCCGCCCAAAAAGACAATCTTGCCTTTGAGTTCCCTGCCCTGGGTAAGGCCCGCCACGGTCTGGTCCACCACCGCCTGAAAGATGGAGGCGGCGATGTCTTCCTTCCGCCCGCCCTGGTTTAAGATCGGCTGAATGTCGCTCTTGGCGAACACGCCGCAGCGGGAGGCGATGGGATAAATTTTCTCATGACCCAGGGAGAGCTTGTCCAGCTCTTCCACCGTCACGTTCATGAGGGTGGCCATCTGGTCGATGAAGGCGCCGGTGCCGCCCGCACAGGAGCCGTTCATCCGCTCTTCCAGGGTGCCGCCGAAAAAAATAATTTTCGCGTCCTCGCCGCCCAGCTCGATGACGGCGTCGGTATCCGGTATGTAAGCGCTCACCGCCGCGGCGGTGGCGTACACCTCCTGGACGAAATCCAGTGCGCTGGCCTTGGCCACGCCCAAACCGGCGGAGCCGGTGATCGCCAGGTGAACCTGCTGCCCGGAGAGCATGTGCTCAATGGAGTGCAGGGTCTCGCAGGCGCGTTCGCGGGCTTTGGAGTAGTGGCGCTCGTAAGAGCGGAACAGGAGCTTATTTTGTTCATCCAGCACCACAACCTTTACGGTGGTGGAGCCGATGTCGATGCCGATTTTCAGATTCAAGGGATTCACCTCTCTTATCGCCTTCCCACCTGAAAAAATCTTCCCGGCAGGAAGGACCGTACAACATTATCCTGATATTATAAAGCAATTTACCTCAACTTACAACCCCATGATGACTCCCAAAGCTCAGCGGAGCCTGCCGTAAGTACGGGTCAGTCCGCGCAGGCGGGAAGCCACGCCGCCGTTGAGCGCGTCCGCGCGCACCCGCCAGCTCCAGTTCATGGGGCCCATGGTGCCCGGTGTGTTGACGCGGGCGTCGCCGCCCAATCCCAGAACGTCCTGAAGCGGAGCAATCGAGAGCCTCGAAGGAGACGCCCAGGCACCGCGCACCGCTCCCCAACCGAAGCCCTCTTCCTCAGAGAGGCGCAGGTATTCGCAGGCGAACCGGCGCTCTTCCGGCGAGGCTTCGCAAAAGAGCCACTGGACAAAGGTGGGCGTGTCGTGGGTTCCCGTGTACATCACCGAGTGAGGCGGGCAGTTGTGGGGCAGGTAAGCGCTCTCCTCGGCGGGGTCGAAGGCGAAGACCAGCACCCGCATGCCGGGAAGGCCGCTCTCCCGCACAAAGGCGAGAGCCTCCCCGTCCAAATCGCCCAGGTCCTCGGCAATCACCGAAAGTCCGGGCACCGCGCGGGAGAGGTGCTCCAGGAGGGCTGTGCCCGGCCCCTTTTCCCAGCGCCCGCCGGAGGCGTCCTTCGCCCCGGCGCTCACCGACCAGTATGTATGAAAGCCTCTGAAATGGTCCAGGCGCACCGTGTCGAAAAGCTTCATAGACCAGGCGAGCCTTCTGGTCCACCAATCGAAAAGCTCTTCCCGGCGGCCTTCCCAGTTGTAGAGCGGGTTGCCCCAGAGTTGTCCCGAATCGGAGAAAGCGTCTGGCGGAACCCCCGCGGTGCGGATGGGGTGCCCAGCTGGGTCAAGCTGAAAGAGCTCCGGGTGATACCGCGTCTCCGCGCTGCTGGGAGAGACATAGAAGGGAAGATCGCCGATCAGCTTCACGCCCCTGTCGTTTGCGTAGCGCCTGAGGGCAAACCACTGGCGGAGGAATACCTCTTGGAGAAAGCGGTGAAATTCGATTTCATCCCCGTCTTGTTCCGCCCGGAACCGCGCGTATTCCTCCAGCTCCGGACAGTCGGGCAAAACGGGAGCCGCCCCGGAGCGCTCCCAGGCTTTTTTGAGGAGGCGGAGCCGCTCCGGCGCGAGGGATTCGTAATGAACCCGGTCAAAATTTTCCGTCCGCGCCGCGCTTAGCTCCTCCCGGGTGAGAAGACCGAGCCCCTCGAGTTCTGGGAGGTCGATGAAAAGCGGATTTCCGGCGAAGGAGGAGGGGGACATGTAGGGAGAATTGCCTTCTCCGGCGGGAAAGAGCGGAAGGGTCTGCCAATAGCTCTGGCCGGCGCCCGCCAGAAAATCCACGAACCGCCTTGCGCCATCGCCCAGCGTGCCGATTCCAAAGTCTCCGGGCAGGGAAAAAACGCTCAGCAGAATGCCGCTTTCTCTGACGCTCAGCATAAAGAAACCTCCCCGGCCGAATTACGCGCATACGCTTTCACCGCTGGAAACAACGCGCTTTTGGGACAAAAAATCAACAGCGTTACAAAAGTTAATTTGCCGCCAAAACGGCAGACATTATTATAATGCGTGTCTGAACAAAGACTTATGGCTTTGTTCAGGCGCAAGAATGATTTCAATCATTCTTGCGCCTATCTATGGGAGGTGTTAACCTCCCATAGATAATACACATTGCAACAATGTCTTAATTGCTTATAAGTGGCTGTATCGAGCCATTTATAAGCAATCAGCGCGGCCAAGCCGCGCTGAATAAACCGCCAAGCGGTTTATTCAGCAGACATTATTATGGCGGAAAGTCGTCTTCGCCGCAAGAGGAAAGC
>JAEWRY010000032.1 GCA_023459875.1 Bacillota bacterium
CTTTTCCCCCAAGCTGTTATTTCAGAGCTTCCAAAAAAATTTTCAATTCAGCAAAATACTGGAATTTCAGCGGCACCCATTGAGGGGCGGATGATGCAGCGGAAGATTTAAATACCGGAGTCATTGAAAAATGACGGGCCGGGTACATATCTGCCTGTTCATCATCGCCAACAACCCATATTTCCTGTGGCGGAATACCAAGCCGTTCAATCGCGAGTTCAAAAGGAATCAGGCCGCTCTTGTCCACCCCGGCTTCTTCACTTGTAATGAGACAATCTATATATTTATCTATATCGAAGTATATCAGCTTGCGCAATTGTATCTGAGCGGTAAGATCCGTGACTATGGCAATAACCACGCCGGAAGATCTAAGAAATTCGAACAGTGGAATAACGTCAGGGTAAAGTTCCGCCGCCTTCAAGAAATTTCGCCAATAACTCTGCTCAAGGTCAAGCGCCAGCAGCGGCTGTGACTTGAAACCCAACAACTCCAACGTGCGCATAAAATATAAAAGACGGCTATGAGAACTGGCGGTTGCCCCCAGGCGTTTTTTTAATTCCTCCCGGGCACGCATAAAGCATTCCGCAAAACTTCTGGGCGTGATTCCGTAATCCGTGACAAGCTTTTCCTCCACTGCTCCCATGCCTGCCTTGTGACTGGGCGGATAGGGATACAGTGTATTATCCATATCGAAGATGACCGCACGCGGGAAGCTCGGTGACAAAGCGTGTTCGCAAGGCATCTATAGTTCCTTTGATTCCATTTTGTCGGCAAGATAGCTGAGAACCACTATCTGCATTACACCGTCCATACCGCCCGCCCACTGTGGCTCCAGCGCCAGCAGGTCCTGAAGATTTGGGAACAGACGTGGTATGATGAACGCCATGTCTTCCTTTGTCAGATCGCCTTCCACAGTCAACGTAATGGCGTCAAGATCCTCAGTAAAGCGCGCATCCACCCGCATGCCGCAAAGCCCTATCAAATACCTGACTATGGCGTCTGAAAAATGGGCTCCGCGCAACGTGGCTTTTAGTCCCAGTTCCGGAACAGAAGCCTGACCATCCATATCCTCCAGCCGCAACCGGCTGACAGGATACAGTGAAAAAACTATATCCGCCTGTTTGCCTTGGGGATGAATGAATTGCTCCGCATCGCTTCGGCGCCGCTCAATGCTTGCCAGCACTGATGCAAGCGCATGCCCACGTTCCAGAGAGTCGCGGCGGCACTTGAACCAGCGTCGCAGTGTCTCGTCCATATCAAGATATATGCTGATATCATATTTTTCACGCAGGCTTTTGTTTATAAGTGCGTGAAGCCCGGTAACGAGAATGAAATCATTGCCGTGTCGCGCCGCTGGAGGCGTGAAACGTCCCGTGCTGTGATTGTATTCACGGCAGGCAATACTTTTTTTACTGAAGAGGTCTGCCACATCCCGGGCAAACTGACGCAAATTGTTGGCGCCGGGATGCAGATGTGTAAAAGCCTGCCACATCACACCGTAGCGATCCCATTGGTGGTAGTCATCACCACTGATATGCGTGATGCTTTCCTTGCCGAACATTCCGGCCAGTGTCCGGGCCAACCGGTCCTTGCCGGTGCCTGAATCCCCTGCCACCGCAATGCCCATGGGATTTCGCCATGCGATATATGCCTTGTTGCGGTACACGTTCTCACGCAACATACTGAGATAAACCACCGAACCCAGGAAAACCAGAAGGCTTATCCAGATAGAATGCGCCTGTACAGGCATGCTCCGCACGAGATCCGGAAAAAAATCGCGTAATGATATTCCTAGCACGGGTATGCTTGGTCCTGGCCAGAACAATATCTGCGTCAGCGACACGCTGACGCTGAACAGGAGAAGAAGATTCCTCTGTCTGGCGTTGGCCGCCTTGATCTGAAAAATGGTAATAAAAGGCACAAGCCATAAATACCAGCCTGGCGGTGCGGCCGTCGAAAAAACGAGCAGAAAAAAAGACAATCCCAGGATGGTGCAAAACAGATCGAAGGACATGCGCCGGATACGCCATGCGAAATACAGCCCCAAGCCATACATGATCGGCGTGAGGTATAGTGTCAGCGCACCCATCTGCAGGTGCAGATCAAATACGCGAAGCATTTCCGGAGTTCCGAGCACCATCAGCCTGTAACCGGGAGAAAACAACGGCGGCGCCAAAAAAATCAAACTTCCGGCAACGAACCCTTTTAAAAAACTTTTCCCGAATTCTCTCAACCGGGGGGTAAGGAAGAGATAAATAAGAAAAAACGGCAGCACCACAGCCATGCTCAGCTTGGCCGAGCAGGCAACGGCAAGCAGAACGCCGGAAAGCGCGGATCTGCGCTGGCGCAATGCCAGCAAGGCGCTGAACAGAAAGCAGACGGGAATGGTATCCAATTGTCCGACCCAGTATACGCCGGCAAACACGATGGGGGAAACCCAGTATGTCCGCAAAATTTGTTCATATTTACCCGGCAGCAGTCGGCAAAGGAGGTAAAGGAGCCACAGGTCGGCAAGTATCAACGTAAGAGATATTCCGAAGCCGAACATGGGGCGGGAAAGAATGTGCGCAATGGCGTAGTCGGCAAACGTACAGGGCAGCAAAGCCTCCAGCATGGATATCCCGTAAGGGAAGGCCGCACTGTTTTGAAAGACGTAATCCCAAGGCACTATACTGGGATGTTGCCAGAAAGCCGCCATGAACGGCGTGAACCAGTCTGTTTGCGGCGCGGGCGCCAGAAAGAGCGCCAGAAAAATTTTGGCCGCGCCTCCCCATAGGAATAATGGTTTCTGCAGGTATTCCCTCAGCTCCAAAGCTTGGGCTCCTTGGTGCAGACCGCATGGAACGGAATGTCTTCTTTTTGAAGCAATTGCCGCATCAGGGGAACTTCTGAAGCCGCATGCCGTCCCTGCAACTCGGGCGAAACAATGCATAGCTTGAAGCCCGCATCCATCAGGCGGGCCGCTGACGCATGCGCAAGGGGAAATCTGGTAAAACAGTCCACCCATATCCAGTCCACTTTCCCGGCCAGCGACATGGCGGTTTCAATGGACTCGAATTCGGAAACCCTGACGGCGCAACGTTTTTCTCCGGTTCCTGCCGTTTTCACCAGGAAAGGGAAGGACTGATCCAGAA
>JAEWRY010000033.1 GCA_023459875.1 Bacillota bacterium
GGATAACGCTACAACCCATTGTTACTGCTGGAAAAATGGCTTGCGCTTTTTGTGGAAAAACCGCCGTATTTTTGTATCCGCCGTGGACAAGCAGCGAATAGCAAAATAGTTCTATTTTTTAAAAAGATTCTCCTGCCAAAAAGTCATCTCGCTTCCAAAAGAAGGGTAACTGTTTTTTCCATTTCGACTTGTTTTCGTAAAAATCCGCATGATTCGACGAACTCTTTCCACCGCATACACAGGCTGTGGATGAAAGTCTTCCCAGGAATAAAAAGCCCGTAAAATCTAACCATATGCGGTATTTATCCCAGAATATGCACATTTTTTCCGCAAGGCGAAAGAAAATGTTTGGTGTCAAATGACCTTGATCAGCATGGTCTTTTGTTCATCCATCTCAACGACCAGCATTCCGTCTTTCTCCAACTGCTTCATTACGTCGCTGAAACGTTTGAAGCCAATAGATCTTTCACTGAAATCCGGAAAGGAAGCCTGAATATCGGCTTTCAAGATGCTTGGATTAATCCGGTCAAAACCATCCTCTTTGTAATGCTTCAGTTGATCCCGGAAAGCATCTTTCCAATTTTCCTTGGTTAATTGAGGGTGAACCGTAGCTTCCTTAGAAGACATGCTCACCATTACATTAAAATTATCGTTCTTTACATGGAAGGAGCCGAATTTTTGACTCAGCTTATTCAAAAGCTTGCCAAAGGTAGCACAGCCGTAGGATTTTTCATTAAAATCCGGGCGCAGTCTGAGTATAATACCTTTCAGCTCGCTGGCGTAAATCTCATCCTCATCGGTTTGCTCTTCAAACACGCCTTCAATGAGCTTATTTAGTTCAACATCATCCAGCGGCTCTTCCGAGGAAGAAATTTTCTTTTTTGATTGGATGCCGATTCGGCCGCCTACGCTTTCGAGAAATTGAAATTCGTTGCAGGCATTGATAAAAATGGTGCTGGCTACCTCGCTGCGGGAAATGCCCAGTACAAACTTCCCCATACTTTTCAGCTTTCCAACCAATGGGGTGTAATCGCTGTCACCGGACACAATACAAAAACTGTCGATCAAATCGTTGGTATAGGCCACTTCCAACGCATCGATCACCAGATGAATGTCCGCATTATTTTTCTGGGAAATGCCATAGCGCAGGGAGGGTACTACCGTAAAGGTATTGCTTAACAGCACTTCCTTCAGGTCACTGAACCGATCAGTGTAACCATATACCTTACCCAGCAGGATGTCCCCGCGAATTTTAACCTTTTCCAGTATGTTGTTCAGTGTAGCCACCTTGGCACCGCAGTTTTCCAAATCTACAAAGATCGCAAATTTTGATGTGCTCAGGAATATCTCCTCTTTCTTTTTGAAAAAGGGCGAAAGCTCTCAAAGAGCCCCTCGCCTTTTTCGATAAATTTCTATTTCTTGTGTCAAATACGGAATGTAAACCGGTCTCCCCGAATCAATTGATTGGATGTATGAAGCGGAGCACCATTCTGGTCAAAAACACATTCCGTCAAAAGCAGCAAAGCTGCACCAGCTTCTACTTCCAACAGCTTTGCCTGGGAAGTGGAAGCATAGCTCAAAGCAATATCATGCACTGCCTGCTGGGGCTCGATGCCGTGTTTTAACAAAATTTCGTACAACGATCCGGTTAAGTCCTCTTCAAGCAGAAAAGCATACGAATCGGAGAAATGATTTGTTTCAATCATCACAGGCGAGTGGTCGGCACTTCGAAGTCGACAGATTTCCAATACCATTTTCCCGGGAGAAAGGTGAAGAGACTCTTCATCTTCCTGGGTGGCATGCTGCAGCATTGCATGTATGACCCGGCTGGAGGCGTTGCATCCTTTCATCTGGCAGGCGGTATGAAAACTGGTTACTTCTTTTAAGTCCCGTTGAATGCGGGGAACTGCTACAAAAGTACCTTTTCCCTGGTGGCGCAAAAGAAGACCTTCTCTTACCAGAGTCGTCAAAGCCTTTCGCACCGTTACCCGGCTGACCTGATACGTATCGCACAATTGTTGCTCGGATGGAATACGGGAATGCACGGGATAAACCCCGGAAGCAATTTCATTTTTCAGGCGCTGCATCAATTGACGATACAGTGGGCTATAGCTTTCACTGTTCAAAATGCTTTTTTTCATGGGTTTTCCCCTCCTGATTCCTTCTTCCAGTATATCATTTTGACGTAGAAAATGCAACGAATGCATATTTCTCGTAAACGGCAAACAAAGAGGTGTGACTACTCAAAAAGAGTTGTTCTTTTGTATTGACTTTCATTAAATAATTGCATACAATTAAATAGCGTAAAATATATAAGATAAGACGGTTACTAAAAGCATCAGGTCTGACACAGAAGTATTCCAAACTATGAAAAAGAAAGGAAAGTAAAAAGTGGAGATTTATGATATCAATGTAAAAAAGATGGATGGTAGCGAGGCAGCTCTTTCAGCTTATAAAGGGAAGGTGCTGCTTATTGTGAATACAGCAACGGGGTGCGGCTTTACACCTCAATATCAGGGGCTGCAGGCACTCTATGAGAAATACAAGGACAGGGGATTCGAAATTCTCGATTTTCCCTGCAACCAATTCGGCAATCAGGCCCCCGGAACAGCGGAGGAAATCCATACCTTCTGTACCGGCCGCTTTGGTATTACGTTTCCTCAGTTTGCAAAAGTTGATGTGAATGGCACAAATGAAAGCCCTTTATATACCCATTTGAAAAAGCAAAAAGGAGGCCTTTTCGGGGCAAATATAAAATGGAATTTCACGAAATTCCTTGTTGACAAAGCCGGAAAAGTCGTAGGGCGATATGGATCGGCCGATAAACCGGAAAGCCTTGACAAAGACATTGCCGCCTTGTTATAAACTGAATATAGGGGTTTTAGCAGCGTAAGGGGGATGCCAAAATGGAGTATGATGTTCTAAAACTGGAAAACCAGCTTTGTTTTCCGCTGTATGCCAGCGCAAAAGAAGTTATTCGCATGTACAAGCCTTTCTTGGATGAAATTGGGCTGACATATACACAATACATCGCTATGATGGTGCTTTGGGA
>JAEWRY010000034.1 GCA_023459875.1 Bacillota bacterium
GCGCCAAGCGGGAAGCGACTTCCCGCTTGGCGCTTCTATTTTACCTTTTGCGGATTTCGGTCACGGGACGCAACGCAAAATCCGCAAAGCTTTTCGCAGGCGGCGAAAAGGACGAAGGATTTTTTCAGTAACCAGCCCCCATGAGGATATCTCATGGGGGCTGCGTATTTTTTTAGGAGCTTTATTTGGCGTAGCCGTCCGGATGGGCGGTATGCCAGTTCCAGGCGGAGGCGATGATGTCGTCCAGACGGGTGTATTTCGGTTTCCAGCCCAGAATCTCCATGGCCTTTTTGCTGGAGGCGACCAGAACGGCGGGATCGCCGGGCCGTCTGTCTTCTTCCACGACAGGGATAGGCGCGCGGGTGACGCGCCGCGCGGCCTCGATGATCTCCCGGTTGGAAAAGCCCTTGCCGTTACCCAGGTTGAAGGCGGCGGAGGGGTTCCCGGCTTTGAGGTAGTCCAGGGCCAGGAAGTGCGCGTCCACCAGGTCCTCCACATGGATATAGTCCCGGATGCAGGTGCCGTCGGGCGTGGGATAGTCGGTACCGTACAGGGAGAGGGCCGGGCGTTTGCCACGCGCCGCCTCCAGCACCAGGGGAATCAGGTGGCTTTCGGGCCGGTGGTCCTCCCCCAGGGAGCCGTCGGACCGCGCGCCCGCCACGTTGAAGTAGCGCAGGGCGCAGTATTTGAGCCCGTGGGCCCCGCCGCACCAGCGTAGCATTTTTTCCACGATCAGCTTGCTCTCCCCATAGGGATTGGAGGGGTTTTTCGGGTGGGTCTCGTTAATGGGGGTGTACTCCGGCTCGCCGTAAGTGGCGGCGGTGGAGGAGAAGACCAGGTAGGGAACCTGATATGCGATCATGGCCTCCATGAGGGTGAGCGCGCCGCCGACGTTGTTGCGGAAATATGCCTCCGGTATTTTCATGCTCTCACCCACCAGGGAAAAAGCCGCAAAATGGATGACAGCCTCGATCCTGTTCTCGGTAAAAATCCTGTCAAGAAAGGGGCGGTCCGCAACGGAACCCTCATAGAATTTTCCTCCCTTGAGGGCATCCTTGTGCCCCTTCGAGAGATTGTCCGCCACCACCACGTCTTCGCCCCGCTCCACAAGGGCGGCCACGCAGTGGCTGCCGATGTATCCCGCTCCTCCGGTAACCAGAATCCCCATAAAGACGCCTCCTAAAATAATATTGCCAAAACAAACTGACTCTAATACAAGGAACCGAGGAACTCGCCCACGTGGTCCATGGCCTCGCCGGCCTTTTTCATGGGGAACATCTGGAAGACGTGCCAGAGACCGCTCCAGATCTCCAGCCGGCAGGGGGCTCCGTGGGAAATCATACGGTTGCGGAGTCGCTCGGCATCCGAACGAAGGATTTCATTTTCGCCCGCCTGGATGAGGGTGGGCGGAAAGTCGCGGAAATCTCCGAACAGGGGAGAGAGCAGAGGACTGGTATAGTCGGCGCCCGGCGCGTACACATTTCTGACCGCTTTGACATAGTCGGGCGTGAGAATGGGGTCCGCGGGGGCGATACTTCTGAAAGTCGGTCCGCAGCAGGTCATGTCCGTCCAGGGGGAAAATAAAACGATCGCCCCCGGCATCTGCCGTTTCATCTGCCGAAGTTTAAAGACCAGCACCAGCGCCAGGTTGCCGCCCGCCGAATCCCCGGCCAGAACGATATCCCGTGCGCCATACCCCTGGTACATGAGGGAATCCCACGCCTTCATGGCGTCCTCCAGGGCGGCGGGGTAAGGATGCTCCGGAGCGATCCGGTACTCGAAGGACAGGACGCTTCGGCCAGAAGCACCGGCCAGTTTTGCGCTTAAAATGCGGGAATAGCTCAAATTGCCGCTGGTGTACCCGCCGCCGTGGCAGTAGAGAACTACCCGCCGACGTTCATAGCAGCGCTCCGGGCATGTCCAGCTGGCGGGCATGCCGGCGAGGGAAAAGGGCTTCCATTCCATGCCCAGCATGGGGGCGACAAGCCTGCCCAGAAGCTTTTGGCCCCGCCGCTGGCGCTCCAGATCCTCGGGGGTCATGGACTCGGGCGACATGGCGCTGTGGGCTGCCCGCAGGGCGGTGATAATACGCTGGGTTCTCAGATCCATGAATGGCGCGCCCTCCCAAAATGCAGATATAGTATTATATCACGCGGATACGCCAACTTTCAAGTTGAGTTTCAACGCCAATTGTGCTATAATACTTTCATTGCGCGTAATTATATGTTGAGGTGTTTGGAATGAAAATCGTAGTCTTGGCGGGCGGCCTTTCCCCCGAGCGCAACGTTTCCCTCTCCACCGGCACGGTGGTGTGCGAAGCGCTGCGGAATAACGGCCACCGCGCTGCGCTCATCGATATGTTTTTCGGCTCGGAGGGGATGGATGGTCCCCTGGAGTCCCTGTTCGACAAGCCCTTTTCTCCCGAGATGAAAAAGGTGAACCGCGAAGCCCCCGACCTTGCCCGGGTAAAAGCTTCCCGCAGGAGTAAAGACCCCGGGGTGTTCGGCCCCGGCGTTCTCGAGCTGTGCCGGATGGCCGACGTGGTCTTCATGGCCCTGCACGGCGCCAGCGGGGAGGACGGCCGCGTGCAGGCCGCGTTCGATCTTCTGGGCATTCCCTATACCGGCTCCGGTTATCTGGGCAGCGCCCTTGCCATGAACAAGCACCTTACCAAAGAGCTAGCCGCCGCCGCGGGCATCCTGACCCCCAGCTGGAACTGCGCCGCCTATACCGCCGGGGACGTTTCGCGCCTTACGGCGGAAACCGTTCTGCCCTGCGTGGTGAAGCCCATTGACAACGGCTCCTCCATCGGAGTCTATATCGTACATGACAAGGAAGCCCTCGCCGAGGCCCTGAAGGCCAGCCTGACTCTTGGAGGCCGGGTGATCATCGAGCAATATATCAAGGGCCGGGAGATCCAGGTGGGCGTTCTGGAGGACCGGGCTCTGCCCTCCATCGAGATTATCCCCAAGCACGGCTTCTACGATTATGAAAACAAATATCAGCCCGGCGCCGCTCTGGAAATCTGCCCTTCCCCGATTGACCCGGAAATTGAGGCGAAGGTGGGCGCGGCTGCACTCGCCGTTCACAGGCTTCTTGGCCTGAAGGTCTATTCCCGCACCGATTTTATCCTCACCGAAGACGGTAAGCCCTACTTCCTGGAAATCAACACCCTGCCGGGCATGACGCCCACCAGCCTCCTGCCCCAGGAGGCTGCCGCCGTTGGCATCAACTATCCCACCCTCTGCGAGCGCATCATTGCCGCGTCGTTGAAGGGAGAGTAATTCAGAATGGAACCCATATCGATCCGGGAAATTTTAGAAGCCGTTGGCGGTTCGCTTTTGGGTGAATGCAGGGACCCGGACAAGCAGGTCTCCGAGGTATTTACCGACAGCCGCAATCCGCTCCCCGAAGCCCTCTTTATCCCCCTCATGGGAGAGAGGTTCGACGGCCATGCCTTTATCGCCGATGCCCTGCGCGCCGGGGCCGCAGGCTGCTTTACCGTGCGCGAGCGGGAGAGCTACCTCCCGGATAAGTTCTATATCAAGGTGCCCAATACCCAGAAAGCCCTCCGGGATCTGGCCCGTTACTACCGGCGAAAATTCCCCATCCCCTGCGTGGGAATCACCGGCAGCGTGGGGAAAACCACCACCAAGGACATGGTGGCCTCAGTGCTGTCGGAGCGGTTCAAGGTCCTTAAAACCGAGGGCAACTTTAATAACGAAGTGGGCTTGCCCCTTACCCTTTTACGTCTGGACGCAAGCTGCCAGGTCATGGTGCTGGAGATGGGCATGAACCACTTTGGCGAGATCGAGTATTTAAGCGCCATCGCCGAGCCCGACGTGGCGGTCATCACAAACATCGGGGATTCCCACATTGAGTTTCTCGGCAGCCGGGAGAATATTCTGAAGGCAAAGTGCGAGATTTTCTCCCACATGAAAGAGAGCGGGTTCGTGGTGCTGAACGGTGACGACATTCTTCTCCGTTCCCTGCGGGGTAAGCTGCCCTTCGTGAAGGTCTACTGCGGAACGGCGGAGGGCCTGGATTACCGGGCAAGCGGGGTAAAGAGCGACGGCGAGCACCGGATGACCTGCCGGATTGAAACCCCCAAATGTGCCTTTACCGCCGAAATTTCCGCCCTGGGCGAGCATATGGTCTATCCCGCCCTCATTGCCACCGCGGTGGCCGAGCACTTCGGAATGACCGGGGAAGAGATTGCCTCGGGCATTCTCCGCTTCGCCCCCACGAAAATGCGGATGAACATCATAAACAGGGCGGAGGACATCACCATATTAAACGACACCTACAACGCCAACCCCCAGTCCATGCGGGCGGCGGTGGAGGTGCTGGCGAGCGCCAAGGGGACGGTCAAAATTGCCGTCCTGGGCGATATGCTGGAGCTGGGCCCCCTTGCCCCCGCCCTCCACGAGGGCGTGGGCGAGTATCTGGGTAAGGCGGGCATCGATTGCCTGGTGGCCGTGGGCGATCTGGCGCGGCACATCTACGACGCGGCCTTTAAGGCCCTAGTGCCCACGGTTTACTACTGCAAAACGAAAGAGGAGGCCCTCGGAGTCCTGGCGGAGCTTGTGAAGCCCGGCGCCACGGTTCTGGTCAAGGCCTCCCGCGCCATGCATTTTGAAAGCTTCGTGGATTATCTCAAGACGATCACGAAGGAACCCTAGCGTTACTCCGGTTTTGCGCAGGAAGAGGCCTCCCCGCCGAAGAGCTGCGCTAAACGCTCGTCGAAGGGGGGATAGATGACTCCCTTTTCGGTGATGATCCCCGTGAGCAGTTGGTTGGGGGTCACGTCGAAGGCGGGATTCCACGCCTTAATCCCTTCCGGAGCCGTGCGGACGCCTGCGAAATGGGTGACCTCCTCCGGGTCCCTCTCCTCGATGACGATGTCCTTTCCGCTTCCGATGGTCATGTCGATGGTTGAGGTAGGCAGTACCGTGTAGAAGGGGACGCCGTGGTAATAGGCGGAAACGGCCAGGCCGTAGGTGCCGATTTTGTTGGCGAAGTCGCCGTTCGACGCCATGCGGTCGCAGCCCACCAGGACGATATCCACCTTATATTGGCTCATTAATGCGGCAGCCATGCTGTCGGTGCAGAGGGTGACCGGAATCTTGTCCGCCGCCAGCTCAAAGGCGGTGAGCCTCGCGCCCTGCAGAAGGGGCCGGGTCTCGTCGGCGTAGACCATCTCTACCTTGCCCCTTCGGTTTGCCACCCGGATGACGCCCAGTGCGGTTCCGAATCCGCCGGTGGCCAGCGCCCCCGCGTTGCAGTGGGTGAGGATGCGGGCCCCCTCCGGCACCACCTCGGCCCCGAACCGGCCTATGGCGCGGTTCGCCACCACGTCCTTGCGGTGGATGGTGACGGCCTGGGCGAGCAGAGCGGTGAGCAGCTCCTCCGAGCCCTCGTATTTTTTTAACTGCTCCTCCATCTGGTCCAGCGCCCAGAAGAGGTTCACGGCGGTGGGGCGGCTCGCGGCGAGAAGCGCCTTGGCCTCGGCCATCTTTTCTTTGAAATCCGGCCTGCCGGAATACTCCATGGCGGCCAGGCAATAGGCGTAACCGGCGGCCACGCCGATGGCGGGCGCGCCGCGCACCGTGAGCGTTTTGATGGCCTCGGCTACCAGCCGGTAATCGGTGTAGTCGTTCCAGACCTCTTCCAGAGGCAGCTTTGTCTGATCCAGGAGAGAAAGGGCGTCGCCCTTCCAGAGAAGTGCTTCCATGCATTCCACAGCCTTTCGTACCAGAAATCCGGGGGTTTATTTTCGTTTAAATTTACAAACATTATAACACAATTATTTTTGGAGTAAATCATTTCATGATAGACATATCCGTATCCGGCGTCACCAAGGAATTTGAGGTGGGCAACAAAATACTGTGCGGCCTGACCTTCCAGGTGGACGAAGGGGAGCGGGTGGGCCTGCTGGGCAAAAACGGGGCGGGTAAAACCACCCTGTTCCGTATGCTGACACACGAGTTGGAACCCGACGAGGGCGAAATCTCGATCGCCGACAAAAGGCTGGGCCTCATCTCCCAGATTCCCGTCTATCCCGGGGGCTATACCGTGCGGGACGTGCTGGAGACCGCCTTTCTGCGCCTGCGGGAGATGGAGCGGGAGCTTGGGGAAATCGAAGGCAGGCTCTCCCGCGCCTCCTCCCCCGCCGACCTGCGCCGCTACGACGCCCTTACCGCCGCCTTTGAGGCGGGCGGGGGATACGATACCGCCACCCGGCTCGGAAAGGTGTGCAACGGCCTCGTGATTCCCGAGGCGATGCGTGCTCAGCTCTTTTCCAGCCTCTCCGGCGGGGAGAAGACAAGGGTCAATCTAGCAAGGCTTATTTTGGAGGACACCGACATCCTCCTGCTGGACGAGCCCACCAACCACCTGGACCTTAACGCCACCGAGTGGCTGGAGGAATATCTCTCCCGATACAAGGGGACGGTGCTGTGCATCTCCCACGACCGCTGGTTCCTGGACCGGGTGGTCTCCCGCATTGTGGAGATCGTGGACGGCAAGGCGGAATTCTACTCGGGAAATTATAGCGTCTATATGGCGGAGAAGGAAAAGCGGTATCTGGAAAAGCTACGCCAGTACGAAAAGGAGCAATCGAAGATCGCCCAGCTCTCGGCAGCCGCGGACAAGCTCCATTTGTGGGCCTTCATGGGCAACGATGCCCTGCACAAGCGGGCCTTCTCCATTGAAAAGCGCATGGAGCGCCTGCGCACCACCGACCGGCCCAAGCAGGAGCGGGCTCTTACCGCGCGCTTCGGCGAGCGGGATTTCTTCGGCGACGAGATGCTGCTGGTAAAGGAGCTTTCCAAGAGCTTCGAGGGGAAAAAACTGTTTGAAGGGGTTTCCCTGCGCATGGACGGGGGGGAGCGGGTCGCCCTCCTGGGCGACAACGGGACGGGCAAATCCACCTTCCTCAAAATCATCGTGGGAGAGGAACTGCCCGACGGAGGCAAGTTCACCCTAGGCCCCACGGTGAAATTTGGCTACCTTCCCCAGGTGGTTTATTTTTCCCATCCCCAGCGCACCCTGCTCGACACCATGCTCTATGAGCAGAACTGCTCTACCCAGGAAGCCCGTGACCGGCTCGCCGCCTTCCACTTCCGGGGGGAGGACGTGTTCAAACCGGTATCCGCCCTGTCGGGCGGCGAGCAGAGCCGCCTGAGGCTTTGCATGCTGATGGCGAGCAAAATTAACCTCCTCCTTCTGGACGAACCCACGAACCATCTGGATTTAAAGTCCCGGGAGTGGATCGAGACCGCCCTGGACGAATACGAGGGGGCCCTGCTCTTCGTCTCCCACGACCGGTATTTTATCGACCGGTTCGCCACCCGTGTCTGGACGTTGGAGAAAGGTATGATCGGCGATTTTCCGGGGGACTTCCGGGCCTATCAGGCTTCCAGCCAGCGTACCGCAGCCGTGCCCGCACCACAGAAAGAAAAGCCTGTGCCCAAAGAAGCAAAGCCGAAAAGGACCGGTGGAATCAAACAGCTTGAGAAGGAGACCGCCGCCGCCGAACGTGAGGTTGCGAAAGCTGAGGAGCGGATGTACGAACTGACTCTGGAGATCGAGGCGGCTTCCACCAATTACCTGACGCTCCAGGAGCTTTACGAGAAGCGGACGGCGTTGGAGGACGAGATTCTCGGCCTCTACGCCAAGTGGGAACGGCTGGCTGTGGAATTACAGGAGGAGAGCGGAGGATGAAACCTTATAGACATTATAAAGGAAAACGAAATATCTTCATCCGCACGGTGCTCATCCTCCTGGCCATTGCAGCGGCCCTGTTCCTTCTGCTGGAGGGCCTCGTTCTGGCGGGGAGCCGCTCGGAGGTCCGCGGGCAGCCCCAGGTGATGGTGATCCTGGGTGCCCAGGTGAAGAGCTGGGGGCCTTCCGTCCTATTGCAGGACCGGCTGGACACCGCCCTTTCTTATCTGAAGGAGCACCCGGACATGACGGTGGTGGTCACCGGCGCCCAGGGTGCCGACGAGCCAACCACGGAGGCAAAATGCATGTACGACTATCTGACGGCCCGGGGTGTGGACAGCGAAAAAATTCTGATGGAAGAGGCGTCCCACAATACCAGCCAGAACCTGAAAAACACCAAGGCTCTGATCGAAGAAAAAGGGATGGATACGGCGGATAATATCCTCGTGGTCTCCAACGGCTATCATCTTACCCGGGTGCGGATGCTCGCTCATAGATACGACATGGACATCTCCACCCTGGCGGCCCCGTCGAGCCATATCCCCTCCCGCATCACCGGCACAGTGCGGGAGTCCGCCGCCTTGCTCAAATCATTTGTACTGGACTAATAACCATATCGTGAGGATACTTTATGCTCGATAAGCTCAGAACCATTGAACAACATTACGCCGACATCGAGGCCAGGCTGAATGCCGCGGAGACCTATGAGGACGCGGCGCTGGTGGCGCGCCTTAACAAGGAACAAAAGGAGCTAGGTCCCGTGGTGGAGACTTACCGGGCCTACCGGAAGCGGGAACAGGACTTGGAGGGTGCGAAAAACCTGATGCACGAGCCCGGCTTCCGGGAGCTTGCCCAGGAGGAATACGACGCTGCGAGGCTGGACATGGACCGCCTGGAGAGCGAGCTGAAAATCCTCCTGCTCCCCAAGGACCCCAGTGACGAAAAAAACGTCATCATGGAATTGAGGGCCGGCGTGGGAGGCGAGGAGGCAGCCCTCTTCGCCGGTTCCCTCACCCGGATGTATTCCATGTACGCCGAGACAAGAGGCTGGAAGGTGGAAATCGCAAACATCAATGAAACCGAGCTGGGCGGCGTAAAGGAAATCTCCTTTATGATCGAAGGCGCGGGTGCCTTTTCCCGGCTTAAATTCGAAAGCGGCGTGCACCGGGTCCAGCGCGTGCCGGAAACCGAGTCGGGCGGCCGCATCCACACCTCCACCGTCACCGTCGCGGTGCTGCCCGAGGCCTCCGAGGTGGAATTTGAACTGAACCCGGGCGATCTTAAGATCGACACATACCGCTCCTCCGGCGCGGGCGGGCAGCACATCAACAAGACCGAGTCCGCCATCCGCATTACCCACCTTCCTACCGGGACGGTGGTGGAATGCCAGGACGAGCGTAGCCAGTACAAAAACAAGGACCGGGCCATGCAGATCCTGCGCTCCCGCCTCTACGAGGAGGAGGTCCGCAAACAGACCGACGCCATCGCCAGCGAGCGGCGCAGCCAGGTGGGCAGCGGCATGCGCAACGAGCGCATCCGCACTTATAACTTCCCCCAGGGCAGGCTCACCGACCACCGCATCGGCCTCACGATCTATAAGCTGGACGCCGTGATGAACGGCTCGCTCGATGAGATCATCGACGCGCTCATTACCGCCGATCAGGCGGAGCGATTGAAGGCGAAAGAGTGAATACCCGTATTTTAAAGCCGGCCCAGGTGGAAGAGGCGGCGGAAATCCTCCGTGCGGGGGGTCTCCTCGCCATTCCCACCGAGACTGTTTACGGCCTCGGGGCCAACGGACTGGATCCCGAGGCGGTGAAAAAAATCTTTCTCGCCAAGGGTCGGCCCCAGGATAACCCCCTTATTTTGCACGTACCCTCCGCACTATGGCTGGAACGCTACTGCAAAAACATTCCGCCCCTTGCCTGGCAGCTCGCCGAGGCCTTCTGGCCCGGGCCTCTCACCATGGTGCTCCAGCGCAAGCCCATCGTCCCCGATGTGGTGACGGCTGGCCTCCCCACCGTGGGGATGCGCTGTCCGGATCACAGCGTCACGAGGGCGATTCTTACGGCGGCGGATGTGCCCGTGGCCGCCCCCTCGGCCAATGCCTCAGGCCGTCCCAGCACCACCACCGTGGCTCACGTGCTGGCGGATATGGATGGGAAGATCGACGGCATTGTGGACGGCGGAGACTGCGCTGTCGGTGTGGAATCCACCATTATCGACCTTACGGTGACGCCCCCGCGGCTCCTCCGCCCCGGCGGACTGCCGCTGGAGCTTCTGGAGAACGTGGCGGGGACGGTGGCAAGGGACGCTGCTGTCTCCAGGCTCATGGAGGATGGAGAAAAGCCCCGCGCGCCGGGGATGAAATACCGGCACTACGCTCCCAAGGCCCCTGTGACGGTGGTGGTGGGCTGGCCGGAGCGGTGCGCCCAGTATATCAGGGAAAACATGAAACCCACTTCGGGCATCCTCTGCTTCAGCGAATATGCTTTTTTATTCGATCACCATATGGTGCGGACCATGGGCCGCTCCTCCGACTACGAGGAACAGGCAAGGCACGTGTTCGACGCGCTCCGGGCCTTCGACGAAACCGGCGTCACCGAGATTTTCGCCCAGTGCCCGGACGAAAACGGCCTGGGGTTCGCGGTGGCAAACCGCCTCAAAAAAGCGGCGGGTTTTCATATCGTGGATCTGGGAAAGTAATTTTATCATGACGGGGAACAATACACGGAAGGAGGAAGGGATTTGAAGGTCATCGGAATCACGGGACCCACCGGCGCGGGCAAGACAACGGCCTTAAACGCCCTGATCGAGCTGGGAGCCCTCATCATCGACGCCGACGCGGTGTACCACGACCTCACCGAGAAGAGCGAGCCCATGCGCAAAGCCCTCACCGAGCGGTTCGGCCCGGTTTACGGCACCGACGGGACGTTGGACCGCAGGGCCTTGGGCGCCGTGGTCTTTCAGGATGAGAAGGCCCTTTCCGACTTAAACGCCGTCACCCACCATTTCGTGGGCAAGGAAATCGACCGGCTGCTTGACGTAGCCCGCAAAGAGGGGAAAATTGCCGCCGCCATCGACGCCATCGCCCTCATCGAGAGCGGGAACGATCGGAAATGCGACGTGTTGGTGGCCGTCATCGCGCCGGTGGAGCTGCGGGTGCGCCGCATCATGGCCCGGGAGGGCATATCGGAGGAGTATGCGCGCATGCGCGTGGCCGCCCAGAAGGGCGAGGACTTCTTCCGTAAAAACTGCGATTACATTCTGGAAAACGACGAAACGGACACGCCGGAAACGTTTAAAGCCCGCGCGCTTGTTCTGTTCCGCCGGATCCTGAATCAATACTGATTTTATTCCGATTAAAAAGGAAATGGAAAGAAGGAGACTTGTCAAATGGAAGAAAAGAAAGAGAAAACCGCCGGAGAGCTGAGAAAAAAAGAGCTGTTCAACCAGGTGAAAAACGGCTACGACCGGCTCGCTCCCGAAGAAGAGGCGGCCATGAAGACATACTGCGAGGACTATAAAAAATACCTCAACGAGGGCAAGACCGAGCGGGAGGCGGTAAAGTACACCGTGGCTCTGGCCGAGGAGCGAGGCTTCGTTCCCTTTGTCCGGGGCATGGAGGTAAAGATCGGCAGCAAGCTCTACCGGGTGAACCGGGGCAAGGCCGTGATGCTCTGCGTGGTGGGCTCCGCGCCTCTTTCAGAGGGAGTGAATATCGGCGCGGCCCATATCGATTCCCCCCGCCTGGATTTGAAGCCCAATCCTCTCTATGAGGAAGCCGAGATGGCCTTCTTCAAGACCCATTACTACGGCGGCCTCCGCAAGTACCAGTGGGTGACCATCCCCCTGGAGCTCCACGGCGTGATCGCCCTGAAAAACGGCACCACCGTGAAGGTGGCCGTGGGCAGCTTACCCGGCGACCCGGTGTTCACTGTGGACGATCTGCTCCCCCATCTGGCCGCCGAACAGGGGAAGAAGCCTCTGGCCGACGCCATTCCCGCCGAGAGCCTTAATCTTCTCATCGGCAGCCGTCCCTTTAAAAACGAAGAGGGCGGCGACCGGGTGAAGCTCGCAATCATGGATCTTCTGAATCAGAAATACGGTATCCGCGAGGACGACTTTACCTCCGCCGAGCTGGAGGTGGTGCCCGCCTTCCAGGCTTCCGACGTGGGCTTCGACCGTTCCCTCATCGGCTCATACGGACATGACGACCGGGTGTGCGCCTACGCCTGCCTCGCCGCCCTGTTTGCCGCCGAGACCCCCAAGCGCACCGCGGTTTGCATACTGGCTGACAAGGAAGAGATCGGCTCGGAGGGCGTCTCCGGCATGAAATCGGCAGCCTTCGACACCTTTATGAGCGACCTGTGCGATTCTCAGCGCATCCCTCTCAAGGCCTGCTACGAGAAGTCCTTCTGCCTATCCGCCGACGTGACGGCGGCCTTCGACCCCAACTTCCCGGAGGTTTATGAGAAGCTCAACAGCGCCAAAGTCAATTACGGCGTTGGAATCTGCAAGTATACCGGCGCTCGGGGCAAATCCGGGGCTTCCGACGCCGCCGCCGAGGTGGTGGCCTATGTGCGCCGGCTCTTCGACGAAGCAAATGTCGCCTGGCAGATGGCCGAGCTGGGCAAGGCCGACGTGGGCGGCGGCGGCACCGTCGCGGTGTATATGGCCGAACGGGATATCGATACCCTGGACGCGGGCGTGCCCGTTTTGTCCATGCACGCCCCCTTTGAGACGGTCTCTAAGCTGGACTGCTATATGACCTACAAGGCCATGCTCGCGGTTTATACGGCGAAGTAACTGCTGAAACACTGAATATGAAATAACGGGACAGCTTCGGAAGAAACTGTCCCGTCGCCGTCCCAATAGTTCTCCGTCCTTTTCGCCGGAGGCGAAAAGCTTTTTCGGATTTTGCGTTGCGTTTGCGTGACCGAAATCCGCAAAAGGTTAAATAATGTCCGCTGAATAAAACAAAAAATTGTCATATCAATACTTCCAATTGTTTTTGCTTTATTCAGGTGCAAGGTTTTTGACCAATTTTGGTTGAAAACCTTGCACTTTTGATTTGCGGCGTGTGTCCGCAAATCACAACGGACAGGCATCAATGCATCTGAAGCGGCAAAACACTGTTGTTTTGCCGCCCGAAAGGACAATTTTTGCCCTTTCGGCAAATGCGATTCGAAAATTGCATTTGTTCAGTGGACATTAAATATCAGTGCCTAGCGGGAATTCACTTCTCGCTAGGCACTCTTTGTGCGGCTCCAGAGAGCCGCTTCCATCTTATCGTTTTGTCGAAAAACATGGTTTTTCGACAGCCTGCGTCAAAGGAGTCTTTAAGACTCCTTTGACAGATTATTATAGGCCGTGCGTACGGCCCTTGCGAGCTGGTCCGCGCAGGAGGTTCCGCGGAATTCGCAGTCGTTTCCCAGGCAGGTTTTTTCGATCTGCTCCACCGTGAAGCCGTCCAGCAGCTTGGGGATAATTTTCAGGTTTCCGTCACAGCCGTTGATAAACCGGATGTTGGTGACAACATCTCCGTTCAGGTCGAAAAGGATCTGCGTGGAGCAGGTGCCGAAGGTCTCATAAGAATAGGTCATGGTATTTCTCCTTGCGCCGTCATTGTATGCGTAAAAATTGTACCGATACTTGAGAAAAGTGTCAAGCACAATGGTACACAACAAAAGAAGACCCCGGACTTCAGATTTTGTGATTTTACGGCTCTTTTTTCGCGCGGCTTGCCGCCAGAAGCTCACTTATCCCAACGATGAGGAGAAAGACCCCGAAGCACTTGCGCATCAGGGACACGTCCAGCCCGGTGGAGGCCCAGGCGGAGACGGCGCAGCAAATAAGACCCGCTCCGATGGCGGGAAGGGCGGCTTGCTTGTCCACGAAGCCGTTCTTAAAATGGGAAAGGAGGCCCGCAGCCGCCGTAGGGAGAAAATAAAGAAGGTTGATCCCCTGGGCCAGATGCTGCGCCACCCCCGCGAAGGCGGTCATATAGACGAGAAGCAGCGTGCCGCCGCCGACGCCGAAGGCTGAGAGGACTCCTGTGGCGGCCCCGGCGGCAAGGGAAATCAGAAACCCCGTCATGGGATGAACGCCCGGATGCCGCCGTAGAGAAGCAGAAGGCCGAAGCAGCCCCGAAGAAGGGTCATGTTCATCTTCCGGTAAATCCTGCCGCCTATGAGACCCCCCAAAAGTCCCCCGATCAGGTAGGGAAGCGCAGCCGTGAGGTCCAGACCGCCCCGGAACCAATAGACGGCGGCGGACATGAAACACAGGGGGAAGATAATCGCCACCGAGGTGGCGAAGGCGGTGCGCTCGTCCAGTTTGCACCAGCGGATGAGCAGGGGCACCAGCAGCATGCCGCCCCCGCCTCCGAAAAATCCGGCGAGCAGTCCCGACGCGCCTCCGGCGATTGCGCAGCGCCAGGTTTTATTGAATGACAAAAATACTCCTCCCCCGTCACACGGCTCGGTCCGAAAGCCTGAAAGGCGCCGGACCGCCGGAGCTTAGTGTGGCGGGAGAGGGGGAATTTATTCCAGAATGCCGGTGAGGTCCTTTACCACCGTTCCCGCCAGCAAGAAACCGGCGGTGGCCGGCACCCAGGGGACGCTGGCGGGGACGCTCCTCCGGCCGGGGGGCGGGGTCTCGCACTGGTCGGTAGGCAGGGCAAGCTCGGGTGAGTAGACCACCTTGTGGTGGGTGATGCCCCGGTAGCGCAGCTCCTTCCGGATAATACGGGCCAGAGGGCAGCCGATGGTTTTGGAGATGTCGGCCACCTGGAAGGCGGTGGAGTCCAGCTTGTTCCCGGTGCCCAGGGCCGAAATAATGGGGATACCCCGGCTTTTGGCTGTCTCAATCAAATCCAGCTTGCAGGAGACCAGATCGATGGCATCCACGATATAGTCGTACCGGACGGCGAAAAAATCCTCCCTGATATCGGGAGAGTACCGCCCCACGATGGGCTTAACGATGCAGCCGGGGTTAATGTCCCGCACCCGGGCGGCCATGGCTTCCGCCTTTGCTTGGCCCAGGGTGGAGTGCAGCGCCTCGGCCTGTCGGTTTAAATTGGAAAGGCCTACCTCATCCTGATCCATCAGGGTAAGCGCGCCCACCCCGGATCTCGCGAGCGCCTCGGCGCACCAGCTTCCCACGCCGCCGAGCCCCAGCACCATCACGTGGGCAGCCTGTAACTTCGCGAGAGCCTCACTCCCCAGCAGCATTTCCACGCGGATAAATTGTTCCGACATTTCTCTCACTCCAATAAATCCCCGCGGAGAAGTACTCTCCGCGGGGATTTTCGTATATGGTCTCTTACCCGATCATTGCCATGCCCTTGTCCACGGGCTTGACTACATAGCTGAATTCCAGGCCGTTGTACCAGGTGTTGTAGTCGGCTGTGGCCAAATCGGAATTGGCCTGGTATTTCCAGCGGACCTCGCCCAGCTTTTCCAGATACATGACGTGGTAGCCCACCACGTTCCCGCTGGAATCTGTGTTTTCCACAATGCCGGTGTCTCCCGCCTTACGCCCGTCGGCAAAGCACCAGTCGCTGAAGGAAGCGATCATCTGTCCGCGGGTCACGCCCTCGTAGAGACCGCCTTTGGTGTTGGAGCCGGGGTCTTCCGAGTTCGCGTTGGCCAGAGCGGCGAAGGAATCGGAAGTGGCGTCGCCCGCCTTCCACTGGGCAAGAAGGTCCTCGGCTTTTGCCTTGGCGGCGGCGAGCTGCTCGGCGGTGGGCAGCGCGGTGGTGGCTGTGCTGGGGCTGGCGCTGGGATCCGCGCTGGGGCTGGGGCTGGCGGAGGTGGTTTCGGCCTTGATGAGGATGTGGCGTACGTCCACCGTCTGATAGGTGTTCTCCGAGCGGGTACGGCTGTTAAAGAGGATCACGTAGCAGCCGCTGGTGCCCGATTCCACATAGCCGCAGTCGCCCTTGGTACGGGAGGCGTCGGTGACCCAGGTGCCGTAGGCGGTGCTGGAGACATCGCTGCCCAGCTTGTCCGTCACGTGGTTATACTCGGCGTCCGCGTAGCTCGCTTTGGTGTCCGAAGAGACACAGTCGGCGGCCACAGTGTTGAAGGCCTCGCCTGCCTTGACGCGCGCGACCATTTTCTCGGCGTCGGCCACGGCGGCCTTCTGAGCGGCGGCCTTCTGCTCGTCGGTGGCAGTCTGCTCGTTGCCCTCGGAGTCCTTGGTAGTCTCCACATTGCTGGCGATGAAGCAGTAGCGGAAATCATAGGTGTCCAGCTTGGTGGAGTTTTCCTTGTAGTAATCCTCCAGCTCGGCGTCGGTATAGGTGAACTGGTTCTTGTAGTAGGTGGCGTACTCCTGGGCCAGGACGTTCATCTCCAGCTGTTTGTTGAAGATGGACTCGGTCATATAGGTGCCGTAAAGCAGCTTCAGGTAAGCGGACTTGGTGTAGCCGCTCTGGGTGCTGTATTTGCTGATCGAGTCCTTGGCGGACTGGATTTCGGCCTTTCCGTCGTCGGAGAGAGTGTATCCGGCCTTTTTGGCCTCGCCGTTCATGAGAATGACCCACCTGAGGTTATCGAGGGCGGTTTCTTTAAAATACGCCTCGTAGGTTTCCCCGGTATTCTTGTTGTAAATTTGCTCCGAGGGCTCCAGAGTTGTGTCATATCCGTAATTCATGCCGTACTGCGCGTACTGGTTGGCCATCTTGACGGTCTGGTTCTTAACGGAATAATAGTAGTAGCTCACGTCGCCCACGTTGTATTTTTCGTCATCCACGGTGGCGGCAGCGGTACTTCTCTGGAGGATCCCGGAATGCCAGAATAAAAGCGCGGCAATTAACACCACGACGATGGCGCCGATCACAACATAAAAAATGTCGCGGGCTTTATTTTTTCTTTCTTCCTTTTGTTCTTTGCGCTGCTTTTCGGTCAGACCCTCGTTCTGGCGCTGTTTCTTCTCTCTGGATGCGCTCATGGTGACTCAGTCCTCTCGTAATTGTTCGGTACACATCAGCGTATTATACAGGAAAATTATGAGCCTTGCAAGAGAAAAAACGCCTTCTCGACCCTGTATAACACAGATTTAACAAAAATAAAACATCTAAGAGTATTCCCGGCGAAATACAAATGTTTTCCGGTAAAAAACGGGGAAACGCCGGATGGGAACTCCGCCACGGGGAAACACTCCTGCCGTGTTTTTTCTCCGGGCGCGGAGGAATCGCCGCAAAGGCAATTCGGAAATCATATTTATTTGCCGGACATTATTAAGGGTTGCGCGGGAAGGATAAAATATGGTAAACTAAAGGGTACGAATAAAACGGAGGAAGAGGGCTCGGCATGGCAAAACGCGAAAACAGGACCGAACCGGGCTGGTATAAGCTGGACAACGCCGGTGTGCTCTATTCCGCCCTCCAGCGGGAGGACTATTCCGCCGTTTACCGCTTTTCCGCCTGGATGACCGAAAAGGTTAACCCCGATGCCCTCCAGCGGGCGGTGTCGAGGACCATGCCCCGGTTTCCCGGCTTTCGGGTGCGGCTGCTCCGGGGCCTTTTCTGGTACTACCTGGAGCCGAACGACGCCCCCGGACCTTTTGTGAAGAAGGATGTCTCAAACCCGTGCCAGCCGATCCGGTTCGGGGAGGACAACCACTGGCTCATCCGTTTTTACTATTACGACAAACGCATTTCGGTGGAGATTTTCCACGCCCTCTCCGACGGAGCTGGCGCCATGATCTTTTTGAGGACTCTGCTGTCTGTCTATCTGCGGGAACTGGGCTGCCCCGATATCCCCAGGGAAGGACCCGGCCTGCTGAACGTGGACTTACCGCCTGCGCCGGAAGAGACCGAAAACGCCTACGCCCGCTACGCGACGGTGCGGGCGGTAAGGAGCGGCTGGGAAAAGGCGGCCTACCGGAACACCGGAACGCCCGCCCCCTTTTACACCCTTAACGTCATTCACGGCATGGTGCCGCTGGACCAGCTTCGCTCCGTGGCGAAGGGGTACGGCGCGTCGGTCACCGAGTATCTGGGAGCCGTGCTCATCGAGAGCATCATCGAGAACCAGAAAAGCGAGCGGCCTTACCGGGAAAAACCGGTGACTCTGGCCGTGCCGGTCAATCTCCGGACGTGGTTTCCTTCAGATACACTGCGCAATTTCATGCTGAACCTTCGTCCCGGCGTGGACCCTTCTCTGGGGGATTACTCCCTGCAGGAGATTGTGCGGCAAGTTCATCATTTTATGCATCTGTACAACGACTGCCACCGGCTGCAGGGGATTATGGCCAATAACGTGGGTTACCAGCGCAACAGAGTGCTCAAGATGGTCCCTGTCGTTCTGAAAAATCCCTTGATTGCTTTCAGTTATAAGCTTCTGGGCACGCGCCCCTTTTCCGCCAACTACACGAACCCCGGTCCCTTCCCGGTGCCGCCCGGGATGGAGCCCCACATCACGCGGGTGGCGGCCACCCTGGGGCAGTCCTTTGTCCCCAGGCCCAACTGTACCGTTTTAAGCTATAAGAACACCGTCACCATCACCTTTGCGGGCACCATGTGGGAAACCGACACCGAGCGCCGGTTTTTCCGCCGTCTGGTGCGCGACGGCATTCACGTTTTCATTGAATCCAACCGGGAGGAGGCGCTCATATGTCCTACTGCGTGAACTGCGGCGTGGAGCTGCATCCCACCGCCAAGGGCTGTCCGCTGTGCGGCGCTCCCGTGATGAATCCCTGTTCTCCGGTCGACGAGCACTCTCCTACCCCCTACCCCCAGAGGAGATCCGATGTAGGCCCCGCCCTCCGGCGGGAGCTGGCGCTGCTCCTCACCGCCATGCTGGTCTCGGCGTCGGTGTGCTGCGCTCTGCTCAATCTGGTGCTGCTGCCGTCCAGGTGGTGGTCCTTCTATTTTATCGGTGCCTTCGCCTTTTTATGGGTCGTCCTGGTCCCGCCCCTTCTGGTGAGGAGATTGAACATCACCGTAAAGCTGGCCTTCGACGCGTGCGCTGCCGCCCTGTATATCTATCTCATCGCTCTTGTGACCGGCGGAGGCGAGTGGTATTTCGAGCTGGCCCTCCCCATCCTCGTGATCGGGGCGGTGATCGTGCTGGCCCTCAGCGTGATCCTGCGGGGCGGAGGACATTCCATGCTCACCACGGCAGTCCTTGTCATCGGCTCCATCGGCCTCTTTGCCATCGGGGTCGATCTGTTCCTCGATTGGTATCTGAGGAGTATCTGGATCCTCTCCTGGTCCCTGGTGGTGGGCACGATCTGCATTGCTCTCATGACCCCTCTTCTGGTGGTGCGCTGTAACCCCCGCCTCCGGGAGGAGGTCCGCCGTAGGTTCCATATGTAATTGGATATTCATTTATCGATGAATAATATACAACATTTATTGAAGATAACGGGAATAAACTGAATGCAGACGTATATTTATGCATAGTGTCTCTTGCGTTTAGGCCCCGGGCGTGGTAGACTGGTTTCAACATCTGAAACGGAGGGTTTTACCATGTCTGAGATTAAGAAAGTTGTACTCGCCTATTCCGGCGGTCTGGATACGTCGGTTATTATTCCCTGGCTGAAGGAACACTACGACAACTGCGAGGTCATCGCCGTCTCCGCCGACGTGGGGCAGGGCTCTGAGCTGGAGGGGCTGGAGGAGAAGGCCCTCAAAACCGGCGCCTCCAAGCTGTACATCGAGGATCTCGCCGACGAATTTGTGGATGATTACATTTTCCCCACCCTCAAGGCGGGAGCCAAATACGAGGGGTATCTGCTGGGTACCTCCTTCGCCCGGCCCATCATCGCCAAACGCATTGTGGAGATCGCCCTCAAGGAAGGGGCCGACGCCATCGCCCACGGCTGCACCGGCAAGGGGAACGATCAGGTCCGCTTCGAGCTGGCCATCAAGGCCTTCGCCCCGGGCATGAAGATCATCGCCCCCTGGCGTGTCTGGGAGCTGGACAGCCGTGAGAAGGAGATCGACTACGCCGAGGCCCACAACATCCCCCTGAAAATTAACCGGGAGACCAACTACTCCAAGGACAAAAACCTCTGGCACCTCTCCCACGAGGGCCTGGACCTGGAGGACCCCTCCCTGGAGCCTCAGTACGAGAAGAACGGCTTTTTGGAAATGAGCGTCTCGCCCATGCAGGCCCCCGACGAGCCTACCTATGTGTCCATCGATTTTGAAAAGGGCATTCCCGTCGGTGTGGACGGCGCTAAGATGAAGGGCTCGGACATCGTGAAGAAGCTGAATGAGCTGGGCGGTAAAAACGGCATCGGCCTTTTGGACCTGGTGGAAAACCGCCTGGTGGGCATGAAGTGCCGGGGCGTGTACGAAACCCCGGGCGGCGCCATCCTCTACCACGCCCACGAGGTGCTGGAGAGCCTCTGCCTTGACAAGATGACCGCCCACAAGAAGGCGGAGCTTGCCATCACCTTCGGCGAGCTGGTCTATAACGGCCAGTGGTTCACCCCCTTAAGAAAAGCCCTCTCCGCCTTTGTGGACTTAACCCAGGAGACCGTAACGGGCACCGTGAAGCTCAAACTCTACAAGGGCAATATCATAAACGCCGGGGTCACGTCCCCCTATTCCCTCTACTCCATGAATATCGCCACCTTCGGCGAGAGCGACTACGACCAGATGGATTCCCAGGGATTCATAAATCTCTACGGCCTGCCCATCAAGGTGCGGGCGTTAATGGAACAGGGACTTTTGAAATGAGGTGCAGACCATGAAGCTCTGGGCAGGCCGTTTTCAGAAGGAAACCGACTCTCTGGTGAACGACTTCAATTCCTCCATCACCTTCGACGCCCGCCTTTATCAGGAGGACATCACCGGCTCCATCGCCCACGCCGCCATGCTGGGCAAACAGGGGATCATCGAGCCTCACGAGGCGGAGAAGATCATCGATGGCTTAAAAGCCATTCTGGCAGACATCGAGGCTGGAGAGGTCCAGTTCTCCCTGGAGGACGAAGACATCCACATGAACGTGGAGACCCTCCTCACCGGGCGCATCGGGGACACCGGCAAGCGCCTGCACACCGGCCGCAGCCGCAATGACCAGGTGGCGGTGGATTTCAGGCTCTACGTAAAGGAGCAGATCCCCGTGATCGCCGGGATGATCCTTGACCTGGAAAAAGTGCTCCTCAAAAAGGCAAGGGCGCACATGAACACCGTGATGCCGGGTTACACCCACCTCCAGCGCGCCCAGCCCACCACCTTCGCCCACTACATGATGGCTTACGCCAACATGCTCAGAAGGGACGTAACGAGGCTGGAGGACTGCCTGGAACGCCTGGACGAATGCCCCCTGGGGGCCGGCGCGCTTGCCACCTCCACCTATCCCCTGGACCGGTTCTCCACGGCTAAGGCGCTGGGCTTCCGGCAGCCCACAGAAAACTCCATGGACTCGGTCTCCGACCGGGACTTCGCCATCGAGTTCACCTCCGACCTCTCCATTCTCATGATGCACCTGTCCCGCTTTGCCGAGGAGATCATCCTCTGGTGCTCCTGGGAATTTAAATTCGTGGAGCTGGACGACGCCTATTCCACAGGCTCCTCCATCATGCCCCAGAAGAAAAACCCCGACGTGGCCGAGCTGGTGCGGGGCAAGACCGGGCGGGTCTACGGCTCCCTCATCACCCTGCTTACCGTCATGAAGGGGTTGCCGCTCGCCTACAACAAGGATATGCAGGAGGACAAGGAGCCTGTCTTTGACGCGGTGGATACCGTCTCCCAGTGCGTGCCCGTCTTCACCGCCATGCTCGACACCCTCACGGTGAAGGAGAAGAACATGCGCAAGGCGGCCTCCGGCGGCTTCATCAACGCCACCGACTGCGCCGACTATCTGGTGAAAAAGGGCATTCCCTTCCGGGATGCCTATATGATTGTGGGACGTTTGGTCAACATGTGCATCCAGACGGGAGAGAACCTGGAGACCCTCACCCTCAAAGACTTCCGGGCCATTTCCGGCGCCTTTGGGGAGGATATCTACGAGGCCCTGGAGCTGGCAACCTGCGTGGGCGGCCGGAAGGTGTTCGGCGGCCCCGCTCCCGAATCGGTTTTGAAGCAGATCGAATCCATCGAAGAATTTGTGAAGGCGAGAGAAGCGCAATGAAACCCATTGTTTATATCGACGGCAGGGAAGGCACCACCGGCCTGCAGATCCACGAGCGGCTGGGGACGAGGGAGGACCTGGAGCTGCTCCTCATTGACGAGGAGAAACGCAAGGACCCGGGTGAGCGGAAAAAGTGCATTAACGCCGCCGACATTATCTTTCTGTGTCTGCCCGACGATGCCGCCCGCGAGGCGGTTATGATGACCGAAAACCCCAAGACCCGGCTCATCGACGCCTCCACGGCCCACCGGACGGCCTCCGGCTGGGCTTACGGCTTTCCCGAGCTCTCCGGGGCGCACCGGGAGGCGGTCAGAACTTCCGCGCGGGTGGCGAACCCCGGCTGCCACGCCACCGGCTTTCTCGTTTCCGCCTACCCCCTCGTCGCCATGGGCATTCTCCCCCGGGACTATCCGCTCACCTGCTTTTCCCTAACCGGCTACTCGGGCGGCGGAAAAAAGCTGATCGCGGAATTTGAGGCCGAGGGGAGAGATAAGGCGCTCGATTCCCCCAATATCTACGCCACAAGCCTTAACCACAAGCACCTTCCCGAGATGCAGAAGGTGGCGGGACTTGAGTTTCCGCCCGTCTTCGTCCCCGTACTGGGGGATATCTACAAGGGCATGGCCACCGGCCTTATGCTCCAGAACCGGCGCCTGGCGGGTGCTCCCACGGCGAAGGAAATCTGGGAAAAATTCTGCGGATATTACAAAGGCGAACCTCTCATTACGGTGGCCCCCTTCGGGGGAGATACCCCCAGGCTCGCCACCAACGCTCTTTCGGGGCTGGACACGTTAAAGCTCACCATAAGCGGGAACGACGAGCAGACCTTGGTGACCGCGCAGTTCGATAATCTGGGCAAGGGGGCCTCGGGCGCGGCGGTACAGAACATGAATCTGATGCTGGGCCTGCCGGAGACGACCGGACTTATTCTATAATTTACCGAAAAATAAGGCAGCTGATCCTGAGAAATAAAAGAGGAGAAAATACGCTGGCCTTATTTTTCGTCTTTTCACATTTGAATCAGGGGTGTTTTACCCCCGAAACGAGGAGTGTTCGTTATGAAGCAGGTTCCGGGCGGAATCACCGCCCCCATGGGTTTCAAGGCGTCGGGCGTCCGCTGCGGCATCAAGCACGGCGTGGGCGACGGCAACCAGCCCCTTCTGGGCAAAATGTCGGTGGCCGACTATCTCTCGGGCAAAAAGGACCTGGCTCTCATCGTGTCCGAGACTGAGTGCGCCGCCGCCGCCGTCTACACCACCAACCGGGTGAAAGCCGCGCCTATCTACGTGACCATGGAGCATCTGGAGGACGGCGCTGCCCGCGGGATCGTGGCCAACAGCGGCAACGCCAACGCCTGCGCCCCCGGCAGCCACGAAAACGCAAAGCTGATGTGTCAGTACGCCGCCGCCGCCACGGGGCTGAAGGCGGGGGATTTCATCGTGGCCTCCACCGGCGTCATCGGGCAGAGCCTCAACATCGGCGTCATTGAAAAGGGAATGCCGGTGGCCGCCTCCCAGCTCTCCGGGAAAGGCTCCGACGCGGCGGCAAGCGCCATCATGACCACCGACACGGTGAAGAAGGAGACGGCCGTCTCCTGCACCATCGGCGGGAAAAAGGTGACCATCGGCGCCATCGCAAAGGGCTCGGGCATGATCCACCCCAACATGGGCACCATGCTCTGCTTCGTCACCACCGACTGCAAAATCACCCCGGCCATGCTGAAGGAAGCCCTTTCCTCCATTGTGAAGCGCACCTTCAACCGGGTCACCGTGGACGGGGACACTTCCACCAACGACATGTGCGCCGTGCTCGCCAACGGCATGGCGGAAAATCCCCTCATCGAGTGGAAGGACGACAATTATACCGTCTTCTATAAAGCCCTCCACGAGGTCTGCGAGGCTATTTCCCGGGCCATTGCCGGGGACGGGGAGGGCGCGAGCCGCCTCGTCACCTGCACGGTAAGCGGCGCGAGGAGCGAGGAGACCGCCGAGCGCCTGGCCAAGGCGGTGGTGGGGTCTTCTCTCGTGAAGGCCGCCATGTTCGGCGCCGACGCCAACTGGGGCCGGGTTCTGTGCGCCATGGGGTATTCCAAGGCCCCCTTCCGGCCCGAGTACGTGGATATTTCCTTCCGCTCCGCCGCCGGGAAGGTAGACGTGTGCAAGAGCGGCACCGCACTGGACTTCGACGAAAAATCCGCCAAGTCCATCCTCTCACAGGATGAGGTCATCATCGAGGTGACCCTGCGCGAGGGGGAAGGCACGGCCACCTGCTGGGGCTGCGACCTCACCTACGACTACGTGAAAATCAACGGAGACTATAGGACCTAAAGCATAGGGGGTATCCAATACCCCCTATGTACGCGGTCAAAATCGGAGATTTTGGCCGCCATACCCCCGGTTTCGCGCCCGCTTGGCGCAAATTAAGGTGTTTTTCCGGCGCGCATGTCGCCGGAAAAACAGATTGAATTATCCCTGCGGGGGTTTATCCAGAGTTTGCCGCATAGCATTCTATTGAAAAACTTCAGTTTTTCAGCGGGTAATAAAAGGAGATAGAAACATATGAACCACCTCCAGATCGACCGGGCGACGGTGCTGGCCGAAGCCCTGCCCTACATCCAGAAGTACAACGGCAAGACCGTTGTGGTGAAGTACGGCGGCAATGCCATGGTCTCCGAGGAGCTGCGACGAGCGGTCATCTCGGATATCATCCTGCTTCATCTGGTGGGCATCCGGGTGGTGGTGGTGCATGGCGGCGGGCCGGAAATCTCCGATATGCTCCATAAAATCGGCAAGGAGTCCCGCTTTGTGGACGGGCTGCGGTATACGGACGAGGAGACCATGGAGATCGTCCAGCAGGTGCTCTGCGGCAAGGTCAACAAGGACCTGGTCGCCACCCTCAACCGCATGGGGGGCAAAGCCCTGGGCCTGTGCGGCATGGACGCCTCCCTCTTCCAGGCCAGGAAGCTGGACGAAAAATACGGGCTGGTGGGCGAAATCACCGCCGTCTGCCCCGACGCGGTGAACGACTGCCTGGAGCGCGGCTACATCCCGGTCATCTCAACGGTTGCCCAGGGGGTGGACGCGGTCACCGCCTACAACATTAACGCGGACACCGCCGCGGCTAAGCTTTCTGTAGCCCTGAGAGCGGAAAAGCTCATTTTGCTCACCGACGTGCGGGGTCTCCTGCGGGACGTGAAGGACGATGAATCCCTCATCCGCGTGGTGAACGTCTCCGCCGTGCCGGGCCTCGTCCGGGAAGGGATCATCTCCGGCGGCATGATCCCCAAGGTGGACTGCTGCGTGGAGGCGGTGCGCTCCGGCGTCAAGAGGACGCACATTCTGGATGGGCGCATCCCCCATTCCATCCTCATCGAGATGCTCTCCGACGAGGGTATCGGCACCATGATTCTCTGAGCTTTGAAGAAATAAAAACTTATCTCCGGCAAGGCGCGCCTCAGGCGCTTTTCCGGGAAACGAGACGAGGAGTGAAACCATGACTTATGAAGAGATAAAGGCGCTGGACAGCCAGTACATCATGCAGACCTACGGCAAATTCCCCGTGGCCATCGACCACGGCAAGGGCGCGACGCTCTACGACCCGGCGGGAAAGAAATACATCGACTTTGCCGCGGGCATCGGCGTCAATTCCATCGGGTACGGCAACGAAGCCTGGTGTGGGGCCATAGCCGAGCAGGCCGCGAGGCTCGGCCACATGTCCAATCTGTTTTACACCGAGCCGCACGCAAAGCTCGCCAAGGAGCTGTGCACCCGGGCGGGCCTCGCAGCCGCCTTCTTCGCGAACTCCGGGGCGGAGAGCAACGAAGGGGCCATCAAGCTGGCGCGGAAATACTCTTTCGACAAGTACGGCAAGGGGAGAGGGACCATCATTACCCTCAAAAACTCCTTCCACGGACGCACCATCACAACCCTCTCCGCCACCGGGCAGGACGTCTTCCACAATTATTTCTTCCCCTTTACCGACGGCTTCCGCTATGCCGAACCGACCATCCAGGGCGTGAAGGAGGCGTCCGGCCACGACGTGTGCGCCGTGATGCTGGAGCTGGTGCAGGGCGAGGGCGGCGTGCTGCCCATGCCCAAGGAATTTGTCCATGAGCTGGCCGTTCTCTGCGCCGAGCGGGACTGGCTCCTCATCGTGGACGAGGTGCAGACCGGCATCGGCCGCACCGGTACCCTCTTTGCCTTCCAGCAGTACGGCATTCTCCCGGACGCCGTCACCTTTGCCAAGGGAATCGCCGGCGGGCTGCCCTTCGGCGGCTTTCTCGCGAACGAAAGGTGCCGCGCGGTGCTCACCCCCGGCACCCACGCCACCACTTTCGGCGGCAACCCCATCTGCGCCGCCGCCGCCCTCAAGGTGCTGGAGATTTTAAACGACGCGGCTCTCGCCGCGGTGGCGGAGAAGGGCCATTACCTCAGAAACGCCATCGAGGCTATGGACTTGCCCTGCCTGGGCAGGACCCGGGGCCTGGGACTCATGATCGGCATTGAGGTAAAGGGTGAACGGACCAACAAGGAGCTTGTAACCCTTCTCATTAAAAACGGGCTTCTGTGCCTCACCGCCGGAAACGCTCTGCGCTTGCTGCCGCCGCTCACTATCACCAGGGAAGAGATGAACGAGGGACTTGAAATTATAAAAAATACGCTGGGAGGGCTGTGACGATGGAAAAAGATCTTCTGAAGCTGCTGGACTTAAGCCACGAAGATATCGTGAAAATCCTCAATATGGGCGACCAGATGAAGTACAACCAGAAGCACGGGCTTATCCACAACTTCCTGCAGGGGAAGACCCTCGCCATGATTTTTGAAAAAAACTCCACCCGCACCCGGGTCTCCTTCGAGACCGGCATGTACCAGCTGGGGGGCCACGCCCTCTTCCTCTCGGGCAAGGAGAGCCAGATCGGCAGGGGAGAGCCGATTGAGGACACCGCCCGGGTCCTCTCCCGGTACTGCGACGGCATCATGATCCGTACCTTCGGTCAGGCCGAGGTGGAAAAACTCGCAAAATTTGCATCCATTCCCGTCATCAACGGCCTCACCGATTTTGCCCACCCCTGCCAGGTACTGGCCGACCTCATGACCATCCGGGAGCGCCACTCCCGCTTGGAGGGGCTCAAGCTCTGCTTCATCGGCGACGGCAACAACATGGCAAACTCCCTCATCGTGGGCGGACTCAAATGCGGCATGGACGTCTCGGTGGCCTGCCCCGAGGGGTACGACCCTCATCCGGACGTTTTGAGCTTTGCCGCGACGATGAAGAGCGCGAAATTTGAGCTGGTGCGTATTCCCGCCGAAGCCGCCCTGGGGGCCGACGTGGTGATTACCGACGTCTGGGCCTCCATGGGGATGGAGGAGGAGGCGCAGAAACGCCGGGAGGCTTTCCGGGGCTTCTGCGTGGACGATCATCTTATGTCCCTGGCCCATAAGGGCGCCGTAGTGCAGCACTGCCTGCCTGCCCACCGGGGCGAGGAAATTACGGCCGAGGTTTTCGAGGCCCACGCCTCCGAAATTTTCGACGAGGCGGAAAACCGCCTCCACGTCCAGAAGGCGGTCATGTACCTGCTCATGAAGGGCGAAGACTAGCTTGTCGAAAAACCCTGTTTTTCGACAAAGTACAAGATGGAAGCGGCTCTCTTGAGCCGCACAAAGAGTGCCTGGCGGGAAGTGAATTCCCGCCAGGCACGGTTATTTCGTATTATCTTGTCATTCTGAGGCTAAAAGCCGAAGAATCTTCGTAGCCATATTTTTGACTCATTAAGATCCTTCGCTTTACGCTCAGGATGACATCTTTATTCAGAACTTTTTCAATTTAACTTTACACCAATGTTTCCTCGGGGGTTTTCTCCGCGCTTGCGTCAGATTCGCAGGGAAGGGGACCGCTTTCACACCAGCGCACAAGACCCTCCAGAGCTTCGTCATGCTCCGTAAAGCTCGCCGAGGACTGCTCCAGCGCCCGCTGAACCTTCGCCAGTTCCCCGATGGCGTGGGAGAGGGTGGCGCCGATATCCGCCCTGAGATGCTCGTACCGGGCTTCGGCCCGGTCCAGCCAGTCCTCCACCTGGGTGCGGATGGAATCAGACTGGGCGTGTGCATCATTCAGAATGACCTGCGCCCGGTTGCGGGCATCCAGCTCGATGGTGGCGGTGCGGTCCTTGAGTCTGGAATAAGCCTCCGCGTTGGCCTCCAGTTCGGCGGCGCGCTCCCGAAGAACGGAGAGATCCTCCTGGGCGGCGGCGAGCCTGGTCCGCTTTTCCTCCAGGTCGGTCCGCGCGCACTCCAGGGTTTCGGAAAGACGCTGGTTTTCGGCGGAGAGCTGCGCGTCCTTCTCCACGAGTCCAGCAAGCCGGGTGGTTTTATCGTTCTGGTCCTGGGTAAGCTCCGCGAGCTTTTTCTGCAGCGACTCCACCTGCTGGGAGTGCTCCCGCGCGGTACGCTCCAGATAGGTCAGCACATCCTGACGGTTGAATCCGCCGAATACGCTTCCTCGAAAAGAGTTCTGGGCAGCACTCATAAGGCGCGCCTCCCTTATTCCGTAATAATCATATCTTAGCATATTTCGTCGAACAGGACAAGTACCGATTGACAGAAGAGGCGCAATCCTTAATAATGATGATTGAGGTGAAACTATGCGTATTATGGCGGTTGACTACGGGGACGCCCGAACCGGCGTCGCCATCTCCGATCCCACGGGTCTGCTGGCGGGACAGACCTTTGTTCTGCACCTGCACCGGCCGGAGCAGGTGGCGGAGGAAATAGCCTCCCTTGCCGCCGAGACCGGCGCGGAGGAGATCGTGCTGGGCTACCCCAAGAACATGAACGACACGCTCGGCCCAAGGGCGGAGAAGAGCGCCGCGCTGGGAGAGCTTTTAAGAGAAAAGACCGGGCTTCCCGTGAAACTGTGGGACGAGCGCCGCACCACGGTGGACGCCCACCGTATCCTAACCGAGACGGGCAACCGGGGCAAAAAGCGAAAAGAAAAGGTGGACGCCGTGGCGGCCACCCTGATTCTCGAGGGATACCTTACTTTTAAACGCAGGAACGCCGATCTTACGTAATGTCCCGGGGTTGCCGCTGGGAGAGCCAAAGACCGGGCAGGATGAGGGCGATAGCGCCGATGCACACCGGGGTGACGGGCTCGCCCAGGATGAGCGCGGAGGCGGTCAGGGTGATGACGGGGATAAGGTATATGTACAGCGACGTGGAGACGGGTCCAAGAATCTCCACCGCCTTGTTCCAGGTCATGTAGCACACCGCCGAGGCGCCCAGGGAGAGATAGAGGAGGTTTCCCCACAGCACGGGGCTGGAAAAGAGACGGCCCAGGGAAAAATCCAGATTCGTAAACCAGGTGATGGGCAGGGTGAAGACCAGCCCCCAGAAAAAGACCTTGCGGGTGATCTGAAAGTTGTTGTACTCCCCCGCCTGGAGGTAGGAGAGGAAAACGCCGTAAGTTCCCCAGGTGAGGGCGGCCATCAGAATGAGGAAATTCCCCAGAGGGTTTAAGTCGATGCCCTGGCCCTTGGAGAGGTTCAGCAGAACGATGCCGCTCATGGCCATGATAAAGCCGATGAAAAAGGTAGGCCGGAGCTTATCGATCCTCCGGAAGGCCCGCAGGAACAGGGCGGTGAACATGGGCGCCGTGGAGACGATGATGCCCGCGTTGGAGGCCTGGGTGTGAGAAAGCCCCGTGTTTTCAAACATAAAATAAAGGGTCAGGCCGCACAGCCCGGCGCCCATGAAAGGCAGCTCGTCCTTCAGGCTTTTGGGGAGCATGGGCTTCGGCGAACATAGAAACAGCGCCATCCACGCCAGAGTGAAGCGGAAAACGATTAGCTCCACCGGATGGATTACGCTGAGCATCAGCTTGCTGGAAATGAACGTGGTACCCCAGATCATCGTCGTGAATAGGGCCAGCAGATGGCCTTTCAGCAGCTTTCGATTCATGAAAAATACCTTTCAAAAAACGGTGTGCGGAACCTTGGCTCCGCACACCTGTTGCTTATCTGTTCAAATGGGAATGGAACGAGTCTGAACTAGATGATCCGCCGGGCGTAGACCAGAACGTTGCAGTAGTGGCCGGAGGCGAGGGTGTCAATTTCCACCTTGCCGCCCGTGGAGGAGGCGTGGATGAAATTGCCGTCGCCGATATAGATGCCCACATGGGAGACCGGCTTGGAGGTCTTATACTTAAAGAAAACCAGATCGCCTGGCTGGAGCTCGGTGCGGGCAACGGAAACGCCGTTCTTCAGCTGGTTGGTGGCGGTGCGGTTCAGGCTGTACCCGAAATGGGCGTATATGTACTTTGTAAAGCCGGAGCAGTCAAAGCAGGTGGGGCCGTTCGCGCCCCACACGTATCTGCAACCGAGGAAGTCCTTGGCGTAGGCGACGATATCGCTGCCCAAGCTGCTGGTGGAGGCTGCCGCGGCGGCGCCCGCCTCGTCGGCAGCCAGCAGGACATACTGGGAGCACACGTATCCGGTCGAACCGTTATAAGTTACCATATACCAGCCGTCCAGAGTTTCGGCGACGGGCACCGTGGCGCCGCCGGGAATTTTGTCAAGGATGGAATATCCCGTGCCCGCGCCCGAGCGCATGTTGAGGGCGGAGCAGCCGGTGTTCACATAGGCGTAGACAGGCTCGCTCTCGGCCACGGCCTCGACGGCGAGATAGTCCGCGAGCATGTAGCCCTGGGTGGAGTTATACTGGACCGGATACCAGTTGTTTTCCGCTTCGCCCAGGACAACAACGATTTCGTCCTTGGGGGCGGTGGCCAGAATACTGGAGGAGGTAGTGGGCTGCGATCTGAGATTCAGGGAATCTGCGGTGATGGTGCCGCGGCTGAGGTTCGCGGCGGAAGCGCCGGTTATCAGGGCGGCGGAGAGGACAAGCGTTGTGATCGCTGTTTTGACAAGCGTTGTCTTTTGCATCAATGTTAACCTCCGTCAGTATTCGTTTCATTCGTAAAGGCGGGAAGAGTTTATTTCCCGGAGAGGGCTCTCGTGAGCCATACGGCGGCCACGTCCATAGCCGCGTAAAGGTTTTCCTTCTCGCTTTTTTTCACGACCCGGTCGCGGCTCTTGAGGTCTGGGTCGGTGAGCTGGAGCTGGACCGAAATGCGGGTGGCCATGTCCAGATCGCCCTGTTTCTTGGAGTCTAAAACCTGCATCATAATAATGTATTTATCAGCCATGCTGCCATAATAGATGAGATTATCCTTGCGGCGAAGGGGATGTCCTTTATAAGTCAGGGGTATATTTTCGTTCGCCATAGTTTCCCTCCCATGGTTATTTAAAACTTGTAACCAAATTGTAACACATGGTATTCAATCTGTCAAATTCTTTTCCGAAGGAATTATCTTCCTTTGTAAGTTTTTTTCAAAACAGACCGTATAAAATAGCAAATTAAGCAATTAATATAGATTATCGGAACTCATTTAATACAAATTTAAAGATTTTAATAATTTTAGAGATTTTAGTTGAAAATGAGTTTGAACTGTACTATACTACACAACAGTCTCCTGGCAGAACAAATTAAGATATCGGAAAGGCTATGCTCTATGGTACAATGGGTTAAATATCTGAATATGGCTATCTTCATCGTGTTTTGTTGCTGCTACGCGTATCAGCTTGTTTATGTGGGCGTGCGTTTCGTCAAGAAAATGCCGAGGGAACCGGCGAAAAAGCTTCATAAATACGCCATTCTGATTGCCGCGAGAAATGAAGCGAACGTCATCGGGGAGCTTCTGGACAGCATCCGCCACCAGGACTATCCGAAAGATCTGATCGACGTTTATGTCGTCGCTGACAACTGTACCGACAACACCGCCGAAGTCGCCCGCAGACATGGCGTAACGGTCTATGAACGTTATAATATGCAAAAAGTGGGAAAAAGTTACGCCCTCGACTTTGTATTTAAACAAATTAAGGAATCCCTGGGGTTCGGCGCCTATGACGGCTTCATGGTTTTCGACGCCGACAACGTGCTGGATGAGCACTATGTGAGAGAGATTAACAACGTGTTCGACCGGGGCTACCGCGTGGTCACAAGCTACAGAAATTCGAAGAACTTCGGTTACAACTGGATTTCCGCCGGATACGCCTTCTGGTTCCTGCGCGAATCCAAATATTTAAACGGCGCCAGAATGCTCTGCAATACGAGCTGCGCGATTTCCGGAACCGGTTTTTTGATTTCAAGCGAAATTATTGCCGGTGACGACGGCTGGAAGTACAACCTCCTCACCGAGGATATCGAGTTTACCGTCGATAAAGTGATTCATAACGAAGTGATCGGCTACTGCGAAACCGCGGTGCTTTATGACGAGCAACCGGTGGATTTCAAGGCGTCCTGGAATCAGAGGATGCGCTGGACCAAGGGCTTTTATCAGGTAACGTGGAAATACGGGCGGAAGCTGCTGCACGGCTGCCTCACGGGCAAAGGGTTCCAGTGCTTCGACATGCTGATGACCATCGCGCCCGCGACCCTTCTCACACTGGCTCTGCTGGTGGTAAACATTTTTGCCGTCGGATACGGTGTTTATACCGATCATATCAGGGTCGCGGCCGTCGCCATGACCGAAATATGGATGAGCATCCGGAACGTATACGGCTCTCTCTTCTTCTTCGGCCTCATCACGGTTATCTCCGAGTGGAAGCAGATCTACTGCGCCCCTCATAAAAAACTCCTCTATTTATTCACCTTCCCCATCTTTATGTATACCTACATTCCCATCGCGGTCGTAGCCCTTTTCAAGCAGGTCAGATGGGAACCCATCCAGCATTCCTTCGCCCAGACCGTGGCGGAGATCCGCAGGCAGGACGCGGTGGAAAACCCCATCACCTGCGAACAGAGAAGCCACTTATAATAACAGAAAAAATACCCGCAGGGATATCCCTGCGGGTATTATCAGCTTATCGAAAAAGTCCCTCGTCCTTTTCGCCACCGGCGAAAAGCTTTTGCGGATTTTGCGTTGCGCTTACGTGACCGAAATCCGCAAAAGGTTAAATACCAGTATCCACCGGGAATTCACTTCCCGCTGGATACTCTTTGTGCGGCTCCAGAGAGCCGCTTCCATCTTATCGTTTTGTCGAAAAACAGAGTTTTTCGAAAGTTTGAAAAACCCGCAGGGAAACACCCTGCGGGTTTTTCTGTTTTGCGCGTTATCGTTCCCCAAGCTCCCAGACATAGGCGCGCAGCTTGTGGGCAACACTGTGATTATCGGGGCTCTCATAGAATTTCTTGCCGACGGTGTTCATGAGAAAGTCCCAGAAGGCGGCGGTCATATTGTTTTCGTTCATGGCCAGCACGACGGCAGGGGTGGAGGTTTTCGCGACGATGGTACCCAGATCCTCTCTGGCGTAAACCGTGTAGCCCTCGTCCCTGATTTCGTCGGCGAGATAGACATGGAAGTTTGGAAAGTCGTCCAGCAGGGAGATGAGATTCTTAAGATGCAGGACGTATTCCTCCGGCGTGTAGTACATGGCGCCGCTGCTGAGCATGTCGGAGAACGCGACCTTTACCTTCCCGCCGAAAACCGCCTTGGGCGGGGGCAGCTGAATGATCTCGGTAAACCGGATGGAACGCAGATTTTTCCGGAAGGTTGCGATGCGCGCTTTATGGTACCCGAGAATGTCGGGGTCTTTTAAATTCAGCTTCAGCAGCAGGCTCCGGGCCAGATCTTCCGGCATGGTGAGCAGGGAAAGCGACTCGGTTTTCATGATGGTGTCCGCCTGCTCCTTTTCAAACTCGGACAGCGTTTTGAGATATGCCTCCTCGTCCCTGGCCGTGAAGATCCGCATAAGCGGCCTGCACAGGGCGAGGTATTGATTGTACTCGTCCGCGAAGGTTTTAACGGCCCGTTCCTCCCGGAAGAGAATGTTGGCGGTGACCGTATGGGTGCTGCCCACCGAGTTTGAAATGACAGCCGAGGTTTCTGGCGCGATAAAAAGAGTGCGTTTAAAAATGCCGTCTCTCTTTTTGGGGTAAAAGTATGGCTCGATGGAGCCGGACATATAGAGGGGCATCCACTGGCTGATGGCGCTCATCATCTCGTCCAGGTCCCGGCTGACCGTGTGGATGATCTTGATCCTGTTGCCCCGGGCGAGGGTCTGGGTCATGAGAGAAAACCACCGGGCCGCGAACCGGGGGCTTGTCGTCATCCAGTCGGTGGCTTCGTCGCTGAACAGCAGAAGGGTCTGGGGCTTATCCCGGGCGGCTACCTCGGAGAGAAAATAGACTACCGCCTCGCGTTTCCCCTCGATGCCGTAGAATACTTCCATGTCGCTCTGCGGAAGCGCCAGAGCGGAAACTTCCGTCCCCGCGGCCTGGGGTACGACTTTCACGGCCTTGCTGCCGGAGAAGCCGTCCAGAAAGTTCCCGATGGTTTCAATATCCCTTTCGTTTTCGGCAAGGAGCCACCGGGTGATGGAGCCCGGAAGAGCGTTCTCATCGGCCGGAAGAAACCCTGAGCCGATCACGTCGAAGAGCGCTTTCCGCTGATAAGGCTCCGAACAATGCCGGGCAAAATAGGAGGCCATCTTCTTTATGTACTGTTCCTTTTTCCTCAAGCTTCTCTCTCCTCTGCGGAGCCTGCTGATATAGGAAGCGTCCAGCAAAACGGCCTGAGAAAGCGCGCTGTTGGTTGTTTTGGTCAGATTCATCAAAAAATCCAGCTTTTCCGAAACGTTCACGGCACCCTCACCTCAGTTAAGATTATAACAGAAATGAATTTAAGAAATCAATCCACTTGTCATGTTTTGTGTCAACTTTTTGGCAGTGACAATTGAACCGGAATGGTTTACAGACGATTTTTCACCATATACAATTTATGACAGAGGGAGGCGATGAGAATGAAGGTAGAGCTGAGGCTGCGAACGGGGTTCTTTGAAACGACGTCCTATTGGCTGGAAGTCAGAAGGAATCAGATTGCGCTCCTGCCCTTGTCTCCCAACGAAGGGAAGGAGAAAATCGTCATTCCCGGCGAGGCCATTACCGCTGTTACCCTTCTGGAGAAGAAAAACCCCGAGATTGAAATCCAGACGAAGGAAGGCCTTTTTTCCGGCACTCTCGCCCCGGAAACCGACCTGGGCATGTTATTTGACCTGATGAAAAGCAAGCTGAATAAGAAGGTAATTTATGAAGGAGGAATCGGTCATGCGTAGAAGAAGAGCGCTGTCCTGGCTTCTTGCAGCGGCAATGGTGTTATCCTTATTTGCGGTGTCGCCGCTGACGGCGTACGCGGTACTCACCGACACGGACGGCGACGGGATCCCGGACGCGTCGGACAACGCGCCGCACACCTACAATCCGGATCAGGCGGATGCCGACAGCGACGGGATTGGCGATGTGGCGGACAACGCGCCCTACGTCGCAAATCCCGATCAGGCGGATGCCGACAGCGACGGTGTGGGTGATGTGGCGGATAACGCGCCCTACGTCGCAAATCCCGATCAGGCGGATGCCGACAACGACGGCGTCGGTGATGTGGCGGACAACGCGCCCAACATCGCGAACGCCGATCAGAAGGACAGCGACGGCGACGGGATTGGCGACGTGGCCGACCCCACCCCGAACGGCGAATATGATAATAACTATAATATTGAAGCCGGGTCCGTCACGATCACGGCAAACGGGAATTACCGCATTTACGGAACCGGGACGCAAACATCCAATACGATCACTGTAAATTCGGGGATTACAGCGGACATAACTCTGGATCACATCAACATTTCTGCCGGTAGCAGCAACGCTGTCGATATCGGCGCGAATGCCGACATCGCTTTAATCCTGAAGGAAAACACTGTGAACTCAATCAGCATCAGTTCCATCGGCATAGCGGTAAGAAGCGCTGCCGATGTGGAATTGAAGGGCTCGGGTACCCTCAATATAGCAGGCTGCGCGGTGGGGATTGGATCGAATAATTTCGCGGGCGGAAACCTGACCCTGAATCAGACGAATCTGAACATGTCGGTCACCGGGCAGTACACCTGCGGCATCGGGACGATGGGCGTCAGCGGCACGTTCGGTTCCGTCACCATCGATACCTCGACCGTCAGCATCACGGCGGCGAGCGGTTCCTATAACGGCCACAGCGGGATACTGGGCGTGGGAAGCCTGAGCATTACGGACAGCAACGTAACCGTTCAGGGCAACGAATGGGGAGCAATCAATACCGCGGTGAACGGGAGCGTATCCATTTCAGACTCCACAGTGTCGGTGCAGGATTTTGCGGGCAACTGGCAGTGGGGCGCGGGCATTACCGCCGGCGCGGGCGGAGATATCATAATCAATAACACGGCCTTAACTTCAACCGTTCATTACAACAGCCCGGCTTATACGTCGGAGTATGCGAACCTCCTGACGAGCGGCGGCGGTGACATTATTATTTCCGGGACTTCCGCCGTCACGGCGATCGGCGGAATGGTACATACCAGCAATGCGGGCTATTTGAAGCTGGACGGCGGATCGATTACCTGCAGCCGCGGTTTTATCGCCACCGACATAACCACGTCGGAAGGCCTGGCGGATTCCGAAGGCGGAACGATCAAGCTTTATGCCGGCCAGACCTCGTTTTCCATCACGAAAACCGTGAACGGGGAGGACCGCGGCGGCAACCCGTCTTATAAGAACGGCATCGTAACCGGAAAATTCATCCTTGACCTGAACGGCAATGACCCCGGCACCGTTAACCCGGTTATGACAACCGGCGTCAGTCCGAGCGGTGATTTCGCCATCAGCGGCGATACCTACATTTCTTCAAAGAGTTCGGACGCGAGCTGTTCCTATTGGCGTCTGACCCCGGTGCTGTGCAAGATCGGAGAATCCCAATATACGTCTCTGTTCGAGGCCCTTTTGGACGTGACAAACGGGCAGACCATTACGCTGCTGGACGACATTGCTTACAGCGGCGGCATTGCGGCCTCGTCCAAATCTTTTGTCATTGATCTGGACGGTTATACGCTCGGGGTGTCATCAGCCGCGGATCACGGGATTTCCGCAACCAACGGCAGTACGATTGCCATCACGGGCGGCGGCGCTCTGAACGTGGCGCTCGCCACTCCCGGCACCTACGCCGGCCTTTACGCCGCAGGCCCAGGCAGCGCCGTGACGGTTGCCCCTACTGTTGATGCGGATATAACGGCAAGCGGCGCTGCCGACTACGGCATGATCGCTGATGTCGGAGGCCACGTCACGATGACGGGTAGTGTTACGGCAGGGAATGGCGGGTCCAATCTCGGAGTTTATGTGAGCGGTCCCGGAAGTCTTGCCGAGATCACCGGACCCGTCAGCGGAGGCTGGGTAACAGTTTACGCAACCGGCGGCGGCGCGGTTTCCGTCACAGGCGATGTAACCTGCGCTGTGGTCAACGGTTACGGCGTGTATGAAAGCGGTTCGTCGGTCACGGTGACGGGCGACGTCTCGGCGACCGGAGGGGGCAACTACGGGGTCTATGCCAACGACGGAACGGTTCTGGTGACGGGCAACGTCACTTCCGGCAGCTTGGGCGCGGACGCCCGGGGCGGCGGCAATATCACCATTGACGGCACGATCTCGGCGGCGCTCAATTATATCAGGGTCTTCGGTATCTATATGGAAGAAGACAGTTACGCGGTTACCACCACCAAGGAGAACTACCGTACCTATGCCGTCACCTACGAAGGAGTTACCCAAACCATCTGGGTCAAGATCAAACACCCGGTTCCTTACGCCACGAACGTCGGCATCAGCGGCGACGCTGTCGCCGGTTCGGTCCTGACCGGGGATTATGATTTTAACGCCGATGACAGCGGCGATGCGGAAAGCGGCACCACCTTCCGGTGGCTCAGAGACGCCGGTACGGAAGGAAACGTCTTTTCCAACGAGAATATCGGGGGAGTGTCGAACGGGGGGACTTCACCCAGCTTTACCCTGGCCGCGCCCACGCTGATCGCCTTTGTCCAGACCTACCACTGGAACAACGGCAGCGGCACCGTCACCACCGGAACGATCAGCCTGACCGACGGGGATGGACACACGTACGGACCCTGGCAGACGGAGGGCCTCGTGGGTTCGGGCGCGCCCAACGCCTATTGGCGGGCAGCGGTTTATGACGTCCTTCCCGCGGGAACGTACACGGTTGTCGACTCCGAGCCGGCTACCTGGGCGCAGAATGAGGAAAGTTCCGGTCTGGGCCATACGCTGGTGAGGACCAAAACTTACGGCGGCTCCTATACGCCCATCAGCGGCGCGCTGGACCTCAACTATACGCTGAAGACGGACGATGTGGGCTGTATGATACGCTTTGAGCCTACGGTGACGGACGATCATAGTAACGTCGGCGACCCCGTGCTCAGCAGCGCCGTGGGACCCGTCAAACCCTTGGTATACAAAAACTGGACGGACGGTATCACTGCCGCGGACCAGTATCCCTTCGGCGGCGGCAGCGGATCCTCGGCGGCAGAGGCTTATGAGATTTCCACGCCCGAACAGCTCTCGCAGCTTGCTTATAATGTGAATGCGGGAAACAACTATTCCGGAAAGTACTTCAAGCTTACCGCGCATCTTAACCTTCTGGGCAAGGACTGGACCCCCATCGGCTATCGGTTCTATCCTGATTACGAGAGAGGCTTCAACGGTACTTTTGACGGAAACGGGTATTCCATCAGCAAATTATCCATCGGCTCCGAGGATGAACCGAAAGCCGGAGGAGACCAGACGCAGGCCGGTTTGTTCGGTGCGACAAGTTATGACGCCGTGCTGAAAAACATCCGCGTCGAGGCGGCGATCTATACCGATTCCGTCACAAATGTGGGCGCATTGGTCGGCTACAGCGAGTCGAATGAGGTTATTTTGGACTGTTCCGCCACGGGCAGCGTCGTCTCCACCGGCAGCGGCGATTTGAGGATAGGCGGACTCATCGGCGACAGCACGGGAGCTTCCATCCTGAACTGTTCCTCCCATGTAAATGTGATCGCTTCCGGCGGAACGGCGGTCGGCGGAGTAATCGGTTATCCCGGTTCTTATTCAGCCAGCGAGCCGAGAGAAATAAACGGCTGCGTGTTTACGGGCAGCGTCAGCGCCGGCGACGTGTCGAGCTACGGCGGGGTCGGCGGAATCGCGGGGGAGAGCTACGGTTACATTATTTTTATCAATTGCGCCAATAAAGGCACCGTCTCGGGGAGTAACGGCAACATCGGCGGCATTGTCGGCCGGCAGCACTGCGACGTGGCCAACTGCTATTCTTCGGGAGCCGTTTCCGTCAGCGGCGGCTATCTGCCCACATGCGTGGGCGGCATAACGGGTTATATCGACTCCGGGAGTGTTTACAACTGTTATGATTCGGGAATAGTCAGCACTTCGGGTTCGGCTCTCGTGGGCGCTCTTGTTGGTTATGGGTGTTCTTACACAACGGTATCCAACGGCTATTTCGACCGTGATATAAACCCCGATATAACTCACGTCGGATCCACCGGCGGCAATAAATACTATCTGCATAAGTTCACAACAGAGGAGATGAAAGGCGCAGCTCCGGAGTCCAGCGTTGAGTACGCGTCCGGAGTGTACGCCAGCGGAGCCGGGGCGTTCGAGGCGGCTTTGAACGGGTGGATCGCGGTGCAGACAACGTATTCCGATCTTCAGTTCGCCCAGTGGGATACGCTAGGCAGCCTTATTAATAACGGCTATCCCTTCCTGGTTGGCGTGGAATATACCGAGACGGACGCGACTCTGTCGGCTCTTTCAGCCTCCGGCATTACGCTCTCGCCCGCGTTCAGCAGCGGAGTTACAAGCTACAGCGCCGATGCGGCAAACGGGACCGGTACGACCACGGTTACCGCCGAGCCGTCGAACAGCGAGGCAGCGGTTACCATCAACGGCACGGAAGGCACGGCAAAAGAGATAACGCTGAACGTGGGCAGCAATACCATTACCGTTCAGGTGACCGCCGCAGATGGGATCACAGAGAAGACCTACACGATTGACATCAACCGGGCGTCCGGCGGCTCTTCCGGCGGCGGTTCCGTGACGGGCACGGCCATCCAGGTGACGACGACTTCTTCCGGCTCCTCCGTCATCAACAGGACGGAGCTGAAGCCCGCCGTAGCCTCGGGCACGGCCTCCGCGAAGATCACCGCCCCAATCGTCGACGCCCTCCTGGGAAAAGCCAGGTCCAGCGGCGGAACCGGCAGAAAAGACGTGCTGGAGGTGGCGCTGGGCACGACGGACGATTTGGATGCACTGAAGGTCACCATTGCCCAGAGCGAGCTTGAGAGGATTGTTTCGGAGACGGACGCGAGTTTAGCGGTAACTTCTCCGGCACTCTCCGTCACCTTCGACGCCAAGGCGCTCGGAACCATCTCCGGGGCGGCGTCAGGGGGAACGGTGGTCATCTCCGCGGGGTTTGCCGATTTAAGCAAGCTCTCGGAGAAAGAGAAAAAAGCGGTGGGCGGAAGGCCGGTCTATGATTTCACCGTGACGAACGGGGAAACGAAGGTCTCCGACTTTGCGGGGGGCCACGCCACCGTCTCCATTCCTTACACCCTGGGGCCGGGGGAAGACCCCAACTGCGTCGTCATTTACTATTTGGCCGACGACGGAAGCCTGGTTGCCGTGAGAGGCAGCTACGACCCGTCGGAGAAAGCCGTGGTGTTCAAGACCGGTCATTTCTCCGGATTCGTCATCGGCTACCGTGAAGTCTCCTTCGGCGACGTACCCGCTGGCGCGTGGTATGAGAGAGCGGTGAATTTCATCGCCGCCCGGGGCATGACCAACGGAACGGCGGAAAACACCTTCAGCCCCGAGGCGAACCTCACAAGGGGACAGTTTGTCGTCCTTCTCATGAGGGCCTACGGCATCAGCCCGGATAAGAGGGGAGACGGCGCGGCCGTCCAGTTTGACGACGCGGGGGACACCTACTATACCGATTATCTGCTTGCGGCGAGAAGCCTCGGCATCATAGCCGGAACCGGCGGCAACCTGTTTGCCCCCGAGCGGGCGATTACCCGGCAGGAAATGTGCGTGATGCTCTACAACGCGCTGAAAGTATTGGATGAGGTGCCGGAAGAGACGACCGGCAAGACCCTTGCGGATTTCAGCGACGCTTCCTCAGCGGCATCCTGGGCGCAGGAAGCCTTAAACGCCCTTATCGGCGGCGGGGTCGTGAAAGGCAGCGGCACGAAGATCGCCCCCGCGGCGGCCACCACCCGGGCCGAAATCGCTCAGGTACTGTATAACCTTTTATCCGAATAGAGAGTTCGGCGAACCCGGCCAATCGTTGGCGAAAGACTGAAAACGGGGGTGTCTCGTTGTGAGACACCCCCGTTTTTGTTATTCTGAGGCCGAAGGCCGAAGAATCTTTTCCATGCCCGGCGTTCAATCAGTCGGATTTTTTCAATAAGAAATTCATGAAGCGGCTGTCCTTCGTATAAGGGCTCTTTTCATAGTCCCCGTAGATAGCCAGAACTTCAAAGCCCGCTTCCCGCGCGAGGGTTCGCATTTCTTCCATTGAGAGGATGGAGAAACAGATGGGAAGCGACCGCGTTTCCAAAAGGTTCTCCCCTGCGTCTCGGATTTCGTAATACTGTTCTCCGCGGACGATTCTTTCCCCGACGGAAAAGGAATTGCGGAAACTGACCATCAGGATTCGATCCCCATTGAGAGGGAAGTTCCCCAGAATTTTTAATTCACCGTCCGCGAGCGTAATCCGGTAGTCCGGGTTGTAGAGGCTGACAAACAGAAATCCGTTCGGAACAAGATGCTCGTAAATACGCTCGACAGCCTGCCGCCTCTTGTCGGCGTCCACAATCTCCGAAAAGGAGTGGAAAGGGATGAAGGCAAGGTCGAACTTCTCTCCCAGGTCAAGGCGGCAGACGTCCTGGCATACCAACCGGACGTCTTCTTTGCCGCTTAATTTTGAGCGGAACGCGTCCAGCATGCCCGAAGAATAGTCCACGCAGGTCAGTCTGCAGCCTTCCCGGAGGAGGGGCAGCGAAACTCTCCCCGTGCCGCACATCAGCTCAAGGATATTCTTTCTGCCTTTGCAGAGAGTAACGTAGAAGCTCACGTCAAGGTCGGTATTTACATAATGGTCGTACAGGTCGGAGACCTGATCAAAATCAATACTTTTTTCCATGCACCGCACCCCTTTTGGCAAGGTTCCCCCAGGAGGAGAAAAGAGCCTGCTACTTTTCCGGCTCCTCCTCCAGCGCGTTTTCAACCGCCTTAAGATGGGCGTTGGAGGTGAGGGTGGCGCTTGTGATGACGTCCACCTGGAGTGACTGGGCTTTGATCACCCGGTCAAACAGATCCTTGATCGTGTAGACTTCCCCGAGTTTGGCAGACTGCTTATCGCCCGCCAGGGAGCCGCCGGTTACCTCGATGTCGGTGACCTTGCCCGATTTGACGGTTACCTGTACCTTGGCGTTCCGGAAGCTGTCCTTGGCGCCCGCGTACTCGCCGATATATGTACCGTCCTTCAGCTTGCTGAAATCCACATTGTCGATGACCATGTTCTTTAGCTCGTTGCGCCCCGGCGCGGTGCAGATGACCGCGATGCCGAGTCCCGCGGCGATGACGACGATCACCGCGATGACAATTTTAAAAACCAGCATTTTGCGTTTCCCCTTTCTTTTTTGCCCGGTCATATAGATACCTTCCTTTCCTAGATCTATGTTATGCCGCATGCGTCCGAGGCACGAAAACAGTTTTTCAGCCCTCCGGTCACGATTATTCTAAGTTCCTCGTCAATCAAAACGGCTTCCGCCTCAGGGAACAGATCCAGAAGGGCGAGCCCACTGTCAGGGCCAGCGACGAAAATCGCGGTGGAAAGCGCGTCGGCCAAAGCGGCGCTCTGGGCGGCGACGGTGACGCTCAGGAGCCCGGAGTGCGCCGGATACCCGGTTTTCGGGTTCAGAATATGGTGGCAGCGCTTTCCGTCCCGGCCGGTAAAATACCGCTCGTAATCGCCCGAGGTGACCACCGCCTTCCCGGTGACCGCGACCGTGCCAATGAGACCGCTGCTTCGCGGATGCCGGATGCCGACCGTCCACGCACTGCCGTCAGGCTTGCTTCCGAGGGTTGCGACGTTCCCGCCGATGTTGGAAAACGCCGAGACGACCCCGTACTTTTTGAACACCTCCAGAAATAAGTCGCTGGCGAAGCCCTTTCCGATCCCGCCCAGGTCGACGGCCTGCCCGGACTTTTTCAGATAAGCCGACCGGTTGGATGAGGAAAGCTCCAGGTCCCGGAAACAAACAAGAGGGAGGACCTGCCCGATTCTTTCCTCGGGGGGAGGAACGGAAGCATGCTTGTAATCCCACAAATCCGCCAAGGGCGCGATGGTGATATCGAAGAGGCCGCCGGACAGCTCCGAAACACGCCCCGCCAGTTCCAGAAGCCGGTAGGTGGGCTCAATGACGGGAACACTTCTCTGTCCCGCACAGGCGTTGAGACTTGAAATTTCGCTCTCGGGTAAAAAACGGCTCCAAAGCCCCTCAAGCCTGGAAGCTTCCTCCCGTACGGCCTCCAGCGCTTCCTTCGCGCGGGGGCCGTACGCCCGGTGCGTCATGGTTGTTCCCATGCCGAAGTGCGTGAGCTCCGCGGGGGCTTCGGCCGCCGCGCATTCTTTTCCGCGCGTAGCCTGGGAGGGAATAAGCCTCGAAAAAAAGCTCATTTCTTGCAGTCGGTGAGGCCCCGGAGGACAAAATCGGTAAGGTGATTCTGAAGCTCAGGGAAATACTGCAGCCCGATTTCTTCCTTCAGAAAACCGATCCGGATGATCGACTCGAACATGGCCATAATCATGGAGCTGTCGATATCCGAGCGCATTTTACCCTGATCCTGCCACTTGCTGACCATACGGAGGAAATCGCCGTAGAGGAATCCGACTCCCCCGATCCCGTTTTCCTCCCGGTACAGCTTTTCGATTTTTTCGGAAACGTCTTTTTCGTACCACTGCCTTAAAATAGGATTCGACAGCATCCCTTCCATATTGAGAGAAAGCAGCTTTTTGATGAGGGGAACGGGCTCCTCGGTAAGGTCGATGGACCTCATCAGGCGTTTCATCATGAAAGCGTTTTCCTGCCCGAAGATTTCCATAAAGAGTCTGTCCTTGGAAGGGTAGTAGAGATAAAAGGTACCCACGGCCACGCCGGCGGCCTGGGTGATGTCTGCGACGCTGGTGTCTTTCAGGCCTTTTTCCGCGAAGAGCTCCTTGGCGCTGTCGTAGAGCAGCGCTTTTTTATCCGTCATGGTATTCTCCGTTTCCCACAAGCAGTGAATGAATAATTATTTGTTCATTCATAATGTACCATAACATTTTTTCCCTGTCAAGAGTCCTGGTAAAATGAGTTATGAAGCATGAAACTTTCCTTTGCGGCATATTGATTGCTTCAAATCTGTTTTATATAATAGATGACAGAAATTGAAGGATTTCGGAGGGAAAGAGATGGACGATTGGAAAGCGGTTCTGAAAGCGGACCCCACGACCTGGCTTCTGGAAGAGGACAACCCTTCCGTGCGCTATTTTGCGCTCAGGGATCTTCTGGACAGGCCGGATGAGGAGGAAGAGACGGCTTACGCCAAACGCGCGGTCATGGAGACCGGCATGGTTCCCGAAATCCTGACCCTCCAGAGGGAACCGGGCTATACCGAGGCCAATCCCCGGTTCTATACGAATAAATACGAAGGTCTGGTGTGGCAGCTCATCGTCCTGGCCGAGCTGGGCGCCGGGCGCAACGCCCAGATAGCGGAGCAGTGCGAATACATTCTCTCCCATTCCCAGGAGGTAAGTGACGGCGGCTTTTCCCAGCACGCCGGAGTAAAGATCCCGGGGGGCCTCAAATCGGAGGTTATTCCCTGCCTCACCGGGAACATGGTCTGGAGCCTTATCCGCTTCGGATACCTTGATGACCCGAGAGTGCAAAAGGGGATCGAATGGATGAACCGATTCATGAAGTTTAACGACGGGGTGGAGGAAGAGGCGCAGGAGCCGCCGTACGACAAGTATGAGATGTGCTGGGGAAAGCACACCTGTCATATGGGCGTGGTCAAAGCCCTCAAGGCTCTGGGTGAAATACCGGAGGAAAAAAGGTCCGAAGAGACGGCCGAAACCATCCGGAAGGCATACGAGTTCCTGCTCCTTCACCATGTCCACAAGCGCAGCCACAATCTGAAGAGAAGCTCCAAGCCCGGCTGGCTGAGATTCGGTTTTCCCCTCATGTACCAGACCGACGCGCTTGAGATTCTGGATATCCTCACCGGACTTGGCATCCGCGACGAGCGCATGGAGGAGGCGGTAAACGCCGTTCTGGAAAAGCAGGACGAAGTGGGCCGCTGGAGGGCTCAAAACACGTACAACAGCGACCGGCTTCTCATTCCCTTTGAACAAAAAGGCGAGGAGAGCAAGTGGATTACCCTACGGGCGATGAGAGTTTTGAAAAGATATAATCCGGGGAGAAAAGCGGAAGGCGAAAGGGAGGGCTTTTAAGGTGCCGCTAGAAATTGTACAGGGCGATATCACGAAGATGAAAGTGGACGCCGTCGTGAACGCGGCGAACCGAGCCCTCGCCATGGGCGGCGGCGTCTGCGGCGCGATTTTCAGGGCAGCGGGCGAGAAAGCCCTTCAGTCGGAATGCGCCAAGATCGGACACTGCGGAACGGGCGCCGCGGTTATCACCGGCGGATGCGCCATGGATGCAAAGTATATCATCCACACGGTGGGCCCCGTGTGGCGGGGAGGGGGACAGGGGGAGGAGGAGCTGCTTTCCTCCTGCTATACAAATTCCCTGAATCTGGCCTATACGTATCAGCTTCATTCCGTGGCCTTCCCCCTTATTTCGGCGGGCATCTTCGGTTATCCCGTAAAAGAAGCGCTCCGGGTCGCAGGTTCCGCCATCCGCCGCTTTCCTCACCTGCGCGACATGAAGGTGTATCTCGTTCTGTTCGACCGGGAGACCTACGAACTTGCCGAGGGGATAGAGATAAGGGACTGTCTCAAACCTGAATAACATTGTCATCCTGAGCGTAAGCGAAGGATCGTAGCAGCCAAAGGTGCGAGCTGCGAAGATTCTTCGGTTTACAGCGCGCGGAGTTGGATGCAGGGAACAATTAAGGTAAAAAATCCCGCCTCTCGAGGCGGGATTTGATGTTTATATCCATTCGGAAGGGCGGTCCATGGTTCTCTGCAGCTCCTCGAAGAAGACCTTGAGGTGATAGCCTTCGGTGGCAGCGTGGTGAACCGTCACCGAAAGAGGCATGGTGATTTTGCCGCCCGCTTCCGTAAACGCACCCGCCTCGAAGCTCGGAAGGTAGTAGTCCTTCATTCCGTGGTTGTGCAGGGAGAAGCTGCTGAATGTCAGCCAGGGAATACAAGATACAATATAGGCGTTGGGAAGGGGAATGCCCTTGGAGGACAGGATGCCGTGACTGTCCTTGTGCCGGGCGGTGTCTTCCAGACAGCGCCCGTAAAAGGTTTTAAAGCAGCCGTCGTATTCAGTCCAGAGCAGGGAGGTGGTTTTGTCGTCCTCATGAAACTGAGGATAGACCGGGGTGAGGGTCTCCCAGTACCCGAGAACGCCGTCGCGGACCGCCGTGCGAAGCTCCCGCTGGCGTCCGGCGGCCCTGGTCACGAGGTAAAGATAGGCAGGGAAAAACTTGAGGCCCCGCGCTTTCAGCTCCCGCCGAAGCGTGGTCACGTCCATCGCCACGGTGACCGAATAGGAGGTAGGCGCCATCCGGGTGTAGTAATAGAAGGTCTGAGCCATCGGCCAGGAATTCATGTCGATGGGGTGAAAGTCCTGCGTTTCCATCAGATGTTCACCCAAAGTCCGTGCGCGGTGCAGCAGAAGAAGAGCTTTCCGCCGTACATCTTCGGAAAGCGCACTTCTCCGCTCTGTTCCGGGTACAGCCGGACGAGAAGAACCCTGTCGCAGGAGACGTAGGCGAGGAAGCTGAGATAGTGCTCCTTGCTCATCTCATGGCGGAAGGTCACGTAGTAATCGTCCTCTACGCTTTCCACGCTGAGCCGATGCGTTTCGTCAGCGGGTTTCGGGACGAGGGCGGCGAGCCTTCGCCCGCAGCAGGAGATTTCCGGCTCTCCCGTGGAGGTGAGAATATTCCCGCAATTGGGGCACCGGTAGAACTTCACCCTTTCCAGGTTGCCGCCGTCCGCGTTGTTGGGGTCCAGTTCTCCCGAGAGTATTTTTTCAATATTCACGCCTAGGACTTCCGAAAGCTCCCGGAGCAGGGAGACGTCGGGGCATCCGAGCCCCCGTTCCCATTTGGATATGGTTTTGTCGCTTAAATCCATGGCCTCGCCAAGCTGTAGCTGCGTCATTCCTTTTTCTTTTCGGAGCCTCAGAATGAGCCCTCCGACCTTACTGCAGTCCATATGATTCATCTCCCTCACAGTTCAAGGATATACGAATATGGACATAAATACAATCCACGCTCCGTAGAGTTGAGAAACTTTCTGCTCTGACCGCCAAGGAAACTACAGAAAGTGATATTACTCTGCAATATCGCCTACGCCCTGTATTATCAACCTCGGGCGGTAAGGGTAGAGCCTCAGGCTCTCCTGTGTTGTGACGCCGGTAAGTACCAGGACGGGGTCCAGCCCGCTTTCGATGCCCGCGATGATGTCGGTATCCATTCTGTCGCCGATCATGGCGGCCTCCTCGGAGTGGACGCCCAGCATTCGGATCCCCGTGCGCATCATGAGGGGATTGGGTTTTCCAATGTAATACGCCGCCACGCCGGTCGTCATTTCCACGGGGGCGACCAGGGCCCGGCAGGCGGGCAGGATTCCGTCTTCCCAGGGTGCGGTCAGATCGGTATTGGTCCCGATGAGCTTTGCCCCGTTCATCACATGCCTCATGGCGCGGCAGATGCAGTCAAAGTTGTAATTGAGGGTTTCCCCGATAATGACATAATCCGGGTCTCTATCATTGAGCATGATTCCGGCGTCGTGCAGCGCGCTGGAGAGGCCGGGGTCTCCGATCACATAAGCGCTGCAGCCGGGTTTTTGTAGGCTTAGAAACCGAGCGGTTGCCAGCGCGCTGGTGTAAAAGTGGCTCTCGTCCACATTCAGGCCCATCCGCCGGAGCTTTTGCTGCAGCTCCTTGGGCGTTCTGCCGCTGGCATTCGTCAAGAACAGAAACTTTTTATCTTCGCGGTAAAGCCAGTCCACAAATTCCTTTACTCCGGGCAGCAGAATATCCCCGTGATAAATAACGCCGTCCATATCGCAGATAAACCCTTTTTTTGACCTCAGCGTCTCCATTTCCATATCCTTTCCGTCTCGTCATTTCAAAAACAGTCTACCGCCTTCCGGTAAAATCCGAAATCAAACCATTGTAAATTCAAGGTAAAGCAAACTGAAAACGCCTTACTTTATCCCGATTTAACACGGATATTACGCAATGCCGATAGATCATTTTTTCCCGCCGCCGTATACTTGAAACGGTAAGAGCAAGACGGCGGTTTGGGAAGCGATGGTGAGGCTAATGAAAATACTTCTGCCTGTCATGAATACATATGAGACCGTGAGAGCGGCGAAAAAAGCCGCCGAGGCGGCAAAAAGGAATAACGGCTCTCTGAAGCTCATCCGCGTGATACGTCCCCGCGAAATACGGGCGTTCAAGCGGTATACAAGGTTATGGCAGCAAGTTGACGGGTCGATTCTGGACGGCAGTGCCTTTCTGATGGACGACGGCGAGGCCGAGAGAAAAATGATGATGAGAGCGGCCGGGGCGATTGCCTCGGTCACCAGCAAGCTCAACAGCGAAGACGTGAAGATGGAGACCGAAGTTATCATCGGAAACCCTGCCGCGGAAATCGTCAGGGCGGCAAAGCTGGAAAACGCCGGCCTCATCGTCATGGGAAAACGCAGGCATTCAACATTTTTGAGTATGCTTTTTGATTCAACCGTTCGCAGGGTGGTTTCAAATTCGCCGTGCCCGGTGATGGTCGTCGGGCCGGACGAATGAGACCGCCTGCGCGAAATAAAACTCCGATTTCCGCCCCGTCCGGAATAGCGGAAAGATCGTTCCCATAAAAAGCGGCGTCTCCTTTCCAGACGGAAAGGAAACGCCGCTTCAGTTTGTCGAAAAAGTCCTTCGTACTTTTCACCACCGGCGAAAAGCTTTGCGGATTTTGCGCCCGGCTTACGTGACCGAAATTCGCAAAAACCCTGCACTTTTGATTTGCGGCGTGTGTCCGCAAGTCAAAACGGACAGTCATCAATGTATCTGAAGCAGCAAAACAGTGTTGTTTTGCTGCCCGAAAGGGCATTTTTTGCCCTTTCGGCGAATGCGATGCGGAAATCGCATTCGTTCAGTGGACATTAAATACCAGCGCCTAGCGGGAAGCCACTTCCCGCTAGGCGCTCTTTGTGCGGCTCCAGAGAGCCGCCTTCATCTTATCGTTTTGTTGAAATACATGGTCTTTCGACAGTCTCATGCTGTCGGGGTATATTCGAATACGACGGTGAGCATCATTTTGAAGGGCTCGGGGGCTTCCAGCGCGTGGGGGATCCGGGCCGGCATCACGATGGACTGACCCTTGTAGGGGGTGTAGATTTTATCGCCGATGGTGATGACCGCGCTTCCGTCCAGAATGGTGACGAGCGCGTCGCCGGTGGACTCGTGGGCGCTGATTTGCTCCCCCGCGTCGAAGGAGAAAAGGGTAATGCCCACCGATTTGTTCTGGATGAGGGTCCTGCTGACGATCTGCCCGGGCTGGTAGGATACCAGGTCGGAAAGCTCCAATACCGTTTCAGGATCGATGTTTTTGAGGTAGTGTTTCTCCATAGGAACCACCCTTCTATTATTCTTACCTATAGGATACCTCAGGATGGCGTTTTATTCCGTTGTGCTTCCAACAAAATAAGGTTTAACCAAAAATTTTTTCCAATCCGGCCCGGCTAGGCTCGTCGGTAAGGGCCAGAATCTCGTCGTCCGAGAGGATTTGGGTATCTCCCCTCGGGATGATGGTGGCGTTTCCGCGGGTAATCGCGATGAGCACCGTCTTCTGGGGAACGGACAGCTCCTTGAGACACCGGCCGGCGGCCGCTGCGTTCGGATGCACCTTCATCTGCACGATGGAATAATCCCCGCGGTTCAGCCTCAGGAGGGTGAACATATCCTTGAGGTTCATTTCCTCCACGACGAAATGCGCCATGATTTCCGCCTGGTTGACGCCCACGTCCACGCCCATTCCGCTGTTGAACAGCCAGGCGTTCTTCGGGTTGTTGACCCGGGCTACCACGCGGCGCACGCCGAATTCCATTTTGGCGAGAGTCGAAATGACAAGATTGGTTTCGTCCTCGCCCGTCACGGCTGCCACCACGTTGGCCGAGGCGATCCCCGCCTTTTCCAGCAGATCGGGGTCGGAGCCGTTGCCGAAGACAAGGGTTTCGCGGGGCAGTTCCTTTTCCAGCTTTTCAAATACGTTTTCCCTGTGCTCGATGATACGTATTTCATGGCCGTTGGATATGAGCAGGGAAGCAAGGTGGGAACCGACCTGTCCTCCCCCTACGATGATCACTTTCATCTGAAATCCTCCTTTTTACAGCCCAAGCATCGATTTCAGCTTGCGGGTGGCGGAGGCGTCTGCGGCGATATAGAGGACGTCGTCCGTCTCAAGAATGGTGCCTAAGGTCGGGATAAAGGTGCGGTTGCTGCGGCTGACGGCAACCACGCTGATTTCTCCGACCGATGTGAGGTCGTTGACCTTGTGGCCCACCAGCAGGAGCGGGACCTCGATGCGCACCATGTTGACGTTTCCGTTGCCGATTTCATAGACGCTGTCCAGCTGCTGATAGGTGAGCAGTTCAGTTGCCCGCTCGATGCCCCAGGTGGTTGTGGAAATGGTCTGGATTCCGATCCGGCGGTAAAGATCCGCCTTCGCGGAATCGTAGAGCCGCGCGACAACGTGAGGGACACGGTAAATGTTTTTCGCGATTCTGGCAATGACCACGTTGGCTTCGTCGCTGGCCGTGCAGGAGACCACGGCGTCCACCTGGTCGATTCTCGCTTTGGTGAGCACGTCCCGGTCGAAACCGACCCCGGCAATTTTCATCCCCGGGAAGTCCTTTCCCAGGTTCTTGAGTACCTCCGGGTTGGAGTCGATCACGGTTACCTGATGGCCTGCCTTCGCGAGCTTGAGGGACAGGCCTGTTCCCATTCTTCCTAAACCCACAACGATTACTTTCATGTTATCACCCCTCCGCATTTACGCTGTTTTTATGTTTCATATTTCTCACAATGGCTTTTCTGGCTTCTTCCAGCAGCAGGATGACCGGTGGCCAGATGCAGAGCATCAGAAGGTCGGGAACACCGACCGCCGCCGTGCCGAAAAAGAGATGCGCGACCGGCAGATAGATCAGCGTGAAGATCAAGATAAGCTCGAATAGAATTCCGATGTTGACCTGCTTGTTGCCGAAGAGCCCAACCCGGATGGCCGACTGCCGTTCGGTCCGGCAGTTGAACGCCATGCCGATCTGACAGAACACAATGCCAGCCAGGGACATGGTCGTGGCTTTGAGGTAGACCGGGTCGATTCCGCCCGCGAGCGGAACGGCGGGCCAGCCGTTTTGCATGTTGACGAAGAAATAGGAGAACGCCGAAGCGGCGGCTTCCAGCATGCCGTACCACAAAAAGGCCTTTACGACCAGTTCCCTGGTAAGCAGCGGCTGCTTCCGGCTGCGGGGAGGCTGCTCCATCACGCCCTTCTCCGGCAGTTCTGCGCCGAGGCCCAGGGCGGGCAGCATGTCGGTGCCCAGGTCGATGGTGAGGATCTGCATGATGGTAAGGGGCAGGGGGATGGCCCCCCGGGAGAACAGAAACATGGCCGAGGGCACCGCCTCGGGTACGTTGGAGTTGAGGATATACAAGAGGAATTTGCGGATGTTGCTGTAAACCGCGCGGCCCTCCTCGATGGCGTGGACAATGGAGGCGAAGTTGTCGTCGGTGAGGATCATATTGGCCGCTTCCTTGGCCACGTCGGTACCGGCAATGCCCATGGCCACGCCGATGTCGGCCTTTTTCAGCGCCGGGGAATCGTTGACGCCGTCGCCGGTGACGGCGACGACCTCCCCCATCTCCTGCAGGCAGGTAACGACGCGCAGCTTCTGCTCGGGCGCTACCCGGGCGAAGATGATCTCGTCCTTCAGATATTCCTTCAGGTCGCCGTCTGAAAGTTTTTCCAGTTCCAGGCCGGAGATCACCCGGGGATGCTGGCCTTTCACGATCCCGATGCGCCGTGCGATGCTCTCGGCGGTGAGGCCGTAGTCGCCGGTGATCATGATAATGCGGATGCCGGCCTTGTGGCATTCCTCCACGGCGGCGGCCACCTCGGGCCGGGGAGGATCGGCCATGACAACGAGCCCTACGAAGACCAGGTCCTGTTCAATGAGTTCCGGCGTATAGGCGCTCAGAGCGATCGGGAGGCCGATGCCATCCTTCAGCAGACGGTAGGCTATGGCGAGAACGCGCAGGCCGTCCCGGGCGTAGGAGTCGTTTGCGTCCATGATTCTTTTCCGCATTTCCTCGGTCATGGGCTGCTCCGCGCCGCCCACGAGGATGGAATTGCTGATGGTCATGACCTCTTTCGGCGCGCCCTTTACATAGGCGATCCGGCTGGTGCCCTCGATGGGCCGTTCCAATTGATGGACGGTCGTCATCCGCTTGCGGCGGGACTCGAAGGGCAGTTCCCTCACCCGGGGGGTAAGCTCCATTTGTTTGCGCATGTCGATGCCCGCTTTTTGGGCCGCGACGCCCAGGCAGGCTTCGGTGGGGTCGCCCAGAACGGTGTAGCGGGCCGACTCCGCGTCAGGGGGCAGCAGACGGGCGTTGCTGCACAGAGCCGCCGCGGAAAGCAAAAGTTTTAAATCCTTGTTATCTGCCGTCGTTACCTTTTTGCCGTCCTCCAGGACTTCGCCTTTCGGCTCGTATCCCACGCCGGTCACCTCGAATTCCTTGTCGGCAAGCCACAGGTGGTTCACCGTCATTTCGTTCTGTGTGAGGGTGCCGGTTTTATCGGTGCAGATGACCGAGGTGCTGCCCAGGGTCTCCACCGAGGAGAGCTTTTTCACCAACGCGTTCCGCTTGGACATGCGCTGCACCGCCATGGCCAGAGACAGCGTCACGGTGGGGAGCAGGCCCTCGGGAATGAAGGCCACGATCATGCCCAGGGCGAAGACGAACGAAGGAGCGAAGGGCTCCCCCACAAAGAAATACGACGCAAGGAAAAAGGCGACGCCGAAGGCGATGGCGATGACGGAAATCTGCTTGGTCAGGCGGTTGAGCTCCTTCTGGAGGGGGCTGAGCTCCTCGCCCATGCTCTGGGTGAAACCGGCGATCTTGCCGAATTCGGTCCGCATGCCGATTTCCGTGACCACGGCCTTGCCGTTGCCCTCCGAAACGCTGGTGCCCGCGAAAATCAAATTGGGCATTTCAAACCGCGTCAGATCGTCGCTCAGGACCGCGTCCTTTGTTTTGCGCACCGGGTTCGATTCTCCGGTGAGGGTGGACTGGTTCACCTGCAGGTCGCTGCACTCCACCAGTCGTGCGTCCGAGGAGATCCTGTCCCCTTCCTCCAGCAAGATGACGTCGCCCGCCACCAGGTCCTCGGAGAGGATCTTCTGCTCAGAGCCGTCCCGGATGACCCGGGCGTAGGAGGGAAGCATGTTTTTAAGCGCTTCGGTGGCCTTGCCGGCTCTGTATTCCTGCCAGAAACTGAAAACGCCGTTGATGATGTTCACCAGCCAGACGGCAATGCCCAGCTGGGGCATGGCGGCAAAAAAGGCCACCGCGCCCGCCACCCAAAGCAGCACCGCCATAAGATGGGTGAAGTTGCTCAGAAAAATAAGTAGGACCGACCTCTGCTTTTTCTCCTCGATTACGTTTTTTCCCTGTTCCTTCTGATTTTGCATGGCCATTGCCTGACTGAGCCCCTTGGGACTCGTCAGGAGCGCTTCGTAGACCTTTTCCGCCGGGAGCTTCTGGATATCTTCTTTTCCCGTAACTGCGGTTATTTTGCTGTCCATTTTATTCCTTCCTATCCAACAACAAAAAACAAGTCTCTAGTTTTCACGTCCGCCGCTGTCAGCCGTTGGGGGCACGTGAGAATACCGGTCATCTGGTTCATTCCTGAGATAGCGTATAGTATAGCTCTTTTATGCATTGTTTACAAGCGTTCTTTTTGAAGGAATATACAATTATAACGAGCAATTGTCATAAATATCTTATTGAAAATACACAAAATATAAAAGCAGATATTTGATATAGCCATATTCATCCATAAAAATATTATTTTTTTTCATCATAATAAACAAAGGCGGTGTCTCAAACTACATGAGACACCGCCGATAAGGCTGTCACTCTGAGGCCGCGGGACGAAGAACCTTGCCTCGCACAGATTTCGCGTCGAAGCTCCTTTGCTTTTCGCTCAGGATTTGGGCTTTTTGATTCTGAGACTTATCCCGAATAACCGGCAAAGGTTATTCGGCTTTCTTCGCGGTGAGGCTCAGGTAGGACCCAATCAGAATGAACACGATGCCGACCACCAGATTGATGGTGATGGGTTCCTTCAAAACCAGGAAAGCGATCACAGGCGCGAACACGGGCTTGATGAAAAAGGTGATGGAAGCGTTGGAGGGTCCCGATAGCTCGATCGCCTTTATGTAGCAGTAGTAGCCCACTCCGGTCACCATGATACCGAGATACAGCAGGAGGGGAATGCTTTTCGGCGTGATCCCGCCGACGACGGGCTGCCTAGTTACGAGCAAAACGAGCAGCAGCACCGCCGATCCGAGAATAAAGCTGAGACTGTTTTGGGCGATGCCGCCGATTTTCGCGATCCTTTTTTTGCCCAGCGCCGTATAAAACCCGAAGGCGACCGAAGCGAGAAGGGTAATGAGGATACCGTCGATTCCCGATTTGCCGCCGATAATCTTGACGGGGTTTGCCACGATGACGAGGCCGATGACGTTCAAAATGAGGGTTGCAGCTTTCCTTTTTGTAAATGTCTCATTCACTAAAAACTGCGCGAAAATCATGGTGAAGACCGGGCTGGCGGAGATGATGACGGCGGCGAGGTTCGCGTTTGTGCGCATCACGCCGATCTGGAAGAGCACCATGCTGACGCAGATGCAAACGAAGCCCAGGGAAAAGAGATAGAGCCAGTCGCCCTTTTCCAGCTTGCACTGCCGCTTTTTAAGGTCGCGCAGGGCGAAGGGCAGCAGGAAGACGCCGCCGATAAAAAACCGCAGGAAGGTGAGCTGAGGAGCGCTGAACGCCGCGCCCGCGAGCTTCAGGGCGACCTCCATCGTTCCGAACAGGAACGCCGCGCCCAGAATATAAACCATGCTTTTCTTCAATGAAATCTCTGCCTTTCGGAGCCAATCAAAAATCTTGTATGTCATTTTGCTTTCTTTCGCTACCAGTATACTATTCATTCAAACAAAAAGCCAGCATACGTTAATACTTGCCGCTATATTTGCCGATAATCCGGAGTTTTGCCGGATAAATAGGGACGCCGGCCCTGCCGGGCCGTTACTATTCCACAATGATTTGTTGCTCTTTCGTAAAGCTTTTTACCTGAATAAGCCATAAAATTAAAAATAGCTGCGAGGAAGGAGCGGTGATGATAAAAAAATGAAGAGACTTTTATGCCTGACGTTGGCTGCGGTTTTGGCGTTTTCTCTTGTGAGTTTTCCGGCTCTGGCGGCGGAGGGCGCCTCTCCCGCCGCGCCCCTTCGGTATGATTTTTATGTGGATGGCAAAAGCGTATCCCTGTGGGGGTATGAAATCGGCGGCGGAGTCTGGTTTAAGCTGCGCGATCTGGCCATGGCGGTTAACGGTACCGGCAAGCAGTTCGAAGTAAGCTGGGACGGAACAAAAAACGCGGTTTCACTGACGGCGGGAGCAGCCTATACGCCGGTGGGCGGCGAGCTGGCCAAGCCGGACGACACCCCAACTGCCGCGTATTTGCCCCGAACCTCCTTTTATCTGGACGGTACGATGATTCCCATGCGCTCGTATGTTGTGAACGGCGTCCATTACGTCAGCTTTTCCGATCTGGCCGCGGACATCAGGTTCTCTCCCGCCCTGGATGAAAAAAATCATTTCGCCAAAATCAATACGGAGCCATATGATACCGGACTCTATTCGCTTTTCTTCCTGCCGGAGGGCTGGCGGGCAGGCGGCAGCGCCGATTCTTTAAGCTTTACCTGTTCGGGGGAGCCGGCCGGCTCACTCACCGTCAGGGCTTACGACCCAAACGAACCGATCTCGCAGCTGATGGATAACCACAGGGAGACCCTCGCCGGCGAAACGCTCAGCGGCTTCTCCTATCCCGCGGCGAAAGCGCTGATCCGGGCTACGCAGAGCGCCGCGTCTGGAGACGATTCCTATGTGGATGAGCTCCACCTCTATCTGATGCCGGAGGGCTGCGGCTGCGCGTTCGACTTCTGTTTCGACTCCGCCCGGGTAAACGAGCAGACGGCGGCGGAAATTGCGAAAAACTTCAGACCGGACGAATCTGCCATTGCCTTGAACGCGCTGGCCGCCCGCTGGGCGCAGGCGGTTCGGGACCGTGACGGCCGGGCTCAGTATGAGCTTTTAACCGCGCAGCTTCAGGCCGAATGGAAGAGCGGCTACGAAGCTCTGAATTGGGTAACGGGCGTCTCCAGCCCGTGGGTGAACAGCTGGACCGTCGAGGTATCGGGAAACAGCGCGGTTGTGTTCTATTATAATATGACCTCCACGGGATTCGCGGGATACACCGCCGACATTCTGTCCTTTTCGGAGGAGTACGGGGAACTGAAAATCAGCGGTATCGACGGGTTCAACTCTCTGACCGGCAGCGGCATATCTGTTCAGGGCAGCGTGCGGCTGCCGGAATCGGGCGTGCTGCTGGCGAGTCTGCCCGACGACGGAATCTCAATCTACGGCGATAAAAACGATTACGATCGTTTCGGATGTTATAACGGAGTGTATCTTTCCATAAAAGGCGCAAACAGATATTACGAATGGAAGAACATCGGAAAAGAATCCTTCCTGCCTGAGCTCAGGCTGATGGATTTAAACGGTGACGGCCGGAAGGAACTGATGGTGATTTTAACTGCCGGGGAAGGGACGGGGGTCAATCAGAAAGCCGTTCACGTGATCGATCCGGAAAGCTTCGGGGAGACCGGCGTCGCTGATCCGCTGGACATCGTCGAAGAAAATGTGGGCACCTCCCTTGTCCATCAAGACGGCGCCGTGACGGTCACGGTCACCGCGGGCGGCAGTCAGTCCGTCATGACCCTGGACGAGGATTACGCCCAAGGGTGGGCTGAGGACGAGGCGATGTTCGGGAACATCGTGACGTTCGAGGCGGAGGACGGCAAATTAAAGGCCATGGTTGCCGTCCAGGTCTCTTACACAGTATTTGTGGGAGAAATCAATATTACATACTCCTTCGACGGGACCCGGTACGGATTGGATACGCTCAGCTTCGTTCCTTATGATTTCCGGTAAACCGGAACGGGACAGCTAAAACAGGCAGAAAGAAGTTGTCTTAACAGAAACCACCTGATAAAACAGTCATCCTGAGCGTTAAGCGAAGGATCTTAGGCAACCAAATGGATGGGCTGCGAGGATCAGCGTGGTCACCAGTAAAACCGCAAGAAGCATAAACGCCAGTTTCTTTTTCATAGCCGCAGCACCTTTCTGAGTTTACTGACTGTTCAGAAGTTGGCGTCCAAACAGGCCAGAAGGAAACACAGAAGTTTTTTCCTCATGAACGGACACCGTTCCTTTGCCCAGCGGTATTTTTACATCTTTTCATTGTGCCACCGTTACATTTACCATAACGGTTACGGTCGGTTGCGGCGTTATGTGACAAGTTATCCTTTGAAAATATGGGCGCCGATACAGAACAAATGAGGCAAAAACCGGTAAGGTTTCGGCCGTTCCGGCGTTTCAAAATTATCATGCTTGAGTTTGAAAATGGCGAGTGATATAATTTTTAATTAGTTTCGGTATTGCTGCGCGCCGGCCCAAGCGCCCGGGAGCCGAAGGATTGCGCGGGCTTTGACCTGCCCGTGAGTGGAGAAGGAGTTAATATGGCAAGGAACTGTCCAAACTGCGGGACGGAGCTTCCCGAAGAGAAGAAATACTGCCAGAAGTGCGGTCAGGAGATAAAAGACGCCCCCAAGGCCGCCCCCTCCGCGGCATCCCGCCCGCCCCGGAAAGAGTCGGCTTTGGATGAAAACGTGCGGCAGATCCTTTCCCGGTACACAGCCAGGCACATATTCACTTTTGTGATTGTGGCGGCTGTTTCACTGACGGTTATCTGGCTTTCCTATTTCCGCAATATGCCCATGACCTCGCTGGAGCACTTTTTCGTCGTGTTTTTCTACCCTGTTCTTGCATTCCTGTTCCTCGCCTACCCTGCGTACTACGTTATTAAGGTGAGAAAGAGCCTGATGAATATCGGCTATACCAGGGAATGTGTGGACAGGGTGCTGGAGGAGAACCCCTTCTGGTTCAAAACATACCGCCCGAAAGGAACCGAAGACCGGAAGAAGCTGATCGCGTCCGGAACCGTGCTGTCCGCGATCGGATGGGTTATCATTGCCTGTGGCGTTTTTGCCGTTGCGCTGCCGGTGATCCTTCTGCTTCAAAGCGGAAATCCTTACGCCGACCTGACCCTCGCAGAAATCGGCGCGCTGATTCTGATGGCGGGGTTGCTCACGCTCACCGCGGGGAAGATCTGCAAAACCCTTGCGGATAGACCGTGCGACGAGGCACGGTGAGGCGTTCCCGCCGCCCTGCGGCGCGGCTGTTAACCAATCATAACCAACAATTAAGGCGGTGTCTCAGTATTTTGAGACACCGCCTCAGTTTGTCGAAAAAGTTCTTCGTCCTTTCGCCGGCGGCGAAAAGGTTTTGCGGATTTTAAGTTGCGCTTCGTGACCGAAATCCGCAAAAGGTTAATTACGAGTGCCTAGCGGGAATTCACTTCCCGCTAGGCACTCGTTGTGCGGCTCAAGAGAGCCGCTGCCATCGTACCGTTTTGTCGAAAAACATGGTTTTTCGACAGCCTCCCGCGCTTCCCCGCATCTGCGGGGAAGCGCGGATTGTGATTTGGAGCTGATCGTCACGCGAAGTCGATGGCGATGCTCAGTTCCTCCGCCTGACGGCGGATGGACTCCAACGCGCCGCTGTCCGTAATGATGCGGGTGATGGTATCCATTTCGCAAACGGAGAACAGACTGCCCCGCCAAATTTGGTGTGGTCGGCCAACGCATAAACCTCGTTTGCAGCGCTGATAATCGCTTTCTTTACGTTGCGCTGATTAGTCCGTCTTTCTTTTGGAGTTTCATAAAGAAGCCTGCCGGAGCCTTATCGGAGCAGGCGCTTTGTTTCCATTCTCCTGTGAATCGGCAGATAAAATTTATACGGCTGAAGTTTTTTCCCGATTTTCAGATTTCACGTTCGGTTTTAAAATTTATCAATTGATCATCCGTTCAACAACGATGTTATACTGCTTCATTTTTTTATAAAGGAGACTGCGCTCAATCTGCAGCTCCTCCGCCGCGCCCTTGATATTGTTTTTATGCCGGTGCAGCGCTTCGCGGATGATCGCGGCTTCATAGTCGTCAACAATATCCCCCAGCCGTTTATGCTCGTATCCCTTCTGAGGATTATTGCTTTTCTTGGTTATGATCGGCGTGGGAAGATCGGTGACCCCGATCATGAACTTATCGCAGGAGGCATACGCGCTGGAGAGAACGTTGTTGAGTTCCCGGACGTTGCCGGGCCAGGAATACTCCCGAAGACAATTTTTAACCTCGTCGGACAGAATAATCTTTGTTTTATATTTTTTGTTTAGCTGTTCGAGAAAGTAATTTGCGTAGAGCAATATGTCGTCCACACGTTCCCTCAGAGGGATCATTTCAAAGCTGATCACGTTGAGCCGATAATAGAGGTCTTCGCGGAACGTCCCCTGTTTCATCATTTCCTGAAGGTTCTGCCGTGTCGCAGAAATTACCCGGACATCGATCGGAATTGGCTGTGTTCCGCCGATTTTCTCAATTTCCCGTTCCTGAAGAGTCCGGAGAAGCTTAACCTGAAGACTCAGCGGCATGTCCCCGATTTCATCCAGAAAAATCGTTCCGCCGTCCGCCAACTGGAATTTGCCGATTTTTCCGCCCTTCTTCGCCCCGGTGAACGCGCCTTCCTCATAACCGAAAAGTTCGCTTTCCAGCAGCTCGGAGGGAATCGCGCCGCAGTTGATGTTGATGAGCGGTTTATCCCGCCTGTCGCTCTCGAGATGAAGAGACTTGGCGAAAACTTCTTTTCCGGTTCCCGTTTCTCCGGTGATTAAGACCGGAAAGTCCGTTTTCGCAATTCTAGCTCCTTTTTTTTTGAGTTCCACCAGTTTCGGATTGTTTCCGATCAGCTTGTCGAAGCCGCTGCCGCTGAACGTGCAGTCTTGATACGCTTCTTTATAGTACTTGACCTCTTCCATGAAGATTTTACTCGCCATGGACATTGTCCGCTGCTTGAACTTCATCTGCGCCGCCGCGCCCATCAGAGTTCCGTCCTCGTCAAAAATGCAGAACCTGTTGGCAATCGCGTAGGTTGCTTCCTTGCTTTCGCCATTCTTATCATCCGTCTTGCTGTTGAGCAGATAGGGCTGGAAATAGACGCCGTTTGCGCCGTCACCCCGGTGCCGCGTCTTCAGCACCTCATACATTGAGGTGGTGGAAATGATTTCTCCGATCGGTTTTCCGATCGCGTGCTCTTTCGTCTCATGAAGAAATTTACAGTAATTGTCATTTATATCCCTGATTACGCCCTCGGCGTCGATGATAATAAAACCATCGTCGGTTTTATCCATCCATTCCTCAAAAATCAGTCGATATTTATGGTCTTCATTCATACAAATTCTCTCTCCCATAAATAAATGAATTCCATGGTGAAGGGTTCCAATACCGCAATTTCTCAATTTTTAATTTATTATGAACATTATAAGGGTAACACCGACGGCGTAAAATGGCAAGCATTATTTCATTAAAATTATTGCACATTGCTTATATTCAAAAAGTGAAAACGCTCTAAATTCGTCATTGTGTAAAATAAAGATGTGGAAGCAGAAATAATCTACAATAAAAAATTTTGCTGCCAAAATAATTCGACAGTGTGTTAAAAAAGTAACAATGTGTCAAAAATGACACATTGTTATGTTAAACCCGATCGATCGATATAGTTCGCAATAAAAAATTTTTGCTTATGGAACTAGACGTTCCAGTATATGACAGCTTTTTTATTAAAAGTTGGCATTATATATGCATATAATCCCCTACGGCATCGCGCAATGATGCATTTTGTCGGAAAGGAGGAGTCCCGGACCGTATCTCAGCGAAAACGGATCAGGGTCTTTTGGAAACGGAGAAAGACCTGGAAAGGAGAGGAACGAATGAATTTTAGTCTGACCGAAGATCAACTGGCGTTAAAGCAAATGGCAAAACAGTTTGCGGAAAAAGAGGTTACCGCGCGCGCCGCGGCGATTGACAGCGAGAGTGTTTTCCCTCAGGATCTCTTCGACATGATGGTTCATATGGGATTCACCGGCCTTTGTGTACCCGAGGAATACGGAGGAAGTGGCGGCAACGATATGGACAAGGTGATCGTGGTGGAGGAAATCGCGAAGAAATGCGCCACCACCGCGGCCGCGCTCTCCATTCACATGCTGTTCGCGTCCATCATTCTTAAGTTTGGTACCGAAGTGCAGAAGAAGAAATACCTCCCTGAGGTAACGTCGGGCGGATGCCTTGCGGCCTTCGCGCTGACCGAGTCAGGAGCGGGCTCCGACGCGGGTTCGGCCAAGACCACCGCGATCCTGGACGAAGCCGCCGGCGAATACGTCATCAACGGGACCAAATGCTTTATTACCGGCGGCGGCAGAGCCAAATATATTGCGGTTGTTGCGCTGACTCAGCCGGAAAAGAAACTCAAGGGATTCTCCTGTATCATCGTGGAAAAGGGTACTCCCGGTTTTTCCATCGGCAAAACAGAAGAAAAGATGGGACTGCACGGTTCCGAAACCGTGGAATTAATTTTCGACAACTGCCGTGTCCCCAAGGAAAACCTGGTGGGGGAAGAGGGCAAGGGGTTCAAGTATGCGATGATCGGCCTGGACGGCGCGCGTATCGGTATCGCGGCGCAGGCGCTGGGAATCGCGGAAGGCGCGCTGGACGAGGCCGTCAAGTATATGCACCAGCGGGTGCAGTTCGGCAAGCCCATCGGTGAGCTGGAAGGTCTGCAATGGTATATTGCCGACATGGCCACCAAAACCGAGGCTGCGAAGTGGCTGACCTATTACGCGGCCTACCTGAAGTCCGCGGGCCTGCCCCATACCAAGGAGGCGGCCATGGCAAAGCTCAACGCCTCGGAAAACGCCCGCTTTGTGACGAACCTTGCCCTTCAGATTCACGGAGGCTACGGCTATATGAAAGACTATCCGCTGGAGAGGATGTATCGGGACGCCAAGATCACGGAAATTTACGAAGGCACCTCGGAGATCCATAAGGTAGTGATTTCAAGGGCTGTTTTGGAGTAATTCCAGAAATTAATGGACCGCTAAAAAGAAATTGGTTCATTAAGAAAGGACAGTAAAGGAATGGGAAAAATGAATCTTGCGGAAGTTCTTGTCGGCAAAAAAATGGAACCTCGTTATATGGAGTACAATTGGCGCGATATCGCGCTGTACGCTCTGTCCGTCGGCGCCAAGCGCGAGGACCTCATCTACACCTATGAAAAATATCTGAAAGCCATCCCCACCTATGGCGTTATCCCTTACTGGGGCACCGTGAATGTGAAGCCTTACCAGTGGATGCCGCTGCCCGCGTCCATGCTGGCGGACGAGATGATCAAGCCTACCATCTCCTTCCTCAACATGGATCACGAGATCATCATGCATAAGCCGATCGACCCCATTAAGGGTACCTTCCAGTATCAGGACGTTATCACCGATGTGTATGACCGCGGCGAGGGCAAGGGAGCGGTAGTCAGAACCAAGGTGCTCGTCCGCGACGAAGCCGGAAACGATGTCTGCACCAACTATTCCACCACCTTCTTCCATGAGGCCGGCGGCTTCGGCGGTCCCCCGATGCCCAAAAGTTCGGTGGATATCCCCGACCGCGCGCCCGACTATGAGGCTGACGATTACATCAGCCCCGTGCAGAACCTTCTCTACCGCCTGACCGGCGATACGAACCTTGTGCACGTAGATCCCGAATATGCCCGTAAGATGGGCTTCGAGACCTCCTTTATGCAGGGCCTGTGTTCCTTCGGTTTCTCCTGCCGCATGGCCATTGCCGCCCTCATCCCCGGCGAGCCCGAGCGGATGAAGCGCATGGCGGCGCAGATGAGCTCGGTGCTTTTCCCCGACACTCCGGTGCGCCTGCAGCTGTGGAAAATGGGCGAAGGCGTGGCTTACTTCCGTTTCATGAATCTCTCAAACGGCAAGCCGATTTTAAACCGCGGCGTGTTCGAGTGGAAGTAATCCGAGTCCTTGCGGCTGAAGCAGTTGGAATAAATTAACTGCATCCTGTGCAGGATATCCGTCGAAAGACGTATCCATAAATAAACTGGAAAGAAAATAGGAGGTATTCAGATGAACAATTTACTCATGGAAGTCGAGAACGAAATCGCAGTGGTAACGATCAATCGGCCCAAGTCCCTCAACGCCCTGAACAGCGCGACACTGGCGGAGCTGAACGAGTGCTTCGGCGAGATCGAGA
>JAEWRY010000035.1 GCA_023459875.1 Bacillota bacterium
TCAAAACGGACAGTCATCAATGTATCTGAAGCGGTAAAACAATGTTGTTTTGCCGCCCAAAAGGGCAATGATTGCCCTTTTGGCAAATGCGATTCGGAAATCGCATTTGTTCAGTGGACATTATATATGTTCCGGCACTGGCGTGGGGCGGCGAAACCAGATTCTTTTGGAGAACAGATAGCAAAGAGGTACGGCGTACAGAAAAACGCAATACAAAAGCGCCCTGGGACCAACCGCCAGCATGGAAAGAGGAACCGTTGCCGCGATTGACCATGGGATAAGCGCGGAAATCGTAAGGATGGAATTTCCGATATCAACCGCGAGTTCTTCCTTTGAACAGCCTTTTTCCTCATATACTTTGCCAAGAAGCTGCGCTGATAGTATAATCCCCATCGTTTGGCTGCAAAAAACGCCGGCGGAGAGGCAGGCAACGACGATCTGCGCGGGGAACAGGCCTATTTTATCCGTCATTTCCCCGATCCTTCTTTGAACCGGGAGAAGCATGAGCGTTCCTTGGAAAATGCCTGAATAGGTACTGGCTAGTAAAATGATGAACATTACCTCAAGTATGGATTTGGCTCCGCCGCCTGACATGATGCCTTTGAGCGCTTCCAACTGCGGCGTATACCCCAGAAAACAGGCGGAGAAAAGAGCTGAAATAGCCTGGCCCTGCACCAGCGCTGCGACCGCGAACGCGCAGACCGCGCTTACGGCGATGGACATAGTAAAACCGACTTTTAACCACGGCAGCACCAGCATGAGCAGCGCGGGCAGGACCGTCGGCCAGGATAAGCGAAAAGAGCGCTCGATCGCGGAGAGAAACCCGACGTCCACGCTGCGGATGGGCGTCTGCAGAGAGAATAGCCCAAAAGCGGACAGTGACACCAAAACCGGGATGACGCTGGTCTTGAGCATCAGTTTCAAAAAACGCCCATGATCGGCCCCGGAAACCGATGCCGCCAATACAGCGGCGGAGGAAGCCGGAGAGCACATATCTCCGAAGTAGGCCCCGGATATGATGGCTCCCGCGGTTATGTACTCGCTCACCCCCCCGCTCCTGGCCAGAATCATCAGCATGACCCCGGCAGTTCCGGTAACGCCGAAGCTGGTACCCAGCGCATAGGCGAGGAGCATGGGGAGAAGAAACGCGATCAGAATAAAAATCCGCGGGGAAATGAGTTTCATTCCGTAGTAAACGAATACGGATATCGTGCCGCTCGCCCGCCAAAGAGCGGTCAGGCAGCCGATCAGAAACAATACCCGGAAAACGACAAAGGAGGTCTTTCCGCCCGCAATGACCATTCGCAGCAATTCCTTTGCCGCAAACCCTCTGCGCAGCCCGACTGAAAAAAAGCCGGCGAGCCCCACCAGCAACGCGAAGCATAACGATATCTTCCAGACAAGACAAGCCGCGACCGAACCGGTAAAAATCAGAAACGAAATCAATAAATCCATGAATTCAACACACTTTACCGTTTATTTATGTTTTCGCTTCGCATTAAGATAACTCTTCTATCGGCCATTCCCGCTGGCCGAATTTGATGAAATAACGTCCGTCCCGCTCCAATACGTTTTCGCACAGCGTCGAGTAGGAACGCTGAGACAGCTTCGTATCGCAGGGGGAAAACAGGGAGATATAGGGGATTGAATTCTTGACGAAAATGCTTTTACCGGGCGGCAGGGGAAGTTCCCTGCCGTCATACAGCGCAAGCAGTACATGATCGGGGCCCACGGTCACCGACCGGACATAGAACGGGACATCCTCAATCCGCACGGGATAGGGCTTTTCCTGCCACTCAATATAATAATTGTTCCCGTCATCTTTCTTTAAATTGGAAGCGAACAACTTTATGATTTTCTTTTTAATCATCAATACGCCGTCGGCGTACCATTTTCCGTCCCTGTCAATGAAAAAATCCGGGTTATGAAATTGCTCCAAGGGGATTCCCTCCTTGCGTTCAGCAGACACTATTATAAATCCGCCGGCCGCCTAAAGCAACGAAAAATCCGTCTTTACGCAGAGGCGAAAGTGAATGGGAAATAAGGGAAAAGAAAATTATTCTTCTATTTCCTGTAATATGGTGTTATCCGGTCCTTAATAATGTTATTCATGCTTATATAATATCACGTCGGTTTTCACGGCGCGTACGGGAGGAAACTCTATCACAAGCGGAGGCGGGGAGGCGAGTTGATGAATTGCCCGAGCTGCAGCAGAATATTGTCGGATGACAGTAATTATTTCCAATTCTGCGGCGCCGATATCGCTGAGGAGATAAGCGGGGATGAGACGAGGAAGAGTTGCAGGGCGTGCGGCAATATTATTCTGGAGGACAGTGTCTACTGCCCCTTCTGGGGGGAAATGCTTACTGATTCAGCGGCAATTAAGAGTATTCCCAATCATTCCGAACAATTTATTAAAACAGGGATGCAGGGCAAAGAAAGCGGCCCTTGCGGATAAAATAGGCACGGTTTCTGTTCTGATGGGAATCGTCGTCGTCATCTTGCTGTTGCTTATTCTGGCGTTCTGCGCCGTGCTGGGCCGCCATTAGGAGAGCAGGACACTCATAAACGTGTAAAAACAGAAGATGAAGCAGCCAGCTGTTGCGCCTGAAAATAAATTGATTGTCTTACTTGCCAAACGGTCGTATTTCATATTTAATTAGTTTATGAGTAATCGGTTATTGAACATAAGGAGAGAATTTGCCTATGACCATTGTGCTTTATGCCGCCGCGCTGTCGGCGCTTGCCGTTTCGGCGCTCAAAAGCAGAGAAAAAACGCTGCTTTCGCTCAAAAAAGCCTGGAAATCCTTTGAGAATATCCTACCGCAGTTTCTGTCCGTTATCATCATGATTGGAATCCTGCTCTCCGTGCTCACTCCGGAACAGATTTCTGATGTTTTAGGGAGCAATTCAGGATGGTACGGGGTGATGCTTGCCGCAGGAATCGGTTCCATTACGCTGATCCCCGCGTTTATTGCATTTCCGCTGGCGGCCTCTCTGCTGAATAACGGGGCAGGTTACGCGCAGATCGCCGCCTTTGTCTCCACGCTCATGATGGTGGGAATTGTGACGCTGCCGATGGAGGTCCAGTATTTCGGAAAGAAGGCCGCCGTTGTCAGAAATCTGTCCGCGTTCGTCTTTTCCCTGGCCGTGGCGCTTATTATGGGGGTGTTGCTGTGAAAGAAAAGCTAATGAAGCTGCTCAAACGGTATCGGATATTTCTTCTGCTTGCTGCTGCTAATACCGTGCTTTTCTTTGCCTTTCCCGAAATAGGCAGAAGATCTTTGAGCTTAACCCGGTCAAATCTGCTTGAGATACTTTCAATTTTGCCCCCCATTTTTGTTCTGATGGGGCTGTTGGATGTTTGGATTCCAAGAGAAACCATGATAAAGTACATGGGCGAGGGCTCGGGCCTCACCGGTATTCTCCTGGCTTTTTTTCTGGGATCTGCGGCGGCGGGTCCGCTTTACGCGGCGTTCCCCGTTGCGGGAGTTCTGCTGAGAAAGGGAAGCAAGCTGTCAAATGTGCTTATCATGCTGGGAGCCTGGTCGACGACGAAAATTCCTCTGATCCTGTTTGAGGCTACGTCCATGGGAGTTAAATTTATGTTGATCCGACTGGCGCTGGACCTGTGCGGAATTGCAGGCATTGCTTTTATCGTTGAAAAATCGCTCAAAGAGCAGGAGAAAGATGAGATATTTCAAAAAGCGATAAAACAGCAATGATGATATCATGCAAATTGGAAAGCGCAATTTTCTGGAGCGAAATAAAACAGTCAGGCTCAAAATTCGGGCCTGACTGTTTTTTAGGTGTATGGGGTTAGCTGTACATGCCGTTCATCGACATAAAGCTGTAAATCTGCTCCCCGTGCCCCTGCTCTTCCTTCTGCAGGTGGTTGAGGGCGTCTCTCGCTCCCGTATCCTTGAATTCAAAAATGCACGTATCATACAGGGAGGACACATGTTTTTCCGTTGTCAGCTGATCCTGGCACAAAAATTTGTCCTTTTGCTTGTCCTGTTCGGCGTAGTTGTTTTGTGCCGACGGCTTGGTTTTCTGCGCGCAATTACCGCCGCCAAATTGGGGGATAGACCCCGCCTCGATCTGGCTCAATGTCTGAAAATGCTGCTGTTCCATCTGTGAGATTTCAGAGAATATCGTTTTGAGCTGTTGATTACGGGCGTTTGAAGAGTACATATTGTACTTTTCAATACAGAGCTGTTCCTGAGATTTCAGATCTTTTAGGAGAGAAGTTTCTTTTTGGGATAAATTCATACAAATCACCTCGAGCCTATTATGGAAAATGAAAGGCTTTTTTATTCCGGCCGTTACTGCTAGACATGAGAACTCCAATATTGACGATAACCTGAGAAAAAAACCGCACCGCTATAAAATAACAGTAAAATACCAAATTTAACTGGGATTAACAGTTTGACACTTATGTTTTTACCGGCTATAATTTATTTAATAATGAATCGGATAAGATAAGATTGGGTTTTGCGGAAGGAGGCATTTATGAAACGGAGTCCCGTTCGACTATCTGCACAGCAAGACTTTAATTTCCTTTCCCATTATGAGGATCGCATTGAACTTCTCATATCAGTTTTAGAGAGCTCTTTTGATGGAATCTACATAACCGACGGACAGGCAAATACCATCTGGTGCAACCGCTCCTACGAGGTGGTTTCCGGGCTGAACCGCAACGAGGTCATCGGACTGAATATGCAGGAGCTTGAAGCGCAGGGCGTGATTTCAAGATCGGCGACGCTGATCGTACTGCAGAGCCGGGAGTCGGTTACGATCGAACAGGATTTTAAAACCGGAAGGCACGCGGTCGTGACAGGTACTCCGCTTTTTGATGAGAACGACAATATTATTATGGTGATCACGAATGTGCGTGATATATCCGAGCTGTATGACCTTAAGGAACAACTTGCCAGAAATTCCGAACTGAACCGGCGGTACCAGACCGAGATTGAACTGATTCAAAAGCACATTATCGGATATGAAGATTTCGTTGCTACGGACAAAAAAACGCTGGAGCTTCTGCGGGTGGTCAACCGCGTGGCAAAACTGGACACGACCATTTTGCTTCTGGGTGAAACAGGCGTCGGCAAAGAAAGTGTGGCAGCTTACATATTTAAAAACAGCACCCGAAACGGCGAACATTTTATCAAGGTCAACTGCGCGGCCATCACGCCGAGCCTTATTGAAAGCGAACTATTCGGCTATGAGCCGGGCACGTTTACCGGCGCCAGCAAGAGCGGAAAAATGGGGCTTTTTGAGGTCGCGAACAACGGAACCATTTTTCTGGATGAGGTCGGAGAGCTGCCGTACAACATACAGGCGAAGCTTCTCCGGGTTTTGCAGGAACAGGAGATATTGCGGATCGGTTCCGACAATCCGATTAAAATAAACGTCAGGATCCTTGCCGCGACCAACCGGAATCTGGAAGAGATGGTCGCCAAAAAATTATTCCGGGAAGATCTCTACTATAGGCTCAATGTTTTTCCCATTACCATCCCCCCCCTGCGCGAGAGGAAAGACGATATACCGGTCTTGGCGCAAAGTATGCTTGAGAAACTAAACAAAAAATACGGGCTTAACAAATACTTTACCCAGCCATCGCTTTCCAGGCTCCTGGAATATCATTGGCCAGGCAATGTCCGTGAGCTGAAAAACGTCGTCGAGAGAACCTTCATTATGTGCAGTGACGAAAGAATCACCGCCTCCGACCTTCCCCTGCAGACAGGCTGGAATGAAATCCTGGACGAAAACAATAAAGTCGATTTGAAGGAAATTATTGACCGGGTCGAGGAAAGCTATATTAACCGCGCCTACGATAACTTCCATAATGTGCGAACTGCGGCAAAAAGCCTGGGAATGAGCGCGGCAACCTTTACGCGCAAACACAACAAGTATTGCAAAAAGTAATGAAGACACCCCCGTTCTATGAATGTTGAAGGGCATCCCTCAACAAATGGAAATAATTAGAATAATAGTTAAATGCTTATATTTATTCTTGTACCAAAAGTGAAACGCTGTTTCATAAATGAAACACCGTGAGCAGCCCTTATTTCATAGGCTGTGCACGGTGTTTTGTTTCATTAATGAAACATGGCTTGTGCATATTAATCTCATTCACGCGCAGGAAAGCCTTCTATTTAGGCAAATTCTATAGATTTATAAGTTGGCACGAGAATTGCTTTCTACTGAGACTGGAACACCGAAAGGTGTTAAGGGGAAAACAAAAGAGCGTCAAATATGGAGGTTGGATTTATGGAAAGGAGAATGAAGGTGTATGGCAAGAAAGTATAGAGAGTATGGAGGAGAACAAGCGTACATCCCGGCAGGCATATTCAAGATTCGGTTGCCCGGCATCCACTACAAGTGGTCATTCCCGGAAATGGGGCAGGCTTTCATTATGTGCGCGACCTGTCTCGGCGCCATTCCGGTACTGACCGAGGTTCTCGGCGTATCCTACGACCTGGCTTGGTCCATGGTAATCATCAACGGTTTCGGCTACTGTCTGCACGCCCTACTGGGCGACCCTGTGGTCCCCGGGTGGGTCACCCCCGCGATTCCTCTTGTAACGGCATTTTTAACCCAGTATCAGATCGGGGTCCAGCGGACTCAGACACTGATTGCGCTGCAGCTGGAGGTAGCTGCGATCTTCATTTTCTTCGGAATCACCGGACTTGGTTCCAAGATCATCGATATCGTCCCGAACTCCGTGAAGGCCGGTATTCTGATGGGTGGCGGCGTTGCCGCGATTATCGGCGAGTTTAAGGCCGGCGGACGCTTCGGAATTTACCCCATTTCCATCGGCGTCGGCATGGCAATCGCGTTTTTCTGCCTGTTTTCCCCCCAATTTGCGTATATCCGCAGCAAGAGCAAGTTATGGAACACCATCGGCAAATACGGTATGCTTCCCGCCGTTCTGGTCGCTATCTTCGTTGGCCCCGCCGTGGGAGAGCTGCCCTGGTTCAGCATTAAGATCGGAACCTTTATTAAAATCCCCGAGTTCGGAAATCTCTTACGCACCGTTTCCCCCTTCGGCATCGGCTGGCCCACCGGCGCGGTTTGGATTCAGGCCATCCCTATGGCGATTGTAGCATACATCATCGCGTTCGGCGACTTCGTCACCTCCGACTCCCTGATCGGTGAGGCGAGTACATCCCGTCCCGATGAAAAGGTGGACTTTAACGCCAACCGCTCCAACCTGATCAGCGGCGTGCGCAATGTGGGCATGGCCCTCATCGCCCCTTACACCCAGCTGTGCGGCCCCCTGTGGGCGGCTGTGACCGCAGCTGTTTCCCAGCGCTACAAGGAAGGCCCCGAAGCCATGGAGTCCATCTGGTCCGGCGTGGGCACTTTCCGTATCAGCACCTTCTTCGCGGTGGCCTGCGTCCCCATTTCCTCCCTGCTTTCCCCCGTGCTTCCGGTCGCGCTTTCGCTGACCCTTCTGGTTCAGGGATATATCTGCACCCGTCTTGCCATGGTCATGTGCAAGGACGACGTGGAGCGCGGCATCTGCGGCGTGATGGGTGCGGTCCTCGCGACCCGCGGCGCCGCCTGGGGCCTGGCCGCCGGCCTGGTACTGCACTTTATCCTGTACTTCTACAAGGCACAGAAAAAAAACGCAGAGAAAGCTGCCGTAGAGGTCAGCAAATAAGGTAAGGCCGGGGCGGCAAAGCTCCATGGTCCCCGGCTAAAAAAGAAAGAAAGCTATTTTGAAAGGATGATACATTATGGCACTCATGACCGGCGAACAATTCATCGAAAGTATCCGTAAGATCAATATGCAGATCTACCTTTTCGGTGAAAAAGTAGAGAACCCCGTTGACAACCCCGTCCTGCGTCCCTCCCTCAACTCCGTGCGTATGACCTACGATCTGGCCCAGATGCCCGAATACCAGGAGCTTATGACCGCCGTCGATCCCGACACCGGCAAGCGCATCAACCGGTTCTGCCACATCCACCGCTCCACCCAGGACCTCATGAATAAGGTCAAGATGCAGCGCCTGTGCGGCCAGAAGACCGCTTCCTGCTTCCAGCGCTGCGTCGGCATGGACGCCTTCAACGCCCAGTACTCCACTACCTACGAGATCGATAAAGTCTGCGGGACCCACTATCATGACAACTTCATGAAGTTCCTGCGCTATGTGCAGGAGAACGATCTCACCGTAGACGGCGCCATGACCGACCCCAAGGGCGACCGTGCCCTGGCTCCTCATGAGCAGCCCGATCCCGATATGTATCTGCATGTGGTGGAACGCCGTCCCGACGGTATCGTAGTCCGCGGCGCCAAGGCGCACCAGACCGGCATCATCAATTCCCATGAAGTGATCGTGATGCCCACCATGGCCATGGGTCCAGACGACAAGGATTACGCGGTTTCCTTTGCCGTGCCGATGGATACCCCCAATCTGTTCATGATCATTGGCCGTCAGTCCTGCGACACCCGCAAGCTGGAAGGCGGAAAAATGGATGTCGGCAATCCTGAGTTCGGCGGCGTGGAGGCCCTCACCATCTTTGATAACGTGTTCGTACCCAACGACCGTATCTTCTTAAACGGCGAAACCGAGTACGCAGGCATGTTGGTGGAGCGCTTCGCGGGCTATCATCGTCAGAGCTACGGCGGCTGCAAGGTAGGCGTGGGCGATGTGCTCATCGGTGCCGCTGCTCTGGTCGCCGATTACAACGGTGCCAACAAGGCCAGCCATGTCAAGGATAAACTCATTGAGATGACCCACCTGAACGAGACCCTGTATGCCTGCGGCATCGCCTGCTCCGCCGAGGGCAAGCCCACCGAGTCCGGCAACTACATGATCGATCTGCTGCTCGCGAACGTCTGCAAGCAGAACGTCACCCGTTTCCCCTATGAGATCGTGCGCCTTGCCGAAGATATCGCCGGCGGCATCATGGTCACCGCGCCCTCCGAGAAGGACTTCCGCAGCGAGAAGCTTGGACCCTATGTGGAGAAATATCTGAAGGCGGCGCCCGGCGTCACCACCGAGAACCGCATGAAGCTCATGCGCCTCATCGAAAACCTCTGCCTGGGCACCGCCGCGGTCGGCTACCGCACAGAGTCCATGCACGGCGCCGGTTCCCCGCAGGCGCAGCGCATCATGATCGCCCGTCAGGGCAACCTGGGCGCCAAGAAAAAGCTGGCCAAGGCGATCGCGAAGATCAAGGAATAATCCAAACGCAAAAAGGAGGGAGCGGCGTGAGCTGCATGGAGAAAATCGAGCGGGTGTTGGACGAACGCGTCCGGCCGTCACTGGCCGCCCACAACGGGAATATCCGGGTGGAATCCTTTGCGGACGGAATTCTCAGGGTGCGGCTTCTCGGGCAGTGCAGCAACTGCCCCTCCGCGCTGGATACCACCGAGGAGCTGGTAGCTTCCGAACTGACAGCGGCGCTGCCGCAGGTTAAGCAGGTTTCGCTGGTGACCGGCGTATCCGACGAACTCCTCCAGCAGGCCCGGGCCTTCCTTCGTTCCCGCGCATAACTGAATATTCTATGTTGCGCCCGCGCCTTGAGTGACCTCCCTTCCTCAGGCGCGGGCGCAACGGAAAAGGAGCCGTTTATGGATTGGAAAACGTTATATCAGCAGCGTCTTACCACCGCGGAAGAAGCGGTAACGCATATTAAGTCGGGCGACCGGGTCGTAGCCGGGCACGCCTGCGGCGAACCCGAAGTTCTCATCGATGCCATGGTGGCAAACGCGAAGCAGTATAAAAACGTGGAAATCGTGCATATGGTCGCCATGGGCCCCGCCGGGTACTGCAAGCCTGAACTCGCGGAAAATTTCCGCCACAACAGCCTGTTCCTCGGCGGCTCCACCCGCAAGGCTATCGAAGAGGGCCGCGGTGATTTTACCCCCGTTTATTTCAGTGATATTCCCAATCTGCTGCGCAACACACTGCCCGTGGACGTGGCGCTGGTTCAGGTTTCTCCCCCGGATCACAACGGTTACTGCAGTCTCGGCGTTTCGGTCGACTACACAAAATGCGCATTAAACTGCGCCAAGACCGTCATCGCCCAGGTCAACAAGCAGATGCCTCGCACCATGGGCGACAGTTTTGTCCATGTATCAGAGCTTGATATTATCGTTGAGACTGACGTTCCCCTCATCGAACTCAAGCCTCCCGTTATCACCGAAGTGGAGCGCGCCATCGGTGAGAACTGCGCATCGCTCATCAAGGATGGCGATACCCTTCAACTGGGCATCGGCGCCATCCCCGACGCTGTGCTTCTCTTCCTGAAGGACAAGAAGGATCTGGGCATCCACTCCGAGATGTTTTCCGACGGCGTGGTGGAGCTGGTGGAGGCTGGCGTCGTGACCAACAAGCGCAAGACGCTACATCCCGGGAAAAGCGTCGTCACCTTCCTTATGGGCACAAGGCGGCTGTATGATTTCGTCAACGACAATCCCAGCGTCTTCATGATGCCGGTGGATTATGTGAATGACCCTTACATTATCCGCCAGAACGACAACCTTGTCTCCATCAATTCCTGCGTACAGGTGGACCTGCAGGGACAGGTGGTTTCCACGAGCATCGGCAAACGTGAAATCTCCGGCGTGGGCGGCCAGGTAGACTTCGTCCGCGGTGCGAACCTAAGTAAGGGCGGCAAATCGATCATGGCCATGCCTTCCACCGCCGCGGGCGGTACCGTCTCCAAGATTACCCCCCTCATCGACGTAGGCGCTTCCGTCACCACCTCCCGCCATGACGTAGGCTATGTGGTCACAGAATACGGTGTGGCAGAGCTGAGGGGCAAGACGCTCCGTGACCGCGCCCGTGCGCTTATCGCAATTGCGCACCCGGATTTCCGCGCCAGCCTGGCGGAAGAGTTCAAAGCACGTTTCCGCACGAGCCTCTAATCTGACCTACCACAGTTAGGAGTGAGTCCCATGACCAATTTGGAAAAATATAATAAGGCGTTTCTATCCAGTATGCGCATCACGCCTGAGCAGCTGAACGACAATCTGGCATATCTGCGGACCAAAGGATGGGATTCCCTGTCCCATTTCGATATGGTTACCGCTTTGGAGGAATATTTTGATATTTCTATTTCCTCCATTGACGTGGTGCGGTTCAATACCTACGCCAAGGGGAAAGAGATTTTGGCCTCTTACGGCGTGAAGATTGAGTGAAGCTGCAATGGAACTTACTCTGATTCGTAAGATCAAGCAGCAAAGTTCCCATCGCCCCGCGGTGATTACCGACGGGGGTAAAAGCTATACCTATGGGCAGCTCCTGGACGGCGTTTATGCGTTGAGCGCCGTCCAGGAGCCGCGCACCCTCGTATTCTGTCTGTGTTCCAACACCATCGGCTCCCTGATGGGTTATTTGGCGTGCCTCTTTGCCGGCGCCGTCCCCCTGCTGCTGGACCGCAGGCTGGATTCAGATATGCTCAAGGCGCTCATGCGGCGGTATCAGCCGTCCGGCTTGTGGGTTCCCTGCGAAATGGCACAGAGCATATTATCCGGTTATCATACCGCCGCGAAGCGGGAGGGGTATGTTTTCCTGATTACGGGCAACCCGCGGTATACCATCCACCCCGATCTGGCGCTCCTTCTTACCACCTCCGGCTCCACCGGGAGCCCGAAACTGGTACGGCAGAGCATGAAGAATATTACCGCCAACGCAGTTTCCATTGCTAAATATTTAAAGCTGGATCACTCGGAACGTCCTGTTACCACCCTGCCCATGCACTATACTTATGGCTTGTCTGTCCTCCACAGCCATTTGTTTGCCGGAGGAACGCTGCTGCTTACCGATCGTAGCGTAATGGAGCAGGAATTCTGGGATTATTTTGAAGCCTACGGGGCTACCAGTCTGGCGGGCGTCCCCGCCACTTATGATATACTGAACCGGGTTGGATTCTTTGAGCGCGAGCTGCCCACGCTGCGGTATTTTACGCAGGCGGGAGGGAAGCTTTCTTTGTCCATGCATCAGAAGTGCGCCGCCTTTGCGAAGCAAAAAAGGCTGCGCTTTTACGCTATGTATGGCCAGACGGAGGCTACCGCGCGAATGGCGTATCTGCCATGGCAGAAAAGCCTTGAGAAATGCGGGAGCATCGGCGTCCCCATCCCGGGCGGAAGTTTTTCTCTGATCGACGAGAATGAAAATGAAATTGAGATTGCCGGAAAGACAGGCGAGCTGGTTTACCGGGGAGACAACGTCACCCTGGGTTATGCGGAGGAACCGGCAGACCTGGCCAGGGGTGACGAGCGCCACGGCGTTTTACATACGGGCGATCTGGCCCGAAAAGACGAAGACGGGTATTACTATATTGTGGGGCGCCTGAAGCGGTTTTTAAAAATGGCGGGCAACCGTGTGAATCTGGACGAATGCGAGCAGATGGTAACGGAGGCCTTCCCCACGGCCGAATGTGCCTGCTGCGGAACCGACGACAGGCTGAGGGTATTCGTGACGCTGGACGAATCGAGGCTGGACGACGTGAAACGGGAGCTGTCCGGCAAACTGCGCCTGCCGCTCTCCTCGGTGTCGGTGCTGCATCTTTCGGAGATTCCGCGCAGCAGCGCGGGAAAAATCCTCTATCCCCAGCTGGAAGCAGAAAAACCAGGTTTGCATATCCTTCAAAACGTATGATTGCCCCCGCTTGAAGACGGAAACGTTGAACCCTTTATCGCAGTAAATTTCCTGAGAGGCGAAAGGAAGGGAAGTGTCATGCCGGAACTGGATACACTGTTTTCATGTCCTCCCTTTTCCCTTTCCGCCGGGGAAAAGGAGAAACTCCTGCTGCCCCTTTTTCTGGAACTGACCGAACACCACCGGAGAGCGTGCCCTGCTTATGATTCCATGTTGTCCGCTCTCGGGTATGACCCCCGAGCCTGCGATCAATTATCCGCCTTGCCCTTCCTCCCAGTGGGCCTTTTTAAAAGGCTCGCCCTCAGCAGCGCATCGGAGGAGGTAACGAAGACCTTTACCTCCTCCGGCACTACTGGTCAGAACCTATCAAAAGTTGTGATTGACGCGGAAACGGCGGCGCTCCAGCGTCAGGCACTGGCAAGTATTGCGGGCGACGTGCTGGGGCCGAAACGTCTCCCCATGCTGATTGTGGACACGCCCGATGTGCTTCGACCTCCCCTTGCCTCTACGGCTCGAGGTGCGGGGGTTCTTGGATTTGCGGTCTGCGCTTCCCGGCGGGTATTCGCCCTCAGACAGGATATGAGCCTTGATACCGAAGCAATTGCGCAGTTTCTGGAAGAGCGTTCGGGAGCACCGTTCTTCCTGTTCGGGTTTACTTTTATGGTATGGAAGCATTTTTATGAGGAGTTTCTCAAATTGCCCTTCCGGTTCGACTGCTCTTCCGGTATCATGATCCATGGGGGCGGGTGGAAAAAGCTGGCGTCCGAGGCCGTTTCGCGGCAGCGGTTTCATGATGGCCTGTTTGAGGTCTGTAACCTCTCCCGGATTTATGATTATTACGGTATGGCCGAGCAGACCGGATCCGTTTTTCTGGAATGTGAGGAGGGGCATCTTCACTGCAGCAATTTTTCCCAAGTGTTTGTGCGCCGCGCCTCAGATTATTCCCGGTGCGGCAACGGGGAAGAAGGCATTTTGCAGGTCCTGTCGGTGCTGCCCCGGTCCTACCCCGGTCACAGCCTCTTAACGGAGGATCGCGGTCTTCTTCTGGGGGAGGATGATTGCCCATGCGGACGAAAGGGCAGGTATTTTTCCGTGACCGGCCGGTTGCCGGATGCGGAATTAAGGGGGTGCAGCGATGTCTACGGTTCTGCCTTTGGATGACGTAAGCTTCGCCGTCGGCGACGCTGCCCAACTGGAAGCTTGCTGCTCGGCGAGCGCGCTTCCTGTTTTCTCCGAAGAGGTGCTCGCTTTTTTCGATGATCTTTCAAAAGCGCTGCGGGCGCTGCCGGAATACAGGACTTTTCCCGACCTGGCGGCCTTTGCCTTCTGGTGCCGCCGCGCTTCTGTTTCGGCGTTGTTTTGCAGCTACGAAAAGGAATTTCTAATTGGCCGCGGGATGGCCCTGCACATCCCGCCGGGGAATGTGCCGCTTAATTTCGCCTATTCCCTGGCGGGGGGACTTCTCGCGGGAAATTCCAACGCCGTTAAGCTGCCGTCCGGCAGCTTTCCGCAGGCCGATCTTTTTTGCAGGGTGCTCTCGGAGCTCCTCGCTTCGTCTCATACCGCGCTGCGTCCGTATGTGGTCTGCTTCCGCTGCGGACACGACAGCCCGGTACTCGCGGCGCTTTCCGATGCCTGCGCCGTTCGCCTCATCTGGGGCGGGGACGAGACCATCGCGCGCCTCCGCCGCCTGCCCCTCTCCCCCCGAGCGGTCGAGCTTACCTTTGCCAACCGCTATTCCCTGTGCGTCATTCGGAGCGAGGCATGGCTTTCCGCTCCTGATAAAGAAACGCTTGCGGCGCGGTTCTTTCAGGATGCGTATTGGAGCGATCAGATGGCCTGTACCGCGCCGAGGGCGGTTCTATGGCTGGGGGACAGGACCCAGGAGGCAAGGCTCGATTTCTGGACGCGCGTTTCCTCCATTGCCCGCGCCGGATACACAATGCCCGACATTATGGCCGTGAGGAAACGGGAAGCCGCGCTTATGCTCGCGGTCGAAGGCAGGGGCGCGCGGCTGCGCGGGGAAGACAACTGCACTGTTCGCGTTGAAGTTCCGTCCCTAGCGCCTCATGATCTGGAGCTCTGCCCCGGAAGCGGATTTTTTATTGAATGCTGCGCCGACTCTCTGGAAGCTCTGCTTCCCGTTGCCAACGAAAAATGTCAGACGATCACTGCCTGGGGCGTTGAGAAAACAGAAATGGAAGCATTTATGACAGCCCACGCGCCGCGCGGAATCGATCGGGTCGTCCCGCTTGGCCGATCGATGGAATTTTCACTGCGCTGGGACGGATATGATCTGATCCGAACCATGAGCCGCAGTGCGGAAATATTTCCGGAAGGCGCAGTCTGATCTGATTGGGAGGGCTCCTTGTGAAGATTTCAGAACTGGCGGTTGGCGATTGCGCCAGTATTACAAGAACAGTGACTGAGTCGGATGTAAACAAATTCGCCGAGGTTACCGGCGACTTTAATCCCCTTCATATGGACGAGGCGTGGGCCGCCGCCACGCCGCAAAAAGGGCGGATCGTACATGGCATGCTGCTGGCCTCCTTCCTTTCGGCTGTCATTGCGATGAAGCTTCCCGGCGCGGGCACGATCATTCTGGGACAGGAGCTTCGCTTTATGCTGCCCGCCCGCATCGGGGACGAAATCACGGCGACCGTTCGGGTTCGCGAGTTGCTCCCCGAATATAATACGGCTGTTTTAGCCATCTCCTGCGCCAACCAGGAGGGAAGAAAGCTGGTGACCGGGATTGCGACCGTCCTGCCGCCAGCCGAGTCACAAAACTGATTATCTGCGGAAAGGAATCAGCTATATGTCCAGTCCGGCCTATCCTTCCTATTATGAAACCGCATTTTCCGTCGTGGGAAGAGACTCAGATTGCTTTTCCCAATGTCAGGCGGCGGCGCTGCTGTCCTACCTGCAGGAAACCGGGCTGCTCGCTATGGCGGATGCCGGGCTGACGCGCAAATACCTGTTGGAACGCTATCATGCCATCTGGATGCTGGCAAGGACCTGCTACACGCTGGAAGCGCCCATCGCCCTGGGCGACGTGATCGCCATCCGGTCCAGAAGCCGCAACGCGCACGGAATGGGCATCTACCGTGAGTATGAAATCATGCGGGAAAATGCCAGGATCGGGGAAGCGCTGGCCCTGTGGATGTTGGTGGACGCCGAGAGCCGGACTCTTTTTCCTGCCAATCGTGTTTCCGAGCTTTCGGACATCCTGGGCGATGTCCGGAGGGCAAAGCAGCTCCGCCGTCTCGTTCTTCCCGACACGCTCGTCCCGGTCCATCAAAGAGTGATTGAATACAGTCAGATCGATATGAACGGGCACCTGAACAATTCCCGTTATGCCGATCTGATCTGCGACGTGATCGGGCTGGAAAAGATGGGCGGCGCCTACGTTTCTTCCATGCATATCAGTTACCTTTCCGAATGCATGCCGGGATGTACGCTCACGATGTTTGCGCAAAATCAGGGAGGCCTATGGTATGTAAGAGGAGTGGGCGAGGATCAGATCCCCCGATTTGAAGCGGCGGCGATGTTAAAACATCCGTAACCGGAATGAAAAGCAAAACAGTCAGGCTTCCCGCTTGAAGGGGGCCTGACTGTTTTCATCGATACTCGGTTCCTTACGGATCTGAATCCGTACCCTCTGAAAAATCCAGAATTTCCGAGGTTTTCAGCGTAACGCCGCCGTCCGCGTCGATCACGCTGTAGCCCGACTCGGTGACTCCGTCAAATTTGTTTGGGGCTGAGGCGTCTTTATTAACTGGGGAAGAAGGGGTATGGGCGCGAACTGAATTTTTTTTCTTTTTTAATAAGCCCATGGTTAGAAATTTGACAAGTTGCCTTCCTGGGCTTTGATCATCTTCTGCACCATGCGTCCGCCGATGGGACCGCCCTGGGAGCCGTTCACCTTTGCGGGCAGATCGCCCTTGTAATGATCGTTGTTTTCTTTGACATATTGCGTGAGGCCCAGTTCGGCCGCGGATTCCATCTTCAGGTTCTTTAATTTGTTGCTGATATCTTTATTGCTCATTTTAGTATCTCCTTTATTTGTTTATATCTGTATTATCCAACGCCGCCGCGCTGTTATACCTGTAAAAACAGACCGGAAAGGATAAGCTTTAGTATAATATCTAATTAATTCCCGTATGATTGATTATATTTAGAAAAGCAGTAGTTATATGGGAGGTAATGACTTGAGAAAGGCTATTTTTTTATTTATCACGCTGATAACCGTTCTCACGATCGCCACGGTTTCAAGGCAGGGGAACTCGAATTTTATTTATGTCGGCGGCTCTTCTGCATCCGATTTGGTTTTCCCCCATTCCGGGTCCCAAAACCCGGAGGGACTTGATTTATCACAGACTTCCAGGAAAGGGATCACCGTTTTGCTGTACCGCGCGGTCAGCGATTATTCCGAGAATTCCCTCTGCGTTTCCGAAGAACAATTCCGGGAAGAAATGGAATGGCTCTATCAAAATAAGTATCATACGCTGGATACGAATGAGTTCTATGAAGTTTTGGTAAACGGCACGCCTGTTGCGGACAATTCCGTGGTGATTACCTTCGATGCCCAGTCTGCCGATTACTATCAAGCGGCCTGGCCCTGGTTGCGGCAATACGGTTTCAAAGCGACGTTTTTTATTGCCACAGAATATATAAATCCGCGCAGCATCGTTTGGGATCAATTCAATGAATTGGCGAACAAAGGAAGTTTCACAGGAAGACGGACCCTTGGACGTGATGTTTTCTCTGCGCTCACCGCTCAGCCGAACAGGGAACAAAGCGAAAATATAGAAGCTCTTTATTGCCCTTCCGGTAAATTCAATAGAATAATTTTGGATGATTCCGAAACAGGCTATCGATTGAATATCGCCGTGCCGGGTCAAGTGTATCTCGAAGAAAATCTTCTTTTTCTGAAACAATCCCGCGTCCGGGAGGGAATGCCGATCAGCAGTTTTGCAAAGCTGATGGCTTAAAATAAAACTGAAGATTTAATAATGCGGGCTTTGTGCTGCTCGTGAGATTATTCCACATATTATCACTCCTGTTACACTATTCATATAATGAAGTATTATATGAAATCGGGTGATTCAATGTTAGATTTTGTAAACGGCGACTTTGACAGCAAGTTCTTGACGAAAAGCGTAAATATTCCGATTGAGCTGTACGAGTCGGTTAAAGGGAAATATTTTATCGGATACGCCGACAATCTGACGTTTGGCAACGGAACAAGCGCCTGGGCAAGACTTTATAACCCGCCTTATTCGGGCGTTAATTTGTTTGTCAATGTCTGGACCGTGACAGATGTGTCTCAGGCACCGATCCGCGCGGAGTTCTGGTTTAACGCGGATGCTCCCGGAACACCCTCGGAGTCCGGCTTAGTCACGTCCTCCAATACGGCGTTCAAGCCTGCTCCGATACCGAAAGTGAGGCTGCAGCAGGCCTCCGACGTGAAGGGGGATCCGACGGGAGGAATCAAGGCTTTCGTTCGGAGGGCGGAGCCGGAAGTGACTTTGGTTGAATCTGAGAATGGAAAACTGATTTTCCCTCCGGGCGGAAATTTTTTAGTGTTCCTGTCCATCCCGGAATTCCCCGAAGCCCTTGCAGCCGGACGGGTCGCATTCGGATGGTGGGAAGAGAAGATCGCTTATAACTGCTGATACGAAAAGCCATGTAAGAGGCGGGAACCTCTTACATGGCTTGAGGCTGTCGAAAAACCATGTTTTTCGATAAAACGACAAGATGGAAGCGGCTCTGTGGAGCCGCACAAAGAGTGCCTAGCGGGAAGTGAATTCCCGCTGGGCACTGGTATTCAACCTTTTGCGGATTTCGGTCACGGAGCGCAACGCAAAATCCGCAAAAGCTTTTCGCCGGTGGCGAAAAGGACGAGGGACTTTTTTGACAGTCTGAAGCCATATAAGAGGTGTAACCTCTTACATGGCTTTGCAGCGTCCAGCTGCTCTACGGATTTTCCCGCAAATAAAGGTCTTTTAGAACGACCCAGTAATTGAAAGTCCCGCTTGAAGCGTCTACACTAAATTCCACGTTGCTGAAAACCAGAAGAACCGCCGCTTCCTGCGTTTCGATTTGCAGACTCATGTCTTCTAAAGCCGCCGCGGTGGACCCGTTTTGTCCGGGAGGATATTTTTCGGAAAGCGCATCAATATACTCCTTCAGACTCTGCTCCAGAATCACCCGGTCATCCAGCGATAGTTTTAGCGACGGGATTACCTCGCCGCCCGGCGCAGTCCAATTAATCTGATAGGTTCCCCTGTCACCTGCGACCGTGACGGACCCCTGCTCATTTTTATATTCGTTCTGAAAACTGACCGCCCAGCGGTAACCGCTGATGTTTACCGCCCCGGCGGGCAGATACAGGTAGGTGCCAATATACTGCGCAGGCGTGGATCCGTTGCCTTCCCCGGATGACCAGGTTTGCTCAAAACCAAATCTGGCCTTGAACACATTGTTTTGTCCGAGCTTCCGATCAAACCAGCCCGGCAGCTTCGCATCCTGCGTATAAGCAAGGTAATTAACCGCGTCGGTGATCGCGATCCGCACCGATTTCTCGGGCTCGGATGCCGCCGGCGAAATGGCTCCGTCCCTAAGCATATTCTGGCTAGCGAGTAGGTTCTGAAGCCGCGTGACCTGCGCGGTAACCGGAAGAGCCTGATATCCAAGAACGGGCAAAATCGAGACGACGGCAAGAAAACAAATGAAAAGAGCGATGATCCGATGGGCTTTTATTTTTACAGCAAGGAGTGAAACGGCTCCCACGGCGGCGACGATCCAGATAAGGATAAAGAAATACTCGGTCGTTTTAAGCCCGGTATTCTGCAGCTGATGAATGACAGCCCAGGCCTCAAAGACCAAAATAATCAGTGAGGCGATGGGATAGACGCGCTGATAGATTTTTGCCAGCTTGGAATCGTGGCCCGAAACCATCGCCTGGAGCCAAAGTCCGCCGATGGTGTAGGAAGCGGCGATGGCGGAAAGCAGTACAAAGGAGGCCTGCATGCCGCCGAGGACGGTTTTGCCCGCCCAGATCAGCAGAACCACGGTGAGAGCCAGTACGATGGGGATCATGATCGATACGAACAACACCTCGATAAAACGCGGTTTCTTCTGCGCAATCTCCCGGTGCGCATCGTCCGCTCCTTTGCGGAAATCCGGGAAGTAGCCGATAAAAATCGTAAAGGTAAGGAAACCTGCCAGCGTACCGATATACCCGTATACCTTGCCGCTCATCCCGCGATAGAGCAGAGACTGAACGGCCCGCGCAACGCCGGAGGCGCCGAGGAAAATCACGACCCCGTAAAGAAGCGCGATGAAGAAAGCCTTATGGGCCATAAAAAAGGATGAAGTAAAGCCGGACGAGTCTTTCGGATCATCTGCCAGAATTACAAAGACAATCAGGCTTACCAGCATCACCGCGCCGACGCGCGCGGCGGCCAGGGAAGATACCATGGTGTAGTCTGCCCAATCAGGCTTTGTACCGCCGAAATAGTAGAGCGCCAGGAAGGTAACGGCCGCCGAGGCAACGCCGAGCAGATTGGCGATCAGAAAAGTATTTGCCCGGTTCAAACGGCTTTGCTCCGCCGTGATTACCGCCAGGCTGAAGATCGCTCCCAAGGCAAAGGCCCAGTGCAGCGAGTTGAGCAGGAGATTATACGCCTCCTGCTGCGGCCAATCCAGCTGGATCCGGATTACCGTGACCGCCGCAAACGCAACCGCACAGCCGATGGATGCCGGGAAGGTCCGGAAAGCCTTGAGCGCACCTTTAAAAATAGTTGAAACGGATCGGGTAATTGTATTCATGGGTCACCTCTCATATCAATTTTTGTATTTTTCTCCGCGCTGTTTCCAGTGCAGCGGGCCGGTGTTTTCGTATGATTATTCGGTATAGTATCATGTAATCAGTAAAAATTAATCCAGCAAATGAACTTGGATATCCTTAGTATATCATACCGGAGCCTCCCCTCAAAACACTTGTTGTATGAATCCTCACAATATAATAGACGTATTTGCAAAGAAAAAGTTGTGCTTCATTCAAAGGAGACTTATAATTTACCTTGTGACTCTCCAGCAAAACAAAGCCTAACCTATGCGAAAGGTGAAGAATGAAGAAACATCCTATCCTTAAAAGAGAGGTCCAGAATATTGCAATCTTTATGGTTGTGATATCCGGGCTGGTCAATATAACGCTATCCCTGCCCCATACGTTCGGTTGGTTCAATACCCTTGGCGCACTCTATATTCGCCTGCTGTCCGATTATATTGTGGTTCGCGGGGTGCTGACGACCATTGTCGGCGTTCTTCTCCTGCTGCTTTCCTATAAACTGTACCAGAGAATGCGTTATGCCTGGTATATTGAAATCGTTGTGCTCAGTATTTCGGTTATTTTGAAGCTGACCCGTTTTCAGGGCCAGTTTACGCCTTTTCTCTTTTTTGAGCTGTTTATCATTGCTGTCCTGGCGCTCAGCTATAAAGATTTCTGCCGGCGTTCAGACAGAATAACGGTGAAGTGGGCGGTCGTTCTCGTGCTGGCGTCGCTGGCGCTTGTGATTTTTCGAACGGCAGTCGGCCTTTTTATTCTGAAAAATCACTACAGCCACATCAAAGACTTTGGAAACGCGCTTTACGAGTCGCTTCAGCTTCTTGTTTTCATGGATGTTCAAAGCAGCGAGTATCTCACCGAGGCGGGCAAACTGTTTGCCCGGTCGGCTATTTTACTCAACTGGTTTTTCATCATATCCGCTGTGCTTTTCCTTTTAAAGCCTTTGGTCTACAATCCCATCATATCGCGGTTGGACCATGAACGCGTCAGAAAGCTTGTGCTTGCGTTCGGCCAGAATCCAGCCTCTTACCTTGCGCTGGAGAACGATAAAAAATATTATTTCGGCGTTTCCTGCGAAGGGGTCGTGGCGTTTTCCGTTGTCTCAAATGTAGCGGTCTGCTGCGGCGACCTCATCTGCGGCGACGGCGACGCGATTCTGCTGCTCTCGGAATTTATGACATTCTGCAGGCAGAACGCCTGGGATATTGTCATGCTCAATGTGACCGACCGCTTTTTAAACCTTTACAAGAAAGCCGGTTTTGCCTGCGTAAAATACGGGGAAGACGCTTTATTCGAGCTGGGCAAATACAGCCTTGCGGGAGGACGGGCCGCAAAGGTGAGGGCCGCCATCAACCACGCCACAAAAGAGGGCATAGAGGTGGAGGAATATTGCCCTCTTGACAGCCGGGACACCAAAATCGAGCAGGAGATCGAGCAGATTTCCAGGCTGTGGCTTGCCTCAAAGAAAAATCCCGAAATGGCCTTTATGCTGGGTGGGATAGGCCTAAACAATCCCATGGACAGAAGATATTTTATCGCCAGACAGAGCGGGGGGAGGATACTGGGATTTGTTGTGTTCCTTCCCTATGACTGCGCCCGGGGTTATATCGCAGAGGTCACCCGCCGCCGCCCCGACGCGCCGCAGGGCGTGCTTGAAAAAATCATCTATACTGCCTTTATGAAAATGAAGGAGGAAGGTGTACTTTGGGGCAGCATGGGCCTATCGCCGCTGGCTGGGGTGGGGGCGGACGAGAGCAAAGGGATAACCAAGCGGCTTTTCAGCTTTGTCTATGAGAACATGAACAATATGTATGGCTTCAAGGCTCTTCACCATGCAAAGGAGAAATATGCGCCCACCGAGTGGAAACCTAGATTTATGGTCTATTATCCCGATCTGTTTACCATGCCGATTGCCTATACCATCGTCAAGGTGCAGAATCCCAAGGGAATCTCAAGCTTTGTCCGGAATAAGCTGAGGCAGAGACAAAAAGGGCAATGCGGGGAAACAGACAGTGACGGAAAGATTTGAGGCATGAACATGGAAATCGCGGGACTACAAAAACTGACGCTGCTCGATTATCCGGGCAGAATTGCAGCTACGGTGTTCACCGGCGGCTGCAATTTCCGCTGCCCGTTCTGCCATAACGCGTCGCTGGTTTTGGAAACGAGCGGGATGCAGAGGATAACGGAGGATGAATTTTTTCAGTTTCTGGAGAAACGAAAAGGCCTGCTGGACGGCGTCTGCGTCTCGGGCGGCGAGCCGCTGATCCAGAAAGAAATAGGTGGTTTTATCGCCAGGATCAAAGCGCTCGGTTTTCTTGTGAAGCTGGACACGAACGGGAGCGTCTATTCCGGGCTCAAGGAGCTGGTGGAACATGGGCTTGTTGATTATGTGGCGATGGATATCAAGAATTCTCCCGCCAAATACGCGGTTACGGCGGGCACCACCCAGGAGATCCTGCCCGACATCAACAAAAGCGTCGCTTTCCTGCTTTCTAATCCGGTCGAATATGAATTCCGCACGACGGTGGTAAAGGAGTATCATACGAAAGAAGATTTTGAAGCCATCGGCCGGTGGTTAAGCGGTGCGAAAAAATATTATCTTCAGAGCTTTGCGGACTCGGGAGATGTGATCCGGCCTGGACTTCACCCGGTGGAAAAGAAGGAACTGGAGGCGTTTGCGGCCATTGCTCGAAGCCATGTGCCTTCTGTGAAGATCCGGGGAGAGTGACCGTCATATGGTATTTAAATAAAATAATGCCACAATATATGGTATAAATCATTGACATTTTAAGAAATATTGACTACAATAAACTTGCTTTCACCGCTGCGATTGCGTGAAAGCAAGTTTTTACTTGGGGTATGGATGAGCTGTTTTTTAATATAGGGAGTGGAAAGCGCAATGTATCAGGTAATAAAAAGAGACGGGAAGATCACCGAGTTCAGTATCAATAAGATCGCAAATGCCATCCGGAAGGCGTTTGACGCTCAGAATAAACAGTACAATCAGGATATCATCGACTTTCTGGCCCTTAAGGTCACGGCGGACTACCAGAAGAAAATTGAAAACAATTTGATCAGCGTTGAAAAGATCCAGGACAGCGTGGAACAGGTCCTGGTCCAGGCAGGCTACGGAGATGTGGCCAAGGCGTATATCCTGTACCGTAAGCAGCGGGAAAAAGTCCGGAACATGAACTCCACATTTCTTGATTACAAGGAACTGGTGAACAGCTACGTCAATGTGGACGATTGGCGGGTGAAGGAAAACTCCACCGTGACCTATTCGGTGGGCGGTCTCATTTTGAGCAATTCGGGGGCGATCACCGCCAACTACTGGCTCTCCGAGGTATATGACCAGGAGGTGGCCGACGCGCACCGCAACGCCGAGGTGCACATCCACGACCTCTCCATGCTCACCGGCTACTGTGCGGGCTGGTCGCTGCGGCAGCTTATTCAAGAGGGCCTGGGCGGCATCGAGGGGAAAATCACGTCTTCCCCCTCCAGCCATCTTTCTACATTGTGCAATCAGATGGTGAACTTCCTGGGCATTATGCAGAACGAGTGGGCGGGAGCACAGGCCTTTTCCTCCTTCGACACCTACCTCGCGCCTTATGTAAAAATCGACAATTTGAGCTATAAAGAAGTCAAGCAGTGCATCCAGTCGTTTATTTACGGCGTGAATACCCCCAGCCGCTGGGGTACTCAGGCGCCCTTCACCAACGTCACCCTGGACTGGACGGTGCCCAAGGACCTGGCTGAGCTGCCGGCCATCGTGGGCGGGAAAGAGACCGATTTTAAATTTAAGGACTGCAAAAAAGAGATGGATATGGTGAACAAGGCGTTCATCGATATCATGATCGAGGGGGACGCCAACGGACGGGGCTTCCAGTATCCCATCCCCACCTATTCCATCACCAGGGATTTCGACTGGAGCGACACGGAAAACAACCGCCTGCTCTTTGAAATGACCGCCAAATACGGTACGCCTTATTTTTCAAACTACATAAACAGCGACATGCAGCCAAACGACGTGCGCAGCATGTGCTGCCGGCTGCGCCTGGACCTGCGGGAGCTGCGCAAAAAGGGCGGCGGCTTCTTCGGGAGTGGGGAGAGCACGGGCTCCATCGGCGTCGTGACCGTCAATATGCCCCGTATTGCCTATTTGGCTGCCGACGAAGGGGATTTCTATCAGCGCCTCGACCGGCTCATGGATATCGCCGCCCGGTCATTGGACACCAAGCGCACGGTCATCACCAAACTCATGAACGCGGGGCTTTACCCCTACACCAAGAGATATCTTGGTACCTTTGAGAACCACTTTTCCACCATCGGGCTCATCGGAATGAACGAGGTGGGCCTCAACGCCAAGTGGCTCAGAGCCGACCTGACCCACGAGAATACCCGCAAATTCGCGGTCGATGTGCTGACCCACATGAGAAACCGGCTTGTAAAGTACCAGGAGCAGTACGGCGTGCTCTTTAATCTGGAGGCGACGCCCGCGGAATCCACCACCTACCGCCTAGCCAAGCACGATGTGAAGCAGTATCCCGACATCATCACCGCCGCGGCGCCCGGCGCCGCCCCCTACTACACCAACAGCTCCCACCTGCCGGTGGGCGCCACGGACGATCTCTTCGAGGCCCTGGCGGTGCAGGACGAGCTGCAGGTTCTCTATACCTCGGGCACCGTGTTCCACGCGTTTTTGGGGGAAAAGCTTCCCGATTGGAAGGCAGCGGCCGCGCTGGTGCGCAAGATCGCCGAAAATTACAAGCTGCCCTATTACACCATTTCGCCGACCTATTCCGTCTGCAGGACCCATGGCTATATCAGCGGAGAGCACTTTACCTGCCCTCAGTGCGGCGAGGAAGCCGAGGTTTACAGCCGCATCACGGGCTACTACCGCCCCGTGAAGAACTGGAACGAGGGCAAGACACAGGAATTCAAGGACCGGAAGGTATACGACGTGGAAGGCTCCGGCCGCAACGGCGCCCCGAAGAACGAAATACTGCTCTTTACCACCTCCACCTGCGCGAACTGCGCGGCAGCAAAAAGGGCTCTCTCGGAGGTCAACGTAGCATACCGGACGATGGACGCGGGAGACCATCAGGATTTGGTCGAGAAATACGGTATTTGCCAGGCACCGACCTTGGTCGTTATCACCGGCGGCGCCGCAAACAGCTTTCCCGGCATCGCCGGCGTACAGAGTTATATCGGCAGTTTACAATAAACTGATTTGACAGGCTGAAGGACGCGCTGCAAAATGAAAATTTTGCAGCGCGTCTTTTCTTTAATGTCCAAAAAATACCCCACATGATTCATCATAACATTGAAAAAATAATCATGATATGGGGGTGTCGGCCTGAAAAAAATAAAAAAAGTGTTATTTGGGACAACCTCCAAAGTAATTTCGGCATTTTTGCTGGCTGCCGCGTTGTCCGTTGGGTTTACAGGTTCAGCGGCTGCCGCCGCGCCGCGGATGCTTGGTATGAAGGATCAAAGTGCTTCCGAATACGCAATCCTCATTTATATCACGGAAAAGAGACTGTATCTGTTCAAGGACCACATCTGTATAAAAAATTATCCTATCGCGTCTGGGAAGGCCGGGTGGCCATCCCCAATCGGCCAATGGAAAATTGTTCAGAAAGGAGACTGGGGCGAGGGTTTCGGCGGATACTGGATGGGGCTCAATGTGACATGGGGCAATTACGGGATTCACGGCACCGTGCAGGAATACAGCATCGGCAGAGCCGCAAGCCACGGCTGCATACGGATGCTGAACTGGGATGTGAAGGAACTGTATAAAATCGTCCCTGTCGGCACGCCCGTTCTGATTAACGGCGGACCATACGGGCCGTTCGGAACGGGGTTTCGGGCCCTAAACCCGGGGGACCGGGGCGCGGACGTACTGGAAGTGCAGAAGAGGCTGAAATGGCTGGGCTACTACCAGGGAAGGTTATCCGGAATCTATGAAGATGATTTAAAAGTAGCCCTGAGCAAGTTCCAAAAAGACGAACAGATTACAGTTAAGCACACCATTACAAAAAAAGATTACCATGCTATGGGATTGTTTGAATTTGAATAAAAAAAACCGGGTCTCCGTTTCGTTTGAAGCGGAGGCCCGATTTTGTTGATGTCGGTTTGCGCTTTTACGAATGAGGCACGAATCTGTCGAAGCGGAAGGCGTCCAGGGACAGGGTGGAGGCGCTGCCGTCCAGAATCAGCTCGGAGAGCAGCAGGCCTACGACAGGGCTGATGCCGAAGCCGTGTCCCGTGAAACCGCACGCCAGAACCAGACCGGGCACCTCCTCCACCCGGCTGATAACCGGCACCTTGTCCGCGCTCTCGTCCATGGAGCCGGACCAGGCGCGCACGATCTTTGTGTTTTTAAGCCTGGGGAAGTAGCTCAAAATAGCCCGGGCGGCGTTGGGGGCGGTCATGGGCAGGATGTAATTGGAATCGTGGTCGGCGTATTCGCCCATGTAAAGCTCCAGACCTGTGTGCCCACCGAACACAAAGGAGCCGTGGGGAGTCTGGTGCCCGTAGAAATCCGCCATGGCGGTGCCCAGCATCTGCTCGAACATGGGCGGTTCGGCCTCGGTCACCAGGGTTTCCAGCAGAACCTTCTGCATGGGCACGTCCAGACCCGCCGTGTGGATGAGCTCCCGGCTGTAATACCCCGCGGCCACTAAAATGGTCTCCCCGCGGAAAACATCCCCGCACTCGGTGACGACCGCGCTGAGCTTTCCCTTTTCCCGGAGCAGCTCCACCGCCTTCTGGCAGGTGTAGTACCGGGCGCCGAGCCTCCTCGCCGCCCGGTAAAAGGCCAGGGTGGTGCGCAGGGGATTCGCCCGCCCGTCGGTGGGGCACCAGCTGGCGCCGATTACCTCCTCGGAGAGATAGGGGTTAATCCCGCGGACCTCGTCTCCGCTGAGCATTTGGATGGCAAGGCCCTGAGAAGCGCCTTTTTCGGTCAGCCCCCTTAAGATTTTAAGGTGCTCCTCGGTTTTGCCGAGCCGGAGATTGCCCTTTTTGTAATACTCCACGTCCATATCCAGCTCCTGGGAGAGGGTGGGCCAGAGATGCTCCACGCCGTACATGGCGAGGGGAAGTTCCCGGGAGTCCCGGGCGGACTGCCGCACACCGCCTCCGTTCCGGGAAGAGCCGCCGTTGCCGATTACCTCGGAGGCCTCCAGCACGATGACGGAAGCGCCGCGCTTTCTGAGATAAAAAGCCGCCGCGCTGCCCACAACTCCGCTGCCCACGATCACCACCTGGGCGCTGTCGGTTCTTGTCATGGCTCCTCCTCCTTTCCGTAAACGGCCATCTCCACGGGCCTCGCGGGCGCCCGGCTGGTGGGCATGGGCAGGTCGGCGGGATTCACGCCCAGTTCCCGCGCCACGATGCCCCGCACCAGCTGGGAACAGGTCTGGCCCTGGCACAGGCCCATTCCGTTTCGCAGGTAGCGCTTGATTTCGGTGAGGGAGCGGAACCCTTCGTGCACTGCCCTGCGGATTTCGCCCTTGGTGACCTCCTCGCAGCGGCAGACGATCATGTCGTCATCGGGCATGGGGAGGAAGACGCCGATGTCAGAGGATCTGTCGGTAAGCTTATCCACGGACTGCCGCCTCCTTTTGCCGGAAGGCGCGGGCACTTCCGACAAATTCTTTGGGGACCGCGATGGTGAGCAGGGCGGTATGATCGGCGGGGGGGCTCAGGCGCAGGGAAACCACTTGGGCGGGGCAGACAGGCTCGCCCGCGCGGTCCAGCGCCGTGCCCTCCTGCCCCGCCTGGGGATAGGGCAGAAATTCATAAGGCATGGTGATCGCCGCGCGAGTCTCGTCGTAACCCTCGTTCACGAGAAAAATCGCCTGCCCCGAGCACCCGGCCACGCACATGCCGCACCCGGTGCATTTTTTGCTCCCGTCCACAACGGGAATGCTTGTAATCTTCCGGCCCACCCTGATGCAGCCGGACTTGCAGGATTCCTCGCAGGGGTTGCAAGGGATGTTCTGGGTGCACTCGATCACCGGGTGCCACCCGGCGGCGTCGGCGTGAGCGGACGGGAAGGCTGCAAGCTCCCCTTCCGCCAGATATCCATGCTTTAAAAGGCTGTCGGAAAGCGGGAATCCCTCGTCGGTAGCCGTGAAGTCGGCGCGGGCGCGGTTTTCTTTGGAGAACATACCCTGCCGCAGCTGCGCCAGAGAGGCGCGGCATTCCTCGGCGCGGGAGAGAAATTCTTCGTCGGAGAGGTAGCGCGCCCGGTGCGCCGCGGCGAGGCCCGCGATGCGCCCGCCGATCATGGCCGAGGAGGCCTCCTCGATGCCCGCCACGTCTCCGGCGGCGTAAAGGCCGGAGATGGTTGTGCGGCCGTACTCGTCGGTTTTCGGCACCAGACCGCCCGGGGTGTCGAGAATTTCGCAGCCGGACATGCGCAGCACCTGGCTCATTGGGGATAGCCCCACGGCAAGACAGATGGCATCCGCCTCCATGAATTGTTCGGTGCCCGGAATGGGGCGGAAGGAGGCATCCACCCGGGCGATCACCACGCCAGTGACGCTCTCGTCCCCTTCCGCCTTGAGAACAGTATGGGATAGGAGAAAGGGCACGCCCTGACGGGCCAACTTGGCGGCGTGCACCCCGTAGCCGCCCACCCGGGACGCCGCGTCAATGACCGCGGCCAACTCGCAGCCGGCCTGGAGGAGCTGATACCCCACCACCAGACCCACGTTGCCAGAGCCGACCATCAAAATCCGCCGTCCGGGCTGCACGCCGTGAAGATTCATCATGGTCTGGGCGGCCCCCGCGCCGATTACCCCGGGCTTGGTCCACCCGTTGAACATAATCATGTTTTCGGCCGCGCCCGTGGAGACCACGATCTGGTCTCCGCCCAGCTGCTCGATGTGGTCGGAAAACCGCACGGAGACCTGCTTTTCCGGGTAAATACCCATGACTGTCGCGCCCAGGCGGACACTCACGCCGGCAGCCTCGGCTTCCTGAAGCAGCATCTCGCCGATCCGGAAGCCGCGGATTTTCGCCTTGTGCTCCCGGGAGCCGAAAAACTTGTGGATCTGCTTGAAAAGCTGCCCGCCCGGGCGCGCGTTTTCATCGAACACCACGGTTTCCATGCCCAACCTAGCGGCCTCGATGGCGGCGGAGAGGCCCGCGGGCCCGGCCCCAATGACGATGAGTTCATGACGTTTCATGGCGAGTCCTCCTTGGCGGCGACGCCGTACTGGGTCTGTACGTTCATCCCCGCCCTGAGCGGGGTGACGCAGGTGCGGATATTGGGCACGCCGTCCACCACCATGACGCAGTCGGTACAGCGGCCGATGGCGCAGAAAACGCCCCTGGCCTCACCGTTTTTGCGTGTGTGCCGGTGCACCATGACCCCGGCGGCCCGAAGCGCTGCCGCGATAGGCTCGCCCTCCCGCCCGGTCATGGGTTTGCCGTCCAGCGTGAACGTCACGGGGCTTCCCTTTTCGAAAGACCCCAGAATCGGATGTTCTGCGATACGCAACGGTTGTTCCCTCCTGTCCCTTGCAAAATAAAAAAACGGAGTTTAAACGGGATGCTCCCGCTTCAACTCCGTTGCCTGTTTATAGGATAAAGCATTCTTCTCTGAACCGCAATATGCGAAATCCATAATCTTAAATGCCAATAAACTGCCAATATCCTGATAATTTGTCAAGTCACAAAACGATATCCGCCAATATTCTGTCAATTTGCCGCCTGCACCACTCCTCGGTTTTACTCACGGGCGGAATGTGCTCCCAGACCGAATCGGCATACTGATAAAACCCGTTCACGATGGAGAGATCTTCGCTGTACATGCGCCGGGAGTATTTTTCCGCGTCCCAGGCGGCGGAAAGGCTGTCGTCCTGGACGATGATGTTGAAGGGAGGCGGCGGGTCCATCTTGAGCTGGGAGAAGGGAAAGAGCACGAGGGAATAGTTCTCTGCGCGGATGTTTTCCCTCAGGTGCTCCAGCTGGCGCAGGAACTGCCGCCTATAGATTCTAATGTTCCGGCCCGTAATGGCGGAAAGGTCGTGCTCCACGAGACTCTCCTGCTCCGCCGCTGCTTCCACCGCATCCAGGTCGTAGATCTGGCGGCTCTGGCAGCGGCCCCGGGTAGAGGTGCTCTTCCGGTTGGCCTCAAGGCACAGCTCCAGCAGCTCCCCCGTCACGCCGTTATCGGCGAGGATTTCCCCAAGCAGCTCGGCGGTCATGTTCCGGAAGGTAGGGATGCGGTTCATCATATAGAGAAGTCTGGAGCTTTTCATGTGGGAGTCGATGATATCCAGCAGGGAATGGATCTGCCCCACGGGCATCGTGTGGATCATGAGCTGGCTGCCCGCGAGAATGGTATCGGCCAGCGCGTCGTAGAGCCGCACGTTTTCGCTCTCCCTGTAAAAGGAGTTGACCACCAGCTCGGGCTTGGCGGGGGTGCTTACCACGGTGAGGGCCATTTTGCCCTCCGCCAGAAACATGTTGTGGCGCAAGGGGGAGGGCTGGGGATCCCGGTAAAAGTAGGCCGTGACGTTTTCTGACAGGTAGAGGGGCAGAAAGCGAAACATGTAGAACCAGGGCCGGTAGAGGCCGGTGATCTGGTCGATAATGCGCATCCGGTGGCCGCAGCGCAGGGCCTCCACCACCGCCGCCACCGTTTCCTCCACCAGGCTCAGGTCTACGCTGGACCAGTCCACGGCGCCGAAATCGGTCACGGTGACGGTCTGCCCCGGTTCCATGTCCCGCAGAAGGCGGAAGAACCGCTTCTGCTCCTGGAACATGTTGCGCATCCCCAGCGAGGCGTCCACCTGCACGGAGAAGATGCCGGAAAGGTCACGCTTGTCCACAAGTGCGCCGCTGGGCGGCGTCTGGGGCACGGTAAGCCAGAGACAGAGGGCATTTCGCAGCTGTGAGCCATCGGACGCGTTCAGACCGGGATACTGCTTTTCCAGCAAGTCCCGCAGGATGTGCCCCTCCTGTTCCCCGGGACAGGAGAGGAAATAGGCAGCCATTTCGTTTAAATAGCGGGACCGGTACTTGAGCGTTCTGACCCCGTTCCTCCATTTGCTCATGGTGGAATAGTCCACGCCCAGATAATCCGCCAGGTCCTTCCCGGACAGATTGAGGGCGTCCATAATCCACTTCAGCTTTTCTCCCATGACGTTTCTCCTCCTCGCCCCGGTCTGACCGGGTTTTGCGCGTCGCTGGGTTTAATCCTACACCGGCGGACAAAAAATGTCAATATTGCGTCCAGAAATTGAATAATTGGTTTGCAACCGTGATATTGCACATGAATTGGCACATAATGGACAGTCAACTTCTTGCCAATTACAGCTAGACAAAGAAATGCCGACCCGATAGAATAGAGACAATTAAACAAACACCCGACAAAGACGTTGTATTTATTTACAGCGTCTTTATTTTTTTAGAGGGAAGGATCGGAAATGAGCGGCACGAAAATTGATTTTCTCTACCTGAGCGAGCAGGACATGATGAGGGCCGGCGTGATGGATATGAAGGGCTGCATCGAGGCAATCGAGGAAATGTTCCGGCTCATGAAGCTGGGCGACTACCGCATGGGCGGCGCCAACGGAAATTCCCACGGGGTGATGATGTCCTTTCCAGAAAAGCCCCTCTTTCCCAATATGCCCGCAGACGGACCGGACCGGCGCTTCATGGCCATGCCCGCCTACTTGGGCGGTAAGTTCGACATGGCGGGCATGAAGTGGTACGGCTCCAACGTAGCCAATAAGGAGAAGGGGCTGCCCCGCTCCATCCTGATGCTGATTTTAAGCGATAAGGACACAGGCGCCCCCCTGGCCTTCATGTCCGCGAACATCTTGAGCGCCTACCGCACCGGGGCGGTGCCCGGCGTGGGCTTTAAGTACTTTGCCCGCCAGGATGCGGAAACCGTGGGCGTCATCGGCCCCGGGGTCATGAGCAAAACCGCGTTCGACGCCGTCATGGCCGTCCGGCCCGGCATCAAAACGGTTAAAATCAAGGGCAGCAGCATGGCTTCCAAGTCCGCCGTCAGCTTCGAGCGGTTTCTTCGGGAAAAATACCCGACCATCGAGCACATCTCCATCGTCGCCACCGAGGAGGAGGCTGTGCGGGAGAGCGACATTGTGAGTATCGCCACCTCCAGCCCCACGGGCGACCCCTCCGATTATCCCTATGTGAAGGAGGAGTGGATCAAGCCCGGCGCCATGTTCAGCTGTCCGGCGGCCGCCCGGTTCGACGACGATTTCATCATTCACCGTGCCAGAAACATCACCGATAACATCATGCTCTACGAGGCGTGGTTCGAGGAGATGGGCTATCCGGCCTACAATACCATCCCCATTCCCGGCGTGCACTGTATGGACCTCATTTCCGAGGGCGCTATGACCCGGGAGAGAATCGACGATTTGGGGGACATCCTCGTGGGAAAGCTTCCCGTGCACCGGGAGAAGGACGAGATCATCATCTATTCGGTGGGCGGAATGCCGGTGGAGGACGTGGCCTGGGGTACCGTGGTTTACCGCAGCGCGCTGGAAAAGGGCATCGGCGTGAGGCTCAATCTGTGGGACGTACCGGCGCTGCGCTGAACAATATAATTGAAAGGGGGCGGGCAAAATGAAAAAAACCTGGACACCTTACGCGGACCTGGTCATTAAAAACGCGAAAATCTACACCGTGGATCTCACGGTGGCGGACGTGCAGGCGGGGAACTTTGATTTTACCGTCTATGAGAAGGGCTTTGTGGCGGCTAAGGACGGAAAAACCATCGGTGTGGGCGAGGGAAGCGGCGTTTCCTTTACGGGGCCCGAGACCAGAGTGGTGGACGCCACGGGAAAGGTCGTCATTCCCGGTCTCATCGACAGCCACATGCACGCCATGTACAGCGGGGTTGAGATGCTGGGCGTGAGCTACGAGGGAATTTCCACCCTCGGACAGTTTCAGGAGCGGCTCCGGCAGCGCGCCGACGCCACGCCCAAAGGCCAGTGGATCAAGGGCGCGGGCTGGAACGAGATGGTCTGGGATAAAAAGGAGATGCCCACCCGCCGGGATCTGGACGCGGTGACGGCTCACCATCCCGTTTACGCCATCCGCCTGTGCCACCACGTCTACGTGGCGAACTCCATGGCATTGGAGCTGGCGAAGATTACCCGGGACACCCCCGACCCCGAGGGCGGCAGGATCGGGCATTTTGAGAATGGTGAGCCCAACGGGCTGCTCTTTGAAAACGCGGCCATGAACCTCATCGAAAACGCGGTTCCGCCCCTCACCGAGGAGCAGCTTATCGAGGCCATCGAGAGCATGGGTAAGGTGATGAACGGCTTCGGCCTTACCTCCTGCATCGACGCCAACATGACCCTGGAGCAGATGCGCGCCTACCTGCAGGCCAGCAAACAGGGAAGGCTCACCTACCGGGAGAACATGATGTTCTATCTGGAGAAGGCCTGGGGCGACATGCCCTATCAGCTGGAACGCATCAGACAGATGATCGCCGTGACCGGCTTCGGGGACGACATGGTGAAACTCAACGGCATCAAGGTGACCCTGGACGGCATCCCCGCCACCGGAACCGCCGCCATGCGGGAAAATTACGACCACATCCCCGATACCAGGGGCGACACCCTGTATACGCCCGAACAGATGACCGAAATGGGCAGGCTCGCGGGAACATACAACTGGCAGATCGGCCTGCACTGCTGCGGCGACCGGTCGGCGGACGTGGCCATGGACACCTTCGAGGCGGCCTACGAGGCCGCCGGCAACCGCGACGCCAGACATTACATCATCCACATGGCGATCACCCAGCCCGACCAGGTGGGCAGGCTGAAGGCCCTCAACGTGCCCATCACCGTCCAGCCAACCATTAATTTACAGATGGGCGAGCAGGGACTCATCGGCGAGCGCCTCTCCTCCCGCTACATGATGTTCAAAACCGCCTTCGACGCGGGAATCATCGTGGGCGGCAGCACCGACTGCCCGGTGGTGTCCTGCAACCCGTTTGAAGGAATGTACGGGGCCATCACCCGGAATACCGCCTGCGGATTTGTGCACCTGCCCCAGGAGGCCCTCACCGCCCGCCAGACCCTCATCATGTGGACGAAGAACTCCGCCTATTTCTCTCATGACGACGACAAGATGGGCTCCATCGAGGTTGGCAACCTGGCGGACTACGCCGTCATCGACACGCCCATTCTGGAGGCGTCGCCGGAGGAAATCAGGGCGACCAAGGTGTTCATGACCGTTCTGGGCGGAAAGATCGTTCACGAGGCATAGCCGCCCGTAAAATACACGAACGAAATACAAAGGGGTATCACATGATTCGGATTGTGATGCCCCTTTTTCCATTCTTGGTTGGGGAGGCAGAAAGCGTGCCCAGTTTCAGTTTTCTCATGAATAAGGTAACAAAATCATACCCCGTCCGGGGCGGGAGGCTGGAGGTCCTTGGGGACATCAGCCTACATATCCGGGAGCATGAGTTCGTCTGCGTCATGGGGAGCACCGGCTGCGGAAAGTCCACGCTGATGCGCATCATGAGCGGGGTGGAGACGTGCGGCGGGGGCGAGTTCTATTTTTATAACCGCAACGCCTCCTACGGCATACCCAAAAAGCTGCTCTCCAACATCGGGGTTATCTTCCAGAGCGACAATCTGCTGGAATGGCGCACCGCCTTTAAAAATGTCCGCCTCCAGCAGGAAGCGCTTAAAATGAAGCTCAGCGAGGATACCGACGAAAAGGTGATGGAAATGCTGTCCCTCGTCGGCCTGCAGGATTATAAGGACTGCTACCCCAGGGAGCTTTCCGGCGGGATGCGCCAGCGCTGCGCCATCGCCCGCGCCCTAGTGCACGATCCCCAGCTGCTCCTGCTGGACCAGCCCTTCGGCGCTCTGGACGCCATCACCAGAAAAACCCTCAATCAGGAGTTGCTGCGCATCTGGAAGGAGCGGGGGAACACCGCCGTCATGGTGACCAACAGCGTGGGCGAGGCTCTCACCCTCGCCACGCGTGTGATCGTCCTGTCTCCCCCCCCGGCGGTCATCGCTCACCAGCTCTCGATACCCCTCACCTATGAGGAGCGCACGGGAGACCTGCTCGCGAACCCGAAGTTTCAGGCCCTGAGGAGCCATCTCACAGATTTGGTGCGCAGTCAGGCGCCCGGGGAAGGGAGGAGCCGGGATGAATAAAAAAAATTCAAAGCTTCTCACCGTGGCGGCGCCCGTCGTCACCGTCGTGCTTGTACTCATCGCGTGGGAGGTAATCACAAAGGCGGCCGGGATTCCCGAAAAGCTGCTGCCCGCCCCCAGCGATATTTTCGAGTCTCTGGTGGAGAATTTCTCCACGGTGATCCTCAAGGATCTCACCATCTCGGTTAAAAATATAGCCAAGGGCTATCTCATAGCAGTACCTCTGGGCTTTGTGATCGCGGCGGTCTGTTCCCAGTCCAGAATTATTACGAGAGCCGTGACCCCGGTGCTCATCATTTTGATGGTGACCCCCATGACTACCCTGGTGCCGGTTTTCAAGCTCTTCTGGGGGGCCAACTCCTTCCTTAAGATCGTCGTGATTGTGCTTCAGATGGCGCCGGTCATCGCGCTCAACAGCCTTACGGGGTTCGCCAATCCGCCCGGGCGCAATGTGGATGTTTTGAAGGCCATGGGCTGCGGCAGGTGGCGCATCTTCTTCAAGGTTGCGGTGCCCAACGCCATGCCCCAGGTCTTTACCGGACTGAAGCTGGGCTGCATCCTGGGAACCATCGCCTCCATGGTGGCCGATATGTCGGTAGGGCAGGGGGGACTGGGATACCGCATCACCATCTACGCCGCCTTCGCCGCCACCGCCTCCGCCTTTGCGACCATTCTGGTTGCCTCCGTGGTGGGCGTCGCGCTCTTCCTGGCGGTGTCCAGGGTGGAGCGGCTGGTCACCACCTGGAAATAACGTCCCTGAAAGGAGCATCCCATGGAAACGAAAATCAGGCTGGAACATGTGAACAAGGAATTCACCGCCCGGCGGCAGAGAATCACCGCCCTTGAGGACATCAATATGGAGTTCAAAAAGGGCGAGCTTGTCTCCATCGTCGGGCCGAGCGGCTGCGGAAAGTCCACCATCATCCGCATGATCGACGACATCATAAAGCCCTCCTCGGGCGCCATCACGGTGGACGGCTATACCTACGACAACGCAAAGCCGGTCTCCAAGGACATGATCCGGAAGCTGGGCTTCATCTTTCAGATTCCCAACCTCTACCCCTGGCTGACGGTGCGCCAGAACGTGACGCTGCCCCTGCGGATTCTGGGGCTTGAAAGCAGCGGCTACCGGGATTATGCGGAGGAGCTTTTGGGCATGATCCGCCTTTCGGATTACGCGGACTCCTTCCCGCGGGAAATCTCCGGCGGCATGACCCAGCGGATCGGCGTCATCCGGGGAATGGTCCACCGCCCCGAGATGCTCATGATGGACGAACCTTTCGGCGCTCTGGACGACGACACGCGCCTGCAGCTCAATCTGGAGCTTTTGAACATCTGGGAAAAAACCGGTATGACCATACTCTTCATCACCCACAATGTGGAGGAGGCCGTGCTGCTCAGCCAGCGGATTTACGTTATGTCGTCCAATCCCGGCCGCGTGACGGCCGACGTTACAATTTCCTTTGATCAGCCGAGGACGGCGGAGCTGGTGAAGAGGCCCGAATTTTCCGCTTATTGCAGCAAAATTGAAAACCTCATCGGCAAAATCGAGCTGGACCAGATCGTTTAGAAGGAGGCTTGAAACATGAACGGACAAACGGACCGTCCGATACGGATTTCCGCGGTAAACACCCTGAGCCTGGTTTTGCCGGCGGTGATTTTCATCGCGGGACTGCTCGCGTACTGGCAAATAAACTGCGTCGTGAAAGACATCCCCATCTGGATGCTGGCGAAGCCCTCGGACATTTTCGCGGCTCTCCTGAGCGGCTTTTCCGAGACGCTGCCCTACCTGCTCAGTACATACAGTAATATTATCGTAGGCTTTATACTCTCTGTTGTGATCGGGTTAGCCCTTGCCGTACTGCTCACCAATTTTGGCCTGTTGGCCGCGGCGGTCACGCCCATCATGGTGGTTTTGTGCTGCGTGCCCATGGTGACCCTGGTGCCGCTGCTTCTGGTTCTGCTGGGTACCGGGGGCCTGCCCAAAATCGTTACCATCGTCGTGCAGTGCTTTGCCCTCGTCAATATGAATGCCTGCGTGGGTTTCGCAAATGTGGACCCCACCCGGCTGGAACTTATGCGCTCCCTCAAGGCCAACCGCTACCAGCTCTTCCGCTACTGCATGCTGCGCGACGCTATGCCTCATATCTTCACCGGCGTGAAGCTCGCGAGCGTACTGGCCATGATTTCGGGTGTTTCCGCCGAGATGAGCGGAGGCGCTGGGGGCCTGGGCAACCGCATCAGCTACCTGGTGAGCTATTCGAAGACCCCCGAGGCGTTTAGCTGCATCCTCTATGTGGCGGCGCTGGGCCTCATGATGTACTTCGTCATTTCCCTCTTGGAAAAGAAGCTCACCAAGGGTATGTAACCGTTGATACCGGAGCGCAAGGGTGCGTCCGCATCAAATAGACGTAAGTTTACCGACAAGCATTAGAAGGAGGAGACAATATGAAAAAGATGAAAAGATTTATGTGCATGCTCCTTGCGGCCTGCCTCATGACGGGGCTGCTCGCCGGCTGCACGGGCAGCGCCGGCGGTTCCGCCAGCTCCGCCAGCCCCAGCGCCTCCGGCGCCGCCCTAACCGAGGTGAAGTGGGTGTCCCCCGCGGCGCTGGCCTCCCTGGACTTCTGCTGGCTCTACGTGGCCGACGCCATGGGTTATTTGGCCGACGAGGGCATCAAGCTCGACGTTGTCGAGTGCACCGACGGCAGCGACGCGAAATACCTAGCCTCTGGCAGCGCCGACTTCGGGGGCTTCTCTCCCGCCGTGGGCCTCTCGTCGGCGGATGCGGGCGCGGGCAACTACACCGCCGTGTGCAACATTGTCGTGAACAACATTTTCGGCTTGGCCTATAAAAAAGGCGGCAGCGTAAGCGACTGGTCCGATCTTTCGGGCAAAAACATCGCCGCCCTGGCGGAATCCTGGCCCTCCCTCTTTAACCCCATTCTGGAGGCCGCGAAGGTAGACCCCAAGAGCGTCAATTACGTGGTCTACGGCCCCGCTGAGTATGAAGCGCTCAACAGCGGCAATGCAGACGCCATGGGTACCTGGATTTCGGAATACTATATGTGCGTCGGCATGGGCTACGACGACTGGGGCTACCTCAACGGCAACGACGTGCTGCCGCAGATCGCGAACTCCCTCTGGGTGAATAACGACTTTGCCAAGGCGCATCCCGAGTTGGTGAAGGGCTTCGTGAGGGCGCTCACAAAGGCCTCCTACTTCTGCTACCTCAATCCTGAGGCTGCTGCCGACATCACCCTGAATAAATTCCCCGAGATCGAAATCACCTGGGAAGGCGCGGTGGGCGCGGTGAAGGGCAACGTCTGCGGCATGATCGGCGCCACCACGGCGGATCAGGAAGCCAGAGTCAGCGCCCACAAGATAGGCGTTTTCGACATGGATACCGTGAAGCAGACCATCACGAACCTCTATAACGGCGGCAGCATTTCCAAGATGCTGGACGCGGCCACCTACTACACCAACGACTTCGTGGACACTTCCTGGGACTATGCCGCCGTCAAGGCGGACTCCGACGGCTACCAGTTCGGCTCCAAGCTCTATACGAAAACCCACTAAAATAGCTGAGCCCCGCGGTCCTTTGGACCGCGGGGCTCAGACAGCCTGTCAAAAGAGTCCTTCGTCCTTTTCCCCATCGGCGAAAAGCTTTTGCGGATTTTGCGCCCGGCTTACGTGACCGAAATCCGCAAAAGGTCAAATACCAGTGCCTAGCGGGAATTCACTTCCCGCTAGGCACTCTTTGTGCGGCGCCAGAGAGCCGCTTCCATCTTATCGTTTTGTCGAAAAACATAGTTTTTCGACAGCGTTACATCGTATCCAGATACGCAGCGCCGATAATTCCGGCGTCGTTTCCTAGCTTGGCCCCAAGAATGGGGGGAATGGGGACCACATCCGAGCCGAAGGAGTAACGCGCCGCCCGGCGGCTGAGCCGGTCCAGCAAGTATTCCTTCTCGTTGGAAAGCCCCCCGCCGATGAGCACCGCCTCTGGCCGGAACACGGTGATGAGGCTGCCGATGGCCGCCGAGAGATACTCCGCGTACCGGTCCACCACCTCAAGAGCCGCGGCGTCCCCCCGCCTGGCGCAGTCGAAGGCGGTGCGCGCAGAGACCTTGCCCGCCCGGAGTGCTTCGAGATTCATGGCGGAGTCCGGATGCTTCTTCATGGCCGCCTTAGTCTGCCGGATGAGCGCCGGCGCGGACGCATAAGCCTCCACGCAGCCGCGGGAGCCGCAGGTGCACGGCTCGCCGCCCAGAACCAGAAGCATGTGCCCCAGCTCGGCGCCTATGCCGTCCGAGCCACGCAGCAGCCTGCCGCCGATGAGCACCCCGCCGCCCACTCCGGTCCCCAGGGTGAGCATGACCACATCCCGCATGGTCCGGGCCGCGCCCGCGACGGCTTCCCCGATCACGGCGCAGTTGGCGTCGTTGCCGATCTGAACGGGGACGGGGAGGTGTTTCTCCAGTTCATCCATGATGGGAACATCCCGCCAGCCCAGATTGCCGGAGAAGGCCAGCCTACCCGTTTTGGGGTTGAGGCTGCCGGGCATGCCGAAACCCACACAGGGAAAGGAGGCCAGAGGAAGTCCTGCTTTTTCTGCCGCCTGCTCCGCCGCGCGGGCCATGTCTTTTGCCACCTCCTGATAGGAGCGGGAAGCGCCCGTTGGGACGCTGATTTTAGCGATGATATGGTTGCTCTCGTCCAGAACGCCGGCCTTGATGCCGGTGCCTCCCACGTCCACTCCCATGCGACAGCTCATAAAGCCCTCGTTTCTGCACTTTCGCTAAAGCGCCTTTTCATAGAGATAGAAGAGCCCCTTGCGCCAATAGACCTGGCCCGCCCTCGTGTACCCCAGCTTTTCATACATCCTGAGCGCGTGGGGATTCCGGGAAAAAGCGTCCAGCCGCACCGCCTCCATCCCTTGGGCGCGGACCATGTCCTCCAGAAGCAGCATCGTTTGGGCTCCGATGCCCCGGTTTTGGAGAGAGGGGCTTACGCACAGCCTATGTACGACCATATAGGAGACGCCGGTGCTCCAGCGACCGGTTTCATATTCGGCGTCACAAGCACGGTTGAGGGTGAACGCCGACGCGAGAGTGTCTTGCAGCCCGCACAGAACCATCTGGCCGCTTGCGATGTCTTCTTCCAACAGCTCCCTGTCCGGATAAATCTCATCCCACTGCTCAATGCCGTCTTCCCGCATTTTTGAAATGGAGGCGGCATAGAGCGCCGCGACGTCCGGCAGGTCGGCTGCGGCTGCTTTTCTCGTGGTCATTTTCATAATGGGTTTCTTCTCTCGATTTTTGAGATTTTAAAGCCTTACGAAAAATCAAGACTGGAATTTGTTACCTGTATAAATAAGCGGTTAAAAATGAGACTATGAATATGCTTTGCGCACGGCAAAGCGAAAGGTATTGTCCTTTTTTGGATTGGAGGGATTGGAATGAGCGGAAAAGACAGCATGATGTCCGAAAATCTGAAAAGTGAAATCGCCAGGGAGCTGGGAGTTGCCGACAAAGTGCGGACCAACGGCTGGGGCGATGTATCTTCCAAGGACTGCGGCAATATGGTGAAGAAAGCCATAGAAATTGCGGAACGGAGCGTACAGGGCAAATAGCTCCGGCGGGAGGGGGATTTTTCCCCCTCCTTATAAATTATACAAAATGCCGCGTGAAAAGTCAAAACAGCTTTTCACGCGGCGTTCTATTTTGATGCACACAGCCCGCGGGCTTACTTCCCCGCGCCTTTTCCGGAGATCAACCAGGGGGTGGGGAAGGGCTCGGTCAGGTTCTTGCTGTTTACCCGTGACACCTCGATGTGGATGGCCTCCGTACGGACAATGCCGTTTTCACGGAAGAGCGCCGGAATGGCCGTTAAAAGTTCAAAGTCCAGAGTGTAGATTACAAAATTCATGAGGGGATTGAGCGCGAGCAGGCTTTTTATTTCGCCGCCGAGCCTCGGGGAAGCCACGATAAACGCGATGTCGGGCGCGGGGAGCGCCGCCAGCGCGCCATCCCCCAGGGACTCCACCACGGTCACGTTGCATAGGCCGAACTTCTGAACGTTCTCCTTCATGGTTTTGCGGTCCTCGCGGTTATACTCCACGGTGATGACGCTGCCCTCGGAGGCGATGATGGCCGATTCCACCGCGATGCTCTCCCCCGAGATGATGCAGATGTTGTCACGGTCCCCCAGGCTTAACTTATTCATGATGACGGCGCGCACTTCGCGGCATACATACTGAACCGAGCCGCAGGAGAAACGGCTGTTTTCCATGCCAATCTGATAGTTTGTGGACGCGTTGGGGTTTTGGATTAGCATGGCCGCGGAGGCGTTGATCCCCCGGTCGATCATCCCGGAAACCTTGTCGTGCTTCACTTCTCCCACCGGGTCGGAGCCTTCGTTGTACCAGATGTCGCAATCGCCCAGCTCCGCGTTCCACATGTCATAGAAAATATCGGGATGCCCGGCGTCCGTGAAGACCAGCACCATGCGGCTGCACATGATGGTCGGGATCAAGTTCTTGTTCTTGCCCGTGATGTCCAGCATTTTGAGTTTGGCCAGATCAAGATCGACGCTGCGGGAAAAGTACCCCAGCCAGGATAAGATGACTTCGCTGGTGAAGATTGACTGTTCCAAAGCCGAAACCTCCTTCGTTGCCATCATCATATCATAGTTTTTCCTCTGTTTCCAGTCTCATGTTGCCGGCCTGCGTCGAAAATTCAGCCGCCGGTGAGCCGGAGCAGACGCTCCCATTTCTGATCCACAACGCGCTGGGCTTCTTCCAGCATCCACTCGTTGCCCGCCTGAAACATGTGGCGGAATCTCCCCTGGGGTCGGAGAAAGTCCTCCACGGGGAGCTTCCTCTTCGGGGTGTAGCTCAGGCGCCAGACGCCCTCCTCCACTTCGTAAAGAGGCCAGACGCAGGTGTCCACCGCGAGCTTCACGATTTCCGGGAGCTTCGCCATGGGATAGTCCCATCCCCGGGGACACGGGGAGAGCACGTTGAGGAAGCAGGGACCCTGGGTGTAGATTGCCTTGCGGGATTTTTCGTGCAGGTCCCTGAAATTGCCCAGCGGGGCGGACTGCGCCACATAGGGGATGTTGTGGGCGACCAGAATTTCGGTCAGTTCCTTTTTCCCCTGCTTTTTGCCCTGCTGCGCGCTGCCCACGGCTGAGGTGGTCGTGCTGGCGAAGCGGGGGGTGGAGGAAGAGCGCTGGATGCCGGTGTTCATATAGGCCTCGTTATCGTAGCAGACGTAGACCATGTCGTGGCCGCGCTCCATGGCTCCCGACAGGGACTGGAAGCCTATGTCGTACGTGCCACCGTCCCCTCCGAAGGTGATGAACTTGACGGTTCCGTCCACCTTGCCCCGGCGCCTGAGGGCGTTATAGGCCGCTTCCACGCCGGAGCAGGTGGCCGCGGCGTTTTCGAATGCGGAGTGGATATAGCTGTCGGTATAGGCGGTATAGGGATAGATAAAGGTGGAGACCTCCAGGCAGCCGGTGGCGTTCACCACCACCGCCTGGTCCTCCGGCTCCAGAGCGCGCAGAACGCCCGATACAACGATCCCCGCGCCGCAGCCGGCGCAGAGCCGGTGCCCGCCGGTAAGCCGCGGGGGCTTTTCCGCTTCCTGTTTGAGGTTATACACTGTGTTCATACCGCCGCCCCCTTCTGCCGCTGGCCCATGTGGGAATATACCGGTCCCGTCTCGCCCGTACGGGCAATATCCGCGAGCCGTGCAAATATGGTTTCAATATCCTCTACCTTAACATCCCTGCCGCCAAGGCCGTAGACGATATCGACCAGCTGCGGGCGGTCCTTCAGATGATACAAGGCCCCGCAGGTCTCCGAGAATAAAGGGCCTCCGTTTGCCGAAAAGCCCTCGGACTTATCCATGACCGCTACGGCCCTGACTCCCACCAGCGCCCTAGCCAGCTCCTCGGCGGGAAAGGGACGGAACACCCGCACCTTCACAAGCCCCGCCTTCACTCCGTTTTCCCGCAGTCTGTCCACGACCGCCTTGGCGGTTCCCGCGGTGGATCCGATCAGGACAAGGGCAAGTTCGGCGTCTTCCATATTGTACTCTTCAAGCAGGCCGTAACGCCTTCCGGAGACCTTTTCAAACTTTGCGGCCACCTCCAGAATACGGGCTTTGGCGGCTTTCATGGCCTCGGCCTGCATCACCTTGTGCTCCATATAATAATTACTCACGTCGTACGGACCCACCGCAAGGGGGTTTTCTTTCTTGAGCAGATAGTGCTCGGGGTTATATTCCCCCACGAAGCTGCGAACGGCGCCGGTCTCCAGAAGCTCGATATTTTCCACGGCGTGGCTTGTAATGAAGCCGTCCATGCAGGTCATCACCGGCAGGCGCACGCCGGGCGCCTCGCCGATGGGCATGGCCATGAGAAAATTGTCATAGGCCTCCTGATTGTTCTCCGCGTAGAGCTGAATCCAGCCGGAGTCCCGGGCGCCCATGGAATCGGAGTAGTCGTTGTTGATGTTGATGGGCCCCGTAAGGGCGCGGTTAACGCAGGCGAGCGTCACGGGCAGACGGCAGGAGGCCGCAACATAGAGCAGCTCAAACATGAGCGCCAGGCCACAGGAGGAGGTGGCGCAGACGGCTCGCGCGCCCGCGGCCTCGGCCGCGATGCACACCGACATGGAGCTGTGCTCGGATTCCACGGTCACGAATTCGGTGTTGACCTCCCCGTCGGCCACATAGTGGGCGAAGTACTCGGGAATCTCGGTGGAGGGGGTGATGGGGAAGGCCCCCATCACGTCGGGATTGATCTGCTTCAAGGCGTAAGCAACAGCCTCGTTGCCGGAAAGACGGCTGCTCATAGGGCTTCACCTCCCGCCGTCATGGTAATTGCCGGGAAGGGACATACTACCGCGCAGATGCCGCAGCCCTTGCAGTGCATATAATCAAAATCCAGGCGCTTACCGTCCTTCACCGGAATGGCGCTGTCCGGGCAGAAGGGAACGCAGAGCATGCAGTGCCTGCACGCCTCGCTGTGGAAAACGGGCGTGTTGGTCCGCCAGGTTCCGGTGTCAAAGCTCCGGGCAGTTCCCGGCTCGTAGATCTCCCCGCCGGGGGTCAGGTCCTCCCAGGGGCTGCGCTCATTAATGTCCTTCGCGTAAATCATCCTGCCTGCACCTCCTCCATGGATTTTTTCAGTACCGCCATATTTCCCTCGATCACCTGGGGCTTGTCGGAGAATTTATGGCGAAAGGATTCTTCGATATCGGCCAGAAAACGCTCCGTTTCCAGAACGCCGCTCACCTTCACCGCCGCGGCGAGCATCGGGGTATTGGGAAAGTTCATGCCCAGAAGCTCTTCGGAGATGCGGCGGGCGTCGATGGTGCAGACTGCTCCGGCCCAGCCCCGCAGCCTGCTGCGAATCTCCCCGGGGGAGCTGGGCGTGTTAACGATGACCGCGCCGCCCTCCTTTAGCCCTGCGGTTACGTCTACGCTCTCCAGCAGGCTGTCATCCACCACGATCACATAATCCGGATAGTAGATGTTGGAGTGGATGGTGCACCGCTTTTCACAGATACGGTTATAGGCCGTAACCGGAGCGCCCATGCGCTCGGGTCCATACTCGGGGAAGCCCTGCACGAATTTTCCTTCCAGACCGGCCACGTCCGCCAGCAGCAGACAGGCCATTTTGGCGCCCTGCCCGCCTCTTCCGTGCCAGCGGATTTCCACCATATCCCTGCTCGCCATTGCCTTTTCCTCCAGTCGTTATGTTAAGGTTATTCAATAAATAATATAAAAAGGCTTTCGTCCCGTAAAGGGACGAAAGCCTATAAGACGATCGCTGTACCACCCAAATTACAAACATACCAACATATGTGTTCCCGTTCACGGGGGAAAACCGTCGGAGCCTACTTGATGTTTCGTTCGGTCCGCAGCTCAGGAGTGATTTTCGGATTTCAGACTACTGGTACCGGGTTCGCACCTACCCCCGGCTCTCTGAAACGTTCAGCTGAAACGTACTCTCTCCGTCAACGCCTTTGAAATATTAGATTACTGATTACTATATCTCCTTGCGCGGGTTTTGTCAACCGCTCTGTCTGATTTTTAGCTTTTTGGCAAAATCGATTTCCGGTCTCCCGGATTCTCGTGCAAAATCACAAGTCAAGGGCCCGCGCGAAGAGAAGGCTTGTGCTTCTCGTCGCGCAGCGACTGCGTTGCCATTGCCCGCTGCCGGAAAAAAGAACTGCGAAGCAAGCTGGGAGAATTCAGTTACGCCTGAATTTAAGACGCAGAAATATAAAACCCCTGTAACCTTTTGTGTTACAGGGGTTTTATATGGAAAGACTGGGGAAAATCCGGGTGGGCCTGAAGAAGCACTATTCTTCCAGCTCTATTCTCTCCAAAGAGCTTTCCTGAGCAATGTTACGGATGTGAAGATAAACGGTATTCCTGGATATGCCGAGCAGATTGGAAATATAGATGACAGCGTCCTTCAGATTGAAAACGCCGTTCTGATAGAGTTCGCGGATAATCTCACGGTTGCGCTGGCTTGGCAGGATACGCTCGTCTTCCATGACGCGCTGGCGGGCGCTTATCATGGACTTTTCGATGGTCTCGCTGACATTCTCGGCGAAATTTTCGCTGCGGGAGACGGTTGTCCTGCCGCCGACTGTACACAAGGAAGCGATCACGTCGGAAAAGGGGGAATCCAGGTAGAAATTGATGCACATGACGCCGATGATCCTGCCGCCCTCGCCCTTGATGGCGATGGTGGTGGAACGCAGCGGCTCGTCCTTTTTATTTTTGCACAGATAAGTAATGTAGGGCTTATCGTTGGAAGATCTCATTTTCGCCAGCATTTCCAGCGCAAGGTCGGTAATGGGGGCGCCTTCTCTCCGGCCTGTATGGTAACCGTTGAGAATTTTAATGACAGAGTGGTCCATATTTTCCAGATCGTGCAATACGATCTCATAACAGTCGGACAAGTAATCGCTTAATCCCTCGGCAAAGTCCTTGTAGGACTCTAATATCATTCGGTCTACCTCAGTTAGTTTTATTGGCGCTTGTTCCATAGACAGCCTCCTGTTGAAGTAAAATATTTATGCAGACACGCAATTCAACAATTTGAAAGAACAGGGGAACAGTTTGTTCAAATATAGTTTAGCAAGTTCTTACGCTACAGACATAAATCATAAAACAAATCTGTGAATATTGCAATATTGTTTAGCGAGAAAAATAACCAATGAAATAAATTTTTATAAAATTCGTGAAATGACTTGACTGCACTGAAATATTGTAATATATTAATGTCATCGAACAAGGGCGTGACGAAAAGGCTGAACTATTTTAATGAAAGCCGATCGGACTCGCCCCTTTTTTTATGCAAAGAGCTTTTGCAAGCTAAAGGCATTTCAAATGCAAAAACGAATCCCGGTAAATTGAAAGGAGTATGCGGATCCAATGGAAAAAAAGATAATTGTCACGTCAAAGGCGCCTGCGGCCATCGGCCCCTATTCACAGGCGGTGGTCGGAAACGGAACTCTTTATGTATCCGGCCAGATCCCGATTGATCCCGCCACCGGAGTGATGCCCGAGGGGTTGGAGGACCAGGTCCGGCAGTCTATGAAGAATGTCCTCTCTTTGGTGGGGGAAGCAGGCGGAAATGCCTCCAGCGTGGTAAAATGCGGCTTGTTTATCCGTGATATGGGCGCTTTCGCCCGTATCAACGATGTATATAAGACCTTTTTTGACGCTGACGCGCCGGCCCGCTTTGTGGTGGAGGTTTCAAACCTTCCCAAGGGAGCTCAGATTGAGATAGACGCGATTGCCATCCTTTAAGATGCCTTAACCAGCACTAAGAAAAAATGACCATGATGATTGGTGCTCAGAACGAAAGCCAGCATTTTGAGCAAGGAGACAGCACAATGGATGTAAAAGAAAAAGTATCCTCCCGGTTTGCCGGAGTTGAGGGCGGACTTTTTTCCAAGGTGACCAAGGCGGATGTGGGGGATAACTTCGCGTCGATGGCCGAGCAGCAGGTCACCCTCATGGGGTGGGCGGACCCCTTTTTCCCCGACCCTTCCATTCCGGAGCATGTGAAACGCACCATGGTGGAAGCCTTTGAGAATGGATTTTCTTCCCATTATACCATGCCGATCGGCTCTTTGGAACTGCGAACCGAGATTTCCCACAAATGTAGGAAATATAACAAGCTTGACTTGGACCCTCGCCGCAATGTGATGATTACGCCGGGTTCCGATTCGGGACTATTTTATGCCATGTCGGTGCTTTTGGACGCGGGGGACGAGGTACTGGTGCCAGATCCCAGCTATCCCAGCAATTTTTTGAATCCCAGGCTCCTTGGGGCGGTAACCGTCCCCGTGCCGCTGGATGCTCCTCACGGGTACAGGCTGGATATGGAAGCGTTCGAGAAGGCGGTAACGCCGAGAACCAAAATGGTTCTTCTGACCCACCCAAACAATCCCACCACCACGGTGTTCCGCCGGGATGAACTGGAGGCGCTCGCCCGATTTATCTGTCGGCACGATCTGATGCTTGTAGTGGACCAGGCGTTTGAGGACATGATTTTTGACGATGTGGAGTTTGTGACACCGGCTTCCTTGCCCGGCATGTGGGAGAGAACCGTCACCGTTTTTTCCATCTCCAAGGGGATGGGGCTTTCCGGCTTCCGCGTGGGCTACATCGTCGCCTGCGACAAGTTGATGGACGTTTATTACGGCGCGGCGGTGAACGTATTGGGCGCCACCAATACCGCTTCCCAGCTGGGCGCCATCACCGCGTTCCGGAATCCTCGGTTCATGGAGGCTTACAGGGATAGCTTTGAGCGGCGGCGCAGGGCAGCCCACGAAATTTTGGGACAGGTACCGGGCGTTTCCATGCTGATGCCCCAATCGGGATTCTACTGCTGGATCGACGTATCCGCTCTGGGTGATTCCACTGAGATTGCCGAATACCTGATCACGGCAGCCAAGGTGGCCGTCAACGACGGCAAGAATTATGGAAAGCAGGGGAACGGCTGTCTGCGCATCATTCATGGTTGCCTGGGCAGCGACAGGGAGTCGGAGATGGCCCTTATGCGCATCGCCGGCGCCCTAAGGGTTTACCGTAAATAACGTTAGCGTAAGGAGTGATGGAGAGTTGAAGGCTTCTACTCAGGCTGAGGGCCGTACATACTATTTGAATTGGGAACTGCAAAAGGCCGCGGAAAAAATGCTGCGGGAGATTTTGAAGGTGAAGCCGGGGGAAACCGTGCTCATCACCTGCGACACCACCAACGACGAGCGGGTGGTGAACGCCACGGCGGGCGCCGCCCTCACCATGGGAGCCTATCCCATCGTGATGCAGTTTCCCGCAAGTCTGGATCAGGCGATTATGATTGAGCCGACGCCGCCCGTACTGGAAGCCATCAAGGCCGCCGACGTGTGGGTGGAATACGACTATCAGCTCTTCTACACCCGGGGCTGGAAACAGGCTATGGATGCGGGGACCCGCCAAATCACCGCCGCCGCCATGGACATCAATATGATGCTCAATGTGATCGGCCGTTACGACCACAAGAAGATCGTTGAACTTGGGGACCGTCTGGCCAGCCTGCATGACACAGCCAGAAACATGCGCATCACGAGCCCCCGCGGAACCGACCTCAGTTTTTCCTGCGAAGGGCGTATGTGTGAGCAGAGCGGGACTTACGCCGAACCCGGCACCTCCGTGATGCTCTCCGGTCAGACCTCCATGTGTCCCGTGGAGAATACCATTAACGGCACCATCGTCTTCGACGGCGGACTCTTCCCACCCCAGGAGATCGGCCGGCAGGTGAACCCCGTGAAGCTCACTGTGGAGAGCGGCGTGGTGACAAAAATTGAGGGGGACGGACGGGAGGCACACCTATTTAAGAAATGGATGGCCAGCTGGAACGACCCCAAAATGTACTGGATCGCCCATATCTCCTGCGGCTTCAACCCCGGCGTTCCGGAACCCACCGGCCGCATTGAGGAAGACGAACGGGTCTTCGGATGTGTGGAAATCGGCATCGGCACCCAGGGGGAGGGCATGGGAGGTCCCGGCTGGGTGGCAGCCAACCATACCGACGGCATTATTTTGAACCCCTCCATCTACTGCGACGGTGTTGCCATTGAGGAAAGCGGTTTTTATGTGGACCCCCTCTGCGCCGGGATCTGCGGCGAGTTGGGCATCGCCGGTTATTAAGACACTGATTTAACCGTTTAAACTATAAAAGAATAGGAGAAATGAAGTATGAAAGCATCAACACAAGCGGAAGGCCGCACCTACTATCTGAATTGGGAGCTTCAAAAGGCTGCGGAAAAAATGCTGCGGGAAATTATGATGGTTAAGCCGGGCGAGACGGTTCTCATCACCTGCGACACCACCAACGATGAACGTGTCATCAACGCCACCGCGGGAGCCGCCCTCACCATGGGCGCCTATCCCATCGTGATGCAGTACCCCGCTTCCCTGGAGCAGGCCATTATGATCGAGCCCACTCCTCCCGTGCTGGCAGCCATCAAAGCCGCGGACGTGTGGATTGAGTACGATTACCAGCTCTTCTACACCAGAGGCTGGAAGCAGGCCATGGACGCCGGAACCCGTCAGATCACCGCCGCCTCCATGGATATTAATATGATGCTCAACGTCATCGGCCGTTTCGACCACCACAAGATCGTGGAATTGGGCAACCGTCTGGTAGACCTGCATAACGCTGCCAAAAAGATGCGTATCACCAGCTCCGGCGGCACCGATCTTACATACTCCTGCGAGGGACGCAAGTGCAAGCAGAGCGGAACCTATGCCGCCCCCGGCACCTCCGTCATGCTCTCCGGACAGACCTCCATGTGCCCCATCGAAAACACCATCAACGGAACCATCGTTTTCGACGGCGGACTCTTCCCGCCCCAGGAGATCGGCCGCCAGGTGAATCCCGTAAAGCTCACGGTGGTGGACGGCGTGGTGACAAGCATCGAGGGCGAGGGCAGGGAAGCCCATCTTTTCAAAAAATGGATGGCCAGCTGGAACGACCCCAAGATGTACTGGGTGGCCCACATCTCCTGCGGCTTCAACCCCGGCATTCCGGAACCCACGGGCCGCATCGAGGAGGACGAGCGCATCTTCGGCTGCATTGAAATCGGACTGGGCACCCAAGGCGAGGGTCTGGGCGGCAAGAGCTGGGTGGCCGCCAACCACACCGACGGCATTATGCTCAACCCTTCCATTTACTGCGACGGGGTGGCCATCGAGGACAACGGCTTCTATGTCGATCCCGAATGCGCCCGTATCTGCAAAGAACTGGGCGTTGCCGGTTACTAAGCCATGGACAGCGTAATTTTGGAAGAACTCTCCCGCGGCCTCTGTGGCTGCAGGGGCGAGTTGCTGGAGAAGCTGTCTGAATTCATCGCCATTCCCAGCGTGGAGGGAGCCCCGGAGCCGGGCGCGCCCTTCGGCAGGGAAGTGGCAAAATCCCTCGATTACCTGTTATCCCTGGCAAAGGAACTCGGCTTCGCGGTTAAAAACCACGAGGGCTATGTGGGCTTTATCGACTGGGGAGAGGGAGACGAGACCATCGGTATCCTGTCCCATGTGGATGTAGTCCCCGCCGGCGACCCGGACGCGTGGAACACGCCGCCCTTTGAGATGACCCAGAGAGACGGGATCGTTTACGGGCGCGGCGCGGCGGACGACAAAGGCCCCCTGCTCTCCTGCCTGTACGGCGCCTACGCGCTCAAGCGGATGGGCTTTGTTCCAAAAAAGAAGCTGCGCTTTATTATCGGAACCAACGAGGAGACAGGCTGGGGATGCATGGATTACTACAAAGCCCATTTCACGCCCCCGGACGCCAGCTTTTCCCCCGACGGTATGTTCACGGTGGTGAACCGGGAAAAGGGAATCCTGACGGCCGAGTACGTTAAAAAGCTATCGGCCCCCGGTGTGGAGATTCACGCGGGCGAGGCAAGCAACCTGGTGCCGGCGAAAGCGGTGGCTTCTCTGCCCTGTACTCTCAGGCAGCTTCAGAATGCTGTCGACCAGTGCGCCAAGCTGCCGGGCGTCAGCTTTACTACGGGACTGGAAGCAAACGGTGCTTACCTTCTCTGCAAAGGCAAAAATGCGCCGTCCCACTCTCCCGCGAACGGGGCTTCCGCTATTCTGGGTATGCTCAGGGTTCTCCAAGTGTGCGAGGGCATTCCGGAGGGGCTTGGGGGCACGGCGGGGGAGCTGGCAGAGCTGATGGGAGAACAGCCGGACGGGAAGTCCATGGGAATTGCCTGCAGCGACGAAGTATCCGGTGCGCTGACCACCAACCTCGGCATTCTGGAGCTGAAGGAAAATCAGCTTACAGTCAAAATGGACGTGCGCGCCCCAGTCACCGTCGCCCTGGAGTCTATTGCCGAGAGGCTGGATGGAAAAATGGCCGGACTCGGCTTTGAGAAAAAAAGCGGACACATGAAGCCCCCTCTTTACGTACCCGCGGATTCTGCGCTCATTAAAACCCTGTGCGGGGTATATGAACGGGTGACCGGACAAGAGGCGGTGCTGTATTCCATCGGCGGCGGTACCTATGCACGGGCCTTTTCCAACTGCGTGTGCTTCGGTGCGGTTTATCCCGGTGTCAATCCGCCTGTGCACTGCCCCAACGAATATGCCACAGTGGACGACCTCGCTAAAAATGCAAAGGTGTATGGCCTTGCTATTTATGAACTCTTAAATTAAAAAAGGAGCGAATGACAAATGAAAAGAACCCTCAAGCGCGTGTTGTGCGGCGTTCTGGCCCTCACAATGCTGCTGGCTCTCGTGGCCTGCGGCGGCGGAAGCGCCTCGACTCCGGCAGCCAGTCCCAGCGCCAGCGCCAGCGCCGCACCCAAGACCACCACTTTACGCGGTACCTGTACCAGCACGCCCGAAACTGTGGACCCTGCCCGCGGCTCCGGCGAAAATGACCTTTTAGTCTACGTGAACCTGTATGAATGCCTGGTTGTACCCAACGATAAGGATGGCAGCCCAGAAGCCCAGCTGGCAGAGAGCTGGCAAGCTTCTGCCGACGGCCTCTCCTACACCTTCAAGCTCAAGCAGAACGTGACCTTCTCCGACGGAACTCCCATGACCGCAAAGGACGTTAAGTACAGCTTCGACCGCATGATGGCCATTGGCGAGGGCTTCTCCTATGTATTGAAAGACATTCTGACCGAAACCACCGTGGTTGACGACCACACGGTAACCTTCAAGCTCAGCAAGACCTTCGGACCCTTTGTCACCGCTCTGACCTGCTTCCGCATCGTGAACAGCAAGGTGGTCCAGGCTAATACAAAGTCCTCCGGCACTTACGGCGCGAACGGCGACTATGGCACCGAGTACCTGCTCTCCAACTCCGCCGGCTCCGGCCCCTATGTCATGACCACCTTCTCCGTCCACGAAAAAATGGTGATGACTAAGAATGAAAAATACTGGGGCGGCGTTTCCGCGTCCGCGCCCAACACGGTTGAGATTCAGGAACTGACCGAGGCCTCCACCACCAAGATGCTCCTCAGCAGCGGAAAGGTCGACTTTGTCCACGGTCACCAGGACTCCACAACCATCGCCTCCCTCACCGCCACTAAAGGCATTAAGGAAGCTGACCTGCCCGAGGCCGGACTTAACTACTTCATGATCAACACCAAAAAAGCCCCTACCGACGACGTCCACATCCGTAAAGCCCTGTCCTATGCCTGCAACTACGACCAGATGAAGCAGATCCTGGGCGGCGCCCCGGATGCCAGCGGCCCCGTGCCCACCAACCTCTTCGGCTATGTGGACGACTTCACGGGCTACACCTATGATCTCGCGAAGGCCAAGGAAGAAGTGGCACTGTCCAAGTACGCCAGCAATCTTGCAAACTATCCCATCCAGCTGGACTATATCCAGGGCAACGGCGACACCGGCAAGCTGGTTTACCTGCTGGCCTCCGACCTGGAGAGCCTGGGCTTCAAAGTCACTATCAACGAGACCCCCTGGGTCCAGTTCTGCAACAACGAGGCGGATATCTCCACCAGCCCCAACGTCACCAACCTCTACTGCACCGCCAATTATCCGGAAGCCGGCTCCATCCTGGAGTATAAATACGCCTCCTGGACCACGGGCAACTGGAACCAGAACGAATGGCTGCAGGACAAAAAGCTTGACGAGATGCTAAACGCAGCCCTCTCCACCGTGGACGACACCGCCCGTGTGACCAAGTACGGCGAGATCCAGAAGTATCTGGTGGAGGACGTGGTCCCCTCCATCTACACCTGCGCCTCCGTCATCAAGCCGCTCTACAACTCCAATGTGTTCGAGTGGCGCGGCTCCACCGGCAACATCCACGCCGCTTCCGAGTATAACTTCTATTACGCTGATTTCATTATGAAATAAACATACAACCTACCGTAGAACCGTTTGATCAATTACGACGGGATCAGGAGTCATGTATTCCTGATCCCGTCGGGAGTAAGGAGCCGCTATGCGAAAAGCGATCATCACATTTGTAAAAAAGCTGCTGCATACGCTGGTCGTGCTTTTGGTGCTGTCCTTCGTGGTATTTTCCTTTATCCGTATGATTCCCGGAGACCCGGTGAAGATTTCTATGGGACCTATGACACCGGAAGAAACCATCCAGCAGAAACGCAGCGAGCTGTACTTTGACCGGCCTCTGGTGGTTCAGTGGGCACACTGGCTCGGGGGCGTTGTAACAAAGGGCGATTTCGGAGAATCGCTCTTCACTCATCGCGACGTGTCGGCGGATATTGTTCAGTACCTCCCCAAAAGTCTGGAACTGACCATGTACTGCGCCATTATTATCCTGGTGTTCGGCGTGCTTGTAGGCACGGTGTCGGCAGTCTTTAAGAACACCTGGATAGACAACCTCATACGGTTTGTATCCTATTTGGGAGTCGTCACGCCGCCTTATGCGTTTGGCGTCGTGTTTATGTTTATATTCAGTTACAAGCTCGGATGGTTCCCCATCGGCGGCATGCCGGAGATCCCGGGGGAGTATGTAAGAACGGGGATGCTGGGCCTGGACTGCCTGCTCGCGGGAGACATATCCCTCTATGGCGAGGTGCTGAGGAGCATGTTCCTGCCGTGCATGTGCCTCTCCCTGGGCAGCATCGCTTACATGGCACGCATCCACCGTGGCGCTATGGTGGAGAATGTCAATGCCGATTACATCGCCTTTGCCGAGGTAGCCGGCGTCAGCCGCGGGAAGCTGCTCATGAAGCACCTCATGAAGCCGTCCTTTATCCCCAGCCTTACCATTTATGGTCTGCAGGTGGCCGCCCTGATCGGCAACGCCTTTATTATTGAAGTGATTTTCCGCTACCCCGGTTTTTCTCAATACAGTCTGAACGTGATTCTGAACAAGGACCCCTACGGCATCGTAGCCGTCACTTTTGTGTTTGGTATCATCTTCGCCATCGTCAATATGCTTATCGACCTGGGCGTTGCCTGGCTGGATCCGAGAATCCGCATCAATACAACGGAGTGATTGCGTATGACGACTAAGGAATTGAAAGCGACGGCGGCAGCTGAACAGGGGCAGAACGCGCGGGTCGAATCCTTCAAAAAGGGCTGGTACAAATATTCACGCAATCCTCTTTCCATGATTGGCCTTATTGTGGTTATTCTGGTGATTGTTGTGGCCATCTTCGCGATGAAGATAGCGCCGTACCCCAAGGACGCAGGGATTACCGTTAAGCTGAATGAAGCGTTTTCCGCGCCCAGCGCCACCCACCTGGCGGGTACGGACGAGTACGGGCGCGATGTGTTCAGCCGCATTCTGATCGGTACCCGGTCCTCTCTGGTCATCGGCCTGCTGGTATTGGCGATCTCCGTGCCCGTCGGCGTTATCCTGGGCCTCATCGCCGGCTATTACAAGGGCACGATCGTCGATCTGCTCATTATGCGTATCACAGAACTGTTTATGTCCATCCCGCCGCTCATTCTGGCCATGGTGGTCTGCACCATGTTCTCCAATGGCTATATGTTCGCGGCCATCGGAATCGCCGTGGCCTGGTGGCCATGGTATACCCGCATGACCTATAATATGGTCACATCCCTCTCCAACGAGCTGTTTATTGTCTACACAAAGTTATCCGGGGTGAAGATGCTCAAGATCATCATCAGCGAAATGCTCCCCAACATCACTTCCGCCATCATTACCAAAATGAGTCTGGATATGGGCAGCATCATTCTGACCGCCTCCAGCATGAGCTTCGTCGGCCTGGGCGTTCAGCCGCCCGAGCCGTCCCTGGGCGCCATGGTGTCCGACGGAATTGCCTATCTGCCCGAGTTCTGGTGGCTCACCCTGATGCCGGCGCTTATGGTCGTCTTCATCGTACTGGGCTTCAACCTGCTGGGCGACGGCCTGACCGACGTGCTGTCCGTAGAGGAGAAGTGATATGGATAACAGGAAACTTGTATTAAGGATCGACAACCTCTCAGTACAGTACAAGGTCTACGAGGGAATCCTCGAGGTGATTCCGGGTCTTTCACTCCAGGTGCGCGAGGGCGAGCGGGTGGGTCTCATCGGTGAAACCGGCTGCGGCAAGACCACGGTGCTTAAAAGTGTCGCCGCCGTTCTGAGATGCCCCCCGGCCATCATCCGCAAGGACGGCCTTGCGGTTTGCGGTGTGTCCATCGACAGCAAGGCAGGGGTCAAAAATGTGCGCCGCAGCGTGGCGATGATTTTTCAGGACCCCTCCACTTCTCTCAATCCAACCCTTAAAATTTCCACCCAGATGAAGGACATCCTCTCCAGCCAGTTCCATAAGATGGACAAAGCGGCCATAGCTCAAAAGATGCTTGACGCCCTGAAGGCGGTATCCATGCCTGCGCCCGAGCGGGTGCTGGACAGCTACCCCGTGCAGCTTTCCGGCGGCATGCGCCAGCGGGTCTGCATCGCCATGGCCCTCATGAAGGATTCGGAGCTCATTATTGCCGACGAGCCCACGACCGCCCTGGACGTTACCATCGAGGAGCAGATCCTTGATCTGCTTAACGTCCTGGTGCGTGAGCAGAACAAATCGCTCATTCTGGTGAGCCACGCCTTGGGGGCCGTTCGGAAGATAACCGACCGTATTTATGTCATGTACGCCGGAAACATTGTGGAAAGCGGAACCACGGAGCAGGTTTTCTCCAAACCGCGCCACCCCTATACCGTGGGACTGATGGCCGCAACGCCCAAGCTCACGGGAGAGGGAATCGCGGACGGCATTGCCGGCGACATTCCAAGCTATATCAATCCCCCGAAAGGCTGCCGGTTCGCAGACAGATGCGAGAAAGCAACGGAGGAGTGCCGGAAGACACCGCCCGTTTTGCGTCCGTTAAACGAGACAGGCGACTGGCAGGCTGCCTGCCATCATGTTTAATGGGAGGCGAGCAGGATGAAAGACGAAATTTCAATCGAGGTAAAAGACCTCAGAAAAGAATTCAAGACCAAATTCGGAAATTTGGTGGCTGTGGACAAGGTCAATTTCCAGATTAAAAAGGGTGAAATTTTCGGCCTGGTGGGAGAATCGGGTTCTGGGAAATCCACCATCGGCTCCATGATCGTGGGCGCCTACGGGCCCACGTCAGGTTCCATCACCTTCCAGGGCGGCACGGATATCTCAAGGCCCAGCAAGTCGCGTTCGCCGGAGCTGAAACAGAAGATCCAGCTAGTGTTCCAGGACCCGGGCGGCTCGCTTAATCCCCGCAAGACCATCCGTCAGATTCTTTCGGTTCCCGTGCAGCTCTATGCGGAGAAGCGCCTCACTTACGCCGAGACTGAGGAACGCATTAAAGCGGCTCTCGCGCGCGTGGGGCTTCCCCTGGGCTATCTGGATAAATACCCGCGGGCAATCGGCGGCGGGGAAAAGCAGCTCGTCTGCGTGGCCCGCGCGCTGGCGGCCGATCCCCAGTTCATCGTGCTGGATGAGCCTACCTCGGCGCTGGATGTGTCCATCCAGGCTAAAATCACCAACAAACTCATTGAGCTGCAGCGGGAAAACAACCTGTCTTATCTTTTTATCACCCACAATCTCTGCTTGGTCCGCAATATGTGCGACCGGCTCGCTATTATGTATCTGGGCAATATCTGCGAATATGCGGGAACGGACGAGTTTTTCAAAAACCCGTGCCACCCCTATACCCAAATGCTGCTGGCGTCTATCCCCGTCCTGAGCGCGGAAGAGGAAGCTTTGAAGCCCCAGAAGATCAAATCGGTGGGCGAGATACCCAGTCCGCTCCACAAGCCCAGCGGCTGCCCGTTCCATCCCAGATGTTCCTTTAAAAAGGATATCTGCACGGAAAAGACGCCTGAGATGAGAGAAATCTCTCCAGGACATTTTGCCTGCTGCCACTGCATCTGACAAGAAAAATATTAAAGTCCCCGGTTTGCTTCAAAAGCAAACCGGGGACTCAGCTTATTTCAGGTTTGTTGTAAGGGTACTCAGCAGCTGTCCGCCTTTATTCAGAGAGAGTTCCCAGATGGAAGCTCCGGCCAGATTGTTCTGCACAATGTAGTTTGCCTTGCTCGCGATGGAAGTCTCATTCTCATAGGATAGAAAGGTGGAACCATTAAACAGCCACGGGACAAGCGCGTCTTGATGGAAATACTTTCCGTAACTGCTGCTGTTCAGGTATGTTGTGAGCACGATGTCGTAGGAAATGGATTTACCGCTGGTATAAGTTTTGTATAATCCGGTTCCGCCGCCGGAAACGCCGCTGAAGATATATCCGTAGAACGGCACGCCCATCACGATTTTAGATGCCGGGAAACCGCCCGCGATCCATGCTTTCACAGATTGGTCGGCGCTCCACTTATACTGCGGCGAGGCTTCGGTGGGTGCGTAAAGGGGCGCGTTTAAATCCGTAAAGCAGTCCCAGATGCCGTGGATATCGTATGTCATGATCGTTGCATAATCTACGTATTTTGCGATGAGATTAAGTTCCGTATTTCCGGCATATGCAGTGTCGGCGCCGCCCGCTATGGTAAGCAGGTATTTCTGACCGTCGAGCTGCCCCTGCGCGTCCAGCTTTTCTCTCAGCTTCTGCAGCAACAGGGTGAAATTTGTTTTGTCCGCGCTTCTTCTTACATTGGTCGAAAGGCCTCCGCTGACGGGGTATTCCCAATCGAGATCAACGCCGTTGAAGCCATACTGTTTTATAAAGGCCACAACGCTGTCCGCAAAAACCGTCCGGCTGGCATCCGTTAGTGCCGCATCGGAGAACTTGCCGGAATCGTTCCAGCCTCCGATGGAAATGAGGGTTTTCAGCTGTGGATATGTTTTCTTCAGCTGATTAAGCTGTGCGATGTTTGTGGGGTCGATGTAGGAATCGCCCAGAGCTATTTTTAGGTCATCACCGATTTTTGCAAACGCATAGTTCACATTGGTAAGGCTGGAAGCCGGAATGTTCAGCGGCGTGTAACCGCTATAAGCCGACCAGCTTGCATAATAAGCGGCTACTATTTTTGTTGCCGCCTGCGTAATCGGGGAAGTTGTGACCGTAAGCACATTGCTTGATGAGGACAGGTTCCCGCTCGTATCTTTTGCTTTTACATAGAAGGAATAGGAAGTCGCCGCAGTCAGGCTGGTAACAGTATATGTTGTCCCTGTCGCCGAGCCTATGTAGACTGAGTTTTTATAGATCTGATAGGATGCCACAGCTTTGTTGTCGGTTGAAGCGGTCCATTGAAGCGATATGGACGTTTGGTTTACCGAAGCTGCCGCAAGGTTTTGCGGCGGGGTCGGCGCCTGCGTATCCCGCGCTTTTTTCGCCGAAACAGTGAGCAGAAAAATGCCTGCGGATAGTGTGACAACCAGTAAAAATGAAAGAAATTTTTTCAGCATTTTCACTTGCTTCCCCTTAACATGTAGAGTAATTAAATTATACCGACGGGGAAATGCAAAAGACAATGCCAAACTTCTGGTAATTTGAAGCAAGTACCGATAGAAAAAACGCACTGAAAACCCCATGTTTTCAGCGCGTTTTAATATTGAACTTAAGGGCTTTTACTTGATGACGTGCAGGGATTTTCTGTCGATGGTAAGGGCAACCACCGCCAGAAAAATGACGCCCTTGATGAGCTGCTGTACGGCGGTGTCGTAGCCGAGCATTACCAGGCTGTTATTGAGCACGCAGTAGATCAGCGTGCCGACGATGATGTTGGAAAAATGCACCTTGGCTCCGCCCGAAATGGGAAGCCCGCCTAGCACCAGAGCGATGAGGATCTGTGTCTCCAACTGGTTGCCCGCGGTGGCCGTGATGGAGCCGACCTTGATGACGTTTAAAAAAGCGGCGAAGCCCGTGATGGCGCCGGCGGCCACGAACACCAGAAACTTGGTCCGGTCAGTATGCACGCCGGAAAACCGGGCGGCAGTTTCGCCCGCGCCGATTGCCTTGAGGGAAATGCCCGCCTTGGTAAAGCGGAAGAACAAAAAGCCGATGAGCAGGATGAACGCCGTCATCAGGATTTTGAACCAGGTGACGTTAAGCGTCGTGATGCTGGTAACGGCGGCGACGGGGGCATCGGTCGTGAAGTAGGCGCACAGGCCCCGGAAAAGGTACATGGTGCAGATGGTCACGATGAAGGAAGCAATCCTGAATTTCACGTGGAAGAGGCCGTTGATAGCTCCGATGAGCGCGCCCGAGACGATGCCAGCCACAACGGCGAGGGGGATGCTGTAAAACGACAGAGAGCTGATGACGATGGACGAGATGCCAAGAATGGAGCCCTGGGAAAAATCCAGACCGCCTATGGTCATGATGAAGAAGACGCCTGTGCAGCTGATCATCAGCACATAGACCTGACTGAGAATCAGCTTGACGCTCCTGGTCTGGATCAGATTTCCTTTGGTGAGGATCGCGAAAATAACGATGATCACAATGAGTCCGATGAGAGGCAGAAAGCTGTGGATGATGTCTCTGCTCCAGGAACCCTTCCCGATTCCAAAAGAGTCCTTTTGGGTTTTTTCTTCAGTTGCCGGTTCCGACATGCATCTCACCTCTTTAAACCATCTTCGCGATCAGGTCCTCTTCGCCAAGGCCCGGGTCGCGCGCAAACTCGCCGCTGATGCGTCCGCTCTTCATGATGATAATGCGGTCGCTCATGCCCAGCAGCTCCTGTATTTCCTCGGAGATCATAATGATGGATTTGCCCTTGCCCTTAAGCTCGTTCATGAGGGCGTAGATATCAGCCTTGACCTTAACGTCGATGCCCCTGGTGGGACTGTCCAACACGATAATATCGGAATTTTTACCGATCCACCGGGCCAGCACCACCTTCTGCTTGTTGCCGCCCGAGAGATCGCTCACAAACTGGTCGATGTCGGTCATCTTAATGCTGATAAGACGGGCCTGCTCCTCGGCAAACCGTTTGAGCTTTCCGGCTTTGAGAATTCTTCTCTCCGCCAGATCGTCGACGGAGGGCAGGCAAATATTATCCCTGATGCTGTCGTTCACCACCAGCGACTCGTTGTCACGGTCCTTGGAAGCGTAGGCGATGCTGTGCCTGATCGCGGCGGGGATGGAATTAATATGGGCGCCGCCGGCCAGAGTGACCTTGCCCGACCGGTTATAGGAGGCCCCGAAGATGGCCTTTCCCACCTCATGCATACCGCACTCGCTGAGGCCCCCGAACCCGAGAATCTCGCCCCTGTGCAGCTTGAAACTGACGTTCTCGATGCGGCCAGGTACGCAGACGTCCTGCGTGGTGAGCACCACCTCTTCCGAGACCGGCTCGCCGTAATCGGTGCGGTAATAACGGCTGCCCAGCTCGCGCCCAACCATGAGACGCTTGAGGTCGTCCTCGGTCACATCGCAGCTCTTTACCGTGTCGATCAGCTCGCCGTCGCGTAGCACCGAAATGCTGTCGGTGTGGTCCAGGACCTCTCTGAGGTCGTGGGAGATGAAAATAACGGTATTGCCTTCCCGCCGGATGCGGTCCATGTGCTTGTACAGCTCGGCGCGCCCATACTGGCTCAAGGCGGTGGTGGTCTCGTCGATGACCACAATCTTGGGGTCAAAATAAGTGGCCTTGACGATCTCCACCAGCTTGCGGTCTTCAAAGTTATAATTGTCAATCATGGCGGCGGCGTTAATGCGTCCGAAACCGTACTGCTCCAGTAGCCTCGCCGCCTCCCGGTTCATAACCGCCGTGTTCTTGATGCCGGCCTTCACAAACCGGTCCTCGTTGCCCAGAAAGATGTTCTCCGCCACGGTGAGGCCTGAGAGCGTGCCCATCTCCTGTACGATAATGGACAGGCCCTTGCGGTTCGCCTCCACCTGGTTTCTGATTCTCAGCTCCTCCCCGCCGAGGAGAAAGCGGCCGCCGTCGATGGAGTGGATGCCGCAGAGCATGGAGACGAAGGTGGACTTGCCAGAGCCGTTTTCTCCGATGAGACCGTGAATCTCGCCTTTTTCAAAGGCGAGGGAAACGCCCCGCACCGCATGGGTGATGCCGAAAGATTTGTCGATTTTTTCGGCCTGTAAAGCGGTTTTTTCCATATCGCTTCTCCTCACTTCACGACGACGCCCTTGACCGGCTTGATGGTAAGCGCAACGATAATGAGCAGTGCCGCCCCGGTAACGACGTTTTGTATGGTGGTGGGAGCGCCCAGCGCCACGAATCCGTTGAAGATGATGGCGATGATAAATTCTCCGATGACGATGGCGGGCACCGGCGTGCCGTATTTCCGGAAAGCCACGCCGAAAAAGGTACCCATGAGCGGGGTAAAGTTGCGGCTCATGGAGGCCATGCCGGTCACCGCGGTCATGGAGGTACCGTAGCTCACCGAGAGAATGGCCATGACGCCCACGAAAAAGTGCAGCAGCATGAAGCCGATGAGCTTATATTTATTAACGTTGATACCCATGTTTTTGGCAATATACTCGTTGCTGCCGATGGCGTAGCAATAGGTACCGATCTTCGTATATTTCAAAATAAAATTGGTGAACAAAAAGGCCCCCAGGGCGAGAAGAAGATTACCGGGCGCGCGGCCGAAGCCCTGCAGGGAGGAGCCCAGAGACTGCTTGACGCCTCCGGCGACGAAATAAGCCAGGCTTTCATAGATAAGCATGAGGCCCACGGTGACGATCATCGACGGAATTCTCAGTTTCACGTACAAAATGCCGTTTACAAAGCCGATGAGGGTACCGCACACGATGCACCCGATGAGAAGTCCCGCGTAGCCGAACTGTTTGGACAGCACGACGCCCACCACGGAGGAAAGGACCACGTTCGCGCCGATGCTGAAGTCGAAAAGTCCCATGACCACAATGTAATACAGACCGCAGGCGCCCACCGAGTAGATGATGCTCGACTGAAGGTAGTAGTATAGATTATCCGGGCTGCCGAAATTCTCCGGAGTTAAAATCTTGAATACCGCCCAGAACAAGATTGCCATCAGAAACAGCAGAATAACGCCGTAGTAGCGGCCATAGATTTTGCTGGTGCGGATTTTTTGCAGCCGATCATTAAGGCTCATAAGCATCATTCCTTCTCGAAGCACGTCTGACATGCTTAGGATGGGGGGCTGTCCGCAAGGGACAGCCCCCGGATTCTTGAAGCGCTATCCGCCGTGACGCGTCTGCACGTCTTTGATGGACAGGGCGCCCGCGCACTTGGATAGTTCGTCGAAGGTGTAGCCGCCCATCTTGACCAGTTCGTCCTTGGTATAGGGCAGGGCATCGACAAAGTATTTGGCGTAGGCTGCGTAATCGTCGGGAGAGGAGACGTAAATGTAGGGGAAGAGAATCTCGTAGTAGCCGTCGGTGGCGACTTTGTAATTCCCCTTAACGGCGTTATATACCATCATGAAGGCAAACAGCGGGTCGCAGTAATGGCCGCCGGACTCTGCGGACATGCCGCCGGTTTTGAGCTGCTCATCGAGGTCGGGCAGGAAGTCGGTGGAAACCACGTCGATCTTGCCTTTCAAACCCTGGCCGTCGATGGCCGCCAGAGCGCCGATGAGGGTATCGCCCCCGCCGCCGGCGACAATGAGAGCGTCGATTTTGGGATTGGCAGCGATGATGGCTTCCGCGGTGGCGCGTCCGGTATCGGAGGTGGTGCCGCCGTACTGGGGATCAAGAAGAACGGCTTTGTCGCTGGGATGGTCCTTGTTCCACGCTTCAATGCCTTCCTTGTAGCCCTGCCAGCGGAGCAGGAACGTGGCGTCGCCGGCTTCCCAGCCTTCCAGAGCAATGTTGCGGCAGCCCTTATCGCAGAGGATCTTGACAAGGTTCTGGCCGTTGCTTACCTCGTCCTCATGGACGGCGCCCACATAGTAGGGGGACTTGCAGGCCAGCGCGTACTCGTCGGGGTTGGAGTCTTTATTGATGACGCGGAAGAACTGGGACACATAGACCTTGTATTCGTTGCAGGTGTTGATGACGGAGGACATCTCGGCGGAGGAGGAGTTGCAGATGATGATGCCGTTGCAGCCGGCCGCTGCCAGAGACTCTACCGAAGCGGTGACCTGCTCGGAGATATGCCCCTGGTCCACGTACATGATGTCCACGCCCAGGGCCGCTGCGGCGGCGTCAAGGACCTTCTTGCACTGGCTGCCGAGCGTGTCTGTGGAGCTCCAGATGGAAACGCCGATCTTGATCTTCTCGGCCGGGGCGGGCGTCGCGGATGCCGACGGCGCGGCACTGGCGGAGGCAGAGGGGGTTGCCGCGCTGCCACCGCAGCTGGCAAGCAGGGTAAACAGCAGAGTCGCGCAGAGGACGATGCTCAAGACCTTTTTCATTCTATTCTCTCCTTTTCAGATTTTATTTTCACCGGCCGATAGCCGGAGGAGCCCGGAGAAAACTGCCTGAAAGCTTACTTGAATTTCCAAACCAGATCTGCCAGAGACAATTGCTGCTTTAATGCCTGCGTCGTGGTTTCCTTGGTGATATGCACAAACTCGATGCCCATCATTTCCGCCCAGTCCTCCAGCATTTCCGGAGCAGCCGCGTAGCTCAGGACGGTGTGGTGGGCGCCACCCGCCATGATCCACATCTTAACGCCGGTTTCAAGGTCGGGCGCGGCCTTCCACATGACGCGGGCCACGGGTAAATTGGGCATGGGCAGAATGGGTTTCACCGCCTCGATGTCCTGCACGATGAGACGCAGCCTGCCGCCCATATCCACCATGGAGGCGACCAACGCTTTCCCGGCACGGCCCTCGAAGACCAGCCGGGCCGGATCGGCCTTACCGCCGATGCCCAGAGGATGGACCTCAATACGGGGTTTCTCGGCGGCGATGGACGGGCAGACCTCCAGCATGTGGGCGCCCAGCGTGTATTCGCTCCCGGGAAGCAGATGATATGTATAATCCTCCATGAAGCTCTCACCGCCCTCCAGCCCGGCGGTCATGGTCTTGATGAGCCTGATCATGGCGGAGGTCTTCCAGTCGCCCTCGGCTCCGTAGCCGTAGCCTTTGGCCATAAGGCTCTGACTGGCGAGGCCGGGCAGGGCCTTCATGCCGTACAGATCCTGAAAGGTGTTTGTGTACGCACCCGCCTTCTCGCGCTGGAGGATGCGCTCAATGGCAATTTCCTCCCGGGCCTGCGCGCGGATGGCGTCCAGATCGTCGGTGGCGATTATGTATTTTTCCGTGTAGCGCGCCGTCTGCTCGTCAATCTCTTTTTCGGAGATGACCTGCATGATCTCTACCAGCTCACCCACCGGCCAGGTGTTCACCTGCCAGCCGAGTTTCAATTGGGCTTCCACCTTGTCGCCCTCGGTAACGGCCACATCGCGCATATTGTCTCCGAAGCGGACCACCCGCAGGCTGCGGCTCTCCCTATAGCCCACGGCACTGCGCATCCAGCTGCCCAGCTCGGCGAGGGGCTTGGAGTCCTGCCAGAAGCCCATGACGATTTTCCTGGGCAGACGCATCCGGGCCCCGATAAACCCGTGCTCCCGGTCGCCGTGTGCCGACTGGTTGAGATTCATATAGTCCATGTCGATCTCTTGGTCGGGTATCTCGCGGCTGTACTGGGTGGCAAAATGGCACCAGGGCTTTTGAAGCAGGGAAAGTCCGTTAATCCACATCTTACTGGGACTGAAGGTGTGCATCCAGGTGACGATGCCGCAGCACTCGCTACTGTAATTGGCGTCTTTCACGATCTGTTCTATCTCGTCGGGCGTTTTTACCGTTCCCTTATAAAGAAACCTGCACGGAATGAGCGGAGAAGCACTGATTTTTTCCGCCATTTCAGCCGCGCGAGCCGCCACGGTGTCAAGCACTTCCGGGCCGTAGAGAAATTGGGAGCCTACGACAAACCAGAACTCCTGTTCTTTCAAATTCAGCATCCAAAACCCCTCCGATTACAGTCGGCCTGCACAAGCACATTAACAATATATCATAGCATTCTGACAATTTCAATACAAATAGTGTACATATTTTTTTCTTTATATTGTGCTTAATAACCAAAAGCGGCGCTTTACTCCGAAGATATTCGTTATTTTGTTGTTTATATCTTTAGAATGCATGTGTAATTTACAAAATCAGTAATTTTTATTTACATTGATATGTACACATTCAAATGGCCTTAAGCAAATGAGCCGTAATTTTCCTTATATTGTGATAATACAGCGCTGATTTGTATTAATAATATAATAATAATGAAATTTGTATTGTAATATGTATTGACTACTCGTTATGTATCGATTATACTAATTCTTAAGAAGAGACTTGAAAACAACAAATTATTTGACAAGGATAATGAAAATGCCGAAGTATCAGACAATTGTGAACGCCATCCGCAGTGAAATTGAGCGGGGACTCTACGCGAGCGGGAAGACACTGCCCACGGAGGAGCAGCTTGCCGCGCAGTTCGGCGTCAGCCGCCAGACGGTGCGGCAGGCGCTTTCTGTCCTCGTTCAGGAGAATCTGATTATCAAGCAGCAGGGCAGCGGCTCCCGGGTTATGCCGCACCGCGGGAAGCCAGTGCGCAGCAACAACATCGCCGTCATCACCACATACATCAGCGACTATATTTTCCCCAGCATCCTGCGGGAAGCCGAAGCGGTGCTCTCGGACAATAAATATACCGCCATCCTTGCCGCCACTAAGAACCGGGTGGATAACGAGCGCAGCATACTCACGGAAATGCTCTCCAAGCCCATCGACGGCTTTTTGGTAGAGGGCACCAAGACGGCCATGCCCAACCCCAATCTGGACCTTTACAGACAGCTCATGGCGAGGCATATTCCCATCGTTTTCTTCAACGGCTACTACTCCGATTTGGAGGGGACCACCGCGGTCTACGCGGATAATTACGGCGGCGGCTTCGACCTTGTAAAATACCTGCTTGGCAAGGGGCACAAAAGAATCGCCGGCATCTTCAAGAGCGACGACATCCAGGGTCACCAGAGATACTGCGGCTATATTTCCGCGCTGCGCGACGCGGGCGCGCTGGTGCCGGACGACCTGGTGTTCTGGTATACCACCGAGAGCCGTGATCAGATCGTTAGCGCCGCGCTGGTGGGCGCGCTGGTGGACGCCACGGCCGTGGTCTGCTATAACGACGAGGTGGCCATTCGGCTCATTCAATTTCTCATTGCCTGCGGAAAATCTGTGCCAGGGGACGTGGCGGTGGTGAGCTTCGACAACAGCAGCCTGAGCTATATGTCTCCCGTCAGGATCACCTCTCTTTCCTATGGAAGCCGGAATATTGGCAGAGTCGCCGCCGAAAAGCTCATCAGCCTCATAAACGGCGGCGAGGCCAAAACGGAGACGCTTTCCTGGAGCCTGGTAGAGAAAGAGAGCGGTTAATTATTAAATAGAGGAGGATGACCATGGCCAAATATACCATCGGCGTGGATTTCGGCACACTGTCGGGAAGAGGGGTGCTTGTGGACGCGGCTACTGGCGCCGAGCTTGCCAATTCCACCTACGATTATCCCCACGCAGTCATGGACGAGTATCTCCCGGACGGCACCAGGCTGGGCCACGACTGGGCCCTGCAGCACCCCCAGGACTACCTTGAGGTGTTTTACCATACCATCCCCGCCGTACTGAAAGAGAGCGGCGTTGACCCAAGTGACGTGATCGGCGTCGGCATCGACTTTACCGCCTGTACCTTCCTGCCGGTGAAGGCCGACGGCACGCCCTTGTGTTTTTTAAACGAGTTTAAAGGCAATCCCCACGCCTACGTGAAACTGTGGAAGCATCACGCCGCCCAGGACAAGGCAAATAAGCTCAACGAAACCGCCGCCCTGCGGGGCGAGGGCTGGCTGGACCGTTACGGCGGCAAAATCTCCTCGGAATGGCAGGTCCCCAAGGTCTGGCAGGTTTTGGACGAGGCCCCGGAGGTTTACGGCGCGGCGGATTATTTCATAGAGGCGGCCGACTGGATTGTGTGGCAGCTGAGCGGTGTGGCCTCGAAAAATGCCTGCACCGCCGGGTACAAGGGCATCTGGCACGGGCAGGAGGGCTACCCCTCCCCCGACTTCTATAAAGCCCTCGACCCGAGACTCGGTAGCTACGTTTCCGAAAAGCTCGACTATCCCATCGCCCAGCTGGGCGCGCGGGTGGGCGGCGTCACGCCCGCCATGGCGGCGAAGACCAGCCTCGCAGAAGGGACCGCCGTAGCAACCGCCAACGTGGACGCTCATGTCACCGCCTCGGCGGTGGGAATCACCCAGCCGGGCAAGCTCTGCGCCATCATGGGCACCTCCACCTGCGACGTGCTGCTGGGCGTGGAGGAGCATATCGTCCCCGGCATGTGCGGGGTGGTGGAAGGCGGAATTTACCCCGGCTTTTACGGCTACGAGGCCGGCCAGTCCTGCGTGGGGGACCATTTCGCGTGGTTCGTGGAAAACTGCCTGCCGGCTTCCTACCTGAAGGAAGCCGGGGAGCGCGGGATGAGCCCTCACGAGCTTTTAAGCGAAAAGGCGCAGGGGCTGCGGCCGGGCGAGTCGGGTCTGCTGGCGCTCGACTGGTGGAACGGCAACCGCAGCGTGCTGGTGGATGTGGACCTCACCGGCCTCATGCTGGGCATGACGCTGCAGACCAAGCCGGAGGAGATGTACCGGGCGCTGGTGGAGGCGACGGCATATGGGGCGCGCAAGATTGTGGAAACCTTCCGGCAGAGCGGCGTCCCCGTGAACGAATTTTATGCCGCCGGCGGAATCAGCCAGAAGAACCCCATGATCATGCAGATTTACTCCGACGTCTTAAATATGCCCGTGAGGATTTCCGGCAGCAAAAACGCCCCCGCGCTGGGCAGCGCCATTTTTGCCGCCGTCGCCGCCGGCAGCGCCGCGGGCGGCTACGACGATATTTTCTCAGCTGCGCGCGCCATGGGAAAGCTCAAGGACGAGGCATACTTCCCCATCGCGGAAAACGCCGCCGTCTACGACAGGCTTTACGCCGAATACGATGCGCTGCACGACTATTTCGGCCGGGGCACCAACGACGTGATGAAGCGCCTCAAGGCAATCAAAAACAGTATTTAGAAGGTGCACACTATGCTGGAAGAATTAAAACGGGCGGTATGGGAGGCTAATCTCCTCCTCCCCAGGCACGGTCTTGTCACATTTACCTGGGGAAATGTCTCGGGGATCGACCGAAAGTCCGCTCTCGTGGTCATCAAGCCGTCCGGCGTCTCCTATGAGGCGATGACGGCCGAGGACATGGCGGTGGTTAGTCTGGATGGGAACCGGGTGGAGGGGAGGCTCAATCCCTCCAGCGACACGCCCACCCATCTGGAGCTTTATAAGGCCTTTCCCCACATCGGCGCGGTGGTTCACACCCATTCCCGGTGGGCCACCTCCTTCGCCATGGCCGGGCGCGGCATTCCCGCCCTGGGCACCACCCACGCGGATTATTTTTACGGGGAGATCCCCTGCACGCCGCCCATGACTCCGGAGGAAATCTCCGGCGCCTACGAGAAGGAGACCGGCGCGGTCATCATCCGGCGATTTATTTCCGCAAACATCGATCCCGACGCGGTACCCGGCGTTCTGGTTTACAGCCACGGTCCCTTCGCCTGGGGAGGGAACCCTCAGGAGGCTGTTCACAACGCCGTGGTGATGGAGGAGGTCGCGTTCATGGACTTCCACGCCCTGGCGCTCCGGCCGTCCCTTAGCCCCATGCAGCGGGAGCTTTTAGACAAGCACTATTTCCGCAAGCACGGTAAAGACGCCTATTACGGCCAAGACCATTAAATTGGTTGCATCCTTTTTTCATTTTCTCCTCAGCAAAAGGCCGCCGTGCTTCATTGCACGGCGGCCTTTTGCTGTCGAAAAACCATGTTTTTCGACAAAACGATAGGATGGAAGCGGCTCTTTGGAGCCGCACAAAGAGTGCCTAGCGGGAAGTAAATTCTCGCTAGGCACTGGTATCCAACCTTTTGCGGATTTCGGTCACGGAGCGCAACGCAAAATCCGCAAAAGCTTTTCGCCGGTGGCGAAAAGGACGAGGGACTTTTTTGACAAGCTGAGGCCGCCGTACTTCATTGCACGGCGGCCTTTTGCGTTATAAATTGTTAAATACCCTCCCGGGAAAACACATACCGGTTGACAGCACGGAAGGGTCGACCCGGCTGCGTGAGCGGGATATAAAACCCGGGAATATTGACGGCGCTGGGAAAATACTGCGGCTCCAGGCAGAAGCCGCTGCGGGCGGTATAGGCGGCAGCGTCCTTGCCATCGGCATTGAGGCCGTCGCCGCTGTAAAACTGCATTCCCGGCATGTCCGTATAAAGTTCCAGCACGATGCCGCTTTTTTCTCCCCTGCAGCGGGCGGCTGGGTAATTGCCGGTGAGGACGTAGTTGAGATCGTAGGGGCGGCTCCCCACGGGCCGCGCCAACCGGAAATCATAGGCGCTGTCCGCGACCGGCAGCAGCTTCCCCGTTGGGATGTGCCCGGCGTCCGTCTCGGTGAAAAAGTCGGCCCCCAGCTGCAGCAGGTGTCCGTCCACCGACCCGGTTGCGTGGCCGTTGAGGTTAAAATAGCAGTGGTTGGTGGGCGCAAAATAAGTAGGCCGGTCGCTTTCAGCGGTATATTCCATGATCAGCTCGTTTTCGTCCTTGAGGGTATAAGTAATCCGGATGTCCAGTGCACCGGGGTACCCATCCTCCCCATGGGGACTGTGATACTCGAAGACCGCGCGGTTTCCCTCGGTGCGCCCGGAGAAAATTCGCCGCCCCAGACCCGTGACGCCGCCGTGCAGATGGTTTTTGCCCTCGTTTGCCTCCAGAAAAACGGTTTCACCACCTAGGTCGAACGAGGCGTCTTTAATGCGGTTGGCGACGCGGCCCACCGTGATACCCATAAAGCCGGGATTCTCCAGATACGCCTCCGGATTGGCGAGGCCCAGCGCCACATCTGTGCCGAACACCCGCACTCCCATGACGCAGGCGCCCACATTGCCCAGCGTCAGGCGGGTGCCCCGCCGGTTTTCCAGTTCAAATACACGAAGCTCATCGGCCAATGAAAATCGCCCCTTTCCGTTTCCCGATCCTCCGGGCGGACAGCCGGAGGATCGGGAAGCCCTTACGCGCTTAGTATAGTAAAGAGCGCATAATCTGTCAATTCGCAATCGCCCTTTTTTGAGACAATCGAAGGAAAAAGGCGGCGTTCGGGCTGCTTTCTCAATTACTGAAAGCTGTTGTAAATATACTGGCTGATGTCGCCGCAGATTTTATAAATCCCGCAGCCGTCCTTCGCCCCGCTCGCACCTGTAGATAATACCACAACGCCGTTTTTCGTATCGGGATTATAGGAAACGCAGTTATAAACGCCGTAAGAGCTGCCGGTGTGGTAGTAAAGGGAGGTCTGCCCGTAGATATGCTTCTGATAGCAAAGAGGCAAGCCCTGATAGAATGGCTTATCCGGTGCCTTTTGGTCCGAAACGGTTTCCATCAGCTCGACAGACTTGGAGAAAAGAATTTGCCGGCCGCGATAAACCCCGTCATTTGCCAAAACGGCAATGAGTTTTGCAAGATCATAGGAACTGATGGTGAGCCCTCCGCAAAAACAGGTGCCCGTTTGTCCCGGATAGGTGCTTCCGGTAATGACCTTCAGATCGCCCACGGACTTTGAAACCGATCCGTCGTGATTATACAGCGTGGCCAGCTTGCCGACATCCACACCGCCGGAACCAAACGACGCGTCAATGTCCAACAAATCAAAGAACTTGCGGTCCATGATACTGTTCACTGTTTCTCCTGCCGCATTTTCCAATGTGACACCCAGCACGGCAAAGGCATAATTGTTGTATTCCCAGGAACTGATGGAGCCGGGTGCCAAGCGGCTGAAGCAGGAAGAAGACGTGAGCTTTTTTTTGATGGAAGGCCCGGTTGTACCGGCACCGATCCCCAAGGAGGCGATGGATGAGGTGTGGGACAGGATGGAACGAATGGTGATGGGCGTATCCTTGTAGTAGGGGTTTTTGATCGTGACCCCCCAATACTTCCCGATATCCTCATCAATATCAATTACTCCATCTTCCCGCAGACTCATAACGGCCATACCCAAAACGACTTTTGAAATGGAGGCGACGCGTATCTTGGTGTTGACGGTCATGTCCTGAACACCCTTGGTAGCGCTGCCGTATGCGTATGCGTCGGTTACGGCGCCGTTTTGGATCACCGCCACCTGAACGCCAACCGCGCCATAGCTCTTTGATATGTAGCTGATCATGTTCTGTGTACTTTTTTGATCAGAGTAGTCATATTTGACTGAGGAAAGAGTGGCAGCGACGGAAGAATCCGTAAAGCGCTCGGAAAAGGCACTGAGCATATTTGGTGATAATGCCGTGTCTGTTCCGGCGGATGCCGAGGATAAACGAACCGTCAGCGTAAACGCGAGAACTGTACATGCAGCCAGCATAAGCAGGGGAAGCTTGCTATACTTCCAACCCATCTATGAACGCCCCCATGCCCAGATTATTTATCGTACACAATATTCTATATGTATTTATCAATTACAAATAGACCATTAAATGGATATAACCGCAATGAAAAGGTGCGCCTCAGATGGAGGTTTGAGGCGCACATCGCGGTTGGGGACTTAGGATCACTTCTTATTGCAGCTTACAGTCGAATGTTTCTCCGAATATTTGGCTGCAGCTTTTCACTGCTTCCAGCAATCGTTCATAGATTCCGGCAGTAAGATATTCATTTTTGCCCTCCTTGTATTCTTCCATAGCCCGGTAAGCGTCCAGAATGAGGAAACGGGGGGACTTGTCATTCTCCCGGTTGATTACAAGGCAGGGGACATAGGATACCTTTGTGAGGCTTGCTTTGCCTGACGTACAATCTTTTGTAAGCGTCAGTTGGAGAAGGGCGGTGATGTCGGCGCAATCCCAATTCTGCGCAGAAACGAAATTTCCAAGAGAAAAGCAGACAAAGCCGGTTTTGGCCGTGCCATCCTCCAGAGTGACCCTGCGGTACTCCATGGGCTGCGGCACATGGGAATGCCCGCCCAGAACAAGGTCCGCGCCGTGGGCGATCAGAAAATCGGAGAGCTTGTCCTGGTAAGAATTCTCCTTGGTCTTATATTCCGTGCCCCAATGAATCATAACGGCTATGAGGTCAGGCTTCAAAGATTTTGCATACTCCAATTCTCGTATGAGCTTGTCATAATCAGGTTCAGAGAGGGTCGTGAGGTAATCGGTGTTAAACAGATTTACGCTGAAGGAACGACCGGTGCTTACGGGAATTGCGTTGGTGCCGTAGGTATAGTCCAGAAAAGCGACTGAGATTCCACCGACGTTCGCCATCACCGTTCCCATATGCGCATCAAATTCCTCCTGCGTCCGGTATGTGCCAATATGCAGGAGTCCCATCTCATCCAAAGAGTCAAGGGTATCGCAAAGGCCGGTATAGCCCTGATCCATGCAGTGGTTGTTGGCAGTCGTCACCATATCGAAACCGGCGTCTTTCAGCGCGGCTCCAAAGCTGCTGGGTGTGTTGAAATTGGGGAAGCCTGAGCACGCCTTGTCTTTACGGAACACAGTTTCCAGATTGCAGACGGAAAAATCAGCGGACTCGATCCAGGGCTTCACATACTGCATACAGGCGGTATAATCATAGGTCTTTCCGTCTCCACAAGCAAGCGCGTCGTATGTCTGAGGCATATGACACATGGCGTCCCCCGCGACGAGAAGGGTGGAAGAGATGGAAACCGGGTCCTGCGAAGCCTGCGCGGCAGGCTTCGTCCCTTCGGGCTGCGCCGCAACGGAGGGCTCCGCTGTTTGCAGACAGACCGGCGTTTCGCAGCCGCACAGGCAGAGAATCAGCAATAGAGAGAGGCAGGCGTTTTTTACATGGTTCAAACGGCACACTCCTCACACCGACCAGATTTTTACTGATAAGAACAATTCTAACATTTATATATAATGTCCGCTGAATAAAGCAAAAATATAGTCATATCAATGCTTCTAAGCTGTTTTTGCTTTATTCAGGTGCAAGGTTTTTGACCAATTATGGTCAAAAACCTTGCACTTTTGATTTGCGGCGTGTG
>JAEWRY010000036.1 GCA_023459875.1 Bacillota bacterium
GTGTAGCTGATGGTCACGGTGCCGGTATAGTTGGAGTAAGGAACGAAAGCCACCTTATTGAGGTAAGGGGTGCTGCTGGTGCTGTAATAGAGCTTGGTAGCAGCTTCGACGGCGGTGCCCTTGCTGGAGGAGGAGGAATAGCCGTAGTACAGCGTTCCGTAGGAGCTTTTGGGAAATTCGGTTATTTTGATATAATCGAGGGTATCGTAGCCCGCGTCGTAACAGACAGCATTAAAATCGCTGCCCTTGAAAAGGACGGTCTCATTTACATTGGTGGTATAGGTGACCGTGTCGATGTTGACATTTTGAACGGTGATCAGAATCGTTCCGGTGTAAGAGGCTCCGTCCGTATCATAGCCGGTGTAGGTGATGGAGACCTTGCCGTCGTAATTGGAGGCGGGAACGAAGGATACATAATCAAGGTAGGGAGAGGCGTTTCTGTAATATGAGGTGTTCTCTCCCACGAAGGAATCGTAGCTTGTGGAGGAGGTATAGTTATAATACAGTTTTCCGTTGCTGGATGGCAGGGCAAACTTCACGTAGGAGAGGTTTTTCCCGGTGGCGGTATTGCATACCGTGTTGAAGCTTGCGGCGTCAAAGGTGATTTTTGTGTTCTCATAGGTGGTGTAAGTGATCTGGGTGACGTTGAAGCTGACGGTAATGGTGCCGGTGCCGTAATCGGAATAGCCCGCCTCGTTGGAAACCCGCCAGGTAAAGGCTTCGGTTCCGGCCGTGCTGCCGGTGAATTTCAGGGAGGAAATCGTCGTTGAGGTAAACTCCGTGGCGTCGGTGAAGGGGGTAGCGCCGTTATACCAGGTGCCGAACCCGCTGTTTGACGGTTTGATCTCAATTTTGTCCAGTGTTCCGTCGTTCATGCCGCAGCAGGAAGTGAAATCTGAGGCGGCAAATGTAAGCTGGGACGACGCGTATACCGACTTGGAAACGGAGGATTTGACCGTCGGCACGGACATTTTGTCGATGGTAATTTTCAGGAGCACGGAGTCGATAGCCGTCGCGGTGTCCGACCCCTCATAAGCGCTAACATTATAGGAAACTTCCCCGGCATCGGTGGCGGCAAAGGTGAGCTTGCCAATATCGGACATGCTGATAAGAGTGCCAAAGGAGTAGTCGGCGCCGTTAAACTGCAGCGCACCGAAGGGGCGATTGGATCCTTCAATCTGGATTGAGCCGATGTCTTTTCCGTCGTTTTTGGTATACCTGTCTTCAAAATCGCCGGAGGAGAAGGTCACGGTCACCGGGGAAGCGGCGATCAGCTGGATTTTCGAAACGGAGCCGGAAAATGCCGGGCCCTTATACGCTTTTTCAACGACGCTGATATGATAGGTCGTCGTGTACGGCGTAAGCGTGAGGTCGCCGGCCATGTAATAGGTAACGAGCATTTCCACGGGAGAGCTTTCCACAGGAGGGTTTGCCGACGGCCTGCCGACGGTAGCTTCCGAACCGTTCGGGAAACTGGCCACAATGTCGGAATACACGCTGTCGTCCCAGGTAAGGTCCAAGTCGTTTTTCAGATCAACCGTTTCCGTACCATAAGCAGCCGTCAGCGTGACATCCCGCTGGGTGCCGGATAAGGACACTTTATCGGTATATTTATGGCCGATGGAGGTGAGCACTTCCACATCATCCGCGGCGAGCGCCGTGAGCGGCAGCATGCTGAGAATCAATCCGAACAGCAAAAGAACCGATACACTTTTCCGAACCTTGTTTTTCACACAACATTCCTCCTATAAGCATTACGTTTTCCACCGTATTCAAGCAGCGGAAGCATATTTTTTCCCGAAAATTTTGCTTTCCAGACGGGCCAAAAACGCTCCGCCTGGAAAGAGAGACAATATTACCTTTGCTTAGACGCATTCATTTCATAATTGTTCCTGCGGCGCAGGAACAGTTTGGCACTTTTTTTCTGTTTTTTTCCGGCGATACCCTCTCTCTTATTTTACCATTTCAAGATGGCTTTGTCTATTTTATTTCCTTTAATATTTTTAAGAATACAGTTTGTTTGCCTTTTTATGTTACCATTGACAAAAGGCGCTGGATAATATACTATTTGACTATAATTATTATTATAGTCAAATTGGAGCTGATATCATGCCGAAATCCTTTACGGAAAGCGAGCGGGCTCAAATCAGAAACCGGCTGATCGAAGAAGCGCAGGATTGTCTCGCCCGGTACGGAATGCGGAAAACCACGGTCGACGAGCTGACGAGACGGGTCAACATCCCAAAGGGCACCTTCTATCTGTTTTACGATTCCAAGGAGCTTTTGTTCTTCGACGTGTTCCGCACCCTCCATGACTCTCTGAAAACAGAGCTGCTCTCCAAAATAAAGGCTCTTGAGGGCAATGTCACCACGGACACCGTGTCCGGACTGATCTTTGACCTTTACCGTGATGTGGACGCCACTTTTCTCTACCGCTTCGCCGCCGGCGGAGACCTGGAGCTCCTGGTGCGCAAGCTGCCGCCCGAAACCGCCGCCAGCCATGCCCTGGAAGACGATTTCAGCATGGAGCAGCTTCTTTCCCTGCTGCCCGGCGTCCGGACGGAGGAGAACGTCAAGACCGTCAGCGCCGTGCTGCGGGCGGTTTTCTGCACCATGCTCCACAGGCGGGAGATCGGCGAGGAGGTATTCTACGACGCGGTAAAAATATTGCTGCGCGGCGCCATTGCGCAGCTTTTTGAGGGGGCGGTGCTATGATCCGGGTAAATAAGCTGTGCTTCAGTTATACAAAAAAACCTTTTATCGATGGCATGAGCTTTGAGGTGAAGAAAGGCGAGATCTTCGGCTTTCTGGGTCCGTCCGGCGCGGGAAAAAGCACCCTGCAGAATATCCTCACCGGGCTTCTCACCGGTTACGGCGGCAGCGTCACGGTGAACGGCACGGAGGTAAAAAACCGGAGAGAAGACTTTTATGAGAACATCGGAGTCGATTTCGAGTTCCCCAGCTTATACGAAAAGCTCACCGCGCTGGAAAACCTGCGGTTCTTCGCCTCCCTCTACAAAAAGTCAAACGCGCCCGGGCCGCTGCTGGAGAGCGTGGGCCTTGCCCCCGACGCAAACAAAAAGGTGGCCGACTTCTCCAAGGGGATGAAGTCCAGACTCAATTTCGTGAAAGCCCTCCTGCACGACCCGGAGATTCTGTTTCTCGATGAACCCACCTCCGGCCTTGACCCCTCCAACGCCCGGGTGATGAAGGACATGATTCTGAAAGAAAAAGCCCGGGGAAAGACCATCCTGCTCACCACCCACAACATGTACGACGCCACCGAGCTCTGCGACCGGGTCGCCTTCATCGTGGACGGAGAGCTGCGTGCTCTGGACTCACCCCACAGCCTCATCATGTCCAGGGGGGCCGCAAGAGTCCGGTACACTTACCTCAAAGACGGCAGAGAGGAGCAGGGTGAGGTGCCGCTGGGGCAGACGGGCGGGGATGAGCTGCTTAAGACCCTGATGAGAGAGAACCGCCTGCTCTCGGTCCACAGCAGCGAGCCGACTCTCAACGACATCTTCGTGGAACTGACGGGGAGGCGGCTGCAATGAGAGCTTCCCTTCTGCGCGGCGATATCCGCTTTCAGTTCCGGTACGGCTTTTACTTCGTTTACCTGGTGTTTTCCGTTCTCTACTTGAGCCTGCTCTCCCTCTTTCCCTTGGCTCTGCGGGGGAAGGCGGCCGTCCTCATGATCTTTTCCGACCCGGCGGCCATGGGGCTTTATTTCATGGGTGCCATCCTTCTCTTTGAAAAAAGCCAGCGGGTGCTGGACAGCATCGCCGTTTCCCCGGTGAAACCCATGGAATACGTCCTCGCCAAGCTCGTCTCCCTGGGGCTCATCTCAACCGCTGTGAGCCTTCCCATCGGTCTCTTCGGCGGGATTATTAAAAATCCTTTTTTCTTCCTGTGGGGCGTGTTTCTGGGTTCCTGCCTGTTTTCCGCCGTGGGGCTTCTGATTGCGCTGCGCATCGAAACCCTCAATCAGTTCATCGTGGCGACCATCCCGGCGGAAATTCTCATTAACCTGCCCGCCATCGCCTACCTGCTGGGCTGGCGCAAAGCCTTTCTCCTTCCCCATCCCGGCGTGTGCATCATCGAGCTGTGCGAGAACGGCAGTCTGGCCCTTCCCGCCTCGCTCATCCTGCCCGTCTGGACCGCCGCCTTCGCTCTGCTCTCCGGCCGCAGCGCCGGAAGGAGCTTCCGGTCGTTGGGAGGGATAAAATTATGAGACCTCTTCGCCGGTCCTTTCTGATGTTTTTACGGCAGATCTATGGGGACAGCATGCTCTTCGCCGCCCTGGCGGGCTGTGTTCTGGCCGCCTTTTTCTTCCGCTTCGGCGTTCCCGCGCTGGAAAGGGTTTTGTGCTCCTATTTCGGAAGGGCGGCCATCCTCGCCCCGTACTACCTGCTGGTCGATCTGTTTCTGAGCCTCATTACCCCCTTTCTGTTTCTCTTCGTCTCGGCTATGGTGATGCTCAGCGAGTATGACGAGAATTTGGCCAGCTACCTGGCCGTGACTCCCGTGGGAAAAAGGGGGTATATCGTCTCAAGGCTGGTCTTCCCCGCCGCCCTCTCCCTGCTCGTTTCCCTGCTTTTTCTGCGTCTTTTCTCCCTCACCGGGTGGCGCTTGCTCCCGGCAATCGTCACCTGCCTGCTCACCGGCCTCTCCAGCCTCGCCGCCGCCCTTCTCATCTTCTCTTTCTCCCATAACAGGGTGGAGGGTATGGCGGTGGCAAAGCTGTCGGGGCTTCTGATGCTGGGGCTGACCGTTCCCTTCTTCCTGAATTCCGGCGTTTCCTGGCTGTTCTCCCCTCTTCCGTCCTTCTGGATTGCGAAGCTCTGCCTGGAAGATAACCCGCTCTTCCTTCCGGGCGCGCTGCTGACGGCGGCAGTATGGACGGCTCTTCTCTATCGGAAATTCCTGCGGAAGCTGTCATAGCCGGGCGGCCCTTCACAGCGGTATCCTATAAAAAACTGCCATTCTGAGGTCTCGGGCCTCAGAATGACAGTTTTTATTGATTGTCCCTTATTTTTTCCCGAACAGGAAGGACCACCATCTGCGCTTTTTGGGGCGGTCTTCCAGGCGGCAGGCCACGTGCTGGACATCCAGTTCCTGCTGCAGGGCCCTGTGTTCCTTCCATGCCTCAAGGACGGCCTGGGGGTCCTCCTCCGCCTCGCCGATGACGGCCACGGGAGTCCCCGCCGGCGCGGGCACGCCGCTTTCCAAAAGAACCATCAGCAGGAACCCGTCCGAACGGCAGGTCGCGTGGTAAACCGCCTTATCGATGCGCGACTCAAAGAGAGTCTCGCCTTTCGCGACGCTCTGACCCGCGCTTTTATTCCATCTGTCGATGATTCCGTTGGCCACATACGCGTTGAGCCTCGGCATCAAAATCACTTCCGCCATTGTTTTCCCTCCCAAAGCCGTTCGGGGCTTCTTCCGCAGTTCAATGTCAGATGCATATTCCGTTATCATGATACCACAAAGAATGTCAATGCGCATTTTTTATTTTAACGCGTATCATATAATAATGTCACCAATTGCCTGGAAACTGCTGAACTGCGCGATTGTTTGCCGTTTTTCCTTTTGAAGCCTATGGGCGCCCTTCTTCCGTCGTTTCAGTGCCGGCGCGTCGAATCCGGCGTTTTCTTTCATTTTCGGTACTCCGTCTGTCGGCGGCGCATAGAATGGTTCAGAGGAAATTCCTCTATTAACGACATTATAAGGAGTGCTTATAAGTGCCCATTCAATATGATAAGGCCTATCATTCCACCGAGAATCAATACAAAGAACGAGAAGACAAAAGAGATCCTTGCGGACCCACGGACAAAAAAGATGATTACAGAGATGCTTACGGGCCCATGGACAAGAAAGACGACTGCGGCTGCGGCTGCGACGGTAAAAGCGAATGCCCCATTCTGAAACACTCCGAACCCAAAAAGATCCTGCTGGAGTGCGGCTGCAAGCCCCAGGACGTGGTATTTGATACGTGCGACGGATGGGACAAAAAGGAACCGTTTTACGTCCTTGACGCCGTCATCATCGACACTTTCTGCCTGGGCAAGTCCCTTGTAAAAATCGAATTTTCGAGTCTTGTTTTCTTCAAGGCAAAAACCAAATATTGCCCCAGAAAGGAAATCAAGATCGACCTGCTCTTCGAACTTGTAAGATCCTGCAAGAACGATAAGGATGTCCTTCAAAGCTGGAGATATTTAAAGAAATTTGAAACAGAGTACGACGACAGACTTGAAGTGGAGTTCAGCGAGCCGTTCACCGTCACCTTCTGCGACAAGGCGTGCCCGGACTTCTGCGAATACAAAATGATCGTGAAAGCCATAGGTTTTGAAGGAGAGATTGAATTCGTTAAGGTCTTGAAGCCCGACCTGAGCGCTCTCGCCCAGCGTATCGACTGAACAAAAACGAGGCCGTGATTCCCTCCCGACACGGTAGGGTGACCGATCCCGGCTCCCCCAATCGCAGTGCGACATCTGCAGTTGGGGCTACATATCCCGGAACCGGACATCTTTGATCAGCAAAACAATTGCCAGCAAGCAGGCGCTTTCCGGCGTTTTTTTATGGGGTCTTCGAGGCCCGGCTATCCCCTTCGGAATGCGCCCGGGCGGCGAGCGCCCCTCAGCTGCGGCAGACCGCCAGGAGTTCCTCCAGGTCGGGCACGTCCGCGATGTTCTTTCCGTAATAGGCGTACAGCACCTTGAGGCCGGGGTCCACGACAAACACTGCCGGAAGCTGAAGCTCTTCCCCTTCGTATTCCCCGTGCACAAGTCCCAGCTCGGCGATGCGTTTCTTTTTCGCTTCCCATTTTTCCGATTCGCCCAGCAATAGTTCCTTTGTCTCGGCGGGAGTGATTTCCAGTTCGCGATAGAGCTTCTGCTCCGGATCGGCCGCCACGGTGAAGGGCGCGGGCTGGTTCTTAAATACCTGAGAGAGCAGCTTGGGGTCGGACTGCAGGACAACCAGCAGTCCCGCACCGGCGTCGGACAGCTTCCGGTACCCCTTTGTAAAGTCGATCAGATCCACCTGGGTGGCCCTGCAGCCGAAATAGCGCAGAAACGCGACGACCGTCTTTTTGCCGCCCACCGCGGCTTTTAAATCCATGCTCTTCTGAGAAGGAGTCTGAAAGCTGAAATTTGGCATCGTATCGGAAACCTTGAGCTTCATATTGCCTTTCCCCCAAACATATTTTTTAATCGGACGGACGACCGTTTTTATTTCTCCATTGTTTTTTTATACCGCTCGGGGAATAAACCCACGGCCGAAATATTCCGCAGTTATTATTGTAATACGCAGCGCGGCGTTCTGTCAAACGCCGCGTTTTCTTTTCTTCAGGATGCCGTCAGGTCGCGCTTTTCAGTAGTAAAAGACCTCGCTGGGCAGGTAGCCCACGTCGGCTAAGATCCTCCCCTTTTCCCTTTCGCAGTCGAGAGAAAAATACGCGCCTCACCGCCCGTCTTGTGGACGAGGGACAGCAGGGTCCGTATGGCGGTGGATTTGCCGGCCTCGTCCGGCCCGATCAACCCGAAAATTTCATTTCCCTCCTCGCGCATGGTGACGTTTTCAATCCCCAGGTGCCTGCCGTAATATTTCTTGAGGCCCTCGGTTTCGATCAGAGGCTTTATGGGCGCAGCCCTCCTTTCGCCTTCCCCGGCCCGAGCAGGACAGGGGAAAATATGATCCCATTCTTTTCCATACGGGCAAAAAATAACCCGAACGCCAGACGGCTCAATCGCCGCTGTCGAACGGGTTTCATTTTTTCATCTGCCTTATGACGCGTACACGCCGTTTCTCTGCATTTTTGCCCGGTACATATTGTTGTCGGTTCTGGAAATGAACATATCGGGCTCTTCCCCGGAAGAAAAGAGATAGCGGGCAGCGCCGAAACTGGCGGTGACGCTAAACTTCTTTTCGCCGTTCATCAGTTCCATTTTTTCGATCTGAGCGCGCAGCCGCTCCGCCACGGCGGCGGCTTCCTTGAGGTCCGTTTCCGGCAGGCAGACAACGAACTCATCGCCGCCGTATCTTCCGAGGATATCGAAGGGTCTTACGTTCTCGCTCAGGCACCGGGCGGACTGTTTGAGCACTTCGTCGCCCGTCAGATGGCCGAACTTATCGTTCACCTGCTTAAAATGATCCAGATCAAGGAGGATCAGGCACAAGGGCAGTTTTTTCCGGTCGGCCCGCGCCATTTCCTGGCTCAGCTTCTGAACGAAAGCTCTCCTGTTCAGGATCCCGGTGACATAATCGTAAGTCGCGAAATACTTCGTCTCTTCTTCTATTTTGTGCCGGCTGTCCTTCGTTTTTACGGATACGGTAAGGTCCCGGATGATGATTACCGCCCAGCTTTTTCCCTCGTAATCTTTGTAAATCCCGGAGGTGCAGTCGGCGGGGAATCTGACGCCGTCTTTCCTTATCAGATTGAGCTCCGCCCTCATGCTGCCTTTTTTCTCCCGATCCCACAGGGCGTTAAGCAGACGCGGGTCATCCGCGTCCACCAGTTCATCCCTGCCGATCCCGCGCAGTTCTTCCTCTTCTGCCCGGAACATTGCGCACGCCGCCTTATTCGCACGGTACACTTTTCCGTCGGGGTCCACGAGCAGGATCGCGTCCAGGCTGTTTTCAAAGATAAAACGGTAAAAACTCTCCAATATGAATTGATCCATTCCGTCACCTCACCGCGTTATACAGCTGCGCTGCAACTGGGTTTTTCATGGCGTCCAATCGGGGTTTCCCACGGATTCCGGCGGTTCCGGGCAAAAGCAACGTCAAAACGTTATTTTCTTCGAAACATTGGCGAGGCAGCCTTGGGGCATATGATACTATATTCCTTGTCATGCTTTAAAATACCGGGATCGGACAGGCGCTTTTCCGAACACTCGGTTTCCAGCCACCGCTCAAAACATCCTCAGCAGTCCTGCGAGCCAGACCCCCAGCATGTAGCCGAGGACGCCCAGCACGAGTGTGCCGAAAACATAAAAGAACGCGTTTTTATGTTCGTTTCCCCGAAAGAGATGAAAGCCTTCATACATAAAGGTGGAGAAAGTGGTGTACGAGCCCAGGAAACCGTCCCCCAGGAGAAGGTATTCCTTTCCCCCCGCGCCCGCGCCGGTCAGAAGTCCCAGGAGGATCGCGCCGGTCATGTTGATGAAAAAAGTCCCCAGGGGGAAGGCCCCGCTCTCCTTGCGGGATATCATCCTTCCGAGCTTGAATCTGCAAATCCCTCCGAATATTCCTCCAACGCCCACAAGAACCAAATCCAACTATTCCTCAATCGCTTTCATTTTGATCTTTCTTTTTCCGCTCACCGGAAAGGCTCCGGGCCAGCTTCTGCGCACTCCGGCAGCCGAGATACGCAAATCCGAGGCCCAGTACCGCCGACAAAACGAGATAGCCCGCCGCCGAAGCATAGTCGCCGCCGCTGATGAGTCCGGCTGTTTCCTTGCAAAGGGTGGAAAAGGTCGTGTAAGCCCCCAGAAAGCCGGTGGTGAGCCCGAGCCTGAGATCACCGTCACCGGTGCAGTCCTCAAGTGCCGCCGTCAGAAGAAAAGCCATCAGAAACGCGCCGCTCAGATTGACGGTGAGGGTACCCGCGGGAATTCCCCCCAGGAAGCTTTTCAGGCCCATTCCTCTCACAAGGTACCGGAGCACCGCGCCCAGAAAACTGCCGCACCCGATAAAAACATATTTACGCACGAAAACTACAACCTTCTCACAGTCTCATCATAACGCCCCGGCTTACTGCTCCATGGCGGCAAGGGCGGCGGCCTCGGCGTGGAGGAGCGTGGTGTCGAAGAGGGGAATATCCGTATCCTCCTGGCTGACCAGCAGGCCGATTTCTGTGCAGCCCAGAACGACGCCCTGGACTCCCCGCTCGCCCATCTCCGTCACGATCGCCAGGAGCTTCTCCCTGGACGAAGGGGAAATGACGCCGACGCACAGCTCGCTGTAAATGACGTGATTGATTAACGCCCGGTCGGCTTCGTCGGGGATGAGAACGGCGATGCCCCGGTCGTTGAGCCGTTTTTTATAGAAGTCCTGCTCCATGGTATATTTCGTACCCAGCAGGGCGACGATGGAGATTCCAGACTCCAGAACCCGGGCCGCCGTGGCGTCCGCGATATGCAGGATGGGGATGCCTACCTGCTCCTGAATCTGGGGCGCCACCTTGTGCATGGTGTTGGTGCAAATGACGAGAAAGTCGGCCCCCGCAAGTTCCAGGCGCTTTGCCGCGTCGGCCAGAATGTCGCCGCCTCTTTCCCAGTCGCCGCTGGCCTGGCAGGCTTCGATCTCCTCAAAATCCACGCTGTACAGGAGGCATTTCGCCGAGTGCAGGCCGCCGAGGCGGTCCTTCACGGCGGTGTTGATGAGTTTATAATAAGTAACCGTGCTTTCCCAGCTCATACCGCCGATCAGGCCGATGGTTTTCATAGCTTCTTCCTTTCTTCCGTCCGTATTCTTCTTCTCCTCCGCTCCGTAGGAATCATTGGCCGGCGAGAAACATGCGCTCACAGATCTCCCTGCCCGACGCGGTTTTGAATATCTTTCCGCAGGTGCTTTTGATCGTCTCTTGATCGTTCTGGTTTTCATAGAAATTGACCAAAAAATCGGCCTCCACCAAAATCTGATAGTCGATCCCGTCGATGTTTGTATAGGTGTGATGATGGGCAACCAGGAAGCTCACACGCTGGATAAGCCCTTCGCCGAAACCCAGCTTTTTGAGCATTTCCTCGGCGTAAGGGGGGCCTTCCCGCTCCTGGAGCTTTCCGTCGCTCCTGCCGTATTTCTCCATGGAAACCTTAATGCCGATGTCGTGGACGACGGCCGCCGCCCCGATCGTTTCGGAAAGGCCGGGCGGGATGTTTTCCATCTGGCAGATCAGTTTTGAAAATTCGTAGACCTTCAGGAAATGATGAATGAGCTCGGGCTCTCCCGCGTCGAACCGGATCATTTCCAGAATCAAATCGCTTATTTTATCCATCGGAATTCTCCTCCAAATTAAACTTTCCTTCCTGCTGCTCCAGCTTTTCCGGACTCAGGGCGCCCTTTTTGCCGAATTTGTCCCAGCGGGGATGGGGGATGTTTTTGAGGGCCAGAACGGCAAGGGCCTTAAGCGTACCCGTCACCACTCCCCCGTTTTCCGATTCAATGTTCTTCGCGGCGGCGAGCATCACGGGAACGTCCTTCTGCCACTGGGCGGAAAATTCCGCGAAGGAGGTGGCGCTGCTTGAAATCAGAACCGAGTACAGCGCGTCGGTAAACTGCTCGCGCTCCTCGTCCGACATGGCCCCGAGCCAGTCGCTGAGAGTCTTGTTCAGATACTGCGCGCCGGGGGAAAGCTGCTTCAGAACGTGAAAGTCGTCCTCCTCCACCGCCCAGGAAAAGGGGTCGTGCTGCATCAGACCGCCGAACCCCTTGCTCTCCACCACGTAATAGTCCTCCTGGTTTTCCAGGAGCATCCCGATGAGGGAGGACTGGGGCAGGGTTTTGTGGATCAGGGCGCTCACGCGGCGGTACTCCCCGCTCTCAAAAATATTGTCCTTGAAGCCGGGGCCGTCGTGGGAGTAAACGCGCAGGATGCGCCCGCGGACCTTGGGCGCACACCGCATGGCCGAATAGACCGCCAGATTGCCGCCCTTGGAATGGCCGCCGACGATGAGAGAGCCGGAAAACCTTCCCGCCACGTATTCCAGATACCGCAGCGCGTCCTCCTGGGAGGGCACGGGGCTGATGAAGGCCATGTTGAAGTCTTCCTTCCACCCGGTGAAGGTGGCGTCGGTACCGCGGAAGGCGATGTAAGCCGTCTCCTCATCCAGAAAAAAGGTGACGGCGGAAAACTGCTTTTCGAGCTTTGAGTCCAGTTCGTCCACATAATAATTAGCCTTCACATCCCGGAAGCGGGGGCTGGCGGCCAGGGCAAAGAGCAGCCTCCGGTTGCTCTCGTGGTCACGGACGCCGTTAAACATTGAGGAGAAGCATTCGGCTCTCAGCAGGTCCCCGATCCGGACCGGCTCGGCGTTTCTCGCAAGGCCCGGGATGAGGGAGGTAAAATAGACATAGGAAAGCTGCGACAGGACCAGACTGTCCACCGGGTTAAAGGGCTTTTCCGCGAGCCCCGCCATCTGGTTTTCCACGTAGTCCACGATGTTCCACATTGCTGCCCTCTCCTTTCCTGCCGAGGCGGTGACCTTATCTGTTTTCATTAGTACTATAATGAGAACATAATACATTGAAGGGGACGCGTCAAGTAAAATTTAGCTCCGCCGGTGTTTCCGATAGGCAGCGGAAACGCCGGCGGAGCATTTTGTTTCGTTGCGGTTATAGAACGGGCGTCATGAGCCCCGCGAATCCGTTGAGCCACGCAAGCGCGAGGATCAGAATTCCGACAACGGCAAACGCGCCGAGCATCCTGCCGCCGGTCAGCCCGGCCACCTCTCTTAGGTAAATCACATATAAAATAGTCTTCCAGATGAGGATCCCGATGAAAACGATGCCCAGGAGCATGCCCCAGACGCTGTTGTTCCAGAAGACAGTAAAGAAGGTCTCGCTGTAGGCGACCGCCAGGGAGCAGAGCAGGGTCGGGAAAAAGGTCATGCCCCATGTGTCGAGATACGCGTTCAGCGGCGCCTTGCTGCCGAAGAGGCGGCAGACCAAGAAGAGCGCCGCGCAGACGGCGAGGTAGCTGAGGCATCCGTAAACGGTGGTAAGCAGCATCCGGGGAAGGTCGGGGGCGGTGGGAAAGGGGCCCGCGAAATAGGACAGCAGCGGGGCGAAGATAGTATCGATTAAAATCGTAACCGCGGCGAGCAAGAAGGCCAGCGCCCTGTTCCGGTTCCGGAAGGCCTCCGCCGGGCGATTCAACGCGTCAAAAAAAGACTTCATCACTAACCTCCGAAGGCTCTCAATATAAAATTCGTATATCCGGTTCCCCAGATGGCGGTGCAGACCAGGGTCTGGGCAGCGGATAGTCCGAAGGCGAACCGCCAGGGGCGCACGGTGATGAACCTGAGCGCCTTCGCGGCTTTCGAGGCCTCGTACTTCCGGCATTCCGGCAGGATTTCGCCGAGCATTTTTTCCTTCTGCCCAAGCTTCGGCAGCGAAGCGTTTTCCAATACGGCGTAGGTTTTTTTCATTGAACTACCCCTCCTTCCCGCAGACGATCCGGTATTCCCTGAGAAACGCGCCCCTCGCTCTCGTGAGCGCGCTTTCCACCGCTTTCGGGGACTTCTTCATGATCCGGGCGATCTCTTTTACGCTCCTGCCCTCCACGTATTTGAGCATCAGAACGATTCTGTGCTGCTGAGGAATCTTCGCGAGGCACTCGCAGACGGTTTCGCTTTCCAGGGCTGATTCCATCATCCGCTCCGTATCCTGGTTCGGGTCGCTGAGGCTCTCGGTAAGCTCACCGTCCAGGCCCACCAGCTCGGCCTTCTGCGCATACCGCTTCCGGTAAAAATCGCAGAGCTTGTTTCCGGCGATTTTAAAGATCCAGGTCCGCTCCGAGCTGAAGGCATGGAATTCTCCCATGCCTTTGAAGACGTCGAGGAAAATGTCCTGGGTGATGTCTTCCGCCAGAGCCTTGTCCAGGCCGGCGCGCAGGAAGACATACCGGTAGATTTCATCCGCATAGGCCCGGTAGAGCGATATGAACTTTTCTTCCTTTTTGTTTCCCGCCATCTCCACAAAGCCGCCCTCATTCCCCGGCAACGGTGATCTCCCTTGTGCTCAGAACTTCGTCTTTATAACTGATTTCCAATTTGAGCGTGCCGGCCGGCGCCTTCTCCCCTTCCAGGGAAAAAACGATGACGCCGTGTTTGTCGGTGGCCATGCTCTTTGTTTCGTTCTTAATTTCATTCCCGTCCAGATACCACTTCGCCGTATATTCCATTCCCTTTGGGGACTCGATGAAATACACGCTGGCGTAAACGTCCTTCCCCGCCGCGAGCTGATCCGGCTGCTTTACCGCCTCCAGACTCTCCTTGTCGGTATAGGACTCGTTGGACACGACATAGCCCGACACGGTATTGGACTTGCCGCATCCGGCAAGGAAAACCGCAAATACCGACAGGATAAGAATGAGCAGCGCCGCATTTTTAAGAATTTTCATAGATGAGGCCTCCCGTTTGCCATAATGATACTCGCTTTACCCGCGAAATTCACCGCCCTACACAGGGGTAGTCGTATTTTTAGCGAAAATCCTTCGCAAAATAAAAAATAACATGCCTTAAGCATGTGAGGCTGTCGAAAAACATGTTTTTCGACAAAACGACAAGATGGAAGCGGCTCTATGGAGCCGCAAAAAGAGTGCCTAGCGGGAAGTGAATTCCCGCTAGGCACTGGTATTCAACCTTTTGCGGATTTCGGTCACGGAGCGCAACGCAAAATCCGCAAAAGCTTTTCGCCCATGGCGAAAAGGACGAGGGACTTTTTTGACAGGCTGCATGTCGAATCTATGGTCCATATTTGAAAAAAACTACCTGCGAAATCCTCAGATTTCGCAGGTAGTTTTTTATAAGATGCAGCTTAAAAATTCTCTGGTCCGGGTTTCCCTGGGATTGCTGAAAAGCTCCGTTGGGATCCCCTCCTCCACGATGGCGCCGTCCGACATGAAGATGACCCGGTCGGCCACGTCACGGGCGAAGCCCATCTCGTGGGTGACGACCACCATGGTCATTCCGTCGGCGGCGAGCTGCTTCATAACCTGCAGAACCTCGCCGATCATCTCGGGGTCCAGGGCCGAGGTAGGCTCGTCGAAGAGCATGATGTCCGGCTGCATGGCAAGGGACCGGGCGATGGCCACCCGCTGCTTCTGTCCGCCGGAGAGCTGATGGGGATAGCAGTCCGCCTTATCTTCCAGCCCGACCCGCCGGAGAAGCTCCAGGGCTTTTGCCTCCGCTTCCGGTTTCGTCATCTTCTTGAGATCGACGGGGGCGAGCATAATATTCTTCTTAACGGTCAGGTGGGAAAACAAATTGAAGCTCTGGAACACCATGCCGATGTTTTCCCGCACCTTATTGATGTTCGTGTGTTTGTCCGTGATGGTGAAGCCGTCCACGGTGATCTCTCCGCCGGTCACCTCTTCGAGCTTATTCATGCACCGGAGCAGCGTGGATTTTCCGGACCCGGAGGGACCGATGATGCAGACGACCTCCCCTTCGCTCACCGTCATGTCGATCCCTTTGAGGACGGAGAGCTTGGAAAAGCTTTTCTGCAGATTTTTAACGATAATCTTTTCTTTCATAATTCAGCTTCTTCTCCACTTGCTTCAAAACAATCATCAGAATCGAGATGATGACCAGATAGTAGACCGCGACCAAAGAGTAGGTAGCGAAAAACTGATAGGTCTTGCCCACGTAAACCCTGCCTTTGTTCACCAGCTCCGCGAGGCCTATGCCAGAGAGGATGGAGGTGTCCTTAATGGTTATGATGAACTGGTTTACCATGGAGGGGATGGCGATTTTGACCGCCTGGGGCAGGACGACCTTGAACATGGTCCTGGCGCTGCTCAGGCCGAGGCTTCTGGCCGCCTCGCTCTGACCGGCGTCCACGGCGGCGATGCCGCCCCGGAAGATTTCCGAGAGATACGCCCCCGCGTTGAGGCTCAGGGTAATAATGGAGGCGACAAATACATCCAGTCTGAAGCCGGGCACCACCAGCTGGATAAGCTGGGGGACACCAAAATAGATGGTGAGCGCCTGCACCAGCATGGGCGTTCCCCGGATGACCCATATGTAGATTCCGGCGAGAATCCTCAGGAGCCTGTAGCGGGAAATGATCATCATGCAGCTCAGAAAGCCCACCAGAATACCGATGGCTATGGAAATGACGGAAGTGAGCACCGTCATCCGCAGCCCCATGAGGAGCAGCGGGGTCGCTTCGTTTATCGTTCTTGCAAAATCCATTCTCTCACCGCTATCAAAAAGTAAATAGCTTCAGCACCGCACCGCGCGGTGCTGAAGCTATCGGAGCACTTAAAGCTTAATATCCGTACTTCGCGAGGATCTCGTCGTACTTGCCGCTCTTCTTGATGCTGGCGAGGCCGGCGTTGAACATGGCGATCAGGTCGGCGTTGGTGCCCTTCTTCACGGCGAAGCCGTAGGAGCCCGGATTGATCACTTCGCCGATAGTCTTGAGCGCCAGGGATTCTTCCATGATGGCCCAGCCGACCACCGAGCGGTCCTCGAAGCAGGCGGCGTTGTTGCCGTTGATGACGGCGGTGTACATGGTGGGGGAATCGTCGTAGTACTGGATGGTGAAGCCGTACTGGGCGGCGACACTCTCGGCGTATTCGGCGCCCACGGTGCTGGTCTTGGCGGCGACGGTGAGGCCCTTCAGGTCCTCAAGCTTGGTGACCTTACTTTTTGCGGCGACCACCATGATCTGGCCGTCCTCAAAATAGCCGTCGGAGAAGTCGAAGGTTTCCAATCTCGCAGGCTTGATGGTCATACCGGCGATCATGCCGTCGGCCTGGCCGGACTGGACGGCGCCCATGGACGCGTCGAAGCCCTCGTTCTTTACCTCATACTTGAAGCCCTGGTCCTCGGCGACGGCGGCAAGGATGTCCATATCCACGCCGACATACTGCTTGGTGGCTTCGTCATAATACTCAAAGGGAGCGAACGCGTTGTCCGAATAGATGATGTAGGTCTTTTCCGGAGTGGGGGTAGCGGACGGGGCGGGGGTGGCGGACGGAGTGGCGCTGGGGGCGGCCGAGCTGCCGCCGCATCCGGCAACGCCGAAAAGCATAAGCGCGGCAAGCAAGAGCAGGACGATCGTTCTGGTTACCTTTTTCATGTGTTATCCTCTCCTTCACAAATTAGGCTTCATTCATTTTATTGTAGATAGCCCTCCTTGTCAAGCTAATCTGACGTAATAATGCATAAACAAATGCTGCAACTTGCATATTCTCTCCGGCAAAGTCAATAATGTCCACTGAACAAATGCGATTTCCGAACCGCATTTGCCGAAAGAGCAACAGTTGCCCTTTCGGGCGGCAAAACAACATTGTTTTACCGCTTCAGATACATTGATGATTGTCCGTTTTGATTTGCGGACACACGCCGCAAATCAAAAGTGCAAGGATTTCGACCATAATTGGTCGAAATCCTTGCACCTGAATAAAGCAAAATCGAGCTTAGAAGCATTGATATTACTATGTTTTTGCTTTATTCAGCGGACATTAAATAAATTTTCCAGCAAATTCCGCTGTTCCCCCTGCGCCGACGCGGGAGGAGGGCGGCAGGAAACGCCAAAAACCTCCGCGTCACCGGCATTCCGGCCGGACGCGGAGGTTGATCCGGGGTTCTTGCGCTCGCTTAGTCCAGGTGTTTGACTGTCCTCGGGTTATATTTGAGAGGGCAGTCCCTGTACTGGGCGATGATGCCGCTGCGCAGATGGCGCACGCCGGATTTGTCCACCGCGTGCCAGCGGTCCATCAACTCGCTGAAGGACAGATAGGTGAAATTGCCGAGGGTCCACGGGTCCATCACGTAGATCCCCTGGTCGTAATAACCGCAGGCTACGATGCAGTGGGCGTCCTTCCAGTCGTAAACGTACTCGATCTCGTCGTCCTTCCAGGCCTGGATGGTCAGCATCGGGGCGATGCCCTCGTCGATATACCTTTTCAGGTCGTCCACGTCCATCTTTTCAGCCATCATAGCGCTGAATCCGATGCGCTGCAGATAATTCAAAACATTCTGATAATCGGTTCCCGCAATTGGCTGCGTTTGAAGAAGTTCCGCCAGCTTATCCTGCCGGAACCAAATGCCGTAGCGGGCGAGCGTGGACTGGACGCACGCCACAACGCAGGTATATTCGGTTTCCTGATAACACAGCGGAACGGGGATGAAGTTCCCGCAGCTCTGGAGATCCGGGACATCAAAATAAACGGGTTTTAAAGGTTGCACGGCAGACGCTCCCTTAATCATAATAATAGGAATAGGCTCCCTGCTATTACCAATATGCCGGTTTTCAGAATTTTGTGAGCCGCCGGGGTGTCAGGCATAGCTTCCCTGGTTTCCCAGACTCAGCTGCCAGCGCGCCCGGGAGGGACGTTTTTTTCTTACAGGTTCAGGAGCGAAGCGAAAAAGCCGTAAGGCAGCAGGAACAGGTAAGGCGCGGTGGCGAGCGCGAGAGTACGCGCCAGGGCTCTTTTTTCATTGTCGGACGCGTCCAGCTTTTTAAAGGTGACGCGCAGATTGAGCCGGTAAATGAGAAAGGCCGATACGGCGACGGCGGAGAGAACCACAAGAAAGGCGCCGATATGGTTGGTTGGGCCGTACTCCACGCACAGCCTGATGTAATCCATCGTCTCTCCGAACTTACCGTATCTGGGATCGCCCAGGGCGATGAGCAGCCTGTCGATCAGAAACAGGACCGCCACGCCGGCAAAGTCGGCCAGGAACCCGAACCCGTAAACCTTGAGAATCAGCTTTTTGTATGTTCCGAGGATCTCCTTTTGCTTTTGAATCTTCAGTACGGCAAGCAGGACCAGGCTGTCGATCAGGAAATCAGCCGGCAGAATCATCAGCCAAACCACAGGTATGAGCCACAGCATCCATATGGGAAAAATCAAATTGTATAATCTGAGTTCCTTTTTCAAACCGTCTCACCCGCCTTCGGCCGCTTTACCCATCAATGGTATGGCGTTTCTTTCTCCGACCGGTACAATATATGATTCTTTGGGTGACGGTATGGCATAGGGGCCGAAATAAAGCGTTATCCCCCATGCTTCCTGTAAAACCGCCTGTCATCAGCCTCTGGAGGCTGATGACAGGCGGTAAGAGAAGCGCAATAGGCAAGCATCTCTTAAGAACGGGAAGTCTGTTGCATATTTATAGCATCGGAATAACCCGGAATACGATCGGAACTAAACCCATGGCCGCTATGAACCAGAAAACAAAAACGGAGAATGGCCACAGAGGAGCGTTGAGGCGTATCTTTTCCGTCTGTCCGGTGGCACCGTCCTTTACGGAGACGGTATTGAGGGACCGGATTGCATATGTGTTGCCACCCGCGGTAAATTGATTTTCATCCGACATATGATAGGTTTCCTGTAATTGCTCCGAGCGGTTCTCGTCAATATTCTTTTCCGAATAGGACAGTTCGCCTTGGTCGAATACAAAGTAAGCATGGGTGCGGGCGGTTACGATATGTACCTGATCGCCGTCAATCCCGAACGTAAACCTCCCGCTTCCGGTGGGAAAACGAAACCCATATTGAAAGCTGCCTTTGCTGTCATAAACCTGGATGCAGTCCCGTTCTCCCTCCCCGATGTATATATTCCCGGAGGAATCCACGGCAATTCCGTTCTTTTGATTGAGCGGATATTGATCGTAATATTTGCTGACGTTAACGCTGCTTCTGGAGACACTCAGCATAAAACCGAAAAATCCGAACAGTGTCATGCATATCTCCAGAACCGTAAGAACCGTCGTTAATATTCTGTGCTTCTTCCCTTCGGTTTTACCCCTGATCTGCTCTCGCTGACCACCCAGCAGGCAAAAAAGGGCATCCCTTGCTTTTTGGGCCTCATGATAAAATGGAGTATTCAGCAATTTATAGAGAAAACAGATCATAAGCCCCGGAATTAGTATGTGCAGTCCGAAGTTCCGCTCGGCAAATGCAAAGCCAAGGCTGAGCAACATGGTAAACGCGCAGAACGCCAAAAAAACCGTCGAGAACACCTTAACCGCCTGGGGAAGCCGCATATCCACATCAACGACGGCCCCATCCTCCCGTTCCGTTATCGTCCCGCTGACCACCGGCACAAAAGAATTTCGATAAGAAACTATAGGGACTATTTTGAATCTATCCTCCCCGACCTCTCCCCAGAACAGATGATTGCCTGCGGAACGCAAAATGCTAGGACGGTTCGGGTTGGTTTTCTCCCGTAGCAGACTTACTATCTCATTTTTGGGTTTTGACGTTTGAATCTCAAAATGCTCATAAGGGAAAAACTTCATCGCCGATTCCCCTCGAAATCAGAATTTTAATTGTATTTGCATACATTATTATACAGCCGCGTTCGGCGTATGGCAATCTTTTCCTGCATGAGGAAAGGGTATCTCATATGGATGAGATACCCTTTATTCTGTGATTTTCAGGGTCGGAAAAGCCTGCCGGGCGACGGCGCGCGCTTTGTGCTTCTTCGGGTGTTTTTTACTCGGGGCACCTCTCCCGATACGCTTCAAACATCAGGCGGTATTTCTCCGTATAGTTCTTCGGCGTTTCCTGCTGCAAAGCAAGGAACGAATAGGCCAGCTGCTCGGCGTTCTTCTCTCTTCCCGCCGTGACGGGTTCCGCGTTCACTTTATTGATATACTCCGCCAATTGACCGGCCCGGATGACCTGATTGGTGATTTCTTTTTTCGTGTATTGCGCGCTGAAATTGGTCAGGGGATCGGCCAGCACCGCCGCCGAACGGTAATTATCATGAAAATTCTTATCGAAGAGCAGTGCGGAGAGCAGATTGCGCCTGTTTTCCCTTCTGATTCTTCTAATGAGCTCCAGGTTACGGCGTCCGCTTAAAATAGGAGAGGAAATAGACTTTTTCACATAGTGCCCGTCGAAACTTGTCATCCTGATGAAATCGCCGGCGCTGTTCATCTCAATGTCGCCGAACAAATCCCTGCATTCCAAAACAAAATTGCGCCCACGGGTAATGACCAGAAAATCCATCCGAGCGTCAAGGCTGCCGTCGGAAAGGTACAGATCCCGGAACACAAACATCGGTATGCGGCTGTTTTTAAGCTCCAGAGCCACCTGATCTTCTGCCCTCAGTCCGGCGGAGAGGAATTTTATATCCTGTTCCATCTGGGCCTTTATTTCCCGGGGAGCGATTTTCAGCATGGCGGTCAGCACGGGAATCTGTTCCTTCGCGCTGCTGTTTTCTTTCAGGAAAACAGGTTCTCTCATATTGTCGAACAGTCCCATGATCTCAGCTCCTCACAAATAGGAAGGAATCAGCTTCTGCCGCGGAAAAGCGCGGCTTACCGAATTTAGAGAACGAGGGTCTCACCCGGCTTCATGATGACTCTGCCGGGGCATTGGAAGGCCCCGGCCGTTTTCGCGTCGAACAGCCTGCCCGGTGCCATATGAATGGGAACGGAATGCTTTGCGCCGATGAGAACGGCGCAGCGGGACGCATCGCCCGCGTCCATATTGTAAACGCCGTCCACCGGCAGCAGAGCCCAGTCCAGCGCGCGGGAGGCAAGCTCCTTCATCCGGCCGGTTTCGGAGGTGTCCCCCGCGTGGTAGAGCTTGACGCCGTCGACGGTCAGAAGATAGCCCACGCACTCCTCTTTCTTATGGTTCCGGTTATAAGCCTCCACGGCTTCTACCTTAACCCCGCCGATCTGGAAGGAGGCGTAATTCCCGCCCCTGAGCGCTTCCGGCGCCCGGATGACGCGGGTGCCCTGCTTTTGTGGAACCAGCGACACCTTGTTGTGGTCGGTATGCTCGTGGGTCACCAGGATGAGATCAGCCGGAAGCTCGTAGCCCTCCCCCACATAGGGGTCTATATAAATGACCGTCCCGTCGTCGGAGGCGATCCGGACGCTCGCGTGTCCCTGATACAAGAGTTTTGCCACATCCGGCGCCCCTTTCCGCTTTTTCAGGTTTTCATTTCCATTTTTTTCTTCTATCATACTACACGGAATGTGATAAGGCAACAAATTTCAACAACTGTAAAGCATAAATTTTATTCATTTTATAAAATCCCGGCTTTCACCTGTTTACGGTTTTTTCATGGTGCAGGGAAGATTCACGAGGCATTTGCCGCAGACCTCGCTTCCGGAGTCCTCCGCCTCCTGTCCGGCGGCGGAAGCGTAGGAATTTCCGAACCGCGTGTAGACCTTTGCGTTCTCACGGCACCTGGTGAAACAGACGTCGCGGCGGAAGCCCTCCCCGGTGAGCGCGCCGGTGGGACATCTTTTCACGCAGGCCATGCAGGAACCCTTTCTCTTATAGAGGCAGTATTCCTCCGTGACCGGAACGCCGCATTCGCAGTCCAGGTCTGTCACGACGGTACACAGCCTTCCGCAGCTGCCCATCTCGGTAATGAGCATGTTGTTCAGCCCAAAGGAACCGAGTCCCGCCAGGTAAGCGATGTGCCGCTGGGACCAGCGGCTCGTGATCTTCTCCCGGTCAAAGACCGCGGCCTCCTTCGAGACCGCCGCGCGGTATCCGTTCTCCTCCAGGTAGGAGACGATGTGTCCGGTCAGCTCATGAAACATCGCGTTGGTCAGTTCGTAGCAAAGGGCCCAGTCGGGGGAGGCGAGTCCCTCGGCGGCGTTTCCTTTCGCGATCTTTTCGGTGAAGGGGACGAAACAGGCGATCACGGTCTTCGCGCCGGGCAGGACCTCCCAGGGCATCTCGTGTTCGGGGTGCACCAGCTCCCTGAGCTTTGGAAAGCCTTCGTCTTCCGCGTCCGCGAAGCCGACGAGGGGGGACCGCCATTTTCCGGTTAATTCATCCTGCCCGTCGCGTTCGGCCACAAAACGGACGATCTCGTTTCTGACGCTCTCTTTTGTCAATTAAAACGCACCTCTATCCGGCGGCGATGCGCCTTTCTTCTACTTCCTCTCGGGGAAACCGGGTATCGTGTCGAACTCGGCGGACACGTCCTTTAACAGCTCCGGGATGGGGAGGTGCTGGGGGCAGACGCTCTCGCACTTGCGGCAGGCGATGCACTCGCCCGCCCTGCCATGTTGCGCGGCGAGATTCAGGTAATAGACGAACTGGCTGGAAAAATTGTCCGACAGGGCGTGCTTCACGTTGTTATAAAGGGCGAAATAATCGGGGATGGCGATCTTCTTCGGGCAGCCCTTTTCGCAGTACCGGCAGGTGGTGCAGCCGATGGCGGTGTTTTCGTTAAGGATGCCGGTGACGCCTTCGATGATTTTTACCTCTTCCCCGCCGAGGGGCTTGAAGTCCGCCATGTAGGTGGTGTTGTCCAAAAGCTGTTCCAGCGTGCTCATGCCGCTGAGCACCATGATTACGCCTTCCTGGCTCGCGGCAAACCGGACGGCCCAGGAGGCGACGGACAGCTCGGGATGAAACCCCTTCATCAGTTTTTCCGCCCTTTCGGGGGCAAGGGCAAGATTGCCGCCCTTCACCGGCTCCATCACAATGACGGGTTTCCCGTGCTTACGCGCCACGGCGTGGCACCGCTTGGACTGAATCCCGGGGTTCTCCCAGTCGATGTAGTTGAGCTGAAGCTGCACGAAATCAAGCTCGGGATGGGCCGATAAGATTTCGTCCAGCAGCTCCGGCGAATCGTGGAAGGACATGCCGAAGTTTCTGATCCTGCCCTCCCGCTTTTTCCGAAGGCCGAACGAGAAGCTGTCCAATCCGCAGGCTTTTTGATAGGTGTTCACGCCGATGTTGTGAAGCAGGTAGTAATCGAAATAGGAGACGCCGCAGTTTTGAAGCTGCTCGGCGAAGACCGCCTCCATCTCCTCCGGCGACTTCACATCTCTCATGGGCAGCTTGGTGGCGAGGATAAATTCATCCCTGTTGTGCCTCTGCGCCAGAGACTTCCTGAGTGCCTCCTCGGCCCGGTAGTTATGATAGACGTAAGCGGTGTCGAAGTAGGAAAAGCCCCTTTCCAGAAAGGCGTCCACCATTTGGTTTATGGTTTCGTAATCAAAGGAAGCCTGGTCGCCGGGGTCCAGAAGGGGCAGGCGCATAAAGCCGAAGCCGAGTTTTTTATCCAAAGAAGTCACCCTTATACTATTTTCTTTTTAATCGGCAGATAGCTTTCTAATGAAAATCAGTACTATAAGCACATCCGAAAGATTTTTTCGATGTCTTTCTGCTGAAGCGGCTTGAAACCGGGGAGCACTCCTCCCCCGCAGGCCTTCTTCGCCATGACTTCAAAATTGGCTCCGTCGATGCCGATTTCCGTCAGGGTAGAGGCGAGCCCGAGGGTTTGGAAGAAGAAGCCGGAGAGCAGTTCGATGCCCTTCTTCGCCGCCTCCATGGGCTCCAGAGTCTTTTCAATGTCGAACACGTTGCAGCCGAACTGGCGGAACTTGGAGACCGTGGTCTCGTCCAGGGTGTATTCCATCCAACGGGGCGTGAGGATGGCGAGGCCAAGCCCGTGGGTGATGCCGTAGAAGGCCGATAGCTCATGCTCCATTGGGTGGCAGCTCCAGGCCTGGCGCTTGCCCCCGTCCAGAAAGCCGTTGATGGCCCAGGTGGCCGCCCACATCAGATTGGCTCTGGCCTCATAGTTCTCCGGCTCCTTGAGGGCGACGGGCGCGAATTTGATCACCGTCTTCATAAGCCCTTCCGCCATGCAGTCGAGCATATAGAGATCCTGCTCCAGATTGAAGTAGGCCTCGAAAATGTGCGAAATGATATCCGCAGCGCCGCAGGCGGTCTGGAAGGGACTCACCGTGTACGTGTTCGCGGGGTCCAGGAAGGATGCCCTGGGCAGCATGGAGGGATGCCCGCCGGCGAGCTTCTCCATGGTCTCTGGGTTGCTGATGACGCCGCCGGCGTCCATCTCCGAGCCGGTGGCGGCGATGGTCAGCACGGTCACAATGGGAAGGCAGTTTTTGATTCTGGCCTTTCGGGTGAGGAAGTCCCAGGCGTCCCCGTCGTAGAAGGCTCCCGCGCCGATGAATTTGGCCGCGTCGATGACCGAGCCGCCGCCCACGGCCAGGATGACGTCGATGTGCTCTTTTCTGCACAGCTCGGCCCCTTTGTTTACCGACGCTACCCGCGGGTTCGGCTCAATGCCGGAAAGCTCGAAGAGCTCCAGCTCCGCGTCTTTCACTTCGGCGGTCACCTTTCCGTACAGGCCGGCCTTTTTAATGGAGCCTCCGCCGTAAACCAGCAGCACGCGGCTGCCGTATTTCTTCAGTTCTTTTCCCAGGTTCGCCAGTTGGTTTTCCCCGAAATATACTTTGGTCGGAACGTTAAAAACGAATTTATTCATATGCTCTGTCCTTTCTTATAAGCACGTGTTTTTCACTGCTGTTCTTATCTTAAGCATAACATCAGAAGTTCACCCAAAGTCAAGGGTTTTATACAAAATTTTATTAAATTTATTCTTCTTATAACCGGCGGCGGCAAAGGGGGGCGCCTTTCCTCTTGATTTCACGGCCCGGGCGGGATAAAATGGGTTCACCCTCCAACGGGAAAGATCCGCGTATGAAGGAGCTTAACTATGAATAATCAAGTGTTTGTGATCGGGCACAAGAACCCGGATACGGATTCCATCTGCTCGGCTGTCGCCTACGCGAACCTGAAAAGCAAGCTGTATAAAGAGGAATACATCCCCAAGCGGGCCGGGGAAATCAGCGAGGAGACCCGTTTCGTCCTGGACCGGTTCGGCTTTCAGGCGCCCGAACTCATGGATTACGCGGGCACCCAGGTGAGAGACATCGACATCCGCAGGGGCGAAGGGCTCTCCAGCGGCATTTCCCTCAAAAAGGCGTGGAACCTGATGAGGGATTTGACCGTCGCCACCATGCCCATCACGGAAGGACCCAGGCTCACCGGCATCATCTCGGTCAAGGACATCGCCACCGCCAACATGGATATCTACGACAACCGTATCCTGGCCGAAGCAAAGACCTCCTACAAAAACATACTGGAGACCCTGGACGGAACTCTGCTCATCGGGGACGCCGACGCCGCCGTCACCGGCGGCAAGGTTCTCATCGCGGCGGCAAATCCCGACCAGCTGGAAGACTATATCGAAAAGGACGACATCGTCATTCTCGGCAACCGCTACGACTCCCAGATCTGCGCCGTGGAGATGAACGCCGCGTGCATCATTGTCTGCCTTGGCTCACCGGTGAGCAAAACGATCCTGAAGCTGGCCGAGGAAAAGCTCTGCGCGGTCATCACCACCCCCCACGACTCCTACACGGTGGCCCGTCTCATCAACCAGAGCATGCCGGTGAGCTTTTTCATGCGGCGCGACCACCTGGTGACCTTTGAAATCGACGAGTACACCGAGGAAGTGACGAACGTCATGGCCAAGGTGCGCCACCGGGACTTCCCCGTGGTGGACATCTACGGCAACTACATCGGTATGATCTCCCGCCGGTCTTTGCTGGACACCCAGAAGAAAAAGGTCATTCTGGTGGACCACAACGAGAAATCCCAGGCGGTGGACGGACTGGAGGGGGCGGAGATCCTGGAGATCGTCGACCACCACAGGCTGGGCGGCCCCGAGACCATGAGCCCCATCTTCGTGCGCAACCAGCCGGTGGGCTGCACCGCCACCATCATCTATCAGATGTACAACGAAAATCAGATCGCCGTGGAGCCCGGCATCGCGGGGCTCCTGTGCGCCGCCATCCTCTCGGACACCCTCATGTTCCGCTCCCCCACCTGCACCCCCGCCGACATCGCCGCGGCGGAAACCCTGGCGGGGATCGCGAAGCTCGATATTCCCGGGTTCGCCAGCGAGCTCTTCCTGGCGGGGAGCAACCTCAAGGACAAGTCGCCCGAGGAAATTCTGCACCAGGATTACAAGAAATTCTCCGTCGAAGGCCTGGAGCTGGCCGTCACCCAGAACACCTTTATGAACGCCGAGGAGCTTAAAATCGTGAGCGACCGCCTTTGCGAATATCTGGAGCCGGGCAAAAACCGCAAGGAAGTGGATATGCTCTTCGTCATGCTGACGAACATCCTGGAGGAGAGCACCACCCTGCTCTTCTACGGCGAGGGCGCCAGGGAGGTGGCCGAGTGCGCCATGAAGAAAACGGCCGAGGACGAGAAGCTGCTCCTGGAGGGCGTGGTCTCCCGCAAAAAGCAGCTCATTCCCGCCCTGATGGCCGCCCTGCGGCATTACGAGCACTCCGCCCACGCCTCGAAAAAAGGCAAATAAACTTGCCGCGGAGAAGTCCTTCGTCCTTTTCGCCACCGGCGAAAAGCTTTTGCGGATTTTGCGTTGCGTTTGCGTGACCGAAATCCGCAAAAGGCTCAATACCAGTGCCCAGCGGGAATTCACTTCCCGCTGGGCACTCTTTGTGCGGCTCCAAAGAGCCGCTTCCAACTTATCGTTTTGTCGAAAAACATGGTTTTTCGACAGACTGTCGCGGAGAAGTCCTTGGACTTCTCCGCGGCTTTCTTACAATATCGTAAGGAAAATGTAAGACAAATAGATGGATATTTTCAGCGCGGCTGGTATAATCTTCTTTGTATTAATGGGAGGTTATGCTATGGAATTCATCAAAGCCGCCCTCTACGGAGTCGTGGAGGGAATCACGGAGTGGCTGCCGGTGAGCAGCACGGGCCACATTATTTTGCTTGGCGAGTTTCTGCCGCTGGACGTCACTCCGGAATTCATGAAGCTTTTTCTGGTGGTCATCCAGCTGGGGGCCATCCTGGCGGTCGTCACCCTCTTCTGGGGGCAGCTCTTCCCCTTTTCCTTCGGGGGCGGGCCGGTTATCAGGAAAGATATTTTCGTCATGTGGTTCAAGGTGGCCGTGGCCTGTGTCCCGGCCGTGGTCGTGGAGGTGCTGTGGGGCGACGAGATAGACGCCGCGTTCTACAATTACCAGACGGTCGCGGCGGCTCTCATCGTCGTGGGCGTCTTATTTCTCGCGGTGGAGCACTTTAATAAAAACAGAAGGGCGTCCGTCACGAATATCGCGGGAATTACTTACCGGACAGCCTTTCTCATCGGCCTGTTCCAACTGGCGGCCGCGGTCTTTCCCGGTACCTCCCGCTCGGGAGCGACCATTCTGGGCGCCCTGCTTCTGGGCGTTTCGCGCACGGCGGCGGCAGAATTCACCTTTTTCCTGGCGGTGCCCGTCATGTTCGGCGCGAGCCTCTACAAGCTGGCGAAATTCGGCCTGGCCTTCGCGGGACCCGAGCTTCTCATTCTGGCGGTGGGCACGGCGGTGGCCTATTTCGTGTCCCTGGCGGTGATTCGGTTTTTAATGGGATACATTAAAAAACACGATTTCGTCCCCTTCGGATGGTACCGGATCGTGTTGGGAATCGCGGTGTTCGCTTATTTTTCGCTGGCTGCATGATTATAAAGCTCTGAACGGAGAGGTTCAGAGCTGGGGCTGTCGAAAAACCATGTTTTTCACAAAACGGTTAGATGGAAGCGGCTCTCTTGAGCCGCACAGAAAGTGCCCTGCGGGAAGTGAATTCCCGCTGGGCACTGATATTTAATGTCCACTGAACAAATGCGATTTCCGAATCGCATTTGCCAAAAGGGCAATCATTGCCCTTTTGGGCGGCAAAACAACATTGTTTTACCGCTTCAGATACATTGATGACTGTCCGTTTAGATTTGCGGACACACGCCGCAAATCTAAAGTGCAAGGTTTTTGACCAT
>JAEWRY010000037.1 GCA_023459875.1 Bacillota bacterium
AAAACCTAAAATGTAAAAATACACGCCCCACGGGGTAAGTCGCTCCCCGCTGGGCGCTCTCTGTGCGGCTCCGGAGAGCCGCCTCCATCTTGCCGTTTTGCCGAAAAACATAGTTTTTCGACAAAACGCCCCCCATGAGGATACCTCATGGGGGGCGTTAAACGTCTGATTATCTGAGCTGAACGTTTACAGCGCGCATCTTGCGGGAATCCTTGGGATCTTTCTCGGTCTCATAGGAAACCTTCTGGCCTTCGGCCAGCGTACGGAACCCGGTGCCCTTGATGGCGGAGAAATGGACGAACACGTCGTCGCCGCCAGCGTCGTTGGTCAGAAAGCCGAATCCCTTGGTCTCATTGAACCATTTTACAGTGCCAGTTATCATTGATATATACCTCCAAAATTTAATGATCATCCAAGCAAAAAGAAAACCCACCGTATATAAATCATGAGTCGGAACATGACCTACATACTGTGAGTTCAAGTCTTACATTCAGAACATTTTATTTATAACATAACTAAGCTCATCTGTCAAGTATTATTATGTGCAACGGAAAAAAGCGCATTTACAGGAAGATTTGTTTTATGAAAAAGAAAATAGTATAAAAGCGAATATCGGGTTATTGATTCTGATTCTGAATGTGTTACAATATCTCTGGTAAAGGAGGCCTGTACGCTGTGAAATGTCCGTATTGTAATCATCCTGAAAGCAAGGTGGTGGACTCCCGCCCGTCCGACGAGGGCGCGAGTATCCGGCGCCGCCGGGAATGTCTGGCCTGTCATAAGCGGTTCACCACCTACGAGACCATGGAGAGCCTGCCCCTCGTGGTCATTAAAAAGGACGGCAGCCGTCAGGCCTTCGACAAGAGCAAGCTGCTCTCCAGCATGCTCAAAGCCTGTGAAAAGCGGTCTGTTTCTCTGGCCACCCTGGAGCTGGCCACCAACGAGATCGAGCAGGAGCTTCAGAACACCATGGAGCGGGAAATCCCCTCCGCCCGCATCGGGGAGCTCGCCATGGAGCACCTCAAAAGCGTGGATGAGGTCGCCTATGTGCGCTTCGCCTCGGTTTACCGCCAGTTCCGCGACATCGGCACCTTCATGTCCGAACTCAACAAACTGCTGAGCGAAAAATAAAAACATAGGAACCGGGCTGCCGTTCTTTTGCGGCAGCCTGGTCTGTTTTCATAGCCTTACAGAGTTCTTACAGGGCACGGCGGAAAAAATAAGTGTCTGTGAGAATTCACTTCTCACAGACACACCTTTCGCGGCGCCTTCGTGCCGCAGCCGTCTTTCGCAATACTCAGTCAAAGCCCTCAGGCTTTGACTGACATCACGGCAGCGGCGCTGCTATGATAGCAGCGCCGCTGTACTTTTTCTTTTGTTGCCGATCAGCCCGCGGAAATAGCGTTGGTGGGGCAGGAATCAGCACAGGAACCGCAGTCAATGCATGTGTTTGCGTCGATCACATACTGCGAAGCGCCCTGAGAAATGCAGGACATCGGGCAGGAATCGACACAAGTACCACAGCTGATGCAATCGCTGCTAATTATGTAAGCCAAGGTAACACCTCCAAATTTATATCGTTTTTTATTTTACCACAACTCTCTTAAAATGCAATGCTATTTTATTCATTTATATGCTTAATTTTCTTATGATGGGGGTAAACTTTAGAACGAAAATGCATAACAAACCCCGAAGACCGGCATTGTAAAATCCCGCGAATCCTTTGCGGAGCCGCGCTATTGCATGCCGAGGCAGGAAAGGAGCGTCTGGAGTGGAAAAGCCCTCCCGGAACAACCGGTGGGAAATCGCCGGAAGCCTTACCCCGGAGTTGGAGCGCGCCCCTCACAGTCATCTGGGCGGGGCGGGGAGCGAAAGAAGTCCGCTGTCTGGCGGGGAAAGGAACGGCGCAGGCCGGAAAAAGCTCCCCCGCAGCCGCAAGGACCAAAAAGAGAGCGGGGAGGATTGAGCATATCGCCGCGTATCAGTTCACCAATCAGGCCCAGACCGTTCTGAAGCTGGCGCAGGCCAGCGCCGCCGATCTGGGTCACGGGTATGTGGGCAGCGAGCATCTCCTGCTCGGCCTTGCCCAGGAGGAAAACAGCACCTCCGCCGATCTTCTTCGCAGCGTGGGCATGAATATGGAGCATATCCGCACCGAACTGGTGCGGATGGTGGGGCTGGGCACTCCCGGCGCCATTCCATCCCAGGGACTCACTCCCAGATGCAAGCGCATTATCTGCCGGGCTGTGGAGGACGCACAGCATCAGGGAAAGTCCTATGTGGGAACCGACCATCTGCTCTCGGCCCTGCTGGGGGAAACAGAGGGTCTCGCCATGCAGATCCTCAAGCACGCGGGCGTGGAACCCGCCCGCCTTCGCCATCAGCTCACCGCGGTCATGAGCGGGGACGTACCGCCTCCTCCCTTCTTCCGCTCCGGTCGGGCGAAGGGGGAGCGGGAGAACGTTCCGGCCCAGTCCGCGCTCTTGGACCAGTTTTCCCGGGACCTCACCCGCAAGGCTGCGAGCGGCCAGCTTGACCCGGTAATCGGCCGGGACAGGGAAATTGAGCGAGTCATCCGCATCCTCTCCCGGCGGAGTAAAAACAACCCCGTCCTCATCGGCGAACCGGGCGTGGGCAAAACCGCCATCGCCGAGGGACTCGCCTGCCGCATTGCGGAGGGCAGGGTCCCTGAGACACTGGCCGGAAAGCGGCTTTTGTCCCTGGATCTGGGCTCCATGGTGGCCGGTACTAAATACCGGGGCGAGTTTGAGGATCGGGTCAAGCGGATTTTCGCCGACGCCAAACAGGCGGGTAACGTGATCTTCTTTCTGGATGAGCTCCACACCATCGTGGGTGCCGGCGCGGCGGAAGGGGCCATCGACGCCGCCAATCTCATCAAACCAGCCCTGGGGCGGGGAGAACTGCAGGTGGTAGGCGCCACCACCTTTACGGAATACCGCAATTATATCGAAAAGGACGCGGCGCTGGAGCGACGGTTCCAGCCTGTCCAAGTGTCTGAGCCCACGGCCGAGACCTCCCTGGATATTCTGAAGGGCCTGCGGGAGTATTACGAGCGTCACCACAGCCTTACCATCTGCGACGAGGCGCTGGAAGCCTCTGTGCGGCTTTCGGAGCGCTACCTCACCGACCGTTTTCTGCCCGACAAGGCCATCGACCTGATGGACGAGGCCGCCGCCCGGGTGCGCATGTCCTCCCTCTCCCTTCCGCCGGAGCTTCAGGAGCTGGAGCGCAAGGCCAACGAGGCGGGGAAGAACAAACGCTCCGCCATCCAGAATCAAAATTTTGAGACCGCCGCCGTCTACCGGGATGCGGAAGGCGACTTCCGAAGAGAACTGACCAGGGAACGGACGAAATGGGAAGTCTCTCATCCGTCCGCCAAGGTAACGGCGGAGGATGTGGCGGCGGTACTCTCCGACTGGACGGGCATTCCCGTCTGCAGCCTTACCGGGTCGGAACGGGAAGGCCTGTTAACCCTGGAGGATGAGCTGGGACGCAGGGTGGTGGGGCAAGAGGAGGCTGTCAAAGCCGTCTCGGGCGCCATCCGCAGAGGGCGCTCCGGCCTCAAGGAGCCCAACCGGCCTGTGGGCGTCTTTCTCTTCCTGGGCCCCACGGGCGTGGGGAAAACCGAACTATGCAAGGCTCTCGCCGCCACCCTTTTCGGCAGCGAGAAGGCGCTTTTGCAGTTTGACATGACCGAGTATTCCGAGCGCCACACCGTCTCCCGGCTTTTGGGCGCGCCGCCGGGCTATCAGGGCTGCGACGACGGCGGCCAGCTCACCGAGCGGGTACGTCGGAGGCCCTACTGCGTGGTGCTCTTCGACGAGCTGGAAAAGGCGCACCCCGATGTGCGCAGCATCCTCCTGCAGATCATGGAGGAGGGACAGCTTACCGATTCCAAGGGCCGCCAGGTGAACTTCCGCAACGCCGTGGTGGTGATGACCTCCAACACGGGAGGCGTGCAGGCAAACGGCAAAAAATGCCGGGTAGGCTTCACGCAGACCGAGCTGCCCGGCACGCTCAGACGGGAAGCCGCCCTTGACGAGCTGAAGAGGACTTTTTCCCCCGAATTCATCGGACGCATCGACGACACCGTCTGCTTCTCGCCCCTTGGCACGCAGGAGCTTGTCGGCATCGCGGAACGTCTGGTGAGTAAAGTCGCAGAGAGACTCGCGGAACAGGGCATCTGCCTCACTTTTACCGGAGACGTCCTCACTTATCTGGCTGGGCACGGCCTTGACCCGGAATACGGCGCGAGACCTTTGCGCCACACCGTCAGGCGCGAAATTGAGGATCCGCTTTCGCTGATGCTTCTTTCCGGCAGTCTCGCAAAGGGCGGCACCGCATGTCTCAAGATGGCCGAAGGCACACTTCAAATACTCTGTCCGCCCGCAATCGAACCTAAAACCGCCAGTTGAGCAGTAATTATTATTTGAACCTGTTTCAAATAATAATTCGTCATCCATTTACTATTATATTTTACACTAATTAACAGTCGTCTT
>JAEWRY010000038.1 GCA_023459875.1 Bacillota bacterium
TCAAAACGGACAGTCATCAATGTATCTGAAGCGGTAAAACAATGTTGTTTTGCCGCCCAAAAGGGCAATGATTGCCCTTTTGGCAAATGCGATTCGGAAATCGCATTTGTTCAGTGGACATTATATAAAGAGCATGCTGTATACAAAATAGAGCACAATCGTAATGGCCGGCATGACCACCATAAAGGGAAGATAGTTTTTATACCGCTCTCCTACGGTGCAGCCAATCTCCTGATCCGTAAGGAGCTGACACAGGTGGATGGGAGAAAAGAAATAACCGATAAAGCACCAGCAGAAGGTATAAGAGAGGGCAATGAGCCTTGCCGCCTCACTGGCGAAAGGCAGGCTCATGGAAATGGGGATTAGGACACCCATAGCCAGATACATGAGGCCGGTGGACACCCCGAAAACAATCCCCACAAGAGCGATCATTCCAAGAAATACCCACTGGGACTGACCGCTTATGAGCGCCTTAAAAAGCTCCAGCAGATCCTTGGAGCCGCCCACGATGTTTTGAAAGAAGTAAACGCCTACGATCATCATAGCCGTGTTTCGGTTGAAGCTTTCGGCCAGATTCCGGAGGAAGTCCACCTTATTGCCCATGATAAAGACTGCCAGCATCGAGAACAGCAATGCCGCCGTGTAGGGCATTTTAAAGAGCGCGTTAAGTACGATGACCATATAAACCGGTGAAAAGGCGAGCAGGAATTCTCCGAAAGCCTTCAGCCGCTCCTTTCCGGTGGGCTTAGGTACCGGAACCTTCTTGCTCTTGCGGAGCAGAAAATAATACCCCGCCGCCTGCATTAAACTGACAAAGCCGAGATTGAGCATGGCCAGGCGGAAAAGGCTGATGTCGGGGACCAGGCTGTGTACGATGATCATATTGGTGGAGAACGGTACCAACAGCATAAGCACATGGCGGGAAATCATGTTGACGTTGGCTCTTTGGGCCTTGTCCAGGCCCATTTCCTCTCCCAGCGTGTTCACAAAGGGGGCTGACAGCGCGGCCCCGCCCGGCGCCTGAAGGGCGCCTACCATGGCAGGCAGAAGCATAATGACGGCGCGGGTACTGGGTACGAGGATACGAAGGGCGTTCTCGCACCGCTTCAGTATGCCGTAATGGCTCATGAGGGTGCTGAGCATGCCGATTTCAATAACCACGAGAACCGACGATAAATTTCCCCAGTCGGTAAAGACGGTGGTGAAGGCAGCCAAAATGACCGCGGGGGTCAGGCCGCCGACCAATCCGGCCAGAACGCCCAGAATGAGCAAGGTTGGGCCGACGGGTATCTTCATCTTGAGAAGAACAGGAATGCACGCGATGGCAAGTAAAACCGCAAACAGCTGCGCCACGCTTTTTTCTCCTTTCCCGGTTTATGGACACATTAAAATTCGCCGTACAGTTTTTTGTACTCTGCCTTGAGCTGGTCTCTGAAGTCGGGATGCGCGATGCTGATGAGAGAGCGGGCGCGGTCGCGCAGGGTATGCCCGCGCATAGGGGCGATGCCGAATTCGGTGACGACGTAGTCCACGTCAGTCCGGGAGGTGGTGACGGGCGTGCCGGCCCCAAACATGGATACGATGCGGGAGACGGTCCCGCCCTTGGCGGTGGAATAGCAGGCGATGATGGACCTTCCGCCTTTGGAGAGCTTTGCGCCTCTCACAAAGTCCACCTGTCCGCCGATGCCGCTGATCTGGCGCGTCCCGATGGCCTCGGCGCAGACCTGGCCGGTCAGGTCAACCTCCACGCAGGAGTTGATGGAGACCATATTGCTGATTTGGGAAATGACCCGCACGTCGTTGGTATAGTCCACCGGGTAAAGCTCGAAGTCGGGATTGTTGTCGGCGCAGGAGAGCAGGGTGCGGGTCCCGTACAGGCTGGTGGCCACGATTTTCCCCTTCTCGATCTCCTTGTTTTCCCCCGTGATGACGCCCCGGGCATAGAGGTGCTGGACACCGTCTCCGATGATCTCGGAATGAATACCCAACCCTTTTTTATTGTCCAGGAAGCCCAGCAGCGCGTCCGGGACAGCTCCGATGCCCATCTGAAGGCAGTCGCCGTCGTGCACAAGCTCGGCGCAGTAGCCTCCGACGGCTTTTTCCACCTCGGTGATGGCGGTGACCGGCGCGGGCGGAATCTCCCGGTTGGTTTCCACAAAGCACTCGATCTGTGAGACGTGCAGTTTGGTATCGCCATGCAGCCGGGGGCACTGCTGATTGACCTCCGCGATCACGGTGCGGGCCAGCCGGGCCGCGACGATGGAATAGTCGGTGCTCAGGCCAAGGCTCACATACCCCTCCTCATCTGGGGGAGAAACCTGGATGAGGGCCACGTCCGGTTTCATCGTGGTATGAAGCAGATAGGGCACCTCGGAGAAGTGGCTGGGGGTAAAATCGCCGTAATTGCCCTCCAGGGCCAGAGCGGAGGTTTTCCCGATAAACCATGGGTTCATGCGGAAATGCCCCGCATACTGCCTTTGGGCGTAGGGCTGGCCGTCCGACGTGAGCATGCAGCTGATTTCAACATGTTCGTAGGCCTTATAATTGCTGACCATGGCGTCGATGATGGGAAGGGGAGCGCCCACAAGGTGGGAATTGATGACGCGGTCGCCGCTTCTGATGTGGGTCACAGCCTCCTGGGCGCTCATGGTACGTTCTTTGTAGAGTGTCTTCCAATCCATGTTCCAAACTCCTTAATTTCTATGTCTGATCCTTGGAGGACGGCTTACGGGGGTAAATTGCCTTCATTATATCGGCTTCTTCAGCCCATGACAAGGCGCGCCGTCGCTGTTTCCGTATTATGGAAGGAACTTCAAACCACTGCCATTCCAGCATTTCCATCTTTCATTTATAGGTTCATGAAAAAAAGAAATCGATTTTGACCTGCTTTTTGTACCTTTTCTGTGATTTTTCGGCTCAAACCTATTTCCAATATCTATTGGACAAATACCGGGCCGGGCTTCTATAGTATAATTATCTGATTGGCATCTGAGGCGGCAGATTACGCACACCCCCGGTCAATTGGGTTTGGCGAATTTCCTCCGGGAGGCAGTTTTCAACAAAGGAAGTATGAAAATTGTATTTAACAGACCAGGAAAAGCGGCTTTTGAACGGTGAAGAAGGAGAGGCCAAGCAGGCGGCCATGGATTTAATGGTGCGGTACGGCGAGGCGCTCGGAGCCGACCGGCTGCTGGATGCAAGCAACATCATGTTTGCCGTTTACTCCCCTTATCCCTCAAAGCGGGTCAATTTCATGGATCCAAATGATTACGACGCAATCTATTCCTTCCGCAATTTAGGCGTGACGGACAAAAAAATGATCATCCCCCGGATGCATACCAATTGCGGGACGCTGGCCTCAAACGCGCCGAAGGAATATCTCGACTATGTAAAGGCCCCCCCAGAGGCATACGATGCGCTCCGGAGCGTGGACGATTTTAAAAAGCGCGTGGGAATCAGCACGTGCAATACATGCGTTGCCTATCTCACCAATCAGCTCCCCGCATTCGGAGAGCATATCGTTTGGGGGGAATCCTCCGCAGTCGTTTTCGCCAATTCCGTACTGGGCGCCCGCACCAACTGCGAAGGCAAGGAAGCCGGCGGTGCCGCGGCGCTCATCGGTAAAATTCCCAACGCGGGCATGCATCTGACCGAGAACAGGCACGCCACACATGTGGTGTACGTGGAGAGCATCCCCCGCACGTCGGAAGAGTGGGACCTCTTAGGGTATTCCATCGGATCTCAGGTAGTTTCGGGCATTCCTCTGCTGGTGGGAGACTTCGGCGTGATTACCACCGACCAGCACAAAAGCATGGGCTGCGCCATGTCGACGGCTGGCTCCGTGGACCTTTACCACGTCCTTGGCCTTACGCCGGAAGCACATGATATGGAAGAGTGCCTGGGAGGCAACAAGCCCGTCACCCTCAAATACGGCGAGGCCGAAAAGAAAAAGGCAAGAGAAAAGCTGGACTTCTCCGATCGGGACAAATTGCAGCTTGTTCTTTTAGGCTGTCCCCACTATTCGGTCGCCCAGATGAAACAGGTGGCTTACCTGTTCGAGGGGAAAAAGTGTTCCGTCCCGACCATCATCATGACCTCCAGGCAGATCAAGGCCCTGTCCGACTGGGACGGAATGACCGAAATCCTGGAGGCCGCCGGAGCCTTTATCATGGCGGACACCTGCCTGCCCAACTGCGGCATCTTCCCGCCGTTCGATTTTACGTCGGTTGCAACCGACTCAGGCAAGCAGGCTCACTACCTGCCCAGCTTCAGGCCGGATGTGAAGATTCACCTGGGCAGCATGGAAGACTGCGTGGAAAGCGCGGTAACCGGACTGTGGAAGGGGAAGAAGGGCTGATTCCATGGAAAAAATCATCATCAAAGGACGCAAGGTCGTGGGCGGACGCGCCGAGGGAGAAGCGCTGGTTTCCACGGGCGGCATCGGCTGTTTCGGATCCCTCGACCCAAAAACCGGCGTAATCACCGAGCGGGGCCACTGCATTCAGGGTGCGTGCATCAAAGATAAAATTCTCGTCTTTCCATGCGCCAAAGGCTCTTCCGCCTGGTCTGGGGACTTTCTTATGCTGCGAATCAACGGCGTGGCCCCGAAGGGAATGCTCATAGACCATGTGGAATGCCGGTCTGCTCTCGGCGCCGTTATGTGTCAGGCCCCAACCGTGACGGATTTTAACATTGATCCCCTCGAAGTCATTCAAACAGGAGACTGGGTGGAGATCAACGCGGACGAGGGGCTTATATCCGTAACAAAAAAGTAATTCACCCGTTGCGTCCGGTGTGTAGCGGGTAAATAGATTAAAAATCGAAGGAGGAAAGAAAATTATGGTATTAAAGAAAGAATGTTTCACAACGGTTGAACTGATGCCCGGTATCAAGCAGGATCGTTGCTGGGAACAGTCCACAGGCACCGGGTCGGTCAGCATGGGTGTGGTCACCCTGCAGCCGGGCACCGAGCTAAAGCCCCATCACCACTTGGTTGAGGACGCCATGATCGTCATTTCCGGCAGCGGCACCTTTGTGGTGGACGGAATCGAAACGCCGATGACGGCGGGCGACGGCGCGCTTGCTCCGGCCAACACGACGCATTTTATCCGCAACAACGGCACGGAACCGCTGGTAATTGTTTACACATGGCCTTCCGTGCAGGTAGCCCGGCTTTTTTAACCGCGCTGATCCCGGCGCTGTAGCAGCCGCAGATTTTGTGTTTTCAAGCTCAAATCCTGTTCCAAAGGCTATTGGACAGAACCGAACCTGTCTTTTATAGTTATCTTGACGCGGGGAGGTTCTATTATGAGTTCAGGCGCGCTTCGGTGTTTGACGCTTCTTTTTCTTATTCTGACGGGATATCTGCTCCGGCAGGCAGGTGTGCTGAGTTCCGCTGACCGGGGTTCCCTTGCCAAGGTTTTTATGAATATCAGCCTGCCCGCCGTCATTGTCTCCAGTTTTTCAGCCTTTCACTATGAGTACTCGCTGCTGGTAATTTGTTTCATCGGGCTTCTCTCGGGCTTTTGCTTCGCCGGCGGACTCCTCTTTGCCTACCGCAACGCGCCCGTCGAAGATCGGGCCTTCGCGGTGGTAAACGGCTCCTCGCTGAGCATCGGTTCCTTTGCGATTCCCTTTCTTCAGCCCTATTTACCGCCCTTCGGGATTCTCATGATCATCCTTTTCGATACGGGAAACTCCGTCATGGCGGCCAGCGGCTGTTATGTGCTGGGGAGCCGCCAGCTGGGACGCAGCCAGGGGTGGCGCACCTCCTTGCGGCTTTTCTTCTCCTCGACGCCCCTCTGCACTTATCTTATTATGTTCGCGCTGCATATGACGGGATTCCGCTTTCCCGCCAGTATCTATAATGCGGCCTCCTTCATCGGAGGGGCAAACCCGGTCATCGCCATGCTCATTATCGGCCTAACCCTGAACCTCTCGGTAACGGGATCTGTTCTGCGCAAAATTGCGGGGATGCTGTCGGTCCACTATCTTGTGGCGCTGCTTTTAAGCCTTATTGTTTTCTTCTTTTTTCCCCTCTCCGATTTGGCAAAGAGCGTCACGGTGGTCCTGCTGGCTTCGCCCATGACCGCCCTGGCCATTCCCTTTACGGAAAAGCTCGGTCTTGATCAGGATATGTCCGCCATGATGAGCTCAGTGAGTATTCTCATCTCCATTGTGCTCATCAACCTGCTGATTCCCATGCTCCGGTTCGCTTCATAGTCTCCGGAATGTTTTAACTTACCCCCTTCTGTTTTCCAGCCTCCTATAAAGCAGAACAGGCAGTTTGCGCGGTATGTTCCCGCGTAAACTGCCTGTTCTGTCAGGCTTCCAAAAAAATAAGAGGGAGGCGGCTTTCTTGAGCCGCACAAAGAATGCCTGGCGGGAAATGAATTCCCGCCAGGCACTGTTATTTAACCTTTTACGGATTTCGGTCACGTAAGCGCAGCGCAAAATCGGTAAAAACTTTTCGCCAATGGCAAAAGGATGAAGGACTTTTTTGACAAGCTGGGAGATCGAAGGAGAGAACTAAACGGTTTCTTCCGCCTCCTGTTTGGAGCACTCAACCAGCATGTCGCGGAAGCGGGCGGCCATGGGGGAGAGCTTGGAATTTGCTCTCCACACGATATTAATTTCCCGGGTGAGAGGAAAATCCACGTCCAGAGCAACCTGGGTCACGCCGTTTACATTAAGAACGCCGGTGGTGGGAATAATAGCGATGCCGTCCCCGGCCGAAACCATGCCGAACACGCCGTAATCGTTATAGGCCTCCGCGATGATATTCGGCTCAAAGCCATAGGGGCTGCAGAGGTCGGCAATAATCTTGTTGGTGCCGAGCGTACTGCGGATATAGACGATGAAACGCTCGTCCCTCAGCTCTTCAATCCCCACCTTCTCCCGGCCGGCAAAGCGGTGGTCCTTTCCAACCAGCAGGCTGATCGGCTCCTTGTACAGCACATATTTTTTAAGCGTAGAAAACTCACCCTTGGTATCGAAATCGCTGCAGATTCCAAGTTCCGCCCGGCCTTTGACAACGTCGTTTAAAATAGCGGTAGTATATTTATATTCCATAGAAAAACGGCAGGCGGGATTCTGATGGCGGAATCGTAGCACCTTGTCGGGCAGATAGATGGCGTACATGGAGAAGAGCGCGGAAAGAAAAATCGTGTTGCGCTCAATATCCGTCTGCCGGCGCACGGCCGCTATCCCTTCGTCGATCTCGTCCACGGACCGCTTGACATATTCATAAAACAGCTTGCCGCTGGACGTTAATGTCACATTCCGGCCGTCCTTCCGGAAGAGAGCGGTGCCGAATTCATACTCAAGGTTCCGGATCGCTTTGGAAAGGGCGGGCTGGGTGATATACAGGGCGTTGGCGGCCTTGGTATAATGCTGATACTCGGCGACAGTTTTAAAATAGATAAGCGATTGATAGTTCATAACCATTATCCCCCTTATCTGGTTTATATCTTTGCATAAGGCAGCTTTCATTAGTACAATGTAACAAAATTTGAGGTTTGAATTTGGAACCGATATAAAAAAGTAATGAATTGATACTCAAAAGGAGTTGGACGCTGAACGAAATAGTTGTTATATTAGAGTTAACAAAGAGAAGGGCGGATTTATCGGGTTTTATAGCAGTTTTTCTGCAATACAAAGTATATATGTAATTGGCTGAAATGTAAATGGTAAAATCCGTCCGTTATTTGTTAAGCATTATGAAAGAAACTGCATCTTGAAAGGAGAAAAAACAAAGTGAACAACAACTTCAAACGAGTGATCACCGGTATCCTTTCCCTGGCTATGGTCTTAACTCTGGCCGCTTGCGGCGGCGGAAGCTCGACTGCCAGCAGCGCACCGTCAGGTTCCGGTGCACCTGCCTCCAGCAGCCCCAGCGCAGAAAAAATCGAAATCCGCATCGCCTCCTCCTCTCCTACGGTTGAATTCAAGGATGAAGGCACCACGGCTCTGGGAGTCTGCGTAAACTACTTCATTAAGGAAATCTCCGCCCGCACCAACGGCCGGATCACCGCCAAGGTCTTCCCCGACGGCCAGCTCGCCTCTTCCTCCGAAGAGTATATCGGCGGCCTGCAGAACGGCGCGTTCGATATCGGTATCTTGAACAACGGTTCCTGGTCGGACTATACCAACGGCTTTGCGGGTCTGAACATCCCGTACCTGTATTTCGACTTTGACACCGTTTATGCCGTACTTGACTCCGACATCGGAGAGAGTTGGAAGCAGAAGGTGGAAGAGGATACCACCGTCATTCCTCTGGCTTACTTTGATATCGGTTTCCGTGAGCTCACCAACTCCGTGCGCGAAGTCCGCACCCCCGACGACCTGAAGGGCATCAAGCTGCGCACCATGGTCGACGACATCCAGATGGCCGCCTGGGAAGCCCTCGGCACCGCCGTTACCCCCGTGGCCTATTCCGAACTGTACACCGCTCTGCAGCAGAAGATGGTGGACGGACAGGAGAACCCCGTTTCCAACATCGTCTCCGCCAAGCTTTACGAACTGCAGCCCTATATGACCATGACCAACCACAACTACACAGCTACCATTCCCGCCGCCAGCCCCATTTTCTGGAGCAAGCTCTCCGCGGACGATCAGAAGCTTATCAAAGATCTTATGATCGAAGCGCAGAACAAGGGCCGTGAGAAGACCCAGGTTTTCGCCGACGCGTTTATCCAGAAGATCGCCGACGCGAAGGTTCAGATTTACGAGCCCACCACCGAGGAGCTCAAGCTGTTCCAGGACAAGGTCAAGCCGGTTTGGGAAAAGGTTGAGGAGAACATGGGCACCGAGAACTACAATAAGCTCATCACCTTCGTAACCGATTATACCGCAAGCCACGCGAAATAACGATTTTCAACTGAATGACGACGCGAAAAAGCCCGCCCAGCAGGTGGGCGGGCTTTTTCACACCATTGAGAGGGGGCAATTTTTTTGAAAGACGGAAAATTTGATCTGAAGACTTTCCTGAACAACTTCGAAGTATATGGCGCGACTGTCTGTTTCTTTGTTCTGACCATATTACTGACACTGCAGGTATTAAGCCGCTATGTGCTCCACCATTCGTTTACCTGGATGGAAGAGCTCGGCACCATCATGTTCGTCTGGATGATCTACCTGGGCGTTTCGGGCGCCGTTACCTACCGCAAGCATCTGCGCATTGACTTCCTGCTGGATATTATGCCTTTCAAAGTCAAGCGTTTCTTTTTGATTGTTTCAAATTTGATTTTTGGGGCTTTTAACGTTTATATCTGCTTCGTGATGGCCAACGTCATCAAGCTGATGGGCAAAAGTGTTACCACGATGCTCCGCGTTCCCAAAGCCGCAGTCTACAGCATCATTCCCATCGCCCTGGTCCTGACCGTTATCCGCATCGTACAGGATACGGTGAAGCTGACCAGAGAAAACGCAGCGGAACTGGGCGCATCCAAGCCTTCGCTGGATCTGGACGCCTGTGAGCGCGAATACCACGAATATATGAAAACGCACGAGGCTGAAAAGAAAGGGGAGAAAAACTAGTGGCAACCGCAGTCATGTTCCTTGTGATGTTCGGGCTTATGTTCATCGGTGTTCCCATTGCCGTAGCCCTGTTCATCGCACTGTTTGTCCTCATCGGGCTTGACCCCGTTACCACGGCGAACTACCTGGCGCAGTCCCTTTACTCGGGCGTCGCCAACTTCACCATGCTGGCTCTGCCTTTCTTCATGGTCGCGGGCGCGATTATGGAGACCGGCGGTCTTTCCAAGCGGCTCGTGAACGCCGCCAACGCCATGGTGGGCGGCATCACCGGCAGCCTCGGCATGGTTACCGTCATTGCCTGCATGTTCTTCGGCGCGGTGTCCGGCTCGGCTCCCGCCACGGTCGCGGCCATCGGCACCATTATGATCCCCATGATGGTCCGTGAGGGCTACAACAAGTATTACGCCACCGGTCTTATCTGCGTGGCCGGCGGTCTGGGCATCATCGTGCCGCCCAGCTACCCCATGGTGCTCTACGGTGTGACCTGCAACGTTTCCATCGGAGATCTGTTTATTGCCGGTTTCGGCCCCGCCTTTGTGGTCGGCGGCATTCTGATGGTACTCAACTACATCTACTGCAAAAAGCACGGCCTTAAGGGCAGAAACAAGTTCAGCGTTTCCAATCTGCTCAAGAACATATGGGACGCCAAGGCTGCCCTCGTTATGCCCATCATCATTCTGGGCGGCATCTACGGCGGAGTTTTCACGGCGACTGAAGCCGCCGTGGTGGCCGCGGTGTACGGCATTATCATCGGCCTGTTCGTCTATAAAGAGCTCAAGTTTGTCAAGCTCTGGCAGATTTTCAAGGAGAACGCCGTCTTCATCGCCGGAACCATGTTCGTCATGGCGCCCGCCAGGGCCACCGGATCGGTGTTCGCCTATCTTGGTGTCAACGAGTCGGTCAGCAGCTTTATTTTCAGCGTGTCCAGCAACCGCTATATTGTGCTTACCCTGATCTTTGTCATTCTCTTTATCACGGGCATGTTTGTCCAGACCACCCCCGCCGTCGTCATTCTGGCTCCCACGCTCCTGGCGGTCGTGCAGCAGGTGGGCATCGACCCCATCCACTTTGGCATGATTATGGTTCTGGGACTTGCCATTGCCTTCGTGACTCCTCCTGTGGCCCTGAACCTCTTTGTCGGCTCCTCCATGACCGGAATCAGTATAGACAAGATAACGCGAGCGGCGGCGGTATTCATAATAGGCTTGTGCGTCGCCTTCTTCATTGTTGCCTTTATACCGCAGATTTCCCTCTTCATCGTCGGATCATAGCGGCATTCGGCTGCACCCATTAAAAGGAGACTAACAGTATGAAAATCACTAAGGTGGACGTGCTTCACCTGAAAACCGGTCTGAAGGGCGGCCATTGGCGTCCCATCGTCTGCCGGATTTACACGGACGAGGGAATCTACGGAGACGGAGAGGCAGCGCTGGCCTACGGCGAGGCGCAGTTTGCCGCTTACGGCATCGTGCAGAATTTTGCCAAGCTCATTATCGGCATGAATCCCCTGGACCATGAGATCATCTGGGATAAGCTCTACCGCAGCACCTTCTGGGGCCAGAACGGCGGACCGGTGATTTTTGCCGGCATCAGCGCCATCGACATCGCCCTCTGGGACATCAAGGGTAAATACTATAACGCCCCCGTCTACCAGCTCCTGGGCGGCAAGCGCCGCAGCAAGCTGCGCACCTACGCCAGCCAGCTTCAGTTCAGCTGGGGGGACGACGTGGTCCCCCAGCTCACAGCGGAGGATTACGTGCGCGAGGCAAAGCGGGCGGTGGCCGAGGGGTACGACGCGATTAAAATCGATTTTTTCACCTTCAAGCCCGACGGCAGCAAATTTGTTGACGAAGACCGCGTGGGGCTTCTGAGTCCCGCTTATGTGAATCTTGTGGAATCGCGGGTCAAGGCGGTCCGCGAGGCCATCGGACCCAACGTGGATCTCATCATGGAAAATCACTCCTTCACCGACGCTCAGTCCTCCAGCCAGCTGGGCAAGGTGCTCAAGAAGTACAACATTTTCTACTTTGAAGAGCCCACCACCCCCTCGCCCCAGCTATGCAAATTCGTCCACGAGGAAACCGGCCTTCCCATTGCCAACGGCGAGCGGATCTACACCCGCTGGCAATACATCGAATACTTCAAGGAAAACGCCATTCAGGTCATTCAGCCCGACGTGGGCACCTGCGGCGGTATCACGGAAATCAAGAAGATCTGCGATATGGCCTACACCTTCGATGTGGGCGTTCAGGTCCACGCCTGCGGCAGTCCTCTTTCCACCGCCGCCGCCCTCCATCTGGAGTGCGTCATTCCGAATTTCGTGATCCACGAGCACCACACTTACGCCCGCACCAGGTACAACAGGGAGCTCTGCATCTATGATTACCAGCCGGTGGACGGGAAATTTGAGGTCCCCGACCTGCCCGGCATCGGCAACGAACTCTCCGAGGTCGCGTTTAAGAACTGCGACAGGATTACCATTCAATAAATCTGCTTTTACATCCCCGGCGGGATGCAAGATAAAATTACTGACTACAGGGAGGAAATACAAATGAAAATCACAAAAGTAGACGTGTATGTTCTCGACGCCGGTGAACAGCGCGGCAAACGGATGCCCATCTGCTGCCGCGTTCACACCGACGCGGGCATTTACGGGGACGGCGAAGCCGGTATCGCTTACGGCACCGGTTATACCGCGGCCTATGGGATGGTCGTCGATATGGCGCATCACATTATCGGCATGGACCCCATGAACACCGAGCTGATCTGGGAGCAGATCCTGAAGGGTACATTCTGGGGCCAGGGCGGCGGTGTTGTGGTTTTTGCGGGCATGTCCGCTCTGGATATCGCCCTGTGGGATATCAAAGGCAAGGCGCTGAACGTGCCCATCTATCAGCTGCTGGGCGGCAAGTGCCGTGACAGCCTGCGCTGCTATGCGTCCCAGCTCCAGTTCGGCTGGACCACCAAGATCGGACCCTGGGGCAGCAACAAGGAGTATGTGGAGATCGTGCGCCACGCCGTGAGCGAGGGCTACGACGCGGTCAAGATTGACTTCACCACCTACGACGACAACGCCAAGCCTATCTCCCACCTTGCCAAGGAAGGCTTCCCAGACCGCAGCCTTTACAAACGCATCGAGGGCCGCATGGCCGCCATCCGCGAGGAGTTCCCGGATGTGGACATCATCGTGGAGAACCACTGCCAGACCGATCTGACCTCGGCCATCGCGATCGGTGAGCTGTGCGACAAGTACAACATGATGGCTTATGAGGAGCCCGTATCCATGCTCAACCCCGATATGATGAAGGAGCTTCGTCAGCGCATCCGCACCCCCCTCGCCGCGGGCGAACGCATTTACTCCCGCTGGGGCTACTACAACTTCTTCAAGGACAACTCCATTCAGCTCATCCAGCCCGACGCATGCAACTGCGGCGGCATCAGCGAGCTGAAGAAAATCGCGGACATGGCCCACGTCTTTGATTCACGCGTTCAGGTCCACGTGGCGGGCGCCGTCATCACCAACGCCGCTTCCCTCCAGCTGGAGGCCGCCATTCCCAACTTCGGCATCCACGAGCACCACTTCCGCACCACCCAGGACTGCATCAACGTGCTGGGCAAGTACGAAATGCAGCCTGTGAACGGCAAATATCTCATCCCCGACCGTCCCGGCCTGGGCCAGGAGCTTTCCGACTTCGCCATCAACACCGCTCTCATGCACACCGAAGTCAGCAATTACATCCCGGCTGCCATGTAACAGTCCGTCCAAGCGGCGGCAAATAGTCAGGGAATCGGTCATCCTTTCACAGGCTGGCCGATTCCCTCTATACGGATAAAAAAGTAGACCCGGAAACTGCATATGGAGAAAAACGGTATGAAAGAAATTCAGATACCCTACTACACGGGAACGCTCCCACTTCATGTGGACGAAAAAAATCTGGAAGCTGTGGTCACGGCTAAAATGCATGATTTCGTTCCGGGGGAGAGCGAAACCGGGCTCATCCGCCAGGCGCTTGCCAATCCCATAGGAACGCCCCGCCTGAGAGACCTGGCAGCGGGAAAAAAGCGGGTGGTGTTGGTGACCAGCGACCACACCAGGGCGGTGCCCAGCAAGCTGACTCTCCCGATTCTGCTGGAGGAAATCCGCTTGGGGTCGCCCGACGCGGAAATCACCATCCTCATTGCCACCGGTCTGCACCGGGCCACCACCGAGTCTGAACAGCGCCGCATGTTCGGCGACGCCATCGTCGACCGGGAGACAATCGCCATCAACGACGCATTCAAGCCCGAGGACTTTGTTATGATGGGGACTCTGCCCTCGGGGGCCGAGTTTCATGTGAACCGCCTGGCGGCGGAATGCGATCTGCTTGTGACCGAGGGGTTCATTGAGCCCCATTTCTTCGCGGGCTTCTCGGGTGGCCGGAAGAGCATCCTTCCCGGCATCTGTTCCGAGGAGACTGTGAACGAAAACCATTCCTTCAAGGCCATCGCCCACCCCCTCGCGGCGGCTGGCATGCTGGACGGCAATCCCATTCACGGGGACATGGTGGCCGCGGCGCGGAGGATGAACGTGCAGTTTACCTTCAACGTGGCCCTCAACGGGGAAAAGAAGGTGATCGCCGCCTTCGCTGGCGACCTGGAAGAGTCCCACGCCGCGGGTGTGGCCTTTATTCGGGAGCAGTCCCAGTGTCCCCCGGTGAAGGGAGACATCGTGGTCACCTCCAACGGCGGCTATCCGCTGGATCAGAATCTTTACCAGTCCCCCAAGGCAGTGGCCACCGCAGAGGCGTGCTGCGCGCCGGGCGCCGTCATCATCATGTGCTGCTCCTGCGCAGACGGCATGGGAGGCACGAACTTTGAGCGGCTCATCACCATGGGAACACCGGAGGAGATAGATTCCTTCCTCTCGGCAATTCCCCCTAAGGAGACTATCTCCGAGCAGTGGTGTCCGCAGATCTATGCCCGCATTCTCAAAAAGCACGCCGTGATCCTTGTGACTACCTACCTGGACCACGAACTTGTGCGCCGGGCAAATATGATTCCGGCCTCCTCCCCCGACGAGGCCCTCGCCCTCGCCTATGAGCTGAAAGGAAAAGACGCCCGCGTTGTCGTCATCCCGGATGGGGTGGCGGTTTTGGCGGTTGGATGAAAGGAGCGGACATGGCGGAGCTGAAAATCGCACTGAAGGTGCATGACAAGGACAACGTCGCTACTATCTTCGCCGAAGGCGTGCTCGACGGCGCCGAGGTGGAGCTGCGCGACAAGAAGGGAACCCGGGAAACTCTCAGCGTCTTCGGGAACATCCCTTACGGGCACAAGATCGCTACACGGGCGATCGCCCCGGGGGAACCGATTATCAAATACGGTGAGCAGATCGGGGTTGCCATAAAAAGGATCCGCAGGGGCGAATATGTGCATGTACACAATCTGGACAGCATGCGCGGACGCGGAGATCTGCCGCCCAGGGAGGGAAAACCGGATGAGCTATGAATTTATGGGATATATCCGCCCCGACGGACAGGTCGGCTGCCGTAATCTGGTGGCCGTGATTCCGAGCGTCACCTGCGCCGGGGACGTGGCCTCGGCAATCGTCCGCCAGGTGGCGGGCACGGTCGGCTATTTTCATCATCAGGGCTGCTGCCAGCTCCCGCCCGATCTTGACAGGGTGACGGAGACCCTCATCAGTCTGGGGTGCAGTCCCAACGTGGGCGCCGCCCTAGTGGTGAGCCTTGGGTGCGAGGGGACCGACCACGAGCGGCTTACCGAGGAAATCCGTAAGACGGGCAAGCCGGTCAGAATCATCCGCATCCAGGAGCTGGGCGGCGTGAGCGCCGCCATCAAAGAGGGTACCGACGCGGCGCAGGAGCTTGTCATGGCCATCTCCGGCCTCCAGCGCACCCCCGTGGGAATCGACCGGGTGACCATGTCCATCAAGTGCGGCGCGTCCGACACCACCTCCGGCATGGCCTCCAACTGCGTCATCGGCTACGTGGCCGATAAGCTGGTGGACCTGGGGGCCACCGTGGTGTTTGGCGAGACCACCGAGTTTCTGGGCGGCGAGCACCTGTTGGCAAACCGTGCGGTTTCGTCCCAGGTGGCCGACAAGATTTATGAAATCGTAAACCGCATGGAAGAGCGGGCGCGAAGCCTCGGCTGCGACATGCGCAAAGGCCAGCCCACCCCCGGAAACATCGAGGGCGGGCTATCCTCCATTGAGGAAAAGAGCCTGGGCGCCATTGTGAAGAGCGGCACCCGTCCCATCCAGGGCGTGCTGGAATACCCGGAACGAACCGCCGGCCGCAAGGGGCTTTGGATTAAGGACACCCCGGGCCGCGAGCCGGAAATTCTGACCGGCATGGCGGCCACGGGCGCGCAGTTCATGATGTTTTCCACTGGCCGCGGCGCGCCCCAGGGCTTTCCCACCATGCCGGTACTTAAGGTGTGCGGCAACCCCAATACCTATGAGAGAATGCGCCACGACATGGACCTGAACGCCGGACGCATCATCACCGGAGAAAGCAGCATTGAGGAGGTCGGAGAAGAGGCGTTTGCCGCCATTCTTGCCTTGCTCTCGGGAAAACAGACCAAAAACGAGACGCTCGGCTACCACAGCTCGATCGATATTTACACCATGGGACCGGTCATCTGACCGCCCAAAATATGAAGGAGGAAATAATCATGGAACAGGAAAAAACCATGGGCCAGCTGGCCAGCGATTACGCCATTGAAAACTTCAAACACGGTCTCAACTGCGCGGAGAGCGTTTATAACGCCCTGGTCCGGGCGGGGGC
>JAEWRY010000039.1 GCA_023459875.1 Bacillota bacterium
CCGATGGAGGGCATGATGTTGCGAACCGCCTGGGGCAGCACCACATAGATCATGCTTTGGAAGTGTGTCATGCCAATGGCGTGTGCTGCTTCCTTTTGACCTTTGTCCACACTGATGATGCCGCCGCGAATGATTTCCGCCATGTAGGCGCCGGTGTTGATGGAAACGATGAAAATAGCGGCCGTCATGACATCCATACGGATGTGCAGAAATTGCAGCGCGCCATAGAATATAACCATGGCCTGCACAATCATCGGCGTGCCACGGAAAACTTCAATATAAATTCCCAGCAAAAAGTTAAGGCCCATTACGGGAGCCTTTTTATACCAGGCCTCCGTAGGTCTAACGGGAATGGTACGCAAAATGGCAACAAAAAGGCCAATCACAAAGCCAACGATGGTTCCGGTGAGCGCAACCAACAGCGTATTTTTGGTTCCTGCCCAGAACAGGGGCCCGTATTTTTGCAAAATAAACAGCACCCAGTCAAAGAAATTATCGGTAGTGGGCATCTGGTTCACTCCTTGTGAGCTTTAGGTAAACGGTAAACAGCCGGAGAGGGAACGGCAGCAGGCGGATAGCCAAACTGTCCGTTCCCTGTAAGCTATTGCAAAGGATTATTCTTGCGCGAGGGGCTGGCGCCCGGTGGCATCCAGCATCATTTGCAGGCGGGTATCATCGTCCAGGCCGGCTAAAATCGTGTTTATATCGGCTGTAAGAGGGCTGCCCATCTTGAGGCCAACTGCGATGGCCACATCTTCCGGAGAGGTTTCAAACCCATTGTCCTGCTCAAAGGCGATGTAGCAAAGGTCGGGGTTGGCCATTACATCCGCTTCCGCGCCGGGACGCTCTGCAATATAGCCATCCACAAAGCCAATGCGCAATGCCACGATCATGGCGGGGAAGCTCTCCATGGCCGTAGCCTTCTGGACGTTCGGGATCTGGTCGATCACCGTGTAGTGGAAGGTGTTGAGCTGGCCGGTAATGTTGGCGCCTGTCAAATCTGCAAGAGACTTTGCGCTGGCAAACTTGCTGTCCTTTTTGACCACCACAACCAGCTCGCTGGCGTAGTAGGGTTCGGAAAAGTCCAGCTTAGTCTTGCGCTCCGCCGTGGGGCTCATACCGGCGATAATGGCGTCAAACATGCCGCTATCCACGCCCATGGGCAGGCCGTCCCACTCGGTCTTTACAATGACCAGTTCCTTGCCAAGGCCCTCGGCAATTTTCTTGGCAATCTGCACATCGTAGCCATCTGCGAAACCTACGCCGCCTTCGATGGGCGCGGTAAACTCATTCGCTTCGGACTGGGTCCAGTTGAAAGGGGCATAGTTGCATTCCATGCCGACGCGGAAGGTCCCCTCTGCCATGGCGGAACCTAGGGTGAGGATCATCAGGAGGGTAAGAAGCAAAGAAACTGTTTTTTTCATAGTAGATTCCTCCCTGTTCATAATACAGAAAAAAGCAGCGGTTGCGGCAATGCGCAATCGCTGCTTCTATCTTAAGATAAAAGCGGTCGAATAGCGCTCCACGGAAAACCGTGACAGACGGCGAAATATTCTTACGTCGTCCAACAAAAGGACTTCAACGGGTCCTTTCATTTCGGCGGCAATCCCTTTCTTCCTGCTGTCAACGCCTGTTGAAGACTCTGGCAGGTGTACTCTTGATTGACCGCGCCTCTATTCTTTCGGAGCTATGGTTTCCCATCGTCCGATATCAATTCTTATTGTACAAGGTTTATGGCCTGTGTCAAGGGAAAAAAGCAAAAGAATTTTGGGACTTTCTTCTAACCCCATATAGGCCTTAAGAAAGGGTTATATGTGTACATGAGTCATTTAGGTGGAGATGGCTTACTTTTTCTAATTGATTTCTAGTTTTTTCTAATCCTGTTTTAAGCCATTTCACAAGAACTTTTGCCCACTGCGTGGTATCCTAAATGTGTCAAAAGCAATCAACTTTTCAAGGAGGTTCACCCACCATGACGAATGATATGGTTGAAAAAACCGTTTACCTGCGTGAAAGGGCAGACGTTACCTATGAGGAAGCTGCGCACATGCTAACGAAAAACGACGGCGATGTTGTAGCTTGCCTGGATGAACTCGAAAAACAAGGACGAGTATATGGAGGCGAACACGTTCATATGAACAATAACGATCACTGTGCACAGGAAGCCAAGGAAAAAGTCACTTCTTTCTTTAAGGAAGCATGCAAAACCCGCATCGTCATTGAAAAGCACAAAGCGAATGGCGATCGTGAGACAGTAGCGAATCTCAGTGCTCCCGTAGCAGCCGGCATCACCATTCTGGCCCCCTACCTTTCGCTTGCCGCGGGCGTCATTGCCCTGGCGACCGGCCATCAGGTAAAGGTAAAGAAAGAAAACGATTAAACGAAAAGGGAATAGGTCTGCAGACCAATGGTAAACGCAAAGAATCCGTCATTTCTAAGTGATGGATTCTTTGTGTTTGGTTTTTAGTTTGATGGTGGTATAGGCAAGGGGAATCAAACCCCTGTCCGAAAGTGCAGTAATATGACTTTGCATGGAGATCGACACTAGTATGATTTACACGAGGGCCCGTCCCAAGCGCGGCATGACTATAACGCAGGGGGCGTAGGGGGGATTTCGATTTCCCCCCCGTTCCCTCCTGCTCTATACACCATGCCTCGCTTCGCAAGCTTACTCAAGCTGCATCACTTCCGCCATCATTTCCTATTCAAAACACAAAAAAGAGGCTCTCGATTGCTCGAAAGCCCCTGAAAAGGAAAGAATATTACTTGCTGTGCTCCTCGATGGCCAC
>JAEWRY010000040.1 GCA_023459875.1 Bacillota bacterium
AATGTTGAGACGGCTACCGCCGGCTCCAACCCGGAGACCACCGGCTATGTGGTATATTTCACCCTGACGCCGGAAGGCTCCAAAATCTTTGCCGACATGACCAGCAAGCATATCGGCGAAATTCTCACCATTCAGTTGGATGGCGTGACGCTCACCGAGCCCAAGGTGGAAACGGCCATTACCGGCGGAAATGGTTACATTTCCGGTATGTCCACCCTGGAACAGGCACAGAATATCGCCTTGAAAATTCAGTCGGGCGCGCTGCCCTTGGTCATCAAACAGCAAAAGGTGGATACCATTTCCGCCACATTGGGCATTGATGCTTTGTCTACCTCCGTTACAGCCGCAATCATCGGCCTACTGCTCGTTATGCTCTTGATGGCTGTCCGCTACCGCTTATGCGGTGTGATCGCTTCCTGGGCACTGTGCATTTACATGCTGCTTTTGTTCTTCCTGATTGCCATTGTGCCTGGCATCCAATTGACACTGCCGGGTATTGCAGGTATCGTGCTGGGCATTGGTATGGCAGTGGACGCCAATGTCATTATCTTTGAGCGCTTCGGCGAAGAAATCAAAAAAGGCCGTACGGTCCGCGGATCGGTGAAGACCGGCTTTAAAAACGCCATGTCCGCCATTGTGGACTCCAACGTGACCACGCTGATTGCGGCCACGGTGCTATTGTTCTTCGGTACCGGTTCCATTCAAGGCTTTGCGAAAACCTTGTTCCTGAGCGTTATCACGAGTATGATAACGGCAATCATTGTAACGCGGTTTTTGCTCACCCGCACCTCACTTTTGATTGGCGAAAAGCCCGCCCTGTTTACCAGAGTGAAATTCACGGCAAAGGAGGAACAGTAAATGAAGGCGAAATTCGATAACCGCGCCAAGATTTGCCTGATGATTTCCGCCGGCATAATGGCGCTGGCTCTGATTCTGTCTTTGGCTGGTTTGGGCATCAATTACGGAATTGATTTTGCCGGCGGTCTCTCCATTAAATATCATATGAACCAGGCGTTTGAACAGGCCGACGTGGAAGAGGCGCTTCGCAGCCAGGGTATTGCCGAATGGCAGATTTCCAAAGCCGGTGATGCGAAGACCGAATTGCAAATCCGTATCAAGGAAATCAGTGACGAGGGCGTTCAGACCCTTCGTGCCGGTTTGGAAGAAAAGCTCTCCGCAAAATATCCCTCCATGGATACCGCCAATGCGGAAGTGGGTTACGTAGGCCCGGTGGCCGGCCGCACCCTGCTGGCCAACGCATTTTACAGCGTGCTTTTGGCTTCCGTCCTGATGCTGGGCTATATCGCCATCCGGTTTGACTTTAACTCCGGCTTGGCGGCAGTCATCGGCCTGGTCCACGACGTATTCATCATGCTGTCCTTCATGGTGATCCTGCGCCCCTTTATTCAGATGAACAGCTCCTTCATCGCGGCCATGCTGACGATTATCGGCTATTCCATCAATAACACGATCGTTATTTTCGACCGTGTCCGCGAGAACAGCAAAAAAGGCGGCTTGCAGAATCTGAGCAAAGCGGAACTGGCAAGCCATTCCGTCAAGGAAAGCTTGGGCCGCACAGTCAACACCACGCTGACCACATTGATGACCATCGTGGCGCTGTATATCCTGGGTGTGGATGCGATCAGGGAATTTGCCCTGCCTATCATTATCGGCTTGCTCTCCGGTGTGTATAGCGCCAACCTGATCAATACCTATGTATGGGCCTGGCTGGAATCCGGCAGGCTGAACCGCAAAGCCCGCCCCAAGCGCGCTTAATAAAGGAATTCGCACAAGAGCGTTCTTCCGGCTTTGCCGGAAGAACGCTCTTGAAATATTTGCATATACACAAAAGTATTCCAAAGGGGGAAAGGCATGCTGCGGTTTGTAAGGCGTTTCGAAGGTAAGGATGACACCCGTTTGGATGGCCTTCCGGATATTCAATCCCGCCTCCTGACATTGCGGGGCATGGATACGCCGGAAAAAGCCCGGGCGTTTTTGCAGCCTGATCTGAATCAGTTGCATGACCCGTATCTGATGCAGGATATGGATAAAGCCGTAGCCCTGATCCGGCAAGCGGTCGGCCTTCGTTGGCCTGTCGTTGTGTATGGGGATTACGACGTGGACGGTGTCTGCGCCACAGTGCTTTTGATGGAGACGCTTCGGGCTTTGGGCGCCGATGTTCGGCCTTATATACCCAGCCGCCATGAAGAAGGCTATGGGCTTCATGAACAGGCGGTGCGGCTCCTTTCTGAAGAATGCCGGCTCCTGATTACTGTGGACTGCGGCATTACCGGCACAGAGGAAGTTGCCTTGGCAAAGGAATTGGGCATGGCCGTCATCATTACCGACCATCACCAGTTAGGCGGGGAAATGCCGCCGGCGGACGCCGTACTCAATCCCCTCCTGGGGGAGTATCCCTTCCGCCGCCTGTGCGGCGCGGGAGTGGCCTTCAAATTGACCCAGGCGCTGTGCGGCCTTGAGGGCGCCCTGCCGTTTATCGAACTGGCAGCTTTGGCCACGGTGGCGGATCTGGTTCCTCTCATAGAGGAAAACCGCGTGCTGACAGCCTACGGCCTTACAAGCATGGCGTCTACCCGGCGTCCCGGCCTCAAGGCGCTGATGGCGGTGGCGGGGATTGAGCCTGAAAAAGCGGGAATGAAGGTCCGTTCCGGGCAGGTCGCCTTCGGCCTGGCGCCCCGGCTGAACGCTGGGGGTA
>JAEWRY010000041.1 GCA_023459875.1 Bacillota bacterium
AAATACTGGCTGCGGAATTTTATTACCAGCGGCGTATGCTGTTTGATACCGCCAAGCACCTTTATGACCTTGCCATCATGATGGAACAGGAAAGAATCCGCACCCTGCTCTCAGCGCCGGAAGAACTCACAGCCATGCTCGCCTATAAGCGAAAAGAAGAAAGGGAGCGGATCGGAAGTGACCTGTCGGAAAAACCTTTTTCCCAATTCACCCTTTTTGATGCTGTTGGCACGGATGCCGAGCTGACGGTAGCCTTTTCAAAAATGCAGGAGATTTATGTATTTTCCCAAAGAGACATTCTTTCTCCGGCACAGCTCTCTGAAAGCATGGCAGTCTTGAACCAAACCCTACTCCAGTTGGATGAGGGTCTTGAAAGGACGCAGGCTCCCGGTGAGCATACCCAGCAGAAAATGCTGTAACGCACAGGAGGCGATGCGATGAAGCACGGCGAAATTGTGGGGAAAATTCATAACTCCATGTATCAGCAGCTCCAAAAGAGCGGTATAGCGGCACCGGTGCAGGTGCTGATGGATCTGAGCATCCTCTCCAAAGAGGATTATGAGCGGTGGCGCTTCGGCAAGGTGGATTATTTGGAGCGTGTCTGCAAGGTGAACCTCTCCGAGCTGTCCCTTATCATGCGGGAAATCCGAAGCTATGCCGCCAAAAACAAACTCAAGGCTTCGTGGACTTTTTATAAACAGTGGGGACTGAAAAGCTTCCCCCATGCAAAGAAACTCCGGTTTTCCAAAAGCGGCGGCGAGGACATTGAAAAAGCCTATGCCACCCATTATATAAACCCTGTCAGAGTGAGCGAGCTAAAACAACAATCACAAATACTTTCCAAGGCGCACTGTGAATGAACCCACGGTGCGCCTTTTTTATTTCTCCCAAAAGGCGTTTGCAGCAGCAAAACAAGGAGAGCGGCAGAACCGCTCTCCTTGCTTTTTGCAAACGGACTTTGTTATTTATCGTTGCCGTCGGGTTCTGAATCTCTTTTGAGTTCCAGCACAACACCGTCATCGCCGGAGATGAAAAGCTCCTCCGTCTTTTGCTGCGCACGCTGAAGCAGCGAAATGGCATCTGTCACATCGTTAAACAGCGAATCATACATTTTTTTGTAATCTGCCACGCAACTGACCTCCTTTTCCTTATTTCGGCGGCCACCGTTGTGTGGTATTGAAGCTCTGAACGAACAGATTGTCAAGTCGTTTTTGAAGTTTTATGAATCATTGCGCCCTGCCTGAAATCCGTTCAGGCAGATACAAAGGCACACCGCAGCATTGCTATGGTGTGCCTTTTTTATTTCTACAGAAAAGAGGTGAAAATCCAATGTTCATATGGGACTTCGTCCTTGGAACCGTGATGGATCAGATCATCGAATGGCTCTACGGACAGGTGGTCGGCTTTCTGGCCGACTTCTTTGCACAGATGGGGAACATGGGCGTGGAGCTGTTTGAGATGAGCTGGGTACAGTCCATCGTCCTGTTTTTCTCCTATCTGGCTTGGGCGCTGTACGGAACCGGGCTGGTGGTGTCGGTGTTTGAAACCGGCATAGAATACCAGCACGGCCGGGGCAGCGTAAAGGACACCGCTTTAAACGCCATCAAGGGCTTTATGGCGGTGTCTCTTTTTACCATCGTACCGGTGGAGCTGTTCAAGCTTTCGGTCAATCTCCAGAGCAGCCTCACGGCGGGCATCACCGGGTATGGAACCAGCTTTGGCGACCTTGCCGGAAACATCATTTCCGAGCTTGGCAGCTCGGCGGACATCGGCGGCGCCATGGGCTCCGGCGTGTTCGGCGGACTGTCTGTCATTACCAGCCCCATCCTGCTGCTCTTTATGATTATCATGATGGGCTATGCGGTCATTAAGGTGTTCTTTGCTAATCTGAAGCGCGGCGGCATTTTGCTGATCCAGATCGCCGTGGGCAGCCTGTATATGTTTTCCGTTCCCCGCGGCTATATCGACGGCTTTACACAGTGGTGCAAGCAGATCATTGGTCTGTGCCTGACCACATTTTTGCAGGCAACCATCCTCACGGCAGGGCTTATGGTCCTGCGAACCCATGCCCTGCTGGGGCTTGGTCTGATGCTGGCTGCGGGAGAGGTGCCGCGAATCGCCGGAGCCTTCGGGCTTGATACCAGCACAAAGGCCAATGTGATGAGCGCCGTGTATACCGCACAGGCAGCCGTCAACACCACCCGCACCATCGTACAGGCGGTAGCTCCGAAATAATTATGAAAGGAAAAGCCTATGAAACTAATCTATGTAGCGTCCCCTTATGCAGGGGGCATCGAACAGAATACCAAATATGCCCAGAGAGCGTGCCGCCATGTGATGAATGAGGGGCACGCTTTTTTTGCGCCCCATCTGTTATATCCGCAGCTTCTTGATGATTCCAAGCCGCAGGAGCGCCAGCTCGGTCTGGATATGGGGCTTGCCGTGCTCCCCCGCTGTGACGAGCTGTGGTGCTATGGCGACCGTATTTCCTTCGGGATGCACCTTGAAATTGAGGAAGCGGTCAGGCTCGGCATCCCGGTGTGCCGGGTAATGGAACAGGAAAACGGCTTTGTCATTGGCAGAGTAAAAAACACCGTACCGGCCGAGGCTCCCATACAGGCGATGAGGATGGTCTGATGATGCGCATGGGGAGCCTCTTCGATGGGATTGGAGGCTTTCCCCTTGCCGCCGTCCGCAATGGGTTCACTCCCGTATGGGCCAGTGAAATCGAAGCCTTTCCTATCGAAGTGACGAAAATCCGATTCCCCGAAATGCGCCATGTCGGGGATATTACAAAGCTGGACGGAGCGAAATTGCCGCCCGTGGATGTCATTTGCGGCGGCAGCCCATGTCAAGATTATGCCGAGGAAATAGTTATCCCGAAGTTTAAGCCACCGCCCTTGTAAATAAAGGGATTGTGGCCGAAAACTTCGGGATAACAGAATGGAATCCATCGTTTACTTGCATAATAAAAAAGCAGGTTTTCACCTGACTATCCGGAAATGCGAGGTAAAACGAATGGACACATTTAATCTACAAGGGGCCGCTGAACAG
>JAEWRY010000042.1 GCA_023459875.1 Bacillota bacterium
TCGCAAAACGGGGCCGCCGCCCCCGCCCGGGAGGCACTTAAAAGTCTGGAAGACGAACTGAAATTGCAGTAAGGAGGCGGCATTATGCGCGTGAGCATACTTCAAAAGGAGGAGCGCTTTTTCGGTCTCGCGGCTCTGGAGGTGCTGGAGATTCCCGGCACAGGGGAGGACCGCGTTTCCGGCCGGCTGTGTGCTATGCTCGGCGGGCTGGACAATGGCATGGGTCTGTCTTTGGATCTGCTGCGCCTCTCCCCGCCCCGGGGTATGGGAAAAGGGCGGGGAGGCGTGCGCACCCTTCTCCTGCTGCGCGCAACCCATCGTCTCCGGGACGCCGCGGGAGAAGCAGTCTCCCGGGCCGCGGAGGGGACTATCATGGAACTCGAACGGGAGGGCTACGCCCTGCGCGAGCTTCCCTATCCCGACCTTCTGGCTCTGCTGGCCCCCCTCAGAAACGCCACTGTCCTCTCCCTGTGCAAACGGGTCCAGTCCGTGGAGGCAGCCACCTCCCCCCTGCCCTACTGCTTTTACGATACGGTCGGTCCCTGGGAATCGGGAGAGGCGGCCCGCCTTCTGGCCCAGAACCCCGGCTCCGCCCTTTCTGTGCAGCTCATCGCCGCCCGCTGCTCGGTCTGGGAGCGGGAGGGTCTCGCCCAGCTCTACGCCGATTACGACGGCATCCGCACCGGGAGGCAGGCGGGCCCCATTTCCGTACCTCTGCCCGGGGACGCGCTGGCTGGAGAGGCCTGCCGCCAGGCGGAGTACTACCACACAGCCTCGGAAGGCCCCCTGTTCCGGGCGGGCCTTACCGTATTAGGCCACGGGGGCTCAGAGCGCCGGCTGGCGGGGGAGCTGGGCGCCCTGCTGCGCCGCCCCGGCGGGCAGCCCCTTCGCACCCTTACGTGCCCCATGGGCAGCTTTTCTCCGGAGAAAATCCACGATTTCCCCTACCGGCTGGGGCGGGAGGTGGAGGCGCTCTTCCGCCGCACCTCCTTCGGCTCGGCGGGTCTTCCTGCTCTGCCGCTCAAAATATCGCCCGAGGAAGGCGCCCTGCTCCTGGCGCTTCCCCGGGACGAGACCTGTTATTCCGGCCTGCCGGTCAATCTCTCCGCCTTGCTGCCCCGGGGGCGGGACTTGCCCTCCGCCCTGCTGGAGGGTTCGGGCCGCTTTATTCTGGGAGACTGGGATGGCCGCGGGGCGGGCCTGCCAAGGAACGACCTCGCCCGCCACATGACGGTCACCGGCCTATCGGGTATGGGAAAAACCAACCTGCTTCTGAGCCTTTGTGCCCAGGGCGCGGGTGCGGGCCTCAACGTGCTGGCGGTGGAGCCCGTGAAAAGCGAATATCGGATTCTCGCGGGGAACGTGCCGGGCATGAAGCTCTTTGCCGCCGGGAGCACCGACGCCCCCTACATGATTAACCTCTTTCTGCCTCCGGAGGGGGTGGAGCTCGCCCAATACCGCCCCGCCCTGAGCGACGTGTTCCGCGTGGCCTTCGATATGCCCGCGCCTCTGGATTCGGTGTTCGAGCGCGCCCTCACCCGGACCTACCGCCGTTACGGGTGGCAGGAAACCTCCCGGGTTGGGGACAAGGAGGCGCATCCCTTCGGCTTGTGCGAGTTTCTCCGGGTGTTCCGGGAGGTCGTTTCCGCCTCCGACTACTCGGGCGAGGTGAAAGGAAATTTGATGGGGGCGGGCTTCTTTAGGCTCCTCTCCCTTGTGGAGCGGGACCCCCTGACCTTCGACACCGTTCATTCCATCCCCGCAGGGGACCTGATGAAGGGGCTTACCGTTTTAAACCTCAACGAAATTCGAAGCGACAGCCACAAGGCTCTCATCATGGCGGTCACCCTCATGGGCCTCGCCGCCTACTTCCGCGGCAGGGGCCGGGCGGGCGGAGACCTCAGAGACCTCATCTTCATCGACGAAGCCCATGTGCTGCTGGAGGGCGCGGCCCCGGGCGGGGGGGAGGGCGGCAGGGACCCTTCCGCCGCACTGCGCCGTCTGGTGGAGCATATGCTGATGGAATTCCGCGCTCTGGGGGTGGGCGTCATCCTCAGCGACCAGCTTCCCTCCCGCATGGGCCGGGCGATCCTCGCAGCCGCGGGCGCCCAGTGCGCCTTCCGCGTCACCGAGGGCAGCGAGGTAGCGCTGCTCTCCGACGTGATGGGGCTGGACGCAGACGGCCGCAAAGCCCTGGCGAGGCTTGCCTTCGGCCAAATGCTCTTAAGCTCTCCCCTCCTGCCCGAAGGCCCCCTGCTGCTGCGCACCCGCGACACGGCAGCCCTCCTGCCCCCGCCCGGCGAGGCCCGGCTGCGTGCGGTTTCGGAAGGCTACGCCGCCGCCCACCCGGAGCTTTTCCGCCCCTTTGCGGAGTGCGCCCTGTGCCTGCGCGGCGGCTGCGACCTGCGATTGCGGCTGGAGGGAAAGCACTGCGCCGGGCTGCTGCTGGACGCCTGCGGCAAGCCGCCGGACGGGCCGGAATCTCTCTTCGCCCACCTCAAAGCCCTGCCGGAGGCCCTTCCCCGTGCCTACCGCTGCTCCCCCGAAAACCCGCGTTTTCCCTCTCTGTGCCGCTGCGCTGCCGTTCAGTTTTACCGGGGGGCGCTGCTGGAGGGGGCGTTCTCCATCACCCCCGCCAAGAGCCGGGCCATTCTGGAGGAAGCGCTTAAAAATTATCCCGTGAGGAGTGTGAACCATGGATGAGAAGCTAAACAATCTCGATGAGACCGCCGAGGAGCGGGCGGCGCTGGATTATTCCCCTGACACCGACGTTTGGGAGCTGCCGGAACTCCCTGAACCCCAAGACATCCCTCCCCCGTCCGAGGAGGAGGACCCATGGGCGTGGGCAAAGCGGGCCTACCCCGACCTGCCCTTTACCGCCGATGAAAGCCGGGAAAATGCCGGCGAGGCCGCCGAGCTGGTCCGGTCCCACGGTTATCCGCGGCTGGCGGACCGGCTGGAGCGGGGCTACCGGCAGGATTACACGGGACAGCTGGACTCCAGCCGCCCCCTGCGCCTGCGCACGGTCAACGAGACTCTGGAGGGGGAGGCGGAAACCGAGGTTCTCTACGTCACCCAGGTGGCTGACCTGGGCGATGGGCTTCGTCTGGAGGGCGTGGTGCCCGACTTTCCTTCGGTCTGCCGCTTCGATCTTGGCCCCGGCGCCGTCGGCCTGAGCCGAAGGGAGCACGAGGAGATGTGCTCCTCTCTTCTGCGCGACGCACTGGAGACCGACCGGGACGGGGAACTTTCCAGAGTCTTCACCGGTGAGCAGTTGGAGGAAATAGGAGCCGGGCGCATTCCCGCCGGATACACCGTGCACCATGAGCTGGCCCCAGGCCGGTTCGCTCTGGTGGACCGGGAGCTGCACGAACGCAACCGCCACACCGGCGGCTACACCGTCTGGGGCTCTCCTCTGGACTGAAGCGGGAGGGATTGCCCAATGTTCCCCGAAAGATTTTTGGTAATAAACATGGTAGAGTTCAAACACAATAAAATATGGTGGTCTCTAATCGCATGAGACCACCTCTAATAAGCTTGTCATTCTGAGGCTGAAGTCCGAAGAATCTTCACAGCGTACCCGTTTGACTGAAGAAGATCCTTCCCTCAACGCTCAGAATGACATTTTTTCAGGCTTTTTCTTTTTTGAGGCAAACATCAGGAGAGGTTATCCATAATTGGTGGAAATGTGACCGCGGCTCTTCTGATAAATAGAGCCGGCAGTGAAAGAATAGAAAAGAGAATGCGCAAAAGGGGGACTTTTTATGCTCGGCTTTTATATTGCCGCCGCCATTCTACTGATTCTCGCTGTCTGGCTGGTTGCCGACTACAACACTCTCGTTCGCCTGCGCAACATGGCGCGGGAAGCCTTTTCCTCCATGGATGTATATCTCAAAAAGAGATACGATCTGATCCCGAATCTGGTTGAGACCGTGAAAGGGTACGCCGCCCACGAGTCCTCGACGCTCGAAAAGGTGATCGAGGCACGCAACAGGGCGGCGGGCGCACAGGATGTGAAGGCGAAAGCTGAGGGAGAAAACGCCCTGACAGGCACCCTCAAATCCCTGTTCGCTCTGGCGGAAGCCTATCCGGAATTAAAGGCGAACACAAATTTCATGGAGCTGCAGCAGCAGCTACAGGGCGTTGAGGCCGACATTGCGAACTCCAGAAGATACTACAACGCGGTCGTCCGCGATTACAACATTAAAACTGAGTCCTTTCCAAGCTCGATCGTGGCGTCCCTGTTTGGCTTCAGACGGGAAACGCTGTTTGAAATCGGCGGACAGGAGCGGGAAAATGTCAAAGTACAGTTTTAAGTTAAAAACCATCCGATGCACAGCGGCAGAAAAACGGCTGTTTTCCTGCCTTGCATTCTTATGCCTGCTGGCAGCCTGGCAACAGCCCGCCTCGGCAACAGACGCCGGCTACACCATCACCTCCTACCACTCGGAAATTCAGATCGGAACGGATAATGTCTACCACATCACCGAAACCATCAAGGTCTATTTCGACGAGCCGAGCCACGGCATCTACCGCTATATCCCCTATGTTCAGAAAATGAGCTGGAAGCAGGACGGGACTATGACCCGCGCTTATCACACGAAAGTGGAATCGGTTACTATTCCGGGAGAAACTTACACCGTTTACAGGGAAAACGGAAATGTGGTAGTTCAAATCGGAGACCCAAATATTACTGTTACCGGGGAAAAGACCTATACCATCAAATATGATCATGCTCTCGGGTACGATAAAATAGAAAACCTGGATTTTGTCTATTACAACATCGTCGGGACCCAGTGGGATTGCGCTGTCGATCAGGTAACCTTTCATATCACGATGCCAAAGACGTTTGATCCCGCGGGGCTGCGGTTTTTTACCGGCGCTTTCGGTTCCACCGCGGTCTCCGGCGTCACCTATACCGCCGAGGGCACCGATATCACCGGCACGCTGGATACTCCCCTGGGCCCCGGCGAAGGGCTTACCATTCAAATGGATTTGCCCCAGGGGTATTTTGGGGTTGCCTCTCCCTTTCCCTGGAGCGTTCTTATTCTTGCCGTCTCCGCCGGGTTTGCGCTGCTGGGTCTCATCCTGTATCTGTTATACGGAAAGGACCCTCATCTGGCCATCGCGGCGGAGTATTATCCGCCCCAAGAAATCACCTCTGCGGAAGCCGGATATATCATCGATAACGCAACGGACGACAAGGACATTGTCTCTTTGGTGATATATTGGGCGTCCAAGGGTTATCTTCGGATCGAGCAAATCGAAAAAAGCGATTTTAAATTAATAAAGCTCAAGGAATTATCTGAACGACCTGAAGGTTACCAGTCTTACTTCTTCGGCAAGTTATTTGAGAACAGGCGGGAAGTGCCGATCTCCGACCTACAGGAGAAGATTTATCCCGCCATAGAAGAGACAAAGAAACGTGTTTCTTTGTTATACGAGGGAAAGGACCGTCGGCTTTACACCAAAACTTCCGTTTTCCTCGGCGGGCTGCTCTCCCTTTTTGCCGCCCTTCTGATCCTCGGTTCCCTTCTTTACGTCATGTATGAGACCGTCTATTCCTTCAGCCTTTTTACCATCGCGGCCTTTTTGATCTTTACGATCCTCATTCTGCTCACGCTGGGCAGCCTGAAGGAAATCATCGGCCTGTGGAATGGACTGACAAAACTAAAACGTTCTCTGAAGCTGGCCGTCAGAAGCTTTCTCTCCCTAACCGTTTTAATCCTGTATATCGCTTATTTCTATTTCAGCGGGGTCTTCCTTGCGGGAGCGGCTTCCGCCGGGGCGGCCCTGGTCCTGACCATCCTTTCCGCGTTCATGCGCAAACGGACGGAATACGGAAACGAAATCCTCGGAAAGCTCCTGGGCTTCAAAAGCTTTCTGGAGCTGGCTGAGCAAGCCCGCCTGGAACGGCTTGTGGAAGAGAATCCTTCCTATTTTTATGATATTATTCCCTTTGCCTATGTGCTTGGGGTCAGCGAAGCCTGGGCAAAAAAATTCGAAGGGATTGCAATGAGGCCGCCGGAGTGGTATACAGGAACTGATACCGGACTTTTCACCCCCTTTCTGTTCCAGGCGGCCCTGCTGCGTTCCATGCTCGTCATGTCCAACGCCATGACGGCTCGTCCCGTGCGCTCGGCAGCCGCCCCGGGAATCGGAGGCGGTGGGTTCGGCGGCGGGGGTTTTGGCGGCGGCGGGTTCGGCGGCGGCGGGGGCGGCCGCTGGTAGGCGCGTCGACAAGCCCGCGAACACAGGAATGAGGAGGAATTTTCATGTCGGTCATTTACCTGGCCGGAGGCTGTTTCTGGGGAACGGAAAAGTATCTCTCGTCCATCAGGGGGGTTCGCTCCACCACGGCAGGCTATGCAAACGGTACGACCATAAATCCGTCTTATGAGGAAGTCTGCCACAGCAACACCGGACACGCCGAAGCGGTGAAGGTCGTTTACGATCCGGGGATAGTCTCCCTGCCCTTTCTTCTGGAGCTGTTTTTCGATTCCATCGACCCCACAGCGCTCAACAGGCAGGGCGGCGACGCGGGAACGCAGTACCGAACCGGTATTTATTATACCGACGAGACGGACAGGCCGGTCATCGACGATTCGATCGCAAGGCTGCGCAAACGGTACAGGAGCCCTGTTGTGATTGAAGTAAAACCGCTTCTGAACTTCAGCCCGGCGGAAGAGTATCATCAAAATTATCTGGATAAAAACCCCGACGGCTACTGCCACATCGGCAAAGAAAAAATCGAAAAAGCGGCGGCCGCCGTTGTAGATCCCGTAAATTATCCGGCGGCGAAACGGGAGCAGCTTCGGAAGGAGTTATCTGCCCTGCAGTATGAGGTAACGCAGAAAAGCGCCACCGAGCCGCCCTTTCAAAACGAATATTCCAATCATACCAAGCCGGGTATTTATGTGGATATTACCACCGGCGAACCGCTGTTTTCCTCCGCGGATAAATTCGAGTCGGGCTGCGGCTGGCCGAGCTTTTCAAAGCCCATCGATCCGAATGTGGTGCATTATCTGAGAGATCATTCCCTGGGAGTACCGCGCACCGAGGTGAGAAGCCGCGCGGGAGACGCGCATCTGGGGCATGTGTTCGACGACGGACCGCTGGGCACCGGCGGCTTACGGTACTGCATCAACAGCGCGTCCCTCCGGTTTATCCCAAAAGAGAAAATGGAAGCGGAAGGCTACGGATATCTGCTGTCCCTTATTTAATGTCCACTGAACGAATGCGATTCCCGCATCGCATTCGCCGAAAGGGCAAAAATTGCCCTTTCGGGCAGCAAAACAGCACTGTTTTGCTGCTTCAGATACATTGATGACTGTCCGTTTTGATTTGCGGACACACGCCACAAATCAAAAGTGCAAGGTTTTTGACCATAATTGGTCAAGAACCTTGCACCTGAAAAAAGCAAAAACAGCTTAGAAGCATTGATATGACTATATTTTTGCTTTATTCAGCGGACACTAAATAAGCCTCAGGGACGGTCCTCTTTCTTGAAGACCGTCCCTGAGGTTGCCGAAAAACCCTGTTTTCGGCAAAACGGTAAGATGGCAGCGGCTCTCTTGAGCCGCACAAACAGTGCCTAGCGGGAAGTGAATTCCCGCTAGGCACTGTTATTTAATCTTTTACGGATTTCGGTCACGAAGCGCAACGCAAAATCCGCAAAAGCTTTTCGCCAATGGCGAAAAGGACGATGGATTTTTCACAAGCTGAGGGACGGTCCTCTTTCTTGAGTACCGTCCCTTTGCTATTTCGCCGCCGCCGTTTTTTTCTTTGCCCGGCCCTCTCACAGCCAATTATAATATGTAATATACTGATAATGGTTCATTGTAAATCAAAACCGGTCAGGAGATATTATCTATGAATAAGCGTGATTGGCTGACGCCAGGCACAATTGTCTTTCAAAACAGTATTTATAAAGCCTCCGTGGAGGATGTTGCCGCTGCGGGCGGCGGGCTGTACACCTTCGCCACGGCTTCCGCGAATCCCAAATGGCCCGACCAGGATATCTTTTATTCGGGCTTGGATGAGGAGCCCGGCACCACCTACAACACCATAAGGTCTTTTACCTCTCACACCGATTACACGCAATACTACACCGTTCCGATCACCGACCCCGGCTACACCATCGTTTTCCCGGGAGACGCCAGCGTGACCGTCCAGTCCGGAAACAGCGTTGTAACCACCTATACCCTGACGAAGCCCGCCTATCCCGACGATCTCACCATCGTCCAGACGGTTTCGCTGCACGGCACCACCTTCTACAGTTCCACCATCGAGGTCACCACCGCCGTCACCAACACGGGTAACGCCGACGTGGCCGTAGGCATCCGGTATCTTTGGGACTTTTCTCTCGCCGGCATCGACCTGTCCTTATTTCAGCAGATCAAGCCGGACGGCTTGGTTTTGACCGAGGAGACAGATTTTTCCCCCGTTACATTCCAGTATTACATGATGACGGACGACGCCGATGCGCCGAACATGTATATTTACGGCACGGCCAACGGGCCTGCGACCTTTTCACCGCCGCCGACGCCGCCCGACCGAATAGTTTTCGCGAGCTGGCCGCATGCCCGGGACCGCGCCTTTTCCTACACGATCACCGGAAGTTTGCAGAGCGACAGCTGCGTTTTGTATTACTGGGGACAGAATCAGGGGCTCTCCATCCCGCCGGGAGGAACCGTCAGCGTGACGCAGTACCTCTTCCAGCCCAACAACAACGCCGTAAGAGGAATCCCGTTTATTAAATAAAAGCACGAGGACGGCAGAGCCGTCCTCGTGCTGAGGCTGTCGAAAAAACGGATTTGGTACAAAAGCCTCGCAGAGTTTCCGCCGCGAACGGCGGAAACAAAGTCCAATTGGTCATTTCCGGGGGGGGTACCTCGGAAATGACTCTTCTCGTGCAGGTAAGCCTTTGGCGTTCTGCACGCAATCCTTTGTTAAAAAAACCAAAATGGCTTTTTTAACAGCCTGACACGAGGACGGAAAAACCGTCCTCGTGTCAGGCGTTTATAGAATCTCCGCAAGGCTCTGAAGGCGGGTGCGGGCCTGCTCGAAGGAGGTCAGCTCCTGGTCCACCTCGATCATCTGGCTGCGGACGTGGGCCTCCTCAAACTGGCGGCTGTAGACGGGGTAGTCCCACTCCTCCGGGTCGCAGAATTTCATCATGGCCACCACCACGGCGTCGGCCCCGGTTCTCATGGCCATGTCCAGCAGCAGCCGGCCTCTCGTCTTCTTGGGGTCGGTGGCCAGCGGGCAGCCGTACATATTCTGCCACGCCCTGGCCAATCTGTACAAGGGCGGCTCCTCCCCTTCCGGCACGTCCGATCTCACCTGGCGGGACTCCTGGGCCAGATCGTCGCTGACGATGGCGAGCTTCAACTCGTCAAAGAGTTCCAAAAGTCCGTCCGGCTCCAGAAGAATGCCGGTCACCACCACTTTTTTGCCTTCCCAGGGCCTTACCGGCAGGGCTTGCAGCTCGGCCAGCAGCTCCCGCACCATGGCGGTGTGTTTGGATTTTTCCATGAAGAACCGGGCTTTGAACACGGCGTGCCGGTCCACGGCTGAGATAAGCTGGGGGTAAAGGGCGGCCGTATGGGAAAACTCCCGCATGACGGCGCGGTTTTCGTTATAGATCCGGATGGAATTTTCCAGCGCTTCGTCCGTGATTTTCACTCCGGTCACTTCCTCCAGCCCGGTTTTGAGGCGGGAATACTCCTCTGCGAGGAAGCGGTTGGCCGAAGCCAGGGCGCGGTTCTGGGGGTGGGTGAAGACCAGGACGGGAGAGGTCCCCTTCCACTTCTGGCTCATGCACTTGAGGGTGTCGCAGGGGACCGAGAAGATCACCGCCGCCAGATTGTCGTAAGCTCCCCCGCACTCCAGCTCCATCACCTGCTGCATGACCGAGCAGGCGAAGGGGGGCAGATAGGCTCTGGCCTTTACCACCGGCCGGTTGCCGCCCCAAAGGCCCACGGGCAGACAGCCGGTGGCGTGGACAAGCTCCTCGGGGGCGTAGACCGGCATGACGCCGACGGCTCCCTTCCCTGTTTGGGCCTTGTGCTCGGATACCGCCTTGGCGGGATTGTCCGCGATCTCTTTAAACCGCGCGAGCAGTGTTTTGATCTGATTCATTCTCCTTGCCTCCTGTCCTGTGCCTCTTCCCGCCGCTCCATCATCTCGCCCAGAGCCTGCACCCTGGTCTCGTACTGGGCGGGGGCGAAGTTTCTGGGGTCGGTCTGGTCCCCGTCGAAGCTGACGTAGGGCAGGCCGTTGCGCCCGGCAATCCTCTCGGCCGTCTCGGTGTTCAGAAAGCTCATGAGCTTGCAGCTCCGGTTCTGGTGGTACAAAACGCCGTCGCATTTACCCTGCTCCATGATGTTCAAAAGGGTATTCACCTTGTTGTCCAGACAGGTGTTGATGTAGGTGCGGGTATAGGCCTCGGCCATGGAGTGCAGGGACTCGTCTTCCGCGTCGTAGGTCAGGTCCCACATGTTGGGATAGGCGGAACCGGTCATGATGGAGCCCTGTCCCTTGAGGGTCTTGAAGGTTTGCCCCAGATAGGGCCACACGGCGATGCCCTCCCAGGCGATGCGCGTGCGCTCGGCGCCCTTGAAGGCCGATTCGCCCTTCCCCTGCATCTCCTCCAGCTCGTCGGCAAATTTTCTGAAGGTAACTTCGGCGTAGTCCCGGCTGCGGGCGCAGACCACCAGGGCCATGTAATTGAACAGGTCGAAGCCGTTGAGGGGGGATGGCTCGAACCGGCTCATGGAGGCGATGCGGTTCCACTGGGCGATGGACCGCTGGGTCTGCCGCCGCACCTGGCGGAACTTTTCATAGTCGAAGGGGCGGCCGCAGACGTCCTCCAACTGGGAGATCGCGTTGCGGAACTGGTCGGAAATGTACTCCTTGGCGTGCTCGGACACCGGCATGGTGTGGTTGAAGGGCACGTCGATGACGATGCAGGGGATGTTCAGCTCGAAGGCCAGGTTCTCGTACCACTTAAGCAGGGTGTTGCAGATGTTGTTGCAGGTGATGACGAGGTCGGGCAGCGGAACCCTTGCCGCCGGAGAGTTTTTGAGGGCCTCGGGGGTTACGCCTGTCAAGGCCTCCTCTTTGAGAAGCTCCATGTAGCCGATGTTCACCCGTCCGTAGGAGCAGCAGTCCCCGGAGTAGCCCAGGCGGTCGGCCACGGCCAGCATATCCAGCGCGCCCTTCCGGGCGCCGATGCCCGCCGCGTGGGTCTCGGGGTAAACCATGGCGATGTCCATGGCAACACACATCTCCGGGGGCGCCACAGAGGCCGACCAGCACACCAGTTTTCCGTTTTTCTTAGCCTGCCTCGCCTCTTCGTCCAGCTCGTTCTGGCAGTAAGCCAGCAGCTCTTTTGCCGTCATCTGGGCGGTAATTTCGTTCATCATGCCGTTTTCTCCTTCCGTTTGCGTTCTTCGTATGCCAGAATCGCGGCGCCCAGCGCGCCGGTGAGCTGCGGGTCCCGGGCAACAATGACCCGCTCGCCCAGCTGGGCCTGGAGGGCGTCAGCCACTCCGCTGTTCCTCGCAACTCCGCCGCATAGTACGATTTCCTTCCGTACACCCGCCCTCTGCGCCAGCGCGCAGGCCTTGGCCGCGGCGCTGTAGTGGACGCCCGCTATGATGTCCTCCCTGGGGGTTCCTTTGGAGAGCAGCGAGATGACCTCCGACTCGGCGAACACCGTGCAGGTGCTGCTCACCATGGCCGGGTTTTTGGAACGGAAGTGATAATCCGCCATCTCGTCCAGGCTCACCTCCAGCACCCGGGCCATCACGTCCAGAAAGCGTCCCGTACCCGCCGCGCATTTATCGTTCATGTAAAACTGCCGGATGTTCCCGGCGTCGTCCAGGGCGATGGCCTTCACGTCCTGCCCGCCGATGTCGATGATGGTGCGGACCTTGGGGTTTTGAAAATAAACTCCCCTGGCGTGGCAGGTGATCTCGCTCATCTGCTTGTCCGCGAATTCCACCGAAGCCCTGCCGTAGCCGGTGGCGAGGACGAAATCCATATCACCGGGCCCCAGCGCGCAGAGCTCCCGGATTTTCTCCAGCACCCTCGCGGGCCCGCTGCTGCCCGTTCCGGCCTGGACCGCCGCTTTGGCCGCCACCTCGGCCCCGTCCTTTAAAACGACCGCCTTGGAGGAGGAAGAGCCGATGTCGATTCCCATGGTGTACACGGAAAACTCCTCCTTTCTTACCGGGTTACCGGCTGCTTTGGGGCGTCTTCGCGCCCGACCCGGCGGATGGGGCCGACGGTCTGGACCAGCTCGAAGAGAATGCCCTCGGAGTACTTGGGACGCAGGAAGTTGACTTCGATGTCCTCCGTGCCCTCCACCGGATCTCTCTCCAGCATCTCGGCGCCCTTTTCCTCCAGCTCCCTGGCGGCTGCCCGGACGTCGTCCACCTCGAAGGCGATGTGGGCGATGCCTCCTTTGCCGTGATTGAATTCCTTGAGCACACCCTCCCGGGGGATGATGAATTCAATGGGGCTTTCGGACATCGGGCCGTATTTGGTGAAAATAAGGTCGGCGTGGTAGCTCTTGACGTAGCCCCGGTAATCCTCTTCCAGCCCGAAGAGGGCCATGAGGCGCTCGGCCTGCTCCATTGTTGGCAGCACCACGCCCACGTGGTGAATACGCATCGGTTTCATGTTCCGTCGTCCTTTCCTTTTCTTTGACCACAGTATAGCGCGTGTTTTGCGTTGACGGAATGAAATGCAATTGCCGTTTTTGGAATGTGTTTGAATCCATAAATTCAAAATCATTCTGCCGGTTTGATAATTTCCGGCGGCTGTGTTATGCTTATATCAATTTGATAACGATACAAAGGAGTGATGACGATGACCGCCTTCGGATCGCTGCTCCGCCAGCTTATGGACTTTACCGGCGCCAAGCTGTACGCCGTGGCCGAGGAAGCCGGCTATGACCTCTCCTACATCAGCAAATGGTGCAACCAGGATCTTCTTCCGGCTCCGAAGACGGCTCATTCCGTGGGCAAGACCCTGGGCGCTTATTTCGCCGGCATCATCCGCAGCGAGGGCCGCGAGGAGGATTTTTTCGCCGCCTTCCCCTCCACCCCTTCGGGCCAGACGCTGGAGCTCAAAATTTCGCGCCTCCTGCTGGAAGCCTACGGGGCCTCCGCCCACCGCAAGGCCCCGCCCGAAAAATCGGGCGGCGCGGAGCTGCTGACCCAGCGGCACGAGATCCTGGCCCGCCTGCGCGACCTGGCCGCCTCCCGGCGGGAGTCGGGCGGAGAAGTGGTCTGCACCGTCGACCTGCTGACCGTTCTAAAAAGCCGCGATTTATTCGTGCTGGACCAGCCGGGCGGCAAGGGAGAGCTGCATTTCCACGCCGCTGTGGACCTTGCGCGTTTTGCGTGCGCGCCGGAAGAAAACCTGCGGCTTCTCTATGACTTTTTAAGCCGCCACCGGGAAGTCTTCGTCACCCTTTACGACGGGGCGGGCCTCGCGGGGGAAGGCATTCTCGCGGCAAGGGACGGCGGCGCCGTGATGACCGCCCTGGGTCCCGAAGGCGAAATTGACGCTCTGGTCCACGCGGAGAGCGGACCGGCCGCGGCGCAGCTCTTCGGCGCGGCCCTCGCCCGTCTCAAGGAGCGCCCCCTGCTCCTGGCCCCCGCCCGGCCGGAGGACATGAACCGCGACGGCTACCGAACCGATTTTTACAGCCGGGACCGGTACAAATTTTTCTCTCCCTACGGCTTCGAGTTTCTCCTTCCCCAGTCGGCGTGCGAAAGCATTGTGGCGGCGGGTATAACCTCCGCGCCGGACAGTTCGGCGGAAGGGGTCCTGCGCAGGCTCTTTATCACCTGGGACGAGGTATTCGAAAAGCGCCGCATCGACTTTTACCTGTTAAAATCCGCCGTGCTGCGGTACCTGGAGACCGGCGAGCTGCTCTTTGCCGACATTTTGTACCGCATGTCCCCCGCCCAGCGGCTCTCCCATCTGGAAAAGGTCAAGGAGCTTGTGACGAAGAACCCCGGCATCCGGTTTATCCTCCTGGATGACGACGGCCTCTCCCCCGAAGCCTTTCCCGCCTTCTCGGTTTACCTGAACCCCAAAAAGCTCTTCCTCAAAAGCCCCCCGGCTTACCGCACCGGCCGGGGCCCCCTCTTTTACACCGTGCCGGGCGAGGCGCTCATCCACGCCGCCGGGAGCTTTCTGGACGCCCTCGCGGAAAAACCGGGCAGCGGCGTCTACGACCACAGGAACGTCTCCGAGCTGGAAGCCCGTTACGGCGGCATGCTCCGCCGGATGCTGACGCTGACAAACGAGTAAGGATAGGGAAAAAGACGAAGACCGTTCGAGGTGTCTCAAGATAGGTTGACGGTCATAGACGCATCCTTGAGATATGCTCATACAAGAAGGCCGCAGCGTTGCTTTCCGCCGTACCGCGTGATATAATTGGTAAAATTACCGGCGCACGATTCGCTTTGCGCCGTCATACCGAAAAGAAAGAGGGCTCGCCGCATGAAGTTCAAAATGATCCACGAAAACTACAACGTCTCCGATTTGGACAGGTCCATCGCCTTTTACGGCGAGGCGCTGGGACTTAAAGAGGTGCGCCGCATCGCGCCGCCCTCCGGCAGCTTCATCATCGTCTATCTAGCCGGCGATTCAGGCGCGTTCGAGCTTGAGCTCACCTGGCTGAAGGACAAAAAGGAACCCTATAACCTGGGCGACGGTGAATTCCATCTGGCCTTCGAGACCGACGATTTCAAGGCCGCCCACGAAAAGCACCTTGCCATGGGCTGCATCTGCTACGAGAATCCGGAGATGGGCATTTACTTCATTTCCGACCCCGACGGCTACTGGCTGGAGGTTCTCGCGAAAAGGAAGTAGAGCGGCGCGGTATAAGGTAATCTCATACTCTCAAAAGAACGGAAGGGAAAAAGAATGGAATACAAACGTTTTGGGGACAAAATCTTCGCCAGGATGGATAAAGGCGAGGAGATTTTGGAACAGGTGAAGGAAATCGCCCTGCGGGAGAACATCAAGCTGGGGTATCTCCAGGGTCTGGGAGCGGTGAAAGAGATCACCGTGGGTGTCTTCGACACGGAGGCAAAAACCTACCGCGCCAATTCCTTACAGGGCAAGTTTGAAATCGTCTCCCTGACGGGCACGATCAATACCATGAACGGGGAATACTACAGCCACCTGCACATGAGCGTGGGCGACGAGGAAGCCCATGTGTTCGGCGGGCACCTGAACAAAGCCGTTGTGAGCGCCACCTGCGAAATGGTGATCGTCGCGGTGGACGGCGAGGTGGACCGGGCGTTCAGCCAGGAGATCGGCCTCAATCTGTTCCGGTTTTAACTCCGCCGGTAGGCTGTCACGCCGCCGCAGGCAACGGCAGTGGGTGACTACGTTATGGAAAAGCGCGGCATATGCGGCGCTTTTTCAAATTTACAAAGGAACGAAAGGAAGAACAGCAGCATGAAGAAATTCAATCTGGCCGAAGCGATGGAAATCGCAAAACAGTTGGGCATAGACTTTGACAAGGCCGGTTTTACGCCCAATGACTATCTGGAGGGCATCAACATCGAGCTTGAACACGGCATCGTCGATCCCGAAACCAACGTGACGGGCGACGACCCTCTCACCACGGGGAAAATCGCCCTGGCGCACCTGAAGGAAATCCCGATTTACTACAACGACGACATCGGCCTGGAGGCCTGGGAGCACGCCATGAAGGCCTTCAAGGGCGATCCGAAGGGGAAAAAGCTCCAAATCGTCTGACGGCACCGCGGCAAAGCAGGACGGTCCGTCTGCTTGAAAACACCTCACGGGTATGCTAAAATACCCGTGAGGTGTTCCTTTATTCCATGCCGTTCAGGAGAAATAACTATGTTTAAAGATAAAAGAAGCAAAAAAGTCATCCTGGTGTGCCACTGCGTCTTAAACCAAAACGCAAAGCTCGACCAGTGCGCCCATTATCCCGGGGCGATCCGGGAGGTGGCCGAGCTGCTGGTTTCGGGGGAAGCGGGCATCATCCAGCTCCCCTGCCCGGAACTGCTTTACCTGGGACTCGACAGGCAGGCAGACCAGTCGGCAAGCCCCACGGTAGCGTCCGAGGACACGAGAATCGCAAAGCGGATGGGGGAAGACAAAGCGAGGGAACTTTGCCGGAAAATCGCCTGCGAAACGGTCTATCAGATCGAGGAATACCGGAAGAACGGCTTTGAAGTGACGGGACTCATCGGCATCAACGGTTCGCCTACCTGCGGGGTCGAAACGACATGGGCGGACGGCGCGGATGTGGACGGGCCGGGCATCTTTATAAGGCTGCTGGGCGAGGAACTCGCCAAACGGAATATTAGCTTCAACATGGCGGGCATCCGGGCCAACAACCCCCAGTCGGCGGCCAGGGCCGTGAAAAAATATATGCAGGAAATAAACAGCTTCTTCGGGAAGTTCGGGGGCGGCTCGTCCGTGTAAATATAAAACCGTTTTTCGGATGAGGGGAATGCCGGTGCGTTATTTTGAAAAAACTGGCCGGACAGAATAAACTGCCCGGCCTTCTCTTATTCACGCCAAAGCTCGGCGAGCGTTTTTCCAGCGGTGGAATAGATTCCCGTGGCCGTCACCAGGTGCTTTTCCGGGCAGTCCTCCATCCAGACGGCGGCCGACACGGTCGCGATGGTGCGCCCGACGGATTCGGCGCGGGATGTGATCATAATGCGTTTGCCCAGCGGGATTGGCCGCACAAAATTGACCTGCAGGCTTACGGTGGGCGGGAATTTGCCGCCGCTCAGCACGTAAACAAGGATGCCCATCGCGCTGTCCAGCGCGGCGCTTATGATTCCTCCATGCATCTGCTCCGCAGGATTGCTCATCCACGCCAGCGTGTCGTAAGAGACGGTAAGCGTCCTTTTTTCGAGGCTGCAGTCCTTATATCCCGTCGGCATCATGGCGTTTACCGTCCCGGGACGCCATGTGTTCAGAACCTCAATGAAATTTTGGATCGCGGTGTCCAGTTCGGGTTGTGTTTTCGGCATCATTTCTTTCATATTAACTTGACCTTTCCTATCAGTATCCCGCGCGAAAGTAATTATTTTAATGTTTATACTAATATATAAACAAATTGCGCGGCAGCGCCGCGTAATTTCCCGTTGGGCGGCTTATGCAGCAGAGGTCATTATAGCATAATTCATTCGGGAGGTGAAGTAAAATATCCGCAGCCAGGGAAACCGTTCCCCAGTAAAAAAGTTAACATAAAACAGCTTGACAACGGCGCGGAGCCGCTGTAGTATTCCAATGAATCAGCAGAAATGCGGAATCATAAATTGATATTGACAGGTAAATGAATGATGGATCAAAAAAATGAGGAACTGGAAGAGCGCGTCGCGGCGCTCAGGAATGAAGTGGAACGTCTGGAAGCAAAGATCACGCGGCTGGACGAAGGAGTCAATCATGCAAGCCGGAATTTAGAGAACAATTTACTCCAGCAGATTGAAATTTTGGCTGTCTTCGTCATCATGATCCTGCTTGTCATCACAAACGTGATCGGCATCGACGTGCTGGGCAGCATGGGGCTGCGCGGCATTGCGATGATCGACCTGTCCTACCTTGTCTCGATGTTTGCCCTGCTGCTTGGGATAAAGATCATCGTAGGAAAAAAGTAAGCGGAACGGACGTCTCGGCGCCGGAAACGGCTGAATCATTAATAGAAAGGCGGTCCGGCCCGGTTACATTCCGGGCGTTTGGGACCGACGGAACCGTGCGATCACAATGCGGAAAATACTGCCCGGCGGCCGCCGCCGGTTTATCATGTTCCTCGCCGCCGCTTTTTCCCTGTCGGGGATGCTGCTCCTTTTCACCGGTTCCGCCGGTGAAAATTCCGAAGAACTAAGCGGCGGTACGCAGATCCCGATTCTGCTATACCACAGCGTCAGCGACGATCCCATCGGAATTCCGATCTTATCGGTAACCACAAAGGACTTCGACGAGCAGATGAGCTATCTCGCCTCAAACGGCTATACCACATATTTCGTCGATGAAATGGACGCATGTTCGCAGGATAAGAAACCCGTCATCATCACCTTTGACGACGGCTATGTTGATAATTTCACGAACGCCTACCCTGTTCTGGAAAAATACAAGCTGAAGGCAACGATCTTCGTCATCACCAAGGCCATCGGCTCCAAGGGGCACCTGTCTGCGGAACAGATGGAGCAGATGAGCGATTTGGTCTCCTTCCAGAGCCACACCGTGGACCACGTCCGTATGGACAGGCTCAATAAAGCGCAGATCGATTACGAGTGCGGGCAGTCCCAGAAGGATCTGAACAGAATTACGGGCAAGCCCGTGGACACGCTGTCTTACCCCAACGGGAAGTTTAGTGCCAACGTGCTGACGACGGCCCAAAAGTATTATCAATACGCGGTCACCACCCTTCAGGGCTTCAACACCCCGCACAGCAGCCGGTATAAGATGAAAAGAACCCAGATAGGCCGCTCGGATTCCCTGTCGGTATTTATTTCAAGGCTGCAGCCTTAGGCGCCTCACAGGAAACGGCATCTTCGCTTGAAACCGCCTCACGGGAATGTTAAACTGTTCCGTGAGGCGGTGTTTTTTTGCTCCGGGCTGCAATACCGGCCGGACACCTTCAACACCGGCGCAACCAAAAATCATTCATGGAGGGATCGCTATGCCGCGGATCGGAATCATCACCTGCTCCAACTGCACGGGGGAGCTTAACTGCGCCAGCACCGTCTGCCTGGGGGACATGAGAAAGAGGAAGGGGTTGTTCGAGCGGTACGGGAACAGCGAGGTGGTCCTTTTGGGGATCGTCTCCTGCGCGGGCTGCCCCACGGTTGCCGCTCCCGAAAAGATCCTGCGGCGCGTGAAGGCCCTGGCCGATAGGAAGGCGGACGCCATCCATCTTTCCTACTGCATGACCGCCGTATGTCCTTTCCTTCACAAATACATAGAGGTAATCAGAAGCGCCTACCCGAAAATGGAACTCATAGAGGGAACCCATCAGCCGCCCGACAAAGCCAAGTTCCGGGAAGGTGTCAAAGAGCTGCTCTGCGCGGGCAGACGGGACATGACCGATTATATCCTCGGAAAATAGCCGCGCTAAGCTGAGCTTGCGCCTGACGGCGCCAGCTCAGGCTGTCGAAAAACCATGTTTTTCGACAAAATAATAAGATGGTAGCGGCTCTTTGGAGCCGCACAAAGAGTGCCTAGCGGGAAGTGAATTCCCGCTGGGCACTGGTATTCAAACTTTTGCGGATTTCGGTCACGGAGCTGGGCGCAAAATCCGCAAAAGCATTTCGCCGGTGGCGAAAAGGACGAGGGACTTTTTTAACAAGCTGAGCCGGCGCCGTTTTGGCGCCGGCTTTTTTTGCCCGGGTGTGGCTGCCGCGTTGCCCAGCGCGGAAAGGGCGTGATGTTTCTTTCGCTTTTTATCATATCGGATGTAAAGTAACGACCTGCCAGGTTTTTTAATTCCAATATAGTAAATTATTACATATATGGTGAGCTTGTATCAATGATTCAATTTGGTAACATTCGATATCGTGAATAAAAAATATATTACCAATATGTAACCGTTTTCCTATAGGCTTGATTCAGAAACATTTAAGAATTCACTACGAACGCAGGGAGCGTGATCCGATGATAAAACCGCAGTCCGGCAAAGGAACCTTCGTGATAAAGATTCTCAGTCAGCAAAACGCCACCTGGCAAGGCATGATTACCTGGACGGACGGAAATCAATCTCAGCCTTTCCGCAGTCTTCTGGAACTCATCAAGCTGATCGACAGCGTCCTCGGTACCGATGGCAAAGAGCAATTCCGAATTGATTGGAATAACGCGGCACAGACCAGCGAGACATAGATGAAGCACTGTTTTACAAATTGAAGGGAGAAATAGATATGAAAAAAACTCTTGCGCTTCTTCTCACAGCCGTAATGCTTCTTGGTCTGCTGCCCATGACGGTTTTTGCCGCGGACGGAGACACAACGTACACGATCGACAGCGACGATGTTGATTGGGTTCAGCAATGCAACAGCACCGAATTTACCTTTGTGGATCCCGCCAGCCCTAATTTCATTGTGGCGAAGCTTACCGCCCACGGCGGCTATGTGGTCTGGACTGCCGACGAGCTGACCGGCGGCGAACAGGACTCCTTTGTGGCGGCGCTTATTGCCGCGGACCTGCCCGGCTCCTTCGACAACCTGAAAGCTTCGGATACCTACAGCTTCATTTCTGGAATTCCGTGCACGGATAACGGCGTCACAATTACCGCCAGCGGAGTGACTTTCGACGCGACTTCCACCTGGGCCACCTTTATTTACGGTTTATACTCCGAAACCACCCCGGAAACCACAACGTGGATCGTCAGTTATGAGTTCACCGGCGACGTTCATCCCGATGGCGTGACGCCTCCCGCGAGTGCCTCTTACGAGGACGGGGCTCTTGTTCATGTCGCAAACGGTTACGAGAACATTACACTCGCCAACGGCGTTTGGTCCTTCAGCGGCTGGAATATGACAGATTTTGAAATCTCCGCTGACACTGCCATTACCGGCGCCTGGACCTTTACCCCCAGCCAGACTCCCACAACGTGGACCGTCAGTTATGAGTTCACCGGCGACGTTCATCCCGATGGCGTGACGCCTCCCGCGAGTGCCTCTTACGAGGACGGGGCTCTTGTTCATGTCGCGAACGGTTACGAGAACACTACACTCGCCAACGGCGTTTGGTCCTTCAGCGGCTGGAATATGACAGATTTTGAAATCTCCGCTGACACTGCCATTACCGGCGCCTGGACCTTTACCCCCAGCCAGCACCACAACAACGACGACGACGATGATGATAACACCCCCGCTCCCTCCCCCGTTGTGGAAGACCTGGACGAACCCGATGTGCCTCTGGCGCCGGTCCCCCCGGTGGAAGAGCCTGTCCAGGAAGAGCCCGTCCAGGAAGCCGCTATTTCCGAAGCGGAAGTCCCGCTCGGCAACCTGCCGCAGACCGGCACCACCCAAGCCGATGCCGTGAAGCGGATGTGGACCCTTGCCATGATCGCGCTTGCCTTCTCCGTGGCATCCGCCGGACTTACCGTCACCTTTAGCCGGAAGAAAGACGACGAGAATCAAGAGTTTTAACCTGGCTTTGCCGTCTTAGGCTGTCGAAAAACCATGTCTTCGACAAAACGATAAGATGGAAGCGGCTCTTCGGAGCCGCACAAAGAGTACCCAGTGGGAAGTGAATTCCCGCTGGGTACTCTATTTAATGTCCACTGAACAAATGCGATTTCCGAATCGTATTTGCCAAAAGGGCAATCATTGCCCTTTTGGGCGGCAAAACAACATTGTTTTACCGCTTCAGATACATTGATGACTGTTCGTTTTGATTTGCGGAGCTGGGCGCAAAATCCGTAAAAGCTTTTCGCCCGGTACGAAAAGGACGAGGGTCTTTCAGAACGGAAAACAAATGTTTTTTCCTTGGGCTTAACGATAATTTCAGCTCGTTTTCATACTAATTTAAGAATCGGGCGGTACAATAGGGTGATATCATATTGGGAGCGCGGATCATGAAAACAAAGCTTTTTTCAAAAGGTTCGATTCCGTCTTTCTTTCAAAACCACCGGCACCTGACCGCGCTGGGAGCCATCGCCCTTTTGTCCTTCGGCCTGAATTTTTACGCCATCTCAAAGCTGGGGTACTGCAACGCCTACTACGCCGCGGCGATAAAGAGCATGACCCAGAGCTTTCACAATTTCTTCTTCGTTTCTTTCGACCCGGCGGGAATCGTCTCGGTGGACAAGCCGCCCCTGGCTCTCTGGATCCAGGCGGTTTTCGTGCTCGTCTTCGGCTATCACGGCTGGGCGATGCTCCTGCCCCAGGCCCTGGCGGGAACCGGCTCCTGCATCATGATGTACGTGCTGACATCCAGGCATTTCGGCCGGAAGGCGGGCCTCGTCTCGGCCCTGGTTTTCGCGCTCACGCCCGCCGTGGTGGTGGCCTCGCGCAACAACACCATGGACATGCAGCTCATTTTCTTCCTGCTCGTAGCCGTCTGGTTTTTCTTCCGGTCCCTTGAAACGGGGAAATGGCGCTTTCTGTTTGCGTGCGCCCTTTTCGTCGGTCTGAGCTTCAACGTCAAGATGCTCCAGGCCTATATGATTTTGCCCGGAATCGTTGTCGTTTACCTGATCTTCGCCAAAGAGAAGTTCTTAAAGCGTGTCCTCGCGGGACTCATCAGCCTCGCCGTCATGGCGGCTGTCTCCTTCGCGTGGGTGATCGCGGTGGACCTCACCCCGGCTGGTGACCGCCCCTATGTGGGCAGCTCCACGAATAATACCGTCCGGGAGCTCATCCTCGGGCATAACGGCCTGGAGCGCCTGGTGGGCTCCGGCGGACTGCGGAGCCTTACGGACGGCGGTATGAACGGCGGAGGAATGCGCGGCTCCGGCGGCGGCGGGACTAACCGCGGCTTCGACGGCGGCGCGGCGGGCGGCAATTCCGGCAAGTCATCCGGTCAAAACTCCGCTTCCGGCGGAAGCCTCACTCCGCCCGATCAAAATTCCGCAAACGGCGGAAGCAGCTTAGTGCCTCCCGATCAAAACTCCGGCAGCAACAGCCTGCCCGGCGGCACGGCCGGGACCGGCTCCGGCAGCCGGTCCGGTACTTCCCGGTTCCCGGGAGACGGGCAGACCCGCTCCGGGGGGCAGAGCTTCACCGGCGGCGAGGGCTTCGGAGGCACGGTGACAGGCGGCCAGATGATGAGAGGCTTCGGCGGTATGGGCGGCGGCGGAAACGACATCGGAACGGCCGGCCCCCTGCGTCTCTTTTCCACAAGCCTCTTTGGACAGGCCTCGTGGCTCCTCGTCCTCGCCCTCTTCTGCGTTCTGGTCAAAGCCGGCAGATTTGACCCCAAAAAGCCCACCGTCCGGCAGGCCGTCTTCCTCTTCTGGATCATCTGGCTTGTCACCATGTACGTCTTTTTCAGCTTCGCAAGCTTCTGGCACCGGTATTACCTGTGCATGTTCGCCCCAGGCGTCGCGGGGCTCGTGGGGATCGGATTCCCCGAGCTTGTAAATGCCTTCCGGGAAAAGCGGGGCTGGAAGCAGTTTCTTCTCCCCCTCTCCCTCATCGCCGCCTTGGCTCTGGAAATCCGGTACGTCTGGAGCTACGAGTACCTGAGAAGCTCTCTGGCCCCGATCATGACCGCGGTGGGCGCCTTGTCCCTTGCGCTGATGCTGCTGCATTCTGTAAAGCCGAAACGGCTGATTCTTCTCGCCTCTTCCGCGCTCATGCTCTTATCCCTTCTCGCCGCGCCCTTCTACTGGTCGCTCACCGTCGTCATGTACGTGGAGCAGAATTCCACCCTTCCCTACGCCGGGCCCGAGCTGGCCTCCACCGAAGCGATCCGCGGCATGACGCCCAACCAGGAGGTGCTCACCACCCCCGATTCCGGCACCGCCGCGCTGGAAAACTATCTGGCTCAGCATTACCGGGAGGGGACCTATCTGGTGGTTGCCCAGCGCTCCAACGACGTGGCCCAGTTCATCGTGGACACGGGCCTGCCCGCTGTGGCCTACGGGGGATTTTTGGGTTCGGACAACGCCATCACCCTGGAGGAGCTCAAAGAGCTCGTGAGCCAGGGCAAGGTCACCTACTTTCTGATGACCGGCCAGAGCGGCGGTAACAATTCCGCGCTGGTTAGTTATGTGAAACAGAACGCCGCCCTCGTGGCTCCTGAGGAATACCTGGGTATAAATACCCGGTCTTCCGGCGGAAGCGGCATGGGCGGCATCTCCGGTAGCTCCCTCTATCTTTTCGGCGCAACCGGCGCCTCCTGATAAAAGCTGATTTCCTCCGCTTGTAAGCGCCCCGGGGGTGTGGTAAGATAACCTCATATCTTACCGCACCCCCGGGGCGCTTCTATATAAAGAAAAGTAATAATTGGAGCTGATGAAGTTGAACGAAGGCAGCATTACGGTAGCGAACGTCTTTTTTGCTTTGGTATTTTTCATAGGAGTCAGCGCGATCTCCGTTTATCCCGCGAGTATGATCCGCGACTGGATTTTTGCCGCCTCCTTCGAGGGGATGAGCAGAACGCGCGTCAAAAAGATTCTCAAGGGCTTCACCCGCTATGAGAAAATCAGCCTGCTGACCGCCGTGAAATACAACAATCCTGAGATTACGCGCCGGCGGATCGCCCTATATTATTTATACTGGGTCTATACCCTCGTGGTGGCGGTGCTTCTGGCTCTGTCGGCGCTGGGCAGGATCGCGCCGGTCATCCCCGAAGTCCTCTGGTTCGTTCAGATGGCGGCAAACGCCGTGATCTGGCTGTTTCACCCCAAAGGCGGAAACGACTAACTCTATTTTACGAAAGAAGGAAGCGCTGTGGAAGCAGCAGTCATCCGCATGGCGAGCCCCGGCGACGCGGAGGAGTTACTTAAAATCTACGCCCCTTACGTAACGGATACCGCCATCTCGTTTGAGTACAACGTCCCCTCCCCGGAGGAATTCGCCGGGCGCATCGCCCATACCCTTGAAAAATACCCCTATCTCGTGGCGGTGGAAAAGGGCCGCGTCAACGGCTACGCCTACGCCTCGCCCTTTAAAGAACGCCCGGCCTACGGCTGGGCGGTGGAGACCACGGTCTATCTCAGGCAGGACTGCCGGGGCCGCGGCTTGGGAGAACTCCTCTATTCGGCGCTGGAGGAGGCGCTCAAGCACCAGAACATCCTCAACATGAACGCCTGCATCGCGTTTACCGCTGCCGAAGACGAGCGCCTCACCAACGCCAGCGAGCGGTTTCACGCCCGCATGGGCTTTCAGCTTGTGGGGCGTTTCTCGAAATGCGGCTATAAGTTCGGGCAATGGTACGATATGATCTGGATGGAAAAGCTCATCGGCGAACATATGGAGAATCCCCTCTCCGTCACAAGACCGGGGGAGGCCGGCGGGATTTCTCATGGGTAACAGGTAAATCTTGTCTTTCGGGAATTACTCTGCTGCGTCGGCTTTATTACTGTTCCAGGGAGGCTTACCATTGAAAAAACACGGTGTTCTTTCGCTCTTCATTCTTCTTTTGTTATGTTCCTGCTGCTCAGCGAACGGCAAACAGCAGGAAACGGCGGCCGGCAGCAGCTTTCAGGTGGAGCTTGGCTATGAGCGGCACGAGGACGTGCCCGGCACCTATAAGATCGATTTCCTGTTTCCAAGGGTCTCGGATTCGGTCGCGAACGCAAGCGCCATCAACGACAGGCTGAAAGAAGACTATATGATCGAAGGGGACATCCCCGCTGTGGCGGAAGGTTACCCGTATACCTGGCTGGAGATTCACTACCTGGTCAGCAGGCAAAACGGGGTCTGCTGCCTGAGCATTCTCGACACCATCTCTTCGGCCTACGGTTCCTACTCGCCGAACATATCGGTAAATAACTATTTTTATAACGAGAACACCCAGCAGGTGATGAACCGGGAAGAATTTTTCAAAGCCCTCGGATTATCAAGAGAAGACGTAACCAAAGCGTACGCCGCCGCCTGCTGCCCCGCCTATGGCCCGGACGACATTTCGTTTGACGGTCTTACCTTTTACTACACCGAGCAGAACGAACTGCGTTTCGTCTTCAGCCAGACTGCCCTGGCGAGGCCCTAAGCTCAGCCGCCTTTTTTCAGTTCTCTTATGAAATAAATGATACCGAGGATTAGAAAAGCATACTTTAAAATTCCTCCGACGTATCCCAGTAAAAACACAAGCTGCATTCCCGTTCCGAAAACGCTCACCGCTCTCACCTCACTTAAAACTGTTTTAGATATAGACAAATAGAGTATATCATAATTCTTCTTCGATTTCCAGGTTTGTGCTTCATTACAATAAAAAGGGGCTTGCCTATGAGCCGGGATAACCTCCAAGGTAATCATGAAAACGCCGCAGGGAGCCTGGGCGAAACTCCCGGGAGCGGGGTTCCCATTGCGAAGAATCCTATTGCAGTTTCCGAAGCGCAGCCCCAGGACTATGAAAAGCTGAGGGAGATATTTCTGACCGTCCGCCGGAAGGCTTTCTTCTGGACGGACCCGGAAAAGCTGATCTTATCGGATTTCGACGAGAGCACGAAAGGCGAATTGATCCTGACCGCCTATCATAGGGGCGAGGCCGTGGGCTTTGTATCCGCCTGGGTCCCGGACAAATTCATCCACAGCCTGTTCGTATTGCCTGAGTTCCAGGGCGGCGGGGCCGGAACGGCCCTGATCCGGGAGGCGGCGGACCGAGTCGGCCTGCCGCTGGCATTAAAATGCGTGAAGGCGAATACCAGCGCGCTGGGCTATTACCAGTCCCACGGCTGGAGCATCGAAAAGGAAGAAGCGGACCTTGAGGGCCCGTATTATCTGATGAAATACGGCGGAAGATAAGCGTTCAAGAATAGGGGGCCTAAGCGCGGAAATCGGGCGCGAACTTTCTGCCGGGACCGGCGAAAATTCCCGGGAGCGGGATTTCTTCCGGGCAGTGCTTCTTCTTTATCAAGCAGTGATCTAAAAAAGGCGGTGTCTCACCCAGTATGAGACACCGCCTTTTATCTTGCCGCTGCGAGGCCGGAGGATCTTGGCGGCGCGCAATTCCCGCCGCTGAAAGCTCCTTCGTTTCACGCTCCGGACGACCTGTTTCGTCGGCTTTTCCGATCAGTGATGGTGCTCTGACGCCATGGCTTCGGCTTTGGTGCGCTGTACCGTTCCCCTGGGATGCTGAGGCGGGGCGTAAATGGAATATAATCTGAGCGGGATGCCGCCCGTATTGATGAGGTTGTGCCACGTCCCGGCGGGCACGAGGATGGCGTAGCCGTTTTCCACTCTTCTCTGAAAGGACAGGTTGTCTTTGGAGGTGCCCATCATCGCAAGTCCCTGGCCCTGCTCGATGCGCAGGAACTGGTCCAGCTCGGGGTGGATTTCAAGCCCTATGTCCTCGCCCACGTTGATGCTCATGAGCGTGAGCTGCAGATGGCCGCCCGTCCACAGTGCGGTGCGGTAGGTGTTGTTTCGTTTTGTCGCCTGGTCGATGTTAACCACAAAGGGCTCCGGCCCGAAATCCCTCATGTCAGAAAAATCGTTTCTGTTTCTGTTATCAGAATAAGGATACCGTCTGTCCATTTAAATTCAGCTCCTTTTTTGCCTGTACCATCCTATGAGGGAAGATTAAAAGGTGTGCCCCAAAAGGGCGGCTGTTTTTTTGCGGACACCGGCCACAACCGCCGCCTGTGTGATTTTGTCACGGTAATCTTCAAAAAAAGAGGTACAATAATACCAGAAAACAGAAACGGCGGTGATCTCCATTATGAAATATTTGATCGGCGCAATCATCGGCGCGGCGGCGGGCTACTTCATCCTGTACAGGGCGATCGGCTGTTCCAGCGGCGCCTGCCCCATAACCGCCAACCCTTATACGTCCACCATCTACGGCGTGGTAATCGGTCTGCTGCTGGCGGGAGCCGCCTGAGGCGACTACATCCCGTCATCAAAGCGGAAAGCCGGAAGTCCGGCAGGAAGGAGTCTTTTTTATGTTCAACTTTTTTCATCAGAACACAGGAAGCGCAATTAACGTAAACGACCTGGATCAGCTCACCGGGTCCGTCGAGCTCATCGACATCCGGGAACCCTATGAGTTTCAGTCGGGTTCCATCAAGGGCGCGAAAAACATCCCGATGAACACCCTTCTGGGCAATCCCAAGGCTTATCTGAAGAGCGAAGGGCCCTATTACATCGTCTGCCAGTCCGGCGGCAGAAGCCAGCGGGCGTGCGGCGCGTTAATAAAGGAAGGCTACAATGTCATTAACGTCGCGGGCGGCGTAGGCTCCTACTGCGGAACCAGACGGCAATAACAAAAATTCTCGCTTTCCCCCTCCCCCGCCGCCGGTCTTTCCGGCGGCGGGGGTTAAGGCTGTCGAAAAACCATGTTTTTCGACGAAACGACAAGATGGAAGCGGCTCTGTGGAGCCGCACAAAGAGTGCCTAGTGAGAAGTGAATTCCCGCTAGGCACTGGTATTTAACCTTTTGCGGATTTCGGTCACGAAACCGGGCGCAAAATCCGCAAAAGCTTTTCGCCCGTGGCGAAAAGGACGAGGGACTTTTTTGACAGGCTGCCCCCGCCGCCGGCAAGATGTCCGACGCACGAAGCAGTAAAATTCCGCGCGGAAGCTTGGGCCCTATAGACGAACCGCGAATGTTGTGCTATGATTGTTCCGGTTATCAACTCCGCTCTTTCTAAATGAATACTGGAGGCTTCTGAATGTGTCGCGCAATTTAGGGAATACGCAGGGATAAGAAGCGCTTGAAGAAAGCGCTTGCTTTGCCGTACCTAAATTGAAAGGACGAACTATTTATGAAGCCAAACCGTAACGTTTGGCTCATGTACGCCATTGCCTTTTTACAGGGCATGGTGTTCTATGGGCCAATTGCCACGTTATACCGGGCGGCGGCCGGGGTCTCCATCTTCCAGATCGCCGTCATCGAGAGCATTTCCCTGGTCCTCTGCTTGCTGCTGGAGCTGCCCTGGGGAATTGCGGCCGACAAAATCGGTTATAAAAAAACGCTCTCTATCTGCTACCTGCTTTACTTCCTCTCCAAGCTCGTCTTCTGGAAGGCATCCGGCTTCGGGGGTTTTCTCCTGGAGCGTATCATGCTCAGCGTCATCGTCTCGGGCATCTCGGGGGTGGACGTGAGCCTTCTCTACCTCTCCTGCGGCAAGGGGGCCTCCCAGCGGGTCTTCGGCGTCTACAACAACCTGAATACGGCCGGCCTGCTCTTTGCCGCCGCCGTCTACTCGGCGTTCATCAAAAGCGACTACCGCCTGGCGGGCTTTCTGACCGCCGTCAGCTACGGCCTGGCCGCTCTTCTCTCCTTCGCTCTTGCGGAGGTGCGCAGGGAGGAAGGGCCGGAGGAGGGCCGGGCGAAAGCCTATCTCGCCCTGCTCGGGCGCACGGCGAAGGACGGCCGTCATCTGATGTTTCTCGCCTGCGTCGCGCTTTTAAGCGAGACCTGCCAGATCGTCACGGTCTTCTTTAACCAGCTTCAGTACGTAAAGTGCGGCCTGGGGAACGCCGCCATCGGAACCATCTATATCGCCGTCACCCTCGTGGGCCTGCTGGGCGTCTTTTCCGACGCCCTCACCCGCTCTCTGGGGGCGAAGAAGCTCGCAAGCGCGCTCTTTCTGACCGCCGCCGCCGCCTGCGCCGTCCTCGCGTTCACGGGCAGCGCTGTGCTCTCTGTTCTGTCGGTTGCCGCCCTTCGGCTCAGCTCCAGCCTGTTTCAGCCGCTGCAGACCGAGATCCAAAGCAGGCTGGTGGTATCCGGCAACCGGGCCACCGAGCTGAGCATCAACGCCGTGCTCATCGACAGCGTCTGCGCGGGCACCAACGTGGCCCTGGGGAAGCTCGCCGACCTTAATCTGACCTGGGCCATGCTCGCGGGGGCGTTTCTCTGCGCCTCGGCGCTGCTGCTGTTCCTCGCCTGGGCGCGGGGAGAGCCCGCCATGAGGCCTGAAGCTGCCCCCCCAGGGGCGGTAACACAAAAATAGTTTGAAAATCAGGGAACAAAGGACGCGGAGAAACGTCTCTCATTGCGGCAAACTACATGAGGAGGGTTCGTATGAAAAAAACATTCGGTAAACTGATTTTTACGCTGTGGATTTCCGCGCTGGCTGTCTGCGTGCTCCTGATGGCCGGCTGTTCCGCCGGCTCCGCCGCGAAAGCCTCGCTCTCGCCCGGCGCAAGCCCCGCCGCGCTCGCGCCCTCGCCGTCGCCCGTCACCGTTCCTTCCGCCTCCGCCAGTCCTTCTCCCGCCGCAAGCGGAGAGGCGGCTTCCATCGTCTACAAAAACGAAACCTACGGCTTTGATTTCACCCTGCCGGAGAGCTGGAAAGGCTACACGGTCGTCACCGGCGAATGGGAGGGGATTACCTCCGACGGTCAGGGCGAAAAAACCGCCGCCGCCGGCCCGGAGCTTTCCCTGCGCCACCCTTTGTGGACGTCGGATAAGCCCCGGCAGGATATCCCCATCATGATCTTCACCCTGGACGAGTGGGACAGTCTTCAGAAGGACGAATTCCATATCGGCGCCGCGCCCATCGGCCCCAGCGAGCTGGGGCGCAACTCAAAATACGTCTTCGCGCTGCCCGCCCGTTATAATTACGCCTTCCCCGAGGGATACGAGGAAGTGGACACCATCCTGAGCGGCAGCCCCCTGGTCCCCACCGAGAAGTTCGGGAAGTAAAATTCACCGCGGCCCGGCCCCTTTCTCCTTGATAGAATGCCAAAATCCGGGAAAACTGAGGCAAAGGAGGTGCCGCCATGAAAAAGCACGTGATTACCGCTTCTCTCGTTCTGTCCGCCGTTCTCCTGTCCGGCTGCGCCGGCAGCGCGGGAGCGGCCACGACGTCCGCCTCTCCCTCGCCGGGTACACCGGTCTCCCCCTCGTCCCGGGCGGCGACCGTGCTGGATTATTACCCCATCCGGGAGAACGTCCGCTATGTCTACGAGGGGACGGGCAATGAGTTCGCGTCCTTCAGCGTCTATCTCGACTACGCCACCGGCACCAGGATGCAGCAGAGGATCGAAAACGGCGCCACGGTCACGGCCAGCGTGGTCGAGGTCGCGGACGGCAAGGTCACTTGCCTTGCGAGCCGTGGGGAAGCCTACGCGCGGGAGAACCTTCTGGACGCGGCGGACGGCGGCGGGGAGGTTCTGCTGATGGAACCGATCGCGTCGGGAACCTCCTGGAAGCTCTCCGACGGCAGCACCAGGACCATCACGGGGGTCTCGGTCGATGTGGACACCCCCGCGGGCGGCTTTTCCTCCGTGCGCGTCACAACCGTGGGCGCGGACGGGGAAACCACTGATTACTACGCCGACGGCGTGGGGCTGGTGAAGTGGGTCAGCACAGGGGAAGGTTACGAGGTCTCCTCTTCCCTCTCCGAGCTTCAGCAGGACGCCGCTTATCCCGCGACCGTGCGGTTTTATTATCCCAATCTGAACGAAAACAAGCTCTATTACAAAGACAAGACTCTCAGCTTCAAAACCAACGACGTCACCAGAAAAGTGCTGGAGGACGCCTATAAGGAGCCCGTTTCCGACGACGTGGGCCTGGTGTTCACCGAAAAGGTGAAGATCAACAGCTTCTATCTGAACGGCGACGGCATGGTCTACCTGGACCTGGGCAAGGAATTCGTCACAGGAATGAACGCCGGGTCGGGCTACGAGGCCATGGTCCTCCAATGTGTCGCCAACACCTTCGGGACCTACTACGGCGCGGACAAGGTGGTTCTCACCATCGACGGCGGAGCCTACGAGTCGGGGCACATAAGACTGGACAAGGGAGATTATCTTACCGTCTCCACCCAGGGCAGCATTGAGATCACGTAAAAACTGATATACCATTGATTTACCCGAAAAAGGCCTTTTTCGGCAGACAGGAGGGGGGGGGGGGGGGGGTTTGGCCCCCCCCGCCGGTGGGGGGGGGGGGGGGGGGGTGGGGGTCAACGCAGACTGAATCTCGGCGAGAACTCCATCGAGGTTGCCGAGGACGTCGTTGTTCCAGAAGCGAAGCACGCGATAGCCTTGAGCCTCGATGTAGCGGCTCCGCACTTCGTCGGCGGCGCGCTGCTCATCGTGCTGGCCGCCATCAAGTTCGATCACCAGCCTGGCTCCGCGGCTGGCGAAATCGACGATGAAAGGCCCGATCACCACTTGCCGACGAAAATGCGAGTTTGCCAGCACGAGGTCGTGCCGCAAGCGCTGCCACAGCAAGCGCTCGGCGTTCGTCGGATTTTGGCGCATCATCTGCGCGAAGTACCGCTGGCGATCGTCGATCATCGCTGGCGATCCAAACATTGACGTCTGCATCCGTGGACCCCCACCCCCGCCCCCTCCCCGCAAGGGGGAGGGGAGCAGAGGCGTCCTCGTTATCGTGTATCCTGCTCGCTATGCGAGCGACCCTGCCCCTCCCAGGGGCGGGTGATTAGTCCGTGCTTTAAGTCTCCGCCCGTCCCGCTTCGGTATGCACCCAGGCTTCGCCGCAGGCTTTCGCCAGTTCGCGGACGCGGAGGATGTAGCTTTGGCGTTCGGTGACGGAGATCACGCCGCGCGCGTCGAGCAGGTTGAAGACGTGGCTGGCCTTGATGCACTGGTCGTAGGCCGGCAGCGCCATGGCGTGGGCTTCGCGCTTGCCGCCATCGGCAGACATCACCCAGCCGGCGTCGAGATATTTCTTGCAGGCGGCCTCGGCCATCTTGAACTGCTCGAACAGCATCTCGGTGTCGGCGACCTCGAAATTGTGCTTCGAGTATTCCTTCTCGGCCTGCAGGAACACGTCGCCGTAGGTGACCTTGTCGTCGCCGTCGCGGCCGTTGAAGTTGAGATCGTAGACGCGGTCGATGCCCTGGACGTACATCGCCAGCCGCTCGAGACCGTAAGTGAGTTCGCCGGCGACCGGCGCGCATTCGACGCCAGCAACCTGCTGGAAGTAGGTGAACTGGCTGACTTCCATGCCGTCGCACCAGCACTCCCAGCCGAGGCCCCAGGCGCCCAGCGTCGGGCTTTCCCAGTCGTCCTCGACGAAGCGCACGTCGTGCAGCGCGGTGTCGACACCGATCGCGGCCAGCGACTTCAGGTACAGGTCCTGGATGTCGGGCGGGGACGGCTTCAGGATCACCTGGAACTGATAGTAGTGCTGCAGCCGGTTCGGGTTCTCGCCATAGCGGCCGTCCTTGGGCCGGCGCGACGGCTGCACGTAAGCGGCGTTCCAGCGCTTCGGGCCGAGCGCCCGCAGCGTGGTGGCCGGATGGAAGGTGCCGGCGCCGACTTCCATGTCGTAGGGCTGCAGGATGACGCAGCCATAATCGGCCCAGAAGCGCTGCAGCGTCAGGATCAGGCCCTGGAACGAACGTTCCGGGCGCATGTGCGGAGGCGTCGGGTCCATGATCGGCTTTGGATTCACGAGGGTTTTTGGAAAAGTGGCCGGACCGTATCGGCCACGACCCGGCAAATCAAGGCGATGAACGGGCCAAATCGCCGGTTAACGCCTCCTTAACCACCCGCCACGGCGATCGCTAAAAGCTGAAATTCGTTAGCAACTGATGGGTAACCATCGGCCTCCAGGGACGTGGCGCTCGCTGGGAAGCCGGCGCCGAAACGACGGAGAGCCGAAATGACAGCCTGTCAAACGTTGAGCGCTGTGCTGGTCGTGCTGGTGGTCGCACCGCTGCTGAGCGGATCGCTCGGCCGCTCTTAAGTTTGCAACCTCCAAGGTTGCGCGCCGGTCCGATGGGTGATGCCCCGCCCTTCGGGCCGGCGCACCGATTCAAAAATCACCGATCGAACAGGTAGGCGGGCGGCCGGTTCAGCCCGGCCGATAGGCGCCGGTGACAGGATCGAGCCGCAGCGTCGGCAGCTCGGTGCGGTCGGCATCGGCGAACATCGTGGCGCGAGCGACCTCGAGCTCCTGATTGACGCGTCCGGCCGTGCGGAAGGCCCACCGCACCATGGCGATGCCCACCAGGCTTCCAGCCAATACGAGCAGCGGCGGCATCGTCCAACCTCTCCTTGAGTCGCGTCACGCCCCTGTTGCATCTTCGCTCAGTGGGCGATCACTCGCAACTCACGCTGACGGGACCAAATGGCGCGGAGGCCGCGCGGCCGCGTATCTTCTAAAAGCCGTATTTGGCCCAGATCGCCCGTGTTTCCAGCGCCGTAATCATTGATTCGGGGAGTGCCGCGACGCCGTCGAGCGCAGTTCCGGCACCGCCGGATTTACGCGACAGGTTGGCGAGCAGACCGGTCGGCGGCGAGATCAGCGGCGTGCGGACCTTGTCGCCGAACTTGCCACGTAGCACCGCGCGCAAATCACCGATCGAATCAGCAAGACCGAGCGACACCGAGGTGGCGCCGGCCCAGTACTCGCCGGTGAACAGCTTGGACTCCTCGCCCTTCAGCCGGGTGCCGCGGCTCTCTTTCACCAGCGCGATGAACAGCGCGTGGATTTCCTGTTGCAGCACCTTCAACCGCGCGACCTCCTGCGGGTCTTCCGGCAGGAACGGATCGAGCTGAGCCTTGCGCTCGCCGGCGGTGTAGAGCCGGCGCTCGACGCCGATCTTCTTGATCAGGTCCTGAAAGCCAAAGCCGCCGCCGACCACGCCGATCGAACCGAGGATCGACGACGGATCGCAATAGATCTCGTCGGCCGCGCACGCGATCATGTAGCCACCCGAGGCCGCGACATCCTCGACGAACGCGTAGACCGGCAGCTTCTTCTCCGCGGCGAGCGCGCGGATGCGCAGATAGATCAGCCGCGATTGCACCGGCGAGCCGCCCGGCGAATTGATCGCCAGCGCCACCGCCTTGGCGTTGCGGGTGGAGAATGCGCGATCGAGCAGCTTGGCGACTCCGGCCAGCGTCAGGCCCGGCCGCAACGGCGTCACCGCGCCGATCGTGCCCGACAGCCGCACCACCGGCACCACCGGAATGTCGCGCCGGAAACGCGCCGGAATCCAGTTACCGAGACCGGCGAGCCAGCCCTGCTCGCTGCGACCGCTGATCGCAGCATCGCTCATCGCTTCACCCTATTGTCGACCATCTTGGACGCCACCATTTGGTAGGTATGGAACGTGTTTTGCAACGCAGGCTTCATATAGGGACGAGGCTGCAACGACGCAGCGGAGGGACCGATGAAAATTTACCTGCTGATGTTGTTGATCGCGGCAATTCTCGCGGCCGTGCACGTCACCAGCGCACCGGCCAAGCACAACGAGCCGCAACCGCAGTAGCCGACGCTGCGCAGTTTTTGCCCAGCCGCTGATTAGGATTGCGCCAGCGGCAGAATTTGCTCCCCGGCGAGCACGGCCCGCGCGATCGGGTTCGGGTGCCCCGACGGATCGTTGAGCTGCAAACCTGGAACAAGCACCAGCGGCGCCCGCCCGCCCTTCGTCGCCCGCACCAGAATACGGATCGCCGGCTTATCGGCATTCCCATGCACCGGCTGCACCATCACGCCGCCGAAGCCGCGCCCCAGCGCACTCAGAACATCGGCAAGCCCATCCGCCCGCCAGATCAGCGTCAGCGCCCCGCCCGACTTGAGCACCCGCCGCGCCGCATGAACCCAGGCCTCCAGCGTCGTCGCCGTTGCCAGATGCGCCACCTGCCGCGCCGGATCCGGCGAGCCCCGATGCCGGCCGGCATCATGGAACGGTGGATTCATCAGCACCGCGTCGGCCGAGTCGGGCTCGAGTCCGGCCGCCGCAAACGTCTCGGCTGAGCCGGTGATATCGAGACAGACGACTGCGGCCGCCAGCCCATTCAGACGGGCGTTGTCACCGGCGATCGCCGCAAGACTGGGGTCGATCTCGACCAGGACCAGATCGATTCCTTCCATCCTGCGCGCCACCGCCAGCCCGGCGGTGCCGACCCCGCTGCCGAATTCGACCACTCGGTCGCCGGCCCTCACCCGCGTCGAAGCCGCCAGCAGAATTGCGTCGTGACCGGCACGATGGCCGGCGGAAGGTTGCCGCAGCCGCAGCCGGCCCCCGAGAAAACCGTCCTCGGTGAGACTTTGTGCTGCCGGATCAACCAGTTCAGCCATCGGACCTGAGCTCGTGCGCCAGTCCGGCGTCGGTCAACAGCCGGCGCGCAGCGCGTAGATCGTCCTCCTGCACCAGAACGCGGCGCGGGATGACCCCGAGCGAGCCTTCGAGAATGCTCATGTTCTGGTCCAGCACCAGGTGGTCGATACCGGCACCATCCAGCAATGCCCCCACCGCCGAAAGCAGTACCGCGTCGTTGGTCCGCAGCAGTTCTCGCAACCTTGCCTCTCCTGTCGTCCCTGCATTATAGCTCGCGCCGACCGTTGCGGGGGATCGATCGCCTCGTTGCAGGGTCGTTCCCGTGCTATAGAGGGAACCGCAATGAGGCGCGGAATGGTCGAGCCGGCCGGCGCCTCGATGACTGGACCAAGGCTCGGATGGCGCGAGCAGCTTCGCCGCATCCGTCCCAGGAATTTGGAGACCCAGCGTGGCCGTAATCGTACCCTTCGAGGGCCCCTCGACCGCCTCGATCGACCAACTCGTCGAACTCGTTGCGGCGGACATGGAGCGAGTCAACGCCACCATCCTGTCGCGGACCGGCTCCGACGTCACCATGATTCCTGAAGTCGCCAACCACCTGATCTCGTCGGGTGGCAAGCGACTGCGGCCGATGCTGACGCTGGCGATGGCCAACCTCACCGGCTACACCGGCGACGGCCACATCAAGCTCGCCGCCGCGGTCGAATTCATGCACACCGCGACCCTGCTGCACGACGACGTCGTCGACGAGAGCGAGATGCGCCGCGGCAAGAAGTCGGCGCGGATGCTGTGGGGTAACGAGGCCAGCGTGCTGGTCGGCGACTTCCTGCTCGGCCAGGCGTTCCGGATGATGGTCGAGGTCGGCAGCTTGCGCGCGCTCGACATCCTGTCATCGGCCTCTGCCACCATCGCCGAGGGCGAGGTGATGCAGCTCGCCGCCGCCAAGAACACCGCGACCACCGAGGACGAATATCTCGCGGTGATCCGCGGCAAGACCGCCGAACTGTTCGCCGCCGCTTGCGAAGTCGGCCCGGCAATCGCCAACCGGCCGAAGCCGGAGCAGTCGGCCTGCCGCTCGTTCGGCATGAATATCGGCATCGCCTTCCAGCTGATCGACGACGTGCTCGATTACGGCGGCAAGGCTGCCAAGCTCGGCAAGAACGTCGGCGACGACTTCCGCGAAGGCAAGATCACCCTGCCGGTGGTGCTGGCGTTCCGCCGGGGCAACGACGCCGAGCGCGAATTCTGGATCAAGTCGCTGGAGCGCGGCGAGATTTCAGATGCCGACCTCGATCAGGCGATCAAGCTGATGACCAAGCACCGCGCCCTCGACGACACCATCCAGCGCGCCCAGCACTACGGCGCAATGGCAGTCGACGCGCTGGCACTGTTCCCGTCCTCGCCGATGAAGACGGCGCTGGAGCAAGTGGTCGCGTTCTGCCTCGCGCGCTCGCACTGAGCGGGCGCAGCTCTTCCTGAAACAAGCACCGTCATTCCGGGGCGCTCGCATCAGCGGGCGAACCCGGAATCCCGCGGTTGTTTGGCCGAGAAGCTTCCCGGATCTGCACCGCCGAGGTGCCCGGAATCACAGAGAATGATCAGCTCAGGCTGCCGGCGTGGACCCACCAGCCAGGATGCGCGGCGCGGAGCGTGTCCGCGGCGGCACGAGCCGAGGCATCATCGGCATACAGCGCAAAGCAGGTCGCGCCCGAGCCGGACATCCGGGCGAGCTGAACGCCGGCGGTCGCCTGTAGCGCCTCCAGCACGGTGCCGACAACCGGCTCGACCTTGAGGGCCGGCGGCTCGAGATCGTTGGTACCGGCCTTGAGCGCCACGACCCAATCGGCGAGCGGCACACCGGCTTTTGGCCAAGCGGGCGCCACGAGGACGTCGGTCGCGCCGACCGCAAGCGAGCCCGGCTTCAGACCCAGCGCAGTGAACACGTCCTTGGTGGCCACCGGCACTCGCGGATTGACCATCACGGCCGGAATTCGCGGCAGCGGCAGCGGCGACAGCTTCTCGCCGACGCCGGTCATCACACAGGGCTTCGACGGCAGGCACACCGGCACATCGGCGCCGGTCAGCCGGGCAGCCTCGATGAGGCGCGGATCGTCAACGGCGAGATCATTGGCGCGGGCGAGCAGTCGCAGCGCCGCGGCAGCGTCGGCCGAGCCGCCACCAATGCCGGCCGCCACCGGCAGATGCTTGTCGAGGGTGAAGGCGCCGGTGACCAGGTTCGGCACACGCTCGCCGAGCAACCGGGCTGCCTTCAGCACCAGATTATCGGCGCTGTCGCCGCAATCCTGCGCACCGGGACCGATCGTGGTCAGGCTCAGCGCCGCACCCGGCTGCAGGGTCAGGTGATCGGCGCAATCGGCGAACGCCACCACGCTTTCCAGCTCGTGGTAGCCGTCGGGGCGACGGCCGACCACGCGCAGCGTCAGGTTCACCTTGGCGCGCGCCTCGTCGCGCAGTGTTGTCGCAGAGCCGTCGGTCACGGAAATCGTCTCCTGGAGCGCCGGTTCTGAGCGAAACCGAACCGAAGCTCCACCCCCCTTTTAGGCGCGTTCGCGGTCCCGGCGCAAAGCCCTGACCGCGCCGCCTCAGCCGCCCTTGCCGTCTTCTTTCTTCTTGTCCGCGGACGCCGCCGAGGCCTTGTCCTCTTCGGGCAGACCGTTGGAGATCTTGCCCTCGATTTTCGGCAGCTCCTCCGGATCGGGCTTGAGGTCGCGGGCGTGCGCCCACTGGAAGCGCGCTTCGAGCGTGCGGCCGACCCGCCAATAGGCGTCGCCGAGGTGATCGTTGATGGTCGGATCCTCGGGCTTCAGCTCGATCGCCCGCTCCAGCGTCTTCACCGCGTTCTCGTAGTCGCCGATGCGGTAATAGGCCCAGCCGAGCGAGTCGACGATGTAGCCATCGTCGGGACGCTGATCGACCGCGCGCTTGATCATGGTCATCGCCTCGTCGAGGTTGATGCCCTGATCGATCCAGGAATAGCCGAGATAGTTGAGCACGTGCGGCTGGTCGGGCTGCATCTGCAGCGCCTTCTTCAGGTCGACCTCGGCCTTGGCCCACTGCTTGGAACGCTCCTCGCAGATGCCGCGGAAGTAGTAATACACCCAGGCGTTCTTCTCGGTGCCGGTGAGCGCGTCGATGCCCTTGGAATAGGTCTCCCCGCAATCGGCGAACTTCTTGCGGCCGCGCTCGATATTGCCGAGCGCCATGATGGCTTCGAGATCCTTGCCGTCCTCGGCGATCACGCCCTTGAGGATCTTGATCGCTTCCTCGCTGCGGTCGGAGGCGTCGAGGTCGGTGGCGAGCTGGATCTGGGCGTTGCGCTTGAGCGGCGAGGATGCCGGCACGCGCTCGTACACCTTGATCGCCATCTGCGGCTTCTTCACCGACTCGTAGAGATCGCCGAGCGCCAACAGCGCGAGCGCATGGTTGGGTTCGAGGTAGAGCGCGAGCTGCAGATACACCAGCGCAAGGTCTTCGCCACCGCGCCGGGTCAGCGACGCGCCAATGCCGTACAGCGCCTCGGCGGCGCCGGCCTGCGGGCTGTCGACCAGCGGCGCCAGCTTCTTGCCGGCCTTGACCTCGCGGATGCCGTCTTCGATCAGCGGATGACGCGGCAGCTTCTTATCGAACGCCTGATAGACCGCGAGCGCCTCGGCTTCGCTCTTGTTGCGCGACAGCCAGCGCGCATAGGACTCGACCACGCGCAGCGCGGAATCGTCGAGCTTGTAGGCGCGCTCCAGCCGTTCGCCGGCATCCTTCTGGCGGTTGGCCAGCTCCAGCATCATGCCGGAATGCAGATCCTTGAAGATCGGATACCATTCCGGACCGGCAAGCTTGTCGATGTTGCCGACCGCGGTCTTGACGTCGCCGGCGCCGTACAGCGACCAGCTCGAAATCAGGGTGGCGATCAGGTCGGTGATCGGGCCGCGCACCGACTGGTTCACGTTACGAACCGCGGCGGCATACTTCTTGGTCTTCAGGTCGCGGATACCGATCACCAGCCGGGCGACGCGGTTGGACTTGTCGATCTTCAGCACACGATCGGCGAGCTTGACCGCCTCATCGATATCACCTTCGGCGAGCGACGAGATGAAGGCGCGGTCGAGCAGCTCGTTGTTGCTCGGATCGGTGCGCAGCGCCGAGCGGTAGAACGCAGCGGCGGAGGCCGCGTCACGTTCGATGCTGGCATGGCGGGCGGCCAGGTAGCTGCCGGCGGTCGTCATCGACCGCAGATCCTGGGTGGTCGGAAACTGTGCCGAGTTGTCGGCCGGGTGATCGGGGGTCTGCGCCAGCGCCTGTCCGGCGATCGGCATCGCCACCAGCGTGAGGGCGACGGCCATCGATCGACGGATTCGAAGGGAAAGCATCAAGGTTGCCTAGCTCCAGGAAAAGGCTCGTTGGCCCGGCCGCCGAGCCGGCAGCATCGTGTCGACAATGCCGCGTTTGGCGCTCAACCGCAAGGATAGGCCCGACGGCGCACAATGCCGCGGTCCCCGACGGCGCCGGTGGGCGGTCGCTGAATTGAGACGGTGGCAACATGGCAGGATCGTGGCCGCGGGGGGGGGGCCCCCCGCGCCG
>JAEWRY010000043.1 GCA_023459875.1 Bacillota bacterium
ACCGACCCACTTGCTCCGCGCTGCCGGCATCGTCATGTAGGAGCCAATGAGCAAGCTCCTCCGAGAGCTGTGAGCCGTCCGGGAGTCTTGTCAGCCTGAGCGCGTCGGACAAAGCTTTCTTCTGATATTCCTCGCCGGCGTGGCGTGCGAAATATGCGGCCATAACCTGCATGACGCGTTCATCTTTCGGCACGAGACGTTTTCCGCTGCGCAGACGGCTGATGTAAGAGGCATCCAGCGAAACGCGTGTGGCAAGAGCGCTGTTGGAGGTCTTTGTAATATTCATTAAAAAATCCAGTTTTTCGGCAAATGTCATGGCGATTCCTCCTCATGTTCAGAATAGCAGACAATAAAATTGATTGCAAGAGAAAGTGGCATGGTTCATGCCACTTTTTTGTCATTGCCAGATTGTCCGGCGCTATTGCTACAGCCGGCACTTTTCTCTACACTTAATTTGAGGTGATGCATATGGAACTCATCGTCAGGATGAAAACGGGGTTTTTTGAAAAAACGCCGTACCGCCTGGAAGTTATGGAAAAGAAACTACTGCTGATCCCCATTCAGGCGGAGGTCGCGGAGCGAATCGTCCTCGAGCAAGAGGAGATCCTCTCCGTCACGCTGTCCCAGCGAAAATCCCCGGAGATGGAGATCCAAACCAGGGACACGGTATATGTCGGCGTGTTTGAGGAGGGCGTCGCCTTCGAGGGGGCTGCGAATTACTTAAAAAAAAATTTAAACACGAAAATCATCTGTGAGTATAAGGGAGGGAATTAGCATGAAAAAAATGAAAAAGCCGTTGTCATGGATACTTACGGTTATAATGCTGTTGTCCTTAGTGACGGTATTGCCAATAACCGCGAGTGCGGAAGAAAGCTATGATGCAGAAATTAATGTTGTCGATGGCAGCGGAACCGGAAGCGGTTGGACTTTTGCCTCAGGGGAAATATGGATTAATGCGGATGGTACATATTTAGTAAGTGGAGAGGGCACACAAACCGGTAATCGAATTAGGGTTAATACCGGTGTTACCGCATCCATAACCCTCGATAATGTAAATATTAACGTTGCCCTGCCCTTTGAAGTTGCCGGAACCGCAAATGCCACAATTATACTTAAAGATGGCAGCGTCAATATTTTCAGAAGCGGCGGCGGCCATGCCGGTATACGGGTACAGCCCTCGGCGACTCTCACCATTACGACGGTCGGGCAAAGTTTAGGTGACGGGTCGTTATCCGCATACGGCAGCGCTGACTCATCCTCAGGCTGGGCAACTGCCGGAATCGGCGGAAGCGAATTAGAGCCAAGCGGCACAATCGTGATTGAAGGCGGAACAATATTTGCGAAGGGCGGAGACGGAAGAACGCCCGGCGCTTGGAGAGGGCCTGGTGCCGCAGGCATTGGAGGGGCGCAGGGCAGAGCTTGCGGTGACATCACAATCAACGGGGGAACGGTAACAGCAATCGGCGGTGATGTCAACCCAGAAGGAGCGGGCATCGGCGGCGGAAGCTCGGATCCATCGAGCTATGCCGGAAAAATCACGATAAACGGCGGGATGGTGAGAGCATATTCCGGTCAAGCCGGTGAAAGCGGAACAGGCATTGGTTTTTGCGCCTCTATTGCAATTGCTGACGCCGCTGATGTTCAGGCGTATTCATCCGGCAATTATCCGGCCATTTACGGCATGGCTGCCGAAAGCGGACACAGCGCATATTTACAGAACTTCGTACTTGATACCCGGGTATCGTCAGACACGGATGTGACGATCACACAACTTGACGACGACACAGAGACATTTGAAATGACATTGCCCGCAAATTACAAAAACTTTGCCGCAACTGTGGAGACAGATAACGATTATAACGCCGCCTTATCCGACGGCTCAAAGAAAATCGTGTCTTTAGCCGATGAAGATACTGACTTTCCGGGGATTTGTGATTCTCCAAATACAGCACTATCTTCAGTTAACGTCAAACTGAAAGCAAATCCGGTATGTATTGGTGCTTCAGTTTGGCGCAGCGACGGCGAGACGGCCACGGTGCGCTTTGTCTCTGATACGGCAGGTACATATTATTATCAGGTGACGGACATCGCCACGGCCCCGGCAGTGGGCGACTTGAGCGGCTGGACGTCTGGCGGCCCGGTTTCGGCCGACACAGTAGCCGCCGTTTCGCCCGCGGGCCTAACCACCGGCGCCAAATACGTCCATATCGTGGTCAAGGACACCTCGGATGACATAAGCGATGTACTGACGGTGGCGATACCGTCTGATTATTACTATTTTGAAAGCTTCGAGGCATATCCCACGGGCACTGATATTGCCTCCGGCGTGTTGGCGCCCATCCAGCAGATCAACAACGGAACCGGCGACGCGGATCAGAAGGTCGCACAATCGGTGAGCGACCTCTCCGGGAAAATGCTCAGCCTTAGCTCTGCTTCCGGCTGGGCCTCCGATCAGGTCGTCTTGCTTGAAAGCGCTACTCTCGCCTCCTCGGACGCCTATGTTTTTGAGGGCGACGTCTATCCGGTGCTTTCCAGCGGCTTCCAGCTTCGCTTTTCCTTCACCAAGGGAAGCTACGAAGGCGCGAACGAGGCCGGGGTATTTTTCAACGGCGGCAAAATCACAACCGCCACCCAAAGCGGCGCGGTCGAGCTGCAAGACAGCTATACGGCCGGCCAGTGGTACCATGTCAAGATTGTGGCAACGCCCTCCGCCGGCACATATGCGGTCTATGTGGACGACGAATTGCTCAACGGTATGATGCCGCTTCCTTCGGGGATTAATCGGCTTGCCTTTAGCGCGGGCAATAATGTCAACACAGCGGCCTACTACGACAATCTTGAATTTTATACGGTTAGTATCGCTGCTCCGACACTCCAGAGCGCCAAGACGAGCGCCGACGGCACAAAGGTCATAATGACCTTCGACAAAGAGATGTTCAGTCCCACCGGGAAACATGGTCAGTTCACCGTGACGGCGGGCGGCAGCGGCAACGCGGTCACGACGGCGGCTTTAGGCACAGACACAAAAACGATAGAACTGACGCTGACAACGCCGATTACATACGGCCAGACCGTCATGGTCAGCTACACGGAGGGCACGGTCTCAGCCTCGGACGGCGGTGCGCTGGCGTCGTTTACAAATCAGAGCGTAACGAATAATGCAGTTGTGCTCCCGTCCGCGACTTCCGTCGGCATTACGGGCACCGCGGCCGTCGGGCAAACACTTACCGGCAGCTATACATACAACGCGGGCAGCATCAGCACCGAAGGGAGCACGGATTTCCGCTGGCTGCGGGTGTCTGGTACGCCGTCCCTTCTCGGTCAGCCGTATATGCTCTATACCACCAATAATATCGACGGTGTCGGAAGCGCGCCCTCCGGTCCGTCCAGCCCCGCGCAGTTTACGGTGACCGGGCAAACCCATATTGCGAAAATCAGCAATTATCATTATGGTTACGACTATGTACCGGGAACCATCTCACTTGTGGACGCAGCCAGCACCGTTTACGGTCCCTGGGACACGGTAAACGAAAGCGGTTATTGGTGCGCATACCCCAATGTCGGAGTACCTGCGGGAACCTATACCGTGATCGACTCGCAGCCCGGCTCCTGGTCTTTTAACTCCTCCTCCGGAGACGCGGGCATGACGGAGATCGTCGGCTACAGTGTGATTTCAGGGGCAACATCTCAGACCTATACCATACAGCCAGCCGACGCCGGGCACCGCATCCTGTTTGAGGTCATCCCGGAAGACGTCGACGGCAATCGGGGATCGGCGGTGCTGAGCGCTGCATTCGGGCCTGTCGAAGCCTCTGCAAGCGTCGCCCGGATCGGGACAACACCGTATCCGTCCCTCGGCGATGCGCTGACGAATGCGACGGGCGGTGACACGATTACGCTTCTTGCGGACATTTCGTATTCGAACGCCATCGACGCAAGCGCAAAGGACATTTTCATTGACTTAAACGGTTTTGATCTCAGCGTTCAAAATGTCGGCGGCCATGCGCTATATGCCGCAAACGGGTATACGCTCACCATCTTAGATGCGAACGATAAGGGCGGCGCTTTATCGGTTGCCTCCATAGGAGCTGGAAAATCTGCCGCTTATGCGGGTTCGGGTGGAGACATTCTCTTAGAAGGCACGCTTTCTGCCACCTATCCGGGCGGTCTGGATAATCAGGGTATTTTTGGCGCTTATGCAGATGGCATCGGCAGCACTATCCACATCACCGGTGATGCCTCAGGCTATACTGCCGGTATCTATGCACAGAACAGCGCTGCCATCACGGTAGTCGGAGATGTAAGCGGCTCCTATTACGGCGCATATGCGGCCTATAACGGTTCAGTCGATGTCACCGGGGATGTGACTGGCAGCTATGCGCTGACACCGGAATATGGCGGAACCGCAACGGTTCAAGGTGATGTCACAGGCAGCAGCTTCGCGATTTTTATAAGGAATCAGGCCGGGTGGAACGCTCCGAGGGCTGAAGTCACCGGAAACGTGATCGGTACAGCGGGAGGGGCTATAAGCGCAGGCGATGCCGCAGACATTGAAATCACAGGTGATGTGACCGGATACGTTGTAGTCTCCGGATCTGAAGCCACCTGCCCCGTTGTTACGGTAAACGGTGACATCACCGTGAGCGGCGGCTTTGGCGTCAGCATATTCTATGGCGGTACGGTGACGGTAAACGGGAGCATCCTGGGCGCTTCGCCCTATCTGAAGCTGAATAACCTGGATATCTCACAAGGAGACTTTGAAATATCTGGAGATTATTTCAAATACTCCAATCAGACGGTTGATACGCCTGCTCCGTTTGCCTCGAACACCGTATATGTGACAAAGGCCAACCAAGCTCCCGTCATAACTTCGAACTGGAACTACACAACGGTATACTTCGGAAAAGATTACGCATATACCCTCACCGTCACAGATGCGGAAAACACAACGGGTACAAAGATTTACAGTTCCCTCGACAGTGCGCCCTATTCCATCGCCTGGGCCTATCCCGGCACTCCCGACACACAGAACATGACGCTCTCGCCGCTCAAAGGCGTACTGGCTGCCGGAAGCCACACCCTGCGCTACTATGCTCAGGATACCGGAGGGGCAGTCTCAAGCACACTCACTTTAACCTTCACGGTGACCGACGAGCCGGCAAGCCCGCCACCCACCGGCGGCGGAGGCACACCAGCCGACATAGGTACCAAAATCACCGTCTCAACCACGGACGGCTCCTCCTCGGTCGAGGGGACGCTGACCCAGACAAACGGCGGATCGCAGGTGGTCATCAAAAACGATGCGTTTGACAAAGTCGATGCCGCCGACAAGCCGGTATCCGTCGACGCGCAACTGGCGACGGTGACTTTTGACAAAAAGGCCATGGACACCATCGGTACGGCGTCCGGCGCGGGAGATGTGACGATCACTGCCCGGCAGGTGCCGGGGCTCGAGCTGTCTGACAGAGACAGGGCGCTCGTCGGATCAAGACCTGTCTACGACTTAACAATCACGAGCGGCGGCAAGACAATTTCCAGCTTCAATGGTGGGCACGCCACCGTCAGTATTCCGTACACATTAACAGCGGGAGAGAATCCCCATGCCATTGTCATCTGGTATCTCAGCGATAGCGGCAAGTTGGCAGGTATGCAAGGGCACTACGATGCCGCCACGAAAACCGTGGTCTTTGTGACGCCGCATTTTTCGAGCTTTGTTGTTGGCTACAATCTTGTTACCTTCAGCGATGTGGCCTCCGGCGTGTGGTATCACGACGCGGTGACTTTCCTCGCCGCACGCGGCATTACTTCCGGTACCACGGTGACCACCTTTAGCCCTAACGCCACCTTGACGCGCGGACAGTTCATCGTCATGCTCCTGCGGGCCTACGGCATCGAACCGGACAGCAATACCGCCGATAACTTCTCAGATGCGGGCAACACCTATTACACCGGCTATCTTGCGGCGGCCAAGCGGCTCGGCGTTTCAAACGGCGTCGGCAACAACATGTTTGCTCCCGACAAGTCAATCACCCGTCAGGAAATGTTCACGTTGCTGTATAACGCGCTCAAGGTAATCGGCGAGCTACCGACCAGTACCTCTGGCAAAACGCTGTCCGACTTTTCCGATGTGTCCGGTATTGCTTCCTGGGCGAAGGACGCCATGACGCTGCTGGTGGAATCCGGAACGATCTCCGGTAGCGGCGGGAAGCTCAACCCCACTGAAACTACGACTCGAGCGGAGATGGCGCAGGTACTGTATAACCTTCTGACGGTCGAATAGCGCGGCAAAGATATTCAGCGCACGAGAAATCGCACAGCATCACACTTACAATAGAACAAAGTCAAGGGCAAACCCATCAAAAGATGGGGACGCAAAGCCATAGGGTCTAAAGCGTTCTTTGAACGTTATGATAGCCTGGCTGCCGGAAGTCGCAGAAGTCTGCCCTGTTTATCGGGGCAGGCTTCTGTCTTAATTGACTTCTGACGGATTATTGCGGGCATCGGACTGGACTTTCGCGTCGAGCCATGGCGGAAAGGGCCCCGCATGACAACCAGTTCCGAGTTCCCCCGGAGGTCGAAATAAAAACGGCGAAAGCCGTTTGCGTACATATAACTTCTCGAAATGGGGCTGTTGAAAAGGCTGCTGAGCTACAGCTTCTCCCGGTTATCACAGACGGACATTTTAGACCAAACGATGCTATCACGCGAGAGGAAATGGCCTCTATTCTGGCTGTGGTTTTGAAATCAGAAGCTTCTGCGCTTCCAACAGTAAACGCTGATTTGCAAGAGCTGTTTGCCGATTACAAAGAGATGGACACGCGCCTTTCCGAGGATATTCGGATCGTTTATCAAACTGGAGTGATGATCGGAAAGGGTGGAGAACACTTCGGCTTCAAAGAAACCGCGACAAGGGCTGAAGCTGTAACTGTACAGCTCAGATTGCTGAAAATGCTTGGCATGATTGATTCTTAATGATCGGTCATCGACGGAAATGGATTAGGCATTGCTTCCTGGGCGACGGGCGTTCATTCACAGCAAGGTGGATGGATGCCCGTTTCTTTTTGTTTGCAATCTTCTTGAACAGGAAGTATACTAAAATAAAACTGGTCAAATGGAGGTGCGGAATGTGGACTATATGAGCGTGGCGGAGGCCGCTGTCCTGTGGGGGATTAGCGGCAGGATGATAAACTATTACTGTGTGGACGGGCGTATTCCCGGCGCGCAGAAGGTCGGCGCAACTTGGATTATCCCGAAGGACGCGCCAAAGCCCGAAGACAGAAGAAAAAAGGAAAACCGAAAAAACGGCTCCGCAGGAGGTCACGGCAATGCCCAAACAAAAGATCTTTAACTCCAGAGCCATCTATTTAACCGATAAGCTCCGGCGCCAGATGGCACGGATTCCTGAATTCCCCTGTACGCTGATCGAGGCCCCCATGGGCTACGGCAAGACGACAGCCGTGCGGGAATATTTAAAAGGCACGGACGCTCATGTGTTATGGCAGCGCATCTACGACGGCTCCGCCACCGGCTTCTGGACAGCCTTATGCCGTCTTCTGCGAGAAGTGGACGCGGGGCGTGCCGAAAGCCTTGAGCAGCTTGGGTTTCCCAACGACAGTGTCACGATGCAGGAGGCGCTGAGGCTGATCGGAGAAATGGCGCTCCCCCAGAAAACCGTCCTTGTACTTGACGATTATCATCTGGTCAGCGCCACCGACGTGAGCGGCTTTCTCCGCTTTCTGATCATCAGCGAAATCGAGGATTTACATATCATCCTGACGGCGCGCTTTGTCGAGCAGTTTCGGATTGAAGAGTTATCGCTCAAGGGGTATCTGCATCACATTGAGAAGGAGTTTTTTGAGCTGTCCCCCAGCGAAATTGTCGATTATTATCGGCGCTGCGGCGTCAGCCTGCGCCCGGACGAAGCGGAAAAGCTGTTCAGGCTCACGGAGGGCTGGATCAGCGCCTTGTACCTGCTGATGCTCAGCTATCGGGAAACAGGCAGTCTGGCGGATACGAACAATATTCAAAGGCTGGTGGAGAGCGCGATCTACGAGCCATTTTCACAGGAGGTCAAGGAGTTTCTCCTGAGCGTGTGCCTGTTCGACAGCTTCACCCTGAGGCAGGCCGTCCACATGTGGTGCGGCGAGGGGACGGAGACACTTTTGGCGGAGATTCGTGGGAAAAACGCCTTTATTACCTTTGACGCGGAAACGAAAACCTATCAGATGCACAACATTTTTACCGGTTTCCTGCGGGAGCGGCTTGAGCAAAAGACCGCCGATTACAGGTGCGGGCTCCAGAAAAAAGCCGGGCAATGGTGCCTTCAAGCGGGCGACTACTTGACCGCAATGCATCATTTCCACGCGGCGGAGGATTATGACAGCCTACTCTATGCGGCAGAGCTTGACAAAACCAGCAGCTTCGGCGCTGAGAAAAAAGCGCTTATCATCCGATATTTCGAGGAATGCCCCGCAGAACATCGAAAACGTCACCCTATGGCTCTGCTCGTTTATGCCATGGCGCTTGTGACCTTTAACGAAACCGTCTTGTTTCAAAAGGCCTGCCTGGAGCTGGCGCAGCTGATACAGTCCGGCGGCTTGGACGACGAACGCCGCGATGAGCTGGCCGGCGAGCTGGAGCTTTTGACGAGCTTTGGAAAATATAACGACATTATGGGCATGTCGGAGCACCACAAAAGGGCCTGCGCGCTGTTAAAAAAGCCCTCCGGCTTTATGGACACCACCGGCAGCTGGACTTTCGGCTCCCCTTCCGTGCTGTACATGTTCTACCGGGAGAGCGGAATGCTTGAACAGGAAATCCGGGACATGAAAGGAGCCATGCCGTACTATTACAGGCTCACGGACGGGCACGGCACAGGTGCGGAGCATCTGATGGAGGCGGAGAGGCATTTTAACAGAGGCGACGTGGAAAGTGCGAAGATCGCCGTGCATCGGGCGCTGTATCTGGCTGAGGAGGCAAAACAGCCCAACATGCTCCTGTGCGCGTTCTTCTTACAAGCCCGGATGGCTCTGTCGCAGGGGGACTACGCTCTGGTTCAGGAGCTGCTGCGGCAGATACACGAAACGGTGGAGAGCAACAGACAGTATGTGCTCATCCATACGGTTGACCTGTGCCGGGGCTTCATCGACGCCAGCCTTGGGCAGAAGGATAGAATCCCGGAATGGCTGGCGGAAGGCGACTTTAACTCAAGCCGCCTCTTCTTCCCGGCTAGAGCCTTTTATAATATCATCTACGGAAGGGCGCTGCTGCTGCGCGGGGACTACGCCAAGCTGCTCGGCCTCTCCGTTCAGTTTTTCGGGATCGCTTCGATTTTTCCCAGCGTGCTGGCAAACGTCTATATCCACATCTATGTGGGGGTTGCAAACCAGCGGCTCCACCGCAGGGCCGAGGCGTCGGACGCCATCCGGCAGGCGCTGGCGCTGGCCGCGCCGGACGAGGTCTGGATGCCCTTTGTGGAAAATGGGGAGGAAATAAAGCCGATCCTCGATGCACTTTTGAGCGAGGGCGCTTACTGCGGGGAGATCAGGAAGATTCTGGCGCTCCTCGCTTCCTACCGGCAGGCTGTGGAGGGGATCAAAGCCGCCTATTTCGATAAGCACAGGCCGACGCTGTCCGAGCGGGAAATGGAGATTGCCCGCATGGCCGCCGAGGGCTGCTCAAACAGGGAAATTGGCGAACGGCTGTTCATCTCTCAAAACACGGTGAAAACCCAGCTGAAAAGCGTTTTTGAGAAGCTCGGCGTCAACTCCCGCGCACTTCTAAAGCAGAGTCTCGACCGTTAATGCGTAAAGTTTTACGTTCAAAATCACCCACCGGGTGATACAAAACCAAAAAAATCCACGGTACAATAAATGTACGGTGGATTTTTTCTATTTTGGAGGTGAAGAGGATGAGCAAAATTACCGGTCTCGTGCCGCAAGAGGATTATCGGATCGAGGTGCTTTTGGACAACGGCAGCAGCGTGACGCTGAATCTGGAGAGCAGGCTGGAAACGGTCCGCTTCGGTATGCTTGCGGACAAGGAACTGTTCAGGCGGGCCGTCACCGACGGGAGCTACATCCGATGGGACAACAAGGTGGAGATTTCAGTCAACGAACTGTTCCAACTGGCACAGAAATGACGAGTTAATTTAAGAGGAGGAAATGACGAAATGAAAACGGCAAAAAAACTTTTAAGCGTTGTTTTAACCCTATGTATGATGCTATCCCTGCTGCCCGCGACGGCGCTGGCGGATACGCCGACGATCAATTTTACAGTCAGCGACAGCAGCGGGCCCGCCGCGCCATACGGCTCTCTGGCAGACGCGATCGGCGGCGCGAAAGGCGGGGATACGATCACGCTTTCATCCGGTGATCTCAACTTGACAGAAGCCGTCACGATCGATAAAAACCTTACGCTTGATTTGAACACCCACACGCTTAATCTTTCGTCAGCTGCGACGGTCGTAACCGTCGTGGCTGGCGGCAGCCTGACGGTCACAAACGGTGTGCTGAATGTAACCGCAACGGGCGGCGAAGCAGCCCTGACCGTCGACGGCGGCACCCTGACGCTGGGCGCTAACGACGCGTCTGACCCGAAGATTCACGTAACGGGTGTGAATATGGGCCTGACCGTCAAAAATGGCGGCAAGGCCACCTTGACGAGCGTGGAGACAACCGGAGATAACTGCACGGGCGTGCAGGCGACGGTAGGCGAGAATGCGACGGTCGTCGTCAAGGGAAATGTTACGGTCAGCGGCGAAAACAGCTATGGCGTTGAAGTATCCGGCGAACTCAATTCCGTTACAGTGGAAGGCAACATCTCGGCGACTGGCATAGGTTGTTTCGGCGCAAATGCGTCCGACCACGGCGCTGTCACGATTCAAAGGGATGTCGGTGTTGACGGAGCCGGCGGTGTCTGTAATAGCGGGCTGCGTGCTTCGGGTGGCGGTTCGGTTGCTGTCAACGGCAATGTCACGGTCAGCTCGGTTTCAGGCGGCCAGATCTTCTGTGGCGCCGTTGCAAGCGGTGTGGACAGTGTCGTTACTGTCAAAGGCAATATCACGGTCACCGGTGATGCCGGTGTAGGCGTAATGGCAGGGTGGGGCGGCACCATCACGGTTAACGGGAATGTCTCCGCATATATCGGTGCGCAGACGTATGCAGACGCAGGAGAGAACAGTCTTATTACGATTAACGGCGACATCTTCGCCGCAACCGACTATATCAGAATTGATTCTGTAAGCAAGAATGTCTCCGCCGGAGTGATCGGGACAGACGAAAATTCGGGCTATCTGGTTTACACCGATCCAACTGTTGATGGCACACAAACCGTACGGGTTAAAGCGCCGGTCATGAACACGAAGACCGGGGTGTATTATCCTTCCCTCACCGACGCACTCATCGCGGCGGCGGACGGCGAAACCATCAAGCTGCTCAAGAATATCACCGAGTCGGTAACCTATACAAACACAGGTAAAACAATTGCAATTGACGGAAATAACAAAACGATAACCAGTAAAACAGGCGATAGCATTGATGCGCTTGTGCTTTTCGGGTCTGGCACCATTAAGCTTAAAAACCTGACGCTTCAGGGTGGCGCTGCAACCGAGCAATCCGTTGGTCTTGAAGTTACCGGCAGCATTAATGTGCAAAGTGAAGGAACCGTCATTGCAAATGGCGGCGCCGTTGCCCCGAACTCCTACCCGGACGAAGTGAATATAAGCATTGGTTTGCAAGTCTCCAGCTCGGGCACTGTTAACATAACCGAGGCAAATGGCGGCACAGCCGCAGTAAGCACGGGCGTTCTGATCAATTCAGCGGGGACGGTGAATGTGTCAACAGCCACCGGTGAAATGGGTACTGAATTCAGTGTTGGCGTTCAAAATGCTTCATCTGGCACGGTAAACGTTAACCATGCCATTGGAAACGCATCCGACTCGACGTGCAGCGGTTACGGTGTTGCGAACAACAGCGGCACAGTAAATGTCACCACCGCCACAGGTACCGACTGCGGCGTGTTCAATGTGGGCGTCGGTACCGTCAATGTAACGACGGCCGCCGGTAAAAAGGGCGTGCATAACGGCAGCAGCCAAGGCACGGTGAACGTCTTCACGGCCATAGGCGGAACCCCTGCAACCGATATAGACAATGAAGGCGGCGGCACACTCAACTCTGGCGAGAACACTGCCGTTCTGACACTGAATAAGGGAACAGGCACGAGCTGCGTGCTGGATTCCATCACCGTCGCGGCGTCGGGCGAAACCACGGTCGGCTCCCTGCCCAGCGTCTACAAGAACAATACATACAACAATACCTGGTACACTGACAGCGCGAAGACAAATGCGTTTAGCGGCACGACGGTGACAGGCGCGGCGACGCTTTACAGCGACTACTATACAGCGGACGTAAAAATCAGCACCGCCGCCATTGCCGGCGTGACGGCTCCCGTCAGGGGCGCTGCGCCTGTGATAAGCCTTGCGGAAACGTCCGAATACACGGCCGCCATTGCGTGGTCTCCGGTGGTAAACGGAACCTTTGCCGCGAGCACGGCTTACACGGCGACAATCACCCTCACGCCTAAAATGGGCTATACCACAACGGGCGTCGCCGCGAATTTCTTTACCGTGGCAGGCGCGACGGCGACAAATAGCGCCGATTCAGGCATTATTACAGCCATCTTCCCCGCCACAGCGGCGGCCGACTCGGGTAGTCCCACTACAGGCGGTGGCGGCGATAGCGCAACCACCACACCTACAATCACTGTCTCCGGCACGACAGCCACGACGACGGTAACACCTACCATATCCGGCAGCGTGGCGACAGGCTCTGTCACCGCAGACCAGATGAGCGACGCGCTGAAAAAGGCACAGGCGGCGGCTGGCGCAAGCGGCACACCCAAAGTGGCAATCCAGATCAGCGGCGCGGCCGGCGCGAGCAGCGTCGGGATGACCATCCCGCATGCGTCTTTGCAGAGTCTTGTCTCCGGCGGCGTCGGCGCGCTGACGGTCTCCGGCCCGACGGGCTCCGTCAGCTTTGACGCGGCGGCGCTCAAAACCATCTCCGACGCATCCGGCGATGTAAACGTCACGATTGCCAAGACGGACGGCTCTACGCTCTCCGATGCAGTACGGGCGCTCGTCGGCAGCCACCCGGTCTTTACCTTCAGCGTCACAAGTGGCGGGAGCGCAATCTCCCAGTTCGGCGGCGACGTGACCGTGTCCGTCTCGTATACTTTGGCAGCGGGCGAAGATCCCAACGCCATCGTCATCTACTACATTGCCGCGGACGGCACGCCCACACCGATTCAGGATGCGCGCTATGACACCGCGACGGGTACGGTTATCTTTACTACGACCCACTTCTCGACCTATGCGGTGGGCTACAACAAGGTCAGCTTCACCGATGTGGCGTCGGGTGCATGGTACCATGACGCCGTGACCTTCCTCGCTGCAAGAGGCATTACAAGCGGAACTACGGCGACAACCTTCGGCCCCGATGCGACATTGACCCGCGGCCAGTTCATCACGATGCTCCTACGGGCTTACGGCGTTGCGGCGGTAACGAACCCGACAGATAACTTCTCCGACGCCGGCAGTACGTACTACACCGGCTACCTCGCGGCGGCAAAGAAGCTCGGCATCACAACCGGCGTGGGAAATAACAAGTTCGCGCCCGATCAGGCCATCACCCGCCAAGAGATGTTCACGCTTCTGTATAACGCACTGAAAGCCTTCGATAAGCTGCCGTCCGGCACGTCCGGCAAGGCTCTTGCCGACTTCACAGACGCCGGCAGTGTCGCCTCCTGGGCGGCCGACGCCATGACGGCGCTCGTCAAGGCAGGAACGGTCTCTGGCAGCAACAGCAAGCTCAATCCCACGGGCACCACCACGCGCGCAGAAATGGCGCAGGTGCTGTATAATTTGCTGGGGAAATAAAAGAGTTATATCGCAGAAAGTATAGAAAGCGGTCATCAAACATTCAACACAATAGAACAAAGTCAAGGGCAAACCCATCAAAAGATGGGGACGCAAAGCCATAGGGTCTAAAGCGTTCATCGAACGTTATGATAGCCTGGCTGCCGGAAGTCGCAGAAGCCTGCCCTGTTTATCGGGGCAGGCTTCTGTCTTTATTGACTTCTGACGGATTATTGCGGGCATCGGACTGGACTTTCGCGTCGCGCCATGGCGGAAAGGGCCCCGCATGACAATCAGTTCCGAGGTTCCCCGGAGGTCGAAATAAAGACGGTGAAAGCCGTTCGCGTACATATAACTTCTCAGAATACCGAGTTTCACGAAAGTCAGCATTTTGCCTGATCGGGCAAAGCGCTGGCTTTTTTTATTCGACTTGTTTTGACGTTTTTCAGCCCAAATCGACTTTTCGCTGCCGTTCGCCTCCGCTTCTGGCATTTTGACTCACCATCAAAATTTCAGAAAACGGAGGACAATCCCTATGGCGAAATATGATAAAAGAAAGGATTACCGTAAGAAATAAACCGGCTTAAGCGATGAGATCATCAAGGTGCTGGAGCAGAGCGACCGGAAGATGGAATATCAGCAGTACGACCTGAAGACGGAGCGCTTTCGCGTTCATTACGCGGCGCAGACCGTTATCTGCATCCCAAGCCGGGAGGATTCCTATGACCGGCTGCTGGAGGAAAACCGACAGTTTGCCATCGATGGCGAGAGCGTGGAGGATGCCGCGGTCAAAACGGTATTGATCGAAAAAATGCTGAAATGCTTAACGCTTCTCACCCAGAACGAAAGGGATCTGATCACCGCCCTGTTCTTTGAAGGAAAAAGCGAGCGCAAGCTGGCCAAGGAATCCGGCGTTCCTCAGAGGACGATCAATGACAGGAAAACAAAGATCCTTGGCAAATTGAAAAAACTCTTGGAAAAGTAACCGCGCGGGCAGACAGGCTCCCAGCGGGGAAATCAGATCTGGCACAACGGGCAAAAGCACAATCAGGCGGTCATGCAAAACAGGAGTGATGCAAGGCCGCCTGATATATGTAAGGCTTCAGCGGACACGCTCATGGCAGCTACGCGCCCGCGTCACTTGATCGGCAGCGCGTATAGTTCTTTTATGCCCATGCCAAAACGCTCCTGAACCACCTGCTCAAAGTAGGCCAGCGGCTTATCATATAATTCTTTTCCCTGTGTCCCAAAGGCATCGTTAAACATCCGATGCGCCGTATCCAAGTCGGGCCATTCTCCGCCTTTTTCGCCCGTCGCGGGCAGGGTTTCAAAATTGGCTTCCGCCCCATCCTTCTTTATGGAAACGCGATATTTCCCCTCAGCTTCATAATACAGAATCTGTAACTGATAGCCGTTCACATCGGAATCAATAAACGCCATACTCCAGTCAACCAGATTCTCGGCAGGTGCATTTTTATCCCACTCTGTCCTGTGAAACTCAATGCTCAGATAGTGGGGCGTCTGCTCCTCATAGAGGCAGGTTGCCTTATAGTCCAGCATTGTGAAGCCCAGCCGCTCGTATGGAGACGGCAATGAGTGATCCGCCTCATCAAACGGCATTTCAAACAGCGTATCCGCAGAGACGCCTAACGTCTCTGTGATGATATCGTGAAAGATCTGAACGGGCGCAAGCAATACGTCTTCGGCGTCCGCGCCGGTAAATACCGCGCGCACGGTCTGCTCCAAGCTTGCGCGATCTTCCACGCCGATAAAGCTGTCGTTGGCGTGGTCATACACATAGTTCATCACCCAATTGCCATCTTTATTTGCCATCATCACATAGGCGTCGATATTTGGATAATATCCGAGGTCAATCTTGTAGCCGTTCTGCGAGATAACCGTTCGGACGCAGTTTTTCATCCAATTCTCCGGTGGAGCGCCCCATTCGATATGGTTGATGCGCACCGATGCGCTCTGGGCGTCATAGATCGCCTGTTTGCCGCCGTCCATGATAAACCCAAGCTCGGCAAGCGTGAACGCAATTATGAAATCCTTTTGCTCTAAGCTTTGGTAGATATCCGACAGCGGGAAATAGCTGCTTATGGGGCAGCCTGCCAGATACAGATGTTTTAGGTTTGTCAGCGGGACAAGCGGCGACACGTCGGTGAGCGTCGCTTGGTCAAGCATCAGGAAATTCAGGTTGGTAAGCTCCGCAAGCGGGGTGTAATCCTGCGCCGCGCAGCCGGACAGCATCAACACCTTCAGATTCGTCAGCCCGGCGAGGGTTGCGATATCGGCGACCGGGTTGCCACCCAGCGACAGCGAGGTGAGCTTTTTCAGCCCCGCCAGCGGCGTGATATCGGTGACCGCATGAAAGGACAGGTCGAGGCTTTCAAGGTTTGTGAAGTTTTCCAGCCCGCCGATATCTTTAATCAGCGTCTCTTGGGAAATGTACCGCTGCCATTCGGTACTGAGGCTCAACCTCGTCACCGCCGCCGCTTCCACCACCGTGATGTCGTCTTCCGGCTTACCCATCGCCCCGCGCACCATTGCCTCCAGCACAGGGTCGGCAAACGTCACGACACCAGCCGATGTATTCTGCACGGAGGCCGGTGTTTCTGCTGGCCCCGCCTGCCGAGAACAGGCCGTCGTTGTAGCGATCATGGTAAGAATCAAAAACAGTGCATATATTCTTTTCATTTCATGGCCTCCAATCGACCTTTATTCCTGTAAGAAGCGCTTGCCGCATGCGAAGGACAAGCCAGTAATAATATGGCAATCATATCATGCGGCGTCTGCTTTTTCAACGCCCCCCCCCGGAGTCCATGGATCTATTCACATCCGGCTTGGCGCAAGCGGCTGAATCCTTGGTAAATTAAAAAAACTTTTGAAAAAAAATTTTTCCGCTCAACCCCCTCGCTCAACGTGGAAGTTAGTGAGGGGGTTTTTCATTTCCCCCGCTGCTCCTTGAGAATTTCATATCCAACGACCTGAATACGTTAGCTGACGGACCCCAAAAGGGAAAGCGACGCCGGAGGATGCGCCGGGACCACCTGTAAAAGAGCGGAGGAAGCACGAAGTCAACACTATTTGTTCGTTCCTTCTTCCCGTTCCTTTTATAAAAGACGGCCAAATAAGGTGCAGAGCGTTACCCATCCGTCCGGGAAACAGCCGATGGCAAGCTGTTTCGCAACGACCCCGTCAGCCTACAATGATACTTCTGCCCAGTCACAGCCCCCCTTGGTTTGGGGGATCAAGCAATGAGGGCAGCCGGCAGAGATCCTGGCGGGGGTGAGATTCCCATGATGCGGCTGAGCCAGCCGCAGTTCAGGCCGTTGCCCTGTGAGCCCGGAAGTCCCGTGGCTCTGTGTGCTTGGGAAGTAGTGTCGAATAAAGCACAGAAAAAAGAACTTAATGTCAGAAGCCATGGGGATCGCCCTGCCCAAAAGAGCACACGCGGCACACCACCGTCGCGGGGCGATCCCCATTTTTGTGCCATTAAGCTCTAAAACAATAATACGCTGCCAAACAGCGCCGGGCTAATGAGCCGGCGCTCCGCTCATTGAAAAAAGGAGGGCATTGTTATGCATAAAACAGTGATTCCCGGAAGGCTGAATGAAAACGACTTTTCACAGCTTCTGGAGATGGCGCGGCTTTTGATCCGAAAGGGCTTCATCACCAAGAAACAGGCTGAAATAACCCTTCAGCGCATCGCTTCCGAAAATGAACTCACACCAATTTATCTTTAGTGGATATTGGTATAGCTTTCGAACTATCATTATGGTATTGTGTTGAGCTACGAAAGGGGGGAAAAACTGTGAAATCACAAGCAATTGCGGGTACAAGCGCGCTGGATCAGCGAAACCGCGAAATCTTCCATATCAAGGGCGCCGCGCCCCAGGCAAATCTCAAGCTGCGGCTGGCGGGATACGCCCGCGTCAGCAGCGACTCGACGGATCAGCTCAATTCCTTCTCGGTGCAGGTCCGATACTATACCAGGCTGATCGAGGAAAACGAAAGCTGGGAACTGGTCGAGGTCTACGCCGACGAAGGGCTGACGGGTGTTTCTACCGAAAAGAGGGATGATTTTAACCGGATGCTTGCCGACTGCCGCAAGGGGAAGATCGACCGCATCATCACAAAATCAACCAGCCGCTTTGCCCGAAACACCATGGATACCATCCGCGTGATCCGGGAGCTTAAATCGCTCGGCGTATCGGTCTATTTTGAGAAGGAAGGCATCGACACGCAAAGCCTTACCAGCGAAAACCTGCTGACCCTGTACGCCATGTTCGCCCAAAACGAATCCGAGAACATTTCCAAAAACGCGAAAAAAGGCAACCGTATGCGCATGGAGCGCGGAGCCTATGTATCCTCCAATGTCCCTTACGGGTATCGGCTCATCGACAGCCTCCCGCAGATCCACGAGCCGGAAGCAGAGGTGATACGCCGGATTTTTTCGGAATACCTTATGGGACGCGGAACCGACGAGATCGCCAAAGGGCTCACACGGGACGGCATCCCCCGAAAGGACGGAGGGCTTCCCTGGCGGCACCAGGCAGTGCTTCTGATTCTCCGGAACGAGCGGTACATCGGGGATATGCTCCTGCAGAAGCATTATAACGAGGACGCCATTCCATACAAGCAGTACCACAACCGCGGCGAGCTTCCGCAATACTACGTCAAAAACAGCCATGAACCCATCGTAGACCGCATCCAGTTTGAACTGACCAATATCCTGCTTAACGAACGCGCCCGGCTGATGAATAACGCGCCCCCCGGCGAGTATCCGCTCAGCAGAAAAATCAGATGCGGAATCTGCGGCACCGCTTACCGCAGAAAACTGACCAATAATACGATCTATTGGGTCTGCCGGCAGCACGACAGGGATCGAGCCCAATGCGCCTCGGAGCGGATCACCGAGGAAGCCGTCTACGGAGCGTTTATTAGGCTATACAACCGCCTGAAGAAAAACCGGGACCAGATCCTGCTTCCCACGCTGTCGCAGCTTGAAAAGCTGCAGGAGCAAAAGACCCGAAGCAATCCTGAAATCAGCACCCTCAACAAACAGATCGCCCACCTCTCAGAGCAGAATCATGTGATGAACGGACTACTGTCCGACGGCATCCTTGATTCTGCTCTTTTTATATCCCAAACCGATGAGCTGGCCCGAAAGCTGAGAGCGCTGAAGAATATAAAGGCCAAATTGATGGAGGAAATCGACGCGGACGATACGCTCGGCAAAACCCAGGATCTCTTGGATGTCCTGACGGCGGGGCCGGAGCGCATAACGGAAATGCATACGGCGCTTCTTGGCGAGCTAGTAGAAAAAATCATCGCCAGGAACAACGTCAGCCTCGATTTTGTACTCATCAACGGGCTGACGCTTACGGAGAGGATGTGACGAAATGGCGCAGAACAGATATCTTCCCTTCGGCTACCTGATCGCAAACGGTGCGATTGCGGTGCAGCCGCAGGAGGCGGAAACGATCCGCTTCATATACAGACAGTACGCCGAGGGCGTCTCCTACAAGGCCATCGCCGCCGCCCTGACCGGCGCGGGTATCCCATATATGCCTGACAAGCCGGAGTGGAACAAAAACATGGTCGCCAGAATCCTGCAAAACAGCCATTACCTCGGCAATGAAAAATATCCGGCCATCATCAGGGCGGAGGAAAACACCGCCGCTCAGAATGCCCAAAAGCAATACACGCATACCGAGTCGCGGGAAATCAAGCAATTAAAAGGGCTTCTTGTCTGCGCGGTCTGCGGGGAGCCTGTCAAACGCCGGATCAAGTCCCAAGCCGAGGAACGCTGGTACTGCTCGTCGGACCCGCACCACATCGGAACAGCCGTCACGGACGGCATACTTCTGAAAAACGCGCAGGATCAACTGAACCAGCTGATATCGTCCCCGGTCTCAATCACACGCGGTACAAACAGGCCGGACAAGCTCTCGTTCAAGGTTGCCAGACTGCAAAACGAGCTTGAGCTTACGATGCGGCAGGAACCGACGGACGGAGATCAGGCAAAGAACCTCATCTTCCAGCTTGCGGCGGAAAAATACGCGCTCTGCGACGATGACGAGGAAACGGAAAACACCATCCTTCGGCTGCTGAGCGCCGCGGAGCCTCAGCCCGAGCCGGACACGGCGCTGATGTGCAAAATCGCTGAGAAAATCGCGGTAGGGCGTCAGGGTGAGGTTACCCTCATTTTAAGAAACGGAAAAAACATAGAGGACGGAGGAATGCGGCATGAATAGACCGGATCGAGAGATCACCATCATCCCGGCGCTGGAAAGCGCTCAGCTGAAAGGACGGAAATACCGTCAGCTCCGCGTGGCGTCCTACAGCCGCGTTTCCACCGATTTTGAGGAACAGCTGACCAGCTTCTACGCCCAAAAAACCTATTACACCGACCTGATCCTGCGCACCCCGGAGTGGACGCTGGCAGGCACCTACGCCGACGAGGGACTGAGCGGTGCCTCGGCCGAAAAACGGCCGGATTTCATGCGGATGATCCGCCACTGCAAGCAGGGCAAAATCGACCTGATCATCACCAAGTCCATCAGCCGCTTTGCCCGGAACACGCTGGACAGCATCGGCTACGTCCGCAAGCTCAAGGCCATGGGCGTCGGCGTCCTGTTCGAAAAGGAAAACATCAACACGCTGGAGGAAAACAGCGAGGTCATTTTAACGATTTTGGCAAGCCTGGCGCAGGAGGAACTCAACTCCCTCTCCTGCAACGTCAAAATGGGAAAGCGCATGGCGATGAAAGAGGGCAAGGTATTTTTCGCCTATGAAAAGATCTACGCATATAAAAAAGGCGCGGACAGCCAGCCTGAAATCATCCCCGAGGAAGCGGAGATCGTAAAGCGCGTGTTTCAGAGCTACCTCGCCGGGGCCAGCGTCGGAGCAATCGCCGACGCGCTCAACACGGATCAGATTCCTTCCCCGTCGAAAAAAGCGGAATGGAGCGCCGCCACCCTTCGGGGCATCCTTGAAAATGAGCGTTACTGCGGCGACGTCATCCTCCAGAAAACCTATGTCACCGACCCTATCAGCAAAAAGGTCAAAAAGAACAACGGCGAGCTGCCGAAGGTTTATATTAAAAATAATCACGACGCCATCGTGGGGCGCGAGGTATACGAGCGGGCTCAGCAGGAGCGCGCCCGAAGAACCAGCAAGCGCAAGACGGCGAAGAATACCATCACCGAGCAGGGCAAATACAGCAGCCTGTATGCTCTCAGCGAGCTTCTGATCTGCGGGGATTGCCTGACTCCCTACCGCAGAGTGATCTGGACGAAGCGCAGCGGCGAAAAGCAGGCCGTATGGCGCTGCGGGAACCGGCTTGATTACGGCACCCGCTACTGCAAAGACGCCGCCACGCTGGACGAGGAAAGCCTTCACGCCGCGATTGCAGAGGCCATCGCCGCCACCCGAAAGAGCCGTCGTGAGATGATTCCCATGTTTATGGCGCATGTGGAAAGGACACTACGGGAGGAAAAAAGCGATTACCTGGATGTCGCCGAGCTGGAAAGCCGCATCGAAGAACTCAAGGCCGCGACCATGGCCCTGATTGCCGAGAGCACCGACAGCGGCACTGTGGCGGACAACGTGGCCCGGCTGAAAACCATGTCCGACGAAATCAAGGCCCTCCATGAGCGCCTGGGACAATACCGTGAAGCCTGCGCCGCCGAGAAAAGCGTGGACACTAAAGTCGCGGAGATGACCCGCGCGCTTGAAGCCGAGCCGGAGGACGATATAGAGTACAACGACAGCCTCGTCCGCCAGCTCATCGACACCATCAAGGTCATCGGCACCGACAGGCTGCTGATTATTTTCAGAAGCGGCTTCGAGTATGAGCAGAGGATTCAGCCCAAGGTGCGCAAGATCAACCGGGCCGCGTGAACGCAAAGCACGGCTCAACAACGGCTGGGGATTAGAACGAGCCGAAAATGAGCGTTCTAATCCCCAGCCGCTGTTCTCAGATTTCGGCTCTGAGCTTTTGCAGATAATTCCCGAGGAGGTTGATTGCTTCTTCTTTATCCGCTGCCGTATAAGCCCTTTCGCCAACCATACCTTTCAGAAAATCCCAAAACGCGGCGGTCATGTTGCCCTCGCTCATGGCAAGAACCACCGGTAGCTGGGAGGTCTTTGCCACGATGACGCCCAGCTCCTCCCGTGCGTAGACCATGTACCGAGCCTCCGTCAGCCTGTCTATTATGTGGACGCGATAGTTTTTATAGGAACGCAAAAAATCAATAATGTGCGCCAGATGGGCGGCGAATTCCTCCGGCGTGTAATACACGGCTCCGCCACTCAGCATGTCCGACATAGACACCTTGACGCTGCCGCTTTTTACCGTATTGACATCCGGAAGTGATATGAGCTCATCAACGCGGCTTGAGCTCAAGCGCTCCAGAAACCTCTTGTGACGTGCTTCATGGATAGAAAGGGTCAGTTTCTCGTCGAGGCCGACTCTTCTGAGCATAGGTTCCAACAGAGTCTCAGGAAGGGTCAGATGGGAAAGCGATTCGGTTTTGATCAGCGTATCCGCTTCTTCCTTTTCAAACTCTGCCAGCGTGGCATAACAGGCTTCCCGCTCCCGCGCGGTAAAAATCTGCATCAGCGGGCGGCACAGGCGCAGGTACTGCTGGAATTCCTCCGCGAAAGGCGCCACTGCGGCGCGGTCACGGTAAAGGACGTTGGCGGCAAGAGAAAGCTGGTGGCCGATAGAATTGGAAACGACTGCCGCCGTCTCCGGCGCGATGAACAACGTCTGTTTGAAAACACCGTCCCGCTTTTTGGGGTAAAAATACGGCTCGATCAGTCCGCTCATATATAGGGGCATCCACTGGCTGATGGCGCTGAGCATTTCGTCCAAATCCCGGCTGATGG
>JAEWRY010000044.1 GCA_023459875.1 Bacillota bacterium
TTTTGTGGTTTCGTACCCACTGAAAGGATAGCATATTTGTTTCGGTGCTGATTTTGGCTCTTTTTACGCCCGCCAGGGTGCTGCACTTTTCGCGCTCTTTTGCTGCATTTTCATTTTAACGAAAACACTCTTACGCTTTTATGACCTTTATTTTTATTTCTACACTATATCAACAGCTATTTTATACTATATTATAATATTTCTTTGCAATATATATATTATTTATATATATATGTTAATAGAAAAGTGAGGAATTAATATGAAAAAAGAATACAAAATTCAGGTAAGATTTAATCAAGAAGACCACGATAACTTGGAAGAAGAAGCAAAAACTTTAGGTATGACAACCAGTGAATTTTTACGTGATTTATTTCATAGCAGAGAGCTTGGTTCTCCCCTTCACGATGAGGCTGCTAAGGCCTTCGTTTCCGGCCTTTGTCGCATTCAGAGTATGTACCCCGATGATGAAGAGATAAACAAGGAGGTAAAAAAGTTATGCCGATACTTAAGTTTATAAATGATGATTATTCTGAATCTGGGTCCTTGGAACACATGGTTGATTATGCTATTAAGCCTGAAAAGACTCCTTTTGATTTTATTGGAGGGATAGGGATCGTCGTATGGGGCGCTGCCTATGAGATGTATCTGGTGAAAAAGGTTCATGATAAAATGGGTGGCCGTCAGATTAGGCATTTTATAGTTTCATTTGCAGATGAAGAGTGTGTATCAGCATATGACGCGCTTGTCCTTGCATATCAGATCGCACGATATTATTCTGGACGATACCAAATTATCTTTGGCGTTCATCAAGACTAACCCCAAATCCATATTCACTTTGTATTCAACACTGTCAGTTTTGTTGACGGCTTGACGTACGCGGAAGGCTGGGATGACTTTTTCCGTTTGAAAAAATACATCGACCAGCTGATGCAGCAGTCATTCTAAGTTCATCCGAGTGCATGCCGGTGTCTGGAAGTTTATAATTTTACCGTGAATATCCCCAAAAACCGTCAGTATTTTTTTACTACCATTCTAACATTTCAGTAAATCCATACTTAAGGAGGAGAAAAGGATGTTCCAAGAATATCAGGATGTGCTGAAAGTTGAAGAAGTAGCGGAAATGCTGGTCATGGGCCGTAACGGTGTCTATGAGCTTTTGCTGGGCGGAAAGCTCAAAGGTTACCGCAACGGCTGAGTATGGCGCGTTCCAAAGCAAGCGGTTATTGAGTACATAACTCAGACTGCCGGCCTGGGGGTGCGATAATGTTTACTTGTAGTGAAATTCAGGCGCTGCGGAAAACGCCGGGGTTAGTTGTAGAACGGCTGAAGCACTGGACAGAAGAGGAGGAGACGCAGCTCAAAGACGAGTACGAAACCGGAATTGGGATGAGCGAGATTGCCTTGCTCCACAGAAGAAGCGAAAGCGCAATATTATTTAAGGTAAAAAACTTGGGCTCTTTGTTCCGGCAAACGTCAAGCCGGACTGGATTCCTTAAAAATGCCCTCATCTGCCATTACGCAGATGAGGGCTTCTATTGTCAATTGTTTTCCCTATTTATCGGCTTTTTCTTCCGCAGCTTCTTATTGACATCTGAACGCATCAAATCCATCATAAATTGCATGAAGTCGGCGTCCTTGAACACACGGATAAAAAAGGCGCCGTTTTGTTCATACCGCAGGGCGGCTTTCTCCATGAAGCCCTTCTCAAACAGCAGTCGGAAGGTGTTTTCATCGTTGCTCTGTGCATAGTTGACCCATTTTTCATCATTGGCAAAGTCGCTTTCCATCTGTGCCAGACCTTGTCCATTTCGGTAAACTGGGTGCCGAACTTCTCGTTGATTTTTTCGATGATCTGCGTGAGTGTATCCTTTTTCTGCTTTTTTGCTCCGGCTTCGCCTTTGATCGGAGCAAAACCTCCCTCGGTGCCGGACAGGCTGATGGAGCCCGAAAAGTCCTTTTAGAGCCGGTAATACTCCATCAAAACCTTGTCGTCCAGATCGACACGCGGTGAGTTGTCTTTTGGCAGCACCTTATAAAGGAATTTAGCATACACGCTGAACTTATGGCCGTTATAGAATAAACGGCGCTGGAGATACTGATGAGTAGACGGTCTGAGCTAAAGATTAAGATTAAGAAAGGGGGAGGGGCTGTGCCTGCCAGGGAAGAAAAAATGCGAATGACAGAGGAATTGTGGCTGGGTTACTTTAACGTGGTACTGTTCGAGAAGGGCATCATCACCGAGCGTGAATGTACCCGGATGTCCATATTGATTGAAAACCGCAGGCCTGCTTTCTCTCCAAAATCCAGCAAAGGCTAAACGGAGGGGTGAACGGAATTTCCGTTCACCCCTCGCTCACATAATGTTGCAATTTTATTTTATTGTGGTATGATAATAATGATATTACGAAATTCGGAGGCCGCGTATGGATATACATATAGTCCGCCAGCAGCTTAAAACAAAAACAATTTACGACATCCCACTGCGGGTTACGTTTTATGCCCGCGTGTCAAGTGAGAGCGACGAGCAGCTAAATTCATTGGGCAACCAGATTTCTTACTATGAAGAATTAATCCGCAAGAATGCCAATTGGGCTTTTGTGGACGGTTACATCGACGAGGGGTTATCGGGAATCTCCACAAAAAAACGTGAGAACTTTCACCAGATGGTGAACGATGGAAAAAGCGGTAAATTTGATATGATCATTACAAAGGAGATCAGTCGTTTTGCACGTAATACGTTGGATTCCATCTCCTATACCCGCGAGTTGCTATCGGCTGGCGTGGGGGTATTCTTCCAAAACGACAACATCAATACTCTGGACGAGGATTCCGAGCTGCGCCTGACGATCATGTCTGGTATCGCTCAGGATGAGCTGCGAAAATTATCTTCCAGAATAAAATTTGGCCATCAACAGGCAATAAAAAAAAGCGTGGTCTTGGGCAACAGCCGTATTTTCGGCTATGTGAAGCAGGATAGGCGGCTGGCAGTGGATGAAAGCGAGGCCCCGATGGTTCGGGAGCTTTTTGAACTCTACGCCACCAATCGGTACAGCATGAAGGAGATTGAAACGCTGTTCTGGAATAGAGGATACCGCAACCATAACGGGAGAAAAATCGCTCATTCAACCATGGCCGGGATTATTTCAAATCCAAAATACAAGGGGTATTATGTGGGTAACAAAGTAAAGGTTCTCGACATGTTCACCAAGAAGCAAAAATTCCTTCCCCCAGAGGAATGGGTGATGTTCAAGGATGAAACCGGAGAAATTGTTCCCGCTATTGTGTCCGAAGAGCTATGGGATAAGGCCAATACGGTATTGCTGAAGCGCAGCGAGGATGTGAAGGCACGGCAGGGCATCTGCAACCATGATAATCTGCTTACAGGGAAACTGTTCTGTACCCACTGCGGTGTTCCCTACTACCGCAGGGAATCCAAAGATAAGAGCGGTAATAAAAACAGCAAGTGGGTCTGCAGCGGCAAGATTAATAACGGTAGCGACTCCTGTGACTCCTTTGCTGTTTATGAGGAGGAGATCAAGCCGCTGCTCTTTGAGGTATTTAAAGAAACCGAAGCGGACGCCGATTCCCTTATAGAAGAATACATCCGTATGTATAAATCCCTGGATGAGGATGGAGAATTACCGAAACGTATTGCCGTCCAGCAAAAAATTATTGAAACAGCCACTAGGAAAAAGAGCAAGCTGCTCGGATATAATGCCATGGGCGACCTGTCCGATAAGGAATTTCTAGTCTTAAACAAACAGTGTACAGAAGAAATTGAGAATGCGGAACAGGAACTTACGGAGTTGGAATCTCAGCAAAATTCTGCATCGGACTTCAAAAAACATATAGATACTATCCGCCGAGTTCTGCAGGAAGCAAAAAGGGACGCATCAGAAGGTATCATTGGGAAGGAGTTCGTGGACAAATATATAGACAAGATTTTTATAACCCCGGAGGATGGAGCGCTAAAGCTGGAGATTAGGATTTTTACCGGAGAAACAACTTCAAAATACCTTGCTAATTTTAGGAGTCGTTCGGGTCACACGTCTAAGAAGATGATCCAGGCTTACGAGAATGGCATGAAGTAAGGGAAACATCCCTGAAATAGACCGGGGCGGAAATACTTTCCGCCCCGGTCTTAAATTTTATTCCCTGAAATTAAAATTGGTTCTTCACATTAGCGCTCTAGTATGATAATATATTAAAGTGTTCCACAGACGGACATAGTATTAAATTTACGGAGGAACCATACATGAACGCAAAAAAATGGACCGCTCTTTTGCTGGCGCTGACGCTGATTTTCTCTCTGGCCGCCTGCTCCGGCGGCACCTCTTCCGCCACTCCCACACCTACCGCAACTCCCACCTCCACGCCCACGGCCACCCCCGCTGCCGACGACGATTTGTCCTACATTCTTAAAAACGGCAAGCTGCTCATCGGATACACCGTTTACGAGCCCATGAACTATACGGATAAAGACGGCAAGTTCACCGGCTTCGACACCGAGTTTGCCGAGGCTGTCTGCGCGAAGCTGGGCGTCAAGGCCGAGTTCGTGGAGATTAACTGGGATACCAAGGTCATTGAGCTGGACGCCAAGAGCATCGACTGCATCTGGAACGGCATGACCATCACCGACGAGCTCAAGCAGAATATCGCTATTTCCGATCCTTATGTGAAAAACATGCAGGTGGTCGTGATCCGCTCCAAGGACGCCGCCAAGTATACTTCCACCGCCTCCCTGACCGGCGCGAACCTTGTGGCCGAGGCCGGTTCCGCGGGCGAGAACGTCATCAAGAGCGACGCGGACCTCTCCAAGGCGAAGTATGTCTCTGTTTCCAAGCAAACCGACGCGCTGATGGAAGTCAAGGCCGGCACTTCCGACGCCGCCGTGCTTGACTGGACCCTTGCCAAAAGTATGGTCGGCGCGGGCACCGACTACGCCGACCTGCAGATGATCAGCGGCGTGGAGCTCTCTGTGGAGGAGTATGGCATCGGCTTCCGCAAGGACAGCACCCTTTGCACCAAGGTCAACGAAATTATGGCGGGGCTCGTCGCCGACGGCACTTTGGGCGCCCTTGCCAAGAAGTACGGTCTGAGCCTGGCTGAGTAACCCTTTCTGCCACGAAACCCGTTAATTGGGGTCAGGGAAGGAAACTTCCCTGACCCATCCTTACGTAAAGAAGGTTCCCTATGAACCCTTCATTCATTTTTTCAAGCCTAACCAACACCTTCGGCATCAACTGCACAATCTTTTTTGTTACGCTGGCCTTCGCACTGCCGCTGGGACTTATCGTTGCCTTCGGTTCCATGAGCCGACTGGCTCCCCTGCGCTGGCTGGTGAAGACCTTCGTCTGGTGTATCCGCGGCACACCGCTGATGCTCCAGATCATTGTGATTTTTTACGGGCCCGGCCTCCTGGGAATCGGAACCGCCCTGCCCAGAATTCCCGCGGCCATCATCGCCTTCGTCATCAACTACGCCTGCTATTTTTCAGAGATTTACCGGGGCGGCATCGAGGGTATTCCGCGCGGACAGTATGAGGCCGGTCAGGTGCTGGGCATGACGAAAAGCCAGATTTTCTTCCGCGTCACCCTGCTTCAGGTGATTAAACGAATCATTCCCCCCATGGGCAACGAGATTATGACGCTGATCAAGGATACGGCGCTTGCTAACATCATTGCAATCAAAGAGATCATTATGATGGCCAAGGAATTCGCCACCAAGGGACTCATCTGGCCGCTCTTCTCCACTGCCGTTTTCTTCCTGGTTTTCTGCGGCGTATTGACCCTTCTTTTAAACTTCGCGGAAAAGAAACTGGACTATTTCAGGGTATAGGAGGGGTAATATGGCGATTCTTGATGTTAACAGAATACATAAGAGCTTCGGGGCAACCGAGGTTCTCAAAGATATCAGCTTTTCTTTGGATATGGGGGAGTCTCTGGCTATCATCGGTTCCTCCGGATCCGGAAAAACTACTCTCCTCCGCTGTCTCAATTTTCTGGAAACCCCCGACGGCGGACGCATTTCCGTATCCGGCGAGCTGCTCTTCGACGCGGCCGATCCCGCTACTCAGCAGGAACGGCAGATTCGGAAAAAGCGGCTCCATTTCGGTCTGGTGTTTCAGTCCTTTAATCTCTTTCCCCAATATACCGCGCTTAAAAACGTCATGCTGGCCGGTGAGCTTCTGGCCAGGGAAAAGTCGGAGTACAGGGACAGAACCGTCCATGAGGACATCCGCGCTTCGGCAGTCCGGCTCCTCGCCCAGATGGGACTTTCGGACAAAATGAATCTTTACCCCCATCAGTTATCCGGCGGCCAGCAGCAGCGGGTGGCTATCGCCCGGGCGCTGGCCCTTTCCCCCGATATTCTCTGCTTCGACGAGCCGACCTCCGCCCTGGATCCAGAGCTTACCGGCGAGGTGCTCAAGGTCATCCGCTCCCTTGCGGAAAAGAACACAACCATGATCATCGTCACCCACGAGATGGCTTTTGCCCGGGACGTGGCCGACAGAGTCATTTTTATGGACGGCGGTGTGATTGTGGAGGAAGGCAGGGCCAGGGAGGTAATCGATAACCCTAGGGAGGAGCGTACCCGGCAGTTCTTATCCCGTTACTCCCAAAGCGAATAAACAAAAGGTCCTGCGCGGTAAAAACCGCGCAGGACCTGATTTTTATAGGCTGAAGTCCTTCTCTTCTAGTTTGCTGAAATCCGGAGCAATCGGCCGTGGGGGTACCCGCTTGAGCGGGTCGTAACGAAAGGATCGGCAGGAGGAGCCGGAAGAAACAATTCCTTTTTTCATACAGGCCACCGTGTCTTCTTCCAATGGCGTGCCTTTAGCACAATAGCCGCATCGCGGCTCAATTTTTTTGTGGAACAGCATATGGCTCATCCTTCCTTAGTGGTTTGTTTCCACGCCTTATTATACATGATAACGGCGCCTTCTGCCAGCTGTTTTTCTAAGCGCAAGATAAGTTGCGAGTACAAAGCCCACTCCCGTCGTCCACGCGCACGCCACAGATATCGTAAGCGCGCTTCCGAACTGCATCTGCGCGATTCCCTCCACCTGTTCGACCAGATAAGCGGAAGCCGGGACCTTCAGCGGGAAGAAATAAAAGAACACAGCGGTGAGCAGGGCCGCCAGCGCTCCATGGATTAATTTTCCCAGGAAATAAGTACGTGCGGAAAGTCCGCTGTTCCCTAGAAAGGTGAGCACCTGGCAATGGACTGAAACTCCCGCCCAGCCCAGCATGAAGGCGGCCATGGAGAGCCGGCCCGCCAGCGCACCGCTGCCAGCCAGAGTCCAGACTCCGGAAGAAATCTCGATGGCGCCCGTGAGCAGGCGCTCCGCCCAAATCTGGGAAAAACCCAGAGGACCGAAAATTGCTCCAATGAGCCGGGCAAGAGCGGGAAGGAAGCCCGAGCGGAAGAGCATTCGGATCACCACGGTGAAAAAAACCACAAAGGCGCAGATATTGAGCATTGAGTTTAGCGCCCCGCCTACGGAATCGGTCAGTGCCTGAGAAAACCGTTTGGTCTCAAAACGCGGTTTCATGCGTTTCTTTTCTTCTTTTTCCTTATTCCGTCCGTAATGGCGGAAAATGAGTCCGACAAAAAGAGACGACAGGGCATGGATGAGATATAATATTACGCCTATTTTTCCGCTGGTAAAGATCCCGGCTCCAACCACCCCTAAAATAAAGGCCGGGCCGGAGTTGTTGCAGAAGGCCAGCAGCCGTTCCGCCTCCGTCTTGGTGCAGTATCCGTTCTCATAGAGAGAAATAGCCGTTCTCGCGCCGACAGGATAGCCTCCTATAAAACCCAGCACTACGGCAGAAACACAGGCCCCGCTCACACGGAAGAGAGGCCGCATAAGGCCCTCCAGCGCCCTTCCCAAATGTCCCGCAAGCCCCAGCTCAACTACCATTGAGGACAGAATAAAAAAAGGAAACAGGGAAGGGATAATTACATTTCCACACAGGGCAAGACCATCTTTTGCCGCTTTTATGCTCTCTTGGGGAAAGCGCAGGAGAGCTGCCGCTCCCAACAGCAGCATGATCCCGATGAGCGCTTCCCTGACCTTTTCTTTTCTCAGCAGCATCGACACTCCCATCACCTCCTCAGAGATGGATATGCGGATTTCCTGTCCCTTTTGCCTGTCCAAAATAAAACCATTTGATATAACACTGTTTATAGGCAAAAAGACGCCCCCCGGAACGAATCCGGGGGGCAATCCTTACTTAGAAAGGTTTGGCAATGAGTCAGGGATTATTCAACATCCAGAATGTCGTTCTGAACATCAACGATCAGCAGGGTGACGTCGGTGCCGGAGAGGACGTAGTAGCAGTTGGCAATGTAGTTGCCGTCCGCAGTCTTGGTGGCAAGCTGGGTGTCGGCGCCGTCGATGCCCTTGGCGTTGGCGCGGTCGATGAACATCACGATGGTGTCGTCGGTAATGCTGCACAGGGAGGTCAAAGCGGCCTTGCTGATGACAGCTTCGTTCGTTCCGTCGTTGTCGATGTCCTCGGTGATGTCGTTATAGGCGAACTTAATCTTGTCGCTGGACAGGGCGGTCACTGCGCCGACATTGGCGGCGGACAGGGAGACGCAGTTGGTGATCTTCAGATCGGAACCGTCATAGGTGAAGGTGATGACGGTGTTCTTGGCCACATCGGTCGCCAGAGCCGTATCCAAAGCGGAAGCGGTATCGGCGGTGTTGGCGGTAACCATGCTGGAGCCGTCGAAGAAGGTGACGCTGTAAACCAGTTTTCCGTCGCTGTTCTTCACGATCTCGGGAGCCGCGGTCACATAGCCGTAGCTGGTGTCGCCGGAGACGGTGGTGCCGGCTACGCAGGCCAGCTTGACAGTGTCAAGGCCGGTGGAGGAGTTGCTGTCCGCGTAAGCGTTGTACACCGCGGAGATGGCGGAGGTGCTGGACTTGGCCAGAGTGGCGCCGCTGACTACCTTCCAGGAAGTACCCTTGATGAAGACAATGGCGTCGGAGGCAATGTAGTTATCACCGATGGTGGATTCGCTGCTCTTGGCATAGGCGTAGGAAGCGGAGATGCCGGTGGTATTCGCGTCGCTGCCGTCGGGGGCAGCCACGACCACGTCGAAGCCGGTGTTGGCCGCGGCAACATCTTCGTTGGCCAGAGTCAGCTCGTACTCGTCGTCGCTATTCACTTTGTAGGTGACCAGCTGGTCGACATAATCGCTATAATCTTTGTCCGCGTCGACGATCTTCTTGGTGCCGTCGGTGAAGAGCAGCTTCACCTGGGGCCCGGTCAGACCGACGGTATCGGTTGCGGCTACGACCACGGCGTAATCGGACACGGTGGAGGACGTGGTGGCAACCATGTTGAAGGCGTAGCCGTTCACGACCGCGATCTTCTCATACTCGGTGCCGGCAACCGCGGCGGAGGGCATGGAAAGGGCAGCGGAGGAGTCGGCGAGCTTGTAGTAGGTGCCATTCAGCTTGAAGGTGGCGCCGGAATCCTTCGTGGAGGTGACTTCGCCGGAGAGGAGCTCGATCTTGGTATAGGTGGTCTTTGCGTCGGCGGTGTAGTCGCCGTTCACAACCATGACATAGTCGTTCTTCGCCAGGCCGGTGTAGACGTTAACGTCTTCGGTGGTGACGGAGCCGGTGTTGGTGGTGAAGGTGGTGCTGCCAACGTAGGTGACCTTCTCAACAGTGAAGGGAACAGCAATGGCAAAGTCGACCTTGCCGTCGTTGTCGTCGTCGATCAGCCTGACGGAGTAGGGCTTCTCTACGGTGGTGAAGTTGCCGAGATTGCAGAGGACGGAGCCTTCGCCGAAGGCATACACGTTAGTGGAGGACAGGGCGCCGGAGTCCATCTTGTAAACGGTGCTGCCGACCTTGAAGGAATCGGTTACGCCGGAGGTGATGGTGAGGCCGCCCAGGGTGGTGGTGGCAAGCACCTTGCTGTCGTCGGCAAAGATGCCGTAAACAGTGGTCTTGGAGGAGGTGGTCTTGGACAGGATCTTTACGGATCTGCCAAACAGATCGGTATAATTGACCTTAGCGGTCGGGGTAGTGTCGCCCAGAGTTCCGGAAGCTACGGTGAGGCTGTAGGTCCATTCGCTCTTGGTGTCGTCAAAAGTAAAGCTGTCCATGGTGCCATAAGCGGTATCCATGTCAAACTTCTTAGCGAGGATGGTATCGTCGGAGGTCAGATCCTTGACGACCGCAACGGTGGTCAGTGTGCCGTTAACCGTGGTAAGCTGGTAATTGTACTCAACCATCACGGCGGTGATGGCATTGTAAACCATCTGAGCGGCGTTGTCGCGGGAAAGTCCGCTGGAGGGGTTGAGATTGTCAAGTTCATCATAGAGGTCCTTCTGGTTGGCGCGGACGTTCACGGCAATGGCCCAGGAATCGCCGACGAAGCCTTCGTTCTTGGCGTTATAGCCAAGGGCGACCAGCAGCATCTTGGCGGCTTCGGTTCCGGTCACGGTGCCGGTAGGATCGAAGGTGCCGTCGCCGCGGCCGGCGACGATGCCCAGGTTAAAGCAGTACTCAATGTAGCCTGCAGCCCAGGTGCCGTTGGTGTCGGTGAAGCTGGTGGAAACTGTTCCGAGCTGAGGGTCCTTGCCGCCGTTCAGGGCGACACAGATCATTTTGCACATTTCAGCGCGGGTGACAATTCCGGTGGGATCAAAATAGCTGCCGTCTTCCTTGCCGTTAATAATGTTTAAAGCAACAAGGGTGTCAACGGCCTCAGTGTTGACGATTTCATCCTTATCGGTGAAATCGGCAGCGCCGGTGGTCATGACCATCATGCCAAGAAGCATAACGCAGGCCAGGGCCAGACAAAGCGCCTTCTTGAGGTTTCTCATAGAGGGTCCTCCTTCAAAATTTTGAACAGTCCCGTTTGTTTTCCGGTGCGGATGCAGAAAGTATATGTATGATCTGTTACCGTGCCGACAAATCCAAACTCGGGAAACCGTCCTTACGTGTAATATAGCCGTTATCTCTTTTGTAGTCAATAGCGTTTGCGCTTATGTAATGTAATTGTAAAAATCCTGGCATATTTTTCTTCGTTTTCTTAATTTTATTTAAACGGAACCTTTCCTTTCAGGAAACGTCAAATATATGATCTGTTTTTTCCACCAAATATTAAAATATTTTAAGAATTTGTCACCACTTTGTGAATACCTTTTTTATCTGAAATGATAAAATATTCCAAGTGATATAAAGGGGGATCCGTCATGACCGAACAACAAGCTCCGGCTGCAGCGCCGGCTGCAGCGCCGGCTCCGGCACCGGCCAAAGCGCCGGCCAAAAAACACAAGAAAAGAAAAATCCGTAATATCATCACTGTGATCGTCGTCGCCGCTCTGGCAGTGGGCGGTTTTTTGCTGTGGAAGTTTCTGAATAAAAGCGACGAAAAAAAAGGCGAGATATTAACCGACACCGCGACCCGTTCCTCCATTCAAAGTAAGGTTGAGGGCTCCGGTATGACAAAGGCCAAGGATTCGGCCACCATTACGCTAGGCTCCAGCGGCACGGTGGCGGAGGTCTTTGTGTCCGCAGGCGAAATGGTCACCCAGGGCCAGCCTCTTTATCGGATTACCAGCCCCACCGCAGAGGATGAGGTGGTTACCGCCCGAACCAACCTGATGAACCGCCAGAAGGAACTGGACGACCTCTATAAGGAACTGAGCCAGCTTACCGTCAAGGCGCCCTTCGACGGACAGCTTCTGGACGTGGCCAGTTTCACGGTGGGGGATGACGTATCCAAAGGCACGACGGTCGCCACGCTGGTGGACAACACCAGGCTGAAGCTCTCAGTCTATTTCAGCTATGCTTATGAAAAAGAGATCTATGTGGGCCAGACGGCCGAAGTCTCCGTGCCCGCTGTGATGAGTTCCTTCACGGGAACGGTGGAAGAGGTTAATATGGTGCGCAGAGTCTCGCCCGAAGGCTCCGTGCTTTTTGAAGCGGTTATCGTACTGGATAACCCGGGAACCCTGACTGCGGATATGACCGCCTCAGCGGTCCTCACCGACAGTACCGGTGCCTCTATCTATCCCTACTCATCAGTTAAGCTGGCCTACTACCGCACCATTACCATCACCACCAAGGCAGCGGGTCCCGTGGAGCAGGTATCCCTTCTCAACTACGCCGGCGTGAAAAGCGGCGATGTCCTCCTGGTTATGGGCGATCTGGATACCGCAGCCTCCATCCGGGAAAAGCAAAAAGAGGTAGACGCCGCGGCTGAGAATCTAAAGAGTGCCGAGGACGCCCTGAGCGATTTTAACGCTGTGGCTCCCATCTCGGGCACCGTAATCTCCTGCTCGCTCACGCCCGGCCTGGAAGTCAAGAGCGGCGACACCGCCATCACCATATCGGATACCTCGGTTATGACCGTGGAAATTGCTATTGACGAGCGCAACGTATCTTATGTGAAACCCGGCATGTCGGTGGACCTGGATCAGTGGGGCACAATTTACACCGGCGTGGTGGAATCGGTGGGCCAGCAGGGCACCGGCCAGAGCGGAATTTCCACCTTCCCCGCCGTAGTCAAGGTGGAAAACTCCAGCGGGCAGCTTATGAGCGGCATGTATGTTACATATTCCTTTGTAGCGAGCCAGTCCGACGACTGTCTCGTTATCCCAATTCAGTGCGTGCGCTATGTAAACGATGAAAACGGCGAACCTGCTACGGTTGTCTTCCTGAAGAAGGATTCCGCCCCCGAGAACGCCGTCAAACTGGATTCCAGCGTGGAAATTCCCGATGGATTCTACGCGGTTTCCGTCAAAACCGGCCTTTCCGATACTTATAACGTTGAAATAACCGAGGGGCTTACCGATGGAGACGTGGTCTTCACCAATTATAATAAGGATCAGGCCGACAGCATGGGAATGGGGAAGGGTTAGAGCCGACTATGCTGATTGAAATTAAGGATGTCTACAAAATCTATAACGAAGGCTACGAAAACGAGGTCCGCGCTTTAAACGGAATCAGTCTTTCCATCGACCGGGGAGAGTTCGTAGCCATTATCGGACAATCCGGGTCGGGCAAGTCCACCCTTATGAATCTTCTGGGCTGTCTGGATATTCCCACCTATGGAGAGTACTCCCTGGACGGCACCGACGTGACCGAGCTCTCCGACCGGCAGCTTGCTCATGTGAGGAATAAGCAGATTGGATTCATTTTTCAGGGGTTTAACCTTATCCCCTCGCTCAATGCCATGGAAAACGTGGAACTACCCCTTATTTATCAGGGCTTGGGGGGAACAGAGCGGTATGACCGCTCCATGGAGGCTCTGGGCAGAGTCAATCTGGCCGACCGGGCCACGCACCGTCCCACGGAAATGTCGGGCGGCCAGCAGCAGCGGGTCGCCATTGCCAGAGCCATCGCCACCCATCCCGCCATCATAATGGCCGACGAACCCACCGGCGCCCTGGACTCAAAAACCGGCATCCACGTGCTGGAAATTCTCCACAAGCTCAACGAGGAGGGCACCACCGTCATTCTGATCACCCATGACACCGGCATCGCCTCCACCGCGAAACGGATCGTGCGAATTTCCGACGGAGTGATCGTCGCTGACGGAACCCGCGAGGAGGTGGGCTTATGAAAATAAGACAGGCACTGAAAATGGCCGCAAAATCCATATCCGCCAACAAAGGCCGCTCCGCGCTCACCATGCTGGGTATCGTAATCGGCCTCGCGGCGGTTATCATTCTGGTCTCCTACGCCAAGGGTCAGAACCAGATTATGAAAGAGTACTATGAGAGCCTCGGCACCAACAAAATAAACGTCTCTGCAAGCAGCTGGAACAGTCAGGGCATATCCGACGCGCTTTACAACTACTGCCTGCAGTTGGACGACCTTGTCGAGGGCGTTACCCCCAACCTTCAGCTTTGGAACAGCGTCAACATTAAATTTGACGCTAAAACCCTGACGCCCGACAACCCGGACAATATCTATCCGCAGGTGGTGATGGGCAGCGATCAGTACTCGCTTTGCAACAACTACTCCATCGCCCAGGGGCGCGATCTCTCCTATCTCGATGTCAAGGAGTATAATCAGGTATGCGTTCTGGGCTCGGGAATCAAGGATTATCTTTTTAACTACGCCAACCCCGTGGGGCAGGAGATCACCATCAACGGCTCGCCCTTTACCGTCATCGGCGTTTTTACTTCCAAGTCAACCACCCAAACCAAGGACATGATATCCTATCTGGACAACATCGTTCTGGTTCCCTACACCATGAACCGACTTCTCAACGGCAGCATGGATATGAGCGAATACGTGGTGAAGGCGAAGAGCAGCGAGGCTACTACCGAGGCAATCACCCGGCTGGACGGATTTCTCTCCGGGCTTATCGATCCCGACAATGGCTACTACTATGTATACAGCGATAACTCCTGGCAGCAGCAGTCCAACCAGCAAAACGAGCTCCAGCAGCGCTTTTTGGGCGGAATCGCCGCCATCTCCCTGCTGGTGGGCGGCATCGGTATTATGAACATCATGCTGGTAACGGTCACCGAGCGCACCCGCGAGATCGGCATCCGCAAGGCGATCGGCGCCGAGCGCATGAGCATCATCACCCAGTTTCTGATCGAGGCCGCCATGATCTGCCTCATCGGCGGTATCATCGGGATCATCGTGGGTTATGTCGGGACACTCATCGTCTGTAAAAATTCCTTCGATATCATCATGCTGCCCGGAGCCGGCATTACCGTGGCCTCCTTCTTCATCTCGGTCGCTATCGGTGTCATTTTCGGCCTTTACCCCGCCATCAAAGCCAGCGGGCTTCAGCCCGTGGAGGCCCTGCGTTCAGAGTAATGCAGTCTTCCTCAAATTCATGCGCAAGGAGAGTTAATTATGAAGCTAAAACGACTTACCGCTCTCATTCTGGTGGTCGCTGTCCTGGCAGGGTTGCTGGTGGTCCCGGCGTACTGCTCGGATTCGTCATCCGTTCCTTTTGGGGATATCAGCGACTCCAAGGTTGCGGAGGCGGCCGAGATTCTCCGGCTCCTGGGAATCGTGAGCGGAGTGGCCGAAGGCCGGTTTAACCCGGGCGGTTCCCTCACCCGTGCTTCCTTCTGTAAAATGGCGCTCATCGCCTCTGACCGGGGGGACGAAGCCGCCGCCCAGGCAAACCGCGTGGTCTTTCCCGACGTCACCGCCTCCCATTGGGCCCTCGGCTATGTGAACGCCGCCGCTACCGCCCCGTCGACGGATGCTTCACCCCTGGTGCGCGGTTCCGGTGACGGGAAATTCTGGCCGGATAAACCTATTACCTATGCCGAGGCCGTTACCATTCTTATGCGTATGCTGGGCTACACCGACAGCAGCGTGGGCGCCGGCGCGACCTGGTATTCCGGATATCTCTCCAACGCCAAGCTGATCGGCCTTATCGACGGCTTAACCGTTGGCGGAAACGAAGTCCTCACCCGGTCAAATGCCGCCCTGCTTTTCTCCAACCTTATCTTCACTAAGATTAAAGGTAGCGAGAATCTTTATATTACCGTTCTGGGGGGCAGCGTTACCGCAAACGCCGTCATTTTGGATACCGACGCCACCGCGGACGACGGCACTACGGGATCGGTGAAAACATCCCTTAATACCTATGTAACCGACCGCACCACATTTTCCGCCGAGCTGACGGGCATCCGGGGTAAATTGGTTTTGGATAAGGACGGAAAGCTGCTGGCCGTTCGTCCTCAGAAATCCGATGCCTTCAAATGGGTCAGCGTCGCCGGCGCTGTTGATGCCGACTATATAACGGTATCCGGAGGCAGCAAGCTTTCCGTCTCCCTGGACACCGTGGTCTGGAAGGACGGGGAAGCCACCACCTACGAGAAGGCCTGGATTTCCCTGAAGACGGGTACCTCCCTTGTATTCTGTTATAACGGTTCGGGCGCGATCGACTATATTTTCGTCTCCGACGGCACAACGGCAGAGAGCGCAATCGTTGCCAAAAACAAACCCAACGGAACTGTAAATCCCTTTGCTAGCCTTGCCGGAGGAACCGGCGGTTATAAGATGTACAAAAACGGTATAACCGCCTCCGTATCTGATATTGCCCAGTATGACGTCGCCACTTATGACAGTGCCGCGAAGGTTATCCATATTTCCGACCTGCGAATCACGGGGCTCTTTGAAAACGCCTATCCCAACACCACCGCGCCCAGCACGATTACCGTCTTTGGTAAATCCTTCCCCATCCTCTCCTCCGCTGTAGCCGACCTTCAGTCGTTTAAACTCGGGGATTCCATCACCATCCTGCTCACAGCCGGCCGGCAGGTTGCCGGCGTGGTATCCCCCTCCGCCGCGAGAGGAACCGCCGTAGGCCTCGCCCAGGTGAGCGGCACCTCGGCTTCCGTAACCCTCCTGGACAGCAGCGACATCGTCCTCACGGGAAAAATTTCCGCTACCGCAGCATCGCTTGATGGGAGACTCGTCAGCGTATCTTCCTCTAAGGTGGGCTACCTGACCCTTTCCGCCCTGACCGGAGACAGCACTCACGGTTCCCTTAACGTGGCGGCCGGGACTCTGGGCAGCAAAGCCTTGGCGGGTAACGCCCGAATTTTTGAGACCGTAGGAGCAGGCAAACTAAGCGAAATTTCCCTGGACGACATTGCCCTGTCAAGCGTCTCCGCCGGAAAGATCCTCTTCGTGCGGTATGACTATGCCAACCGTCCCAGTATCGTCGTTTTAAACGACGTGACAGGAGACGGCTATCAATACGGTTATTTTGTCTTTACCCCCGGCTATACCGAGTACGATGACGACGATTCCTTCTATGATAAGGAGTACCCCGCCAAGATCGCCGTCCGGTACGCGAGTGACAGTGGTTCGGAAACCGTTACCACCGCCGTGAAATGCATTTTGTCCGTCGCGACCGGAACCCCGGGCGGCCTGGCTTACAGAGGCGACGGCGAGCTCGCGGGCAGCGTCGAGCTGAAAGACCTGAGGGGACTTACCCGAGCCGCGTTTGACTCTAAGAACATGACTCTTTCCACCTCCGCCGCCGTCTATCCCATCTCCGACGATGTGCAATGCTATAATAAGTCTTCCAATGTTTGGTTCTCTCCCGGGGAGGACGGTCTCGCCGCCGCCCTGGCATTCTCAAACGATCTCACCGTCTATTATGACAAGGCTCCGGATCAGGGCGGAAAGATCCGTCTGATCGAAGCATATTGATAAAATAAATGCGGCCTCCCGGAATTACTCCGGGGGGCCGCTTTATCAATTTTACTTTCCGTGGATGATGGTAATGGCATGCTTGCAATTTTCAATTTCGGCAATCTCCGGGTCCCCTCCGTATTCGCCGTCCAGCGTCCAGGGAATGTTTTCGCCGCAGGTAAGCTTTAATTTCGAGGTCCGGAATGCGATTACCGGCCCTTCCACGGTAGGCTTCTGGAGGGTAAGCGCCAGTAAAATCTCATAAAACTCAGCCGCGCTGGTCGGCTGGCGCACCAGCAACACCTCAAAGAGGCCGTCGTCCAGGCTGACCAGAGAGGAAGGGATTCCTTTGAAGCCGCCTACGGAAATGGTGTTGCTCACCATTCCAAAAAGAAATTCGCCCTCCAGAAGGCCGTCGTCGTATTCGGCGGTAATCGTATAGCTTTTCAGATTGGCAAGGCGGCCAAGGCTTTCCATCACATAAGCCGCGTGGCCGAACATGTTCTTAAACTGCTGAGGCGTTCCGTAAGACACGTCCGTAAAGGCGCCGAACGCCGCGATGTAGATGAAAGCACGGCCATTGAAAAGTCCGATGTCGCAGGGACGGGGAATGCCGGAAGCCGCAGCGGCAGCCGCGTTTTTCATTCCCTTTGGAAGATGCAGATTGCTGGAAAAATCATTGGTGCTGCCGGCTGGAATATACCCCAAAGGCGGTTTATTTTGTACCTCCATGAGACCGGCCACCACTTCGTTCAGGGTTCCATCTCCGCCTGAGCAGACCAGAAGATCATACCGGTCGGCCATGGCGGCCGTGATTTGTGTTGCTTCACCCGGCCCCTGTGTGGGGTAGGTAGTCGTCAAATATCCGGCCTGAGTAAACGCGTCCAGGATTCTGGACAGCCAGGAGCGAATCCGTTCTTTTCCGGCATGCGGATTGTAAATGAACAGCAGCTTTTTCATCGTGCCCCCCCGAAAACACTTGCCTATGTTGATCCCATTATCATATCAATTTACAATTTTTTCAATACTTTGCTGAAAAGATATAAAATATAATTCTATTTAAAATATTTCTTTTTCTTTTTGTCGGTCTTATGTTATACTTTCTTTTTGGCAGCTTTGCTCTGCCAGTCATCCTGCTTACGGCGGCAGCCGGATTTGTCCCTGGGTGAAAGAAGCCTTGGAGAGGAGCATTTTCTTGAGCAAAATCAGCATGGCCCGCATGCTGGATATCGGCATATCCCTGTCCAGCGAAAAAAATCCCAATCGTCTGCTGCGTATTATTTTAAATGAAGCCATGGACATCACCGGCTGCGACGGTGGGACACTTTATATAAAAAACGGCGATGTGTTGTCGTTTAAAATGATTATCAACAAGTCGATAAACTGTTTTAAAGGCGCGGACGGCGCGGCCATCCATCTCCCGCCGGTCACTCTGCGCCCAGAAAACGTCTGCGCCCGCTCCGTCCTGGACCACTCCCTGATTAACGTCCCTGACGTATATAAGGACGCCAGATTTGATTTTTCAGACCGCCGCAGTTATGATGAGGCGACCGGTTATCGGACGACCTCCATGCTGGTTATTCCCATGGAGGACGACTGTGGCGAAGTGATCGGCGTTTTGCAGCTGATTAATGCGAAAAATGAAGCGAAAGAATCTGTACCCTTCGATCCCGCCGACCATCAGGCCATCCTTTCGCTGGCTTCCCAGGCGGCTATCCGGCTGACCAATATGAATTACAGCGCCGAAATTATCGAAACGCTTGACTCCTTTGCTAGAGTTATGTCAACCGCAATCGACGCGCGCACCCCTTACAATGCCAATCATACCCGGAATATGGTGAAGTATGGCACGCGTTTTCTAAATTGGCTGAAGGCTACCGGAAACGAGTGGCGGATGGACGAGGCGGAATGCCGCCAATTTCTCATGAGCATATGGCTCCACGATGTAGGCAAGCTGGCTATTCCCCAGGAGATCATGGATAAAGAGAGCCGGCTTGGCTCCAAGCTGCCCCGAATCGAGCAGCGTTTCATCGTCATCGGTCTTATGAATAAAATATCCTTGCTTCAGGGATCTGTTGACCGGGAAGAATATGACCGGCGCACCGCCGCGCTTGACGAGGCCGACGCCCTCATCCATCAGATAAACAATGCGGACTGTCTGTCCGACGATTCGCTTGCCGCCATCGACGAGCTGGCGATCCGCACTTACGTGAACGAGAAGGGCGAGACGCGCCCCTGGCTGACCCCGGAAGAATATGACAGCCTCTCAATCCGTAAAGGAACCCTCACCGACGCGGAACGGGAGATCATTGAAAGCCATGTCAGTATGACCGCCAGAATGCTGGGTGAAATGAAATTTACACGCAATTACGGCAAGGTTCCCGAATGGGCCTCCTCCCACCATGAATTTCTCAATGGGAAAGGATACCCCAATCACAAAACCGCCGGCGGCCTGCCCCGTGAAGTGCGTCTGCTGACCATTCTGGATATTTTCGATGCTCTCACCGCCCGGGATCGGCCCTACAAGGCGCCGATGCCAACCGAAGAAGCCCTTGCCATACTGGAAGGCATGGCCCAAGAAGGGCAGTTGGATGGCAATATTCTCAGTCTGTTCAAACAGAGCAGCGCATGGAAAGAGGATGCTTAGAGCGCTGCGCGGACCTGTTCTGAATTCCATTCTGCCCGAGTATTTCAATGAGGTCTCACCCGATGGTGAGACCTCATTGTATTATTTATTATTTTTTTTCATTTTATCAAAAAAGGACTTGGGCTGATCCTTCACCTGCTCCCCCATGGAAACGGCAAAGGTGCGCAGCGCTTCCTTCTGTTCATTGTTCAGATTGGTGGGCACCATAACCTTGATCGTAACAAACTGATCGCCGCGGCCTCTGCCGTTCAGCTCCGGGATGCCTTTGCCCCGCAGCCGGAACGTTGTGCCCGTCGGCGTTCCCTCCGGGAGGGTATACTTCACCTTGCCGTCAATGGTCGGAATCTCCAGCTCGGTACCCAGGGTCGCCTGGAGGAAGGATACCGGCTGCTCCAGCAGGACTGCGGCGCCTTCGCGCCTGAGGAATGCATGGGGACGAACGGTAACCGCGATAATAAGATCGCCCGCGGGTCCGCCGTTTTTCCCGGAGCCTCCCTGGGCGCGCAGAGAAATCGCCTGTCCGTTGTCAATCCCGGCGGGAATGGTAACAGTAATTTTCCGCTGTCTGCGTACGCTGCCCGTGCCGCTGCAGCTCTTACAGGGCTGATGGATGATCTTGCCCGTGCCGCCGCATCTGCTGCACGGAGCGTTTGTCGAAAAGGAAAATCCGCCGCCGCCCCGCTGAATCCTTACCTGCCCGGATCCCCGGCAGTTTGGGCAAATTTCGGCCGTGGTTCCAGGCGCACAGCCGGAACCCTTGCATTCGTCACAAGCCTCGCTACGGGAAACGGTGATCTCCTTTTCGCAGCCAAAGGCGGCTTCTTCAAAGGAGATGGTGACCGTAGCGCGCATATTGTCCCCCTTCATGGGGCCGTTGCGTGTACTGCCGCCTCCGCCGAAGCCGCTGAAACCACCCCCGAAGAAGGAACCGAAAATATCTCCAAGATCCACGCCGCCAAGGTCGCTGAACCCGCCGAAGCCCTCCGTGTTAAAGCTGGGGTCTACGCCCGCGTGTCCGAACTGGTCGTACTTTGCGCGCTTATCTTTGTCGGAAAGGACCTCATAGGCCTCGCTGATTTCCTTAAAACGTGCTTCCGCCGCTTTGTCGTTCGGATTCAAATCGGGATGGTTTTCCTTGGCAAGCTTGCGGTAGGCTTTTTTCAGCTCGCTGTCGGTCGCCCCTTTGGAGACGCCCAAGACCTCATAATAATCTCGTTTTTGACCTGCCATATGTTTCACCTCTCGTGAAGAGAACAGCAGATAGTGAATAGCTGGTGATGGTATCCGCCAAAGGCGAACGATTCAAAAATCGTCTGCGAATGCGCAGCCACCACCCCATCACTATTCACTATCCACTCTTAATTATCCACTCTTAGTGAATCGCCGTTCACTTCTTATTTATGCCCGTCATCGTCCACGACCTGGTAGTCGGCGTCCACCACATTGGGATCGCCGCCTGCGGAGCCGGTATCACCACCGGTAGCGCCGCCGGCATATCCGGCGCCGCCCATATCCGGGCCGGGGCCGGCCTGGCCGCCGTGCTGAGCGTAGAGCTTTTCGGAGACCGCATAGAACGCCTTGGTGAGAGCTTCTGTGGCAGACTTGATCGCCTCAGTATCGGTGCCCTTCAGAGCGTCCTTCACGCGGGCAAGGGCGCTTTCGACGCTGCTCTTGTCGCTGGGATCGATCTTGCCCTTCAGGTCCTCGAGCGTCTTCTCGGTCTGGTAGACCATCTGGTCGGCCTGGTTGCGGGTATCCACATCATCCTTGCGCTTCTTGTCCTCGGATGCAAACTGCTCGGCTTCTCGGACTGCTTTTTCCACTTGGTCCTTGGACATGTTGGTGGAGGAGGTGATGGTAATGTGCTGCTCCTTGCTGGTGCCAAGATCCTTGGCGGAAACATTTACGATGCCGTTGGCGTCGATATCGAAGGTGACTTCGATCTGAGGCACGCCTCTCCTGGCCATGGTGATGCCGTCCAGATTGAAACGGCCCAGGGTCTTGTTGTACTGCGCCATTTCTCTCTCGCCCTGCAGCACGTGGACCTCCACGGAGGTCTGGTTGTCGGCGGCTGTAGTGAAAATCTGACTCTTCTTGGTGGGGATGGTGGTGTTGCGCTCAATGAGCTTGGTGCACACGCCGCCCATGGTCTCGATGCCCAGGGACAAAGGAGTGACGTCCAGAAGCAGCAGACCCTTCACGTCGCCCACCAGCACGCCGCCCTGAAGCGCGGCGCCGATGGCCACGCACTCGTCGGGGTTGATGCCCTTAAAGCCCTCTTTGCCGGTCAGTTTCTTTACTACTTCCTGAACAGCGGGAGTACGGGAGGATCCGCCCACCAGCAAGACCTTGCTGAGCTGGTCTCCGGTGAGGCCGGCGTCAGACATGGCCTGACGGACGGGGCCCGTGGTGGCCTCTACCAAATGGTGGGTCAGTTCGTTGAATTTCGCCCTGGAAAGGGTAAGGTCCAGGTGCTTGGGGCCGGTGGCGTCGGCGGTGATATAAGGCAGGTTGATGGCGGAGGTGGTAACGCCCGAGAGCTCGATCTTGGCTTTCTCGGCGGCCTCCTTGATACGCTGCATGGCTACCTTGTCGCCGGAGAGGTCGATGCCGGTATCCTTCTTGAACTCGGCGGTCATCCAGTCCATGACACATTTGTCGAAATCGTCGCCGCCCAGGCGGTTGTTGCCGGCGGTGGCCAGGACTTCGATCACGCCTTCGCCGATCTCCAGGATGGAGACGTCGAAGGTGCCGCCGCCCAGGTCGTAAACCATGATCTTCTGGTCGGATTCTTTATCCACGCCGTAAGCCAGCGCAGCTGCGGTGGGTTCGTTGATGATGCGCTTGACGTCCAAACCGGCGATCCGGCCCGCGTCCTTGGTAGCCTGGCGCTGAGCGTCGGTAAAGTAAGCGGGAACGGTGATGACCGCCTCAGTGACGGTCTGGCCCAGATAGGCCTCCGCGTCGGCCTTCAGCTTCTGAAGAATCATCGCGGAGATCTCCTGCGGCGTATACTTTTTTCCGTCGATGGTGACTTTATGGTCGGTGCCCATTTCTCTCTTGATGGAAGAAACGGTGCGGTCGGGGTTGGTAATCGCCTGACGCTTGGCCACCTGGCCTACCATACGCTCTCCGTCCTTGGAAAAAGCCACCACGGAAGGGGTGGTGCGGTTCCCTTCCGCGTTGGGGATAACGACGGCTTCGCCGCCTTCCATGACGGCAACGCAGGAATTGGTTGTACCCAAATCAATACCAATGATTTTAGACATAATTTATAGTCCTCCTGTATTTAGAATAGATCGTATCGTTTATTTATAATCGCGGTGGAAGAAGCCCATTCTTGTTTCTAGTGGATTTCACCCTCCGCAAGGGTCGGCTTATTTAATTTGAAACTTTGACCATGGCGCATCGGATAATCTTCTCGCCCATCTTAAAACCGGTCTGGAATACTTCGGCCACCGTATTTTCTCCCAGGGCTTCATCCTTGGCGTGCATCACGGCGTTATGAACCACGGGATCGAATTTCTGGCCAACAGCAGGGATTTCAACCATACCTAGCTTTTCCAGAACCGATTTCAGCTGATTCATGGTCATTTCCACGCCTTTTGCGTAAGCCTCGTCGGCGGTCTCCTGCTTAAGCGCCCGCTCAAGGTTATCATAGACCGGCAGAAACGCGGCGGCGGTCTCCGCCCGGGCGTCCGTCCAAAGGCTGTCCTTCTCCTTTTGGCTGCGCTTTCGAAAATTATCATATTCCGCGGCCAGGCGCAGATACTTACCCTCCTGCTCGGAAAGTGCCGTTTTCAAGGTCTCCAGCGCTTCCATAAGCGGGTTTTTCTCCTCCGGGGCACTTTGGCTCTGCGGCTCCACTGCGGGTTCCTGGGGCTGCTGGGCGGTCTGCTCGGCAGGATTCGCCTGCTGCCCGGCGGTGTCCTTCGGCTGTTCTTCCGTATGCTGGTCTTGCTGATTCTTATTCATTTTGTCGGTTCTCCTCACTGATTATTCGTCACCCTTTTTCGGGATTTCGCCCCGGCCAAAGAGCCTTGTGAGTCCTTCCGCAAAGTAGGAAAGACGGGCGGAAAGGCTGGCGTAATCCATCCGGGTAGGTCCTACCACGCCGATGAGGCCCCGCATTCCGTCGCCGATGTCGTAGCTTGCCACCACCACACTGGAGTCCTTGAGGGCTTCGGCCACATTTTCCGGTCCGATCAGAATATTGAGCGGATCGTCCTGGGGCTTGGGAAAGCGGGCCGGGTCGGATTCCTCCGAGAGGTAATTCATGAGCGGCTGGGCTTTTTCCAGACTGCGGTACTCGGGGTGGGTCAGGAGGCTGGCAACACCCGCGGTGTGTACCCTGCGGTCCTCCACCTCCTCCAGTACCTCCATGGCGAAGGAAACGGCCACGCTGATGAGGCCGTAAGCCTCGCCCGCTGAGTGAGAAGCCACCCGCATAAGCTCAGGGGTAATCTCTTCCAGGGTAAGGCCGGTGAAGGTTGCGTTCAGGAGCGTGTTGAGCAGCTGGAGCTGGGATTCCGAGAGGTCGGTGGGAAGCCTGATCAGGCGGTTTCGCACCACGTTGCTGTCGGTCATGACCACGATGATGAACGCATTGTGTTCCACCATGAGAAGGTCGAATCTCCGTATAGTCACCCGCTCGCCGCCGGATACCAGGGCAAAGGCAGGATATCGGGTCAGCTGCGAAATGACCCGCCCTGCGGCGGAGAGCACCCGGTCAAGCTCCTGCACCTTCAGATTAAGAGCCTGGTTCAGGCGCTGGGTCTCCTGCAGGGAAAGCCGGTGCTGATCCATGAGTTCGTTGACGTAGAGCCGGTAGCCCTTTGGAGAGGGGATGCGCCCGGCTGAGGTGTGCGGCTGCTCCAGAAGCCCCATCGCTTCCAGATCGGACATTTCGTTGCGGATGGTGGCCGAGGAAACATCCAGAGTTTCCATGAGGGACTTGGAACCAACCGGTTCAGCGGTTTGAATGTAATTTTCAATGACGGCGCGGAGAATTCTTCTCTTGCGTTCGCTGAGATCCATCCGGTTCACCTCCAGTGTTAGCACTCTATATCAACGAGTGCTAACGATACTGTACCACCACGTTTTCCAATTGTCAATAGCTTTTCATGTAAATAATATATGAATGGGACAGACAGCGGGGTTGACTTTTTAGGACTGCGGTGCTATATTACATTTAGACACTTATCTAAATGACAATTGGAAGTGATGCAATGAGTTTTCAGCAGTCTTTTAAAGCTTTGTCCGATCCGACCCGGAGGGCGATTTTGGATCTTCTGAAAGAAGAGGCCAAGACCGCAGGAGACATCGCCTCCCAGTTCCAGATGACGGGCGCCACCATTTCTCACCATCTGTCGGTACTGCGGGACGCAGAACTGGTAAGCGACGATCACCGGGGAAAATACATTTATTATGAGCTCAATACCTCAGTTCTTGATGAACTGATCGGTTGGGTGGCTTCGTTGAAAGGAGAAAATTCTGATGAAAAATAATCGAACCATTATTATAACCTGGGTGCTTGCGCTGTTGCCCCTTTTGGCCGTGGCAATCCTGTATAGCCGTTTGCCCGGCCGCATCCCCACCCATTGGGATATAAATGGCACGGTGACTTACGGCTCAAAAAGCACCATATGGATGGTCGCCGGGCTCTCACCGGTAATGGCGGTGCTCTTCGGTATACTGCCCAAGATCGACCCCCGGCGGAAGAATTATGCTAAATTTCAGGACTATTACGACGGCTTCCGGATCGTTATGCTGCTCTTTTTGCTGGTGCTGACAGGGGTTATTCTCTCGGAAAGTCTTTCTCCTGGACACATCTCCGTGGGACGGGTCATTTCCATCTGCGTCGGTATTCTCTTCGTATATATTGGTAATATCTTACCCAAAATCAAAAACAATTTCTTTATGGGGATCAAAACCCCCTGGACGCTCTCCGATCCCGATGTTTGGAACCGCAGCAACCGGCTGGGGGGCAGGCTCTTCTTCTGGTTTGGGCTTGCCTTTACCGTGGGCGGTCTGTTCCTGTCCGAGACCGCGAATTTTGTGATTCTCATGCTCGGCGTGGCGGCGATTTCCGCCCTGCCTGCCCTTATGTCTTACGTCTGGTACCGTCAGAAGTCCTCGGAGAGAGAGGACCCATCCTGACATTTATTCCCCGTTATTATTTATTATTCTTTAAGTAACGACCGCTAATATTGCGCGGCATGTTTCTTCGTGATAGAATAAGAAAAGCGGGCGGTTCACCGCCCGCTTTTCTTTGGGAGGCTTTGCCATGAAAAAATTCTCGGCCCGCATTTTGACCCTGCTCCTTGTACTGACGCTACTGCTCACATCCGCTTCAGCCCTGACCCTGGACCAGGCGAAGGAGCTCCTATCGGAATATTACGTGGACGAGGTCCCCCAGTCTGTATTGGAGAACCCCACCATCGAAGAGATGCTGGACGCCCTGGGCGACCCCTACACCAAGTACATGGACGTGGAGGAATACGCGGCCTTTAAAGCTTCCATGTCCGACGGAAAAACGGTGGGGATCGGCGTTTCCCTTGTCTCCGCGGACGGCGGACTTCTGATCACAGGTGTTTTTAAAGGTTCTCCGGCCGAGGAAGCCGGCCTGGCATCCGGGGATCTGATTACCGCCGCGGGCGGGCAGAGCTTAGCGGGTTACGACGCGGAAACTGGCTCGGCGCTCATCAAGGGCGATGCCGGAACCCAGGTCACCATCACGGTTCGCAAGGCAGACGGCACCCAAAAGGACTTTACCCTGACCCGCGCTGAAATCATTATTCCAGCAACCACCACTGATTTAGTGAATGGGCATATCGGCTATATCTACTGCGGAACCTTTGGAAACGAAACCTACGGCTATTTTTCAAGCGGCGTCGATACATACCGCGACAATGCCACCAACTGGGTGGTCGATCTGCGCAGCAACCTGGGCGGCGACGTAACTGCCGCCACCAACTCTCTGGGCGTCTTTCTGGGCAAGGGCGATATGGTCTATATGAGAGACCGGTCACAGTATTACCGCTTTGTATCCTCCGATGATGCGCGTACCCTGCAGCCTGTGATTGCTCTGTCCAGCCGCTGGACGGCCAGCGCTTCCGAAATCTTCCTCTCCGCGATCCGCGACTACACGGACGGGATTATCATCGGCGGGCGTACTTACGGTAAAGGCGTAGCGCAAATCATTTTAGACAAGGATACGTTTTCTCCCGATCTCTTTTCCGATGGGGACGCGATGAAAATCACCGCCTTCCGCTATTTCTCCCCCGAGGGGAGTTCCGCCGACCAGATTGGAGTAATCCCCCATCTGCTGGTCTCTGATGAAAATGCCGCCAATGTCTCCTATCTCCTCTGCGGTGCGGATCCCAAATTGGAAAACAGCGGTTGCCTGCGGCTCATTCTGGGCAGCTGGAAGTGGTATATCGACCTGAATACGGCGACATCCGAGGATTATCGCGGCGCCTTCGCCGAGCTCCTGGAGGCCATTCCCCCGGAGGCGAAGCTTTCCCAGGGTGACGGAGACGGTAACTGGGTTTCCGTAACACCGGCGGATGCGGCTAATAACTCCAAGATCACAGACTACGCCTCCCGGTCTTTTGTCGATGTCAGCAAATCCAATTTTGCAGCCGAAATCAATACATTGAAAACTTACAGCATTTTAAAGGGCTGCGGCGACGGGCTGTATCACCCGTACAGCTCTCTTACCCGGGCCGAGCTCTGTGCTCTGCTGGCTCAGGCTATGAATTATAAGCTTACCGACGACGGTCAATCCGCATTTTCTGATGTCTCCGCAGACGCATGGTATGCTCCCTATGTTAACGCGCTTTATACCCAGGGCTTGGTAAAGGGTGACGAAAACGGCCTGTTCCATCCTCTGGATGCGGTGGATCACGAACAGCTTATCACGGTAATGGCAAGGCTGGCCTCTCGGCTCAATCTGAAGTTCTACCAGTCCCAGCTCGCAGGCCCTGACGCGGCCGCCAAGGCCGATGACGCACTGCTTCGTTTTGACGACTGGTCGGAATCCTCGGTATGGCTTCTCGGCATGAGCCAGAAAAACGCTTTCGGCAACACCGTCAACCTTCTTTTCTCCCCCGTCAGCGCGATAGAACCCAAGGAAAACGCGCTTAGGGAGGAGGCCGCCGCTCTTACTTACAGTATCCTCACCTACGCCGGCATCCTCATCTGTAAATAAAAATAAGCCCCGGACGTGTTTCGCGCCCGGGGCTTTTAATCATGACAGCAGCATCTTGTCGTCCGCTTCGTTGGAACCGCTCACCTTTTCGAATTGAGCCAGCAAATCCGGGACCGTCAATTTTTTCTTATCCTCCCCGGCAATATCCAGAACGATATTGCCCTCGTACATCATGATAAGCCGGTTGCCGTGGGCTATGGCGTCCCTCATGTTGTGTGTGACCATCATGGTCGTGAGCCCGTTTTCCGACACAATGCGGTCGGAGAGTTCCAGCACCTTTTGGGCTGTTTTGGGGTCCAGCGCGGCTGTGTGCTCATCCAGCAGCAGTAGTTTTGGCTTTTTCAGCGTGGCCATAAGGAGCGTGAGCGCCTGCCGCTGGCCGCCCGAAAGCAGACCCACCTTGGAGGTAAGCCGGTCCTCCAGGCCCAGATCCAGGGTTTTGAGAACCTCCTTGTACTGCACGCGCTCTGCGTTGGTGATGCCCCAGCTCAGTCCCCGCCTCTTGCCCCGGCGCAGGGCCAGCGCCAGATTTTCCTCTATGCCCATGTTGGCGGCGGTCCCCAGCATGGGGTCCTGGAACACGCGGCCAATATACTCCGCGCGCCTGTATTCCGGGAGCTTGGTCACATCGTGGCCGTCGATGAAGATTGTGCCCGAGTCCACGCCGTATACGCCGGCTACGGCGTTTAGAAGGGTGGACTTGCCCGCGCCGTTGCCGCCGATCATGGTCACGAAATCACCTTCCAGCAGATGGAGAGAGACTCCGGTGAGAGCGAGCTTTTCGTTTACCGTTCCTGGGTTAAAGACCTTGCGCACATTGCTGACCTTGAGCATCTCAGCGGCCCTCCTTCGGCGACTTGGCAGACTTTTTGAGGGTGTTGAGATAACTCTTGAAGAGCGGCAGCGCCAGGCATACTGCAACCGTGATGGCGGTAAAGAGCTTCAGGTCGTTGGCATGCATGCCCATTTTCAGCACTCCCGCTATGATCATGCGGTAGAGTACCGCGCCCAGGATGATCGAAATGAGCGAGTTTTTAAAAGTCCTTGTCCCGAAGATCACTTCGCCGATAATGAGGGAGGCAAGTCCGATCACGATGGAGCCGACGCCCATGGTCACGTCCGCGAAGCCCTGGGACTGGGCGATGAGCGCCCCTGCCAGGGCCACAAGCCCATTGGAGATCATAAGTCCCAGAATAATCATGTTGTTGGTGTTGATGCCCTGTGCCCGCACCATGTTGGGGTTATTGCCGGTGGCACGCACCGCGCTGCCCAGCTCGGTCCCAAAGAACCAGTAGAGAATCACCGCCACAATCACGACGATGGAACACCCCAGCACCAGGGAGGCGTTGGTTTTATCAAGGCCGCTCTCCTGAAGGACAGTATAGACCGTGTCCACCCGCAGGAGCGGCGTGTTGGAGCGGCCGTTGGCGCCGCCCATGACCCGCAGGTTCACCGACCACATGGCAAGCATAGTGAGAATTCCCGAGAGCAGCGCGGGTATTTTGAGCCTTGTGTGCAGCTGGGCGGTAATAAGGCCCCCCATGAGACCGGAAAAGAGCGCCGCCAGGGTAGCTACCCACGGGTTTACGCCCGCGGTGATGAGCCTTGCCGCCACAGCCGCGCCCAGGGGCAGGGTCCCCTCCACGCTCAGGTCGGCCACATCCAGGATGCGGTAAGTAATATAGACGCCCATGACCATGACGGCCCATAAGAGGCCCAGGGAAATAGCGCCCAGAATGATTGACATGACAATATCTCCTCATTTATTCAAGCTTCCAAAACGGCCTTGCCGGGGAGCCGTTTCCCGTATACCCAAGCAAAGGATGGCAATATAAGCTGCCATCCTTTGCTTGAGGGGCGAGCGGCAGGAACCGCATGCCGCTCGCCCGCAATACGCCCGGTGAAGTACCCTCTTATTTAGACGGACTCGGGGTAACCACATACTGCTGAAGGTCTGTGGGAATGGTAATGCCAAGGGATTTGGCAACATCGCTGTTAATGCAGTATTCAAACTCGCTGGATCCGGTGACGGGCATCTTGGAAATATCAGCGCCGTTCACCAGGATATCCACCGCCATCAGGCCAGCCTGATAGCCGATGCCGTAGTAAGTGATGCCCAACGTGGCAAAACCGCCGCTTTGCACCATGCCGGCCTCACCGCAGATGGTCGGAATGCCCGCTGAAACGGTAATTTCATTGACAATGGGCATGGTAGCCGCAAAAATATTATCGGTGGGGAGATAGATGGCGTCGCACTCGGTTACAATGGACTGGGTGGCCTGCTGCACCTCGTTTTGATTAGAGACGGTACGCTCCACATATTTAATTCCCTTGGCGTCCAGCCATTTCTTTGCGATATCCACCTGGAGGCGGGAGTTATCTTCACTGGAGCAATAGAGGAAGCCCACGGTCTTTACGTCGGGGCAAAGGGTAAACATAAGTTCCATTTGCTTGTCGACGGGGTTCATATCGGTGGTTCCGGAGACGTTTCCGCCGGGGACCTCGTCGCTGTCCACCAGACCGGCTGTGGTAAAGGAGGTCACGGCAGTGGCCAGGATGGGAATGGAAGTGGTCTTGGCGGCCATAGCCTGGGCGGCGGGGGTGGCAATGGCCAGCACCAGGTCTTTCTTGTCCATTACGAACTGGTCGGCGATGGTGGAGTAGTTATTTGCGTCCGCGTTGGCATCCTTATAATCGATTTGCAGGTTCTTTCCGTCCACCAGGCCCTTGTCGGCCAGAGCCTGAATAAAGCCTTCCCGGGCTCCGTTCAGGGCCACGTGGTCCATCATCTGAATAATGCCGACCTTGTAAACCTTAGCTTCGGGAGAGGGGGACGCCGAGGGCGAAGAGGAGGGCGAGGGAGTTGCGGCGGAGCCGGAGCCGCTGCACGCCGCGACAGAGAGCATCATTGCAAGAGCCAGAAGCAGAGACAGTAATCTGAGAGTCCTTTTCATTTTCGTTCCTCCGTATTTCCATAAAGACTTTCACACTTTGTGGTGCTAAATCGCCGTGGCACAAAAAAACGTCCGTCGGACAATTTAATAAAGGTATTATAATACGTACGCTCAAAATGTCAATGGCAGTTTGTCCGGAACTTCATCCTTTGGCATTTCTCACATGCCTCTTTCGCAAAAAAACATTGCTTTTTTCCCTTAATATCATATAATGTATGTTTGTACTTTACTCTGACGAACGTAATTAAGAGGTGCTAATTTTGCAGGACATGCATTTAAGAAACGTGGCGATCATCGCCCACGTTGACCACGGAAAGACAACGCTGGTCGACCAGATGCTCAAACAAAGCGGTGTGTTTCGGGAAAACCAGGCGACCGTGGATTGCGTCATGGACTCCGGGGATCTGGAACGGGAACGCGGCATTACTATTTTGGCAAAAAACACCGCCGTACAGTACGGCGACGTTAAAATCAATATCGTAGACACGCCGGGCCACGCCGACTTCGGCGGCGAGGTGGAGCGCATCCTCAAAATGGTGAACGGCGTCATACTGCTGGTGGATGCGGCCGAAGGCCCCATGCCCCAGACCCGGTTTGTTCTCTCAAGGGCCTTGGAACTGCGCCACCGGGTCATTGTGGTGGTCAACAAAATAGACCGGCCCGACCAGCGCATCCACGAGGTGATCGACGAGATCTTGGAGCTTCTCCTGGATCTGGACGCCACTTCCGAGCAGCTGGACTCCCCCATGCTCTTCTGCTCCGCCCGTCAGGGCACCGCGTCCTTCTCTCCCGACGAAACCGGAACGGATCTCAAGCCTCTCTTTGATACCATTCTGGACTATATTCCCGCTCCCCAGGCTGAAGCGGATGCCCCCCTCCAAATGCTTGTTTCCGCCATTGACTACAACGAATTTGTTGGCCGTATCGCCATTGGCCGCATCGAACGGGGTACCGTAAAGCAAAATCAGGAGATCATGGTGTGCAACTACCACGACCCGGAAGGTCCCGGCAAGAGGGCCAAAGCGGTCTCTCTCTATCAGTTCAGCGGCCTCGCCCGTACCCCGGTAACTTCCGCCACGGCGGGCAATATCATCGCCATGAGCGGCATTGGGGACATTACCATCGGTGACACCATATGCTCCCCCGATCTGGTGGAGCCTCTGCCCTTTGTTAAAATTTCCGCTCCCACGATGGAAATGACCTTCTCGGTAAACGACTCGCCTTTCGCCGGTCGGGAAGGCAAATACGTCACCTCCCGGAACCTCCGCGACCGGCTTATGCGGGAGACCCTCAAGGACGTATCTCTCCGGGTGAGCGAAACCGAAAGCACCGACGCCTTAAATGTGGCGGGCAGGGGTGAAATGCACTTTTCCATTCTCATCGAAACCATGCGCCGGGAGGGTTACGAATTTCAGGTCTCCCCTCCGCGCGTCCTCTTCCAGGAGCTAGACGGTAAAAAGAGCGAGCCGATGGAGCGTCTGGTTGTAGACGTTCCCTCCGATTCGGTTGGTGCAGTCATTGAAAAGCTGGGATCCCGCAAGGGCGATATTGTGGAAATGACTCCTGTGGGCAACCGTATGAAGCTGGAGTTTTTAGTCCCTACCCGGGGTCTTTTCGGTTACCGCAACGAATTTTTAACCGATACCCACGGCGAGGGTATCATGGCCTCGGTATTTGATTCCTACGCTCCTTATAAAGGAGAGCTTACCCGTCGCAGCACGGGAAGCCTGGTAGCTTTCGAGACCGGCGAATCGGTAGCCTACGGCCTCTGGAACTCCCAGGAGCGGGGCGCCCTGTTCATCGGGCCTGGCGTTCCCGTATACGGCGGCATGGTGGTAGGCGAGACCCCCAAGAGCGAAGATATCTCCGTAAACGTCTGCCGGAAGAAGCAGCTGACCAATATGCGCGCCTCGGGCAGCGACGAAGCCCTTCGCCTGATTCCGCCCAGAAACCTCAGTCTGGAGCAATGCCTGGAGTTCCTCGCCGACGATGAGCTTCTGGAGGTAACGCCCAAGAATCTGAGGCTGCGCAAGCGGATTCTGGATCACGCCAACCGGATGAAGGCTCTTAAGGGGAATAAAGCTTACGCGGAATAGATACAAAAAACAGGCCGGAAACGAATCATGTTTCCGGCCTGTTTTTTCTTACAGTTAATTTCTGAGTCTGTTCCGTTCACGGAAAGAAACGATATTGGTCAGCTGCGGCTCATCGCTTTTCTGAAGACAATCCAATTTCTCGGATTCTTCCTCGTCGTCAAGAAAGCGATCTTCGGCTTCCACCTGAATGCGCCTGAGCACCTGGACCGCTTCCGGATTCCGCCGCGTCTGCTCAAAATATTCGGTGGCCTGCGTAATCTGATTAAACAAAGAGTAATACAGTCTTTTATAATCCGCCATATTCTAACCTCATTTTATGCGTCACAATTGCGTCATTTCAAAATGGGATTATATTATGACGTTATTATTATGTCAATGATTATATTGCAGGAGGATAGACTGCATGAGGGTCAACTTAGCCCGTTACACGCTTCGTGTCAGCCCGATTATGCTTTGCAAGCTGGGCTATATCGCGGAGTCGGAAGGACGAACCAAGAACAAAGAGTTGGAGCAAATGATAAAAGACCGTATTTCAAAATTCGAGGCGGAACATGGCGCGATTGACTGGAAGCCTCTTCTTGATAAAATGAATAACGAGGTTTCCTGACAATACATATAGTGTTTTATTGATCCATAAATCGATAAAGCATCATCAGTCCTTCCGCCCGGGTAGCGGTGCGTCCGGCGGCGAAATTTCCGCCGTCGACGCCGGAAGCGAGCCCCAGCCCCTGGGCCAGCGCGGCGTAAGAAAGGTATTCTTCGGGGATAGCCGCCCCGTCTGCAAAGTCGCAGCGCCAGATGCCCTTCAGCTTCGCCGCGTTACCATAGCCTCCGGCAGTTAAAATACATTTTACCAGCTCACCGCGGGTAATCACCAGGTCGTCGTCCCGTTGGGACCGGGTGATGAGGCCCATGGAATAAGCGTATTGATATACGGTATTCTTCTGGTTCTCATCTCCGCTTGCAGGATCGTACAGATAGCCCTGAGTGCTTACCAGCAGGCAGAGTAAATCAAACTGGGTCAGCACGGCACCGGGTTTCATAGCCCCGCCCAGCCAGCCTACGCCGTACTTTGCCAGCGTCTCGGCCGGCCCCTTCACCCAACTTCCGGAAATATCACTGTAGGCAATGCCGTTTGATTCAGATTCGTTTTCACTCTTTACTGCCTCACCGCTCTTGGCGTCCACGCCGCTGTAGCTGTCCTCCCGGTCAAGTCCGTAGCCCAGCTTCAGGGTATAGAGATAGGAATAACCGCTTTCAATGTAAGGCTTCCACTCGGGAGCGGAAAGGTCCAGTTTTTCCGGAACGGCAATATATCTCAAAGATACGCTGTAAGTCCCGAGCCAGGCGTCCAGAGCGGCGGCCGCGGAGATCATGCCGTCGGCGCTGTCAAAGGTGACGGTGCGGTCAAAATTACGGGAGAAGTCGCTGACCGAGCCGTCGGTGGCATCGATGCCGATATTCAAATAATTACCGGCGTAAAAATACCCGTTCACCTTCTGAGCATACTGGAAGCTGTGGGATACCGAGTAGCCGTTATCGGCCGCATTCTGGCTGCCGTAAAGAGCCGTGTCGGCAAATTCCCCGCCGTAATAGGCCTTGAGGAAGCTCTCGGCGGCTGACTGCGCGGCGGTCAGGTCCACAGTCTTGGAGAGCTTCTCGCTCCAAGGCGCAGAGCTGGAGACACTTACCATTGTGCCGGTCTTGGCGTCCACAGTCACGTAGCGGCGCCAGATTCCGTCATCGGTCTTCTTGGCGTACTGAAGGCAGCAGGATACGGTGCCGTCCTCCCTATCCACCGCGTAGGTAACGGAAGCCAATGTATAATTCTTGAGTCCAAGAGCGGTAATCGCCTGGAGCTTTGTATCCAGGGTCTTCTTGTCCAGCGCCCCGGCCAGCTTGGCCGCGCCCTCCTCCTCGGCGTCGGTGAGGATGCCCTTCTCTGAGTCGGCGGTCGCCCCCGACGTGGCTCCTCTGCCCGAATTATTGCCCGAGCCGCCGTTTTCCACCTCGTTATAAAGGTCGGTGAGGTTGACGAGTTTACCCGTCTGAGCGTCCACATAAAACTCGTCGGTGGGATCGGGCAGATAGCGCAGCACGGCGGTCTTGGAGTCGCCGCTCAGCACATATTCAAGCCGCAGAGAGAGGGTGGTGCGGAGCAGTTCTTTGGCCTGCGCTTCGGTTGCGGCAGGAACGGCAGATGGCACTTTGCCGATGTACCCGGAAAGAGTATCCCGATAAAAATGAGTTATCGTATTGTCCTTCGCCCTCACGGAAATTGAAAAAGAAAGCGGAGAGGGCAGATTATTGAGTAAAATGGTTCCCGAGAAGTAATACTGACTAGTGCGCAGCGTAGTGGTGTCCTCGTCGCTATTGTAACGGACAGACTCCCCGTTTGCCAGAATCTTGTTCATAAACTGATCGGCGGCTTTGCGGGCTTCCTCCCACGCTCCCGCAGGAAGAGAGGGCACCGCGTCGTTTTTACCCCACTGGTCCGTATTATCGTTCCAGTAATAACTGCGGACCGTTCCGTCCTCGTCGGCCTCCACATACACGGACCCGCCTTCTCCCGACCAGTTGAGAGACCAGACGGGGGTAAGTTCATTTTCACTTACCTCACCGTAGAAGGAGTCATAGGCGGAAGTGTCCAGCCCCAGCGTCTCCTTCACTTTCAGGGTGACGGCTTTGAGCCTTTCGTCCGCAGAAGTGTCGGCGGCGGCAGCCGGCAGCGCTGCACCCAGCAGCAACGTAAGAGTAAGCATAAAAGCAACAATTCTTTTCATGGGAAAAATATCCTCCTTATTGTGATACCCTGTAAGACGAAACACAGATGAAAATGTTCCAAAAAACTCTTGACTTTTATCGAACATATGTTATATAATTTCCTCGAACGTAAGTTCCAGGGGGTTGTAATTATGCAGACGATTTATTATACCACATCCAGCTTCATCCGTCATACGGGCAATGTGATCGATCTGGCCGAATATCGCCGGTATATGGGCATTGAGCCGCAGTCTTCCTGCGCTCCCGCGCTGGCGGTCTCCGGCAGCCGGCCGTCCGGGCGGAAGCGCAGCCGGAAAAATTCACGGCTCTCCGTCGGCTTGTTTTTGGACTTCTGCGCCAGCGGTGCGCTCCTGATTCTGACCATCGGGGTGCTGGCCAGATTTCTGGCGTTATAGCTTTTCTTTTCTGCGCAGCTCCCTGTCTCCGCAAATTTTCGGACACAGGATGTTTTTTCTCTTTACAGACGGGGCAAAATATGATACACTACCCCAGCATATGTAAAGTAATATGCACGCCTATGACTTGGTCTTGGGATTTTTGCCCGCTTTCACGCGGGTGGACACCCGCCCTCACTCGGTCACAAGGCAGAAAGATTGAAAGGTGGAAAAACCTATGATCCGTAAGGACGAAAAAACCGCAGTCATCGAATCCAACCGCACTCACCCCACCGATACCGGTTCGCCAGAGGTGCAGATTGCCATCCTCACCGCCCGTATCTCCGAGCTCACCGAGCACCTCAAGGTGCATAAGCACGACAACCACAGCCGCCGCGGCTTGCTGAAAATGGTCGGCAAGCGCCGCAAGATGCTGGACTACCTCGCAAACAAAGACGTGGAGCGTTACCGCGCAATCATCGCCAAGCTGGGCATTCGCAAGTAACGAATTTAAAAATGTGAAGAAGGCGGTGCGATGCGCACCGCCTTCTTTCACAGGAACAGGTAAGACGCGGAACCGCGCCGCTTTTTAGCAGTTGAAGCTGTACCCGGAGGGAGCGGATTTAGCTTCAAATGCTAAATGGGTGACGCGTTCCGACGCCAATTATAAGGAGGACGAATATGTCAACTATTATCAGGCAAAAGCAATTCACAAACCGCAAGCTTTATAAAACCGACCTAGCGGGCCGCCCCTTCTCCATCGAGGTGGGAAAAGTGGCCGAGCTGGCCAACGCTTCCTGTATAGTCACCTACGGGGAAACCACCGTACTGGTGGCCATTACCGCCTCTTCCAAGCCCCGCGACGGGGTGGATTTCTTCCCCCTCTCCGTGGACTTTGAGGAAAAGCTCTATGCCGTCGGCCGTATCCCCGGCAGCTTTATGCGCCGGGAGGGCCAGCCCTCTCTGCCCGCCGTTCTGGCTTCCCGGCTCATTGACCGGCCCATCCGTCCCCTCTTCCCCTACGATTTCCGCAACGACGTGGTGGTGACCTGCACCGTCATGAGTGTGGACCGGGACTGCTCTCCCGAGGTGGCCGCCATGATCGGCGTGTCCGCCTGCCTCTCCTATTCCGATATTCCCTGGAACGGCCCCATCGGCTGCATGGAAGTGGGCTATGTGGACGGCCAGATCGTCATGAATCCCAACCAGGCCCAGCGCCAGAAGTCCCAGATGGACGTGACCGTGGCCGCTACCATGGAAAAGGTGGTTATGATCGAGGCCGGCGCCAAGGAAATTCCGGACGAAATCATGTATGAGGGCATCGTGAAGGCTCACGAGGAGATCAAAAAACAAATCGTTTTCATCAATCAGATCGTCTCCGAGATCGGCAAGCCCAAGTTTGAGTATCCCCACGCTGATTTTAATCAGCAGCTCTTTGACGACATCGTGGCGTTCGGCCTGGAGAAGGCCAGGGCCTGCATGGACACCGACGACAAGAACGTCCGCGAGGCCCGCTGGAACGTCTTTGTGGACGAGCTGCACGCACAGTTTTTGGAGAAGTATTCCGAGATGGACAAGTATATGGGAGAAATCACTTATAAGCTCCAGAAGAAGATCGTGAAGGCCTGGCTTCTGGAGGGCCACCGGGTGGATGGCCGCGCCAAAAACGAAATCCGTCCCCTGGCCGCCCAGGTGGGCGTTCTTCCCAAGGTCCACGGTTCCGGCCTCTTTACCCGCGGCCAGACACAGGTCCTCTCGGTGTGCACCCTCAATACCCTTTCCGCCGCCCAGAAGCTCGACACCATCTGGGAAGACGAAACCAAGCGCTATATGCACCACTATAATTTTCCCTCCTACTCGGTAGGCGAAGCCCGGGGTTCCCGCTCGGTAAACCGCCGGGAAAAGGGCCACGGCGCGCTGGCTGAGCGCGCCCTCGATCCCGTCATTCCCAGCGTGGAGGAATTCCCGTATGCCATCCGCGTCGTCTCCGAGGTGCTCTCCTCCAACGGTTCTACCTCCCAGGGCTCCATCTGCGGTTCCACCCTCGCCCTCATGGACGCCGGCGTACCCATTACCGCCCCTGTGGCCGGCATCTCCTGCGGCCTGATTCAGGACGACAACGGCGGCTTCACCACCTTCCTCGACATCCAGGGCGTGGAGGATTTCCACGGCGAGATGGACTTCAAGGTGGCCGGCACCAAGAAGGGCATCACCGCCATTCAGATGGACCTCAAGAACGACGGTCTCTCCCACGCGATCATCAAGGAAGCCCTGGAGATCACCAAGGACGCCCGCTTCGCCATTCTGGACGAAATCATGCTCCCCTGTATCTCCAAGCCCAGACCCGAGGTGGCAGAAACCGCCCCCAAGATGATCAAGATGAAGATCGACGTGGACAAGATCCGCGAGGTCATCGGCTCCGGCGGCAAGGTGATCCAGAAGATCGTGGCCGAGACGGGCGCCAAGATCGATATTGAAGACGACGGCACCATTTATATCGCCGGCGTGGACAAATCCTCCTGCGACGCGGCCAAGAAGAGCATCGAGGCAATCGTGTTCGTGCCCGAGGTCGGCGCCCTGTATTACGGCAAGGTGGTCCGCATTCTCCAGTTCGGCGCCTTTGTGGAGCTGGCTCCCGGCAAGGACGGCATGGTGCACATCTCCAAGCTGTCCGACAAGCGCGTTGAAAAGGTGGAGGATGTGCTCAATATCGGCGACATGGTCTGGGTCAAGGTCACCGAAATCGACGAAAAGGGCCGGGTCAACCTCTCCTACTGGGACGCGGTGAAGGAAATGAAAGCCCGCGAGATGAAGAAACAGCAGTAAGCGGAGTAATTCGTTTCTCTTCTGTATAGTATGCGTATAAACCCGTCATCCCTTTCGCAGGCTCGCCGGGCAATGTTAAAAAGACGGGGGCTTGCCGCAAGACAGGCCCCCGATTGATTTTTCGATGCTCGCGGATCCGACGGATCAGAATTTGAGTAAAAGGGGGATTTGCACATGTGCGGACGTTACGTGGCTTATTCCGGCGAGGAATACGCCGAGATGGAGAATATCGTCCGTCAGGTGGAAAAGAACCTGCCGGTCGGCGCGCTCTTAAAACTGGGCGAGATATTCCCCACCGACCTGGTCCCCGTTCTTATCCCCGGTCCCCGGGGAATCACGGCCGTCCCCATGGTGTGGGGCTTCCCCCGCTGGAACGGCGGCGGGGTGGTCATCAACGCCAGGGCCGAGACCGCCGCCGACAAGAGGATGTTCCGTTCGGCTCTGTTTTCCCGCCGCCTGGTGGTTCCCAGCACGGGCTTTTTCGAGTGGCGGCGTTCCGAGGGGAAAAAGCTGAAGGACAAATACCTGATTCGGCTGCCCGAGCAGCCCATGCTCTATATGGCAGGGCTCTACAACCTCTATCAGCAGCCGGACGGCTCGGAAGCCGGGCGCTTTGTCATCCTCACCACCTGGTCAAACGAGTGCATGGCGAACCTGCACGACCGCATGCCGGTCATCCTGGGCTCGGAGGATAAATTGTCCTGGCTCGCGGGGAGCGACATGGTCGGGCAAATTCTCTCCCAAACGGGCCCCGAGCTGTCGCTCGAAAAGGTGTCGTGAAAGAGGCTTTTTGGCAGCCGTCACGCGGTTAGGGGGATCCCCATCTCTCGCAGCGTATAAAAAGACCTGTAAACCGCAATGGTTACAGGTCTTTTCGTTTGGCAGCGGGAGAAGGATTCGAATTAAGATTTGCATATAAATCCGGGTAAATCCACACGGAATCAAGCGCATATAAGTCTTGCTACATAAGCACATTTCGTTTTCTTCATGGAATCTGGTGCACCCTCATGGAAGTCCAATTGTGGTGAAAACTGTGGTAATTGTGGTAATAAGGTATAAATAGATTTTGCTTGGTATTCGCTGATCCATGATGTATTGAACCGCGCTCCTGTATGATATTCCCACAAGTTTTAAAAATTCCGGGACCGTTTGCAAGTTAACACGGGTATTCCAACGACAATATAATAGGGTATAACAATATCGGCCTTTCATTATATTTTGTCTGAGAAATTTCTTGTTTTAACGCTCTCTCAATTTGGCTCTTAGCTATACCGGTAAGCCGTACAAGCTGACGGATGGAACAGCCTTTTTCATGCAGATTTCTGAGGCCGGCAACTTGGTTCTCGGGTGGTAGCGTCTGAAACTCTGACAAGCTTGTTATTCTGCATATCTTTTTTACCATTTTGACTGCATCCCGGTCGGTAATACGTAAATCCGGAACAAGATCAAGAAATTGATCATCAGTCGGCGTCTCAATAAAACTGTGAAGCTGCTCTATGGATATCAATTTAAATAGCCAATTCTGATCTACAAGGGGAGCATCCGTTCCCAAGCTGCGATAACTGCTCCACTCGTATTCTTCCGGCAGCTTGCAGATATTGGCCTTGATTGGATTCTGATAAATATAGCGCAGGACAGCTAGAAAATGGGCATCGTCCTTTATCGGTTCGCTCCTGAAACGGTCCTGGAACAAATGCCCACTTCGCTTATTTCCAATTGTACCAGATACATAGCGGGCGCCAATTCTTTTAAATATCAGCTCCAGTGGTTCTTTTTCTTCCTTGAGCAGAAGATGGATATGGTTTCCCATGAGGCAGTATGCATATAGGGAAAAATGACTTGCTTCCTTGCATTCTGCGATACATTGAAAATATTTTTCGCAGTCCTCATCATCTTCAAATATCGTTTGACGATTAATCCCGCGGAGCATTACATGATAGGTTCCATTTTCGCTCTTTTTCCGCGCTTCTCTTGGCATAGAAATACCCCCGATGCTATAATAAATAGCATCGGGGGTGTCCGCAGTCAAGACAGCTGAACCGTCCCCTTGTCTTCTTCTTGTCTTTTTAACGCCGTCGATGTTTACGCTTACAAACAGGCTTTTTTTATCAGCTAATTCTTTAATAGACCATATTTTTTTGCAGCATAAACATCTGTAATATAACGTTACTTTATTTCTTTTACCAGCATAATATTGTCCCAGGTGAACGCTGCTTACGCCCTCATTTAAGCTTTCGATATTTTTCTCCCTTTTCATTTTTTTACCACAGATTGGACAGCTTTTCTTATGGAAAAAGAAATAGACGAGTTCGTTTCCTGATAATGTAACGCTATATGTTGCCGTTGAGTCCCCTCCTTTTTTGGAAAAATAAAAGAAATATAATGCCCATATAATATCGTATATTAGTACGAATGGAACTATAAGATAAAGAGCTTCTCTTTCTTTAATGAAAATAACCGCTAAAACACCAAATACTGTAAATAACGCACTGATAAAACCTATGATACTCATAACAAATTTTTTCATGAATTTCGAATTACTAAACATATTTAGATACCTCTGCTATTATAAATTACAAAAATCATTATCTCTTTCCTATATCAAACCATACACCACCAGATAACCCTAAACCAACTTTAGCTCTTCCTTTAGCACGTCCATCGTATACACCCAACTCAGCAATACAACTTGCGCTACCCAATGATCCTTCAACTCCTATTTTTATATCATATCCAAAGAGATATATCCCGACTCCTGCTGACCCATCAGCCAAAGCCGCCTCCGCTCCGACTCTAAATCCTACGCTATCTTCACCATCAACTCGAGCAGTAAATGCGCCATATGCTGCGGCCTTACCAATACTACCTTCTGCTTCTCCGGTTAATCCAACATAATCTTTATATCCAACATAACCGTTAGCATTGCCAGAAACCGCTGCTACTTCAGCTTCAGCTCTTACATCGACACCAAAAACCTGTTTATCCGCACCACCTGGTGCTTTTGTCCCGTTATAGTTATTTTCCCCCCCGATAAGTGCGTAAGCATTTGCAGTTCCAGTAATACCGTATACATTAGCTGCACCACCAGCAATATCATTGCTACCTTGAACACCCACTTGAAGCATGTAGGCTGTGTTACCACTAATGTTAATATCAGGATTTAGATCATATGTAAACGAACTCTTTGAATCTTTCGCTTTAGTCTTTGATGATCTGTTTAAGCATCTATCATCTCTGGCTTCAATATCGTCGTCTAAACGATGTCCACTTGGGTCCCATGCGTTTATTGGATCCCCTGCACAATAAGTATATAGATTCAAGCTCAGCGGATCATTCGGTTTTCCCTTATACGTATCTTCACTCAAGAAGCGGCCTATCGTTGGATCATAGTATCTTGCCCGCAAGTAATAGGTATTTGTCTCTGAATCATAGTATTCGCCGGTGTATCTGAAATAAGGCAGTGGTCACTGCCGTTATAAATTTTCAATATTATTCTGGTGAACCGCGCCGACAAAACGATAATATATCGTCACATCCACGCACTTTTCTCCGTCCACAATTTTGGATTCGCCCACCGTGATTTTGTCGATCAGTTCGCTGAGCACAATCCGGTCAAGTTTTTGAATGTCCGCATACTCCTTAATAAGACTGAGCCATGCGGATGAATCCTGCTTTGTTTGCCGGATGGATTCCAGCTCTTTTTGTTTGCTTTCAATCTGCTTGCCCAATTCGGTCTGCTCTGTTTCGTATTCGGCGGACAGTTTTTGAAAACGGCTGTCTGTAATTCTTCCCACAACGGAATCTTCATACAGGCGCTTCATGATGCGGTCAAGCTCTGCATATCTGGCCTGAGCGGTTTTTAGCTCTTGGTGCAGGATTTGTATCTGCTTTTCTTCCTGACTGCCGTTGAAAGCGTTCAGCTGCTCCGCAAGGCTCTCTTCATCTTCATGTGCCAGCCGTGCGTACCTGCGGATATCGTCGAGAACGACTTGCTCTAACGTATCCTTTCGGATGTAGTGGCAGGAGCATGCCTCCCGTCCGAACCGTCTGTAATGCCCGCATGTGTATTGAGGAATGCCTTGGCAGAAAGCATATGCAAGCGCATGCCCGCAATCCTCACACTTCACAAATCCGGCAAACATCTGGATTTCGTTACTCTTGGTTACCCGTTTTCTTGAACCGATGCAGGTCTGGACATGCTCCCATGTCTCTATGTCTACAATCGGTTCATGGGTATTGGGGGTTATGTACCAGTCCTCCGGCGATTTTCGTTTGCTCGGTGCTCTCTTAAAACGCGAACAGTCATAGATGCCCTGAACCATATCGCCCAAGTAGATTCTGCTTTTCAGAATACTGTTGACGGTTTCGCAATTCCAACGGTTTGGCGCTTGTCTCACTGCGGCCTTTGAGAGCTTTGCCCGGTGATTGATTGGGCTAAGAATACCTTCGCGTGTGAGGGTATTGGCGATCATTTTGCTGCCCATGCCGCATTTGCCCATTTCGAACATTCTGCGCACGATCTCCGCGCCGCTTTCCTCGATTAGAAGATGATTTCTGTTCTCTGGGTCTTTCATGTAACCATAGGGCGCGTAATTACTGAGATATTCGCCCCGCTGCTTCTTAGTCCTGACCGCCGACCGAACCTTCTTCGAAATGTCTTTGGAATACATCTCGTTGAGAATGTTCTTGAACGGCGCAATGTCGTTATCCGTGTTCTTGGTGTCAATCCCGTCGTTCAGAGCGACAAATCTCACTTCACGGTCGGGAAAGTAAACCTCGGTGTACTGACCGGTCATGAGATAATTTCTGCCCAGTCTGGACAAGTCTTTGACGACGACCATATTGATATTTCCAGATTCAATGTCGTCAATCATCCGCTGAAAGTCCGGCCTGTTAAAATTGGTACCGCTGAAACCGTCGTCCACGTAGTAGTCGAATACTGTCCAACCATTGTCATGTACGTATTCTTCAAGCATGGCTTTTTGAGACAGAATACTGGAACTGTCGCCGCTGCCGATATCGTCTTTGGACAGCCTGCAATAGATTCCTACGCTGTATTGCTTGTGTTTCTTCATGCTACCCTCCTTACGATAGAAACAACAAGCCGCTTCCTGTAGAATTACCATTATTTTACCGCAAACATCGGGATTCTGCAAGGCGGCTTGATGATATTGAATTCACTTATCCGGGTTTCGAATCTGAAATTTTTCGGGCAACGATATTCTTCATAGCTCTATCCAGGCTCGTCTTTCCGGCGAATACGCTTTTGACGTGTATTCTCGTGTTGTTAATGACGAGCTCACGCTCGATGACCTCGGCGCTGTGGTTGCTTGCCGGTTTAAACTCTCTGAATGGAAATTCGCCACATTTATCGGTGAGCGTCTTTCGCATCCAGTTCCAGAACGCTTGAATACAACCAATAATCTTTCTTCTCATTTTGTTTTCCTCCAATTACAGATTGAGTTCATTTTTTTCCGGCACGGTAACGGGGTTTCAGGGGCGACAAGCCTCTGACAAGAGACATTTGCTGTCACGTTGACGGCAATATGTCATGCTTGCAAAAGCAATGCATCATAGTTCACCTAGCCGGGAGGAAAAAGTCCCCTCATAATCCGTGACATTTTAAGGCCAAAAAGTAGCCCCGCAATTTGCACAAACTTTTGCATCCATTTTTGTGCACTTATATTTTCTGATACTCCAGCACTTCCGAACATGGAAAAGGGCCGTCTTTTTTCAAAGACAGCCCAATCCAAGATTTTAATTTTTTAATAGGTTAACTGTTTTCTACAGCGAAGTATAAGATTCCATTATTAGTATCGAAATAAAAGTTCCCTACGAAGGACGTTGTCCTGACTTGTGATTCAAAATCCTTGTTACAGCACCAGTTAAATTCATTAAAATTAGTATTTTTCGGATCCATACCCTTTGGAAACTCAATATTAACTGATTCCCATGAATATTCGTCTAAAAGTTTAGTAAATGCCGATTTTTCGAGAACAATAAAACCTTTCATCCAGTAATTCGTTGGGCCGAAATCCGTCCTACCCGTGGTGCTTGCCTTCCAGTAGCACCTTTGAATTTCAGGTATTGCAGGAAAACGATCTAAAATTGGTTGTTCATCATTTCTATATTCCATATTTGTCAAGTTCTGTTCACCAGAATTAGCAACAGATTTAACAACCAACACGACGGCTACAATAATAACTATGACTAATATACAAAAGAGTAAAGGTTTTGAAGTAATAAACTCGATCAATTTTTTCATCAGTTATCATCGGCCTCCAGATTTAACTTCAGTCCATGTACTATTGCTATCGTTTATATTCCAAGTAACTGTCTTTGTCATAGAACCATATGTTAAAAACTCTTTAGCCCAGCCGAGTTGCGCAAACCTTCCGTTTACAGCATCTTTTGTCCCAGAAGCAATATCAGCCATTCCTGGGTTAAAGTTGTACATGTCTTCCATAGTAAATGTTACAACCATAGTGGCTGTCCCAGTACTTGGATCAATAGTAACTTGACCATACCCATAAGTATAAAATGCACCTATTGTCTTTTGCCAGTTTTCTGATGATCCGTTAGAGATACCTTGAAGATCACCTATTATTTCAAATGATGTACCCGCACCGCCTGAATATGAAGAGTTTACAAAATTTTGCATTATACCAATTTCATTATCAAATCCTTGTTTATAACCAGTATCTTCATTGTATGCCCGTGCTAAATCAATTTGGACAGATGTTCCGGTGTTGTCTCTATAGTGCTTATACATTTCTGCAGCATCTTTCCCAATTTTAATTCGTGCATATGTTACCCCTGTACCCCAATAAATCCAATTAGCATAGTCACCAGCAGTAAACTTAGCATTTGGATCATATACAAATCCAGGATCAAATTTAAAGGTTGGAGCTAAATCTAATCCACCAATTTGATATGATGCATTTCCACTTGGATCAAAGTATCTTATTGGATTGCCCTTACAATAAGTATACAGATTCAAACTCAGCGGGTCTGTAGCTTGTCCGGTATATGTATCTTCTGACAGGAAGCGGCCTATCGTCGGATCATAATACCTTGCGCGCAAATAGTAGGTACCACTGCTTAAATCGTAATACTCCCCGGATTATCCTCTCTTAGAGACGAACAGCCCCAACAAAACGGTAATATATCGTAATATCAATGTGTTTCACGCCATCAATGATCTGCGCTTCGCCTACGGTTATCTCTTCAACTAGCTCGCCCAGAACGATTCTGTCCAGCTCCTGAATATCGGCGTAGTTCCTGATCAGCTCCAGCCACGCGGAGGCGTCCTGCCTGTTTAGTCTCAGCCTTTCGATTTCGCCTTTGATTTCCTCAATCTTCTTTTCAAGGCTCTGTTGCTCAGCTTCGTACTTATCAGACAGCTTGCGAAAGCGGGTGTCATTAAGGTTCCCGGCAACTTTATCCTCGTAAAGCTCTTCCATAATGCGGTCAAGCTCAGAAAAACGCGCCTCGGAGGCTTTCAACTCGGCCGACAAAGAAAAAATCTGCTGTTCCTCCTTGTCGCCGTTTGCCGCTGCCAACTTTAGCGCCAGTCCGTCGGCATCCTCCTGCGCCATCTTCGCGTATCTTCGGATATCGTCTAAAACCGCCTCAATCAGAACCTGCTTGTTAATATAGTGCTGGGTGCAGTGTTCAAGGCCCTTTCGCCGGTACAGCCCGCAGGAGTAATACTCAGTTCCCCATCTGCGGGCATAAGCCAGAGCATACCCGCAGTCGGCACATCGGATAAACCCGGCGAAAAGCTGCATCTCTCCGCTGCCCACAACACGCTTGCGCGTGTCGAGGCACTTCTGGACATAGTGCCATAACTCATCATTGATGATAGGCTCGTGCGTATTTGGCGTGATAATCCAATCCTCAGCCGGTTTTCGTTTGCTTGGCGTGCGCTTGAACCTTGCGCATTCGTAAATACCCTGTACCATATCGCCCTTGTAGATGCGGCTTCTTAGGATATTGTGGACAGTCTCCGGATTCCACACGTATTTACGCTGCGGCATTTTGTAGTACCCTGGGCACAGCTTTTCATGATGATTCCGGGGGCTGAGAACGCCTTTACTGTTTAGGATCTTCGCAATATACGGGCTGCCATGGCCGGAAGCGCACAAGTCATAAATCCGTCTGACTATAGCCGCGCCGCTTTCCTCAATGACAAGCCTGTTTTTGTTCGTCGGGTCTTTCTGATACCCATAAGGCGCCCGGTTACTGAGGAATTCACCGTTCTGCTTCTTCGTCCTGACCGCCGACCGTACCTTCTTTGAAATGTCTTTTGAGTACATTTCATTGAGAATGTTCTTGAACGGCGCTATGTCATTATCCGTGTTCTTTGTGTCGATTCCGTCGTTCAGAGCGACAAATCTCACGCCACGGTCAGGGAAGTAGATTTCGGTGTACTGTCCCGTCATGATGTAGTTTCTGCCCAGCCTGGATAGGTCTTTGACGACAACCATATTGATTTTACCCGCTTCAACATCATCGATCATCCGCTGGAAGTCCGGTCTGTTGAAATTGGTACCAGAAAAGCCGTCATCAACATAGTTATCAAATACTGTCCATCCGTTATCGCGCACATATTTTCCAAGCATTGTTTTCTGGGATGTAATACTGGAACTGTCGCCGCTGCCGACATCATCTTTTGACAGCCTGCAATAGACTCCAACGTTGTACTGCTCGTGTTTCTTCATGCTTACCTCCTTGAGAAGAAACAACAAGCCGCTCTTGATGAATTGTAAATATTTTACCGCATTTTTCCGATATTCACAAGAACAGCAATGTTTTTTCTTCAAATGGATTAAGTTGACTTTTTCGTCTCAGATAGTTTTCTGGTTATAATTTTTTTCATAGCCTCGTCAAGCCGTATCTGCCCTGTAAATACGCTCCTGATATGTACTCTTGTGTTGTTAATGACGATCTCACGCTCGATGCCCTCATTGCCTTCCGGCTTTACATTTCCGAGTGGGAAGTCCCCGCATTTGTCGGCGAGCGTCTTCCGCATCCAGTTCCAGAGCGCTTGAAAGAGGCACCATATTTTCTTCTTCATTGCATTCCCTCCACGTATAAATTGAGTTCTTTTTCTTCCGGCACGGTAATGGGGTTTCAGGGGCGTGAGCACCTGACAAGAGGCATTTGCTGTCACGTTGACGGCAATATGTCATGCTTGCGAAAGCAATACAGGACACCGCGCATATGTCCTTTATCTCGTCATCGTGAAGTATCCCGATTTCTTTTGCGGCTACTTTTTTGTTGGACGACGTTATTCTGTTCCTTTTCTCGGACAAGCCCGGTGAAAAACTCCTTGACCTGCTGGGGGAATAATCTGACAATCTCCCGATACTGACGTGTTTCCTCTATCAATTTGTTTAGCGAGGTTTTGATCTGTATTAACTCGGATTTTAACGCCGTTACTTGCTTTCTCAAATCGTAGATGATACCCCTTGATAAAACACCCTCTTTGGCGAGTCCGGACACTTTTTCCCAATCGACAGGAGTAATCTGCACCTTGCCAAGAACCGTCTTTTTCCCCATGCTCTCGATTTCACTGAAGGTAAAGGCTGCTTGCTGCTTGAGAGCAATTTTCTCATTTAGCGCAGAAGACTGTTTTTCCTTCTCGGTAATTGTATTCACCAAACTCTCATCTCGGGCTTCATCCTGTTTGATCTTAAAATTCAAAACATCAAGATGTTCTGCTGTGCTGCCGCGCTCTCCGCGCTCAAAGCCAACAAAACCCGCGTCCCGCATATGTTCAAAAAAGCGATCCTGCAACAAAGAGTAGGAGTTGACGAGAATGGGCCTGCCGTTTTTACTTAAAAGAGGCTCACCATGATCGTCCAGTCTTTTTTCTTTCGGCCACTTTTTACTGTGGCTGACCTGTTTGATGACCTCCTTGACAGTGCCGACGAGGGCAGGGTCTTTGCAGTGCTTTGTCCATCTCACCTCTTTGTCCACGACCGGTATGTAAACGACATGAAGGTGATAATGGAAAACATCGCGTCCAAGCTGCTCAGACAGGGCTTTATTGCGCTCGTCAGCGTGCATTATCGCCGATAATATGTACTGCTCCCCTCCGGCTTCCTTTACCGCCAGTCGGAACGCTTCTTCGTAGAATTGCTTTGCATATTCATATCCTCCGCTCCGTTCAAAATAATCGCTGTTCACGTCGAACACCATTTCATCAAATACCTTTGCATCCTCTTTTAGTCCTCGCGTGCTGATCGTGCCCTCCATAACCATCCGGTCAAAAACTTCCTCATATCCACCGTCACAGGTTTTGAAATTCACGTTGAAATGGGATCGTTCTTTCACAATATCCGGGTTGCTGTAGCCCTGATTCTTGCGCTCGTTGTGCCGTTCCCTGATACCTATGGCGCTTTTTGGGTAGGCTTGATTGCGAACAACAGAGCGATCAATCTTGTCTATTTTGGTTGCCTCCTTCACGATTCGTATTGAAGGAATAAAAAAGGTCCCTTCATAAACCGTGACATTTTTAGGCCAAAAAGATGCCCCGCAAATTCAACAAACTTTTTCATTCTTTTTTGTGCAATATTTTTCAACTATCATTCCGGCGCTTCCGAGCATGGAAAAAGGACTGCCTTTTTTCAAAGACAGCCCTTGTGTGGGGTATACTGAACGTCGGGTTAACCTAATCACTTTTCATAGTATCTATAGGAAAAATGAAGTTGACGGAAGACGCGGTATCATATTCTTTTTCAAAGTATATGACCCACTCTGACACTTTGGCTGCGCCGAAAGTGTCGTGGGTTCTCCGAGGGGAATACGGCGTCTGCGGACGCCTTACGGGCTATCGCCAACTTGGCTTGCCTTGCGACGGCAGCCCAAGTTGCTCTCCGCCCAAGGAAGCCACTTTCTCATTTCCACTCGAAAACCGTTTCCAGCAATACCGCTGCTAAGACAGGGAATGGAGGATAGTGTAGCCGCCATTGGACTTTGAAATCCAATGGCGGCTGCTATAGTTATTTCCTATCTTTTGTCACTGTTTCAAGCAATTCATTGTATTTGCTTTCGCTGATGTAATATTTTCCTTTGTACTTCACAATAAAACTATCATTTTTAACACTAGTTTGATAAATGCATGTGTCCTTAGAATCCAAGAATGATATCTGGCTTTCCCAAAAAACATAATGTAAAACACCATCTGAAGAAGCAATCGTTTCATCCAGCGATACAAATCCAGAAGGTAGATTGAACACCATTTTTGCATCATTCCTTCCTCGCATAAATCCATAAAACACAGCTAGAACAACAGCTAAGATTAGTAGTATAATAATTATTCTTTTTTTATTCATATGCCCTCCTTTACCAAAAGGGTAAGGTTAGTCTTAACTTCGCGATTAAAACAACAGCCACCGGAATCACTTCCAGCGGCTGTTGTGGCTTAGAAATGCCTATGAGATACTCCACCCGGTTTTGTCGCAGCGAAGACTATGTATTTGCGTAGCAGATTCTTTAAGCTTTTGATAATTGTTTAAAATAGTATCCATGTCTGAATATGCTCCAATAACGTAAAGCTTGGCTTCTAAACTTCCAGACTTGCGGGAAGATTCATCAAGATCAATCAACAATCCATCTGTTGTTAATTTTAGTACTTTTTCTTTTACATCATTTGATGGTTCACATATGTCCTTGATTGGCGCATCTGCTGTAATTTTCTTGCACAGCACGGTTATAAAATCTAAAAGATTTTTACAATAGAGCTTACAATACCAGCCATCATCGTGCGCCAGATATGCAAATCTGTTTCGCAACTGGTCAAAAAAAGGTAAATGCAAAGGTTTAAACATATGCCCCATATAAAGCAATTCAGCTATTTGTTCTTCACTCAGACCGCTTGTATTGCCAGCAGAGGCATAATCCACAAAGCAAAAATTACCCAAATTATAAATATCTTGTTTAATAAGCTTTTTAATCAAGGCAAACCCTTCAAACAACTCTAGCCCTCTTTCTACATTGGTTTCTGCCAGTATAATACTACTGCCTCCTGTTATAAGCATCAAATTTTCTATTGGTTTAGGTAAATACTCGATAAACTCGGCAAATTCTATCCCCGAAAACACAACTTCATTATTCTCAGGCGATACTTTTACATATATTTTAGTCCGTATTTTTTTCATTACACCTAGCTCCTATTCTTTATGGGAAAACTGGTAGCGGTATTGGTGCGGGAGCGGGCATCGGAATTGGCACGGGATTTGGCATCGGAAGAAACGGGATAGATGGATTTGTAGTCGTACTTCCACCACTAAGATCAATGTATGTTGATCCATAATAGTAGTCTCTTAAGCTTTGGTTACTTGGATAATAAGGCATAGAATAGTAATTTGACGGTTTATAGACGGTTACTGTGCGGCCATTCGGATAAGCGATAAAATAATATCCCGCAGGATCAGCGCTTATTTCAATTTTATTAAGCCAATCCTTATCTTTCTGATTCCAGTCCCATCCTTCTTGGCTTTTCAGCTTTTTCTTGATTGAATTTGGAGGACTTCCTCCTTTATCATGCGGGGAACCGTCTATGTTTTGCGCATACTCAGTCCCATATCTATCAGTTAATACCACATGCTTTTGATAACCATTACCCGTTCCATGCTGTTCAATACGCCCCGTCCAACCTTTTCCAAGATCAAAAGTATAAGCCAAGGCCGTAAATAACCAAGCATCATCTGTATGCATCCTGCCGTTTTCATCTATATAGCTGCCGTTTTTGTCACCAGCATATACTGCAACAGACTGTCCGTCTAAATATATGGTGGCAGTTTTGTTGTTGTTATTCCACTCTACTGTTCCACCCAATCCCTCAATTGTTGACCTGAGTGCAATGTCTGCTAATCCCCATGGGTCTATGAATGCAATAGGATTCCCAGAACAATATGTGTAGTAATTAAGTCCATTGCGTATAGGATCTTCACTCAAGAAACGGCCTGTTGTTGGATCATAGTATCTTGCCCGTAAATAGTAGGTATTCGTCTCTAAATCATAGTATTCCCCACAGTAGCGGAAGGGGTTGTATATGCCATCTCCTTCGGCACTCATAAGTTCCTGCGCCGTCCCGGGAGCATCGGTGTCCTTCTCATTTCCATACGGATCGTAGGCATAGTCCTTAAGTGTCTCACCGTTTTCATCCGTCAGAGCGACAATATCGCCGTGACCGTTGAACAGATAGCCGTAGGTTTCCTCCTCTGTCTGCCGCTCCAGAAGCTTCTTGCCCCATATGTTCTTCGCGGTGATCCTGCCGTCAGCGTCGGTTTCGGTCAGGATGTTCCCATTTTCATTGAGGTAATTTATCGTGTCGTCCTGAGAAACCTTACTGGTCCGAAGTCCGGAGGCGTCGTATGTATACTCGTAAATTTCCCCTTGCGGATCTATCACCGCCTGAAGCTGGTTCCTGCCGTTGAAGAGATACGAGGTATCCTGTGTGGTCGTCGTTCCGTTCTGCGCCGTCGCCTCTTCCTTGTAGACAAGATTGCCCTCGACATCGTATTCAAACCGGCTCTGGACCGTTCCGTCCCCAATGCCGCTTTCTTTCAGCAGCAGGCGGTTGTTCCGGTCGTAATAGTAGTTGGATTCTTCAATTTTGTTCCCGTTGAGCTCCGCCAGCTTTGTGATGTTGCTGTAATCATCGTAGTCGTATTCCTGCATTACGTTGCCCGGTATCACAGCGAGCCTGAGCCGCGAGAGCGCGTCGTAGTAATACCTGGTCTCTTCGCCGTTTTCGATCTTTTTGGTCTGGTTCCCGCGCAGGTCGTACTCATACTCAAAGCTATTCACGATCTCGCCGGAACAATAGGTCTGCAGGCTTTTAATGGCACCGGAGGGCGTATATTGATACGAAGAAATAACGCCAGTCTGCCCGTTCGTCTCGCTGATGAGCTGACCGGCAAGGTTATAGGTATAGGTGGAGCGCACGCCGTCGTTTACCACCGCGGTGAGCCGCCCAACCTTGTCGTATTCATAGGCAAGGCTCATTTCGATGACACTGCCCTGCTTCAGGGTCAGGGAGGTCATCCGGTCCGCCTTATCGTAAGTATACTCCTTTTCAAACCCGTATGAATACCTGATTCTTGAAACTCTTCCGAGGCTGTCGTAAGTGTACTCGGTAGTGCCCGAAGGGTCGGACGTTTTAAGCAGGCTCCCACTTAAATCGTATTCGTTCTTCACGGCCTTGTCAACGCCGTCTTTGCTGTTGCAGTCGCAGATCAGACGGTTCAGGCCGTCGAAGGTATCGTACGTCGTGACATTGTTCCGACCGGTCGTGCTTATTTTATTACCGTTCATATCGTAGGTGTAAGTGGTTTCAAGGCCGGTTGCGTCGGTCTCAGAGGTCACGTTCCCGTACACGTCGTAACCATAGGTATATTTTGAGAAATTGGTATCCTCCCAGCTTGAAAGGCCGGTATAGAGCGCCGTCTGCTTACCCTCCCCATCATACTCCATCCTGACGATATTGGAGCGGGATGAGCTCATAACCTGCTCTACGGAGTTGAGGAAGCCGCGGTTTGTAAAAGAGTATTTGGTTATAAAACCGTCTGGGTCAATGGTTTTAACTAAATTACCCGTCGCATCGTAATAATAACGGGTAATCGCGAACTCTCCGTGCTCCTGAGGTGTCTTCACGCTTACTTTGCGGCCCAAAGCGTCGTAGGACGCGCAGGATGTTATGCCAAGCGCATTTGTAGCGGAAATCTGATTTCCAAGCCCGTCATAGGCATAGCTTGTGGTTCCACCTTCCGCGTCGGTGGTTTTCAGGAGCTCGCTGAGCGCGTTATAGGTATAGGCGGTTGCCGCGCCGTCGTAGCCGGTTTCAGAGATCTTATTCTGAAGATAATTATACTGATAATAGTAGAATTCTTCTTTCTTATCCGACACGCGGCCCATTTTTACCAGCATATCCTTGCCATCAAAATAATAGTTGGTAAAAAGGTCATTCATGCCGCCTTTTTTCGTCACCGTAACCTTGAAATAGCGGTTGCCGTCGGAATCGAGGAAGTTCTCCAGATAGGAGGCCAGAGTCTTAGATACAAGGTTGTTTTTATTGTCGTGAACGATTACGGAAGTGATCCGGTTGGTGCTGTCGTAGGCATACTCGGTTTTGTTGCCGTTTCCGTCTGTGCTGGAGATAAGATTGTCACGGCTGTCGTAGGTTCTCGCCGTCAGGACCGCGCCGGAGGATTTCTCGCTGACGGACGCGAGCAGTCCGAACGGATCGTAGTGGTATATAATACTGTCGTTATTCGCGTTGACCGTCGTAAGGACATTGTAGGTATCATCATAACTGTAGGTACGGCAAAGCCCGTCCGGAAGGGCTTCCTTCAGGACCCGGTTAAGATTATCGTAAGTATAAGTCGTCGTATTGCCGTTTCCGTCGGTTTTGCTGAGGAGGTTGCCGGTGGATAAATCATAGGTGTATTTTTCGGTTATATCTTCCGATGCTCCGTCCGCGTTTATCACACCGACGGATGTTTTGGAAGAGGGGTATGCATAACCGTACTCCTGGCCGTAACTATATGTCGTCACTGCCCACTGGTCGGAATTCATTTTTACAGAGTTTTTTACCAAATTGCCGACGCGGTCATATTCATACTCGCTGGCTTTCAGGGGGATACCATTCTCGCATGTAATTTCTGAAGCCACGCTTTTTTTATCGTCGTTGAGCGTATATCTGACGCTGACCGTGGTATTCTTGTCCTTTTTATAGATCTTGCTGGTCATCAGATTATACGTTGTGTCGTAAGTATAAGTCGTCTGATACTCGGTGTCCGCTTCGTCGGCAGGATCCTCAGGGTGATTTTCAGAAATGAGATTACCTTTGGAATCGTATTTGTAAGTATCGAGCTTCTTTACATAACTGCCGTTTTCGTTGCTTACAATGGTTTCCACTCTGACGGGAACATATTTGTATACGTCATAGCGGATGTTCTGAATCTCGGCCCCGTCGGAACGCTCAGTCCTTTGCGAATATACAAGATGTTTATAGTTATACGAATATTTCTGCGTGTCCTAAGGAGCGCATGAAGAGCCAGGCCGGTTCATAAGACGGTAATATATCAGGTTTAGTTTTGAACCACCGAAACAGACCGAATCAGATAATAATTTATGTAATAGCTGGTAGAGCCGCTTGTAAGGCTGTAATATATGGTGCCTTTACCGTTTGGACGGAAATTTAGCCAGGTCATGAAGTCCTCAACCTGTGTATCGGTGAGACCGGAAAAGGTCTGCAAAGTCCCGTCGGAATAATAAACGGTAAGCGCAAGGCTGGCGCTTGCGAATAAATCCTTTGTATAGTCTACATTAATCATACTGTAGTAGCCTGCCGTGGACTTGCCCGAAACCTGCATGCAATAAATAACGGAGAAATCCTTCCCGGCAAGCAACGAGGTCAACTCAGTCTCCGGAATAGAACGCAGCTCCTGGGCACTCATACCGATTTGCATTAGCGAAATCCAGTTTGCCTCAGTATCACCAATCAAATCGGCGATCTCCGTATCAGTTTCCGTCTGCCAGGCAGCACCGTCATAATAGGAATATTTCCCGTCCGCATAGATAAAGTACAGAAAGTTTGCTTCCTTAGGCATAATTTCCACGGGATAAATTTTACTAATTGCACGCCACTGAGAACCAGTAAAATCCGTCTTCTTCGCGGTGTAAAGCGGTGTGGCCGTTGAGTCGTTCGCGGAATTGAAGCTCTGCTTGTCCGTGCTGATTCTGATAGAGCTTATGCTCGGGGTAATATAGGGATTTGAAGACGCAAAATAGACGGCTGCATCTACGGAATAGATCTCTATTCCGTTCTGATAAAGGGGGGCGAAATCGGCGGCGGTGAGTCTGTTTATCTCGTCGGCCGTCATCCCCTGTTCGGTCAAAGTATCGGCGGAGGGAACGATTTCGCTTTCCGCCAGGGTCCACGCGCCGCTCTTGTGGCTGTACCAGGAGTTTCCGCCGTCAAAGGAAAGCAAATACCTGGTTTTATCCAGATTGCCGCTGCGGTCCCACATGCGGAGGCTGCTCACGTCCGAGGGTAAATACACGAGCTTTTCTCCGCTGTAATCAATGTCAAAGGTCATGGTTGCTCCCGTAATATCGGCAGGACGGATGTCTTCCCGGGCCTCGGTCATGGGGTTAAATATAAAATATTTATATAGTGAATCCCTTGCTATAATTCTTTCACCATCAATCATTTTATATAGGGTTACGGCCTTTACATTATAGTTGCAGACTGAATTTGTTGATACGCAATATGAGCAAACATATCCACCTGAAATAAAGAAAACTTTACCGCCTTCGCTATTTACTATAGGAGTACCAATTGAAGAGGTTGTTATTACATCAATGGTTGAGCTTACTGCTTCATTGTTCTCATTGATTTCACATTTTTTTAGTAATGGTACGTTACTTTCGAAAATAGATAAATAAAAGCATTTTGCGTCGGACGCACTTTCACAAGCAGTAAAGTGATTTAATGTACCAGAAGTAGTATACAAATCTGTAAAAGTTGTTACAGTCCCTGTCGGGCTGTAATAATATGCAGATGAATCATCCTGTCTTTCATAAAAGAATATTCCACCATCATTTTGAATGCTAAAATTCGCAGTTGACGCACAAATGGATACTTGTATAATATTTGTTGTTGCGTCTGCATCATATTTATATAAATAGTATGTATTGACATTATTATATTCCGTTAATATGCATGCCTTTGTTCCGTCATAATTGACTTTTATTCCTAAAATATCTGTTACCGTACTGGATATCAGTATGTTTGACGTTTCTCCTGTTAACGTATTAAACATATATAATTTGGTAATATCCTTGGAATCAGCATAGTAAAGAATCTTCCCATTCCCAGAAAGCGCAAAGGTAATAATGTTCTCTGATTCAAGGTCAATATATGTGGTTTTGCTGTATTTCGGATATTCATTTCCGTTAATATTGAAAGCCTTTGAATTTATCGTTGCCCTCTAACTGACGCTGCAGGATTTTCGTGTTCCGGTTGCCGTTGGCAGCGCCTTTCTCAAACCGGTCGTATTCTTTCATGGTCTGATAATCCAGGTCTTTGCGGTCAACGACAAAAAGCACCTTGTCAATGTAAGGCAACTTGGACGCAAGCTGAGCTGTCTTGAAGCTCGTAAGCGTTTTACCGCTACCGGTGGTATGCCAAATGTAGCCACCCGCGTCGGTGCAGCCCATCCGCTTATAGTTGGTGGCAACCTCGATGCGGTTTAGAATGCGCTCGGTTGCAACAATCTGATATGGGCGCATGACAAGCAGAAGATCGTCCGAAGTAAGAACGCAGTATTTGGTCAGAACATTTAGAATCGCGTGCTTGGCAAAGAAGGTCTTTGTAAAGTCGACGATATCCGGAATTACTTTATTGCTTGCGTCGGCCCAGAAGGAAGTAAACTCAAAGCTATTGCTGGTCTTCTGGGTTTTCCGCTTGCCGCCCTCTTTTTCCTTTACTGCGCTCACGCGGGTCGTATTGGAGTAATACTTTGTATGGGTGCCGTTAGAAATGACAAAAATCTGCACATACTTATAAAGACCGCTGCCAGCCCAAAAGCTGTCGCGCTGGTAACGGTCGATCTGATTAAATGCTTCCTTCAGTTTGACGCCTCGGCGCTTCAGCTCAATATGTACCAGTGGGAAACCGTTTACAAGTATCGTCACATCATAGCGGTTATCGAAGTTGCCGCTGTTCTCCGCATACTGATTGACGACCTGTAACGAATTGTTATGGACATTCTTTTTGTCGATCAGCGTAATGTTTTTGGAGCTGCCGTCATCCCGCTTTAGAACCTGAATATTGTCTTCCTGAATCTTTCGGGTCTTTTCCACAATGCCGTCGTTTGCGTTGGAAAGGTTCTGCGAGAAGAATCGCTGCCATTCGTCATCGGAAAAGTGATACCCGTTGAGCGCTTCAAGCCGGGCGCGCAAGTTGGCAACCAACTCGTCTGAAGTGTGAACCGTAAGATAGGTATAGCCCTGCTCCATTAGTAGCTTGATAAAAGCAGCTTCCAGCGCGGCCTCGCTCTGATAGGCATCGCTGCGGGTCGTTTGCGGCTCATATTCGGTAACAACTGTGCTTTCATTTGTGGCAGCAACGATGTTGTATTGGCTCATGCGCTCAACTCCTTAACGGCTGTATCTATTAGCCTTTTAATTCTTTATACTTCTTTTTCCAAGCTCTTGATGGTTTTCTGCAGATCCCATCTGCTGTTGCAAATGCACAAATACCAACAATCCCGTTGTTGCCGCAAATATTAGGATTATTTTGACGGCAGCCAAATGTTTGCGTTTCTGTATCTTGTTCATTAAGTGGGGCTTTAAATGGTATTTTTATTTCTTTGCTATCCATTTCTTACTCTCCTAGATTCTTAAAGCTCAACAATCTATCTCTGTAATATTCATATTGCTTACGGCGAGCTTCAACTTCTGCGGGTAAACCCGACGTGATATCGGTACAAAGTGACGAAAATCGGTCTAGGTTAAGAACAATTTTATTTTGAATTTCAATAGGCGGGATAGGGATAATCCTTTCGGACATGTTCTGCATAGATACATGGGGCATTGTAGATTTTGTTATTGAATTTTGGATAGTGTCAACATCCATTTGCAAAAAATAGTATAGGTATTTCTTACAAATGAGTGCTTCATTAAAAATCAATTTCCAAATATGGTAGTGAAAAACAACCTTTTCCCCATTCCAAATTTGTGGTCCAATGGTTGCTGCCCACGTGTATAGTAAATCTCCATAATCACAATACTTATCATCAGGCAATTCCAAGTCTGAATAATACCAAGAATTATTAGTATAAAAATTGCCAACTCGAAGAACTGTGTACTTTCCTTTCGAAAGTAATTCTTCTTGTTTGTATGCTCTTCCATTTACAAATTCAACAATATCACCCAATTTTTTCTGCTCTGTTCCTTCAGGGCAAAGCATATCAAGCTGTTCCATAAAAGGATGATTATTGTTGAATGAAAGCAGATTATCTCTATAATATTTATATTGTTTCTTTCTCGCTGTAAGCTCCGCTGTAAGCTCCGCTGTAAGCTCCGCTGTAAGCTCCGTGAAATTGTCCAGTATCCGGACAATTTCACTCTGTACAGACAGAGGGGGAACAGGGATAGAAATTCCACTTATAGCAGGAACACTAGAATGAACAACCTTACTTTTTACTTTCCCCTTGCTTTTCTGTTTTTGTGCTTCGGTTGCTGACAGTGCATACGAAAGATATTTGGGATTTTGCTTATGCTTAAGAACAACGATATCACCACCAGCTAAACATCTATCATTTCCAACATAGGCACAGGATTTGGCAATATCTGCAACGCTTTCACCCGTGATAGCAAAAAGAATATCTCCATACTCAAAATATTTTTTATTAGAAATTTGGGACTCATCAGTATGCGAAACACATTTATCGAACCAAATCCCGTATGTAGTATATATTTCACCATAGCGGACACATGGTATTCCCGTTGGAGTTACTTGATCGCGAATTATACCGGATCCACGATAAATTTCCGTAGAAATTTCTCCAAGTGTCTTATACTCCACTCCATTTTGGCAAAGTTCCGCAATCAGTGCATCCAATTTGCTCATTGGCCAACCTCGATTTCTGCGATGATTCTGCTGATCTCATCTCGCAAAACCTGTTCGCGGGCAACGATTTTTTCAATCTCCGCGTTCAGTTTATCAATGTCCACCTTTTCGCGGGTGTCCTCAGATTCTACATAGGTGCTGACGGTAAGGTTATACTCCTGCTCCTTGATTTCTTCATAAGAAGCCAGGTGAGCAAAATTTGCAACTTCTGAACGGCTCGTATAAGCGTCAACGATATTCTTTATATTTTCAGCGGTCAGCTTATTGTTGTTCGTAACCTTGACACACTCCTTGGATGCGTCGATAAACAGTGTCTTATTGTCTGTTTTGCCGCGCTTCATAACCATAATGCAGGTTGCAATACTTGTCCCAAAGAATAGGTTGCTTGGAAGCTGAATGATGCAGTCGATAAAATTGTTATCCATAAGGTACTTGCGGATTTTTTGCTCCGCGCCGCCGCGGTACATAATGCCAGGAAAGCAGACAATGGCGGCTGTGCCGTTCGGCGCAAGCCAGGACAGCGAATGCATAATAAAGGCAAGGTCAGCCTTGGACTTCGGGGCCAGGACGCCGGCGGGAGAATACCGAGGGTCATTAATGAGTGTTGCATCATCGTCTCCCGCCCAGTGGATCGAATACGGGGGATTGGAAACGATCAACTCAAACGGTTCATCATCCCAATGCTGTGGGTGTGTTAAGGTGTCTTCGCAGGCAACATCAAACCGGTCAAAGCCCACGTCATGCAGGAACATATTGATACGGCAGAGGTTGTAAGTCGTGATGTTGATTTCCTGACCGAAATAGCCCTGACGGACACCCTCGCGTCCCAGCACCTTTTCCGCTTTCAACAGCAGGGAACCTGAACCGCAGGCAGGGTCGTAGACTTTGTTAACTTCGGTTTTTCCGACCGTACCGAGCCGCGTCAGCAATTCGGATACATCGGCAGGGGTAAAGAACTCGCCGCCGCTCTTGCCGGCGTTGGAGGCGTACATCGTCATGAGGTATTCGTAAGCGTCGCCAAAGGCATCAATATGGTGGTCTTTGTAGTCGCCCAGCTTCATTTCAGCAACGCCGTTCAGGAGCTTTACAAGCTTTTCGTTGCGCTTTGCAACGGTAGCACCCAGCTTATTGCTGTTCACATCAAAATCGTCAAACAGACCTTCAAAGTCGCCTTCCGCGTCGCTGCCCTTTGCGGAATCCTCAATATGATTAAAAACCTGTTCGAGCGTTTCGTTCAGGTTCTCGTCCTTCACCGCGTTCTTGCGGACATTGCAGAACAGTTCGGATGGCAGCATAAAAAAGCCCTTTTCCTCAATCAGACCTGCGCGGGCTTCCTCTGCTTTTTTGTCGGAGAGTGCTACATAATCGAACTCCGTATTGCCGGCTGCATGCTCACCGTCATTTATGTAGTTGGCAAGATTCTCAGAAATGTAACGATAGAACATCGTACCAAGAACATAGCTCTTGAAATCCCAACCGTCGACGCTGCCCCTCAAATCATCGGCAATGCTCCATATCGCTCTGTGCAGCTCGTCCCGTTCCTGTCCATTATTATTATCAGCCACAGTCATTTCTCACCTTTCAAGGTATTATTGAATATTTTAACACGATTCGATTCAATCGACCAGCATTTTACAACTTTATTATTGTTTCATCCGGTTTCAAAACAGGTTTCATCCTCCCTCTTCCTGTACGCGCGCGCGTGAAAGTAAACAAAAGTGAATAAAAGTCTATAAATAAAATATAAAGGACGCCCCCGGTGCCCTTTTTCAATGGATTGTTCTCTTAAAAAAATCCTCCCTCCCGGAAAAAAACAGGCGTTTCCTGCCACCATTTTGCGTCCATTTTGTATCAATTTTTTGCGCCAATTTTTGTACTGTTTTTACTACGTATTTGTATCAGATTTTCGGAGTTTCAGTGCCACGCTAGGATATCGAAAATGGCATTCCCTTATCCTTCAAGAAGTCTCCTCGCTATTTGCATTTTTTCAGCCGCAGTTTCTTTTCGAAAACTTACACCCGTAAAGTGGAGCGGCGAGCACATTTCCAGAACGCGGTCATAAATTCGTTGATAATCCATGTTCGGAGGGTTTTTCATCTCCTCCAACGTCAAATTCGTCGTGATAATGAGCGGGAGGCCGCTTTTATATCGCGTGTCAATCACGGAATAAACTTGTTCAAGCGCGAAAGAGCTACTCCGTTCTGCTCCCAGATCATCAATGACGAGAAGCTTAAACTGGGAAAGGCTGTCCAGAAATTCAAGCCGATTTCCCATAAAATTGCCAGTCATGGCCGCCAGCAATCGCGGAAAACTTGTTACCATCACTGGCACTCCCTGATCTATCAGCGCGTTTGCAATACAACAAGCTGCAAAGGTTTTCCCGTTCCCGGTGTTTCCCCAGAAAATAAGCCCGCTATTTTCTCGAAGTGCTTGATCCCATTTTCCTACATATCTCTGACATTTTTCAAGTATAGGCGTGTTATTCGCATTCGCAAAGGTATAATCTTGTGCCGATTTGTCTTGAATGCCGTTGACTCGCAGTCGGTTTATTCTCTCCATCTCTTCCCTCTCCTTTATCTTCAGCCGCTCCATATTGTCGCGCTCAATAGCACATTTGCATTGGCAACCAACAATTTTTTTAACACCCAGAAGTTCAATATGGTCTTGTTTAGGTGTTTTACATGAACCGCAATACAGAAGACCATCTTGGGGATTTACATAATCCCCTTTCCGTGGTTTGTTTGTCAAATCAGCCGCTCTAATAATTGGCGAAAGATCAATATTCATAAACTATCTCCCTCTTTACATGTGTCATTATACGAGAAGCCTGCAGCATGCTTCTTCTCTCTGTTCTCCCAATTCCTTATCGCTGCCCGCCAATCCTTCATTGCGATCCCGCTTGAAAGCTTCCATCCGCTGGTTTCGTAAAAGTCAATAAAAGTTTGTGCTTTAATATTGTTTTTGCGCTCCGCACAATACTCCTCCACTTTATTTACGGTGGGTGGAGAAAAGCGAGCGCTTTTCTTGGGTGGCTTGTCCACCCCCTTAGAACCCCCCGTAACTATATCAGGAACAGGAACATTATCACAAACAGGGACGTTATCGGGGAGGGGAACGTTATCAGCTTGATTTGATTGATTTTGCTTGTTTTGCTTGTCAAACAAAGCATTTGCTTGATTTGATTGGCGTTGATTCTCGACTCTAGCAAGACCACCAATGCGTCCGGCCTCAGCCCTCTTTTGGCAAACACTCTCCCATTTGGCTGCATCACGGTCAATTGATTTTTTGATAAATGAAAATGCCATTTTTACCGCGCCGTCAAAGTTTGGCAACTCACCTGATTCTGCATAATTCAGAATCGCAAGAAAGAGACGCCCACGTTCCGCATCAGAGAGCAGCTCGAGAGGCTCTCTGATATCGAAATATAGCAAAAAAGAATTTTTTGCCGACACTTATAGTCACCCCCTGCGTTTAATCAACGAGGAATCCTTCGAGCGGATGCGTCAGCAGGCCTATCAAACGAATAAGCATGAGTGGACGATCTAGCTTGATCACATATCCATCGTTCAAATTCCGAGCGGACTACACGCATTTTACGTCCAAGACGGAGGCAAAACGTGCAATCGGGCCGGTGCAGCAACATGTAAAGATATCGTTCAGAACACCCAAGCTCAGCGGCTGCCTCCGAGACGGAGAGAGTCAGTTTCTCTGCTTTTTTCATTGTCCTGAACCTCCTCATTCGCAATTTCCTCGATAATCATGATAACCTTTTCTCGCTCATGTCCTGTTAATTCTTCCCGCCAACTTCGATATAATGTCTGATCGCTTATACCTAGGCGTTGTGCTACCAGCCACAGAGGTATTCCGTATCCTCTGCACAATAACCGCAAATCATTGTTTGGCCTCGTCATACTAAAGCCTCCTTTAGAATATGCTTGCATTTTCACATATTATAGTGTATCTTTATAGTAGTAATACCACTATAGTATACATCTGTAAAAACCTAAACACTAAAAATCACACAATAAATATTATCGTGTGTAAAATTATTTATAATGACACCATAATGTTGTGGAGGTTGGCTTATGGCGCTATCCGATAAAAAATTCTCTGATAGAAAATATGAAAAAATGAAGGAAGAAAACGAGGTTTTTGCTGGTAGACTAAATGATTTATGCGTTAACAGCGGTCAAAAGCAGAGTGTTATTGCAGAAGCTGTTGATGTCCATATAAATTCACTGACCGCATATATTGCAGGTTCAAAAAGTCCGAGTTATCTCGTGATAAAGAAATTAGCGGACTATTTTAATGTCACAACAGATTTTTTAGTTGGCAGATCAGATAATAAAACAGCTAAAACCGAAGTCATTGGTGAATATCTGCCGGTCAGTGATGAGGCTATTTTATCTCTATTGGGTCTCAACCTCACAGAAGGCGCTATTAACGAAATAAAGTATCATCGTAACCAGCCAAACAAGAAAAGGTTCAACACGCTAAATAGGCTACTAGAAACAGGAGTATATGGGATACACCCATTGATTAACCAAATATGTGTATATGAGGAAGCATGTAAGATAGCAAAAGATTTTGCATGCAAACAGGATCACTCCCCTTCGAAAAAAGTACAAGCAATTCTTGATCAGGGCTGGGTTGATGGTGAGTTTACCCTTTTAAAGATCGAGGAGTACTCAGAATTTCTTTTAGCTCAGCTCCAAAATGATTTTGGTAATTTAATAAGAAAAGAATTTGGATGGGACCGAAATCGGGAGGAGGAAAAAGCCAATGGTTCGGAAGCGTAAGGAAAACGGCGCCGGCTGTATCAGGCAGCGAACCGTAATGCGCAACGGGAAAAAATATACATGGTGGGAGGGACAGTATAGCGCCGGAACCGACAACGGTACGGGGAAGTTAAAGCGCCCAACGATTACTGGAGCTACGCAGGAGGAAGTGGCACAGAAACTCCGCGCCATTACAGCCTCGATAGATTCCGGGGATTATATCGAGCCGTCAAAAATGCCACTTAAGAAATGGTGCGATATTTGGCTCGAGGAGTATACAAACGATTTGAAATACATGACAAAAAAAACCTATAAAGCTCAAGTGGTCAATCATATCGTTCCGATGATCGGCGCAGTGAAGCTTGGAGAACTGACGAAGCACACCGTTCAAACCTTCGTCAATGATCTGACGAGAAAAAAAGATCTCGCCCCGAAGACGGTTAAGAACATCCATGGAGTGCTTTCGGCTGTATTGGATACGGCCTGTGAGCTTGACTATATCAGGAGTAATCCATGCAATAAGGCAAAGTTGCCTAGAGTGCCAAAAACCGAAGTCAAGCCCCTGACTGACGAGCAGATAAGCGCCTTTTTAAAAATTGTTGATATGGACGAGTTTTACGCGCCGCTATTCAAGGTCATCCTGTTCTGCGGCCTCAGAGAAGCGGAAGCTATCGGTCTGATATGGAACGATATAAATTTTAAGTCCGGTACAATTACGATACGGCAGCAATTGCAAAAGCGTCCAAAAAAGGATGGCGGCTTTGTGTTCGATTCAACGAAGAACGATAAAGTTAGAACGATAAAGCCCGCACCATTCGTCATGGATATTCTAAATCAGCAGGGCATCAAGCAACTCGAAACAAAGCTGAACGCTCTTGATCAATGGCAGGGATGGAAGGATGATAAGGAACGCAAGACCTTCGTTGTCTTTTCAAATGAGTATGGCCTGCATCTTCATCCGCAAACGGTTTATAATCACTTCAAGAAGCTCGCTGCTCAGGTAGGCGCTGATACCGCCTGTGTTCACGACTTGCGGCACACCTTCGCTACTTTAAGCCTCCAAAACGGCGACGATGTGAAAACAGTACAGGAAAATCTTGGCCATGCTACGGCTGCTTTTACACTCGACCGATATGGTCATGTTAGCGAGAAGATGAGAGATGACAGCGCCCAGCGGATGGAAAAATATATACAGGACATCAAACAAGCATAAAATAGACTGGAAATCAAAAACGGAATTCAGCTCTTTGTGGGCACGCGAAACTGCAGGAAATATGAACACGGGACGTAAGGGAAGCATCCAGATCGCCCCATTGAAAAGTCATGACTTGCAAACCGACCACCAAAGTTATTTTAATTATATTCGACTATATAGAAGCCCCTCGCATGGCCCGTCAAAAGGCCACACGAGGGGTATTTTTTTGCTAATTGTGGTGAACACTGTGGTGATAAACCAATTTCAAGGCACAAAAAATCCTGTGATCATTGCAATCACAGGGTTTTCTACTGGCAGCGGGAGAAGGATTCGAACCCTCACAAACAGAGTCAGAGTCTGTCGTGCTACCTTTACACAATCCCGCTAGCTGTATTCGATTAACAGGCGCAACAATCATTATAACAAAAGAATCTCATTTGTCAACTAAAAAATCTCCTTGACAAAAATCTCGTTTTCCATTACAATAGCCCCAAGTCAATAGGCAGATAAAGGCAGTGAAGGGACCAAGATGCGGGGCAGTCCGCTCAGAGAGCCGGCGTTTGGTGCGAGCCGGTGCGGCGAAGCGCATGTATAACTCATCCCAGAGCCGTCCGCCTGAATTCCTCCGGGAGTTAGGGCGGGCCGTCCGGCCCCGTTAACGGCCAAGGCCTTGTTGGAGGCCGAGGAGGGCACACCGGGAAACCGGGTGCTGAATCAGGGTGGTACCACGTGTTTTTACGTCCCTGACCGAATTTTCGGTCGGGGACGTTTTATATTCCCCCGGCCGCCAACGGAGGAGACAAAACCATGAAAGAAGCTTACCGCAAGTATATCCCTTATATTCCAATCGAAATGAAGAAGCGTTCCTGGCCCGACAAGCGCCTCACCCAAGCCCCCGTCTGGTGCTCGGTGGATCTTCGGGACGGCAATCAGGCACTTGTCGACCCCATGAACGTGGAGGAAAAGTTGGAATTTTTCCACACCCTGGTGGGTATCGGCGTCAAGGAAATCGAGGTGGGCTTTCCCTCAGCCTCGGAAACCGAATATGAGTTCCTGCGCGCACTCATCGAAGGCGGCCACATCCCCGACGACGTAACGGTGCAGGTGCTGGTGCAGGCCAGAGAACATCTCATCAAGCGCACTTTTGAAGCCATCGAAGGCGCGAAGCACGTGATTCTGCATTTCTACAACTCCACTTCCACCCTCCAGCGCAAGGTAGTCTTCAAAACGGACATGGAGGGGATCATCAAAATTGCGGTGGATGCCGCGCGCCTCATCTACGAGCTATCGGAACCCGTCATCGCCTCGGGGGTCGATCTGCGCTACGAATATTCCCCAGAGTCCTTTATGGGCACCGAGATGGATAACGCGGTGGAAATCTGCCGTCGGGTGCTGGACGAACTGCACGCCACGGCGGAAAAGCCCGTCATTTTGAACCTGCCCACCACGGTGGAGAACTGCATGTCCAATTATTTTGCCGACGAGATCGAGTATTTTATCTCCAAGCTCCCGGGCCGCGAGCGGGCCGTCATCTCCCTGCACCCCCACAATGACCGGGGCTGCGGCGTGGCCACCGCCGAAATGGGCCTGCTTGCCGGCGCCGAGCGGGTGGAGGCCACCCTCTTCGGAAACGGCGAGCGCACCGGGAACGTCGATATGGTCACCCTGGCCATGAATCTCTATACCCAGGGGGTGGACCCCCAACTGGATTTCTCCCGCATCAATGAAATCCGGGACGTCTACGAGCGGGTCACCAAGATGAAGGTGGGCGAGCGGCAGCCCTACGTTGGCGAGCTGGTCTTCACAGCCTTCTCCGGCTCCCACCAGGACGCCATCAACAAAGGCGTACAGTATATGAAGGAAAGCGGCAGCGAACTCTGGGAGGTCCCCTATCTGCCCATCGATCCCACCGACCTGGGCCGGCAGTATGAGCCGATCATCCGCATCAACAGCCAGTCGGGCAAGGGCGGCGCCGCCTTTGTCATGCAGCAGAACTTCGGCTTTGAGCTGCCGAAATCCATGCAGGCTGAATTCGGGGCCATCGTTCAGCGCGAAACCGATCGGGTGGGCACCGAGCTTAAACCCGAGCGCATCTACGAACTCTTCAAAGAGGAGTATATCGACGCCACCGCCCCCTACCGCTTGGTACGCCATGCGTTTCAGGAGGCCTCGGACGAGGAGGGCAGTTCCCGCGTTCTCTTCTCAGGCACTCTTGGGCACAAGGAGACACTGTTTGAGGTAGAAGGGGAGGGCAACGGACCCATCGACGCCTTCTTTAACGCCATCCACGGCCAGAAAATCGACCGCCTCACCTTTGTTGATTATAAAGAACACGCCATCCGCAGCGGCTCCGACTCCATGGCGGTGGCCTATATCAAGCTTCGGGACGGCAGCGGCAGGGACTGGTTCGGCGTGGGCGTTTCCCACAATATCAATCTTGCTCCTCTGAAGGGCATTCTCTCCGCCATCAACCGCAGTATCCGCAAATAAATGAAGCTCCCCACCGGGGCTGGCGGCAGACGTCGCCCGCCCCGGTGTTTTCTATTCCCCGGTTGGCAAACGTCACCTTGTTTGTGTTATAATACTGTCAGACTGCACACACCGGAGGATCTGTCATGAAAAACTGTTACATCGCCGGGGCGGGCGATTTTGAAAAGGCACGGTTCCGCCCGGCGCCGGAGGACCTTGTCATCGCCGCGGACGCCGGATACGAATATCTGAAGGCGCTTGCCGTCGAGCCGGATTTTATCATCGGCGACTTCGACTCCCTGAAGTCACCTCCCCGAGGCCCCCGTGTTGTCACTCTGCCGAAAGAAAAGGACGACACCGATCTTCTGTATGCGGTGAAATATGCCCGCAGGGAAGGCTGTGACACATTTTACCTCTTCGGCGGCACGGGCGGCAGGCCGGACCACACCCTGGCGAATATTCAAGTGCTCTCCTATCTTGCCTCTCATGGGGAGGCCGGGTTTCTCTTCGGGCACGGATACATCTTGACCGCGGTCTGCGGCGGCACCCTGCGGTTTAGCCAAGGCTACCACGGAATTCTCTCGGTGTTCTGCGCCGGAGATCGGGCGGAGGGCGTTTTTCTCCGGGGTTTAAAATACCCTCTCACCAACGCTACCCTTACCAAAGAAATCCCGCTGGGCGTCAGCAATGAGTTTTTGAGCGTTCCGGCAGAGGTCTTGGTTGCAAAGGGCACACTGACGGTCTATTGGGAGGATCACCCCGAACTGCCCCTTCCCACTAGATGTTTCGTCTAAAGATTCTTTTCTCCAAAAGAGGCACGCTCCCAAGGATTATTCCTTGAAAGCGTGCCTCTTTATTTGGTCCGGTCGGACTTGCATGCCGCCCGCTGAAGTTTGTCAGCGCACGGTGAGCGCTCCGTCTTCCACGTCCACGGTGAGGACCTCGCCGGGGGCAACCTCATCCGCGATAATCTTGCGGCTGATGAGCGTCTCCACCGTGTGCTGCACATACCTGCGGAGGGGCCGCGCGCCGTAGAGCGGGTCGTAGGACGCGTCGATGATAAACTCCTTGGCTCCCTGAGTAAGGGTCACGGAGAGGTTTTTATCCGCGAGCCTGCGGTTTAAATCGGTAATCAGCAGGTCTACGATATGGGTGATATTCTCCTTGGTAAGCGGCCTGTAAAAGACGATCTCGTCCAGCCGGTTGAGAAACTCCGGGCGGAAGGCCTGCTTGAGGAGCATGCTCACCTGGTTCCTTGCGTTCTCGCTCAGCGCTCCGTCCGCTCCGATCCCCTCCAACAGATACTGGCTGCCCAGGTTGGAGGTGAGAATGATAACGGTATTTTTAAAATCCACCGTCCGGCCTTGACTGTCTGTAATACGGCCGTCATCCAATACCTGCAGTAATATATTGAACACGTCCGGATGGGCCTTTTCCACCTCGTCGAAGAGGATGACCGAGTAAGGCTTGCGCCGCACGGCCTCGGTGAGCTGGCCGCCCTCCTCGTACCCCACGTAGCCGGGAGGCGCACCGATGAGGCGCGAGACGGAGAACTTCTCCATATACTCGCTCATGTCGATGCGGACCAGATTCTTTTCGCTGTCGAAGAGGGCCTCGGCCAGGGTCTTGGCAAGCTCGGTTTTGCCCACGCCGGTAGGCCCCAGGAAGAGGAAGGAGCCGATGGGCTTATCGGGGTCGGCAATACCGGCCCGGGAACGCAAAATGGCCTCGGAAACCAGCCGCACCGCCTCGTCCTGCCCCACCACGCGCTTGTGGAGGATATCCTCCAGATGAAGCAGTTTTTCCCGCTCCCCCTCCATCAGGCGGCTGGTGGGAATCCCCGTCCACCGCTCAATGATCCGGGCGATTTCTTCTTCCGTCACCTTATCCCGCAGCAGGGAGGCCGCTTTGCCCGCCGCAGCCACCGATTCCTCGGCCTCCAGCGCTTTCTTAAGCTCGGGGATGCGGCCGTATTTCAGCTCGGCGGCCTTGTTGAGGTCATACTGCCGCTCGGCCTTCTCCATCTGGGCGTTTGCTGCCTCCAACTCCTCGCGCAGCTTCTGGACCTTGCCGATGGCGTCCTTTTCGTTCTGCCATTGGGCCTTCTTGCCATTCAGCTCCTCGCGCATCTCGGCCAGCTCCTTCTGGATATCGGCCAGATGCTCCCTGGATACGGCGTCGGTCTCCTTCTTAAGCGCCGCCTCCTCAATTTCCAGCTGGATGATCTTGCGGGAAACTACGTCCAGCTCTATGGGCATGGAGTCGATCTCGGTGCGGATCATGGCGCAGGCCTCGTCGATGAGGTCGATGGCCTTGTCGGGCAGGAAACGGTCGGTGATGTAGCGGTTACTCAGTGTGGCGGCGGCAATGATGGCGCTGTCGGTGATCTTGACGCCGTGAAAGACCTCGTACCGTTCCTTCAGTCCGCGGAGAATGGCGATGGTGTCTTCCACTGTGGGCTCGTTTACCATAACCGGCTGGAACCGCCTCTCCAGCGCAGCGTCCTTTTCAATATACTTGCGGTATTCGTCCAGGGTGGTGGCGCCGATGCAGTGTAGCTCGCCCCTGGCCAGCATGGGCTTTAAGAGATTGCCCGCGTCCATGGAACCTTCGGTTTTTCCCGCCCCCACGATGGTATGGAGCTCGTCGATAAAGAGCAGGATTCTGCCCTCGGCCTTTTTCACTTCGTTCAGAACGGCCTTGAGTCGCTCCTCAAATTCGCCCCGGTACTTGGCTCCGGCGACCAGCGCGCCCATGTCCAGGGCGAAAACGGTTTTGTCCTTGAGGCTGTTGGGTACGTCCCCCTTGACAATTCTCTGGGCAAGCCCCTCCGCGATGGCGGTCTTGCCAACGCCGGGCGAACCGATGAGCACCGGGTTATTCTTGCTTTTCCGGGAGAGAATGCGGATGACGTTGCGGATCTCGTCGTCCCTGCCGATGACCGGGTCCAGTTTGTTGTTTCTCGCCAGCTCCACCAGGTCGGAGCCGTACTTTTTAAGGGCGTCGTAAGTCTCCTCCGGGTTGTCACTGGTCACCCGCTGGTTGCCACGGACGCCCGAAAGAGCTTTGAGGACTCTCTCTTTACTGATGCTATAAGTTTTGAACAGGTCTTTTATCGTATTATTCGCCGTTTCGATGAGGGCCAAAAACAGGTGCTCCACCGAAACGTATTCGTCCTTCATGCCCTGCGCGATGGAGGACGCGGCACTCAGAGTTTTGTCCACATCGGCGGCGATGTAGACCTTGCCGCTTTCCCTACCGCTTACCGATACTTTGGGCAGTTTATTGATTTCGCTCTCGACGGCCGCCTTCAGGTTCTCCGGCGTCAGTCCCATGCCGGTGAGCAGCTGGGGTACCAGCCCGTTTTCCGCGGAAAGCAGCGCCAGGAGGAGGTGCGGCTGCTCAATCTGCTGGTTGCCGTATCCTTGAGCCAGGGTCTGGGCGCTCTGCACCGCCTCCAGAGATTTCTGGGTAAAATTCTGCATGTTCATGCGTATTCACTTCCTGTCAAAAAAGGGGACGCCGGTCAGGGATCGGCGTCCCGATAGTAACTCCCCTGATTACTGGATGGCGATCTTGCGGCTCTCGGGGAGTACAGGTGCCGCTTTGGGAAGGGTGAGCTGCAACACACCGTCGTTGTAGGAAGCGGAAATGGAGTTCTCGTCAATCCCAGTCACGTCGAAGGATCGCTGGAAAGAACCGTACCGGCGCTCGCGCCGCAGGTAGTTGCCTTTCTGGTCCTTTTCTTCTTTGGTTTCGCTGTGCTCGGCCAAAACGGTGAGGATACCGTCCTTCAAATCCAGGTGGATATCCTCCTTCTTGAAGCCGGGAAGCTCAGCGTCCAGTAGGTACCTGTCCTGCTCATCCCGGATGTCTACCCGGAAGGCGGGAAGCGGGGCATTGCTGTCGCTAAATAACTTGCGCTGGAAATTGTCAAACACGTCAAACAGATTGTCTTCACGACGCTCAAAGGGAAGCATACCAAACATAAGTCATTCTCCTTTTTTATTCATTGTATTGGCAGTCATATGGTTCATTTGCTAAAAGTGATAGTTTTTAAGGAAACCATCCTCTTTCCCAGGGGCTTTATGACCTCTTGCCTTCGTTTTATGGCTTTAGTATAGGGTATTTTTATGAACAAATATACTCAAAATTATGTGCAAATTGTAAACATTAGCACTCTTTTAGCCAGAGTGCTAACCTCCCATAAAAAGTAATTCTTTCTTTTTAAATTTCTTCGTGCTATACTGGCTGGCATAGAATTAAAAAATGGGAGGTATATTATGGAGAATCGTCTGCCGGAAAAGGTCGTCGCGCTCGGCACAGCCCGCTCGGAGATCCGGGAGCTCTTTGAATTCGGAAAAAAGCGTGCGGCTGTGGTGGGGGCCGAAAATGTGTTTGACTTTTCGCTGGGCAACCCCAGCGTTCCGCCCCCGGACTGCGTGAACGAGGCGGCGCTGCGCCTGTTTCAGACGTCGGACCCGCTGACCCTGCACGGCTATACCAGCGCCCAGGGAGACGCCGGCTGCCGCGAGGCCTACGCCGCCGACGCGAACCGCCGCTTCGGCACCGAGTATACCGCCGATCACTTTTATATTACCGTGGGCGCCGCCGCCGCCCTGTGCTGCTGCCTCCGGGCTCTGGCCTGCTCCGGCGACAAATTTGTGGTGCTGGCGCCCTTTTTCCCCGAATACAAGGTTTTTATCGAGGGCGCGGGCGCTGAAATGACGGTGGTCCCACCCGAGATTGGGCAGTTTCAGATTGATTTTGAGGCGCTGGAGAAAGCCATCGGCAGGCACACCAAGGGAGTCATTGTCAATTCCCCCAACAATCCCTCGGGCGCGGTCTATTCCGCCGAAACCGTGGAGCGCCTGACCGCTCTCCTGAAACGGAAGTCCCAGGAGCTCGGCCATGTGATCTGGCTCATCTCAGACGAACCTTACCGGGAGATATCCTATGCCCTGGGTGAGCTGCCTTGGCTTCCCAATTACTACGACAACACCCTGGTATGCTATTCCTTCAGCAAATCTCTTTCCCTGCCCGGCGAGCGCCTTGGCTATGTGCTTGTGCCGCCCAAGGCGGCGGATGCTTCGCTGGTTTACGCGGCAGTCGCCGGCGCGGGCAGGAGCCTGGGCTATGTCTGCGCCCCCAGCCTCTTCCAGCGGATTACCGCCGCCTGCGCGGGGCAGACCTCCGATCTGGAGGTCTACAGGACCAACCGCCGCCTGCTGCTGGATGGTCTTCGCGGCATGGGCTTTTACTGTGCCGAGCCGGGAGGGACCTTCTATCTCTTCCCCCGCTCTTTGGAGCCGGACGCCCACACCTTCTCCGAGCGGGCCAAGAAATACGACCTACTTCTGGTCCCCGGCGACAGCTTCGGCGCCCCCGGCCATTTCCGCATCGCGTACTGTGTCCCCACCGCACGGGTGGAGCGAGCTCTTCCCCTCTTCGCCAAACTGGCCGCGGAATACAAATAACTTAAATAATATTTTAAGCCGCCCGCAGGATTTTTCCTGCGGGCGGCTTTTTTTAGTCGGTCAGCTCTCCCGTGAGATAGCGCCGTACCAGATCAAAGCAGTGACTGGCCGCCAGATTGCGCACCCGCGACCGCCCGTGACCGGCGCTGAGCTTTCTCACGTGGTACCCCTGGGGGGTGTCCAGCGCCACAAAGACCAGTCCAACGGGATTGCCCCGCTCGTCCGGCTCGGGACCCGCCACGCCGGTGACCGCCACGGCCAGGTCGCAGCCCAGCACCCGGCGAGCGCCTTGGGCCATGGCTCGGACGACCGGCTCGGACACCGGACCGTATAAATCCAACAGCTCCTGAGGCACTCCCAAAACGTCCCGCTTTATTTCGCTCAAATAGCTGACGACACCCCCGCGGAAAACGGCGGACGCCCCGGCTAGATCGGTCATTCTCTTGGCGATCAGCCCGCCCGTGCAGGATTCGGCGGCGCACAGGGTTAGCCCCTTATCCCTGAGGAGTCCCAGGCAGACCGCTTCGAGCGAAGGGACGTCCACACCGTAGATTTTATGTCCCAGCAGCTCCCGCAGCATTTTTTCCACAGGCTCAATCAGCAAGGCGCCTTCTGCCTCGCTCACGGCCCTGGCGGTGATGCGCAGCTCCACTTCCCCCTCCTTGGCGTAAGGGGCGAGGGTGGGGTTTTCCATGGCGTTCATTCTGTCGCGCAGCAGCGCTTCCACCGCCGATTCCCCCATGCCGAAAATATGCACGGTGCGGGAGACGATGCACCCGTCGGAAAGGGCTCTCAGATAGGGCGCGGCCCGGTGGCGGAACATGGCGGTGCACTCTCTGGGGGGGCCTGGCAGCATCACGACGTGATGGCCGCGAGAGTCAAAGGCACAGCCGGGAGCCGTCCCCCAATCGTTTTCAAAAATTGTGCAGCCCTCCGGCAGCATTGCCTGCTGTAGGTTGTTGGAGGTCATCTCCCTGCCGATCTCGGCAAAAAAAGCGGCGATGCGGTCGGCGGACCTCTGATCGAAAACCAGCTTTTTCCCAAAGGCCTCGGCCAGAACCGTCTTGGTCAGGTCGTCGCAGGTGGGGCCAAGCCCGCCGGTGGTGATGAGAATATCCGCCCGGCCAGCGGCGATCTTCACCGCGTCGCGCAGCCTTGCCGGGTTGTCGCCCACCACGGTGTGATAATAAACGTTGATGCCCAGCGCGGAAAGCTCCCGGGAGAGCATCTGCGCGTCGGTGTTCGCCGTGTTCCCCAAAAGCAGTTCGGTGCCAACGGCGATAATTTCAGCCACATGACTCATGGATTTAAGTTCACCCTTTCGATTTGCTCCACGGCGGAGTTTACCAGCCCCTCCACATCCAGCGACGACTCCGCCGCCTCCACCTCTTCCAGCGTCGGGCGCGTACGCGGATGTCTGGGGGTGAACACGGTGCAGCAGTCCTCATAGGGCAGGATGGAAGTCTCGAAGGTGCCGATCCTCCGGGCGATGCGGACGATCTCCTCCTTATCCATGCCCACCACGGGGCGGAATATCGGAAGAGAGCACACGGCCCCGGTACAGCGCATGGCGTCCATGGTCTGGCTTGCCACCTGGCCCAGGCTCTCCCCCGTGACGAGCGCCCCGCAGCCCGTCCGGTAAGCCACCGCCTGGGTGATGCGCATCATGAACCGGCGCATGAGAACGGTGAAAAGCTCCTCGGGGCAGGAACGGCGCAGCTCCTCCTGAATGGCGGTAAAGGGCACCACGTGGACGGTTAAACGCCCGCACCAGGCGGTGAGGATGCGGGAGAGCTCCAGCACCTTTTCCTTGGCCTCGGGAGAAGTATAGGGGTAGCTGAAAAAATGCACCAGCTCCAGCTCAGCGCCCCGTTTGGCCATCATCCACGCCGCCACGGGAGAATCGATGCCCCCCGAAAGGAGCGCCGCAGCTTTACCGCTCATGCCGATGGGCAGGCCCCCCGCCCCCGGCTCCGGGTCCGCGTGGACAAAGGCGTTATAATCGCGCACCTCCAGATGAACGGTAAGTTCCGGATGGTGCACATCCACCGTCAGATGAGGGAAAGCGTCGTGCAGCTCGCCCCCCACATATTGCGAGAGCGCGATGGAGGTCATGGGAAACGTCTTGTCCGCCCGCTTTGATTCCACCTTAAAGGACTTTGCTTCGAGAAGAGCCTCCCTCAGGTAGGTTTTCGCGGCCTCCAGCATGGCGTCCGCGTCTTTGCCGCAAGCCCTGGCGCGGGAGAGGCCTACTACGCCAAAGAGGCAGCGCATGGCCTCGTACGCCCCGTCCATATCGCAGCCGCCGTTCTGCGGCTCCACATAGACCGTGGACTGGCGGGCGAACACCCGAAAGTCGCCGTAAGGCCGAAGCCGCCGCCTCGCATTGTTCATAAGCTGTTCCTCAAAGCCCCGGCGGTTGAGTCCCTTGAGGACCACCTCACCAAGCTTAAGCAGTATCATTTCCTCCAAAGATATTCCTCATTCCTTATTTGTTTCCATCGGGAAAACACGCCTTCGTGCGCTGCGCCGCTCTGCTATCTTTTAAAATAGGCGGAAGAGCGGTACTGGATGGCTTCGGCAAGATGAGTGACCATGATCTGCTCGCTTCCCTCCAGATCGGCGATGGTACGCGCTACCCGCAGAATTCTGTCGTAGCTCCGGGCGGTTAGCCCCATGCGCTCGAAAGCGCCCTTCATCACCGCCTGACAGTCCCCGTCAAGGACACAGCAGGCCTGAATCTCCCTCTGCTCCATCTGCGCGTTGCAGGGGATCCCGGTGCCAGAAAAACGGGCGGTCTGAATAGCCCTCGCCGCATTAACCCGCGAGCGGATATCCGCCGAAGATTCGGCAGGTTCCCTTCGCGCCAGCTCTTTATATTCCAGAGCCGGCACCTCTACGTAGATATCAATCCGATCCAGCAGCGGGCCGGAAAGCTTGCCCAAATACTGCTCCACCTTCCCCGGCGTGCAGCGGCACCGCCCGGAAGGATGCCCATACCAGCCGCATTTGCAGGGATTCATCGCGCACACCAGCATGAATCGGCTGGGATACCGTTCGGTTGCCGTGGCGCGGCTGATCTGCACCTCGCCCTCCTCCAATGGCTGGCGGAGCACCTCCAGCACGTCCTTATGGAACTCGGGCAGCTCGTCCAGAAAAAGCACTCCGTTGTGGGCCAGGGAAATCTCTCCCGGCCTGGGAATCGGAGATCCTCCGCCCGCCATCCCCATGGCGGAAATGGTGTGGTGCGGGCTTCGGAAGGGCCGCCGGACAAGCAGCGGGTGCTCTTTGGTGGTAAGTCCCATCACCGAGTGGATCGCAGTGGCCTCCAGGGCCTCTTCCCGGCCCATATCGGGAAGAATGGAAGGCAGTCTGCGGGCCAGCATGCTCTTACCGGAACCCGGCGGACCGATCATGGCGATGTTATGTCCTCCGGCCGCGGCGATTTCCAATGCCCGCTTCACACCCTCCTGCCCTTTGACCTGTGCAAAGTCAGGCGCGTCGCCGCCGCTTTCTTCCGGCCTCCAAGCCGGCGCGGGCGAAATATGCTCTTCCCTTTTGAAATGCTTTATGAGTTGGCTGACGCTCTCCACCGGATAAACCACAAGGCCATCCGCAAGGGTGGCCTCGGCAGCGGAGTCGGCGGGAACGAAGAGATTCGCGATCCCTGTGGCCCGAGCGGCCAGCGCCATGGGCAGCATACCCGTTACTGGCCGGAGTCTGCCGGAAAGCGAAAGCTCTCCCACAAAGGCGCAGTCCTCCCCAAGCTTCGGAATCTGCTCCCCGGCTGCCAGAATGCCGAGGAGAATGGGAAGGTCATACACCGTTCCTTCCTTCCGCCGGTCCGCCGGAGCCAGATTCACGGTCACCCGGGAAACGGGGAAGGCAAAGCCGCTGTTTTTAATGGCGGCGCGGACCCGTTCCCTCGCCTCCTTGACGGCGGCGTCGGGCAGCCCCACCACGTCAAAGGCGGGCAGCCCCCCGGAGAGGAAACACTCAACCGTCACTTCGTAGCCGCTTACTCCCTGCAGACCAAGGGATCTCACTTTGCAGATCAGGGCCGCTCGCCTCCCCTAATATGGATTTTCTCGCCGGAGGTTATGACTTGGGAACGGTGAAATGGGAAAGGGGGTCCGTTTCCTTCCACAAGACAATTTGATTGGCAAGTCTAGTCGCCTTCAGATCAATGAGTCTCTGATTGGAGCTGCCCCTGAAACGGATACCGTAAGATTTTTTTGCTTCTGTAAAAGGGCCGTCCACAAGCACATCGCTCTCCTGCAGAAGCGCGTCCCAGTAGGGGGTTCCCGCCGCAATCAGGTCTTCATAAAGATATCCGGTATAGGTCCAGACATCCAGCCCCGCCCTGTGGGCTATAGCAGCCAGCTTTGCGCACTCAGCCGGCTGGAGGAAGGGTTCGCCTCCCGAAAGAGTAAGTCCGTCAAGAATGGGGTTTCTCTTCATCTGCTCCGCAAGCTCCTCCAAAGAGACTTCCCGGCCTCCGTTGGGGTCGTGAGTCTCCGGGTTATGGCACCCGGGGCAGTGGTGAAAACAGCCTTGGGTAAAAACGGCAAACCGCAGTCCGGGGCCGTCAACAATGGAATCTGATACTGTGCCTGCAATGCGCATAATATTCCTCTCATGCCTTTCTGTCAACTGCAAAACAGTTTAAACGAGAACGGCGGGGGCAAGCCCCCGCCCCCAATTCTCTTAGGTATTTACACGGAATGCTTGACCCGGTCGCGCTCCTCGGCCCGTTTGGCGTTGTTGAACCGGTCTAGGGTGCCCACCAGGTATCCTGTAATGCGGCGGATTCGCTCAAAGGGCACGTCATCCTCGCGGCGCCCGCAGCCGGGGCACTGGTCGCCAATGATACCGGTAAATCCGCAGACGGGGTCCCGGTCCACCGGATGGTTCACCGAGCCGTAGCCGATGCCCGCTTCCTTCATCTCCCGAATCACCTTTTCAAAGGCGTCCAGATTTTCGCAGGGGTCTCCGTCCATCTCCACATAGGTAATGTGGCCCGCGTTGGTAAGGGCGTGGTACGGAGCCTCGATATGTATTTTATCGTAAGCGGAAATGGGAAAATAAACGGGCACATGGAAGGAATTTGTGTAATAATCCCGGTCGTTAACCCCTTCGATCACGCCGAAACGGGCCCTGTCCAGTCTGACAAACCGCCCGGACAGCCCCTCTGCGGGGGTGGCAAGCAGAGAGAAATTGAGTTTGCGCTTGCTTGACTCCTCGTCCATGCGCGCTCTCATGTGGCTTATGATTTCAAGGCCCAGGATACGGGCCTTTTCGCTCTGGCCGTGGTGTTCGCCGATGAGAGCCTTTAAGGCTTCGGCAAGGCCGATAAAGCCCACCGAGAGGGTGCCATGCTTCAGCACCTCACGCACCTCGTCGTCCCAGTCCAGCTTCTCGGAATCCATCCATACGTGCTGTCCCATGAGGAAGGGGTAATTTCGCACCTTTTTCCGCGCCTGGATTTCAAACCTTTCCATAAGCTGATCAACAACGAGGTCCATCTTCCGGTCCAGGTCCTCAAAAAAAGCGGACACGTCCCCTTTGGCCTTAATGGCGATGCGTGGCAGATTGATGGAAGTAAAAGAGAGGTTGCCCCGGCCCGGAGACACCTCCCGGCTGGGATCGTAAATGTTTCCGATCACCCGGGTACGGCAGCCCATATAGGCAATCTCCGTCTCGGGATGGCCGGGCTTATAATATTGCGCGTTGAAGGGCGCGTCAAGGAAGGAAAAATTGGGGAACAGCCGCTTGGCCGAGCAGCGGATGGCAAGCTTGAACAGGTCATAGTTAGGCTCACCGGGGTTATAGTTTACCCCTTCCTTGACCCGGAAGATCTGAATGGGGAAGATGGGCGTCTCCCCGTTGCCGAGGCCCGCTTCGGTGGAAAGGAGCAGGTCTTTCATCACCATGCGGCCCTCGGGGGAGGTGTCCATACCGTAATTGATGGAGGAGAAGGGCGTCTGCGCCCCTGCCCGGGAATGCATGGTATTCAGGTTGTGGATTAGGGCCTCCATTGCTTGGAAGGTCGCCCGGTCGGTCTCTTTCACGGCGCGGAAGTGGGCAAAGGCCTGAGCCTTTTTCATCTCTTCCTCACTGCCGAATTTCTCAGCCAGGTAGGGCAATTCGGCCTTAAAATAGGCTTCGCAGCCCTCCAGCTTGGGGCAAAGACCGGATTCTTCGGCTACTCGGGCAATCATTGCCTTAACTTCGTCCTCCGGATCCTCCTGATCCGAGAGCAGCATAAGCGCTCTTGCGAGGTTCTGGCGATAAATGCGGATAAAAGTCTTGCGCACGCCGTCGGCCATGCCATAATCAAAGTTCACCACCGACTGCCCGCCGTGCTGGTCGTTCTGATTGGACTGGATGGCAATGCAGCACAGGGCGGAGTAAGAGGAAATGTCGTTGGGCTCGCGGAGGGTGCCGTGGCCGGTGCAGAAGCCGCCTTCGAAGAGCTTTTGGATATCGATCTGGGTACAGGTTGTGGTGAGAGTAAGGAAATCCAGGTCATGGATATGGATATCGCCCTCCCGGTGCGCCCTGGCGTGGTCGGGATTCAGAATATAGAGGTCATAAAACTGCTTTGCCCCCTCCGACCCGAATTTAAGCATAGAGCCCATGGCGGTATCGCCGTCGATGTTGGCGTTTTCCCTCTTGATATCGCTGTCCTGGGCATCGGAAAAGGTAATGTCCTCGTAAATCTTCATGAGGCGGGTGTTCATCTCCCGGGCGCGGCTGCGCTCGGAGCGGTAAAGGATATAGGCCTTGGCGGTCTGCACATAGCCGTTATCCATCAGCACGCGCTCCACAAGGTCCTGAATGTGCTCCACCTCGGGGCAGGTGGCCCCCTCCATCTCCAGGATCGAACACACTTCGTCGGCCAGCCGCCGGGCCACGGCTTCCTGTCCGGGTTTATAGGTGGCAATAAACGCTTTGTTGACGGCATCGAAAATTTTATGATCATTAAACGGGACAATGCGGCCATCCCGCTTCTTTATCTGTGCAATTGTCATGCTTTTTCTCCTCTTTTTCTGTATTTCTTCTGGTGCGGTGGATTAAAAACGGGCAGACATTTCTACTATATATTGTGCGTTAATTAATAATCGATATCAGTATCATACAGCATATTGAGGCTCTCGTCAATAGAATAAACAAATAGATTGTGATAAACGGACGATTCGTGCAGCATTATGTCTTAATCGGTCTGACGAATTCATATTTTCGTAATATTGTTATGATATAGTATGAATTGCAGCTTAAACCAAAGAGTAAAGGAGGCGCTATGGCCAGTAATCCCAACTATTGTAATCTTACCCCTGAAATTGAAGCGCTTGCGGCCCTGACCCTCAGCAACAGCCGCATCAATCCGGATGATTATGTGACTCACGACGTGAAGCGCGGGCTTCGGGACTTAAGCGGCCGGGGCGTTGTGGCGGGTCTCACGGAGATCTCAGAAATCCTGGCCTTTGAAACCCGGGACGGAAAACGCGTCCCCTGCGACGGCAAGCTTTTTTACCGCGGGATCAATGTGGAGGATCTGGTTGCCGGCGCTCTGAAGGAAGGGCGGTACGCCTTTGAGGAGGCTGCTTATCTGCTGATGTTCGGCACCCTTCCCAACCGCGCCGAGCTCGAGGGTTTTTCCTCCCTGCTCTCTTACTACCGCACACTGCCCAATAATTTTGTTCGGGACGTGATTTTAAAAGCGCCCACCCACGATATGATGAATACCCTGGCCCGCAGCGTACTTACTCTTGCCTCTTACGACGACCGGGCCGACGATATCTCCCTTCCCAACGTGACCCGCCAGTGTCTGCAGCTACTGGCTGTTTTCCCTCTGCTCTCGGTATACGGCTATCAGGCCTACAACTACAAGGAGGGTAACAGCCTCTTTATCCACGCCCCCCGGCCCGAGCTCTCCACGGCAGAAAACATCCTGACCCTGCTGCGCGCCGATTCCTCCTATACGTTCTGGGAGGCCCACATTCTCGATATCTGCCTGCTGCTCCATGCCGAACACGGCGGTGGTAACAATTCCACTTTTACCACCCACGTGGTCACTTCTTCCGGTACCGACACGTATTCCTGCATGGCTGCCGCCCTGGCCTCCCTCAAAGGCCCCCGTCACGGCGGCGCCAACATCAAGGTCATCCGGATGTTTGAGGACCTGAAGGCAAACGTCGGCGACTGGAGGGACGAAGACGAGGTAAGCCGTTACCTCACCGGTCTGATTGAAGGACGGGCCTTTGACAAGGCGGGCCTCATCTATGGTATGGGACACGCCGTCTATTCCCTCTCCGACCCCAGAGCAAACCTCCTGCGGGGCTTTGTGGAAACCCTATCCAAAGAGAAGGGCCGCACCAAGGAGTATGAGCTCTACTCCATGGTAGAGCGTCTGGCGCCGAAAGTCATCGCCGGTGAGCGAAAAATTTATAAAGGCGTCTCAGCCAACGTGGACTTTTACAGCGGCTTTGTTTACCACATGCTTGATCTTCCTCTGGAGCTTTACACCCCGATTTTTGCCGTCGCGAGGCTGGCGGGCTGGAGCGCCCACAGGATGGAGGAGCTCATCAACATGGGCAAGATTATCCGTCCCTCCTATGTCTGTGTTGGCCCCAGACAGACCTATCAGCCCATTGACATTCGCGCGTAGGCACGAAAAGGCCGCCCGTTCAGAACGGGCGGCCTCCAAATATATGCTACTCAATATCGGCGTCTACCAAAACATTATCGGTACCGTGTTTCTCAAACTCGCTGATATAGGCTTCAATTCGGTTGGCTAACTCATCGATATTATTTTCGTCAATATTCGCTTCTTCCATATCCCGTCGGGCGAGGTCCTCTGCCAGAATTTCAAAAAAGACATTGTTTTCATAGTCCGCGATCGCCTCGTGGATGCCTCCATCGGAAAAGGCCTTGGATGGGACGACCTCTCCCTGATAGTCCTCTGCCAATGTGGGCATGCCATTCTTTCGCGCGTGGTCAAAAAGCTTACTTTCCACCTTGTCGTAATCGGTAAAGCGGTCCTCCCCCCTTGTGGAGTTCAGTACCCAGTTTCCGATATACACCATGTCCAGAAGACGGCGGAATTCTTTTGTCGTCAATTCCAGTTTCATGTGCGGGACCTCCTTGTTTAGCCTATGTTTTATTATATTCAAATTTCCCCTGTTGTCAAACCTCTCCTTTGAGATTATCTTGGAAGCTTTATCCGGGATAATACCTTTCTGGTAAATATTCAGGGTATTTATCGTAATAATTCGCTCTTGTTTTCCAGATTGGTTTGTCATATGATATTACAGATTTAAAAGAGAGGTGCATATGTTTGGACAGAAGGGCTATCGGCGTGTTCGACTCGGGGTTGGGCGGGCTCACGGCAATCCGGGAGCTGGAGCGGCTTTTCCCGTGCGAAGACATCATTTATTTTGGCGATACCGGCAGGGTGCCTTACGGCAACCGTTCCCGGGAAACCATTATTAAATACGCCCGGCAGGACGTGTCCTTTCTTCGTTCCTTCGATCTGAAGATTATCGTGATTGCCTGCGGTACCGTATCCTCCACAGCCCTGGAGCTTTTGGCGGCGGAAAATACCATACCCGTTTTGGGCGTCGTGGAGCCCGCGGGGCTGGCGGCGGCGGAAGCCACGCGCAATGGCCTCATCGGTCTGATCGGCACCCAGGCCTCCATCCTAAGCGGCGCCTATGAGCGGGTTATCTCAAAGGCGGCGCCAGGCGCCAAGGTGATCGCCCGCCCCTGTCCCCTGCTGGTGCCGCTGGTGGAAAACGGCCGGTTCCAGCCGGGCGATCAGGTCGCTGAGCTGGTGACCGAAGAATATCTTACTCCCATCAGGCAGGCGGGCGTCGACACCCTTGTACTGGGGTGTACCCATTATCCCCTCTTAAAACCGCTCATCGCCGCCAAGATGGGCCCCGGGGTCAGTCTTATTGACGCGGGCGCCTGCTGCGCCAGGCAGGTGGCTGAACTGCTGCAGCGGAGTGGTGCTCTCACGGACAGGCTCGGTGCAGGCACTCACCGCTATTATGTCAGCGACTCGGTGGACGGTTTTGCCCGGCTGGCATCCATTTTTCTTCAGCAGGACGTGCTGGGAGAGGTCTCTCAGGTGGATATCGACTCCTTTTAAGCTAATAAGAATATTTCCGGCTTGACAAGACCAAATTTCCCAAATATGATATTTTTAATAAAGTATAAGAGAGGTGAACAAAATGGATGCGGGTGGCAGTAATGGCACAATCGTAGGCCGAAGTAGATACCATGCTGCCGGGAGCGTCCATTTTGCGGCGGAGGCAGCAACTTCAGCTTAGGGCCTTCATCGTGTCTTACTTCCTACTTAAACTGAAAACGCGGCGGATAGCCGCGCTTTTTTGCAGCCTCATTGTTTAGGAGGAAAAGACCATGGAAGACAATAATTTCACTCTGCAGGACACCCTCACCACCCTTGTGGAAAGCAAAAAATATTCCGCTCTGCGCGATATTCTTACCACCATGAACCCCGCGGATATCGCGGCGATTTTTTCGTATCTGGCCAAGGAAAAACTTCCTCTTCTGTTCCGGCTTCTCCCCAAAGAGCTGGCGGCGGAAACCTTCGTGGAAATGGACAGCGACGCCCAGGAGCTTTTAATCCGGGGGTTTTCAGATAACGAGCTGAAGGAAGTTGTAAACGAACTCTACGTGGACGACGCCGTGGACATTGTGGAAGAGATGCCGGCGGGCGTGGTCAAGCGGATTTTACGGCAGGCCGACCCGGATATGCGCAAGATGATCAACGAAATCCTGCAGTATCCGGAAGACAGCGCCGGTAGCATCATGACTACCGAGTTTGTGGACCTGCAGCCTCAGATGTCCGTAAAGGAGGCCATACTCCATATCCGGCGGACCGGTGTGGACAAAGAAACCATCTATACCTGTTATGTCACGGACAAAAACCGGAAGCTCATCGGTATGGTTTCTATCCGAACCCTTCTCCTGGCTGAGGAAGACGATCTTCTGGAAAGCATCATGGAAACCCATGTCATCTCGGTAAATACGCTTGAGGACCAGGAAGCTGTGGCCAGGGCGCTGGGCAAATACGACTTTATCGCCATGCCTGTGGTGGACCGGGAGGATCGTCTGGTGGGAATCATCACCGTAGACGACGCCATCGACGTCCTGCAGGAAGAGGTCACCGAGGACATTGAAAAGATGGCCGCTATTACGCCGTCGGACAAGCCATATCTCAAGACCAGTACGATCGAGATATGGCAAAAGCGGGTCCCGTGGCTTCTCATTCTGATGATTTCCGCTACCTTTACCGGCATCATCATCACAAGCTTCCAGGACGCCCTGGCTGCCCAGGTGGTTCTTTCCGCCTATATTCCCATGCTCATGGACACCGGCGGCAATTCCGGGAGCCAGTCCTCCGTCACGATTATCCGCGGCATCTCTCTGGGTGAAATCAAATTCGGCGACATGCCTGTCGTGATATGGAAAGAAGTCCGGATCGCCTTTCTGTGCGGCCTGACTCTGGCGGCGTGCAATTTCGCGAAATTAATGCTTTTCGACCGGGTCAGCCTCTCGGTTACCCTGGTGGTCTGTATCACTCTGGTGGTCACCGTTCTTGTCGCCAAGGTCGTAGGCTGCACGCTGCCTTTGCTTGCCAATCAGGTCGGCTTTGATCCGGCTGTGATGGCAAGCCCGTTTCTAACAACCATCGTAGACGCGATTTCTCTTCTCATCTATTTCCAGACCGCCACTTTCCTCTTGCATTTGTAAATCGGAAATTTGAAAAACCGCCGCTCCGATTGGAGCGGCGGTTTTAAATCAGTCGGTAACGTAGGGGATCAGGGCGATCTGACGCGCGCGCTTGATGGCGGTGGTCAGCTGGCGCTGATGCATGGCGCAGGTACCGGTGGTACGGCGGGGCAGGATCTTGGAACGCTCAGAAAGAAACCGGCGCAATTTCGCGGCGTCTTTATAATCAATATGCTCCACCTTGTCTACACAAAAGGTGCACACCTTACGGCGCTTGTGGCCGCGCGGCCGCTCTTTATCCATAGCCATTGTAGCAAAACCTCCTTAATTACATATCGCATCGGATGATTTCTCCATGCGGCGGGATAGCGCTGAAGCGCAAGCCGGGATAATTTCTCCCGGCGTTATTTTTTTCGGAAACACGCTCTCCGGGCGGTTTGTCAGAAGGGCAGATCCCCGTCGTCTCCGTCCAGTTCTGCGAACTGGTCGAAAGCGGGAGGCGCGGCGGCGTAATCGCCGCCGGAAGCTGAGGGCCTGGCTGCGGGTGCGAAACCGCCTGCTTCGGCGTCCTTGCGGGAATCGCCAAAGTAAACGTTATCGGCTATCACCTCGGCATTGCGGCGCTTGCCCCCGTCCTTATCCGTCCACTCGCGGATCTGAAGGCGGCCCTCCACCACGGCCATGCGGCCCTTGGTAAAGAAGCGGGAAACAAACTCTCCCGTCTGGCGCCATGCGACAATGTCAATGAAGTCGACGGACTTCTCACCGGTGGACTTGTCCTTAAAGTCCCGATCCACCGCCAGCGTGAAGGAAGACACGGCGACGCCGCTCTGAGTGTGACGCAGCTCGGGGTCCCGGGTCAGGCGACCCATCAGGATGATCCTGTTCAGCATACTCTCTCCTCCTTATTCATCCTTGCAGATGATCATGGAGCGGATGACGCCGTCGGTAATTTTGAGAATACGGTCCAGCTCGGCGGGGAACTGCGCGCCGGACGTAAAGCTCATGAGCACATAGTAACCTTCGTTCAGGTCGTTGATGGGATAAGCCAGACGGCGTTTACCCCACTCGTCAACTTCAGTCAGCGTCCCGTTGGTTTCGACCATAGACTTGAAGCGCTCTTTGAGGGCCGCGATCCCTTCCTCACCCAGCGCGGGGTCCATGATGTAGACCACCTCGTAGTTTGCGTTGATTTTTGCCATGTTTTTTGCACCTCCTTATGGACATATGGCCGTCGCGAAAGCGGCGGCAAGGATTATAACCCGTAAAAAATACAGGCTATAATATTATATAAGAATTACGATCTTTGTCAAGATAAATAATTACAGGCTTTTACAAGCTCTGCGGCAGGGAGTCGTCCCCTCGCACCCAGTCCTCCACATGGACGACTGAATACTCCGTTTTCGTCTCCCGGATCACCACGCGGGAAATTCCGGCGTTGATAATCAGGCGGCGGCACATGGCGCAGGACGTAGAACCCGAAATGAGTTCCCCGGTGGCCGGATTTTTACAGGCCATGTAGAGGGTCGCGCCTATGGTTTCGCTCCGGGCGGCGGAGATAATGGCGTTGGCCTCGGCGTGTACCGAGCGGCAGAGCTCATACCGCTCCCCGGAGGGAATATTAAGCGCCTCCCTGGTACAGTACCCCAGATCCACACAGTTTTTGCGCCCCCTGGGCGCGCCGTTGTACCCCGTGGAAATGATCTCGTCGTTGCGCACGATAATGGCCCCATAGCACCTCCTCAGGCAGGTAGCGCGCTCCAGCACGGTTTCGGCAATGTCCAGATAATAGTTGTCTTTGTCAATACGTCCCATATGTGGCCCTCCGTACAGTTTTTAGGCCAGTATAGCATAAAGAAAACCCCTTGCATAGTATGAAGTGCATAAAAGGACGCTATAAGGAGGCTTCCCCATGGAACTGGAAGATACAGATTATATGTCCCCCGGGCCGGGACAGTGCGGCAGCGACCGGGAGCTTTTCGCCCGGGTGTGGAGACGGGTTATGCCGGAGGACCGGGAAGACTGCCCGATTGAACTGATCCCGCCGGAAACGCCCGCCGAGAATTTCTCTCGCCCCGCGGACAGTACGCTTTTGCAGCGTTTTGTCGCTGGGGAGCGAAAGGATGCCCAAACCTACAAAGCGTTGGCCCGCCGCACTTCCGGGAAAGACGCCAAAGTTCTTTCCCAAATCGCCGACGACGAAAAAGCCCATGCCAGGCGTCTGGCCGCCGCCTATTTTATTCTTACGGGAATTCAGCTTCACCCCACCGCAAACGACATTTCCTTTCGGGCAGGCTATCCCGGTATACTGCGGCAGCGCCTGATGGAGGAGCAGAACGGGGCCGAAGCTTACAGGACGGCGGCGGCGGAAACCTCCGACCCCTGGCTGCGGGATACATACAACACCTTAGCGGAAGACGAGCTGATACACGCCCGGCAAATATACGCTCTTCTGGAAGCACTCTGACCAGATCTCGGAATACATAAGCGCCGGACGAAATCAGGCTGCCGTATCATCTACGGCAGCCTGTCTCTTATTCTTCGGTTTCTTCCATTTCACGTTTCTTGAACGCCTCGAGCTCCTTCGCGTCGGCGGCGCGTTTTTCTTCCAGCGCCTGCTCCAGAAGCATATCCTTCACCTTCATGAGGCGGACGGTGGCGGCGCGCTCATTCTCATCGAGCTTCATGGAGATGTATTTGATGCTCTCCTGCATCTGGGGGATCATCACATACTCCAGGGCGTTCACACGGCGGCGGGTCTTCTCGATCTCCTCGGCCAGAAGCTGAGAGGTCTTCTCGATTTCCGCCAGCTTTAGCATATCCTGAAAGACATCGGCCAAGGCTTCCACGGCTCCGTCCAGCTCACCCGAGGTGGTGGCAAAGCCGTAGGGATAGATTTCCCCCGGGTTGTCACTCCTGGTTTTAAACTCATAGACGGGGACGTTCACCGACATGATGTTTTTAAAAGACATGTCGAGCTCCACGCTCTGCTTGGGGCAGAGGAGGGACTGCTCCATGGTCTCGGAAGACATGATAGCCGAGGCCACGGTGAACGAGCCGTGTGCGCGCATGAGCGTTTCTTCCACTTTTTTGCGCAGCGCCCGGTTTTCGCGCACGATGTCCAGAAACTGCTTCATAAGCTCGTCGCGTTTGTCCTTGAGGAGTTTATGACCCCGGGTGGCGGTTTTGAGCCGGCCCTTGAGCCGGGTCAGTTCCATCCGGGTAGGGTTCACGGTTTTTGCCGGCATATCCGCAATCCCCCCTTATGCTTCTTTTTTGGGCAGATACTTGTCGATATGCTCCTGCTTGATCCGTTTGAGCTCGCCGGTGGGCAGGATGGACAGCAGCTGCCAGCCCAGATCCAGCGTCTCCTCGATGGAACGGTTCTCGTCCGCGCCCTGGGTCACGTAGCGCTTCTCGAATTCGTCGGCAAACTTGGCGTAGAGGAGGTCGGTGGGAGACAGGGCGGCCTCGCCCAGAATGCTCATGAGCTCCTTCGTCTCCTTGCCGGTGGCGTACGCAGCGAACAGCTGGTTCATGGTTCCGGAGTGGTCTTCCCGAGTTTTGCCCTCGCCAATGCCCTTGTCTTTGAGGCGGGAGAGGGAAGGCAGCACGTCCACCGGGGGATTGACGCCCGCGCGGAAAAGATCGCGGGAGAGAATAATCTGGCCCTCGGTAATGTAGCCGGTGAGGTCGGGGATGGGGTGGGTCTTGTCGTCCTCTGGCATGGTGAGGATGGGGATCATGGTGATGGAGCCCTTATTGCCCAGACGGCGGCCGGCCCGTTCGTACATGGTGGCAAGGTCGGTGTACAGGTAGCCGGGATAGCCCCGGCGGCCTGGTACTTCCTTCTTAGCCGCGGACACCTCGCGCAGCGCTTCGGCGTAGTTCGTGATGTCGGTGAGGATGACCAGCACGTGCATATCCTTTTCAAAAGCAAGGTACTCGGCGGCGGTGAGGGCCATACGGGGCGTGGCGATGCGTTCGACGGCCGGGTCGTTGGCGAGGTTCGTGAACAGCACGGTGCGGTCGATGGCGCCGGTGCGGCGGAAGTCCTGGATAAAGAACTCCGCCTCCTCGAAGGTAATGCCGATGGCCGCAAAGACCACGGCGAAGTTGGAGGCGCCGTCCAGCACCTTGGCTTGTCTCGCGATCTGAGCGGCCAAATTGGCGTGGGGCAGACCGGAGCCGGAGAAGATGGGCAGTTTCTGACCGCGGACCAGGGTGTTGAGTCCGTCGATGGTGGAGATGCCCGTCTGGATAAATTCGTTGGGGTAGTCCCGGGCGGCGGGGTTCATGGGTAGGCCGTTAATGTCCCGGTGCTCGGCCGCCAGGATCTCGGGTCCGCCGTCGATGGGATGGCCCATGCCGTTAAAAACGCGGCCCAGCATATCGCCCGAAACGGCGAGCTCCAGGGGGTGGCCCAGAAAACGGATCTTGGATTCGGCCAGATTGATTCCGGCGGAGGGCTCGAAAAGCTGAACCACGGCGTTGTCGCCGTTTACTTCCAGAACCTTGCAGCGGCGCACGCTGCCGTTGGGAAGTTCTATTTCGCCCAGCTCGTCGTAGGTGACGCCTTCTACCTGGTGAACGACCATCAGAGGGCCGGAAATCTCCTGGATCGTTTTATATTCCCTGATCATCCCTCTTCTCCTCCCTTTGCAACAACGGCCTCGATTTGAGCGGCCATATCAGTCTCCATGGAGGCATAAGCCGCCACATACTCGGCCTCGGGTACGCTCTTGGCGCGTCCGATGCGCTCTCTGACGGGAATGGCGGTCAGATCGTAGATACCCGCGCCCTTAGCGATAGCTGCCCGGCAGAGATTACCATAGGTCAGGATGATGGAAAGGAGCTTAAACTGCCGGTCATAGGAAGAGTAGCTGTCCACATCCATAAAGGAGTTCTGCTGGAGGAAGTCTTCGCGGATCATCTTGGCGACTTCAAGGGTAAGCTGGTCGCCCGCGGACAGGGAATCCTTGCCGACCAGCTGCACGATTTCGTTGAGACTCGCTTCCTCCTGAAGGATGGCCATGGCCCTCTCCCGGTGGGCCAGATATTCCTTGCCAAGATGCTCGTCGTACCAGCCCTTGAGGGAGTCCAGGTAGAGGGAGTAGGAATTCAGCCAGTTGATGGCCGGGAAGTGACGGCGGTAAGCAAGCGCCGCGTCCAGCGCCCAGAACACCTTGACGATGCGCATGGTGCCCTGAGAGACGGGTTCAGACAGGTCACCGCCCGGAGGGGAGACAGCGCCCACGGCGGTGAGGGACCCGCGGCGGTCCTTGTCGCTGCCGACGCACTCCACGCTTCCGGCCCGTTCGTAGAACTGGGCAAGGCGGGAGGAGAGGTAAGCCGGATAGCCTTCTTCGCCGGGCATTTCTTCCAGACGGCCGGACATCTCACGCAGAGCCTCGGCCCAGCGGGAGGTGGAGTCGGCGATAACGGCCACGTCGTAGCCCATGTCGCGGAAGTATTCTGCGATGGTGATGCCGGTGTAAATGCTGGCCTCGCGGGCGGCCACGGGCATATCCGAGGTGTTGGCGATAAGGACGGTGCGCTTCATGAGCGTCTCGCCGGTGCGGGGGTCTTTCAGTTCCGGGAATTCACGCAACACGTCGGTCATCTCGTTGCCGCGTTCGCCGCAGCCGATATAGACCACGATATCCACGTCCGACCATTTGGCCAGCTGATGCTGCATGACCGTCTTGCCCGAGCCGAAGGGGCCGGGAATGGCGGCGGTACCGCCCTTGGCGATGGGGAAGAGCGTATCCACGATACGCTGTCCTGAAAGCAGGGGAGCCTTGGGGGGAAATTTGCGCTTATAAGGACGGCCCACGCGGACGGGCCACTTCTGCATCATGGTGAGGTTCACGCTCTCGCCGCTGTCCTTTTTGAGAACGGCCACCGTGTCCAGGACGGTGAACTCGCCGGGAGAAATGCTCTGGATGGTGCCGGAGAGATTGGGCGGAACCATGATCTTGTGGAGTACCACCCGGGTCTCCTGCACGGTACCGATGACGTCGCCGCCAACTACCTTGGCGCCGGCCTCTACGGTGGGAACGAACTGCCACTTCTTTTCGCGCTCCAGCGCGGGAATTTCGATGCCGCGGGTGATGTTTGCGCCGACCTTTTCCCTGATTTTCTCCAGCGGACGCTGGATGCCGTCGTAAATATTTTCAATGAGACCCGGACCCAGCTCAACCGAAAGGGGGTAGCCGGTCGTTTCAACCTTAGCGCCGGGACCCAGCCCCGAGGTCTCCTCGTAGACCTGAATGGAGGCGGAGTCGCCGTTCATGGTCAGGATCTCGCCGATGAGCCGTTGCTCACCCACGCGGACCACGTCGGCCATATTGGCGTCGGCCAGGCCGGTGGCAACCACGAGCGGGCCGGAAACCTTCACTATTTTTCCGCTGCTCAATCGTTTCAACCTTCTTTCCGCGGCCGCCCCGAAGGCGGCCGATGATGTTTACAGAATGTCTGCGCCCACCGCGCGTTCCACGGCGCGCTTCACGTTCGCCATACCGATGCCCAGAGAGCCTTCCTTGCCGGGGATGAGGATGACGGCCGGCGTGAGCTCATCCTTATATCGGGTGATATCGGCCTGCATGTTTACGGCAAGCTGCTCGGTAAGATAGATAACCGCGTAATTTTCCTTAGCCAGCCTGTGCAATGTCTCTTTGGCTTCATCTGCGTTTTCCGCCGGGTATACATCCAGGCCCAGCGCCTTGAACCCAAGAACACTGTCCCGGTCGCCCAGAGCCGCGATTTTATACATAGCTCTCACGCAGCCTTTCCCGGATGATTTCGGTATCCAGCCCGGCCATACGGCCCGTCATGATGATGCGGATGGCTGTGAGCTCCGCCTCTCTGGCATAGAGGTAGATAACTGGAACCTGCTCTCCAAAGGGAACATGGCGCGATTCAGCCAGATAGCCCATAAGGGCATTGTCGCAAAGCCGTTCAAATTCGGTGAGATGTCCGCTGCCCGCGGATGTGAGGGTCGCCCCAAGCGCCGCGGCCGCGGTCAGCTTGCCGCTCGAGAACAGCGCGGCCAGTTCCTGCGCTCCGGCTGAAGTAACGCTCTTTTCGGACACATTGCCTCCGGGAACCAACACCTGGCTCAGAAAATCGGCGCCCCGCTCCATCCGTGCCGCCCGGACGGCGGCGCGCAGGTTGGCGGCGTCAATGGACAGCTTCACAAATCCAATAAGAAATTTGCTCTCTGTCGCCTTTGCCGTCATCATCATTTCCTCAAAGTAGGCTTTGTCAAGAATAAAGTCGGCCGCCTGCGGATCACCCGAGGTGGCCAGTGTCTCCTTGGCCTTGAAGATGGCTGTCCGGAACTGCTCGGTAACGCTGCGCAGGTCCTCCTTATAGTAGGCATCCCGAAGAGCATCGGGCAAATAACGGCCGCCCTGCACCAAGAGGCGGGATTCGTCGGTCCCCACCGCCTGCGCTTTCAGCAGGACCTTGATATTATGATAATCATACTTAATGCGGAACACATCAACGAAATTCGGATCAGGCACAGCAGCGCGTAAATCCTGATAGACCGCGCTGCGCGCCGCCGTCAGCTTTTCCTCCAGGGTCTCGGGGGTCAGTACGCTGAAATCCCCGTACCCGCACTCGGTAAGCACCTTGGCGGCTTCCTCGTCGGAACGCGCTTCCAGCATACGCTCCTTGCGCTCCTTGGTGAGAAGTCTGTTTTCCATAGCCCGGATGCGCGTGGAAATGCTGAGATAATCGGTGTCTTTCAGCTTAGGCAAGACACTTCCTCCTTTCCTGCCCGCCGGAAGCGGTCATACCGCGCCCTCGAACAGAACCTGAGCCACCTGGGCGGCCATTTCTTCGCGCTGAAGGCGGACAAGGGTTTCAAAACTGCAGTTGACCTCTATGCGGTCTCCCTGAAGAATGAGCCCGCCCTTAATGGGGCGCACCTCTTCCGACAGCTTCAAAGCGCCTTTGGTTCCCAAAAGCTCATTTGCCCCCGTGACCACCTGCTTGCCAAGACGGGTACGGTCTTTCTGGGAAAGAATAACCTGTTCCTGTCCGGTTTTGGCTGCCTTCGCTGCCAGCTTGGAAAGCAGCGACGCGTATTCGGACTCCGGAAGCGTACAAAGTTTCTCCAACGCCAGATCGAACGCCTTGCTCACCATCTCCTGTCTGGCTGCCAAAACGATTTTCTTGGCTTCCAGCCTGGAAACGCTCCCGAGCCGCACCACGCGCTCGTCCGCGTTTTTCTGACCGAGCGCCAGAATTGCCGAGGACTCCTTCTGAGCCTGATCGGTATACCGCGCCAGGATCGCCGCCCCTTCACTGTTTGCCTTCGCGTCCATTTCTTCAATTTCACGGCGGACGTCGTCGGCAATGCGGTCGGTGATCCGTTCAATACCTTCCATTTTTTGTCCTCCTATTCTCCCCGCTTACATTGCGTTGAGGAGCAGCAGAAAGGAGGTAAGCAGAGACAGAATGGCGTAGAATTCTACGGTAATGCAGAGGATCATGCCCTTGGACCAGTCGTTGGGCTGCTTGGACACGATGTTTACCGAAGCGGCGGCGACACGGCCCTGATAAATTGCGGAAAGCCAGCCGACAAAGGCGTTGGGCAGGCAGGCAACCAGAACGCGCAGGCCCTGGGTAAGGGTGATGGCAGCCAAGTCGGCTCCCGAGAAGACGCCCATCTGGGTCAGTGCCACGAAGGCGATAACCAGTCCGTAAAGGCCCTGTGTACCGGGGATGACCTGAAGAATCAGGCACTTGGAAAACTGGGTGGGATCTTCGCACAGAAGACCCGTCGCCGCTTCGCCGGTGATTCCTGTTCCCTTGGCGGAACCGATGCCGCTCAGGCCCGCGGCCAGACCAGCGCCCATAAAGCCGAGTGTTGCGCCGCTAAAAGTGTTCAGAAACTCCATCATGACTTAACTTCCTCCTTGACGATATCAACATATTTTGTATTGATTTGCAGTGGCCTGAAGGGCTTGCCGCCCTCCATATAGAACTTGCCGAAAAATTCCAGGTATTGCAGTCTCGTCGTATGCACGAAGGTTCCGATGATGTTGAGGCCCATATTGAAGACATGGCCGATCAAAAAGATAGGAATAAAGATAAAGATATTGCCCGGAATGGCGCCCAGCAGGTTGAAGATGCCCCCGATCACGCTGCCCGCGAGCATCATGACCATGAGACGGGAATAGGACAGCACGTCGCCGAAGTAGCCGGTGATGTTGTAGAGGGATCCCAACCCTCCCACGATCTTGCCCGGTATGGAGGGACTGGAGCGGCCCTGGGTGAGCACCAGCATCGCCGTGCCGATTATGGCCACGATCCAGGTGCCCTTGAGTACGCCCACGGCGATCCCTGCAAATACCACCCACCAGGAACCCACGTCAAAGATAGCGTCGAAGACATGCCCATCCCGGATGAGCAGATACGCCTTGATCGCCATGCCGGTGATAATCTGCACGCTGCCGATGCAAACGCAGATGATCAGTACGTTAAGCGGTTCTTTCGTAACAGAAACCACCGGGTTAGTCAGGAAAGAGAGATTCGGAGTCGGCTTGCCCAGCAGGCCGGCTACGGTAGCGATCGCGTCTCCGAAGAATCCGCCGGTAAAGAACCCCACAACGGCGGTGCTGATACCCACCATGGTCATGATCCCGAACATATATCCTATCGTGCCCTTCGGCTTTGCCTTTGTCCGCACGATGATGGAAAGAATGAGCAGTACGAGTCCGTAACCCAGGTCGGCATACATGATCCCGAAGAAAAGCACGAAAAACGGCATGATAAGAGGGTTGGGGTCTATGCCGTCATAGGAGGGAAGAGAATACATTTCCGTGATCATATTCATGGGGCGTGTCAGCGCGTTGTTTTTCAGTTTGACCGGGACCTTGGGGTATTCCTCCCTTTCCGGCTCGACAGCCTCCCATGCGCAGACGAAACCATACAAAACGGATTTCAGCTGCGCAACGTCGGAAGCGGGGACCCATCCGTCCAGGAAGAAGGTCGCCTGGGTGGAGAGCAGCCGTGTTTTTGCGTCTTCCCGGAAGATTTCCTGATCCAGCCGGTCGATGCAGAGTTTTAGCTTCTCTCTGATGCCGCCAAAGGAAGCAATGGCGCTTTTTACTTCTTCCAGTTGATGCTCCAGCTTCACCAGCTCAGTTTCCAGCCGTTTGGTGTTTTCCGCTGCCGTCCCCGTCCATCCCCGGAGGGCCGCCCGGGAGAAGCCGTACTGCTTGAGCACTTCCAGCGCCGCTTCCTCTGCGTTTTTATAGCAGACAAACAGTAAGTACTGCTGTTCCCTGTCTTTGCCGGCCGGGACAAGCTCCGCCAATTCGGTAGCGGCCGCCAGTTCCTGCCTTACAGCATCCAGAGATGCCATGGCGCCTATGCTGCCAAACAAAACGGAAACTTCGCGCGTGGAGACGGTTTCCAGCGGGACATCCAGCTCGATCCATGGTGAAAGGGCTAAAATCTGGGTTTTCAGCTTACTTTGCTCTGCGTAAATTGCGGAGATTTGCCGCTCCTGCTGCGCGATTGCCTTGGCCGCCTCCATCGCGGAGAATCTGACCTCTTCGCTGAAGAGTTGTTCCGCAGTCACCTCCGGCCGCGGTGCTAAAAGCTTTTTTTTCACGGGAGCATATTTGTTCAGTGCGGCAAGAGAGGCAAAAGCCAAAGCGCGCATTTCTTTTTTCTCGGCGAGAGCGCTGCTCTCCGTTCTGGTCACCAGCGCCGCCCACTCAGGGTCGGCCAGCTTGTCGGTTGGCTCGTCGATCTGAACGCACCCCAGATTCTGAAGCTGCCGGAGAAGTTCTTCCCTGTCCGCTGACATTGCAAAAAGCCGCAAAAACTTCATCTTGACAATTGCCATCAGACATCCACAACCCTTCTGATAATGAGTTCCGCCGCGGCGCTGAGCCGCTTCTCTGCCGCGAGGCGCAGTTCATCGCAGTTTTTCCCGGTCTGCGCGAAAATTTCCTGCTCATTTATAGCAGCCTGCTCCTCAGCCCGGGCCATAAGAAGTTTAACCTGCGCCTGGGCAGCCTCGATCCGGGATGCCAGAAGCTTCTGCCCGTCCCGTTCGGCATCACTAATGGTCTTTTTTGTTTTCGCCAATGCCTCTGTTTTGCTCTCCTGCGCCTTTTGCTCTGCTTCCGTCACTTTTTTCATGACTTCTATCGACACTATTTATCACCGCCTTTCATTTGCATCTATAAAAGGGAGAAAATTTCCCCTCATTATACATTACAGTAAATCATACTAGATTTCTTTTTCAATTGCAAGGCCGCATATTGGTGCTACCTTAAAATCAGCAGTGCATATTTGCAAATTTAAATCCCAGAAAAGATGGAAAATTTGTTTTACTGAACAAATAGCGAATCATATTTCCACTTTGCCATCACATTCAAAATTACCGTAAATCGGAAAAAACTATACTTTGGCGCGTTTCCATACAAAAGAAGAATAACACGGGGCCTTGAATCCCCTCAGTTTGGAATTCAAGGCCCCGAAATTGATTTGTTTTTCAGGATGCAGATGAGAGCAGCACCCAACTTTGTCCGGCATCACCCGCGGTCTGGGCTGTATAAACGATATCTTCCGGCTTATCTTTCGACCAGGAGGAAATGAGCGCCGCAGGCTCGGTCTGGCCGGGCTTTGGCAGCCATACCTGATCCGCGTTCTGAACGATTCCCTCCGTCGTCTGTCCGCTCAGGGCGTTAACACCGGTCGCGGCTGTTTCCTCGTCGGTCATAATAGCGAGCTTAACATCGTAATCGGCCAAGGCCGCCGCCACCTCGGCATAAAAAGCGCTCACCACAGCCGGGAACGCCGTTTTGTCATAGGCGTCGCCCTTCTTGATATAGCCCAGGTTGCCCTGTGTGGGGTAACCCGCATTATCCAGCAGAATCTCGTCAAAGCCAAGCTTGGCAAGCTCAACGCAAATGTCTGTAACATATTGGCGCACGGCGGCATTGGTGGGGCTGGACCACTTGAGGTTGTCCGGGTCGGTCCAGCGGTAGCCGCTGTTGGTCATGATGTTGAGGGAACGGTCGGCATTGGAAAGCAGATTGTCCTTAAAACATGAAACTCGGGCTACGGTATACATTCCCTCGGTGTTATTGAGATTGGTAATGGCCGCGTTGATTGACGGATCGCCCGAAGAAGCTTTGGAAGAAATAGCCAGCGCAGCGTTGGATACATATCCCAGGGAGCCGTCGTCCGCTTTCATGTCAAATATGGCGGCGTTCGCGCCTGCGGCAGTCAGTTTCGTCTGGGCGGAACCGTCATAGAGCGCCTCCCGCGGCAGCAAAGCGGCGTGGAGCCACTGGGGCTCCTTTACCTCCGGCGTTACCACCGCCAGGGGCTCACTGCCGGGGGAAGACGACACGCTGGCGGAGGGGGAAGGACTGGCGGGACTGTTCTCCATGAAAGGCAGCACAAGTTTCGGCCCGTCCGCGGTATAAACCAGATATCGCTGTAAAAAGACGATTGCAAATGCGCCGACAATCAAAACAGCCACAAGCAGAATGATAATAAATTTCAGGAAGGAACGCACTGGGGACCGGCCCCGGTAGGTATCGTAACCCTTTGATTTCATTCCGTTTCACCTTTCTCGGCCTGATCCAGTGCTTTTTCCAACATGCAAAGCGCGCCGTGCAGCATGTTCTGATCCTCGTTGCTCATCTTGTCCAGCAGAGAAGCAAAGTAATCGCCCACATCGCTTTTGGTCTTTTCATTCAGCGCTCTGTATTTATCCGTAGCGGAAACATAAATAATCCTGCGGTCGGAAGAGGAGTGTTCCCGCCTGGCAAGCCCGAGCTTCTCCAGCCGGTCCACCACGCCGGAAATCGTGCTGTTGGCGCTCTTGGTCTCACTGGCAAGGGCGCCCAGCGTCATGGTACCGCCAGCCGCAAGCACGCTGAGTGCCAGCGCCTGGGGAAAGGTGAGATGGAGCTGTCCGAAATGGCTGCGGAACTGGCGGGATACGTGCTGCGTAACCCGAAGGTAAGTCATTAAAATTTCCCGGCGCTCATCCATAGCCATCCCCCTCCGCTTTCTTCTGTCTTACAAAAAATATACCCCACTACCCCCCGCCCGTCAATCATTGGCACTTATATTTAACGGAAATTTTAATAATACGGCGGCGGACTGATCGCCCGCCGCCGCAGATGGAACGAGCCTTCCGGCTTTTTTATTTTAATACTATTTTCTTTTGAATCGATAGATAAAATCTACCGATTCATACCGCCGCATTTTGCGGCGGACGGCGGTAATCCGCCGGGAAAAGCCGTTCAATACAGATTTTGCAAAAGTGTAGGCACTTTTGCAGCTCGCCATCGGCGAGCTTTAGAAAGTAGACTTCGTCAACTTTCTAAAAGAAAATCAGTATTATAGGGCAAGCGTCCAATTAAGTAACAGAAGCAGGCCAAACCCGGGCATACCGAGCGCGCCCAAAACCAGAGCGTTGGCCGGGTTGACTCCCAGCGTGACCCCAATGAGCCCGCCCACCTGGCTGAGGGCAAACAGCGCGCCCAGCCAGCCGGCCGAGCGGATGACAAGCCCCCCAAGCAGCCCCAGAGGGCGGCGGAGCAGGATAAGCGCCGCCGCCACAACAAGAATCGCGGCCGCCCAGGGCAGGGCGTTTGTCAGCGCAGACATGGTTCGCTTCCCCCTTCCAGCTTCTCTTTTTCTCTCTCTTTTGCCTGGCGCAGCAAATAGGAATACCGGGCTTCCAGAGAATTGATTTCAAACACGCACGACGTGATCAGATCGGGATCCGTCGCGTTGTTAAAAGCTGTATAGGCCTGATTGATGGACACTCTGGTCTTTGAAAGCTCCTCCATAAGTTCTCGGCGCGCTTCGTTAATCGCAGCCGCGGGCCTCCCTCCAAAGGTAAGCCGCCGCGCAGCTTCACCCATTTTCATCACTCCCTTTTTCAGTTAAATTGTATTTTCAGTTTGGACAAATATTCCTTTTTTCATACCTTCAATTTTCCGGGGCGTACCAATATATTCCGACGTTTACTTGACACCCTACATAAAAATGGGATATCATAAAGTGAATTTCTACGTTAAATGTATGATACGGATGTGAGGAAACGCCCATGGCCAAAGCTACCTCCAAGCAATACGGCAATGATTCTATTTCCGCTCTCAAAGGCGCCGATCGGGTACGCAAGCGCCCTGGCGTCATTTTTGGCTCAGACGGGCTGGAGGGCTGCCAGCACGCGGTCTTTGAGATCCTGTCCAACGCCATCGACGAAGCCAGGGAAGGGCACGGGAACCTGATCGTTGTCACGAGATATGAGGACCGCTCCATCGAGGTGGAGGACTTCGGCCGCGGCTGTCCCGTGGACTGGAACGAGAAGGAAGGCCGCTTTAACTGGGAGCTGGTCTTCTGCGAGCTTTACGCCGGAGGAAAATATGACAACGCATCCGGTGAAAATTACGAGTATTCCCTTGGTCTTAACGGACTCGGCTCCTGCGCCACCCAGTATGCTTCCGAGTTTTTTGATGCCGTTATTCACCGGGACGGTTTTGAATACACCCTTCATTTCGAAAAGGGCGAAAAAATCGGCGAGCTTGGCAAAGTCCCCTACAACGGAAAAAAAACCGGTTCCCGTTTCCACTGGAAGCCCGATCTGGACGTATTCACCGACATCAATATTCCAGCCGATTATTATCTGGATGTTTTAAAGCGCCAGGCGGTGGTAAATGCCGGGGTGACCTTCCGTTTCCGCAATCAAACGGGAAATTCTTTTGAAATCACCGAATTTAAATACGATAACGGCATTATGGATTATGTGACCGAACTGGCAGGAGAAGCCTCCATCACCGCCCCGGTGTTCCGCACCACAGAGCGAAGGGGGCGCGACCGGGAGGACAAGAGCGAATACAAGGTTAAGCTCTCCGTGGCGTTCTGCTTTTCCAATACGGTGAGCCGGGTGGAACACTATCACAACTCCTCGTGGCTGGAGCACGGCGGCTCCCCGGAAAAGGCCATGCGCAGCGCCTTTGTCTCAGCCGTGGACTCCTGGCTCCGCGGACACGGAAAATACCAGAAGAGCGAGAGCAAAATTACCTGGAACGACATCGCTGACTGTCTTATTCTGGTCTCCAACAACTTCTCCACCCAGACCTCTTACGAGAACCAGACGAAAAAAGCCATCAACAACAAATTCATCCAGGAGGCTATGACCGACTTCCTTCGCAGCCAGCTGGAGGTATACTTCATTGAGAACCCCTTCGACGCTGAAAAGGTGGCGGGGCAGGTTCTCATCAACAAAAGGAGCCGGGAGACGGCGGAGAAAACCCGGCTCGGCCTTAAGAAAAAGCTCTCGGGAAATATCGACATCTCCAACCGGGTCCAGAAATTCGTGGACTGCCGCACCAAGGAGCTTGCGCGCCGCGAAATTTATATTGTGGAGGGCGATTCAGCCCTGGGCGCCTGCAAGCTGAGTCGGGACGCGGATTTTCAGGGCATCATGCCCGTCCGGGGCAAAATTCTCAACTGCCTGAAGGCCGATTACGCCAAAATTTTTAAAAACGAGATCATCACCGACCTCATTAAGGTGCTGGGCTGCGGTGTGGAGGTCAACGACCGGCACGCCAAGGACCTTTCTTCCTTTGATCTTAACGGCCTGCGCTGGAGCAAGGTCATCATCTGCACCGACGCCGACGTGGACGGCTTTCAGATCCGCACACTTATTCTCACCATGCTCTATCGTCTCACCCCTACTCTGATTGGGGAGGGGTATGTTTACATTGCCGAATCCCCCCTCTATGAAATCACCTGTAAGGATAAAACCTGGTTTGCTTACTCCGATAAAGAAAAAACTGATATCATAGCCGGGCTGGAGGGGAAAAAATATACCATCCAGCGCTCCAAGGGCCTGGGCGAAAACGAACCTGATATGATGTGGCTCACCACCATGAACCCTGAGACCCGTCGGCTTATACGGGTGATACCGGCGGACGTGGAAAAAACCGCCGCCGCCTTCGATCTTCTCCTGGGGGAAAACCTCCAGGGCAGAAAAGACCACATCGCGGACAACGGGTATAAATATATTGATTTGGCAGATATATCATAGCGGAGATGATTTTCTGGTTTGATGATTGTTATGGAAAGGAAGGCATGCGTGTGAAAAAGTTTTTATCATGGATCCTCGCGGCTGTTCTCAGCGTTTCTTTTATTCTCCCGGCCCTGGCGGCAAATGAGGACGGCAAAGCGCCCCTGTGGAAGCAGTTGGGTTACGAATCCCTGGAGCAGTGCGTGGAAGAAGAATATTACGGCAGCGAGGACGCCTATTACAGAGACGCCGGTTGGGAGACCTGGAAAGCCGAGTATATTTCCTGCCATCCTGAAGAAGTAAACGCCTTCCTGGCAAACGCCGACACATATTTTGAAAGCGATTACTGGGCAAGCAAGTATTACACCCCCGAGGAATTCATGGATTCTTCCGGTCTTGCCACACACGAGGAATTTGCAAAGTATCTGCTGGAAGACTGGCTGTATGATACCTATTATTCTGTTTACCTGCAGGAAGCCGAGAAAGAAACGCTGGATAATGAGAAGCTCGCGCTGGGCGGTGTGCCGGGAGAGCTCTCCGTTATGCTCAGCGGTACTTACCTCTCCTTCCCAGACGCCAAGCCCGAGGCTTCCGGCGGCCGCATCATGGTTCCGTTCAGGCCCCTGCTGGAGGCGATGGGCGGCACGGTTTCCTACGACGGTAACGGCACTGTGAAATGCGTTCTGAACGGGTTGACGCTCACCTTCTCCATCGGCAGCGACACGGTCATGGTGGAAAAAGACGGACAGACCAGCCGGATTGTCATGGACTGCACCTGCTACGCCAAGAACGACCGCACCTATGTCCCCGTCCGTTTTGTCTCTCAGGCGGCGGGTTACGACGTGTATTGGGACGGCGATTTTCAAACCGCGGTTATCATCGATCAAGACACCGTCATTTCTCTAATCGACAAGAATTTTACCATTGTGAACCGTATCCTGGCCGCTCAGGCCAACGATCCGGACAAGAAATATAAGGAGACCGGCTCCGCGAAGCTGAAGCTTACCATCCCGGACGCTTTGAACGGCGAGCATGTCTATTCTCTCACCGCAAATGTGGACTCCCTTCAAAGCGCCAAGGCCGTCAATATCACCGGGTCGGCCAATCTCGCGGACCTTCTTGCCCTGCGGGATTATTTTTTCTCGGGCAGCTACACTTCCGAAGAGAACACCGCTGAAGAGAAGGAACTTCTCACGGCGCTCGCCGATGTGGATTTTTCTATGATCATGAATCTCAACGCCGGCTCAACCTATTTAAAAATGCCGCTCATCGCGCTTCTCTCCGACGGCGAGTATGCAGCCGACGACTGGCTCAGCATTCCCCGGACGGACATGAGTCCGAGTCTTGGGCTGATCGCCGCTTCTCCCTCTGTCGGCTCCCTGCTCTATTTGGGTTATCGTTCCAATTATGAAGCCTATCCCTCCGGCAGCGTATATTTATACAGGGAACTTACGGGAACGGATGGCGCCGCCTCCCTTAACACCGTTGCAGGCGACAGCAAATGGACGAAGGTAGGCTCCTCCTACTCCCTGCATTTTGGGCTCGAGGATTACAATACCCTTATGACCGAAATTTACGGCTCTGACGCGTCCGACATGGCGGAAAGCTTTGACGCGCTGGAGTTCTCCGTAACACTCAAGAAGAACGATGAAGCTGCCTATTCTTTTACGATCCAGCCCCACTCGGACTACGCCATGTCCGCGTTTAAGCTGACCGGATCGGGTACCCTGTCCCCCACCGCCAACACTCTTGTGACCAAGCTTGATATGACCATGTTATCGGCTGAACTGGAGATGAACACCGCACGCCGGGTGACCGACGAGAATCCCGTTTCCGCGCCGCCGGCAGGGGCCAATATCGTCATTATTAATTTTGGAGAACTGTAACGTCCCTGCTCCTCCCATATACCAAGAAGGAATGTGATGCCCATGGCAAAAAAGAAGGCCCCGGATGAGGGCGCAAAGAAGGCGGGTAACCCCAACGTACTTGGTCTGCGGGCCGAGGTGCTTGAGCAATCCATCATCGATACCCTGGAAATCAACTATATGCCCTACGCCATGAGTGTGATCGTATCCCGTGCCATTCCTGAGATAGACGGTTTCAAGCCCTCCCACCGCAAGCTGCTCTATACCATGTATCAGATGCATCTTTTAAACGGCAGCCGCACCAAGTCGGCCAACGTAGTGGGCCAGACCATGAAGCTCAACCCCCACGGTGACGCCGCTATATACGACACCATGGTGCGCCTTTCCCGCGGCTACGGTGCGCTGCTCCATCCTCTGGTGGATTCCAAGGGCAACTTCGGCAAGGTCTATTCCAGGGACATGGCCTGCGCCGCCTCCCGGTATACCGAGGTGAAGCTTGACGGCATCTGCGAGGAGCTCTTCCGGGACATCGACCAGGACACGGTGGATTTTATGCCCAACTACGACGGCTCCCTCACCGAGCCCACCCTGCTCCCCACCACCTTCCCCAACGTGCTGGTCTCGGCCAACCAGGGCATCGCTGTCGGCATGGCCTCCTCCCTTTGCGGCTTTAACTTGGAGGAGGTCTGCGACACCACCGTCGCCCTCCTCCGGAATCCGCGTCATGATATTATGTCAACCTTGAAAGCCCCGGATTTCCCCACCGGCGGAGAGCTTTTATATGACGAGGCCGAACTGGCGGAAATCTACCGTACCGGCCGCGGCTCCTTCAAGGTACGGGCAAAATGGCGCTACCTTCCCGGGGAGAATATGATTGAAATCTATGAGCTGCCCTATACCACCACCGTGGAGGCGGTCATGGATAAGGTGGCCGAGCTCATCCGAGCGGGAAAGGCCAAGGAAATTTCCGACATGCGGGATGAAACCGACCTTTCCGGTTTAAAACTAACCATCGACCTGAAACGTGGAACCGACCCGGATAAGCTCATGGCGCGGCTGTACCGCCAAACCCCGATTCAGGACGCGGCCTCCTGCAACTTCAATATTTTGATCGCCGGTATCCCCCGGGTGATGGGTGTGGCCGAAATTCTGGAGGAGTGGACGGCCTGGCGGATGGAGTGCGTCCGCCGGCGGGTCTACTTCACCATGAAGAAAAAGGAAGAAAAACTCCATCTTCTGAAAGGCCTTAAAAAGATCCTGCTGGACATCGACAAGGCCATCCACATCATCCGCGAAACCGAGGAAGATGCCGAAGTGGTGCCCAACCTGATGATCGGCTTCGGCATCGACGCGATTCAGGCTGAGTTTGTGGCCGATATTAAACTCCGCAATATCAATAAGGAGTTTATCCTGAAGCGCGTGGGTGAGGTGGACGCGCTGGAGCGGGAAATCGCCGACCTGAAGGATACCGTGGAAAAACCAGAGCGAATCAGAAAAATCATTATCTCTGAGCTGGAGGACGTTAAGAAAAAATACTCGAAGCCACGGCGCACCGACATCCTCTACGAGCATCAGACTGCCTCCGAGCCAGATCCTTCCGAGGACGTGGCCGATTATCCTGTTAATGTCTTTCTTTCCAGGGAAGGCTATCTCAAGAAAATCACGCCGCTCTCCCTGCGCATGGGCGGAGAACAGAAGTATAAAGAGGGTGACGGCCCTTCTCAGAGCTGGGAGACTTCCAACCGGGACGAGCTCTTGGTCTTTACCGACCACCAGCAGTGCTATAAGGCCCGCCTGGCCGATTTCGAGGATTCCAAAGCTAGCGTTTTGGGCGATTACCTCCCCACCAGGCTGGAGATGGACGCGGGGGAAAGCGTGGTGTTCGCCTGCATTCCCGGAGACTATTCCGCCCATCTGCTCTTTTTCTTCCAGAATGGCAAGGCGGCGCGGGTGGAGCTTTCCGGTTACCAGACCCTCACCAAACGCAAAAAGCTGACCGGAGCCTATTCGGACAAGAGTCCGCTTGCCGCCGCCTGCTTTCTCAGGGAGGATACAGAGTTCGCGGTCGTTTCTACCGAGGGCCGGGCCGTGATCTTCCATTCGGCACTGCTCTCCCCAAAATCCACGCGCACCACCCAGGGCGTAAACGTCATGACCCTGAAGCCCAAATACCGTGTCGCAGACGCCCGTCCTCTTGGCGGGACCACCATCGTAAACGCCGCCCGTTACCGTGCGCGAAGCCTCCCCGTGGCTGGCGCTCTTCTGAGGGAGCAGGACCGGGGCGAGGAGCAGCTTTCTTTTTTGGACCATTCCTGAACACTGCCGTTTGACAGGGGAAGAAAACAGAGGACTCAATGAAAACGTCATTACTCAAAAATTTAGGGTCTTACGGGCTTATTACGCTTGCCTGCGCCATCTACGCCTTTGGCTTCAACTGCTTCTTCGTGCCCGGACGTATCGCCTACGGCGGGGTCACAGGCATTGCCCAGATCATCAACGCTATTTTCGGCTGGCCGTCCATCGGCGTGCTCATTATCGTTATGAATATCCCCATATTCTTAGCGGGCTGGCACTTTCTCGGCAGGAAGCTGCTCATTTCTTCGCTCTATGCCATGGGCCTCAGCTCCGTTTTTATCGACCTGCTTGCCTCCTTCTACACCTTTACCGCCATGGATCCCCTTTTGGCCAGCATCTACGGCGGCATTACCATCGGCTTTTCCATGGGTATCATCCTGCTCCAGGGGGCGACCACGGGCGGAACCGACATCGGCGCCCGGCTTTTAAAGCTGCGGCTTGCTTGGCTGCCCATCGGCCGGCTGGTGCTATTTCTGGATCTGACGGTGATCGCGGCGGCGGCGCTGGTCTTTCATACCATCAACAGCGCGCTTTACGGCGGTATTTCCCTCTATATCACCACCCTAGTGATGGACGGTGTTGTGTACGGCCTGGACACCGCCCGTGTGGCCTACATCATCAGCGAGCATCCCCATGAAATCGCCAACGCCATCTCCCAGGAGCTTGACCGCGGCGCCACCATACTCAACGGGGAGGGGGCCTGGTCGGGTAAGCCAAAAAATGTTTTGCTCTGCGCGTTTAAAAAACGTCAGATCGTTTCACTTAAGCGCCTGGTGAAACAGCTGGACCCCAACGCCTTCTTAATCGTCTGCGACGCTCACGAGGTGTTGGGCGAAGGGTTCCATAAAAAGAATGATATCTGAACAGTATGACTTGTTGCGTTAGAAAGGACTTGATTTTCCATGGCAGATATTGAAAAACTCAGAAGCAGCCTTGAAGCCCATAAAATCTCCTCCTCCTTTTTTGAAACGGCGGCGGAAGCGGTGGACTATCTCGACGGCAAACTGGACAATACCACTGTCGGCTTCGGCGGCTCGGCCACAGTGGGGCAAATCGGGTTGTACGAGCGGCTTTCCCGCCATAACCGTACACTTTGGCACGCGAAGGGGGACGATCCCAGGGAGGCGGGCACGGCTTCGGTCTATATCTGCTCCCTTAACGGCGTGGCCGAAACGGGCGAGCTTATCAACATCGACGGCACCGGTAACCGGGTGGCCGCGTCCATATATAACGCCCGACATGTGATTTTTGTGATCGGCATTAATAAAATCGCCCCCGACTACGGCAGCGCCCTTTGGAGAGCACGCAACATCGCCGCTCCCAAAAACGCGCAGCGCCTTGGCAAAAAAACGCCCTGCGCCGTTAAGGGGGATAAATGCTACGACTGCAAAAGTGCCGAGCGCATCTGTAAGGCGCTGGTGGTGCTCTGGGAAAAGCCCAACGCCGTAAACGAGATGGAAGTCGTCATCATTAACGAGACCCTGGGATACTAAGGCAGAGCCTGAACGTCCCGTCCTGTAGCCGATTATTCTGAGAGGAGGCGCGCCTATGAAAAACCGTCTGATTGTGCTCCTGCTGGCCGCCGTCCTGTTGCTGTCTTCCGGCTGCACCGCCATGCTCAACCGTGAGAGCACCTCGGTGGAATCCCACAATCAGTTTTCCGATACCGGCTCGGACGCTTCGGTGCTCCGCGCGGAGAATTACCAGGGGATTGTGAACGCCGTCCTTTACCTGGTTTCCCAGCGGGCGGAGGAGGGCGTCATCCGACTCTACAACTACACCGGCGACGTGGATACTGATCTAAGCGGCGCCTGTCTGGAGGTGGCCAAGGAGGACCCCTTGGGCGCTTATGCCGTGGATTACATCAAGAGCAACTTCACCCGCATCGTCTCCTATTACGAAGCGACGGTGGAAATCAGCTACCGGCGCACCGCCGAGCAGATCAAAAGCGTGGTTTCCGTCACCGGCAGCAGCGCAATCAAGGACGAAATCAGCCGGGCCCTTTCGGTTTTCTCTCCTCAGGCGGTGCTCAGAATCAACTATTTTACCGAAGATGAATCCTATATCACCGACCTCATCACACAGACCTACTACAACACTCCCGAGTCCGCTTTTTCGCTCCCCCAGGTGACGATTTCTCTATATCCCGACAGCGGTACCCAGCGCATCGTGGAAATCGATCTGAGCTACCCCGGCGGCAATGCGGAGAGCCTGCTTGCAAAGCAGGCCAAGCTCCTTGCCTCGGCGGACAAGCTGATTACCCAGGTAAGCGATATTCCCCCGTCCAAACAGTCCCAGGCTCTTTTTTCGCTGCTGCGCAAGGAAACCCGCTACACCCTGTCGGGCGAAGCCGTCCTCAACACCACCTACGCCGCCCTTCTGGGTGGGAAGGCGGACAGCGAAGGAATGGCGCTCGCCCTGCAGCTTCTCTATGTCCGCGCCGGCATAGACAGCGTAATCGTTCGCGGGACGCTGGACGGCGAGTCTCATTTCTGGAACATCGTGAAAACTCTGGACGGGATGCGCCACGCGGACGCCACGCGGACCGACGGATATTCCCTCACTGACAGCGCCATGAGCAAAGCCGGTTATGCCTGGGACACCGAAACTTATCCGGCCTGCCAGGAACAGACCGCCGTTTCCGAAAATATCACTTGACAAGAACGGGAAGTATTGATAAAATATCTCACGTTGCTGCGAGTGTAGCTCATCTGGTAGAGCGCCACCTTGCCAAGGTGGAGGTAGCGAGTTCGAGCCTCGTCACTCGCTCCAGAAAAAACCACGTGTAGGGCGGACGCCTGCACGTGGTTTTATATTTTTTAAATTGACTTTATGGAATAGAGGGGCTGAACCATGCAGAATATGGTGGCAGAACCGTCCGCGGAAATTACCGGCAAAAGAAGCGGCGCGATCGACATGCTGAAATCCATTGCGATTTTCGGTGTGCTGACCATCCATGCAACATTCGGGGGCCTCGCCGCAGGCGTAGCCACCGCGAATTGGTTTGCCTCCGTTTTTTGGGGATCCATCGTGCGCTCAAGCGTTCCGATTTTCCTCATGTGCAGCGGGGCGCTGCTGCTGGACCCCAAAAAAGAACTTTCGCTCACGACCCTGTACCGGAAAAACCTGCTTCGCATCTTGATCGCCCTGTTTTTCTGGGCGACGGCATACAAATTATACGGACTTCTCGTCTCGGGCAGCGGTTTTTCCCTGGGGAATATCATTCAAAGCGTCAAAGAAGTGCTGACCTTCCAGCACGAATTCCATCTGTATTATCTTCACATCATGATCTTGGTCTATGTCTGTTTACCGGTTACCCGGATTATCACCGCAGGGGCGACGAAACAGCAGCTGCGCTATCTGCTTGCCGTCTGGTTTGTCTTAGGCATCGTATTTCCTGTTGCAAAGGAGTTCTGGCCGTTTACACTGCTCTCGGGAATCCCCCTGCAATGGATGATGAACATGTCCTATTCCGCCATCGGATTCGGAATCCTCGGCTACTACATAACGAGCGATACGCAGTGGAAAGCCGGGTTCAGTCTGATGCTCTTTTTCTGTGGATTTCTGTGCGTGTTCGGCGGGACGGCGGCAATGTCGATTCGCGCCGGAGCGCTTTACCAGCTCTTTTGGGAGGGCATGTCCCCCGGCGTATGCTTTATGGCCGCCGGGCTTTTCGGAACGATTACTGCCCTGAGCCGAAGCGGAAACAGCCGGTATCGCGTTGCGGAAAAAATATCTAAAGCTTCGTTTTGCGTTTACCTCGTCCATGTTTTCTTTCTGAACGTCTTTACGGGGCTCGGCTTTACCGTTTCCCTGCTGCCGAGCCTGATCTCCATTCCGCTCCTTGTACTTGCTGTTTTTGTGTGCAGCTATGCTGTATATCTGATTCTTTCCCGGATTCCTGTGGTAAACAAATATCTGATTTAACCGGGTTTACCGAATCTCCTCCGGCGGGACCCCCAGCAGCAGCAGCGCGCCCACCGCCGCCAGAAAGGGGAGCGGCGCCATTCCCTCCCGGAAGGGTAACACCAGCTCCTGCCGCTCCACAACGGTTCCTTCCACGGTGACCAGCTCCCGCTGCAGCGCCGCGCACATCTTGTCCCCCTCCAGGCTGGAGAGGGTAATGGTGTCCTTGGGCGCCGCACCGTAGCTTATGGCGCTCTCCGTTCCGAAGGTCCTGGCCAAGGGGCCTATGCCGCCCGGCAGCAGCGCCTTCTTGCAGGAGAGCAGGCCCGCGCCCGCAAGCCCCGTCGCTCCGGGCGAAATCACCAGTAAATCAAGCGGTTCATTTGCAAGCTGGGCAGGATGCTTCGCGGCGAGCAGCCGGATATCGCTCCGGTTTGCCGCGCGCAGGCCGGCGTCAATCATATTTAAAACGCCTTCGTCCCGTTCCCATACACCGGTCGCTTTCAGAAGTATCACCTCTAAAAAGCAGTTTGCGAAAAGCGGAGCTTTTCTATGCACGGCGCGGGCTTGACTTTTCCGCCTATAAAACATACAATGATGCAAGATTTCAATAACAAGGACGGTATTAGTATGGCACAGGACAACAAGAAGCAGGTAGAGCGGATCACCGATATGGAAGTGGACTTTGCCAAGTGGTACACGGACGTGTGTACCAAGGCGGAATTAATCGACTATTCCAGCGTAAAGGGACTTTTTATTCTACGCCCTTACGGCTATGCCCTATGGGAGAATATTCAGCAAACGCTGGATAAGCGGTTTAAAGAAACGGGGCACGAAAACGTCTATCTTCCCCTGCTGATTCCGGAATCACTGCTGCAGAAGGAGAAGGACCACGTGGAGGGCTTCGCCCCCGAATGTGCGTGGGTGACCATCGGCGGCAGCGAGAAGCTGGAGGAGCGTCTGTGCATCCGCCCCACCTCCGAGACCCTGTTCTGCGACCACTATGCCAACATCATCCACTCGTGGCGGGACCTGCCCAAGCTCTATAATCAGTGGTGCTCCGTCCTGCGCTGGGAAAAGACCTCGCGTCCCTTCCTGCGCCACCGGGAATTTCTGTGGCAGGAGGGTCACACCATGCACGCCTCCGCCCAGGAGGCCATTGAAGAAACCGAGCGCATGCTGGAGGTTTACGCTACCTTCTGCGAAAATGTGCTCGCCATGCCCGTTATCCGCGGCCGTAAAACCGACAAGGAAAAGTTCTCGGGCGCCGAGGCAACCTATACCATCGAGTGCATGATGCACGACCGCAAGGCCCTCCAGTCCGGCACCAGCCACTACTTTGGCGACGGCTTTGCCAAGGCCTTCGACATCACCTTTACCGATAAAGACAACAAACAGAAATATCCCCACCAGACCTCCTGGGGGCTTTCCACCCGGGTCATCGGCGGCATCATCATGACCCACGGCGACAACAGCGGTCTAGTGCTTCCACCCCGTATCGCGCCCACTCAGGTCATGGTCATCCCCGTGGCGCAGCACAAGCCCGGCGTTACCGAGGCCGCCGAGGCCGTGAAGGCGCGCCTGCTCGCCGCCGGCATCAGGGCCAAGGCCGATCTCTCCGAGCAGTCCCCCGGCTGGAAGTTTGCCGAGCACGAGATGAAGGGCATCCCCCTGCGGGTGGAACTGGGTCCCAAGGATATGGAAAAGGAGCAGTGCGTGCTGGTCCGCAGGGACACGGGCGAAAAGCTTTTCGTGCCCCTGGCAGAGCTGGAAAGCACCGTCGCCAAAACCCTGGACGTCATCCACGACAACCTCTATGCCAAGGCCAAGAAAAACCTGCAGGAAAACACCTTCGCCTGCGGCACCGTGGAGGAAGTCAAGGCCCTTATGGAGACCCGGGGCGGCTTCGCCAAGACCATGTGGTGCGGCGACGAGGCCTGCGAAATCAAGATGAAGGAGACGGCCGGAGTTTCCTCCCGCTGTATCCCCTTCCAGCAGGAACACCTGGGCGATGTCTGCCCCATCTGCGGGAAGAGCGCTAAATGCATGATTTACTGGGGCGTTGCGTACTAATAACAAAAAATTGAGCGAGACGGTCAGGCGACCGTCTCGCTCAATTTTTTATAATACTTTTGACAAAAAGCTTTTTGTCCGTTCCTCTGCGGGGCTTTCAAAAAGCGCTTTCGGAGAATTCTCTTCCACAATCTTGCCCTGATCCATAAAAAGCACCCGGTCGCCCACCTCGCGGGCAAAGCCCATCTCGTGGGTGACCACCACCATGGTCATGCCTTCCAGCGCCAGTCCCTTCATCACGTCGAGCACCTCACCCACCATCTCGGGATCAAGAGCGGAGGTCGGTTCATCGAAGAGCATGACTTCTGGGTTCATGCACAGCGCGCGGACAATTGCAATACGCTGCTTCTGTCCGCCCGAAAGCTGGCTGGGGTAAGCCCCCGCTCGGTCGGCCAATCCTACCCGAGCTAAAAGCGCCTGTGCCTGCTGCTCAGCTTCCTGCTGCGGTTTTTTCAGCAGCTTCATAGGTGCGATGGTCATATTTTTCAGAACTGTCATATGGGGGAACAGATTGAAATGCTGAAAAACCATACCCATCTTCTGCCGATGAAGATTAATATTAGCCTTTGGATCGGTAATATCGACACCTTTAAACAACACCCGTCCGCCCGTGGGCCTTTCCAGTAGGTTGAGACAACGCAGAAAGGTGGATTTTCCACTGCCCGACGGGCCAATCACCACGACCACCTCGCCGCGCCTGATTTCAGCGTCAACTCCGTCGAGAGCTTTGATCTTGCCGCCATTAAAGTGCTTATGCAAGTTTTCCACTCGGATAATCGGATCAGCGGTCACTGCTGCGCAGCCTCCTTTCCAACTTCCTCATCAGTACTGTAAAAAACATAACCAGAATCAGATAGATGATTGCCACGCCAAGAAGCGGCATTAGGTCCACATAGCTTACTCCCCGGACAAGATTGCCGGCTCGGGTCAGATCGGTAAGCCCCACATAGCCCGAAACAGCTGTCTCTTTGAGAAGCACAATGAATTCATTAACCAAGGTGGGTAATACAGCTTTGAACGCCTGAGGCAAAATAACATACGTCATGGTATGTACATACCCGAAACCCAAACTGCGTCCGGCCTCGGACTGACCACTGTCCACTGACATGATTCCGCCCCGGATGATTTCGGCTACATAAGCTCCCGAGTTAACTCCAAAAGCGATAACGCCGACGAGTATTTTATTTTTGGTACTGGCCAAAATCACAAAGTAAAGAATCATGATCTGCACTACGACAGGAGTTCCTCGAATTACGGTTAAGTATACCTTGCAGATGGCGTCGCCAATCGCTAAAATGCCTTTCCCCAAACTTGGCCGCATTGATGATTCATTCGTATCCCAGGAAACACGTATCAGAGAAACCACAATACCCAGCGCCAAACCTAAAAGAACCGCAAAAATAGTGATTTCTAATGTGTTCCCCAATCCTCTGACGAAATATTTATACCGATTGTCATAAATAAAAGATTTATAACAATCATAACAAATATCAATTACCCAGCCCGGCATGTTTTTCAGCCAGAGCGGTATGGTTTCCAGCCAGGCTGCTTCCATAGTCTTTCCTCCTTGCAAACAAGGGGCGGTCACCCGCCCCTTGCAGTAGGCCTTTTCGTCTAGTTCGCGGAAATATACTTGTCGATGATCTTCTTTACGGTGCCGTCTGCAATGAGTTCCTTCAGTGCGCCATCCACTTTGTTCAGAAGCTCGGTGTTGTCCTTGGCAATTGCAATCGCATAGTCTTCTGTTGTATAGGCGGTGTCCAGAATCTTCAGGCCTTCATTCGCCGCCACGAAAGCTTTGGCGGGCTCGTTGTCGATAATGACGCAATCCACTTGACCGTTTTTCAGCGCCATAACAGCGTCGGCACCCTTATTGTAACGTTCGACGGTTCCCATGCCTTTGTCTTCAATATCCCAAGTGGCATACATGTCACCGGTAGTGGAGAGCTGTACGCCGATGGTATGTTTGGCGCCTTCCGCAGTGAGGTCTTCAGCCTTGGTAATGGCGGAGTCATTCTTTACAATAATAACCTGTACTCCGGTAGCATAGCTGGTGGTAAAATTAACTTCTTCCAACCGTTCGTCGGTAACTGTCATGCCTGCCATGCCCATGTCAATCTTGCCGCTCTTTACTGAGGAAATGATGGAATCAAATTCCATATCCTCGATTTTCAGTTCCATGCCAAGTTTTTCTGCAATGGCTGCTGCAATCTCGGCGTCAATGCCGGTGACTTTATCGTTCTCATAGAACTCATAGGGCGGGAATTCGGCGTTAGTCCCCATAGTCAAAACGGTTTTTTCAGGAGCGGCGGAAGCGGACGGCGTAGCGGATGCGGATGGGGCCGCGGAAGGGGATGCGGTCGACGAAGAACCGGAGCAGCCGGCCAAAAGGCCGAAGCAGAGCGTCAGCGCAAGAGCGAGGCTCAGAGCGAGCTTCATCTTTTTCATTTTATTCTCTCCTCTTTCTTATAAATAGGGTCAAATCTCATCTGGGATCTTAGACAGTTGAAAATTATACACGATTCCCCCTGAAAACGCAAGCAATATTCATTTATTCATTATATTTATGCATATTATGTTGTCGTCTCACTTTGTCAGCTTAAAAAAGGCCGCTGCCTGTCCGGCAGCGGCCTTATGTATTCAGCTCATTCTGGCATAGCCGAAGAAGAAATAGCCCAGCGGGTTATAGTAAACGCCCTGGAGATTCGGATCGACGCAGAAACAATAGGTATAGAAAAAGACGGGGGCAAGGGCATAGTCCCGGCCAATGAGTATATCCTCCGCTTTATGCAGCGCCTTCATCCGTTCGGCGGGCGCGCTGGTGGACTTCGCGGTCGCTATGGCGGAATCAAACTCGGTGCCGGAGTAGTGGGCGATATTGTTGCCGCCGCCCGTCTGCCAGAGATCCAGGAAGGAACTCGGATCGTTGTAATCGGCAAACCAGACGCTGCCTGCCATATTATAATCGCCGTCGTAACAGGTCTGCAGGACAACCGCCCAATCCTGGTTGCTGAGCGTCACGCTTACTCCCAGTTCCTCCGACCACATACTCTGAAGCGCTTCGGCGATCGTTTCGTTGCGGTCGTCGGTATTGTAAAGATACTCCACGGCAGGGAAGCCCTTGCCGCTTGGATATCCGGCTTCCGCCAGGAGCATCCTGGCTTTGTCGCAATTGGCTTTATAGGCTTCATCGGTCACCGGGGCCGGCCAGTAATTTCCGCCCGCGGTGCGGAAGTCGTCGCTGCCTGGTCCGCCGGTGTCATACACGCCATAGGGCACAAAGCCGGTTGCGGGCCTTTCGCCCGCCTGGGTTACACGCTCCACGATATAGCGGCTGTCGATCGCCAGCGTGAACGCCTGCCTGACACGCGCGTCGTCGAAAGGATAGCTCTGGGTCTGGAACGAAATAAAGTAAGTGCCCAGATTATTTGCCGCGGTCATGGTTCCGTTAGCCAGAAGCGTTGCGGCCTCCTCAGTCGGAACGCTCTCGATGAAAGAATAGTCGCCGGCCTTAAATCCGTTATAAATGGCGTTTTCGTCGTCTGAGAATTTAAAAGTTATGGAATTGGGGCCAAGATTTTTCGCATCATAATGGTACTCATTCGGCACGGCTACGATTTTATCGTTTTGGATCCATTCCGACAGTTTGTATGTTCCGTTGGAGAGATAGGTGTCGGGGCTGAACGTCCATTGGTCGCCGCTCTTTTCAATCACGTCCTGCCGGACGGGAAGCAGGGCAGGAAATGCGCAGATCTCAAGAAAATAGGGACAGTTATAGGTAATATTCACTACGAACGTGGTGTCATCGGCAGCGGAAACGCCCAGGGCTGAGGGCTCGTCTTCACCAGCCATAATCTCGTTGGCGTTTACCACCATATCGGCAATATAGCTGTAGCTGGCGGCTGTGTCGGGATCCACAAGACGCCGCCAGGAATATACAAAGTCGCCGGCGGTGACCCGTTTCCCGTCGCTCCAGAAAATATCGTCCCTGAGTTTGAACGTATAGGCGAGCGTGCCGTCGTCATTCTTCTTCACTTCGTAGCTCTCAGCCTGCCCGTTGGTGAGAACGGCGTTGCCCTCGCCGTCGTCCTTCCATTTCATCAGTCCTTCAAAGAAATGCTGAATCATAATCGCGCCGTCAACCGTGCAGTTGAGCGCGGGGTCGATTGTCTCGGGATTGGGCGCGATACACACCGTCAGATCAAAGAGCTTTTCAGCCGATGCAGGATTGTCCGTGGGCGTGGCTGTCGAGACCTTCCCTCCTCCGGCGCAGCCGGAGAGCGCGGAGAACAACATGATTGCGGCCAGAAGCAGCGGTAAGCGCTTCCTCCAATTCTTCATTCTGTTACCTCCCAGTATTTTTCGATGAAAGCCGCCTGCGGGGTGAAGAGCCGAAAACTGTACTTTCTTAGATATGCTGTTTAAGCAGATTCTTTGGTTTGGTATTGGAAGGCAAAGGCGAAGCGTCTTTATCTGCAAGGCGGTTCCCACACCCGCGCCCCTTCTAACCGTTCAGCCGGGGGTCCAGTGCGTCGCGTAGGGCGTCGCCCAGAACATTAAAGGAAAGGATGATCAGGCAAAGAAGCACAGAGGGAACAACGAGCCGGTAAGTATACGTGTAGATTCCTCCCAGAGCGTCGGCGGTGAGGGCTCCCAGACTGGTCATCGGCGCAGAGACGCCCAGCCCCAGGAAGGAAAGTGAGGATTCCAGAAAGATGGCTGAGGGGATCAGTAAACAGGTGGTGACTAAAATCTGTCCGGCGCAGTTGGGGAGAAGATGCCGCAGGATAACGCGCGTGCCGCTTGCGCCCAAAGCCCTTGCGGCCACTATGTATTCCTGATTTTTAAGCTGCAGCACCTGCCCGCGGATAATACGGCTCATACCCACCCAGTACATCAGCCCGAAGGCGATAAAAACGGAAGCGACGGAAGGACCGATTATGGTCATGAACTTTGCGGCGCCTGTACCGGGATTCACCATCGTATAATCGTCGATTGCCGGTTTGAGGAAGGTAACCAACAGAAGCACCACCAGGATTTCCGGAATGGAGTAGATGATGTCTACAATGCGCATCATGACCGCATCCACCAGGCCGCCGAAATAACCTGAAACGGCTCCGTAGACACAGCCGATGACGAGCACAATCATCGCCGCGCAGACGCCCACCACAAGCGACAGCCGGGTCCCCACCATCAGCCGCACCAGAAGGTCACGGCCGAGGGTATCTGTGCCCAGAATATGCGGAAAGATGTTTTCTCCCGCGGCAATCAGCTCCAGCTCCCGGGCCGAAAAGCCGAACGGCTTAGCGGAAATCCCAAGCTCCCGGGCAATCTGCCTTTTCGTTGCGTCTTTACGCCCGGAATCGCGAACTTCTGAAAGCGCCTCGTCGATTTTTTCCTGGTCCTCCGGCGTGTAATGATAATATAAAAGGTTTCCGGCAGTCTTGTCGGTCTGGTCATAAGAATAAGGAATGAAAAGTGGTCCGATAAACGCAAATAAGACGAGAGCGGCCAAAACAGCGAGAGGAACCATGACTGCCGTATTCTTTTTCATCCGGAGCCAGACGCTTGTCCGGCAGGAACCGTCCATACGCGAGTTTATCAGGCTCTCCTTCTCATGAGCGGAGGCCGGTTTAAAATCGTCCGCCGTATGCCGGCACCCTTCCGGGCTTACCACATCCGGCGAGAAAAAGCACGAAGGGGAATCTTTTGAGCAGTCCGCCGGCATGGTTACGCCTCCTCCTTCGCCAAATCGATCCTGGGATCGACGGCATGGTAGAGGATATCCACCGCCATATTCATAAACACCAAAAGAGCCGTTAGAAACATCGTGGTCCCCATAATCAAGGGATAATCGCGGTTTAGGATGCTCTGGGTAAAATACCTGCCCAGCCCCGGAATGCCGAACACCTTTTCCACGACAAAGCTGCCCGATAAAACGAAGGCCGTAAGGGGTCCCAGGCTGGTAATGATGGGAACAAGCGCGTTTCGAAGGGCGTGTCCGAAAATGAGTTTTCCCGCTGGGAGTCCTTTTGCCTTGGCAGCCCGCATATACTCCTGACCCAGCTCATCCAGCATGGAGGAACGGGTCTGACGGGCAATAAAGCACATGGGGTAAAACCCAAGCGTACAGCAGGGCAGAACGTAGGATCTCCAGTCGTGCGCGTTAAAGGCGTTGGGCAACAGCGGGAATACTCCGCCCGCGGTAAATAGGACCATGAGCATAACCGCGGCGACGAATTCCGGCGTAGCCGCCCCCAGACTGCTCACCACCCGCACAGCGCTGTCCGTCAACCTTCCCCGCCGCCAGGCCGCGAGACACCCGACAAAGATCCCTGTCGGCACCGACCAAAGAAGCGCGCAGATTCCGATCCGCGCCGAAACGGGAAACATTTGGAGGATGATGTCGCGCACCGGATAGTTCTTCATCATCTTGACGGAAACGCCGAAATCGCCTTTCAGTACGTTGCCCAGATATTTTGCAAGCTGCACGGGAAGGGGCTTGTCCAGCCCATACTTGGCATTCAGGGCGTCAATTGTGGACTGGGAGGGATTCTTATCCGAAAGCCATGGGTTGCCCGGAACGGCATTCATCAGGAAGAATGTGATGCACGCAACCAGGAGAACGGTGAGAACCGCTATTAGAACCCGCTTCATCACATACTTTGCCACTGTCTCACTCCCCTGAGCTATCAGTCAAAGCCAAAGCCAAGATATCCGGTTTGCTCCCCGTTCCAGATTCTGTGCAGGTCCTCCCTGTACCATTTCATCATTCCAAAAGGCTGCGCATTCTCCCCATCGTCGAAGGCGGGAGTTCTTACCTGGTAGCGCGAAGCGGGCACCGCCGCGGCCAGGGCCGCCAGACCCTGGGAGAGTGCCCGGGGCGGGAGAAGAAGTTCTTTGATTTCCGCGTAATCCGACCGGCTTTTTTCAATGGCGGCGCAGCCCTCCGCACCGGATACTTCAAGCCGGAAAAGTCCTCCTCCCGACGCCTCCGAAATCCAGTTTTGCAGGGAAAGCAGCGGCTGACCGTAGCTAATGTGGAACCGGCCGGTCAGTAGCCTCTCTCGAAGTACGCCATACTCCTCGGGGCCGACCTTTTCCGCCCGGTCATCCTCACCGATACGGGATATTTCGTACTGGGCAACCTCCCGGATGCATTTTATAAAGCACTTCCGGTAACCATGGGATCCGAAGTATTCGTAGAGGGACTTTTCGGCGGGCACAAGGACGACGCAGTCGGCCCCCCGCTCCTTCAAATACCGGTCGGCATAGTCCAGAACCGCCCCGCCCATGCCCCGGCTCCGGTCCTCAGGCCGGGTGCAGAAGGCATAGATATACCCCGCAGAGGCGCGTTCTCTGTCGGGGAGGCACACTGTCATGGGGAGAATTGCCGTCATGGCGCGCACTTCTCCCTTTTCCGCCAACACAACCACATCCCGGGGGGTGCAGCACTTGCTGTAAAAATAATCCAGAAACTCCTGACTGTCGCTGAATACCCTCCGCCATAAAGCCATTTGCTGCGGCAGCTCCTCTGGAAGGGCGGGCCGCAGTTCCCAGTCCCCGCTGTTTTTCATTCCTTTACCTTTACGGCGGTCAGCTTTTCCGCCATCATATCCGGATAATAGGATTCCTTGGACTTGCGCAGCCCCTCGATCCCCATATCCTCCTCACGGTTCAGATAGCGCAGTTCGGGATGCCGCGAGCGCAGGCTGCGGGCAAGCTCCCGGTTAATGAGAGAAAAAGCGCCAGGAAGCTCGGAATAGGCCTTTTCAAAATGAACGTCGTAGGTATCCGCATTCAGCCGGTCGGCGATGGTAAACGCCACCACCTCGCCGTATACCCGCAAAAGTCCGCCCTCCAGGCCCAACGCTTTATAATTGGAAAAGGCGCAGTTTAAAGCGGTTTCTTCGCTCTGCATGGATACTTCGTCGGTTTTCCCCTCCCGTTCCGCGGCGCGGCGGTACCATTCTCTGTTTACCACAAGGCACTCTGCCAGAGATTCCGGGGTAAGCTCCTCAAACCGCCAGTCAGGACAATCGGCCTCCATCCTGTTGCAGTGATTGCGTTTGGCGTGCAACTTCTTGCCTTTCAGATCAGCCAGCCGGTTAATGTCGTAAATATAATCGGCGCCGTTCCGATCGGTAATGAATTGAAACTTTCCGGGGTACAGGGCCTCCAGTTCGGAAAGGTGGGACGGCGCAAGGCAGATAAGCCGGAAGGGTACTCCCCGTTCCTTTGCGTCTGCTTCCAGCTCTAACAGGGCATTTTTCACCTTTCCCTGTCCCACCGGCCACAGATACCCGCATCCGGCTGAGCCGGTCAGCCGCACCGCAAGGAATCCATCCACGAAAGCAAGTTTTTGGGAAAAAGCGTGGTTCCAGATAAAAAGATTGGTAAAATCATACTCGCAGCCCAATTCTGCGGCATGGGCAAGGAGTGCGTCCACCCACGTTTTGTCTGATATTATCGGAGTTCGGAAATCGATCATAAAAATAACTTCTCCTAGAGAATGCACAAACGGCATCAAATATTGCATAAAAAAAGATTAAATTTGTTTTACAGAGAAAAAGCTCTTCTCCACTTAGTTGTTTGCCCTATTTAAGCGTGGCGTCGCAGAAAGCGCAGCAGTCCACTCCGCCGTTCTGCTTGACCAGCGGGGGCAGATAGCGCTCGGTCTGGGTAATGCAGTTTGGATTGGAACACAGGGGCGTCGTGCCGATTTCCACAGGGCTCGGGGGGATTCTGGGCTGGTTGGCGAGATCGGTGAGCAGCGCCATACGGGCAAACATGCCATACCGCGCCTGCTCAAAATAGGCGGCGCGCGGATCGTCGTCCACATCGATGGCGATTTCGTCCACTCTGGGCAGCGGGTGCATAACCAGCAGGTTCTTTTTCGCCCGGTCCAGCTTGGCGCGGGTGAGGATATAAATGCCCTTGTTGCGCTCATATTCCAGCGGGTCCACGAACCGCTCCCGCTGGATGCGGGTCATATAGAGCACGTCCAACTGGGGAATCACAGTTTCAAGGCCGGTTACCTCGACGTTCCACTGCCCGTTTTGCTTCATAAAGGACTTCATATAATCGGGAACCGCCAGCTCCCGGGGGGAAATGAGGTAAAATTTCACCCGTTCGAATTTCGCCATGGCTTTGATCATGGAGTGTACGGTCCGACCGTTTTTCAGATCGCCGCACAGTCCGACCGAAATTCCGTCCACGCTCCCCCGCAGGCGGGTGATGGTGGTGAGGTCAGCCGTGGTCTGGGTGGGGTGCATATGGCCGCCGTCCCCGGCGTTAATCACGGGGACCTCGGAATAAAGGGAGGCCGCTTTCGCCGCGCCCTCCCTGGGATTTCGCATCACGATCACGTCGGCGTAGCTGGAGACCATTTTAATCGTGTCTTTAAGCGTCTCTCCCTTGGAAACCGAGGAAGAGCGGGGATCGGCAAATCCGAATACGGAGCCTCCCACCCGGAGCATCGCGGTCTGGAAGGAAAAATTCGTGCGGGTGGAGGGTTCATAGAAGAGGCTGGCGGCCACTTTGCCCCGGCAAACATCCAGATAATTGTTTGGGTGATCGATAATATCGCTGCACCGCTTATATAATATATCCCATTCTTCTCTGGTCATATCGCCGAAGTCAATGAGATGACGCATCCCCATCTCTCCGTTTCCTTATTTTTCGCTATTTCGGTTTATTGTATCATAGTTTAACTCTGTAATAAAGAGTCACTTCTCCAAATATGCGTTTTTCTTTATCCTGTGAATAAGATAAAAGATTTTATACCAAATTCGCCGCTTTTATGTTGAAATTTTTGCAGTTTTGGGGTACAATAGCGGCTGCTATGAAATAAATCTCCATTGCGTTTTGTTCTCGCCCCGCGCGGCGCGAGACCGCCGCAACTAAGGGTGTACTATGCTGAACATCGTTTTGGTGGAACCCGAGATCCCGATGAATACCGGCAATATCGCGCGGACCTGCGCCGCCACCCGTTCCAGGCTGCACCTGATTGAGCCGTTGGGGTTTGATATCAGCGACAGGGCTGTGAAGCGGGCGGGACTGGATTACTGGCATATGGTGGACATCAGTGTCTATCATAATCTGGACGAATTCTTTTCGCGCAATCCGGAGCCGGACCTTTGGCTTACCACCACCAAGGCTCCCAGAAGCTATGCCGAGGCCCGCTTCGAGGACGGCTGCTTTCTCTTTTTCGGCAAAGAAACTGCCGGGCTTCCCAAATTTTTTCGCGAAGCATATCGCGAACGCTGTATCCGTATTCCAATGCGCCCCGACGCCCGCAGCCTGAACCTGGCAAACTCCGTGGCTGTCGTTGTTTATGAGGCGCTTAGGCAACTGGACTTTCCCCAACTGTGCGGGGAAGGTGAGATGAAGGGGGATTTCACTTGAATTACAATAAAAAAACAATCGACGATGTGGATGTAAGCGGGAAAAAGGTTCTCCTGCGCTGTGACTTCAATGTGCCTCAGGACAAGCAGACCGGCGCTATAACCGACGACAAGCGCATTGTCGCCTCGCTCCCCACCATCCGGTCCCTGCTGGAGAGGAACGCGGCGGTCATCGCCTGCTCCCATCTGGGCAAGCCCAAGGGCGAGCGGAAGGAATCTCTGAGCCTTGCTCCCGTTGCCGTCCGCCTGAGCGAGCTGCTGGGCAGGGAGGTCGTCTTTGCCAAGGATATCATCGGCCCCGACGCAAAGGCCAAAGCCGCCGCGCTGAAGCCCGGTCAGATTATGCTCCTGGAGAACCTCCGGTTCGACATCGGCGAGGAAAAAAACAAGCCGGAATTTGCCAAGGCCCTGGCCGATATGGCTGAAATCTATGTCTCCGACGCCTTCGGCACCGTCCACCGCGCCCACGCCTCCACTGCCGGCGTAGCAGCCTATCTGCCCGCCGTATCCGGTTATCTCATCCAGAAGGAACTGGAGATTATGGGCAAGGCCCTGAGCGATCCCAAGCGCCCCTTCGTTGCCATTCTGGGCGGTGCCAAGGTCTCGGACAAAATTGGCGTCATCAACAATCTGCTTGAAAAGGCCGATGCCCTTCTTATCGGCGGCGGCATGGCCTACACTTTTAAAAAAGCGATGGGCTATTCCATCGGCCGCTCCCTCTGTGAGGAGGATAAACTGGATTTCGCCGCCGAGATGCTCTCCAAGGCCAGGGAAAAAGGCATCCCCTTCCTGCTGCCCACCGACAATCTCGCCACTGCGGAATTCTCCGCCGATTCCAAACCGGTATTAGTGACGGAAAATATTCCCGACACACTTATGGGAATGGACATCGGTCCGAAAACCATAGAGGTCTTTACCAAGGCTCTTTCCGGGGCAGGCACCATCATTTGGAACGGCCCCATGGGGGTATTTGAATTTCCCGCCTTTGCCGAGGGCACCAAAGCCATCGCCAGAGCCATGGCCGAGTCGGGCGCGGTAACCATCATCGGCGGCGGCGATTCCGCGGCTGCCGTGGAACAGCTGGGCTTTGCCGATAAGATCACTCATATTTCCACCGGCGGCGGGGCCTCGCTGGAGTTTTTGGAGGGGCTTGAGCTCCCGGGCGTCGCCTGCCTGCTCAATAAATAACCAATTTCCCACCGAGGGCGTACTGCTTGCCTGCGTCTAGTCCTCCCGGACGATCCGATTGCCCAGAATTTTAGTTCCATAAAAATCCGGCTTAAGCAGCCGCCGACATGCGGATCACCCTCGGAAGGTCTGGATGGAAGCCAACCCTCCGGTGTTTTTATCCCTTTGTATCATTTTAAGTGGAGTTGATATCAATGAACCGCAGATACCGCAAGACAATCATCGCTGGAAACTGGAAGATGAACAAAACACTCTCCGAGACCCGCACCTTTGCCGAGGAGCTGAAACCGCTGCTTCCCCGCGGGAAATGGTGCTCCGTCGTTCTCTGCGTTCCCTATGTGAACATTCCCGCCGCGCTTCGGTTTTTTAAGGATACGCGGGTCTCGATTGGAGCGGAAAACTGCCATTACGAAGCAAGCGGCGCCTATACCGGAGAGGTATCTCCCGATATGCTGCGGGAGCTGGGCGTGAGGTACGTCATTATCGGCCACAGCGAGCGGCGGCAGTATTACAATGAGACTGATTTCGCGGTAAACAGAAAAATGCATGCCGTTCTGGATGCCGAGCTTATCCCCATTCTCTGCGTAGGAGAGAGTCTGGAACAACGGGAACTGGGCGTGACAACCGAATTTATCACCTATCAGGTGAAGTGCGCCCTTGCCGGAATATCCGCCGACAAGATGCGCCATGTGGTCATCGCCTATGAGCCTATCTGGGCCATCGGAACGGGCAAGACCGCCACCGCCCAGCAGGCGGGCGAGGTTTGCGAAGCCATCCGCGCCATTGTGCGCAAGCTGTACGGCGCCCGGATTGCCCGTTCTGTCACGATTCAGTACGGCGGTTCCATGAACGCGAAAAACGCCCGTGAGCTCCTGTCCCAGCCGGATGTGGACGGCGGCCTCATCGGCGGAGCGTCCCTGAAACCCGAAGAGTTCGTGGCAATCATCAACGCCGCAAACCAGAGCTGAGAACCTTATATGAAAACGCCTACTACGCTCATTATCATGGACGGTTACGGACTGGGTCCCGACGGCCCCGGCAACGCCATCCGTAACGCCCGCACCCCGAATCTAGATCGGCTATTTGCCGAGGCTCCGGGCTGCCAGCTCTCCGCCTCCGGACTGGACGTGGGTCTTCCGGAGGGTCAGATGGGCAACAGCGAGGTGGGACACACCAATATGGGCGCGGGGCGAGTGGTCTTTCAGGACCTGCCCCGCATTACCCTCTCCGTTCAGGACGGCAGCTTTTTTAAGAACGAAGCCTTCAACGCGGCGATGAATCACTGCGTCCGGCAGGGCAGCGCCCTTCATCTCATGGGACTTTTATCCGACGGGGGCGTTCACAGCCACATCACCCATCTTTACGCCCTGCTAGCCATGGCAAAGGAAAAGGGGCTCGCCAGGGTCTTTATCCACGCCTTTCTGGATGGACGGGACGTGTCGCCCACCTCGGGACTGGGGTTTGTTTCAGCTTGCGGGGATACGTGCCGGGAACTTGGGATCGGAAAAATCGCCACCGTCATGGGCAGGTATTACGCCATGGACCGGGACAAACGCTGGGAGCGGCTCCAGCGCGCCTACGACGCGATAGTTCTGGGGGAAGGGATCTTTGACCCCGACCCGGTCCACGCGGTAAGCGCTTCCTACGAGAATAAGATTACGGACGAGTTTGTGGAGCCTGTGGTCTGCGTGAAGGACGCCCAAATATCTAAGAACGATAGCGTTATTTTCTTTAACTTCCGGCCCGACCGGGCCAGGGAGCTCACCCGATGTTTCGCCGATCCGGAATTCACCTTTGTGGAGCGCGGACGCGGCTGGTTTCCCATCACCTTTGTCTGCGCCACCGAGTACGACGCGTCCATGCCGAATGTTTCCGTTGCCTTTCCCCATCGTCCGCTCTCCAATATTTTCGGAGAATATCTGAGCCGTCTGGGCCTCACTCAGCTGCGCATCGCCGAAACGGAAAAGTACGCCCACGTTACTTTCTTCTTTAACGGCGGCCAGGAACAGGTTTTCCCCGGCGAGGACCGGGTCCTCATCCCTTCCCCAAAAGTTCCCACCTACGACATGAAGCCGGAGATGAGCGCCCGGGACGTGACGAAGGAAGCCGTGAGGCGGATTGAGAGCGGCGCCTACGACGTCATCATTCTCAATTTTGCCAACTGCGACATGGTCGGCCACACTGGAGTCTATGAGGCGGCGCGCCTGGCGGTGGAAGCAGTGGACGAGTGTGTAGGCCGGGTGGTGGAAGCCACCTCGCAGATGGGCGGAATTTCCATTATCACCGCCGACCACGGCAACGCTGAGCACATGCTGGACGAAGACGGCATTTCCCCCGTCACCGCCCACACCACCAACCCGGTGCCGTTCTATATCATTGGGGCCAAGGTCCGTCTGCGAAACGGCCGTCTGGCCGATATCGCCCCCACCATGCTGGACCTCATGGGCCTTGCCAAGCCGGAGGAAATGACGGGGATCACGCTTATTGTATAGCATCGCCTGACGGTTTGGGGAGAACCCAAAGCCGTCTTCAACAAAAGGGACCACCGTCCCAAATTATGAGAGGAGACCTACTATGAAGCAGATCATTGAAATTGTCGATGTGCTGGCCCGTGAAATTCTCGACTCCCGGGGCAATCCCACCGTGGAGGTCGAGGTCTATCTGGACGACGGCACGGTTGGCCGCGCGGCGGTGCCCTCGGGCGCTTCCACCGGCGCTTTTGAGGCCTGCGAGCTGCGGGACGGCGACAAGGGCCGCTACCTGGGCAAGGGTGTTCTCACCGCCGTGCAGAACGTGAACACCGAAATCGCGGACGCGCTGCTGGGCATGAACGTTCTGGATCAAACCGAAATCGACAAGCTGCTTATCGAGCTGGACGGCACCCCCAACAAGAGCCGCCTGGGCGCGAACGCCATTCTGGGCGTGTCCCTGGCCTGCGCCAAAGCTGCCGCCGGGAGCCTTGGCCTTTCCCTGTATAGTTATATCGGCGGCGTGAACGCAAAGACCCTGCCCGTTCCCATGATGAACATCTTAAACGGCGGGGCCCACGCCTCCAACAATGTGGATATTCAGGAGTTCATGGTCATGCCCGTGGGCGCCGGCAGCTGGAGCGAAGCTCTTCGCATGTGCGCCGAGGTCTTCCATTCCCTCAAGAAGGTCATTACCGCCCAGGGCGGCTCCACCGCCGTGGGGGACGAAGGCGGCTTCGCTCCCAACCTCAAGCGGGATGAGGACGCCCTGAAGCTCATCGTTTCCGCCATCGAGGCGGCCGGTTTCAAGCCCGGCGAGGACTTTATGATCGCCATGGATCCCGCCGTCTCCGAGTGGTATGTGGACGAGGAGGGCGGCTACTATCTGCTCCCCAAGGCCAAGAAGAAGATGACCCGCCAGCAGATGGTCTCCATGTGGAAGGGCTTTGTGGAGAAGTACCCCATCATCTCCATTGAGGACGGAATGGCCGAGGAGGACTGGGAAGGCTGGGCTATGCTCACCAAAGCTCTGGGCGGTAAAATCCAGTTGGTGGGCGACGACCTTTTCGTCACCAACGTGGAGCGCCTGCGCAAGGGTATCGCAAGCGGCGTCGCCAACTCCATTCTGATTAAAGTCAACCAGATCGGCACCCTCACCGAAACCCTGGACGCCATCCAGACGGCAAACCGCGCCGGCTACACCGCCGTCGTCTCCCACCGCTCGGGCGAAACCGAGGACACCACCATCGCCGACCTGGTAGTGGCCGTGAACGCCGGTCAGATCAAGACGGGCGCTCCCAGCCGCACCGACCGGGTGGCCAAGTACAACCAGCTCCTGCGTATTGAGGAAGAGCTCGGAACGGTAGCTAAATACCTGGGCAAAGACGCATTTTTCAATCTGAAATAGCCGGATGAATAAAATGCGCATAGTTGTCAAGGTCGGCACCTCCACCCTAACCCGGGAGAGCGGCAGCCTCAATCTTCAGAGCATGGATCATCTGGCCAGGACTCTCGCCGATCTCAAAAGCATGGGACACGAAATTATTCTGGTCTCGTCCGGGGCCATCGCCATCGGCGTGGGCAAGCTTTCCATGGGGAAAAAGCCGACGCAGCTGCGTATGAAGCAGGCCGCCGCCGCCGTGGGCCAATGCGAAATGATGCACCTTTATGACAAGTTTTTCAGCGAGTACAACACCACGGTGGCGCAGATCCTGCTGACAGGCGACGATGTGGAGCACCCCGGCAGAGCTTCCCATCTTGCCAACACCTTTGCGGCTCTGCTGGAGCTTTCCTGCATTCCCATCGTAAACGAAAACGACTCGGTCTCCTCCGCGGAAATTGAAACGGGCACGTGTAAGGTACTGGGCGACAACGACAAGCTCTCCGCGATTGTCGCTCGGCTCTGCGGTGCCGACCTACTTATTCTTCTTTCCGATATCGACGGGCTTTACGACGCCGATCCGAAGACCCATCCGGACGCCCGCCTGATCAGCCGGGTCACCGCCGTGACCGACGAGCTGCGGGAAGCCGCGGGCGGCGCGGGCACCTGGCGGGGTACCGGCGGCATGACCACCAAGCTGGACGCCGCCGTGCTGGCGATGGAAGCGGGCATCGATATGGTCATCACAAACGGCGCATATATGGAAGCCTTGTATGATATTATAGAAGGGCGGGACATCGGCACCCGCTTTACCGCAAAGGAGGCAAAATAGATGACCATACTTGAAACCCAGGCCATGTCGGCGAAAAACGCCGCCCGCATCCTGGCCGTGGCGGGCACTCAGCGCAAGGACAGCGCGCTGGAAGCCATTGCCGCAGCTCTGCTTGCAAAGCAGGACGACATCCTCTCCGCCAATGAAAAAGACATGGCCGCCGCCAGGGAAAACGGCATGAGCGAGGCCCTTCTCGACCGGCTCCTTCTTACCTCCCAGAGAATATCCGGGATCGTGGAGGGGGTGCGGCAGGTCCGCATGCTGCCCGATCCCATCGGCGAGGTAACCCACATGACCCGCCGGCCCAACGGGCTGCTCATCGGAAAAAGGCGGGTACCTCTGGGCCTCATCGGAATCATCTATGAGGCAAGGCCCAACGTGACGGTGGACGCCGCCGTTTTGTGCCTCAAGTCCGGCAACGCGGTCATCCTGCGGGGCGGCAAGGAGGCCATAGCGAGCAATACCGCTTTTGTGAAGATCATGCGTGACGCCCTGGAAGAAGCCGGTCTGCCCAGGGACTGCATCTGCCTGGTGGAGGATGTGAGCCGAGAAAGCGCCACCGAGCTGATGGGTCTTTCGGGCTACCTGGACGTTCTGATCCCCCGGGGCGGGGCGGGTCTTATCCGCACCGTAGTGGAAAACGCCCGTGTTCCCGTGATCAAGACCGGCGTGGGCGTGTGTCACGTCTATGTGGATCTGGACGCCGACCTTCAGATGGCGGCGGAGATCATCTTTAACGCTAAGTGTTCCCGCCCCTCCGTATGTAACGCGGCCGAGACGCTCATTGTGCACAGGGGGGTTGTCAGGGAATTTCTCCCCATGGCCAACGAGTTTTTAAAGCGCAAAAATGTGGAGATCCGCGGCGGCTTCACGGTGAGAGAGATTTTGGGCGACGGGGTGGTTCCCGTCACCTCCGAGGATTGGGACACCGAGTACGGGGACTATATCCTCGCGGTCAAGGTGGTTTCCGACCTGGACGAGGCGCTGGGCTTTATTTCCCGCCACGGCACAGGCCACTCCGAATGCATCGTCACCAATAACTATGCCACCGCCCAGCGCTTTCTGGACGAAGTGGACGCGGCGGCCGTTTACGTCAACGCCTCCACCCGGTTTACCGACGGATTCGAATTCGGCCTGGGAGCCGAAATCGGCATCTCCACCCAGAAAATGCACGCCAGAGGCCCCATGGGCTTAAACGAGCTTACCAGCTACAAATACGTTATTTACGGCAGCGGGCAGGTGCGCTGAGCATCCTCCCCCGTCCGTGGGACGGCAAAATAAAACAAAAACGGCGGTGTCTCAAACACATGAGGCACCGCCGAGATTTTATTCGCCGAAACCTTGTCATTCTGAGGCTTAAGGCCGAAGAATCCTCGAAGCGCACAAAGCCGCCCGCTTCAGGTCCTTTCCTTGACGCGCAGGATGATATTTTTTATTCACCGGGTTATAAAACTTACGGCGTTACCGCTTTACGCTTTCGGTAACGTTCTTCCTCAGAGAAAATGCAGCCGCAGTATTTCTGCATGTAAAGACCCAGCTCCCGCGCTCTCTGCTGCCCCTCCCGGAATCGTGGCCGGAAATCATAAGGCAGGAAGGCAATGCCATACAGGGCTGCCACTTCCTTGCCTGTGTTGACGAGAAGCTCGTGATTTTGATAGGGGCTCACCAAAAGCGTCGTGGTAAAGGAGGAAAAACCGTTTTGGGCCGCATATTGAGCAGTATTCTCCAACCGGCATCGGTAGCAATAAGAGCACCGACGGTCGATATCACTGCAAACCGCCTGCACAAAAGGCCTCAGGCCGTAATCTCCCCCGATAATCAGCTCCTCGCCGATGCTCCGTGTGTATTCCTCGAGGGTATTTTTCCTCGATCTGTATTCCGTAAAGGGATGGATATTGGGATTATACCAGAAGCCCACCGGCTCAATTCCGTCGTCTCGCAGAGTATCCACGCAGGTAATCGAGCAGGGCGCGCAGCAAGTGTGAAGCAGGGTCTTTGTCATCGTATAAATTCTCCCATTTCAGACCATAATACCAGTATCAAAATTATAACAAGGCGGTGAACATCTTGCAAGTACGCAACCTCATGAATCCCAATGTTGTGTCCATTACCCCAGGCGAATCGGCGGCGCTTGCCGCACGGCTTCTGTGCCAACATAACGTGGGCTCCCTGCCCGTCTGCGAGGAGGACGGCCGGCTGCGCGGCATTCTCACCGACCGGGATATCGTCCTTCGCTGTGTTGCTGCGGAGGAAGATCCCGCCCAAACACCTGTCAGGGAAGTAATGACCCGCTCGCCCTCCACCGTTTCTCCCGACGACGATATCCGGGAGGCTGCCCGGATCATGGCGGCCGACCAAATACGCCGCCTTCCCGTAGTGGACCATGGACACCTGGTGGGCATTGTGGCGCTGGGAGACCTGGCCCGCACCCACCAATTCGATATGGAAGCCTCCAAGGCCCTCTCGGAAATTTCCGACAACGTCAAGCGCCCATAATACCAACATCATTGCACAAAATCCATACTTTAAAGAACAGGAAGCTCCGGTTATATGCCGGGGCTTTCGGCTTTTTCAAAGTCATCATCCCGGATGCTGTTTACAATAACCCTCGCTTTTCCCTCCCGGGAAATAGCAAGAAGCTGCCCGGAAACAGGCGGCAGAATTAATCTTTCTTCTTCGAAAACAGATATTTCTTCGGTACTATCCCCGGCGTTCACCGCGGCCAGCACCGTCTGGCCGCCATAAGTGCGCGTAAAGGCCAAAACCCGGCCCTCCGCCTTCATATAACAGATATCCCCTCTGCGCAGGGGAAGAAAGGTCTTTCTGGCCTTTCCCAGCGACGAGATGTAAGAGATAGGCTCCTGATCCTCCCGCCCCCAGGGGAAGGTGCGCCGGTTGAACGGGTCCTCGAAGCCCTCAAGCCCCGCCTCGTCTCCGTAATAAACGGTGGGCGAGCCAGGAAAGGCAAAGAGAGCGAGCAGGGCCAGTTTCAAAAGTGCGGCGCCCCGCTTCCGCTCCTCCTCCGAAAGACGGTGCTCGGCGCGCCAGTCCCGGCTGCAGTCCCCGCAGGCGGAGCCCGCACCCAATAATGTGAGGATGCGGGGGGTGTCGTGAGTCCCCAGAATGTTCATGGCCGAGTAGTACGCGGCGGGCGGATAGTGCTCCCGCAGGGTCTCCATAGCCTCCATGAACTCCCTGGCGTCTCCCCCCAGCAGAAAGGCGAGCAGGGCGCTGCGGAAGGGGTAGTTCATGAGAGCGTCGCAGTGCCCGCCCAAAAGATGCCTGCGGCGCACACCGTAAGAAATTTTGTTGGTGCCGTCCTCCCATACCTCGCCGATGACCACGGCATCTGGTTTTTCTTGCCGTACCGCCTGGTGGAAGCGCGCGATAAATTCGTCGGGCAGTTCGTCCGCCACGTCCAGCCGCCAGCCGTCCGCCCCGGCACGCAGCCAGCGGCGGACGATGCTGTTTTTATCCTCAATGATATAATCTACATAGGATGCGCAGCTTTTCTTCACCGCGGGCAGGGTGGCGATGCCCCACCAGCAGTCGTATTTGTCCGGCCAGCGGGAAAAGGTAAACCAATCGGCGTAGGGCGAGGATAGGGACTGAGCCGCGCCCAGGTCGCGGTAGCTGGAGTCGCCGCCGAAATAGCGGCTGATAAAACCGGTGTGGCTGAAGACTCCGTCCAGCAGCACCCGCATCCCCCGCCGGTGGGCACAAAGGCACAGCGCCTCGAAATCCCGCTGGGAGCCAAGCATCGGATCAATTTTTTCATAATCCCCGGTGCCATAACGGTGATTCTCCGCGCCCTCGAAAACCGGGCAGAGATAGAGAGTTTCCACGCCCAGAGAGCCCAGATAATCCAGTTTTTTCGTAATTCCAGCGAGGCTGCCGCCGAAGAAATCCCGGTTACGGATTTTTCCCTCTCCGTCGGGGCAGTATTCTGGTAATTCCTCCCAATCTGAATGAACAGTCCGGCTGCCCACCATTCCCGCCGGATTGGGTATTGCGGTGCGAAAAAACCGGTCGGGAAAAATCTGATAGGTCATACCAACTCCGAACCAGGAAGGCGTCTCCCCGGCATTGTCATATATGGTAAGCTGATACTCCTCCTGGGAACCCCATATCTGCCCTCCGAAGCCCTCCAGACGGAAGGAATACCAGACAAGGCCAACATAGTCTCCGGTCTTGAGCGTGGCGAAAAAAAGATCGCGGCCCTCCGGTAAATCGTGATCCTCCCAATCCATGGGGAGGGTGACCGTTTTGTTGTCCAGGAATTCAAACCGGGCGGTAAGAATGCCATGGGAAAAGCCCTCCGCCCGTTGGGGACGGAGGGTAAAGGTGACGGCAGTGCCGGAAGGCACGGCTCCGTATGGCTTTTTGCAGCGCAGGTCTCTCGGGTCATAGACGGGGGAAGGAACTGTCATGGATTTATTATCACCTCAAGAGGGACCCCTCGGTCTGTACGCTTTCCAGCGTCTGTTTGGCACTGAAATAATAACTCAGGATGTCGGCGGCTACCGCACCCAGCTCGGAGCCCGAGCCTCCCTTTTCCACCACGATGGCCATGGCGATTTCCGGGTCGTCATAGGGGGCGAAGCACACGAACACCGCGTTGGAAGTGGATGCGCTGGAAACCTGAGCCGAACCGGTTTTGGCGCCGACCTTGATCCCTAAATTCTTAAAATAGCTAGATACCGAACCGGACTGGGTCACTTCCAGCATTCCCATCTTCACCGCGTTCAAATTGACGGGCTTGATTTCCACCGTATCTAGCAGTTCCCCCTCATGGCGGTAAACGAGCTGGGAAAAATCGCTGGATTTTACCGAGCTGAGCAGATGGACCGACCAGTGGTCTCCGCCGTTTACCAGGGTCGCCACGTAGTTGGCCAGCTGAAGGGGAGTATACTGGTTGTTTTCCTGCCCGATGGCGGCAGCCAGGGTAGAGCCGTCGTTCCATCTCTGGTTAATCGATTCGGTATACTCCGGACCTGCCACCACGCCGGTGTTTTCAGGAATCTCAATACCGGTCGGCTTACCCAGGCCGAAGAGCCTGGCATAATCTTCAAGTTTCTCAATGCCGAGCCGCCTTCCCACGTCGTAAAAAAATACGTTGCAGGAATTCGTGATGGCCTGGGTAACGTTCTGATATCCGTGGGTTCTGTGATACTGGCGGTAAATCCAGCACATGGGCTGGTAATCCTTATAGAAGGTATACACACCGGTGTCCAGTATCTTATCGGTTGGGGTTATGATATTTTCCTCCAGCCCGCCCACGGCGGTCACCATTTTAAAGGTGGAACCCGGGGCGTAGATACCCTGCGTCGCCCGGTTATACAGGGGATTATTGGGAGCGTCTTTGATATCATTATATGCATTTGAGAAATTCGCCAGATCAAAGGTGGGATAGGAGGCCAAGGCCAGCACCCCGCCGTCCTTCACGTTCACCACGGCCACCGCAGCTCCCTGCGCGTCCGGAAGCGTGGGCACATACTTGGCCAGAGTGGCCTCTACGGTCTCCTGGAGCCGGATATCCAGCGTCAGAGTAACATTGTCGCCAGGTCCGGGATCGTTAATATAGGTTTCGCTTACTACCTTGCCGCTGGTGTTGGTCTCGATCGCCCGGCTTCCCTCCACACCATGGAGATAGCTCTCGAAGGCTTTTTCCACGCCTTCCTTGCCCACGGTCTCGTTCATGGCGTAGCCCTGGTTCATATAGACAGCCCACTCGTCCTTGTCCATCTGGGCTACTCTGCCAAGAATATGCGCCGCGGCCTGGGTGTGATACTGCCTTACCGCGGTCGCCTCAATCTGTACGCCTGTCAGGCCTTCTTCTTTTACCCGGGTAATAAGGCCGATGTCCACGTCGGATGCGAAAATATAGTCCGACCAGGTGATCTCCTTGGACCTGAGAGAAAGCTCGTATAAAATGCCGACCAGAGTCCTGGCCTGGGCGTCGGTAAGAGATTCGTCAACCCCAAATTCTTCCCGCATCTTGGCGATCACGGTATCAGCCGAAACGGCCGGGAGGCTCGAGGCAGCAGAGCCCTCGGCGCTGATCTGGTTAAGCAGTCCCGCCACCTGAGTTTCTTCGTCTGTCCAGTCCATGGCTTTCAAAAAAGAAGAAAAGCGGCTTTGCGCGGTAGACGTGGCGTTCTCTAGCGTATACACAAAAGGAGTATTCATAGAAACCGGCAGGGTATCCGTCCAGGCGACATTTTTCTTTTTGCAGATCTCCGTAAGGGCCAAAATGGTCTTGTCCCGTTCGGCGCCCAGCAGGGATTGGTTCAGCACTACCTGATAGATGGTTTTATTGGATACCAGCACCCTTCCGTACCGGTCCAGGACCTCCCCCCGGGCGGCGGGAACACTCTCGATCGTGGCGATCTTCCGGCTGGATTGTGCCAGATATTCCGCCCCGTGCACAATCTGAAGGTCATAAAGGGTATAAGAAAAAACAAGGAACAAAACAGCAAGCGCCAGGAACAGAATGCGGGTGCGCACCTTAAATTGTTTGCCTTCCATAGAGTATCCCTCCCTTCGGAAGAAGCGGTCACAGATTACATTAATGTGGTTCCGCCCACTTTGCGGTATGTCGCCCGAAAGAGCAAATATACTGCCGGGGCAAAAATCAGCGACCAGACGGTCTCAAGCAGCGCCACTCTGAGAAGGGGTCCCAGAGGAACGGAGTGAAATAAAAAACGGATAGAAACCCGAAACGCGTCGATGATCAAAAGTGCGGCGGCGCAGCAAAGCATACAACCGGGAAGATTCTGCCGCAGACCCCGGTGGGCGGCAAAACCCGCTGCGGCTCCCAGCAGAGTTATCCCAATGGTCATGCCGCCGTTGGTCCCATAATAAAGCATGTCGCACAGCAGTCCCGTGGCAAGGCCGAACCCCGCTCCGGCCTGCATTCCCTCCATCATCCCGACCATGACGGCTGCAAAGGGCAGCAGCATAGGGATGACGCCGAAGAGCGGAAAACGGCTCAGGATCAGGCGTTCCAAAATCCAGACGGGAATCAGGGTAAGGCCGTAGGCCAGCCATTTAATGAACAGATTCCAGCGGTTCACGGTTCACACCCCTTTCTCTGCTTTTGAGCAATCCACAATCGCTATTCGACAATATCAAATTCCTTAATGACAAACACTTCAATGAGATCATCAAGGGATACCCTGGGGACCACTACCGCGTAGCGGGTAAGGCCTGACGGGTCGATCTGGATGGATTCAATCGTTCCAACCACAAAGCCGGAGGGGTATGTCCCGCCCATGCCGGAGGTGAGGACCAGGTCGCCCGCAAGCTGCTGGGTGTTTTCGGGCAAGTACGAAAGCTTCACCTTGCCCTGCTCCATCAGCGCAAAATCACCTTCAATAATGGCGGCGCTCTCTGTGCGTAAAATCACTCCGCCCAGCTCTATATCGGCGTCAATCACGGTGATGAGTGTTGACCAGTTGAAGCCCACCTCGGTGACCACCCCCACTAAAGCGCCCGCCTGGTCAATCACGCAGTCACCCGCCTTGACCCCCTGGAGGGAGCCTTTGCTGATCGTGAGGGTGGATGCCCAATTGGTCGAGGACCGGGAAACCACGGTGGCCGACTCAACCTTAAGTTCCCGCCGCTTTTCCCGCAGTTCCAGAAGCTCCCGCAGGCGCTCGTTTTCCTGGCTGGCCTGCTCGTTTTCCATCGCTTTAGACTCCATATCGGCAAGCTGCTGGCGCAGATTGGCGTTTTCCTCCTCCAACTGTTCGTTCCGGTAAGAGTAGCCGTAGATCCCTTCCACCCACCGGGCAAAGGTGGAAACGCCACTCTGGATCGGGGTCGTCACAACTCCCAGAACATTAGCCAACGGATTGGCGATCCCTCCGAATTGCATGGAAAACATACCGATGATCGCCGCCAGCAGAACGGCTATCACCAGGACCAGTATTCCGTTTTGACGGAAAAACTGCTTCAAACGGCTTTTTCTCCTTTAAACTTGCGCTTCTTTTTCGGCCAGTGCCAGGCAGTCAATTCCAAACTCGGCAAGCATACGGCCGAGGCGGCAGACCGGCAGCCCCATGACGTTAAAATAGTCGCCTTCTATTCCTTCCACCAGCAGCGCGCCGAACTTTTGGATTCCATAGCCACCCGCCTTATCCATGGGCTCTCCGGTGTCCACATAGTGAGAAATCTCTTCCCGGGACAAAGTTCGGAAGGTCACTTTGGTGATCTCGTGTTCGGTGAGCGTAACATTGTCTTTTGTGACCGTGACGCCGGTATATACCTCGTGCCGCCTACCGCTCAGCGCGGTAAGCATACGGACGGCATCTGCCCTGTCCCGGGGCTTGCCCAGCACGATTCCGTCCAGCACCACCACGGTGTCCGCAGCAATTACCATCGCGCCGTCCTGACCGGAGGCCACCGCCGCGGCCTTGGACGCCGATAACATACGTACCTGTTGCCCGGCGGGCAGGTCTTTCCAGCCCGATTCGTCAATATCGGGGGATATAACGGTGAATTCCCCCAGGCCCATCTGTCCAAGCAATTCTCTGCGGCGGGGCGATCCGGAAGCCAAAATGAGCTTCATGCCTCTCATCTCCCCGTCGAACCGAAGCCGCCCGCGCCCCGTTCGGTCTCGTCCAGCTGGGAAACGAGCTCCAGTTCCGCCCTTTCCACCGGCACCACCGCAAGCTGCGCAATCCGGTCGCCGGGTAAGACAGTATAAAGCTTGTCCGAAAGGTTTATAAGCCCCACTTTGATTTCCCCCCGATAATCGCTGTCCACAACGCCGACGCCGTTTGAGAGGGCGATGCCGTGCCGGGTGGCGAGGCCGCTGCGGGCGAATACAAGCGCCATATAACGGGCGGAGGGCAGCGCGATCGCAATGCCCGTGGGGATTGAGCAGCTCCTGCCGGGTTCAATCTCCACCTGAGAATCCACGGCGGCGTGAAGGTCCATGGCCGCCGCCCCCGGGCTGGCGTAAAAAGGGGCGGGGATCGCCGTTCCGATGAGGGGCGAGACCGCTTTTATTTTCAGATTCATCTTGTCTCAGTCCTTTTCCTGCTATTCCACATCCCGGTAGTAAAGCCCTCTGGTAAAGTCGTTGGGCTCATAATGCCCGCGGTTTAAGTAACGCTCCGTCACCTGCACACACTCCCTGGGATTTTCTGTGGTGAACATCAGCCGTGTGCCCCACAATCCGATGCGCTTATAATCTGCCTGTTTGTCCGCCAGGTAAAGCTTTTTCGCGTTCAAGATCTCGTTTCTGCAGCCCGGAGCCTTCACCACCGGGAATCGGGTAAAGGTGCGGTCGGTAAGCTGATTAACGTTTTCGCAGGTACACAGGCCGGTGCGGTTCTTCATAATGCAGTTCTCGGTGATCATCAGGGGCAGACGGCCGTAAACAATCATCTCCATATCGATTGCCTTGGAAATATCCCGGATCTGGGCAAGCTTCAGCTCAAAAGAGACGGTTCCGGAGATAAAATCCATGCGTTTGAGTTCCTTGAACGCCTGCGTATTGAAGAGTTCCAGTCCGAAGTCGCCTCGGAGGTTCAGCCCCGCGTCCTTTGTCAGCTTAATAAGGCCCAGATTCCCGACCAGAGCATCCCGGACTCCCAGGCCTCTGGCCTCGTCCAGCGCCCGGCGCAGCTCCTTCATCTCGCCGTCCCAGACGATGCGTGGCAGCAGGACGGCAACGGAAATTCCTTTCGCAAGTGCGCGGGCTGTCCGGTCCTTCGCCGCGGCGATCTCTTCCGCCGGGAGATAGATCATCCCCGGGGCGAGCTGGATGAGTTCGTCGGTGAGTTGTTCCGCCTTCCGCAGGGATACGGTAAGTATAGGCTCTTTTTGTCGGTTTTCATACCGGACACCGGGATGAAACTTCTCCTGCCGGCGCTGGGGCAGCTTCATTCGTTCTTCGGTAAGACCGTCCAGTACCTCCCGGCGCAAGGCATTGAGGGTGGATACGGGCAGGGAAAGCCCCGGTTCCACCAGCGCGCGGACCTTCAGACAGCGGTACGGGGTTCCGCCGGTTTTCGAAAGCTGGGATGCCACCGTATCCTCGCCCAGTTCCACGGTGCGGGCAGCCTCCGGAATGGGGCCTTCGGCGGTTACCACGCGGCCCTCGCCGTCCTGGGCTCCCACCCTGACCGGTTCGCCCGGACGGATCATGGTATAGAAGGTAACGGGTATCCGCTGGATATCCCCCTTCATGTATACCCCTTTCGCCTTGGCGAAGAGGTCCTCGGGAGCGCGGGTTTCCTCCCGGATACCGAACATCTGGGGTCCCTTTTCTCCCACGTAATACCCGTCGGTAAAGCCCTGCCGCGAGAAGGCGGCTTTCAGCTTCTGCAGTTCCTCGGCGGTAGGCTCCCTGCCTTCCCGGATGGCGGCGGCATAGATGGAGGTGACGATGGCCACGTATTCCGGCCGTTTCATCCGTCCCTCCAGCTTGACGCAGGAAACGCCCATTTGGTCCAGTTCTCTCAGATGTCCCGCCAGAGACATGTCTTTGAGGGAGAGCGGGTTGGAATCAGGCGAGTCTCCCCAGCCGTAGTTCAGACGGCAGGGCTGGGCACAGAGCCCCCGGTTCCCGCTCCGGCCGCCGATGACCGAGGAAAAGAAACACTGGCCGCTGTAACACATGCACAGCGCGCCGTGAGCAAAGACCTCGATTTCAATGGGGGCGCGAGCGCAAATGTACGCGATTGCCTCCCTGGACAGTTCCCTCGCCAGCACCACCCGGCTCATTCCCAGGTCGGCGCAGCGGTTCACCCCGTCCAGATTACAGATGGTCATTTGGGTGGAGGCGTGCACCGGCAGATCGGGAACCGTCTGGCGAAGCATCCGCAAAACGCCCAGATCCTGCACAAGAACAGCGTCTGTGCCCAACTGGGAAGCCTCCGCGGCAATCAGTGCCGCACCGGGCAGCTCCCGGTCGGCGACCAGAGTGTTGAGGGTGAGGTAGACCTTGACACCCCTCAAATGGCAATAAGAAACCGCCGCCGCAAACTCCTCCTTCGAAAAGTTTTTTGCATTCCGGCGGGCGTTAAAGTCCCCATATCCAAGATAAACAGCGTCAGCGCCGGACTGAACGGCGGCGGTGACCGCCTCGGGAGATCCGGCTGGAGCCAATAATTCAAGCATGGTTAATATCCACCTAAGAAGAAAACGCCGAAACCAGCGTCCGGCCAAAACGCCGAAGCACACGCCGCTTTAAAGGGCGAACTGCATTTGCCCCGGCAGTTGCGGTTCCGGCGGGAAAGTTTCATAAAATTGCTATTGTTTTTTGTTCTGCAGCTTGAAGATTTCCCTCTTTGCCTCGGAAAGCTCCAATTTAACGCGTGCCGAGTCCTCCAGATATTCCTTGAGCTGGCGGCGCAGATTTTCAGCTGCTTCCACTTCTTTAAAATATTCGTCGGCAATGTTCATGGCAGCCAGCACGGCGCTGTCGGCAATGGACACCTTGCTGCTGTCCATAATCTGGTGCATTTGCTCGTCCACATGATTGGCCACTTTTTTGATATAAGCCTCATCCTCGGGGGCGATCAGGGTGTACTCCTGCCCGGCAACCATGACGGTGACACGATTTTTCACGGCGGAACCTCCCTCGGTTATAATTAAAAATAGTATATCATAGTTTTCGTTAATAAAAAATAGAATATTTCTGAATATTGCAATTTCATTTATATTTTATCGGAGTTTTCCCTGTTTACGACAAAGAGAAAATCGTGTAGAATAGATTTCACACATGAGAGGGAGAGAAGGGATTTTATGGCGGCGGATATACTCATACCGGGCGGCGTGGTCTCCATGCCCGGCGAGGCGGTGGAGCGCATCCTGTCCTCCGGCAGCGGGGATGCCGCCCTTCTCTATCTGTGCCTGCTTCGCCGCGGCTCCAGCGCCGCGCTGCACTGGGAAAATACCCGTCTGGAGGCCGCCAGCGGTCAGCTTGTCAAACTGGGGCTCGCCTCCGCCGGGTACGCGGCTCCGCCCCCGGCGCCGAAAGAGCGCGAGGAGCCTCCCGAGTATACCGCTGAAGATATCAGCCGCGAACTGGAAAACAACTCTCCCTTCTCCCCTCTGGTCAAAGAGGTGGAGCGCAGGTTGGGCAAGCTTCTATCCATCTCTGATCTCAGAATGCTCTATACCATATACGACTATCTGGCTCTTCCCGTTGAGGTGATTTTGCTTTTGGTCACCTGGTGTGTGAATGAAACCGAGCGAAAATATGGGGCAGGCAGAAAGCCCCGGATGGCCCAGATCCGGCGGGAGGCTTTCATCTGGCACCGCTGCGGGGTGGATACCGCCGATTCCGCCGAGGAGCATCTTAAAAAGCTCTCCGTCATCACCTCCCGGGAAGCGCAGCTTTTATCCCTGGTCGGCATTGCAGGCCGTCCCGCCGTGGAAGGGGAAAGGAATTTCTTGTCCGCCTGGGTGGAAATGGGCTTTGAAGATGAGGCCATTTCACTTGCATATGAAAAGACTGTACTTAAAAAGCAGAGCATGAGCTGGCCTTATATGAATTCCATCCTGAAAAGCTGGCATCAGAAAGGCTTACATACGGTAAAACAAATAGCGGCAGAGGATTCCGCCTACCGCCGGAACGGAACTGCGGCGAAAACCGCTCCCTCCCAACCCGGTACCGACGCCAAGGCTCAGGAGGACATCCGCTGGATGCAGGAATATATGGCGCGGGAACGGGCGCGGGAGAAAGGGGAGCGTTAGCCGATGTCCTACGAACAGCGCGTTATGCGAAGAGCCGCCGACCGGCTGGAGGCTGCACGGACCCGGCGGGCCACAGACTTGGAGGCCAGACGTGCCAAACTTTACGCCAGGCTGCCCCGGCTGGCCGAAATTGACCGGGAGCTTCGTCAGACCGTCGCGGAAATCGTCTCGGCTTCTCTTCGCAGCGGCACCGACCCGGCGCCCGCCATTGCGGTCATACGGGATAAAAATATGAGTCTTCAGAAGGAACGCTCTTCTCTTCTCGCGTCGGTGGGCCTTTCCGAGCATTATCTGGACGAGACTCCCATTTGCTCCAAATGCGGTGACACAGGCTGGCAGGGAACGGTAATGTGCGACTGCCTCAAGGTACTTTGCACCCAGGAACAGATCCGGGAGCTTTCCAAGCTTCTGGACCTGGGAGATCAGTCCTTTGATTCCTTCCAGCTGGATTACTATTCCGCTTCCCCCTGGCCGGGATGGGACGTTACCCCCCGGGACAACATGGAGGTGGTTTACGATCTTTGCCTGAATTACGCTTTGAAGTTCGGCCGTTTTTTCATCAATAACCTTCTGCTCACCGGCGGCCCCGGTCTGGGGAAGACCTTTCTATCCGCCTGTATCGCCCGCACGGTTTCGGAAAACGGCTTTTCGGTGGTCTATGACACCGCCGGCAATGTCTTCTCCTGCTTTGAGGAGAAGAAATTTTCACGGGATTTGAACAGTGTCCAGGAGGCGGAGGATGAGACCCGCCGGTATTTAAACTGCGACCTGCTCATTCTGGACGACCTGGGAAGCGAGCTCACCACCCCCTTTGTCCAGTCCGCCCTCTACCAACTTATCAATACCCGTTTGATGCGCCAGCTTCGGACCGTTATCTCCACGAACCTCACGGTGGATCAGATCTGCCAGCGCTATACCCCGCAGGTTTCTTCCCGCCTCCAGGGCGAATACCGCGCCCTTCCTTTTTTTGGAGAAGACATACGGCTGCTCAGGAAGAGGAGATTATAATGCTCCAAAATGATAAAGACGCCGCGGCTAAACTGCCGCGGCGTCAGCTTGTCGAAAAACCATGGTTTTTCGACAAGACGGTAAGTTGGAAGCGGCTCTCTGGAGCCGCACAGCGAGTGCCAAGCGGGAAGTGAATTCCCGCTTGGCACTGGTATTTAGCCTTTTGCGGATTTCGGTCACGTAAGCGCAACGCAAAAGCTTTTCGCCGGTGGCGAAAAGGACGAAGGACTTTTTAAACATGCCGGGGCGTTTCCTGTTTTTAGAAGTTCTCACACGTTTTCTATGATTGCCCGGTATTCCGCCTCGGTTCCCACCTTGCCCACGGCGGAGAGAGAAACGGTTTCAAAATCGAAAACCTGTTTCGCCAGTGCCTGCACCTGCTCCCTCGTTACGGCATCGTAGGACGCGATGATCTCGTCGGGGGAGAGGACCTTTCCGGTGAGCAGAGAGGAACGGCCCAGGTGGCTCATGCGGGCCTGGGTAGATTCCAGGCCCATGAGCACGTTGGCCTTGGACTGCTCCCTTGCCCGGGAGAGTTCTTCGGCCTCAGGCCCGGTTTTGGCAAATTCCCGCACCACCCGGCAGATAGTGGCAAGGGCTTTGTGCTCGGTCTGGCTGCCTAGGGCGGCATAGACCGCCAGAACCCCGGTTTCCGTGTGTCCGGCCCCGTAAGAGTAGACGGAGTAGCAGAGGCCCTGCTTTTCCCGCACCTCCTGGAAGAGTCGGGAGGACATCCCCCCGCCCAAAATGGAGGATAAAAGCTGAAGGGCGAAGCGCCGGTCGTCCCCGTAAGGCAGACTGGCAAAGGCCAGGGTCAAGTGATTTTGCTCGGTCGCCTTCCGCTTCACAGTAATCCCCGGAGTATAGATAACGCCTTTAATGGGAGGCATGGGTCCCCCGTCCAGCGTTGAAAAGCGCTCCTTCAATTCCTCCAGCACCGAATCGTCAAAGCTCCCCGCCAGGGTCACAATAATAACCGCCGCGCGGTAATTCTCTTTCTGATATGCCTTCAAAAACGCCCCCGTCATGGCGTTGAGGGTGGCGGGCCGTCCCAGAATGGGCCGCGCCAAAGCGGTACCCTTGTAAATGGCGGAAAAGAGCCGCTCCGCGCAGAGATCTTCGGGGTTATCCCGGTACATCCCAATCTCCTCGAGAATCACACCACGCTCGGTGGTCACGTCACCCTCATCAAATTTGGAGCTGAAGGTCATGTCCCATAGAATATCCAGCGCCTGTCTCAGGTGGATATCCAGAGACTGGGCGTAAAAGCAGGTGTATTCCTTTGTGGTGTAAGCGTTAATCTGCCCGCCGATGGCGTCGGTCTCCTGGGCGATTGTCGCAGCCGTGCGCTTATCGGTGCCTTTAAATATCATGTGCTCGATGAAATGAGCGGCGCCGCTCTCCGAAGCCTTTTCGTGCCGGGAGCCGGTACCCACCCAGAAGCCCAGCGCGGCGGAGCGCACGCCGGGAACGTGCTCGGTGAGAATGCGCACCCCGTTGGGGAGGGTCATCTGTTCATACATAGTTTCGTTTCCTTTTGTGGTGTTGGCGGATCAGAGGCCCTCCCTCAGTCCGCAGTAATGGTTGTACCCAGGGATTTCTGGGAAATGGCCTCCAGCAGCAATGCGTGTTCCACCCGTCCGTCCAGCACCACCACCTGGGAAACCCCGTGGGTGGCGGCATGGAGGCAGCTTTTTACTTTTGGAGCCATACCCCCCGCGATCAGCCCGCTCTCCAGAAGCTCGTTCGCCCTCTGGGCGTCCATATGGGGAATCCGGGTGGACTGATTCTGGTTGTCCACCAAAATCCCGTCGGTATCGGTGAGAAACACCAGCTTATAAGCGCCCAGTGCCTCGGCTACGGCGCAGGCTACGTCGTCGGCGTTGCAGTTGAGGCCCAGCCCGTCCTGGTCGGAGGCAACCGGTGAGACGACCGGTAAAAAGTCGCCTGCCAGCATGGTATCGAGCAGTCTGGTGTTCACCCGGGTTACGGTTCCCACACGGCCAAGCTCGGGGTCCTTTGCCTGCGCGGTGAGAAGCCCGCCGTCCCTGCCCGACACACCCACGGCGGTAACGCCGCAGGCGCCCAGGGCCGAGACGACCGCCTTATTGACGCCGGCGGAGAGAACGTATTCCGCCGCCTCTAAAACCGCCTCGTCTGTGATCCGGTATCCGTTTTTAAAGGAGGTTTTCACGCCGAGCCTGCCCAAAAGCGCCGTGATGTTCTTGCCGCCCCCGTGGACCAGTACCACCCGGGCGCCCGCCATGCGCAGGGCCGCCACGTCCTGAAGAATCGTGTCGGTGGTGCCGTCGTCGCCCAGGGCCGAGCCGCCGTATTTGAAAACCACGATTTTCCCACTGTAGCTGTGGAGCCGGGGCAGGGTATCCAGCAGCCCCTTCACTTTCTCCATGCCGTCCAGTCCGTGGCGCACGTCGTAGTCGTGGAGGAAGCGCTTGGTATATTCTACATCGGAAGGGCAGTCGATATACTCGATTCCGCGTTTTTGTCTCGTCTCGGCGCCTTTTCCGGTGATGAGAATGATTGTCGGCGTTTCAGACCCGTCGATAGCGCTGCGGATTGCCTCACCCCGGTCGGGATCGATGGAGAAGTCGCAGCCCACCGACTCCACCCAACCGGCAATCTCCCGGCAGATGGTCTCGGTGTCTTCCTCGCCGGAGTCCTCCTCGGTGAGGATCACCAGGTCGGAATACCGTCCGGAAATCTCGCCCAGATCCCGCCGCCGGTCCAGCGCCTTCTTCCCGGGACAGCCGAACACGGTGACGATGCGCCTTCCGGGATATTCCTCCTTCACCGACTGAAACAGCTTTTCAAAGGAAAGGCGGTTGTGGGCATAGTCCACGATGGCAATCACCCGGTCGTTTGCATTGGTGTAAATTTCCATGCGCCCCGGCACCCGGGCCTTCATGAGACCTACGTAAATGTGCCGCTCGGGGATGCCCAGGCCTTCGCACACGGCGATGGCGGCCAGGGCGTTTTGCACGTTGAAGAGGCCGGGCATGGTGAGCCTGAATTCCCTGGAAAACCGGGGTGTCTTCACCCGGAACAAAATATCGTTGCCGCTCTTGCGGACATTGGACCCGTAGACCGTCGCGGCAGGGTCGCTCTGGGAAAAGGTAATGAGACGGTGGGACGCCCTGGCGGCCTCCACGATCCTTGCAGCCTCGTCGCTGTCCAGATTGACACAGGCAATGGCAGACTGCTTAAATATGCGGAGCTTGGAGGCGAAGTAATCCTCGAAATCCGGGTGCTCGATGGGAGAAATGTGGTCATAGCCGATATTGAGAAAAACGGAGGCAGCAAACTCCACATTCAGCACCCGGTCGTATTTGAGGGCCTGACTGGAGACCTCCATGGTGAGGTATTCCATCCCCGAGGAAACGGCGTTTTTAAAATGCCGCTGCACATCCAGCGGCTCGGGGGTGGTGAGGTGGCTTTCAAAGCGCTCCATCCCGTCGTAGGTGTCGATGGAGCCGATGACGCCGCTCTCCTTGCCGCTTTTCGCTGCCATATAGTCGTCAAAAATATACTTGAGATAGTAGCTGGTGGAGGACTTGCCCTTGGTGCCGGTGATACCCACCACGTTCAGCTTCCCGCTGGGATGGTCGTAAAAGAAATCGGCAAACAGCGCCATGGCATGGCGCACATCGGAAACTTTTATGCAGGGCACGGTTACGCCTGGGTAAGGCGCTTCGGAAAGATAGGCAATAGCGCCCTTGGAAACGGCGTTTTTCAAAAACTCAGCTTTGAAATGCGCACCTTTGCAGATAAAAAGGGTATCCGCGCCCGCTTCCCTGGAATCGCAGGTGACCAGGGCAATGGGTCGCGCCAAGTCGGCTGCTTTGAGGTTGCCTTCCGTCAGCAAACCGCTTTTTTGCAGCAACTGGATATATTCTCCCAGGGTATGGCGTTTTTCCTCCATATTTACACCATCCTCAATTTTTTACCGCAGACCAGAATGGACTGTTCCACAAGGATCTCCATGGCGTCCACGTAAAAATCCGGCAGTCCGTGATAGACCCGGTAAACCGAGAGCTCCGTACAGGCCAGGATCCCGGCGTCGCACCCCATGGCGCGAAGCGCTCTGTCCACAACGGCGAATTTCTCCCGGCTGCCCTTTTCTCCCTTTTTAATCTCGTCGTAAATAATTGACATTACCAGCTTCTGAATCTCCGGCTCAGGCGTCACGCCCTCCAGTCCAAGAGCCGCGCATTCCTTTTGGTAAAGCCCCATCTGCACCGTTGCGTCGGTGCCCAGAATGCCTACCCGGCGGCAGCCGCGCTGACAGACGGCCTTTGCGGTCTCCCGCACCATGTGGAGGATGGGGGTTTTCACCTCCGTTTGAAGCCTGTCCACAAAGTAGTGGGAGGTGTTGCACGGAATGGCGATGGCCGTGCAGCCGCAGCTCTCCAGGAGCCTGGCGTTTTTAAGGAGACGGATGTAGACTGTTTCCCCCTGGCCGCTGAGGATGGCCTTGGTGCGGTCGGGCATCTCCGTGTCCGAGAGAATCAAAGCGGGCAGATGTTCCTGATCGCACTCGGCCTCGGTGCGGTCCAACACGCGCTGGTAAAAAATCTGCGTAGCCTGCGGCCCCATGCCGCCCAAAACCCCTAGGCGGGGTGACTCCTTTGCCATAGCGGCCTCCTAACCGGGTTTGTGGTAATACTGCTTGAACTTTAAAAAGTGGCCCAACTGGTTTTTATAAAGGCTGAAGAGCCGTCTGGGGGCCTTGTCGGGCCCATAAAAAAGAGGGTTCGTCTCCTTCCCCTCGCGCATCAGAGCTTTCATTTCCCCGTGGTATTGAGAGGGCGTATAGTCGAAGGCCACCTTCCGGGGCACCACCCGCCAAAGGCTCCTGCAGTCGGCCGCCGTAAAGGGAAGCTCCTTCCCCTCGATATAATCGTCGACCAAGAGCCTTGCGATATTGTAGCCCGCCCCGGTGACGTAGAAATTGCTTCGTCCTTGTCGGCAGTTGATTTCAAAGAGCTTGTACACTCCGTCCCGCTGGTCGAACTTGATGTCGAAATTAGAGAAACCGACATAATGAAGGTCTTCCAAAAGCGTTTTGATCTGAGAGCACAGCTCCGGGGCGTACTCGGTGAGGATGACGGCGTGGTTGCCCGAACCGTGGGGAGTATGTTCCTCCAGCAGCACGTGTCCCAGGCACATCAGCTTTACTTGACCGTTGTGATCGGAATAGTTCGTAAGCACCCGCATGTAGCTGTCGTCCCCGGGGATAAAGTCCTGAATAATCATGGACTCCGGATATCCCGAGGCGTATACCTTGTCCAGTACGGACTCAAGGGAAACCCGGTCCTTGCAGATGAACACCTTTTCATTTCCCGGGAAGGGATGGGCCCAGTAGGCCACTCCGTCGGCGGGCTTACAGATGAAGGGAGGGGCAAAGGGAAGAGAGAAATCATGCCCCATTTCCTTCCGGTGAATGAAGGTATCCGGATGCTTAAGGCCGCGCTCGTCGCACAGGGCATAGAACTTTTCCTTGTTGATAAGTGTGTTGATGAGCTCGGGGGAGCCGTAAGGCGTAACGCAGTTGGAGGGGAAGGACGCCTTGTTTTCGGCGCACAGCTTCACGTAGCTGTCGCCGCACCCCACCACCAGAATGGTTTCATCGGGGTGTCCAGCGGCATAATCCGCAACATTTCTGCGGAAAACGTCCGCGTTCTCGTTTTCGGCGCAGACCCGGTAGTCTATGATCGCGCTATCGAAGGCGGGGCCGGTGGGGTACTTCCCATAGCAGGTGGAGGTAAGCCCATAGGCCTCGTGAAACGCCCGGGCCACGCTGTACACGTTGATATCCCCACCGAAAAGCAGGGGACGGAAGTTACACGCCATGGGACAGTCCTCCCCTGAAGGTGATTTCGTACCAGTTACCGCCCAACGCTGCCACCCCGGCGGGGTAATGCGCCGCGATGTAGCCGGCCTCTTCTTCGGTCAGCCGAAGCTCCCGCCGACAAATTTCCCCGCCGCAAAAGGCGGCGGAGAGCATGGCTTCTATCTCTATTCTACTCATGTTGCAAACTCCCTAATCTCATTTACGCAGTTTTTTTGTCGTAAAACCCATCGGGAATTTTCCTTTGGGACGGGCAGGATTATAGCCGACACCATCATCCTGTAGCGCGCTTCACCTGGTAGACTCCGGCCAGCTGGCCCAATTTGTTCATGACGCCCGAGAGCTCGTCCTTGTCCTTAACTTCAAGAACCAGGCTGACGGCGGCGTATCCGTCGGGCAGGGAGCGGGCGGAGAGGGTTGTGACCTTTACCTTCACGGTGGAAAGCGCCATGGCCACATCCAGTGTCAGTCCGCTTCTGTCTTTCGCGGAGATTTCCACCGAGGTGCTGTAGCTGGTGTCGTTACTATCTGCCCAGTCCACGTTCACCCAGCGCCCCGCCTCCTCCGGCTTCTGCCGTTCGGGCGCGGCGTTGGGGCAGTCCGCCCGGTGGACCGAAACCCCGTAGCCCCTGGTTATAAAGCCTACGATCTCATCACCGGGAACAGGGGTACAGCACTTGGCGAATTTTACGAGGCATCCGACCATTCCCTCCACGATAATGCCGGTGGAGGACCGGCGCGTATCGCTCTTGGGTAGCTCTGCATGGGGAGGCGCGGGCACGATTACGGAGTCGGAAATTGTGCGGTCTGCCGCCAGCCGCTCTGCCGCGATCCGCTCGGCCTGAATGCGGCCGAGCCTTGTCATTTCGTCCTTTACTCTATTGACCGATTTCTGCGCGCTCATGCCGCCGTAACCGATGGCGGCGTATAGTTCTTCCAGGGTACCGAAACGGAGCTTCTTGAGGATCTGCGGCAGAATGTCATCGGAGGTGATGGCGGAAATGGAATAACCGGCCCGCTTGAGTTCGGATTCAAACATAGCCCTGCCGGTGGCGATGTTTTCTTCCCGGCGTTCTTTTTTGAACCACTGGCGGATTTTGGTGCGCGCTTCGTTGCTCTTGGCGAATTTCACCCAGTCCCGGCTGGGGCCGTGCGCCGACTTTGAGGTGATGATCTCCACAATGTCGCCGCTCTCCAGTGTGTGGTCGAAGGGAACCAGTCGGGCGTTGACCTTGGCGCCCGTCATGTGGTTGCCCACCGCCGAGTGGATGTTATAGGCGAAGTCGATGGGGGTGGCGCCGGCCGGAAGGTTGATGACGTCGCCCTGAGGGGTGAAGACAAACACTTCATCGGCAAACATGTCCACCTTCAGGGTACGGACAAATTCCTCGGCGTCGGTGTCCTGCTGGGTTTCCAGCAGTCTGCGCACCCATGCGAAGGCCTCCTCGGTGCCCAGTTTGTCGTTGGCGAGGCCCTGCTTATATTTCCAGTGGGCAGCCACGCCGTATTCCGCCGTGTGGTGCATTTCCCAGGTACGGATCTGCACCTCGAAGGGGATGCCCTCCCGCCCGATGACCGTGGTGTGGAGAGACTGGTACATATTGGGCTTGGGAGTGCTGATGTAATCCTTAAACCGGCCTAAGATGGGTTTAAACAGGTCATGCACACAGCCCAGAACATTGTAGCATTCCGGGATGTCGTCTACAATCACCCGGAAGGCGTAAAGGTCAAAAATCTCGTCCAGAGTTTTGTTCTGGGCGTACATTTTGCGGTAAATGGAGTAGATGTGCTTGACGCGGCCATAGACCGTTCCCTTGATCCCTTCCTCGCTCAGGCGGGTCTCGATGCGGTGCTGGACCGCGTTTAAAAATTCTTCATGCAGGGAGGACCGCTGGGCGAGCTCTCCGGAAATCTCCTGGTAGCCTACGGGGTCCAGGTATTGAAGGGAAAGGTCCTCCAGCTCCCACTTGATCCTCTGCATACCTAACCGGTGCGCGATGGGAGCGTAGATCTCCATGGTCTCCAGCGCTTTTTCCTTCTGCTTGCGCTGGCTCTGGTAGTTCATGGTGCGCATGTTATGGAGTCGGTCGCAGATCTTGATGAGAATAACCCGGATGTCCTTGGCCATGGCCATGAGCATCTTGCGCAGATTCTCCATCTGTTCCTCTTCCTTGGAGGTATACTGCACCCGCGTCAGCTTGGTAACGCCTTCCACCAGCTCCGCCACCACGCTGCCGAAGCGTTTGGCCACTTCCTCGTGGGTAACTCCGGTATCCTCGATGCAGTCGTGAAGCAGGGCGGCAATGATCGAATCGGTGTCCAGGCCAAGGTCTGCTACGATCTCAGCCACAGCCAGGGGGTGGGTAACGAAGGGAGTGCCGTCTTTCCGGAGCTGCCGTTTATGGGCTTCGTCGGCATATTGAAACGCGGCAAACAGCCGTCCTGTGTCAAGAGACGGATTATAGCTCTTTATTTTCTTTTCAAGAGCATAATATCGCTCCAAAATTGGATCCATGGAGTCCTCCTCGCTACCTGGGAGAATCGGGATCCGCTCCGTCTCCGCCCATGCCTTAGCTTTCCATAATAGCCCGCAGTTTACACATCAGTGGCGAACGGTCCAGGTCCACGCGCTCACCCTGCTCGGTCAGGGTGATGCGCAGATGATCGGCGGTCATCTCCAGCAGGATGAGCCCCCGCTCGCTCAGCACATCCAGGCACACTAAGGTACGCATAAGTACCGGCCGCCCGCCGCATTCCCTGGCGACGCATTTGGCCAGACGGCAGCCGGTCCCTTCAATCGGCCCGGCGGCGGCGTGCACCCGAAGGTAGCGCCACAGGTTGGCAAATTCCATCCGGCTGGGCAGCAGGGACGCGGCCTCTTTCGGGGTGATATCTTCTCCGGCGTTCATTTTGTCATACAGTGCTTTTTCGCACTGCGCCCGCGTCCTGGCGGGACGGAGGTCCACCACCTGCAGCTGCACGGTGCGCATCCCCCGGAATTCGTTGAACTGAGGATAGAACGCCACGTCGGCGCGGTCCCCTACCTTCAGGCCGCAGGCGGCGGCGTTTGTGGAAAAGAAAATTGTCTCAAAGGTTTTCTCGTCACGGCTGACCTTGAGCTTCAAATGCCGTCCCCCGCCTACGTCCGTGACGGAACTGACCGTCACGCCCGAAAGGGTAAAAACCGGTTTGGGATTGCCCGCTCCATAGGGCTCCAGTACTGAGAGCGCCTCAACCCCCTTGGGGTCCAGGAGCGCGGGGTTCTCCACTTCGGCGTCGACCTCCAGGGTGGAGATAAGTATATCGCCTCCGGCGTGTTCAGCAACCTGGCTGCTCATGCATTCGGCAAAGGCCGGTATGTTCTCCTCCCGGATGGTAAAGCCGGCGGCAAGCGCGTGACCGCCGAAGCCTTCCAGAAGATGCTGGCATCGTTCCAGTGCGGAAAAGAGATTAAAGCCGACGCAGGATCTGCAGGAGCCTTTACCCAGGCCGTTCTGCAGGCAGATCATAAAGGTGGGGCAGGCGTATTTTTCCGTCAGGCGGGAGGCAACGATGCCCACCACGCCCTGGTGCCAGTTCTCGTCCGCCAGTACAATGGCATACCTGTGACGGGCGGGCTCCCGTTCCAGGATCTCCACGCAGGCATCAAATATTTTCCCTTCGATGGACTGCCGCTCCCGGTTGAGATCGCAAAGCGCCCTGGCCAGCTCCACTCCCTTGGCGGCATCCTCGGTCAGCAGAAGCTCGGCAGCCAGGGACGCGCGGCACATCCGCCCGGCGGCGTTGATGCGGGGCGCCAGCATATATCCTATGGTAGAAGCCGTAATAGGCTTGGTGTCCATTCCCGCCTCGCGGAGCAGCGCCTTGATCCCGGGCCGGGAGGTGTTTTTCAGGGCCTTAAGGCCTTTCCGGACAATAGCCCGGTTTTCTCCCAGAAGGCACATCACGTCGGCCACCGTACCGATCGCAGCCAGGTCCACAAAGCGATCCATGAGCTCATCCTGCCGCTTCTTGCCGCCAATGGCCTGAACCAGCTTGAGGGCCACTCCCACGCCAGCCAGGGATTTAAAGGGATAAGGGCAGTCGCCCTGCCGGGGGTCCACCACGGCTGCCGCGTCGGGGATGGCGTCCTTGCACTCGTGGTGGTCGGTGATGACCACATCGACACCAAGACTTTTGGCGTAGGCCGCCTCCTCCACCGCGGTAATGCCGCAGTCCACGGTAATAATAATCGAAACCCTTTTCGCCCGCAGCGTTTCCACCGCTTCCCGGTTCAGACCATAGCCTTCCTCCAGCCGGTCGGGTATGTAGGGGATTACGGTTCCTCCCTCACCCCTGAGAAATTGAGTGAGCAGGCACGCTGCGGTAATCCCATCCACATCATAATCGCCGTATACGGCCATGGTCTCCTTATCCGCCAGCGCCCGTTTGATGCGTCCGGCAGCCTTGTCCATATCTTTCATCAGATCCGGGGCGCACAGGAGCGTGTCATCCGATGCCAGGAATTGCTTTGCTTTTTCCAGCGTGACGAGCCCGCGGGCGCAGAGAACGGAGGCAACCAGAGGATGGACCCCCTGAGCTTCCATGGCTCTTGCGGCTCCGGTCACGGAAGGCGCCTGATTCCACTGTTTATATTTCACAATCAGACCGCCTCCAGAATTGTTAATAAAATAACGAACGAATGTAATGTAATATTATATCAAATCTTATCATCTGTGACAAGGAAAAACAAGTTGTCACTCATACACAAAATTTCTCCTCCAGTAATACTGAAGAATGTAATAGTCCTCAAGCAGTGCCGCGCCTTCGGGAGTCAGCATGTTGGCCAGTTCGCCGTCTTCCACATACAAGCCTGCCGAATTTACAACCGGCACCCGCTTTTTGAGCACTCTCGACGACTGCATGAAGGCAGGTCCGTCCCAACCGCATTGAGAAAAGACCTCGTCCATCAAAAAGCAGGGGGAAATATCCTCTCCCGCGCCCGTAAAGGCGCATCCCGTGGCTTCTTTCGCGGCGGCGTTGGCCCAAATGAGATAACGGGTGGAAAAATAGTTGTAAAAGCCCTCTTCGTCCGCCAGGTCCAGGTTGATGCCAAGCGTATTGTAAACGCTGTTCCCATCCCCGAGCCACGGGTTATGGTCGCCGAAAATGACCAGAACCACAGGCTCTTCCGACGTTCTGAGGTAATCGGTGAGATATGCTAAATTTTTGTTTGTATTGGCTATGGAGCCGAAGTAATTGTTGAGGATATTTTGTTCCGCCCGGGTGTACGCTCCGCCCGTCACGAAATCTTCTCCCCACCGGGCCTCCTGGTCGTCGTAGGGTCCGTGCCCCTGATAAGTCACGCTGAAGGAGAAAAGAGGCTTGCCTGTAGCGAGGTTCTCCTCAAAAAGGCGGATGAGCTCCGGGAAAAAAACGTCGTCATAAACGATGCCGTCTCCCGTCAGCTCCCTATAGTGATTTTCCAGGTAGAGATACTTGTCATATCCCAGATTGGCGTTGACATTCAGACGGTTATAAAACCACTGATAACTAGGGTGACTTCCGGTTACGGCATAGCCCTGTTCTTTCAGATACCAGGCGTAGGAATTGGTGGGCGAGCGGAAGGTACCCAGCGTCGATAGTCCCGTTATAAATGCCCGTTCGGTGTCCACCGTGCCTCCCGCAAAAATGTTCACAAGCAGATTTCCCGAATAGCCTTCCGCCTCCAACTCGTGATAAGCCTCATAAACCGAGCCGGAAAGTCCCGGTACGTCAAACTTTGAAAAGTCGTTGTATGCCTCCAGCATGATCGCTATGACATTCACCTTTCTATCCTCCGGAATGTCGGTCTCGGGCCAGGCTGAAAGCATGGACTCCGCCCGGTCACGATCATAATTTTCCGGCGGCTCGTCTATGGCATAGGAAACACTGTGCAGAAACGGATATATAAACCCTTTGGAGAGATAAACCTGAGTGGCCGACCACCGGTTAATCAGTTCATAGTTCAATATTCTGTTGTTGTAAATTTCTTCATCCAGCAACCCTGTCTTTAATGGAATCAGCAGCATAATCAGGGCGGCGATGCCCCCTAATCTGGTCCACCCGGCCGGCCTTGCCCCCGCCAGGAGCCAAAGAGCCGCCGTTCCCGCCAATACCAAGATGATGGCAGCAACCATGCTTTCGTTTAAAAAGGGCTGGTATTTCCCCGCCATATTCTCCGCTTCCCTCATGAGAAGCAGGTCCTCGAAGAGAAGCGGGTCGTCCCGGTAGAGCACCTTGAAGAGGCTTGCCCATGTAAAAGTGATCACCAGGGCCGAAGAGAGGAAAAAGGCGAGCCACGCCCGGCCCGCGAGGCAGTAGAGGAACCAAACCAGCATCACTGCCGGAGCCAGATTCAAAACGGCGAGCACCGGGTCTTTCAGATAGCTCAAAAACATGGGAATATAGTACTCTCCCGCGGCAAACCACAGGGAAAGAAGCCCCAGGCAGACGCCCGCAGCTGTGAGAAGCAAAAAAGTAAGTAAGGGTGAGTTCTTTCGTTTTATCATCGTACTATGTCTCTTTCGCAACGAAAAAGGGCGCGCAAAAGCGCGCCCTTTGCATATTTAAAAAGAAATGTGGCTCTCGATATACTCCTTCAGCCCTTCGATGGGAATGCGTACCTGTTCCATGGTGTCCCTGTCCCGGACGGTGACGCACTCGTCCGCCGGGGTCTTGTCGTCGCCCACGGTCTGGAAATCGACGGTCACGCAGAAGGGCGTACCGATCTCATCCTGACGGCGGTAGCGCTTGCCGATGGAACCGGCGTCGTCGTAGTCCGCCATAAAGGATTTTGAGAGGGTCTCCTGAATCTCCTTGGCCTTATCGCCCAGTTTTTTGGAGAGGGGCAGAACGGCACATTTAAAGGGCGCCAGGGCGGGGTGCAGATGGAGGACGACGCGGGTGTCGTTTTTCTGCTCGTCCACCACCTCCTCGTCGTAAGCGTCGATGAGGAAAGCCAGCGCCACCCGGTCGGCTCCGAGAGAGGGTTCGATCACATAGGGGATATAATGCTCGTTCGTCTCCTGGTCGAAATAGCTCTGGTCCTTGCCCGAAGCGGCCTGATGGGCCTTAAGGTCGAAGTCGGTGCGGGAGGCGACGCCCCACAGCTCGCCCCAGCCGAAGGGGAACAGGAACTCGAAGTCGGTGGTGGCATTGGAGTAGTGGGAGAGCTCCTCCTTTTCATGGTCCCGCAGGCGGATGCTCCCCTCCTTCATCCCCAGATCCTTCAGCCACTTTTTGCAGTAGGTGCGCCAGTAGTCGAACCAGGTAAGCTCGGTGCCCGGTTTGCAGAAGAATTCCAGTTCCATCTGCTCGAATTCGCGGGTGCGGAAGGTGAAGTTGCCGGGGGTAATTTCGTTGCGGAAGGATTTTCCCACCTGGCAGACGCCGAAGGGAATCTTTTTGCGGGTGGTGCGCTGAACATTCTGGAAATTGACGAAGATTCCCTGGGCGGTCTCAGGGCGGAGATAAATTTCGGCGGCGGTGTCCTCGGTTACGCCCTGATGGGTCTTGAACATGAGGTTAAACTTGCGGATGTCGGTAAAATCGCTCTTGCCGCAGCCGGGGCAGGGAATACCCTTTTCCCGGATAAACGCCATAAGCTCGTCGTTCTTCATTTTCTCCACAACGACGTTGGTAATGCCCTGCGCCTTCAAATACTCTTCCACCAACTTGTCGGCCCGGTGGCGCATTTTGCAGGATTTGCAGTCGATGAGAGGATCGTTGAAGGTTGCCACGTGACCCGAGGCCACCCACACCTGGGGGTTCATCAAAATGGCGGCGTCCTGCCCCACGTTATAGGGGTTCTCCTGTACGAACTTCTTCCACCACGCCCGCTTCACGTTATTTTTAAATTCAACGCCCAGGGGGCCGTAGTCCCAGGTATTGGCGAGACCGCCGTAAATTTCGCTGCCGGCGTAGATAAAGCCGCGTCCTTTGCAGAGCGTGACGATCTGATCCATGGTTTTCTCTTGATTGGTGAGCATAATTACCCCTCCGAATTGCGTATTGTCAGTAGTACAATTATATACACAATCCGGGGGATGTCAACTCAAAAACATGTCAATGTCGGCCACAGTAATTCCGGGTTGGAGGGCCATATTGATCCCGTAGCCGATCAGCTTGGAGAGTTCCGCCACCTTCGCGTCGATGTCCCGCGGGGTGACAAAGAGATCGCTGCCCGTGCCGTTCAGGGTCTCCGGCTCCATGTCCTCCTTGCCCGCTTCCCGGAGCAGGTCGGCGCACAGGGTGGCCCCGTCCACCATGGTGGGCACCCCGATTGCCACCACAGGAACTCCCAGGGTCTCGGCATTGAGCGCCACCCGGTGGTTTCCCACGCCCGAGCCGGGCACAATGCCGGTATCGGCCAGCTGCACGGTGTTGCAGACCCGCTCCAGGCTGCGGGAGGTGAGAGCGTCCACAGCGATGACGCAGGCCGGCGAGATTTTTTGGGTAAGGGCCTGCACCAGCGCCCCGCTCTCCACGCCTGTGGTGCCCAGCACCCCCGCCGCCAGGGAGGCCACGGGCCGAAAGGCGGAAAAATGCTCCGGCTCCTGCTCCACCAGATGGCGGGTCACCATGGTGTGGTCGGTGACCGTGGGCCCCACCGCGTCGGGGGTGACGGCGCGGTTCCCCAGTCCCACCACCAGGACGGGCGCTCCGGCGGGAAGGTGGACGAGCTGCGTAAGCTCGGCAGCGAGGGCCGAGGCTGCCCGGGTGAAAGCGTCCTGCTCCCTGCGGGCAAGGCCGTCCAGCGACAGGGTAATATAGCTGCCCTTGGGCTTACCCAGAGCCTTTTCCCCCTCTTCGTTTAAAATGCGCACCGTATTGACCTGAAAGCCCTCCCGAACGCTGTCGCTTGCCTCGACTCCGGTCAGCTTTGTCGTTTGCTCCGCCGACTGCTCATACAGTTCCTTGGCTTCCGCCGCCAGGTCTGTTCTCCGTTTAAGCATGATAACCTCTTTCCTGCCCGCCACAAAATATTGCGGTTTCAGCATCTGATTTCCCCTATTTTTAGCAAGCTGTATTTTGCTATACAAAAATGATGAAAAAAAAGAAAAAATAGTTGCTTTTTCTCTTTGCGGATGTTAGAATGTAAACCTGCACGGGTAACTGTGCGCATTTAACATCGGGGGAGGTGTTTGGTTTGCCGAACATTAAGTCTGCCAAAAAGCGCGTTCTGGTGAATAAGTCCAAGGCTCTTGAGAATAAGGCCGCGAAGTCCGCGCTTAAGACCCAGATCAAAAAATTTGACGCAGTGGTGGCCGAAGGCAACCGCAGCGAGGCCGATAGTGCGTACAAAATGGCAGTGAAAGCCGTTGACAAGGCCGCGGCTCACGGTCTGCTGCACAGCAATACCGCTTCTCGCAGGAAAAGCAGCATGACTCTTAAGCTCAATAAACTGGGCTAATGATTCGCTAAAGAAACCGTCTGCATTGGCAGACGGTTTTTTGCACATATTCTAAACGGAAGGGGGAACCCGCTGATATGGATTATCATGAGCTCTCCTGGAGAGATCGCGGCCGTCTTTGGCTGCGGCTTCTCATCCGGGCACTGCTGATCATCGCGCTATTCCTTTTCTTTTTCAAAGCCGGACCGCCGCTGCTCTCGCTCTTCATGCCGTTCGTGCTCGCTTTGCTCCTGGCCTGGCTGCTCAATCCGGTCGTGCGGACCCTTCAGCGCCGGCTGCGCGGTTCCCGGAAGGTTTTCTCTCTCCTGCTCATTTTGATCCTTCTTGCCCTGGTTGGCGGCATACTCTTCGTTCTAGCTTATAATCTTTTTACCGAACTGTCCCTTCTGGCCGTCAGCTGGCAGTCCAGCTGGCAAGCCATTCTGGCTTCCGGGAGCAAGCTTACCGGTCAGCTTTCCGGCTTAACGGACCGTCTGCCTCAAACCGTAGCGGATTCCATGCAAAATTTTCTGGACCAATTCACCTCCTGGTTCCAGTCGGTTTTATCCGGTCTGGCCGGCCGTTTTGCCGCTTCGGCAGGCACTAAGGCAATGGGACTGCCTTCCTTCTTCGTCGCAGTGGTCGTCTTTGTAATGGGCTCCTATTTTTTGACCGCCGACTACCCCCGTTTGCGTCATTTGGCCTCCGAGCAGCTCTCTCCGCCTTTGTATGCGTTTCTCGCCCAGATCCGCAAGACGGCGGGCGTGGCCTTCGGCGGCTACGTCCGGGCTCAGTTTACTTTGTCAATAGGCGTATTCATCATACTACTGGCAGGTTTTCTCGTCACCCGGCAGCCATACAGCGTCTTGCTGGCGCTGCTGCTTGCGATTCTGGACTTTATCCCCATTCTGGGCTCGGGCACCGTCCTCATTCCCTGGGCGGTCGTCGATCTTTTCACCGGTGATTTCCGGCACGCGATCATGCTGACCATCATCTGGAGCATCGTCAGCCTTTTCCGCCGCCTTGCCGAGCCCAAGGTATTAGGGCAGCATACAGGGCTTTCCCCCATACTCTCCCTGGTGAGCATTTACGTAGGAATGCGTCTGGCCGGCGTTTTGGGTATGGTTCTGGGCCCTATTCTCTGCCTCATATTTATTAACATCTGCAGAAGCGGCGTCTTCGACGGGCTGCTCTCCGACCTGCGCCTGGCAACCAGGGATATAGCCGCTTTTCTTCATAACCGCACTCTTGCCGATGACGACCGTAAACAATAATTAAAAAATTATTTCAAAATATTTTTTTATTTTGTCACGCTTTGGTCATAAATTGCGGTTATGATAAACTCATCCAAAAGGACGTCAGAGTGCTGAAAGGAGCATTCATTATGTACTACAACGATTATAACCGTTTTGAAGAAGACGAAAATCCGATTGAGGTCCCATATCAGGTAACCCCTCCTGTCCCCCCTAAGAAAAAGAAAAACAGATGGGCTAAGCTCATCGCTCTGTGCCTGGTCTGCGCTCTGATCGGCGGTATGGCGGGAGGCGCCGGGGTGGGGTTCGCAACAGGCGCCTTTTCCTCCGGAAACACCACCATCTATCAAGGGACCCGGGATAAGGTCGCCGTTTCCACGGCTTCGGTTGACACGCGAACCGCTCTTTCCGCCACTCAGATTTACGCTACCTATGTGAAATCAACGGTAGGCATCACGGTGGATATCGTGACGACCAATATTTTCGGTCAGACCGTAAAAGGTGCGGCGGCCGGCTCCGGCTTCGTAATCACGGCGGACGGATACATTCTGACGAACTATCACGTGATTGATAGCGCCAACAGTATTACCGTTACCTTTGTGGACGGCACTTCCTATCCCGCCACGCTTGTGGGAGGGGAAGAGGACAACGATATTGCGGTCCTGAAAATAAGCGCTACCGGTCTTACCCCCGTGGTCATCGGCGACTCGGACAATATGCTGGTGGGCGACCAGGTCTTCGCCATCGGCAATCCCCTGGGCGAGCTGACCTTCTCCCTCACCGGCGGCTATGTCTCCGCCGTGAACCGCAACATCACCATGTCGGACGGCACTGTCATGAATATGATCCAGACCGACACCGCCATCAACTCCGGCAACTCCGGCGGCCCGCTCTTCAATATTTACGGCGAGGTGATCGGCATCACCAGCGCCAAGTATTCCAGCGACAGCACCAGCAGCGCGGCCTCCATCGAGGGTCTGGGATTCGCAATTCCGATCAACGATGTGGTGGACCTGGCCAAGGATATTATGAAGAACGGCTATGTCACCGGCAAGCCCTTCCTTGGTATTTCGGTCAAGACGGTGGACAGCGGCAGCCAGCAGTATGGCCTGCCGGCCGGCGCCTATGTCTCTCTCGTCACCCCTGGCCTATGCGCGGATAAGGCCGGACTCAAGGAGGGCGACATCATCACCGCCTTGGACGACACCAAGATCACCTCTGCCGCCGAATTGATCGCCGCCAAGAACAAACATGCCGCGGGCGACGACGTCAAGCTCACCGTGTACCGGGACGGCCAGACCACAACCCTCCAGGTCACCTTCGACGAGGACAACACCGCCAACCAAAAGGCTCAGAACGACTATGTGAGCCAGCAGGAAAAACTGCAGCAGCAACAGCAGCAGCAAAACAGCGGCGGCAACAGCAACGACTGGCCCTTCAGCTTCTTCAGATGATCAAGCATATTTCCCGCGGGGCGCGCCATGACGGCGCGTCCCGCTCTGCTTTTTCTTGACGTTCCGGCTCCGGTGTGTGATAATATTTATAATAATTATCTAAACTACCATACGCCCCCTTTGCCGCTTGCGGGCAGGGAGAAACGACACGCAGGGCGCACGGTGTGCGCCCGATAGAAAGGCGGTGGCCTTTATGGCTAAAAAGGTGCTTATTGTAGAAGACGACGGCAATATTGCGGAGCTTCTCAACCTTTATCTGCGCAAAGAGGGATTTGACACGGCAGTAGCGGGAGATGGCGGCAAAGGTCTGGAGCTGTTCCGCTCCTATCACCCTGATTTAGTTTTGCTGGATATCATGCTGCCTGTGCTGGACGGCTGGTCGGTATGCGAAAAAATCCGGGAAACCGATAAGGTTCCAATTATCATGATCAGCGCCAAGAGCGAAACGCTCGACAAGGTCACGGGGCTGGAAATGGGCGCCGACGACTATATTTCCAAGCCCTTTGAGATGAAAGAAGTCCTGGCACGTATTCATGCAGTGCTTCGCCGGTTTGGAGAAGACGACAGCGGGGAAAAAAAGCTTACCTTTGACAAGCTGGTTATCAACCTGGATTCCTATGAACTTCTGGTGGATGGAAAACGCGTGGATACGCCCCCAAAGGAGTTGGAGCTTCTCTTCCATCTGGCCACAGCCCCCAACCGGGTCTTCACCCGCAATCAGCTCCTGGATGAGGTGTGGGGGTTTGACTATTTCGGCGATTCCCGCACCGTGGACGTGCACATCAAACGCCTGCGGGAGAAGCTGGAGGGCGTATCCGACCAGTGGTCGCTGAAAACGGTCTGGGGAGTCGGCTATAAATTTGAAGTCGCCGGTGACTAAAGTGGTTTCTTCCGCTTGGGAGGGCTGTTTCCAATGGTAACGCCGACGGTATCTCCTGAAAAAAGGAGGCCAGTTTGTGAAAAGCATGTATAAACGGCAGTTCCTGCTGATGGCGGGAATGGTACTCCTCTCCTTTGCGCTGCTGGGCGTCGTCTTCTTTTCCCTGTCTTACCGGTATTTTCTCAGTGAAAAGCAGGCTTCCATGGAGCGAAACGCCTCCTATATTTCCACCTATACCAGCGCCGCCCTTTCCCAGGGGATGGATATCCGCTCGGATAACTTCAGGGCCTATATTTCCTCGGTGGCCATGATTTCCGACGCCTATGTCCTGCTGGCTGAGAACACGGGAGAAATCGTCTATGCCTCCAATGTGGGCATTGAGCAGGACAGCAACGGCAATTACCTTCCCGAATGGGCCGTCAATCAGGTGCGGACCACCGGTTCTTATGTGGGTGTTACCACTCTGTCCGGGGTCTTTTCGGAAAACCGGTATGTGGCGGGAACCACGATAACCACCCAGCTAAATATCATCGGAGAAGACGGCAGCATCCGCACCCAGCTAATCCCTCGGGGCATCGTCTTTGTCGCCGCCGAGTCCTCGGCCCTTACCGAACTCTGGAGGACTTTTATCACGCTCTTCTTTTTCACCGCGTCGGCTGTCATGCTCTTTGCCTTCATCATAAGCTCCGTCACGACCCAACGCCTCACGCGGCCTCTCCAGGAAATGGCCGACGCCACTTACAAATTCGCCCACGGCGAGTTTAACACCCGGGTGGCCGGCTATGACGACCGCAACGACGAAATCGGGGAGCTGGCCAAGGCCTTCAACACCATGGCCGAATCTCTTGCCCGTTCCGAGGCCAGAAGAAGCGAATTTGTGGCCAACATCTCCCACGAGCTTAAAACGCCCATGACCACCATCGCGGGCTTTGCGGACGGCATTCTGGACGGCACCATCCCTCCCGAACGGGAGAGGGAATCCCTCCAGGTCATTTCCTCGGAGACGCGGAGGCTCTCCCGCCTGGTTTGGCGGATGCTGGAGCTTTCCCGGCTCCAGTCCCAGGAACAGGTGGGCGCCCAGGTGCAGTTTGACGTCAGTGAGATCGCCCTGCGTGTTCTGGTAAGTCTTGAGACCAAAATCACCGCGCGGAATCTCGATGTGGACGCGCACCTGCCAGACGCGCCGGTCATGGTATGGGGCGATCCGGATGCGATTACCCAGGTATGTTATAATCTCTTGGACAACGCGATCAAGTTTTCCACTCCCGGCGCCACTCTGGGCATCACCATTGTGGCGAAAGCCGGCAAAGCCCATGTGACGGTGCGAAATACGGGCGAAACCATTCCCCCCGAGCAGTTGGATCTGGTTTTCGACCGGTTCCACAAGGCTGACACTTCCCGCAGCGAGAATCGGGAAGGCGTGGGTCTCGGACTTTATATCGTCAAAACCATTTTAAATGCCCATCGGGAAAACATCACCGTAGCAAGTAAAGACGGGGTCACCGAATTCACCTTTACGCTGACGCTGGCGTAACATCCTTCGGTTCACATTCTGTGATTGGGGGCGAGCGCTCTATGCACAATTTTTATTATGATCAGTCGGCGCCTTCCTCCGGATATCGCTTTTATTCTCAGCCTCTGCCGCCGTCCGCCCCGCCCCCGCCGCCGGAACGGCAGCGGAAAAAGAAGCACCCGGCTGTTGTATTCTTCATTTTCTTAATTGTAATTGCCGCTGTGCTCACATGTATGGTTTTCCTGGGCAATAGAAATTGGAACATCCCCTGGATGAACGGTCTGCCCCTGCCCTCCTGGTTCTCCGGCAACATCCTTGAAAGCGACGGCTGGTCCGAAACCACCATTGACCGGGCAGCCACGGGGGACGGTACTGTGCTTGCCCTATCCCAGGCGCCGGGCGAGGCGCTTAGTTATCAGCAGATCTACCGTAAGAACATCGCCTCCATCGTTTTTGTGACCACCACCGGAAACGACGGAATTTCCCAGGGAACCGGCATTGTTTTTTCCGAGAACGGCTACATCATTACCAACGCCCACGTGATCGAGGGCGGATATCTGGCCGATGTGACGCTGGATGACGGGACTGTTTACAATTCCCGGCTGGTTGGTTATGACGTGAACAGCGACCTTGCGGTTTTAAAAATCGACGCAGACGGCCTTATCCCCGCGGAGTTTGGAAATTCCGACCTTCTGCAGGTGGGAGACACGGCCCTGGCCATCGGAAATCCTCTGGGCGAGGAGCTTAAGGGCACCATGACCGAAGGGATCATTTCGGCCATCAACCGGGATGTCCGGGTGGACGGTCGAAGCATGATTCTGATCCAGACCTCCGCGGCTCTCAACTTCGGCAACTCGGGAGGAGCCCTCATCAATTCTTCCGGGCAGGTGGTGGGCATCACCAGCCTCAAGATGTCCTCCTGGCCCGAGACCGTCGAGGGCCTGGGTTTCGCCATTCCCACCGCCACAGCCAAGCCGATCGTGGACGCTCTTATTACCGGCGGCCATGTAACTGGACACCCTATGCTGGGGATCACCGTCAGCGATATCCATCCGAAGGGTTATTCCTACGGCGTTCTTGTGGAATCGGTGGATTCCCGCTCCGACGCCTGGGTCCGGGGCGTCAGGAAGGGCGACTATATTATTAAAGCCGACGGGCGCACCGTTCTCACCGTTGAAGACCTGCTGACGGTCAAAGACAGCAAGGCACCCGGTGATACCATCGGGCTCGTCATATTGGAAAGAGGAATTCTGCATAAAGAAACCGACGTTTCCGTTCGGATCATGGAGAGTTACGAGCTGCAGCAGTAAGGTTTATAAAAATAAAGGAGCGCGGGGCCTTGAGCCCCGCGCTCCTTTTATCATTTTTACTTCGCCGAAGCGATGGAAGCAATCCCGTTCACATGGCGCAACGGCCGCCATACCAGAATCGCAATGGTATAGTCTATGGAGGAGTGGACAAAGGTGCCCAAGCCCACAAGTAGTACGATATATTTAAAAAAGCCGCTCTGGTACACCGCCGCAGAAAGGCTTCCTCCGAAATAGAGCGGAATTAAGACCAGCACCTCACAGGCGGCGTGGATAAGGCTGATGACGACGCAGAACAGAATGCTTTTCGCTGTGTGATACAGCGTATCAGGCTGCTTTTTGATCCAGAGCGCCGCCACCAGCGCCCACACCACATGAGAAGCCGCCCGCAGGACAATCGGCAGCGGCAGCACCATAAAGAAACCGAAGGTGGTGCCCGCCACCACTACGAGGGCAATCACCGGAGAGAGAAACGCAGCCAGGAAAATCGGCACATGGGAAGCCAGGGTAAAAGACATGGGCGGAATCGAGATCTTCGGAAAGGTCATCGGAATGAGGATGCCGACGGCGCACAATAGGGCCCCCATTACCATGCGGTAAACATTTTGATTTCGGTTCATAGCACAGCCGCTCCGATCTACTTATTTTTATTATTGTATAAAATACGATAAGGTCTGTCAACTAAATATATCCCAATAATCCCCGCACGGAAACCTCTCCGGCTGTTATATTTTCATGCCTTCCGTCGGGAAACCGCACCATCAGATTAAAGTTATCATCGATTCCCTCGGCAAAGGCGGCTTCCCTCTGGCCGCGCCGCAGGATTACCACCTCACGGCCGACGGTGACGCAGTCGGCCCGGTACCGTTCCAGCCAGAGCTCCTTTTTCTCAGGGAAATCTTCATACATCCTGTCCAGCGACCGAATGATGGCTTCCGCCAGCGCTCCGCGGCTAACCGTTCGTCCCAGATAGCTTTCCAGGGATATGGCGATGGAAGAAAGCTCCCGCCCGAAGTCCGTCGGCGTCTGCTTCACGTTCACGCCTATGCCCGCCACCACGAAGTTGAGGGCGCCGCTTTCTCCCTCGATCTCCATTTCGGTCAGGATGCCGCAGAGCTTTTTCCCTCCCAGAACAATATCGTTGGTCCATTTGATCTGGGGCCGGACTCCGCAGCACTCCCCGATTCCGTCACATACCGCCACCGCCGTGTAGGCGGTGAGCTCCACCGCCGTTGCAGGCGGAAATACCGGCCGCAGCAGCACCGAAAGATAAAGCCCTTGTCCCCGCAGCGACTGAAAGCTTCGGCCAAGCCTGCCCCGGCCGCCCGCCTGTTCCTCCGCGGTTACCACAAGACCTTCCTTCGCGCCTGCCGCCGCCCGGCGTTTCACCTCGCTGTTGGTGGAATCCACCGTATCAAGGCAAACGATTTCGCGGCCCAAACGGCAGCCGGAAAGAGCCTGGGCAAGCATTACCGGGCGAAGCCCGTCTGGCAGCTCGTCCAACCGGTAACCCTTTCTGGGCATGGAAGAGATGCCGCAGCCCTCGCCCCTGAGCGACTCAACCGCTTTCCAGACCGCGGCACGGCTGATCCCCAATACCCTGCTCATTTCCTCCCCGGAACAGTATTCCCCAGCCGCCGCATTTAATAAGGCCAGCACCCTTTCCTTACTCAACGAACATCACTCCATAATTATAAACAGCCCCTGATTGATATATGATTATAAACGCATTTAATTTTATCGTCAACTCATGTCAAAAATCAGTTTACATTTTTCTTTTTCAGTGGTATAGTAAACCTTGTTTTAGTTTTAGTTTACTAAGGAGAATCTGTCATGCGTTTTAACACCCGGTATCTTATTCTGTGTGCGCTGTTTGCCTCGCTTACCGCCATAGGCGCGTTTATGAGGATTCCCCTTGGATTCACATCCGTCACATTGCAGTTTCTGTTCGCCGCGATGGCGGGCCTGCTTCTTGGCCCCCGCTACGGTGCTCTGTCCCAGGTCGTCTATCTTTTCCTGGGCCTTGCGGGCTTCCCGGTGTTCACCCAGGGGGGCGGCCCGGGCTATGTGCTCACTCCCACCTTCGGGTTTCTTCTGGGGCTTATCCCCGCCGCCTGGCTCACCGGGTTCTTTGCCGGCAGCCATCCCTCGTCCCGAAGGGTGGCGATCTCCGCGCTGGTGGGGCTTGCCTCTCTTTATCTCGTGGGAGTGCCCTATCTGTATTTCATCATGAATTTTTACCTGGGCCATCCTATGTCGGTTTGGGATACGATAAAATCTGGAATGCTTGTTTTTCTACCCGGAGAGGCCGTGAAGATTGCCGTGCTGGCATTTACCGCTCCCCCCATTTCCCGCGCCATGAACAGGACATAAACCTTCACCTCCCGCATATACATAATTTAGCCCCTCATGTTGTACACGCCCTTTGACGACAAGCCGGGCACCGGGGCATACCCTATATTAAATTATGAAAAAGGCGGGATTGAGATGGCGTATGATGAGAAAATGACGCGGACTGGCGGGCCTCATCATCTGACTTTGGAGGGCCGGAGCGTACTGTCTGTTTCCGGCGTGGAGGATGTGGAGAGCTTTGATGAAAACAGCATCGTGATGTATACCGGAAAAGGAACGCTGGTCGTACGGGGAGAAGAACTTCACATCGAAAAGCTCAGCCTGGACGGTGGCGAGCTCCGGGTGGAAGGTACGGTGGACTCCATTTCCTATGAGGACTCGGGTAAGGAAAAGGGCAGTCTGCTTTCTCGTCTCTTCGGCTGATATGGATATTGAACTGGCAGGCCAGCTGCAGGCGCTGGCGGGGTCCTTCGGCCTGGGGATGGCGGTGGGGCTCTGCTATGATCTGCTCCGGCTCCCCCGGGTTCGCCTGAAGCTTCCTCTGCTGGGCGGCATTCTGGATCTGCTGTTCTGGCTGATCTCCACCACTTGCCTTTTTCTCTTCGCGGTCGTCGCGGGAAACGGTCAGGTGCGGATTTTTATGGTCTGCTCCATTGCTGCTGGCGCCGTCTTCTATTTTCTTCTCTTGAGTCCATCCATCCGTAAGATCGGGGATCTTATCGCCGACGGGCTGGAAATCGTTGGCCGTTTTGTCGCCGCTCCGTTCCTTTGGCTTATAATGGCAGCAAAAAAATTTCAAAAAATAGTAAAAATGCTCTTCCTTTCTTGTTCTAAATGGTTTAAAATAAATTTAATACACAAGAAGTCAGGAAGACGGACAGGCCACGCTCCTGCGGAAGAGGAGGTCGGTTCTCATGACAATTACCAGGAAGGCCTCACTCATCACCAAGCTTGTGGTGTTGGCGCTTCTTATCTATTTGGCGACCACACTGCTGAACCTGAGGGGGCAGATCAACGCCGCCCGGGCGGATCAGTCTGGTCTGAGCCAGCAGGTGGCCGAGCAAAGCGAGAAAAACGCCGAGCTTTCGGACGCCATAGAAAACAGCGATGACCCCGACCGTATTGCCGCTGTAGCCCGCGACAAACTTGGGCTGGTAAAACCGGGCGAAAAGGTTTTCATATATACCAAATAGGGAGGATTTATCGTTTCATATGGAGTTCGGTGTTGGTTCTATCCAAGAAGGCAAGGTCACAGGCGTTACGAAATTCGGCGCATTTGTCTCTCTCCCCGGCGGAAGATCGGGGCTGGTACATATCTCGGAGATTGCGTACTCTTACGTGAATGAGGTAAGAGACCATCTCACCGAGGGGCAGGAGGTTAAGGTCAAGGTCATCAGCATCGATGACTCGGGCCGTATTAACCTCTCTATCAAGAAAGCTTTGGACCCGCCCCCTCGTCCGGCGGGCCGTCCTTCTGTGGGCGGAGAGCGCAGACCTTCCATGGGCGGAGAACGCAGGCCCGGCGGCGGAGAACGGTTTTCTGTTGGGTACGCATCCCGCCCGGCAGCTTCGAAAGAACCCGCCGATTTTGAAGACCGCCTCAAACAGTTCATGCAGTCTTCGGACAGCAAGCTCTCCGACCTGCGCATGGCAGATAAACGCAGTTCCCGCCGGGGCGGAAAAAAATAAAAGGTATTGTGACTGCGCGGCTTTTCGCTGCGCAGTCACTTTTTATAATATTTAGACAAAATTAGATGACTTTTTCGGCTTGCTGTGGTATACTTTATGCAGACGGGAGGAGCCAATCTCCTCTCAAAAACGAAGGCCTTCTCTTTCGGAGGGCCGGAAGGAGCTGACTAATATGAAATTCGTATTCACGGACAAAAAGGTAACATTGCCCACACGGGTACATGCCTATGCGGAAAAAAAGGTGGGTAAGCTGGATCGCTATTTTAAGGCGGATGCAGAAGCCTCAATTGTCTTTAGTGTAGAAAAAGGCCGGAACAACGTGGAAATCACCATCCGTTCCGGTGGTACCATCATCCGCGTGGCCGAAAGCACCTTCGATATGTTCGCCTCCATCGACACGGCGGTGGCCTCCATCGAGCGGCAGCTTCGCAAAAACAAGGCCCGCCTGGAAAAACAGCTCCGTAAAGACGCTTTCGTGCGTTCGGTGGACGGCGCCGAGCTCGAGTCCTCTTTTGCCCCGGAAGAACCCGAGGAGGGCGAGTTCAGGATCGTCCGCACCAAGCAGTTCTCATTCCGTCCCATGACGGTGGAGGAGGCTATCCTGCAGATGAATTTGTTGGGTCACACCTTCTTTGCCTTCCGCAACGAAGAACTGGGAGGCAGCTTCAGCGTTGTTTATAAGCGCAACGACGGCGGCTACGGTCTCATCGAAGACGAAACTTAATGCCTCAATCGTTAATCTCGGGGAAGCGGCAAGCCGCTTCCCCGGTTTTTTCAATAGATAGCTATGACAAACCATTCTCTTTGTGTTATACTACCCACAGATTGGAAACATAGGGGGACTTTTAAACGATGGAAGACAATGTCAAAGCTGTTGTCCTTGCTGCCGGAAAAGGTACTCGGATCCAGACAGCCGGGATCCCTTTGCCGAAGGTAATGCGCGAGGCGGCCGGGCGGCCTCTTTTGAGTTATGTCTTGGATGCCATCTCTTTCCTTCCCAGGGAAGATGTGATCCTGGTGGTGGGTTACCGGAAGGAAGCGGTAATCGCCGACTTTCCCGATTACCCATTCGCCGAGCAAATTGAGCAGAAGGGTACAGGACACGCAGTCGGTTCCGCCGCGCCGCTTATAAAGGACTTTAAGGGCAGCTTGCTGGTTTGTTGCGGCGATATGCCGCTTATGGCCAAGACGACCTACGAAACCTTGGTGTCTGCCCATCTGAAGGAGGGTAACGCCTGCACGATTCTCTCCGGTTTTTCAAGCGAGGATCTGCCCTATGGCCGGGTAGTTCGGGATGCCGCGGGAGGGTTCTCCCGCATCGTGGAAGATAAGGATTGCACTCCCGAGGAAAAGAAGGTCCGGGAACTCAACGCCGGCGTATACGTCTTTGACACTCCTTCTTTGCTCCGCTCACTCGATCTGCTCCGCCCGGACAACGCCCAGGGAGAATATTATCTCACCGACGTGCCCGCGCTGTTGCTTGCCGAAGGGCGGAAGATTGGAATATGCACAGCCTGCACCCCGGCCGAAATGCTCGGGGTAAACACCGCCGGGCAACTTGCTCAGGTGGAGGCCTATCTGACCGGTGTTTTAAAGCTTTAAAAGCTGCCTATTGGCGCGGACTTTGTCCCGGTGAAGGAGAATCATAACAGTGAACGTATATGTAAGCGCGGATATTGAAGGCACCTGCGGCATTGCCGACTGGAGTGAGACGCAGCGCTCCGCGCCCCAGGATTACACTTACTTTCAGGAGCAGATGACCCGCGAGGTGGCCGCCGCCTGCGAGGGCGCGCTGGCAGGCGGCGCCGACAGAGTGCTGGTGAAGGACGCCCACGACTCCGCGCGGAATATCGGACCCATGGCGCTGCCCAAAGGCGTGCGCATTCTGCGGGGCTGGTCGGGCGATCCCCTTTCTATGGTGAGCGGGCTGGATCGGGAGCATTTCGACGCGGTCCTCTTTACGGGATACCATGCCTGGACGGCCTCGACCGGCAATCCCCTGTGCCACACCATGAACCTTCAGCTGGAATCTATCACCTTAAACGGCTTACCCATGAGCGAATTTATGCTGAATGCCTACACCGCCGGCTACTACGGCGCCTCGGTCCCCTTCCTCTCGGGGGATAAGTCCCTGTGCGACTTTGCCATGACCCTCATTCCCAACATCACAGCCGTTGCGGTGAACGAAGGCCTGGGCGGAGCCGTCCTTTCCATGCACCCCGGCGATGCCGTTTGTCGCATCAGAGAAGGAGCAAACTACGCTGTGGAGAATTACAAATCCTGCCCCGTCACCCTACCCCGCCGCTTTGAAACCACCGTTCGCTTCCAGGAACACAAAACCGCCTATACCCGCAGTTTTTACCCCGGTGCCTCGCTGTCGGACGGCAAAAAAGTCTCCTTCTTCGCTAATGACTGGTACGAGCTCCTGCGCTTCTTCCATTTTGTGCTGTAAAGTTAGGAGAATACTATGGAAAGACAGTCAAGCGACCTGCGTCTCGCGGTTTTGATCGACGCGGACAATGCATCTTATAACGCCCTCAAGGATATCATGGCCGAGGTGGCCGTCTATGGCACTCCTACCATCAAGCGTATTTACGGCGACTGGACGGATACTCAGCTGGCCGGGTGGAAGCCCCATCTGCTGGAGCACGCCATTACTCCCATTCAGCAATACAGTTACACGGTGGGGAAAAACTCCACCGACTCGGCCATGATCATCGACGCCATGGACATCCTTTACTCCGGCCGGTGTGACGGGTTCGTGCTGGTTTCCAGCGACAGCGACTTTACCCGGCTTGCCACCCGGCTGCGGGAGGCGGGCATGAAGGTTTACGGCATGGGAGAGCAAAAGACCCCCAAGCCTTTTATCGTGGCCTGCGACAAATTCGTCTATATCGAGGTCATCCGGGCCTCCGGGGAAGGTTCCCACCGGCAAAAAACCGCAAGCAAGGCGGCAAAGTCCCAGCCGGAGGTTGCCGAGCTGCCCAAGGCGGAAAAGAAAAAGCAGAAACCCCCGGCATCCATTTCGTCTGCGCCGGCTGCACCGCCCGCGTTATCCACACCGCCCGCACCGGCCGAGCGCAAGGTGCCTTCCGAAATCGAGGCCCTCATCGCCGATTCCATTGAGAACATCGCCGATGAAGACGGCTATGCCTCCATGAGTGAGCTGGGAAACCTTCTGGTGAAGAAGCAGCCCGATTTTGACCCGCGCAATTTCGGCTTTTCCAAGCTGACCCGTCTCATCGAGAGCATGGAGCGTTTTGAGGTCGACGTCCGCCACACCAGCAACCCCAACAACAAGCATATCTTCCTGAAGGACAAAAAAGAATAAGCAACTCTCGTCCTCATCTCATTCGGATGAGGACGTTCTTTTTGGGGACACGCCTGCATATGTATGCTCCAAAGAACTGTGGACGGGAGCGTGAAGAAATGCAGCGCGAAGAACACGAAAACCGGGCGCTTTTGCGGGGCCGGGCGGCGGGAATCCCCGTCCTCTCCCACCAGAATCACGGAGAAAATTATCTGACCTTCCCCCTGGCGGTGCCGCGGCTTTCAGGAACGGAGGACATCCTCAACATTCTGGCTTCCGCGCGGCTGCTCCAAGGCTGCCCTATTGTTCCCGGCAAAGAGGTTGAGGCGGAGGGAGAGATCCGCTCCTTCAACAATCGGAGCGGGCCGGGCAGCCGACTGATCATTACCCTGTTCGCCAGGCGGCTGGAAAGCTCCGATGAGGAATCCTGCAACAGCGTGCTTCTGTCCGGCACCCTGTGCAAGCCCCCCGTTCTGCGGCGCACGCCTCTGGGGCGGGATATCTGTGATATTCTATTGGCGGTAAACCGCCATTATGGCAGGGCGGACTATCTCCCCTGCATTTCCTGGGGAACCCTTGCCACCACCTGCGGCGCTCTCATGGTGGGGGAAGGGGTGACTCTGGAGGGCCGCCTTCAGAGCCGGGAGTACCGCAAGCTGGTCGGCGGAGAAAGCCAGGTGCGCACCGCGTTTGAAATCTCAGTCATGCGTCTGCAGATAAAAACAAGCGATGCCCTTTGACAAACGGGATAAAAAGAAATAAAATGTGGGGATAGGTCCGGTGGCCTATCCCTCACTTTTATTTTGGAGGTGCCTTATGGAGGCCCTTTCTCTTTACCTTACCCCAACGCTTCTGTTTCCTCTGGCAGTGGCGCTGGCGGTCTTTCTGTTTTTCAGCCGCTGGTGGTCGGTCGCTATGTCTGGCTCGACGGAGCTTGAACGGGTGAATCACTGGGTATTTCCCCCTCGGTTCTCCTTTTCCAATCCGGGGCACCCTATGGAGCGGAAGGACATCCTGCCGCTGCTGCTGCTCACCGCCGTTTACGCCGTTTCTGCCTTCTGGGCTCTTGGCTCGACCAGCAACCCTCAGTCCTTTCAGAAATTTGAGGATTCCGCCGCGGTGGAATTTTCCCTCAATCAGGAAGTATCTCTTTCCGGGTTTGAATATTACTCCGGCCTCGGCACCGGGGAATATACGCTGGAGTATTCTCTCGACGGCGCTGACTGGGAGAGCCTGCCCCCACTCGAGCAGACCTACGTGGACCTCTTCAAGTGGCATAAAACGGATTTGGACAGCGCTGTCCAGGCACGTTTATTCAGGCTTAAGGCTTCTGGTTCCACGCTGGAACTGGGTGAGCTTGCCCTGTCTGACGGCGAGGGAGTGCTGGACCTGTCTTCCATGGGCGTTGCCTCAACCGGCGCGGACGCCCTTTTTGACGAACAGGAAACCGTGCCGGACGAGATTTCCTATCTGAATTCCACCTACTTTGATGAAATCTACCACGCCCGCACCGCCTACGAGCATATCCGCAACGTTCCCCCCTATGAGATCACACATCCCCCGCTGGGCAAGATTCTTATTGGGCTGGGCATCCGGGCGTTTGGCATGACTCCCTTCGGCTGGCGCTTTGTGGGTACCCTCTTCGGCGTTCTAATGCTGCCGCTTTTCTATCTGTTCATTAAGAATCTATTCTGGAAAACCGCGCTGGCACTATGCGGCACAAGTCTTTTCGCCTTCGATTTCATGCATCTCACCCAGACCCGGATTACCACCATCGATACCTACGCCGTATTTTTTATTATGGCCATGTACTATTTTTTTTGGCGATGGATCTCTCTTCCGGCCGGCACCTCCTTCCGAAAATGCGCGTTACCCCTCTTCCTCTCCGGTCTTATGTTCGGCATCGGCGCGTCCTGCAAATGGACGGTGATCTACGCCGTCGTCGGTATGGCGGTACTTTACTTTGTAAATCTGTGGCAGAAGTATCGCGAATGGCCCCGGCAGAAAACCTCCGACCCTTGGGTGGAGACGGGGAGCGCAGAGGACAAGGAGCACACGGAGGAATCGGAGAACAAGGAGAATGAAATGTCCCCGGAGCGCACGGATAAGCCCACCGTATCCGCTGAATCGGAAGACCTGCCTTCCTACGCTTCCTGGGCTGTGCGGACACTGCTGTTCTCAGTCCTGGTATTCGTGGCCGTTCCGCTGTGCATCTATATTATCTCTTACCTTCCTTATGCCCAGGCCAGAGGAGATGTAAGCCTTCACACCCTTCTCTCGGTCTGCTGGGAAAACCAGAAATACATGCTCTCCTACCATTCCAAGCTTGTAGCCACGCACCCCTACTCCTCCAAATGGTGGCAGTGGCTCTTTGACATCCGGCCCATTCTTTATTACCGTGAGACGACGGCCTCCGGGCTCAAATCGGCCTTTGCTTCTTTCAATAACCCCGTGGTTTCCTGGCTTGGTCTCCTTTCGGTTATCGGCACGGCTGTCATAGCGGTCCGCCGCCGTTCGTCTCTGGCACTCTTTATCGTTGTGGGATATCTGTCCCAGCTTTTACCCTGGCTTTTCATTACCCGCCTTACCTTTGCTTATCATTATTTCCCGTCCATCCTTTTCCTCATACTGGCCGTGTGTGTTCTGATGAACGATCTTATGGAACGCCAGCCAGACCATTGGCGGTTCCCGGTTTACGGCATCACGGGACTCTCTGCCGGGCTGTATGCCCTCTTTTATCCCGTGCTCACCGGAATTCCCATTCCTGCTTCCTTTGCCACCCATATCCTGCAATGGTTCCCATCCTGGCCTCTTTAAAGAGTAATTTCCTTTCATCCATGGAGGTTCACCCTATGTACCTTGCCGATTGCCATACTCACTCCCGCTGCTCTCCGGACGGATTCGTCCCCATGACCAAAATGGCTGACGCCGCCGTAAAGGCCGAGCTCTCCTGTCTTACCATCACCGATCACTGCGACCTTCTGGCGCTGGACGGCTCCCACCGAATCCTTTCCTATGATTGGTCCCCCGTGCTGGCGGAACGGGAAGCCCTGCTGGCCCAGTTCGGCGGCAAGCTCTCTCTCCCCTTCGGCCTCGAGTTCGGAATGGGCCACCTGGACCCGGAGGCGGCTCACCGCATCCTTTCACAGCCGGGTCTTGATTTCGTCATCGGCTCCATTCACAACCATCAGGAGAAAAGCGGCGGCACGGATTTTTTTTACGGGACATATACCAGTGAAGCATACTGCCACGAAACTCTTGACGATTACTTCAGTTCCCTGGAAGCTCTGGCTCCCACGGATGTTTACGATGTGCTGGGGCATGTTATTTACCCTCTGCGTTACCTGGAACGGGACGGGCTGCGTATTTCCCTCAAAACCTACCTGCCCCGTATCCGTTCCATCCTCCGGGCGGCCGTGGAGCATGGGCACGGCATGGAAGTAAACACCTTTCTTGGCCGGACGGTTGCTCCATGGCGCGAGATACTCGCTGTGTACAAAGAGGCGGGCGGCGAGATCGTCACGGTCGGTTCGGACGCCCACCGCCCCGAAGGTGTAGGTGGGGGAATTCCGGAGGCCTATAGTCTTTTACGGGACATGGGGTTCCGTTATGTCGCGACCTACGAAGCCCGCGTGCCGCAATTCCATAAACTATAATTCTTAAGGAGGTATTACCGATGATCGCTCTTGGCTCTGACCACGGTGGATTTGACCTGAAAGAACACATCAAAGACTATCTTGACGCTCACGGGCTGGACTATAAGGATTATGGCTGCGACAGCACCGAGAGCTGCGACTATCCCGTTTTCGGCCGCGCGGCCGCCGAAGCGGTGGCATCGGGAGTCTGTGACAGGGGTATCGTAGTCTGCACCACCGGTATCGGTATCTCCATTACCGCCAATAAAGTGAAGGGGATCCGCTGTGCTCTGTGCCACGATACCCTTTCCGCCGAGCTCACACGCCGGCACAACAACGCGAACATGCTGGCCCTGGGCGCGGGCTTTACAGGCCCTCTGCTCGCCGAGCACATTGTGGAGGTCTTCCTTACCACCGAGTTTGACGGCGGCCGTCACGCCCGGCGGATCGCTCTTATTACCGAAATGGAAGGGTAAAAAGCGGAAAAATATCTCAAGCGGTAAACTGTGTTTACCGCAAAGATCCTTCGGACTCAGAATGGCAGAGTTAAGGCGGTGTCTCCTCGGTTTGAGACACCGCCTTTTTTGTTTTTATTCCAGTTCGAACTGTCCGGTATAGAGCTGATAGTACCGCCCGTGCTGTTCGAGCAGGTCGGCGTGATCACCGCGCTCAATGATCTGCCCATGCTCAATGACCATGATGGCATTGGAATTGCGTACGGTGGAAAGCCGGTGGGCGATGACGAAGACGGTGCGCCCCTCCATCAGGGCGTCCATACCCTTTTCAATAAGCCGCTCGGTGTGGGTGTCGATGGAACTGGTGGCTTCATCCAGCACCATTACGGGCGGGTCTGCCACGGCAGCCCGCGCAATGGCCAGAAGCTGGCGCTGGCCCTGGGAAAGGTTGGCCCCGTCCCCGGTCACCATCGTCTGATAGCCCTGGGGCAGCCGCCGGATAAAGGAATGCGCGTTGGCGCTTTTGGCAGCCGCAACGCACTCCTCATCAGTGGCGTCAAGACGTCCGTAGCGGATATTATCCATCACGGTGCCGGTGAAAAGATGGGTGTCCTGCAGTACCATACCCATGCTGCGGCGCAGGGAATCTTTTTGAATATCCCGGATATCGATGCCGTCATAGGTAATGGTACCGCTGTCGATTTCATAGAACCGGCTCATCAGATTGGTGATTGTGGTTTTCCCGGCGCCTGTGGAGCCGACGAAGGCAATCTTCTGCCCCGGCTTTGCGTAGACGGAAACATTTCGGAGCACCGGTTTCCCCTCAGTATAAGAGAAGTCCACGTCGGTAAGGCGCACAGAGCCCTTGAGCGGCACCAGTGTAAAGCTGCCGTCTGGCCCGGGGACCTGCCAGGCCCAGCTGCGGGGGTGCTTGGTGTCCGTATCTTTTGAAACGGTCCCGTCGGCCTCCTCGTGGGTGACAACCAGCGTAACTTTTCCTTCGTCCACCTCGCCGGTTTCCTCCATGATGGCAAAGATGCGTTCCGCGCCGGCCAGCGCCGAGAGTATGGTGGTGATCTGCTGAGAAATCTGGTTCATTGGCTGGCCCACCTGCCGGGAGAGATTGAGGTAGAGGACCAGGCCTCCCAGGTCGAAGCCCGTGAGCACGGCGAGCAGTCCGCCGAAGGCGGCGGTGAGCGCGTAACCGATGTTCATGATGTTCATGGAGATAGGCATGATGGCGGATGAGAAAAAGTTGGCCCCCATAGCGGCGTCGCGGTAGGTTGCGTTAAGGGCGCTGAAATCCGCCTTGGCCTCTTCCTCATGGGTAAAGGCCTTAACCACCCGGAGACCTTCGATGATCTCCTGAATATTGCCGTTCATTGCCCCCAGCGCCGCCTGCTGCTTCTGGAAGGATGTGCGGCTCCTCCCGCCGAAAATCTTGAACACAAAGAAGGTGCTGCCCAGGGTCAGAACCGTAATCAGAAAGAGAAGCGGATTGACCACCACCATTACGATCACGATGCCCACAAACATGAGGGTGCTGGATAAAAGCATAATAAGGCTCTGCTCCATCGCCATCTGCACGTTATCGGCGTCGTTCGTAAACCGGCTCATAAGCTCGCCGTGGGTGTGCCGGTCGAAGTATGCAAGGGGAAGCTTTTGCAGCTTGTCAAAGAGATCCTTCCTCAGCCGCCTGACACCTTTCTGAGCAAGGCGCACCATGATGGCCGACTGGCCATAGGTACAGACCGCGCTGACGCCATAGACCGCAAGCAGAATCACAAGATCGATCCCCAGCCTGGAGACGTTGCTGCTGTAGGTTCCGTCCACCAAATGGTTGATTACAACCCGGCTGGAATAGTAGGAGCCGGTAATATTTGTCCCCACCGACAGCAGAAGTAAAGCCAAAACGGCAATTAAGGGGGCTTTCCGCCGTGTGAGGTAATTCATGAGCCGGCTTACTGTCTTTTTAATATTCTTGGGTTTCTGGTAGCCTCCGCGCGGTCCGGCTCCCGGGCCCATTCCGCGACTCTGTTGTTCCGCCATTAGTCAAGCACCCCTTCCTGCTGCGACTCGCAGATTTCCCTGTAAACGGCGTTCCTTTCACGCAATTCCTCGTGTGTACCGATGCCTGAAATTTTGCCGTCGTCCAGGACAATAATGCGGTCGGCGTAGGTCATGGAACTCATCCGCTGGGCAATCAGAATAACAGTAGTGTCTTTCAGATTACTATGGAAGGCTTTCCATAGCTTGGCCTCAGTCGCGGTGTCCACCGCACTGGTGGAATCGTCCAGGATAAGGATAGAGGGCTTTTTCAGAATTGCGCGGGCAATGCATAGCCGCTGCTTCTGCCCTCCAGAGAGGTTCACGCCCCCTTGTTCCACATGGGTATCCATTCCGTCCGGAAAGGACAGGATGAACTCCAGCGCCTGGGCATCTTCGGCCGCCCGGGCTATCTCCTCCTCGGTTGCGTCTTTTTTGCCCCAAAGGAGATTTTCCCGGATCGTGCCTGAAAAAAGGACATTGTTCTGCAGTACCATGCCGATTCGGCCCCGCAGATCCTCCAGGGAATAGTCCTGCACATTCACTCCGTCGACCAGCACCGCACCGCCTGTCACATCATAAAATCTCGGAATAAGATTCACCAGAGAAGATTTTCCGGTGCCAGTTCCGCCTACGACGGCAATCAGCTCTCCGGGCTCTATCACAAAATCAAGGTCCGACAGCACCAGTTCGCCGCTGCCTTCTGCGCGGTACTTAAAAGAGACATTGTCGAACTCCACTTTGCCGCGCGGAGCGGGAAGCTGGTCCGAGGAGAGCTTTCCTTCCCGGATGGCTGGTTCGGCGTCCAGCACCTGGAAGATACGCGTTGCGCAGGCAACTGCGCGGGAGAGCTGCAGAAGCACCATCGCAAGCATCATGATGCTGAAAAGGATCTGAAAAATATAGCTGAGAAAGGAGGAAAGGTCGCCGATCTGCATAGCCCCGCCCAGCACCTGCCTTCCGCCCATCCACAAAACGCCTACCGTGGCGCCGAAAAGGCAGATCATCATAACAGGCTGCATCAGAATGATCCGTGTCGCTGCAGCCAAAGCGGCGTTCATCAGCGAGTCGTTGGATTTCCTGAATTTTTCTTTCTCGTAATCCGCCCGGACAAAAGCTTTTACCACCCGGACGGCGACCAGGTGCTCCTGTACGGTGCTGTTCAGGGCGTCGATTCTCTGCTGCATGGTTTTGAACAGCTTGCTGCAGATTTTGAGCAGCAGGCCAACAGACAGCGCCAAAATGGGAATGACGACGAGCAGCACCAGCGCCAGCTTTGCGTTAATGGAGATGGCTATGGCCAGCGCGGCAACCAGCATCATCGGCGCGCGCGCAAGCAGCCGCAGCCCCAGCGCGACGAGCTGCTGCAGCTGACTTACATCGTTGGTCATGCGTGTAACAAGGGATGCGGAAGAAAAACCATCGATATCGGCAAAGGAAAAGGTCTGAATCCGCTCGAACATAGCCCCGCGCAGGTTGGCGCCGAACCCATAGCCTGCCGTAGCCGCAAATTTGGCGCTTAGTACGCCGCAAGTCATGGAGAGGATGGCAAGCGCCAGCATTTTCAAACCCGAAATATAAATATAAGTTGTATTTCCGCTTGCGATTCCAACATCCACGATGCCCGCCATCAGCCTGGGGAATATCAACTCGCAGATTACCTCCAGAATTACCAGGACTGGAGCAAGGATCGCCTCTTTCCGGTAGGCGCCAAGATAAGAAATCAGTTTTTTGAACATACGGGCGGTTCCGTCCTTTCAAAGGAGTGTACGCTGGGATACGCTTCCCAGAGATTTTTAAGCATACGCCGGTGAAAACGGGACAACTGATGGAATTCCTCTTCCGTCAGTCCTTCAAACATTCGTTTGTCCACCTCTGCAAAAGCCGAAATACAGGAATCGACCGCGGCAAGCCCCTTAGGGGTTATTGTGACGCGTTTGCACCGCCCGTCGCCGGTATCCGCCTTTTTTTCCACATAGCCGCCCCGCTCCAGAGATTTGAGGGAAACAGCCACGGTAGCCGGCGTGATGCGAAAAGCATCGGAAAGTTCTCTCTGAGTCGCAACCTGCCCTTCGCCTTTTAAAAAGAACAGAATGAACGGAGAACCCAGATCTCCCAGCCCCCGTGCATTCAGCTCGGTCTGGAGGGCGGTATTGCGGGCACGATGGAGGGCTTGAAACAATACGCCGGGGATATCTAAATCAGGATACATAGCAACGCCTCCAATTATTAAGCATGCTTATTATTAGCATGCTGACAGTCTAGCAGGTCGGAAAAAGAAAATCAAGATAAAATTTATCAAAATTCTTAGAACAACTGTTTGACTTTTTTCGTGCAATATGCTACAATGGATTAAATATAAAAAAGGGAGCTGCTTATTATGAAAAAACTTACAGCCAAGCAGCAACAGATTTACGATTTTATTCTTTCCTTCACCCAGGAATATGGTTATCCTCCCTCGGTGCGGGAAATTGGAGAGGCGGTTGGGCTTAAGTCCCCCTCCACCGTGCACTTTCATATGAAAGGATTGCGCTCCGCCGGCCTTATCAGTCAGGCCGCGGGCAAGACGAGAGCTATTACTGTAACCAACGACGGTACTGTCGCCAGGCGTGACCAGGTTCCGCTCTTGGGCAACGTGGCCGCCGGATCTCCTATTCTGGCCGAAGAGTGCGTGGAGGAATATCTCACCTTCGACACCGGCGGGCTCGCCGGAGAACACTTTGCCCTCCGGGTACGCGGGGAATCCATGCTTAACGCGGGCATTCTTCCCGACGATCTGGTGATCGTCCATAAGCAGGACAGTTTTCACAACGGCGATATTGTGGTAGCCCTTTTTGAGGACGAGGCTACGGTTAAGACCTTAAGCCGCAAGGACGGACACATCTGGCTGCTCCCCGCAAACGAGCGCTATGAACCCATCGATGGAGATCATGCCCAGCTTTTGGGAAGAGTAGCAGCAGTGGTACGCAGATATTAAATAACATTATGAATTTTATTCTTTTTGATACGCCCGTCGGAAAACTGGGCCTTTACCAGCAGGAAGGTTTTCTCACGCGTCTCTGTCTGCCCGGTGAAGACACGCCTTATCCCGTCACTGATGAAACAGCCCTGCTGGCTCTTGGAAGAAGCCAGCTGCTGGAGTATTTCGCGGGAAGGCGCAATGCGTTTGAGCTCCCGTTTAAAACCGGCGGCACTGCGTTCCAGCAGAAGGTGTGGACAGCACTTTTGCAGATTCCCTATGGAAGAACCTGCAGCTACGGAGAACTCGCCGCCGAGATCGGAACGCCGCGTGGAGCCCGCGCGGTCGGACAGGCCAACCATCATAATCCTCTTCCGATTTTTATTCCCTGTCACCGGGTGGTCGGCGCACACGGCGGCCTTGGCGGTTACGGCGGCGGGCTGCCTCTTAAAATGGCGCTTTTGGACCTGGAATCTCAATACAGTGCAGAGGGAGAATCATCATGACCTTAACGGTGAAAACCATGCGGGATGTGGCCAATCGCTGCTCAAGGGAAATGCACATGCGCCCAATCGCCGCAGTTAAAACCTGCCTGACTGCCATGGGTGTTTTAGTGGGGTTGGGCATTCCTTTAAAGAACAAAAAGTCAAAAGGATTTATGGGCGTACTCCTCTTGGGCGGGACCTATCTTCCGCTTGTCTACACGCTGGCATCCCTGATCCCCAAGAAAAGCAAAAAATGAAAGAACGCCGTTTTTTAAAACGGCGTTCTTTTTTGTTGTGATTATTTCTTGTCGAACTCCAGTTTATCCACGTATTCGGCGGCATCCGCCATATAATTGGGCGTTATATCTTCGATAATTCCGCTGTCGCAGGCAGCTGCAAGCCTAGGATCAATGGGAAGCTTGGCAAGGACTTTAAGGTCATGCTCTTTGGCAAAATCATCGATATTGCTTTCTCCGAAAATCGAGTGGCGTTCACCGCATTTAGGGCATTCATAGTAGCTGTAATTTTCCACAAGGCCGAGAACCGGAATCTCCATCAGCTCAGCCATCTTCAGGGCCTTGGTCACAATCATCTCTACCAGCGCCTGAGGTGAGGTGACAAGAATAACGCCGTTCAGGGGCAGAGACTGGAATACGGTTAATGGCACGTCGCCGGTCCCGGGCGGCATATCCACGAAGAGATAGTCGAGCTCTCCCCAGACCACCTCACTCCAGAATTGCTGTACCATCTGGGAAACCATGGGGGCGCGCCAGACCACCGGGTCGGTCTCGTCGTTCGTCAGCAGGTTGAGGGAAATGATCTTGATCCCGTTTTTTGTGACGGCGGGGTAGATGCCCTTGTCGTCAAAATCCACACGGCTGTGGATTCCGAACGCCTTTGGAATGGAGGGACCGGTGATATCGGCGTCGAGCACGCCGACCTTATGCCCGCGCTGCCGCATGGCAATGGCAAGGGAGGCGGTTACCAGGCTTTTGCCGACGCCCCCTTTGCCGCTGGCCACGGCAATGACCTTTCCGATGTGGGACATGGTATTGCCGGGGACGAGAAAGTCCTCACGCTTTTTTCGTTCCGTACAGCTTTCGCCGCACGAGGAACAATCATGGGTACAGGATTCTGCCATAAATTGTGCTTCCTTTCTTATATATAAAACTTATTTGTACTTATAATTACCTCCGCCAATAAATTCCCGGATGATGGAATCTTTGGATACCAGCTGCGGGTCAATGGCTTCAAAATAGTCAAATGCCGAAATGAGGCTTAGAAGCTCGCCCCGCCGCTGGTTCTCCGAGGGCACCGCTTCCAGCATCGGCTTTGCGTAATGCTTCATTACAGGGACTTCATATCGCAGGGAGGAGTCGAAAACAATGCTTGCCTTGCTCTTATACGGGGAAATATAGAGCTTTTCTCCCCGGCGGACGTTTGCCCACATATCCATCGTGGATGCTATGTCTGTTCCGCGGAAGTTAAAATCCCGCACCGCGCGCCTCGTAAGGCGCATCCAGGTGCCCTTGAACCGGAGTTCCCGTCCCTCATAGATTTCGGACCGGGCGGAGATATAAAGCGTGGTGGCCAAAGGATTACGGCCCGCGATATCGTCGTTGAGCGCGTGGATCCCCTCAAAGATGGCGATCTCGTTTTTCCCCAGCTGCAGAGGCCTGCCCCGCGCGTCGTTTCTCATCTGCCTGGTGAATTCATACTTAGGTACAATAATTTCCTCGCCCCTCGCGAGCGCTGCAAAATGCAAGGACAGAAGTTCGGTATCCAGGATTTTCGGGGACTCAAAATCTATTGAGCCGTCCTCCGTCCGGGGCGCCGTTTTGGGGTTTAAGTTAAGGAAGTAGTTATCCATGGAAATAGTGTGCGTATTCACGCCGCGCTTTTCCAGCTCTTCTTCGATTTTAAGGGCAGTCGTGGTTTTGCCCGAGCCGGAAGGTCCTGAGAGAAGAACGATGGGACTTCTGGGCATGTTTTTCAAAATATGATCGGCAACGGAAGCGACTTTTTTCTGGAAATCACAGTCGCATTCCTTCATGAAACCCACCTTATCCTCCCGGACACGGAAATTGATCTCTTCTAATTGATAAGCCATACCAGATTCTCCTTTCCCTCTATGATATGGGAAATACTGCGGATATACTCCTGGGGATATTTGGGGTTGGCATGGCGGGAAATCTGTCTGCCATCTTCCCAGACCAGCTTGGTAACTCCTCCCGAGCCAAGGGAAAGGATGGAGTGTAGCTCTTCCATCATGCAGATATTGTAGAGGCTTTCAGTATGCTCAACGCACCAGCCAACGTTTTCAAAGGAACCCGACATAAATTTTTGCCGGTAGAGATAATAGGGACTGTAGCCCCCTGTCCGTAAGGTGCCCCAGGCGTAGTCCAGCATACGGGCCACGTCGCAGCCCTCGGGCAGCACGTCTTTCTGCTCCATCAGGCGGGACCCTTTCTTTAGGGCCAGCGTGTGAACGGTGACATTCTCCGGCTTTAGGGCAAGGATTTTGTCCAGAGAGGTCCGGAAGGTCTCGGGTGTGTCCTTCGGAAGTCCCGCGATGAGATCCATATTCATGATAGGGATTCCCGACCGGCGGACCAGCGCGCAGGCGTTGGGGATATCCTCGGCTCTGTGGGCCCGGCCGATGGCCTCCAAAACCACATCCTCCATGGATTGAGGGTTGACCGAGATGCGGTTCCCGCCGCCTTCTTTTATGGCGGCGAGTTTTTCAGCTATAATGGTATCGGGCCGGCCGGCTTCCACCGTATATTCCACACACTGGGACAGGTCAAAGGCGGCAGCTATCCTGCCCATGAGGGTTTGAAGCTGCACCGCAGACAGTGTCGTGGGGGTCCCTCCGCCGATATAGACCGTCCGCACCCGTCCCCCCGCCCGCCGGAGAACGGCGCCGGAGGCGTCAATTTCAGAATAAAGCGCCTCCAGGTAGGGTTCCACCAGTTTGAGCGACCGGGTGACGTCGGCGGAAATAAAGGAACAATAAGCGCACCGGGTAGGGCAGAACGGAATGCCCACATAGAGGGACACATGATTCGGCGCGAGGGAACGTTTCGCTTGGAGAGTTGCCCGGGCACAGTCCATCGCCAGCTCCCGCCGCAAGGGAGAGACCCGGTAATCGCGCCAAAGCATGTTCTCCGCCTCTTTTTCCGTGGCGCCCTGCTCCATAGCTCTCGTAGGAAGCTTGACCGGCCTTACTCCGGAGAGCGCGCCCCAGGGGGGCTCCCGGCCCAAAAGATCGGTGGCGGTCCTGTAAAAAGAAAGTTTTACGATGTGCTGCAGCGCCCTGTCGGTTTCCACTTGTCCTGCAAGACCCGGGAGGCTTGTCCGGCAAGCCCGGCGATGGGTCTCTCCCCTCCAGGTGATCTCCGCGGCTGCGGTAGCCCATCGTTTTCCGAAGGAAAGGGTAATGCGGGCCGCATTATCACCGGTCTCTGGAGGCGTCAGGGGATATTCCGGCCGCTCCCCCGGGAACAGAGTCAGCATGGACTGCTCCACCGCATATTTATAGTCGTGTCCGCGAAAGTAGAGTTTCATTGCTCAGCTGTTCATCGCTTCCCGCATATAGTAATTGTTCTTACGCTCCCTTTCCAGGGTGGAGAGTCCTTCGTGTCCGGGACAGACCTTGAAATCTCCGGGAAGTGCGGCAAGCTGCCGGAGAGACGCCATGATCTCATCATAGCTTCCGCCCGGGAAATCGGTGCGTCCCATGGAGGAGCGAAACAGAGTGTCCCCGGTGAAAAGGACATCCTCCACCTGGAGTGTCACGCCGCCCGGCGTATGTCCGGGCGTGTGGAGCACCTTGATGGAGAGGTTCCCCAGCGGAATAACATCGCCATCCTTGTAAGAGACGGTGCGCTCGCCCACGTCGGGCATCAGGGATCCCCGCAGTTTAGACGCAGCTATGTCGGCATCGTGCAGATAGACGGGCACTCCTGGAAAAGCGGCTTTCGCTTCCTTAACCGCGCCGGTGTGGTCCTGGTGACCATGGGTAAGAAAGATGGCTTTCAACGGCAACCCGGTTTTCTTCACCTGGCTGATTACCGTTTTTGGTTCGTCGCCCGGGTCCACCAGCGCGCACACGCCCGCCTGCTCATCGCCGAAAACATAGCAATTCGTTCCATAGGGACCAAGCTGCATGACATTGATAAACATAAACACACCTCATTCATAATTGCTCGCCGATGATATATTCGGCCCAAATCTGATAATCTCCGTCTGTAGACAGGAAAGCCTCTGCCGTTCCTGCGGAGGATTTCATCTAATATATTGCGTACTGACAGCTATATTTTATAGTGCATCCGTATCCAAAACAAGCGTGACCGGCCCGTCGTTCACCGAGCTCACCGCCATATCGGCGCCGAATCTGCCGTGTTCCACCCGGAATCCCTGCTTGAAGCATTCCGCCATAAACAATTCGTAAAGTGGAATCGCTACGTCGGGCCTGGCGGCTCCCGTGAATCCGGGCCGCCGCTGGCGGCAGTCGCCATAAAGGGTAAACTGGGAAATCACTAAAATGCTTCCGCCCGCCGCCTTCAGGTTCAAATTCATTTTGCCGTTTTCATCTTCAAATACCCGCAGATTGCATAATTTATCCGCAAGTTTTACCGCCTCGCGCTCGGTATCTCCCACGCCTACCCCCAGCAGGACCAGGAAGCCTCCGTCGATGGCGCCGCATACGATGCCATCAATCGCGACCGATGCCGATGTTACTCTTGTCACTACCGCACGCACGCTCTCACCTCGCTGAATATGGGACGACTAAAGGCCCCGTTTTGCCGCTCGATTTACCGATAGATAAAAGGAAGCCCCCGGGCATACATGGGGTCAAGATCAAATACTGCCGCGTCTCCCGCAGAGCATTTTATGTTGGTCACATCCAAAACGGTCTCCATTTTGCCGATGCGTCCAATGATACGCACACGTTGTCCGCCGATGCGAACCGCCATCCGCCGCTCCGTCCACCAGCGGTAAACCGCGTCCCAAAATCCGCCGCAGCGTGACCAGGCAATCCCCAGACCGTTCTGACTGCCCACCGGGATCACGGCAACCCGAGTCGGCTTGTGAAGGGTTATCTGCGTGTAGGTCCCCACGGTATGGCCTTTCGGAAGCCAGCGGATCTCTTCCAGACCCGCCTCGCCGTAGCCGACGCGTGTCAGTGCATCGTCCCTCTCCCGGTCGCCCCGGCCTACAAAAGCGGAGCCCACCATCACAGCATCCAGCGACGCTTCCGCCCTGTGCAGCAGCGCGTCAGTCCCCGAGGCGTGGACGATGCCGGTTTCAAAACCCGCCGCGCGGATGGATTCCAGCGCGGAAGAAAATTTTTGAAGCTGTGCCGTGACCGACTTTCTGTTCCTGCCCGACCGGTGAAGCTGGGTATACACTCCTGTGATTGCCACTTTGGGAAGGTAGCGGTACATGGAGAGGAATTTGTCCGGTTCATCCGCAAGGAAACCGCCAAACCCCATGCCGGTATCGATCTGCAGGTGTGCTTCCACTGCGGTGGCACGGTTTTCGGCCAGAGCGTTCAAAGCCACTCCGGTATCATAGGAGCCGATGGTGCATACCGCGTTTGAATCCACAAGCTGTTCAAGCTCCGCACAGTCGGTCGTGGAGCGGAGCATCAGTATCTCTTCCTCCACAAAACCTTTTCGCCGCAGGGCCTCCACGTCGTCTGGCTCTGAGACCGCAAAGCGTCCGATGCCGACCGAACGCAACAGGTCGGCCATTTCGGTAAGACCGGCGCCATAAGCGTCTCCGGTGAGAATCGCATAAATTTCGGCGGAGCCCGCTTTTCCTTTTATCACGTCCGCATTATGTTTGATCGCCTGTTGTTCTATAATCAGCCGCTTCATGTGTTTTCGCCTCCTGATCGGGGGTTATGGGCCAGGGTGAAGTGTTTTTTTATTAAAAAACAACGTTTGCAGGGAATACACTCCTGCCCACACAATGGTTTATTATACCACCAATCGAGCGCAGCAGTCAATGACAAGCACGAAAGCTCCTTTCATCCCGGTTCTCCCTTGCCTTTTTTAATGAAAAATGATACAATAATCTGAAAATCTATTTCCTGTGGAGGAATTATTTTGAATCGAGAGACCAGCCGGATTTCCCCTGAAGAAATACTGCGCCAGCGCTCTTTCTGCGCCGAGATCAAGGAAAAAAACGCCTCCTTGCCCGTATCGCCCCTCGCCTTCGTCGACACATACGGCTGTCAGCAGAACGAAGCCGATTCCGAGCGTATCCGCGGCTACCTGGCCGAAATGGGGTACGAGTTCACGGGCGACGAGCAGAATGCTGCTGTTATTGTGATCAACACCTGCGCTGTCCGGGAACACGCAGAAAACCGGATTCTGGGCAATGTTGGTGCGCTTACCCATACCAAGCGGAAAAATCCCAATCAGATTATCTGCCTGTGCGGATGCATGATACAGGAGCCCCACGTAGTGGACAAGGTCAAAAACTCCTTTCGCCATGTGGATCTGGTTTTTGGCCCCCAAGCCCTTTGGAGATTTCCTGAGCTGCTCTGGCGCCTGGAGAAGCGCAGGGGCCGAATTTTCGATATCACCGACGACCCCGGCTCCATTGCCGAAGGCATTCCCATCGTACGGCAAAACGGGATCAAGGCGTGGGTTTCGATCATGTACGGGTGCAATAATTTCTGCTCCTACTGCATTGTGCCCTATGTCCGGGGCAGAGAGCGCAGCAGGGACCCCGAGACCATTTTAAACGAGGTTCGCGAGCTTGTTGCATCCGGATATAGAGAAATAACCCTGCTGGGCCAGAACGTCAACTCTTACGGCAGAGATTTGGACGGTGAAATTGATTTTGCCGGGCTGCTTCAAAGGATCGATGAAATTCCGGGTGAGTACCTCATCCGCTTTATGACGAGCCACCCGAAGGATGCCTCTCTCCGGCTCTTTGATGCGATGGCCGCCTGCCGCCATGTGGCTCCCAGCCTCCACCTCCCCTTCCAGGCGGGCAACAACCGGGTGCTTGCCGCCATGAACCGGGGGTATACCCGCGAAGAGTATCTCTCCAAGGTGAAAGCCCTGAGGGAGCGGATCCCCGATATCGTGCTCACCTCGGATGTGATTGTGGGTTTCCCCGGCGAAACAGATGAAGAATTTGAAGATACTCTATCTCTCGTGAACGAGGTGCGTTTTGACGCGCTTTTTACTTTTATTTACTCCCCGCGGGAGGGAACTCCCGCCGCGAAGCTCCCCGACCCCGCCTCAAGGGGGGAAAAAGCCGCTAATTTTGACCGGCTGGTGAATCTCCAAAACGAGATTTCTGCCGAGAGGCACAAGGCCTATGTGGGACACACCATTACCTGTCTGGTGGACGGACTCTCGGACGACCCCCGCAACAACCTGAACGCCCGTACGGAGGGCGGAAGGCTGGTCCACCTTACCGGGGACATTTCTCTTCTGGGGTGTTTCGTCAGGCTGAAAATCACCGACGCCTCCACCTGGGCGCTTTTTGGAACGCTGGCAGAAGAATAAAGGAGGTCCCGTCATGGCAGAAGCAACGCCCATGATGAAGCAATATCTGGATATCAAAGAACGCTACCCGGACTGTCTCCTTTTCTTCCGCCTGGGAGATTTCTACGAGATGTTTCAGGAAGACGCGAAGCTTGCCTCCAAAGAACTCGACCTCACGCTTACCACCAGAGACCGGGGCAAACCGGAGGAGGACCGCACTCCCATGTGCGGTGTGCCTTACCACTCTGCTGAATCCTATATCGCCCGCCTCATCGCCAAGGGCTACAAGGTAGCCATCTGCGAACAGATGGAGGATCCGGCACTAGCCAAAGGCCTCGTGGACCGGGATATCATCCGGATTGTCACCCCCGGCACGGTCATCGACGCTTCTATGCTGGAGGAAGGACGCAACAATTATATTTCAGCCGTCTGCCAGGACGAAGAGACGGTCGGCATAGCCTTCTGCGATCTCTCCACCGGGGAATTTTCCGCCACTGCTTTTACCGGGGAGGACCGCGGGGAGCACCTTCGCAATATTCTCGGCGCTTACTCCCCCAGTGAAGCGGTGCTTTCCGATCTATCATGGAAAGACAGCGCTCTGCGGGATTTTCTGGAGGACCGGCTCGGCTGCCGCTGCGAGAACGCCGGGGATGTGCCTTTTGCCCCCGAGGCAGCAAAGGCGACCCTCTCCGAGCACTTAAGCAACGGCTTTGATCTCTCAGGCGCGGAACAGGACCAAAAGGAGTTTGCCAACCGTGCGGCGGGTGGGCTTCTTTTCTATCTCTACGATACCCAGAAAACCGACCTCTCCCACATCACAAAGCTTGTATATAATCTTTCAATAAATCCACTCTACATGGAACTGGATCTGAATGCCCGGCGAAACCTGGAGCTCACCGAAACCCTGAGGACCAAGGAAAAAAAAGGATCCCTCCTGTGGGTGTTGGACAAGACCAAAACTCCCATGGGTCACCGGCTTATCCGGACATGGATAGAAAGGCCCCTCCTTCACCCCGCGCCCATCGCCCGCCGCCAGTCGGCGGTGTCGGCGCTGGTGAAGAACGCGATTGTGCGGGAGGAGCTCGCCCGCTGCCTGAGGGAGGTTCCGGACCTTGAGCGGCTCATCGGCCGCATCGTCTACGGCACCGCCGGCGGGCGGGACATGGTCGCCCTGGCCGCGGGGCTTGGAAAGCTCCCCGAGCTGCGCGCCCTTCTGGAAAAGGTGAGTTCCCCTCTGCTGGGTTCCCTGCGGGAGGAATTGGACGATCTCTACGATCTGCGCACCAAAATTTTCACCGCGCTGGTGGACGAGCCTCCCTTTTCGGTACGGGAGGGCGGCTTCATCCGCGCGGGATTTAACGCCGATGTGGACTACCTGCGGGACATTATGCAAAACGGCAAGGGCATGGTGGCCGCCATCGAGACCCGCGAAAAGGAACGCACCGGTATTAAGACGTTAAGGATCGGCTACAACAAGGTGTTCGGATACTATCTGGAGGTTTCAAAAAGCTATTTCGGGCAGGTGCCGGACGACTTTATCCGCAAGCAGACCCTCGCCAACTGCGAGCGCTATATTACCCAGGAATTAAAGGAACTGGAGCATACCATCCTCTCTGCCGAGGACAAGCTGACCGCACTGGAGTTTCAGCTCTTCACCGCCCTGCGGGAAGAAGCGGCGGCCCATGTGGCGGCGATCCAGCGCTCGGCAGCCGCGGTCTCGCAGGTGGACGTGCTTACCTCCTTTGCCGCGGCGGCTGCGGAAAACAACTACTGTATGCCTGAGGTCGACCTTTCCGACCGGCTGGAGATTTCCGAGGGCCGCCATCCGGTGGTGGAGCGGATGCTTAGGAATTCCCTCTTTGTCCCCAACGACACCCGGATGGACGGGGAAGGAAATCTGGTCGCCATCATTACCGGCCCCAACATGGCGGGCAAATCCACCTACATGCGGCAGGTGGCTCTCATCGTCCTCATGGCTCAGATGGGCTCCTTTGTCCCGGCGAAAAGTGCCCGGGTGGGCGTAGTGGACCGGGTGTTTACCCGCATCGGCGCCTCGGACGATCTGTCGGCTGGCCAGTCCACCTTTATGGTGGAAATGACCGAGGTGGCAGAGCTCCTGAAGCACGCCACCTCCAAAAGCCTTCTCATCCTGGACGAGATCGGCCGGGGCACCTCTACTTACGACGGAATGGCGATTGCCCGTGCGGTGCTCGAATGGTGCGCCGACAAAAAGCGGCTGGGCTGCAAGACTCTTTTTGCCACCCACTACCATGAGATCACCTGCCTGGAAGGTCAGCTCATCGGCGTAAAGAACTACAACGCCGCGGCAAAAAAGAAAAACGGAGAAGTTGTCTTCCTTCGCAAGATCATACCGGGAGGAGCCGATCAGAGTTACGGCGTTGAGGTGGCGAAGCTCGCCGGTGTGCCGGGAAAGGTCATAAACAGGGCGAAAGAGATTCTGGAGGAACTTGAGCGGGAGAACGGCAAGGTTGCCGCCGCACCCGCTGTTTCTTGCGACGCGCAGCTCTCCCTGGAAGACATGGGGGCCTCCGAAGTGGCGGGTATCCTGCGCCGCACCTCGGTGGAAACTATGACGCCCATCGAGGCGATGAATCTCCTCTACAAATTGAGACAAAAGCTTTGATCCCCCAGCCCGGAAATTATATACGGGCAAATAACTCATCCGACGGAGGCTGCCATGGCAAAAATCAAACAATTGGACCCTCATGTGGCGGACCTGATCGCCGCGGGCGAGGTGGTGGAGCGGCCCGCTTCGGTGGTGAAGGAACTGGTGGAAAACTCCATCGACGCCGGAGCCTCCTCCGTGACGGTGGAAATTCAGAACGGAGGGATGACCCTGATCAGGGTCACCGACAACGGCTGCGGCATTGAACCCGAAGACGCCCCTGTGGCCTTTCTGCGCCATGCAACCTCCAAGCTGCGCACCGAACGGGATCTGGAAGCCATCGGAACGCTTGGTTTCCGAGGCGAAGCACTGGCCGCCATTGCGGCCGTCTCCCGGATCACCCTCATCACACGGATTCCCGGCACAGCGCTGGGGGCTTCCCTTTCGCTGGAAGGCGGAAAGCTCATGGATCAGGAAGAGGCCGGCTGCCCGGAGGGAACGACCCTCGTGGTGCGCGATCTTTTCTACAATACGCCGGCAAGGCTTAAGTTCATCAAGCGGGATGTCTACGAGGGGGCGGCGGTGCTCTCGGCGATCCAGCGGCTGGCCCTCTCCCATCCGGAAGTATCGATCCGGTTCCTCAGGGACGGAAAAGAGGAGCTTCTTACCGCCGGAGACGGAGAGCTCCGCACGGCTATGTACAGCGTGCTGGGCCGGGACATGGCCCTCGGTTTTATCCACGTGAACGCGGCGGGAGAGCCCATCGGGGTCACCGGTTTCATCTCTTTGCCGGTTTGCTGCCGGGGCACCCGGGGCTACCAGCACTTTTTCGTAAACGGAAGGTACGTTAAATCCCGCGTGATGCAGGCCGCCCTGGAGGAGGCCTATCAGAATCAGAAAATGGTGGGGAAATTCCCCGGCTGCGTGCTGCATGTGCACACCCGCCCCGGCAATGTGGACGTAAATGTCCATCCCACCAAAACCGAGGTCAAATTTTCCTCAGAAAAACAGCTCTTCGACGCGGTGTATTATGCCGTCCTCTCCACGCTGACGAGGGAAACTTCCCGCCCCGCCGCGGTGCTTCCATCCGCAGCCGCCGCTTCGGTCAAGCAGGATACCGCAGAGTCTCATCAGACCGTATTGGTCTTTCACGACCCCATGCACCCGCAGACGGCGGCAGACGCGTACTTTTCGCCGGCTGCCGCCGGACGGCAGGCGGCTCGTCCTATCTCACCGAGGCAGTCGAATCCGCCGCACGGTTATCCGAAGGGAGCCGACGATGCGCGTCATGCCGCTCCAACAGCGGAAGCAGAGCACATCATAACCGAGCTCAACAGAGAGCTCTGTAGCAATAAAGAATACGGCGATTCTATTTACTCGCCTGAAAAAATGGCGGCGCCGGTTCCAGCCCGGGAAGCAAACCCGGCCCCCCCTCCCGCCGGCGTCGCTCCCGAGCCGTGGCGTATGCTGGGCGAGGCCTTCTCCACCTACATCATCGTGGAGCAGGGAAATAAAATACTGCTCATCGATAAGCACGCGGCTCACGAGCGGATGAATTTCGACCGGCTCCGGGCCTCAAATTATTCTCCCATGTCCCAGCAGCTCTTGGTTCCAGCCGTCTTTACCCCTCCGGCGGAGGAGGGCGCAGCCCTTCTGGGACAGCTCCCCTTGCTTGAGGAATTCGGATTTGAAGTGGAGGATTTCGGAGGCGGCGCCTTCTTGGTGCGGCGGGCTCCCGGAGATCTTGCCGCCAGAGAAATCGTTCCCGCACTCACCCAACTGGCTTCTTCTCTTCTTTCCACCGGAACAGCGGACCCCGGCGCTGCAAGGGACGCGCTGCTTCGCAGCATGGCCTGCAAGGCTGCCATCAAGGGCGGACAGAAAAATGACGAGTCCGAGCTTATGAAGGTGGCGGCTGCCGTCATGGAGGGCGGCGTAAAGTACTGCCCTCACGGCAGGCCGGTGGCGATAGAGATCACGAAAGCCCAGCTTGAAAAGCAGATAAAACGTACATAAGAAGAAATCTCTGTGCAAAAGGAAAGGACGGTGCGGCGCGTGCCCCCTGCCATACTTGTGATCTGCGGACCCACCGCCTCGGGTAAAACCAGGCTTGGTGTGGAGCTTGCCCTGCGTTTTGGCGGCGAAGTCATCTCGGCAGACTCTATGCAAATTTACCGCGGCATGGATATCGGCACCGCCAAGCCATCTGCGGATGAACGGCGCGGGGTCCCCCACCATTTGCTGGACGTTGCCGACCCGTGGGAGAACTGGTCCGTGGCCCGGTATGCCCAAACCGCCGCCGCCTGCGCCGAGGATATCCTCTCCAGGGGGAAACTCCCCATCGTGGTAGGCGGTACGGGACTGTATATCGACGCTTTAGTGACCGGCAGGGACTTCGCACCCTTTACCGGCGCGTGGCGCCGGCAGCTTCAGGAGCGGGCAAAGACCGAGGGTATGCAGGTGCTTTACGAAGAACTGATGCGCATTGACCCGGAACGGGCGTCCCGACTGCCCATTGGGGATGAAAAACGGATTATCCGCGCGCTTGAGGTATGGCACGAGACCGGCCGTACCATCTCCGATCACGACGCGCGCACGCGGGAAATTCCGCCGCGTTACCGCGCCGTCACCCTGGGACTTTCTTTTGCCCGTAGGGAGGACATGTGGGCTCAAATTGACAAAAGAGTGGACGAAATGATCTCCTCCGGCCTGGTGAACGAGGTAAGGGGGCTGCTTGCCTCCGGCGTTCCCGGGGACTGCACCGCCATGCAGGCCATCGGTTATAAGGAAATTGCCGCCGCGCTCCGCCAGGAGGGCGAATTGGCGCGCACCATGGAAGAAATCAAGCTTCGCACCCGGCAGTATGCCAAGCGCCAGCTGACTTGGTTCAGGCGAAATAAAGAGATTCATTGGCACCTTTGGGATACTGCGCCGGTTTTTTCGCAGGCAGTCCAAAATTCGACCGCTTATTTGGAAGAATATGGTTTACGATAAGTGCACTTAAAGAGAAAAGGGAGTGCATTTATTTTGACAAAGACGAACCAACTTCAGGATCTGCTGCTTTCCCGGGTGCGCCGGGACAAGCTCCCCGTCACGCTGTTTTTGATGAACGGCTTTCAGATGCGGGGCTTGGTGACAGGGTGCGATTTATTCACTGTCGTACTTACCACGGACGGCAAACAGCAGATGATCTACAAGCACGCAATCTCAACCATTATACCGGAACGTCCGGTGGATCTGAGCCCGGAGGAGGACGCTTTACCGCCGCAGAAAGCGGGGCGCAGCCCGACGGATACGCGCATTACCGGGGGATAAGAGACCTTCTCTCCCATTTACCACAGGCCATGAGCCGGAGGCTTTTTCATGAAGCAGGGTACCGTTGTCACTAAAATTGTTATGTCGCTTCTTTTCGCTGTTGTGCTTCTTTATTTGGGCGGCGCGATATGGCGGAGCCTGTCCAGACCGTACAGTTCGGTTCTGGCTTACCTGTATACGATGGACGACGGTGTGGAGGCGACCGGCTGGCTGGTACGGGACGAAACTGTGCTTTCCGGTGGAAATGGTATTCTTGACGTGCTTTTGGACGAGGGAGAAAAAGCCGCCTCCGGTGAGACCGTAGCCGTTTTTTATCGTGATCAGGCGGCGCTGGAGCGCAAGCATCAGCTTACCGCGCTGGAACTGAAGCTGGAACAGCTAAATTATTACGCAAATGAGACCGACCAGGTTCAGGAGAGCGTCAAGCTGGACGACGAAATCGTGGAGGCGATCGCCGGTCTCAAATATTCCGTCGTCTCCGAGGATTTTGCCCGCGTGAGCGACGAAGCTGTGTCTTTAAAAAATCTTGTTTTTCGTCGTGAATACTCTTATCGTTCAGACGGGAACGACGGGGTGCAGACTCAGATTGCCGAGACCTCTCAGGAGATTCAGAATCTTAAGGCTGAAGCCGCCCTGGATACCACCGATCTCAAAAGCTCTCTGACCGGTATTTTTTCCTCCCAGGTGGATGGATATGAGAGCCTCCTGACTCCCAGCAGCCTTGCTGGTCTGACCCCTTCTTCCCTGCGTGCACTGACTGGACAAGCTCCGGGCAGCAAAGACGGGGTTGGAAAGATCATTACCTCCTCCAAGTGGTATTTGGCCACCGTTGTCTCCCAGGAGGACGCTGAAAGGCTCTCCAAGTACGGCACGGTATCCGTCGGCTTTTCCCGCGCTTTTTCAGGCGAAGTCTCCATGCAGGTGGAATCCGTCAGCGGGACGGAGAACGGCGAGGCGGCGGTAGTGCTCTCCTCCACGCGGCAGCTCTCCCAGACCACACTGCTGCGCGCCCAGACGGTAAATATCATATTTAGTCACTACACCGGCATCCGGGTCCCGAAGAAAGCCCTACGGGTGGTGACCGAAAGCGTAACCGACAAGGAAACCGGAGCGGAGACGGAGCGTCAGGTCACCGGCGTATACACGCTCACCGGCGTGACCGCGGACTGGAAACCCGCCGATATTGTTGTGGAGGGCGATGATTATTATCTCCTGAAAGCCGCATCGGACAAGGACGCCAAGCGGATTTTACGGGAGGGTGACATGGTTCTGATCGCCTCTCAGGAACTTTACGACGGAAAGGTCGTGCAATAGGGATGACAGAAGAACTGTTGGATGTAAGTTTGGAGGAGCGGTTTCAGGCGGTGTCCGAGAAGATTGCTGCCGCCGCAAGGGAGGCCGGCCGTGATACGGCGGAAATCACGCTGGTGGCGGCTACCAAGACCCAGACGGCGGAGACGGTAAAGAGGGTTATTGCCTCTGGCGTCACCGTCTGCGGAGAAAACCGGGTGCAGGAGCTCACAGACAAGCTGGCAGCATTCGCATACGACGGAGCGCAGGTCCATCTGATCGGACATCTTCAGACGAATAAGGTAAAGGCGGTGGTAGGCCGGGTAGAGCTGATACATTCGGTGGACTCCATGCGGCTTTTGGAGGAAATAAGCAAAAGGGCCGAGGGACTGGGAATTGTACAGGATATTCTTTTAGAGGTTAACATCGCCGGGGAAGCAAGCAAGGAAGGCGCTCCCCCCGAAGAAATCCGGGCAATTGCCGCGCGCGCGGCAGCGCTTGCAGGCGTTCGGCTGCGCGGCCTTATGTGCATACCGCCTCCCGCATTAAAACCGGGTGATAATCGTGCGTTTTTCGCTGCTACTCATAACCTTTTTGTTGACATAAGAAATGAAATGCGTGATAATGTATCTAATGTGAATTGCCTGTCCATGGGCATGAGCGACGACTATGAGGACGCTATCCGGGAGGGGGCTACCCTGGTCCGGGTCGGCACCGCCCTCTTTGGACCCCGATCGCCGATCGGGCAAATGAAGTTTTAACCAATAATGAAAGACTGGGGGTTGCTGAAATGGGATTTATGGATGAACTCAAGCGTCTTGCCCGTCCCTATGAGGACGAGGAAGAGGACGAACTTGAAGATTTTGAAGAGCCGGTATCCCGTTCTGAGCGCGGACGGGAAAAGATGAAAGATACCGCTGGGACGTTTTCCCCTGCAGATAATGAGCGGCGCAACAACAAGGTAGTCAATATTCACACCACCACCCAGCTCCAGGTGGTTCTCGTGAAGCCGGAACGTTTTGAAAACGCTTCCGAGATTGCCGATCATCTGCGTGAGAAGCGCACCGTTGTGCTCAATCTGGAGTCCACGAACAAGGAAATCGCACGGCGCCTGTTGGACTTTCTTTCCGGCGTTGCTTACGCGAAAGAGGGAAAGATCAAAAAGGTCGCCATTTCCACCTACATCATTACTCCCTACAACGTAGATATTCTGGGCGATCTGATTGACGAGCTGGAGAATAACGGAATGTATTTCTAAGCATCCCCAGCCACGGTTGCCGGTTTTGGCCGGCATATAGAATCGCCAGGCGGCAGGATCAACATAGGCAGGAGGACTGAATAGAATGCTTACTCCTCAGGAAGTTGCAGAGCATGCCTTTTCAAAGGCATCCTTTGGCGGTTACAACATGGCTCAGGTGGACAAATTTCTGGATATTCTCACCGAGGATTACACCACCCTCTACAAGGAAAGTGCCGTTCTGAAGAACAAGATGAAGGTGCTGGTGGATAAGGTGGAGGAATACCGCGCCACGGAGGACGCCATGCGTATGACCCTGCTCTCCGCTCAGAAAATGGCAACCGCCATGGTAGCCGAGGCTGAAGGGAAACGGGACGAAGCCATAAAGCGGGCTGAAAGCGAGGCACAGATGCGCACGATCGATATCCGCAGGGAAATCGCAAACGAGCAGGCGCGTCTTGAGGCGGCTCAGGCGTCCACCGCGGCTTTTGTCAAAAAGCTGCAGGAGCTGTACCGCAGGGAGCAAGACTATCTCGATCGTCTGTCTGAGGTTACGGCGCCCGTACAAAAAGCCGATCCCGTGGAAAAAACCGCCAGCGATATTGAGGAATCGATCGCCAAACTGGTGGCGGAAGCTGTACCCGCCGAAACAGACGAACCGGATGAGGATCCTGAGGATACCAAAGAGCTTCATCTTGATCCCGTGCTCTCCGCCGTTTCACAACCGGCTCCCAAAAAAGAAAACAAATTTGAGATCATTGACCTTACCGATCAGCCCTCGAAACAGGACGCCGAGCCCCCCCGCCGGATTCGCTTCGAAGATCTCCAGTTCGGCAAGGATTACGAGTTGTAACCTTCACACCCGCGCATATATGGAACCAGCGGCGGAACCTGCTCCGGCTTAAGTCGGGGCGGGTTCCGTTGTCAGAAATAAAGGAGAACGACGTCATGTCTCAGGACTATAATAAGACCATCAATCTGCCCCAGACCGATTTTCCCATGCGTGCGGGACTGCCCCGCAGGGAGCCGGAAATGCTCAAGGCCTTCCAGTCGGCCGATATTTACGGCAGCCTTATGAAGAAAAATGCGGGGAAACCCAACTTCATTCTTCACGACGGCCCTCCCTATGCGAACGGCGACATCCACATCGGTACCGCACTCAACAAAATACTGAAGGATATCATTGTGCGGTATAAGAACATGTCCGGTTGGTGCGCCCCGTATGTGCCAGGCTGGGACACCCATGGTCTTCCCATTGAAAGCGCCATTCTCAAAAATAAAAAGGTGAAGCGGGAAGAGCTCACCACCTCCCAATTCCGGGAAAAATGCAAGGAATACGCCCTCTCCTTCGTGGATAAGCAGCGGGAGGAATTCATGCGTCTTGGGGGCGTGGGCGACTGGTTCCATCCTTATCTGACCCTCAGCCCCGATTTTGAAGCCATGCAGGTCCGCGTGTTCGGCGTCATGGCGGAAAAGGGTTATATTTATAAAGGACTGAAGCCTGTCTATTGGTGCCCACAGGACGAAACCGCCCTGGCAGAGGCCGAAATTGAATATGCTGACGATAAGTGCACCTCCATTTTTGTGAAGTTCGCAGTGAAGGACGATCACGGTAAGCTCTCCGGATATACCGACCTGTCCAAAACTTACTTTGTCATCTGGACCACCACTACCTGGACTCTTCCCGGTAACCTGGGCATCTCCCTCAACGCCAATTTCGATTACATCCTTATGAAAACGCCCAGCGGCGAGGTCTATATTGTGGCCAAGGACCTGGCTCCCGCCGTGGCCAAGGCCGCCGGCTTGGAATCCTACGAAACTCTCGCCACCTTAAAGGGTAGCGAGTTTGACCTTATGACCGCGAAGCATCCCTTCTACGACAGGGATTCTGTCGTCATGAACGGCGACCATGTGACTCTCGAGGCCGGCTCCGGCTGCGTACACACCGCTCCCGGCTTCGGCGCCGAGGACTTTGCCATCTGCCGCGAGTATGATCAGAATCACGGTACCCACATCGGGGTCATCGTCCCCGTCAACTCCAAGGGCGTCATGACAGACGAGGCAGGCCAGTTCGCGGGGCTCTATTACGAGAAAGCCAACGAGGTCATTCTGACCGTCCTGCGGGAGGGCGGTGCCCTTCTGGCCGAAGAGGTCATGACCCACCCCTACCCTCATTGCTGGCGCTGCAAGAAGCCCATCATCTACCGGGCCACCGAGCAGTGGTTCTGTTCGGTTGACGCCATCAAGGACGCCGCTATCAAAGCCTGCGACGACATCCGCTGGTTCCCCGAGTGGGGAAAAGAGCGCATGGTCTCCATGATCGCCGAGCGCAACGACTGGTGCATTTCCCGCCAGCGGGTCTGGGGCGTTCCCATCCCCATCTTCTACTGCGAAAAGTGCGGCAAGGACATTGTGACGCCCGAGACCATTGATAGAGTTGCGGGCCTCTTCCGCAACCAAGGTTCCAGCGTCTGGTTTGAAAAAGAGGCTGACGAGCTGGTGCCCGAGGGTTTCCGCTGCCCCGTGTGCGGCCACAACCACTTTACCAAGGAAAGCGACATCATGGACGTCTGGTTCGATTCCGGATCCACCCACGCCGCCGTCCTCGATCAGCGTCCCGAGCTGCAGTTCCCCGCCGACCTCTATCTGGAGGGCGGCGACCAGTACCGGGGCTGGTTCCAGTCCTCCATGCTCACCTCCATCGCCTCCAAGGGCGTCGCCCCCTACCGGCAGATTATCACCCACGGCTGGACGGTGGACGGCGAAGGACGGGCTATGCACAAATCCCTGGGCAATGCCGTCGCCCCCGAAGAGATCATCAAGGATTACGGCGCCGACATGCTGCGTCTGTGGGTTTCCTCCGCCGACTACAAGCAGGACATGAGGATTTCCAAGGAAATCATGAAGCAGCTTTCCGACGCTTATTTAAAAATCCGCAATACCGCCCGTTATATGCTGGGAAACCTTTTCGATTTTAACCCCGACAATCAGGTGGCCCCTGAAGAGCTGCCCGAGCTGGACCGGTGGGCGCTCTCCCGCTTTAACGAGCTGGTTAAAAAGGTGCGTACCGCTTACGACGTCTACGAGTTCCATGTGGTCTACCGTGCCGTTTATAACTTCTGCGTCATCGATCTGAGCAACTTCTATCTGGACATCATCAAGGACCGCCTTTATTGCGACGGAACGGATTCCAAATTCCGCCGCTCCGCGCAGACTGCCATGTACCGCATACTGGACGGCATGACGCGGATGCTGGCTCCTATCCTGGCTTTTACCGGCGAAGAGATCTGGGAAGCTATGCCTCATGACAGCCGAGCCGATACCGGAAACGTTCTCTATAACGACATGCCCCGTTACGACGAGACTCTGGCCCTCTCCCCCGCCCAGTCGGCCAAGTGGGATAAGCTCATCGCCCTGCGCACAGACGTAAACCGCGCCCTGGAGCTGGCAAGAAACGAAAAGCGCATCGGTAAATCCCTTGAGGCCAACGTTACGCTCTATATTACCGAGCCCTCCCTGCTGGAAGCCTGCAGCGGCGTCAATCTGGCCGAGCTTTGCATCGTCTCCTCCGCGGATGTGGTAAGCGCTCACGGCAGCGGGTTTACGGGTACAACGGAAGGCCTCGCCGTCTCGGTTTCCTCCGCGCCGGCTCCCAAGTGCGTGCGCTGCTGGATGCACAGCGACCATGTGGGCGAAAGTGAGAACCACCCGGAACTTTGTCCGAGATGCGCCGCGGTTGTTGGGGAGCAGGACTGAGTATGCTCTACGCTTTGCTCGTTGCCGTATTGGTTGGGGCCGATCAGATCACAAAATTCCTGGTCCGTACTCATGTTCCGCTTTACGGCAGCCGTCCTTTGATTCCTCATTTGGTGCAGCTCACCTATGTCCGCAACACCGGAGCCGCCTTTTCTCTCTTTGCCAAACACACCTGGATCCTGGCTGTCCTTTCCGCTGTTGTGTCGGTTGCCATCATCATTGTTCTGGCGAAAGGGATTGTCGACACTTCGGCGGGACGCCTGTGCCTTTCCGTGCTGCTTGCCGGTACCATTGGCAATTTCATTGACCGGGCATTTATTGGGTACGTCACCGATATGTTTGACCTTCTCTTTATGTCTTTTGCCGTATTCAACATAGCGGATATCTGCATCGTATGCGGCGGCATAGCCACTTGTATCTACCTGCTCTTCTTTTACACGAAATGGGAGAAAGAATGACCGAAGAAACTATCCTTACCATCACCGCCGACAAGGACGGCGAGCGGGCCGACAGCTTTCTGGCGCGCTCTGCCGAGGGTCTCACCCGGGCAAAAGCCCAGCGTCTCATGGAAGACGGCGCTGTTACCCGGAACGGGAAGGCAATTAAAAAGAATGATAAAATGACCTTCGGCGATACGCTGAAGGTCATTTTGCCCTTGCCCGAACCCATAGACGCCTTTCCTCAGAACATCCCAATTGACGTGGTCTATGAAGACGCGGATGTGATTGTGGTAAACAAGCCTGTAGGAATGGTGGTTCATCCTTCTCCAGGCCACCCGGACGGCACGTTGGTCAACGCTCTGTTATATCATTGCGGAACTTCACTCTCCGGAATCAACGGGAAGCTGCGCCCCGGCATTGTCCACCGAATCGACCGGGACACCTCTGGACTGATCATCGCAGCCAAGAATGACGCCGCCCACCTGTCTCTCGCCGCACAGCTGGAGGGTCATTCTCTTTACCGGGAATACGAGGCTGTAGTGCTTGGAAATCTGAAGGAAGAGGAAGGGACGGTGGACGCGCCCATCGGCCGCCACCCGGTGAATCGAAAAAAAATGGCGGTCGACCGGCAAAACGGCCGCAGGGCAGTTACCCACTGGAAGGTACTTTCCCGTTATCCCGGCTACACGCATGTCCAGTGCCGTTTGGAAACCGGGCGTACGCACCAGATTAGGGTCCATATGGCCTGGCTGGGACATCCGGTTCTGGGGGACCCGGTATACGGCAGGGGAAAACCATGGCCCTTCCTTGCCGGGCAATGTCTCCACGCGCGCACCCTTTCCTTTGTTCATCCCAGGTCGGGCGAGAGAGTCACGGTCACCTGCCCTCTCCCCGAGTATTTTCTGCTGGTCTTGACAAAGCTGGCCCGGCTGATATAATGGTGACAGCCACAGCAAAAATCGAATACGGGGGCGCTGGACGCAAGTCCGGCTGAGATTGAAGCGTATCGCTGCTTCGTGTCCCTTGGAACCTGATCCGGGTAATGCCGGCGTAGGAAGATGATTCGGCAATGAAGTCGTTTCGCTCGTACCGCACTGCGCATGTTCCGGTTTGCGCTGCGGTATATTTTTTGGGAGGAAACGACTATGAAACAAGATTCCATGCGAAAAACCACCCGTATGCTCTGCGAAGGCGCCGTTCTGATTGCGGGCGCTCAGGTCCTCAGCTTTATTAAGCTCTATGAATTACTCAACGGCGGTTCCCTTACTCTGGCCATGTTCCCCATCCTGCTCTTCGCCGTGCGCTGGGGGCTGGGCGCGGGCTTTATGGGCGGCTTTGTCTTCGGCGCTCTGCAGTTTATGTTCGACGGCGGCTTTGCCCTCGGCTGGCAGTCCATGATCGGGGATTATTTCGTGGCCTTTGCCGCATTGGGCCTGGCCGGAATCTTCCGCCGCAGGAAACTTGGTATTTTCCCGGGCATCGTGGTCGGCTGCGCCGCCAGGTTCCTCGTTCACTATGTCGTCGGCGCAACCATCTGGGCGGAGTGGATGCCTGCGGAATTTCTCGGCATGACCATGACAACTCCCTGGATCTATTCAGCTATATATAACGGAGTGTATATGCTCCCCAATACGGTGCTTGCGCTTGTCATTGCCGCTTTGCTTTACAAGCCCATGAACAAGTATCTGACGGGGGCAGACCTGGAATAAAGAAAAGGTGTTTCTATGGGGAAATTTGACGGCGTGCTTCTGGTGAGCGATTATGACGACACCCTCTACAGCGGGAGTTTTTCAGTCTCTGAGGAGAACCGCACCGCCATCCGGTATTTCATAGCAAACGGCGGGCATTTCACCGTTGCCACCGGCAGAGCCCACACTACCTTCGCCCCTCAGGTCATAAAAGAACAGATTCCCATGAACGCGCCGGCGATTCTCTCCAACGGTTCCGCCGTTTACGATTTCAACGCGAATAAAATGATCTATCAGACTTTCCTGCGCCCAGAGACCTTGACGAGACTGGAACTTCTGGTCAGCGATATTCCCGAGGTGGGCTTTGAAGCTTATCACGGAGAAGACATCTATATCTATCACCCCAATCAGGTCACCCGCGCCCATCTGGAGCGGGTGGGGGTCACCGGCACCGAGTGTCCCATCAGGGAAATGCCCGTGCCATGGACAAAAGTGATCCTGGAGCAAGCCCACGCGGTGCTTGAGCAAACGCAGGTCTATATTCTGAGCCGGTGGGGAAGTCAGTATGAGGCTATCTTTTCCAACCGGCATCTTCTGGAGCTCACCGACAAAGGAAGCACCAAGGGCGATATGGTACTGTGGCTGGCCGACTATTTGAAGATTTCCCGGGAACATATCTACTGCGTGGGTGACAGTCCCAACGACATCTCCATGCTGGCCGTCTCGGCCGTTCCTTTTGCCTGTGGCAACTGTACCGACGAGGTAGCGAACTGGGGCGCGACGTTAATCAATTCCTGCGACGACAGCTGCGTTGCCCAAATTATCGGGATATTGGATCAGAACTATCAATAGAACAGGACAAACGAACGCCCGGCTCCACAACTTGGAGCCGGGTGTGTTTTTTCTATTCTCACTCAGCGCGGGTGATTGCGATGGAGAGCTCGTCCAGCTGCTTGGCATCTACCACATCGGGGCTGTTCATCATCAGCTCGTTGGCGTTCTGCATTTTGGGGAAGGCAATGACGTCCTTAATGGAATCGGCTCCGATCATGATCATCACCAACCGGTCCAGGCCGTAAGCAAGTCCCGCGTGCGGCGGGGCGCCGTACTTGAAGGCGTTGATCAGATGGCCGAACCGGTTCATGGCCATCTCGTCGGTCATGCCGATAGCACGGAAAGTGGCTTCCTGAATCTCAGGAACGTTGATGCGGATAGAACCGCCGCCGATTTCAGTGCCGTTGAGGACAATGTCGTAGGCCTTGGCACGGCAGTTCTTCTTGTCGGTTTCCAGCTTATCCAGATCCTCGTCCATGGGCGCGGTAAAGGGGTGGTGCATGGCCTCAAATCGGCCTTCCTCCTCGGAGTACTCAAACATGGGAAATTCGGTGACCCACAGGAACTTATAATCATCCTTGCGGGTGAGTCCCAGTCTTCTGGCGACCTCGCAGCGAAGTGCGCCAAGGGCGGCAAAAACGATGCCGTCGTCGTTATCACCCACAATGAGAACCAGATCGCCCGTTTTGGCCTGGGCCCTGCCGATGATCGCGGCCATCTCATCCTCGGTCATGAATTTGGCGAAGGAGGAAGTAGTGCCGTCGGCACCCAGCTTGATCCATGCAAGCCCCTTGGCTTTATATGTCTTTACAAACTCGACCAAAGCGTCGACCTGTTTGCGGGGGAATTTTTCAGCGCCGCCGGGGATTGATATGAGCCGTACGGAGCCTCCGTTTGCCACGGGATCGGTAAACACCTTGAAGCCGCAGTCCTTTGCCAGGTCGCTGATATTCACGAGCTCCAGACCGAATCGCAGATCGGGTTTATCTGAGCCAAACCGGTCCATGGCCTCCCGCCAGGGAAGGCGTTGAAACGGCGTCTTGATATCAACGTTTAAAAACTCTTTGAATACCCGTTTCAGAAAGCCTTCCTGAATTTGCAGAACATCGTCTTCGTTGACGAAGGACATTTCAAGGTCGATCTGGGTAAATTCCGGCTGGCGGTCGGCCCGAAGATCCTCGTCCCGGAAGCAGCGGGCAATCTGCATATACCGGTCGAATCCGGCGAGCATCAGAAGCTGTTTGTATTGCTGGGGAGATTGGGGCAGCGCGTAAAATTTCCCGGGATGGACCCGGGAGGGTACCAGATAGTCCCGCGCTCCCTCCGGCGTCGATTTGGTGAGCACGGGGGTTTCTATCTCAAGAAAACCCTTTTCATCGAAATAATCCCGGGCGATCTTGGTGATCTTATGCCTGGCAGCTATCGAGCGCTGCATGTCCGGCCTGCGCAGGTCCAGGTACCGGTAGGTCAGGCGCAACACCTCGTTTACCTGACTGTCTTCCACAATCTCAAAGGGCGGCGTCTCTGATTTGGCAAGCAGCCGCAACTCGGAGACATAGAGTTCCACCTCTCCGGTGGGCAGATCGGGATTTTTAGATTCCCGTTCCCGCAAGAGACCCGTGGCCGCCACCACATACTCTCCCCGCAGCGCGGCGGCCTTCTCAAAAACCGTCCGGTCGGTGGCATCGCCAAAAGAGAGCTGCAAAAGCCCCGTGCGGTCCCGCAGGTCGACAAAAATAAGGGAACCTAAGTTTCTCTGCCTCTGGACCCAGCCGCAAACGGAGATGGTCCTGCCTGCGTCGGTAAGGCGCCATGTTCCGCAATATCCACTGCGGCAAAAACCCTTGAGATTGTCCATTCTAATCAACTCCAAATAGTTATAATATATCAATATATTACATTGAGTTTCGGTTCTTCGGGTATCTGAATCGGCTTTGCGCTCTTGCGCTGGGTCATTTCAATCGTGTATGTTCCCGGATAGGTTTCCCTGTGTTTCGCGCGGCATTCCCATTTCGGATTTCTTCTATGGCGTCCTGTGCGGTCAGGACGGATTGCTGTCCTGAAGAAAGCGCTTTCAGCGTAACCGTTCCTGTCGAAATCTCATCTTCTCCAAGGAAAATCACATAGGGAATGCCCAGTTTATCGGCATAGCTCACTTTCGCTTTAAATTTCTTTTTTTCTCCGTAGATCTGAGTCCGAAGCCCCGCTTCCCGCAGGGTTGTTGCCAGGGCAATAGCGTCAGACAGTTCCTCCGTCATGGGAAGAATAAGCACGTCTGCGGGAGCAGTCGTGAGTTCCTCGTTCAGCATGCCCTGGTCTTCCAGAACGAAGAACAGACGGGTCAACCCGATGGAGATTCCAACGCCCGGGAGTATTTTTTCTGTATAATATTCCGCCAAGTTATCGTATCGCCCGCCGGAACAGATGGAACCGATCTCCGGACGGTCGGTCATGACCGTCTCGTATACCGTGCCGGTGTAATAATCCAGCCCGCGGGCGATGGTGAGGTCCACGGCGAAGTGGTCCTCGGGAACGCCGAAGGCGGCAAGGTCCTTTACGACGGTTGCGAGCTCAAAGAGTCCCGTGTCGAAACTCTCATTCCGGCCCCGATAGACTTCCAGTTTATCAAGCACTTCCTTGTTGCTGCCGCCAATGGAAATAAAGGAAAGAATTTCATCGGCAGCCGGCACCGGTATGCCGGATTCCACCAGAAGAGCACGCACTTTGTCTTCGCCGATTTTATCCAGCTTATCCACCGTGCGCATCACCTCGGCGGAAGAGTCCGAAAGTCCCTGCATGGCATAAAAGCCGGTAAGGATCTTGCGGTTGTTTACCCGGATTTTGAATTTCTCCAGGCCCAGGGAGGTAAAGGTGCGGTAAATGACGCTGGGAATCTCCGCCTCATTGATGATATCCAGCGCTCCGTCGCCGATGACGTCGATATCCGCCTGATAAAACTCCCGGAAACGCCCCCGCTGTGCCCGTTCACCGCGATAAACCTTTCCAATCTGGAAGCGGCGGAAGGGAAAGGTGAGGTCGGCGTAATGGAGGGCTACATATTTGGCAAGCGGTACGGTGAGATCAAACCGCAGGGAGAGGTCTGTGTCTCCCTTCGTAAACCGGTATATCTGCTTTTCGGTCTCTCCGCCGCCCTTTGCAAGTAAAACCTCCGTAGCCTCGATCAGGGGTGTATCCAGAGATGTAAAGCCATACAGGGCATAGGACCTGCGCAGTATTTCCACCATGCGGTCAAATTGTGCCTGCCGGCCCGGCAGCAGCTCCATGAATCCGGAGAGGGTTCGCGGTTTCATACGCTCCATTTTGGAGTCTCCTTTCGCAGAAATGCGCTTTCATCCCAGAGCATGGGACGAAAGCGCATACTCCTTTGGCTCTAATCAGACGGTAAACGGCTTCGTTTTGGGACTGACAATGTTGCGCCAGTCAAGGTCGCCTCGCTCCAGACCATGAATCAGCATTTCCGCGGTGGCCACATTTGTGGCAAAGGGAATGCTGTACTGGTCACACAGCCGGGTGATATAGTTTAAATCGGCGTCCAGATCGTTGGACTGTGGGTCGGAGAAGAAAAGGACCATATCGATCTCATTGTAGGCGATGCGGGCGCCGATCTGCTGGCTGCCTCCATGGGCGTGGGAGAGGAATAAACTCACCGGCAGTCCAGTGGCTTCGGCTACCAGCTTTCCAGTCGTGTTGGTAGCACAGATTGTATGCTGGGACAGAATACCGCAGTATGCGATGCAGAACTGCACCATCAGCTCTTTTTTTCGGTCATGGCTCATGAGCGCGATGTTCATAAGTTCCATCCTCTCTCTTTGATCTTCATGATAGATACTTTTTGCCCTGTTAAGCGTCTGGCAATGTTCAAATAGGCGGTAGCCGCTCCCCTGTGGCTCACCATAATAAGGGGCAGACCAGAATTGGCCGCGATAAGGACCTGGGGATCTTCGGGCACTACGCCCAGAAGAGGCAAGCCGGCAGCATCCATCGCGTCGTCGATGGTGGTGTGGAGCTTTCGCAGCAGCCGGGGCCTCACACGGTTCATCACCAGATGGATGCGGGGAATGCTCCGGGTGAGTTCCGCCACCGTCCTCTGCGCATCCCTAAGTGCGGAAGCGTCGGTAGTGGAAACTACAATCGCGCGGTCCGACCCGGCTACCGCCAAACGGAACCCTTCTCCCAGGCCGGCTGGAGAATCCAGAAAGACGTAGTCGAATTGTTCTCTTGCATCCTCCAGAAATTGTTTCATCTGTGCCGTACCTGGTCCCGGCACGGGAAGGGAAAGCGGCGCGGTAAGGAGGTAAAGCCGTGGGATGGTCCCGTGCGGAGCGGCGGCCCGTTTAAGGGGGCAGCGGCCTTGTGCCACATCGGTAAAATCCATGAGGGCCCGGTCGGTCATTCCCAGCGAAATGTCCAGGTTGCGCAGTCCGATATCCATATCCACGCAGAGGACGCGATACCCCAAGACCGCCAGACAGGACGCCACGCCTCCGGTAAGAGATGTCTTGCCCGTGCCACCCTTTCCGGATGTGACGACGATCACGGTACCCATGGCAGCCCTCCTGTTATAGATAATATATCATATCATAAATGTGTGAAGAGCACAATGATATTTTGTGCAAAACCTCCTGAGCCTATAGCGGCGACTTTTGAATCTTTGCCCACCGCCGGGGATATCCTTTCGGAGTGGCGTTCTTTTTCTCAATGACCACGGCTCTGTGGGTGATTTCAGTCCCCGGAATTCTATAGTCCCGGGTAAATGCGAGCGCCCCGCCCAATGTTTTTATAGCGTTGGACGCGAGCTTCAGCTCCTCGGCGCATTCGACGGATTTCATGGCGATAAACAAGCCTCCCGGCTTCACATAAGGCAGGCACAGCTCGCAGAGAACGCGCATGTCGGCCAGTGCCCGGGAAGTGACAAGATCGAAGGCGTCCCGGTATCCCTTAACAAGGCCCTGTTCCTCCGCTCGGGCGTGGAGGTACTCGACGTTTCGGGTGCCCAGCGCGGTTCCTGCCTCGGACAGCCAGTCGATCCTTTTTCCCAGGCTGTCCAGCAGCGTGAGCTTTATGGTTGGCTCCAGTATTTTAAGTGCCAGCCCGGGAAAACCCGCTCCGGTCCCCACATCGATTACGCGCTTTTCTTTAAAGTCGTTGACCTTCAGAAGCGCCGCAGAATCCAGAAAGTGCAGGGCGACCACCTGGTCCGGTTCGGTGATCGCGGTCAGATTCATGACCTTGTTTTGCTCCAGCAGCAAGCGCCCGTATTGGGAGAGCTGCTCCGCGGCCGCATTCGAAACCTCGAGATTCAGTTCCGCGAGACCCTGCTCGATTAAATCCTTCACGTCGTCACCACTTGAAAATCTGCCCGGTGGCAATCGAGTAGGTATAAACCAGCACCAACAGCACCATTAAGATGACCCCGATCCACGCCAAAACTCGCTTCATTTATTTTCCCGCCTTCAAAATATCGCGGATTTCGGTAAGTAAAAGTTCCTCCTTCGTTGGCTCGGGAGGAGCCTTGGGTGTCTCGTGCGCTTTTTCCTTGCGGCGAAGCAGGTTAATTGCGCGTACCATCAGAAACACCACGAAGGCAAGAATCAGGAAGTCGATGACAGCCTGAATGAAAAGCCCGATATTGATGACGGCAGGCCCGATTGCGAGGGAAAGTCCGGCAAAGGTATTGGCTCCGATAAAGATGCCTACAATCGGCATGATGATGTCGTTTACCAGCGATGTGACGATTTTTGAGAAGGCGCCGCCGATGATAACGCCGACGGCCAGATCCATTACGTTCCCTTTCATGGCGAACTGCTTGAATTCAGCGAGAAAGCCCTTCGTCTTTTTCATTTTGTTAACTCCTTTTCGTTGTTGAGGTCCGTATCGGTTCCTGTTGCTTGAGGCGTTCCGCGTTAACCTGTCATCGCAAGAAGATATATGATCCCGTCCTTCTGTACCAGAGCCTGTCCGTTTACGATCGGTCCGGCGGCCTCAAAGAGGGCGGGAACCACCGTTTTGAAGCTCGTATCCAAGTATCCCACAAGTCCGTTTTCCTGATAGAACGCGTAGCCGCCGGAAAAATAGGAGGGATACCGGTCGCCGGTGGTGAGCGTATGCTCCATTCCGTCGGTACTCACATATCCGCGGCTTCCGTTAGTTGAGATATAATAGGCAAAGCCCTCGTAAAACGGGCCCAGGTACTGATAACTATACGGGATAACCAATTTGCCGGTCCTGTCAATGGCGCCCCATTTTCTGCTGTCGTTTGCCGCGTTTGCGGGGGCGAAACTGTTGCTGACGACGGCGTAGCCTTCTGAAAACGGCTGTCCGCTGTAATACCTGGCCGCCAAAGCAATGGAGCCGTCAGGATTAAGATAGCCGGTCTTGCCGCCCTCAGTAAAGCGCAGATATCCCCCGGTTGCATCGGAATAAATCAGATTCGCGGCAATTGTATTGGCCTTGGTGCCGTTTGTATCATATGCTGTAAAGGTGCCCGTCCCATTCCCCCCGAGCAAGGTCCCGTCATGACTGACCGATACGGCCGCCCACATGCAGGGGACAACTTCTGATCCCGCCAGATTGATATAGCCCCATCGCGAGTCCCGGCAGACAGCGGCAATCCCGTCGGAACAGAAGGGAAATATGCTGTCATAGGCTTCCGGCTTCACGATCCAGACGCCCCGATAATTCATAACGCCCATCTTTCCGGATATCTTATCCCTCAGATAGAGCAGTCCTGCCCGCTGATAATCGCTCACGGTGAAATTCAGCACATCGTAACGGGACGTATCCAATGAGATAGGTGTAAGCGCGTAACCCTCCGTACAGGGCTTAAGCGAGTAAGAAAGGCGCAGAGACGGACGGATCAGCCGGGATAGAATAGCCGCAAGTTCACTCCTCGTCAGGGATTTCGAGCCAGCAAAGGTCCCATAGTCGTCGATTCCTTTTAAAATTCCGGCATTATAAAAGGACAGTACAGCGGCGTCAGTGGTATCGGGCAGCTTTGTAACAGTATTTTGAGCCGCAAGTAAATTATCCGGTACCGCCGCGGCCAGGTAGGAAAAGAGCTCGCTTCGCCATGACATCTCCGAGAGTTCATGAACGGTTTGGACATTCTGAAAGTCCTTGTAATTAAGGCACAAATACCACCGTGTACCTGCATACCACTTGTCTTTCACAGCGTCAAAGTCGTTTTCCATTAGGCGGATTGCCACAAGCCGGTTAAAAGGATTCAGAGTCGATCCTTCCGGGATCTCGAAGACATAACCCTCCCAGGGGACGTTATCCAGAAGGCTTTTGTCGGTGATATAGCGGTACTCCCCTGTATAGCTCTGGTCTTTTCCCGTATCGCTGTCCCTGATCGTCATGGTGAGCTTCTCTGTCTTATTTGCCCCGGCGCGAAGGGTTTCGAGACCCGCGCCGGTAAAATGGAGGTAGAGTACTCCCGCTCCGGAGGTCCAACTGTCCGCCTGGTCGAAAGTAACGGCTTTTTTGCCGTCCTCATCAAGGAACGAGACCAGATCTAGGCTCGCGGGGACAGATGTAAGTCTCCCCTTCCCACCGTTCAGAATCTGGTGGAACCGGGCAACCACAGTTTCAGCCTCGGCAAGGGTCACCGTCCCGTTCGGGTCGAAACGCGAAGCGTCTTCGCCGTTTAAGAGTCCGGTCTCGTAGCAGAGCTTAACGTTCTCATAATACCAGGCGTTTTTTGACACATCGGAAAATCCCTTATATTGGCGGAAAGCCGGAAACAGGGCAGCGAGGTCCTGTGTAACGGCCAACGTACCGGGAAAAAGCACAACAAGCATAATAAAGGCAAGCAGCCCCGCGGTAATTTTCTTCATCAGAGTTCTCCTTTTGCCTGTATGGACCGACGCGCACCTGCACTTCGGCCCATTTCCATTCCGATCATCAATATCCCGTCTAAAAGGAGGACGTAAGATGTCTGAGGCAGTCTTCTATTTTTGAGAAGCCGAAATGACTTCCATACCCCCCAGATACTTACGCAGCACCTGAGGAATGATCACTGAGCCATCGCGCAGCTGATTCTGTTCCACCATGGCGGGGAAAATCCGGCTGGTGGCGAGTCCGGAGCCGTTCAGTGTGTGGCAGAGCTCGGGCTTGCCCGTCTCCTCGCGGCGGAAGCGGATATTGCCCCTGCGGGCCTGATAGTCTCTGGCGTTGGAAACCGAACTAACCTCTTTATATCCGTTCATGGAGGGAATCTGGATTTCGATATCGTAGGTGCGGGCCATGGAGGCGGAACAGTCTCCCGCGGCCAGCTTCACCGTGCGGAAGTGGAAGCCCAGCCCCTTGACCAGCGCTTCGGCTTTTCCGACCAGCTCTTCAAAGGCGGCGTCCGAATCTTCCGGTTTGGTATACTGTACCATTTCCACCTTGTTGAACTGATGCCCGCGTACCATTCCGCGTTCATCAGCGCGGTGGGAACCCGCTTCCCGGCGGAAGCAGGGAGTATAGCTGATATATTTGCGGGGCAGCTCGGCCTCGGTCAGGATCTCGTCCCGATGGAGGGAAACGAGCGCCGTCTCGGCGGTGGGCAGCATGAAGTGCGTACGCTCGTCAGTGGGGTTCTGAATCTTGTATACCTCGTCGGCAAACTTCGGGAACTGGCCGGCAGTTTCGCCACATTGGTATTCCAGCATATGGGGTAGCATCACAAACTCGTAGCCGTCGGCCAGATGGGTGTCGATGAAATAATTAAGCAGCGCCCATTCCAGCCGGGCGCCCAGTCCCCGGTAAATCCAAAATCCCGTTCCCGCAAGCTTTACGCCTCTGGGGTAATCGATGAGGCCCAGATTGGTGCACAGATCCACGTGATGCTGAGGCTCGAAATCGAATTTGTGAGGTTCGCCGTAATAGCGCAGGGGCTCGTTGTTCTCCTTGCCGCCGGGTTTCAGATCGGGATCGGGCAGATTGGGCAGAGAGAGCATAAGTGTGCGGTATTCGGCATCAATGTCCCTCTGTTTTTCGTCATTCTGGGCTATGGTCGCCTTGAGCTCGGTCATCTTTGCAAAGACCGGGGCAACGTCTTCGCCCGTTTTTTTCATCTGCGGGATCGCCTTTGAAACCTTATTCTGCTCCGCCTTCAGTGTTTCGTTTAGGAAAATCAGATCCCGTCTGGCTTTGTCCAGCTCCAGGATGCGGTCAACCTCCGCGTCGCAGGGGACTTCTTTTGCCCGCAGTCCGGCTTTTACTTTTTCGGGATCATCCTTGATCACTTTAATATCCAGCATGGTGTGTCACCTCATAAAAATGGTAATGTTTCACGTGAAACAATCAGTATAAAGCGGAGACAATGCTCTCATATCGCTCCGAGGGACTTTCTGTGTTGCTTCCGCCGTAAGCGTGCAGGGATTCATCTGGCAGGGATTTTTCAAGCCCCGAGTTCTGGAATTTCTCAATCATAGCACGGGCGGCCTTGTAATATTTTTTCCCGTAGAGCTCCTGGATCTCACGCAGCCAATCCAGGGCCTGTAGCTGCTTGGACAGCTTGTCCTTTTCACTGTTGTCGGTGTCGTGCTGGGCGGTCATGGCGCTCAGGTCGCTCTGAAGCTGGCCGACCTGGGACTGCAGGCTGTCAATCTGCGTTTCCAGCGCGTCTTTCTCCGTTTCCAGGCTCTGAACCGACTGCATCGCGGAGACTGATTCCTTGAGGCCGCTGAGAACTTCCGCATTGTTTCTCTGCTGCATAAAGTATGACAGCAAAAGCAGGGCGAAGGCCGCAAGAAACAAAATACTGAGATAAATCACCACCGACATCTGCTTTTTTGGTTTGTGCCCGTCCGGTTCTTTCTTATGTGAGGCGCTTTCCTTGTTTTCGTTCATCGGGAAGCCTCCCCTCCACCGCTTACCGGCGCCAATGCGTCAAGCAGGGCCTGGAGGTCGTTCTGGTCGTAGTATTCCAGTTCTATCTTTCCTTTCTTCTTTCCCTGCACAATCTTTACCCGGCGCGAATAGCGCGTGGCGAGGTTTTTTTCCGCCTCTTTCAGGTAGATTGCCAGTTGTTTCTGCTGCGGCTGAATTTTTGCTGGCTTTTCCGGGGCCTTTCGAATTTTCTTTACCAGTTCTTCCGTCTGCCGGACCGAAAGCTTTTTTTCGATTACCTGTTGCGCTGCGCGTATCTGCGTTTTAGCCGAGGGCAGCGACAAAAGCGCCCTGGCATGACCGGTAGTAAGCACGCCTTCCTCCACCAGAGAGCAAATTTCCGGGGGAAGCGCCAAAAGCCGCATGGCATTGGCCACGACCGGCCGGGATTTCCCCACCCGTTTTGCGGTCTCCTCCTGGGTCAGGCTGTATTCTTCCATCAGAATACGGTAGCCTGTCGCTTCCTCCATCGGATTGAGATCTTCGCGCTGGAGGTTCTCGATCAGCGCCAGTTCCATGACCTTCCGGTCGTCAGCCTCCACAATAACTGCGGGAACTTCCCCGAGCCCCGCCTCCTTCGCCGCTCTCCACCTTCGCTCCCCCGCAATAATCTGATAGTACCCGGAGGATAACCTGCGCACGGTGATCGGCTGCAGGATGCCGTGTACACGGATTGAATCGGCAAGATCAGACAGGCTCCCCTGATCAAATCTCTTTCGGGGCTGCTTTAGTCCCGGTTCGACCTGCGAAATGGGAAGAGATACCGAACCCTGTGACTGGGTCTGAAGCGCCGCGTCGCCCAAAAGGGCTCCCAATCCTCTTCCCAGCCCTTTGCCTGAGCTTTTTTCAGAAGCCATGTCATGTATTCCTTTCTACTTGAGAAATATTATGTTCCATAATCTCCGAAGCTAAAAGCCGGTACGCTTCTGTTCCCCGTGAAAACGGATCATATGCCGACACCGGCTTTCCGTGGCTTGGGGCCTCGGACAGCCGGACGTTTCTCGGTATGACTGAGGCGTAAACTTTGCCCGGGAAATGACGCTTGACCTCTTCCGCAACCTGCATGGAGAGATTTGTTCTTCCGTCGAACATGGTCAGAAGCACTCCCTCCAACTCGATTTTGGTGTTGAGAGATCTTTTCACGATCCGGATGGTTGTGAGCAGATCAGAAAGTCCTTCCAGCGCATAGTACTCGCACTGCACCGGCACAAGCACCGTGTCTGCGGCGCACAGAGCGTCCAGGGTAAGAAGTTCCAGCGAGGGCGGGCAGTCAATGAGAACGAAGTCATAATTTTCCTTCACTGAAGCAAGTGCATTTTTCAGCAGATATTCCCGTTTTTCCATGCCGATGAGTTCCACCGTAGCCCCAGCCAACGCTTTGTTCGCGGGGAGGATATCCGCATATGGAGTGGCAATCACTGCTTTCTTGCAGTCGACGCCCGAAATAAGAACGTCGTAAACGGTAGGCGAAACGGCCGTTTTGTCAACCCCGAACCCCGACGTGGCGTTTCCCTGGGGATCAAAATCACACACCAGCACCCGCGTGCCAACCGTCTTTAACGCCGCGCCAAGATTGACGCATGTGGTGGTTTTACCCACTCCGCCCTTTTGATTTACAATTGCGATCGTCTTTGCCATAAGCGACCCGCTTTCCCGGTAGTTTGCGCAGTATCTTATATTATACGCATAACAGACGTTGTTTTCAACCGTTTTACAAAAAAAGCGCTCCGATGTTTCACGTGAAACACCGGAGCAAACAGTGAGAAAGGATTACTTAGGTATCCGTATTGTCAGTAAAATCGCATCCTCCGCATCCCGCCTTTCATATTGGGCCGCAACGCCCGCCGACTGCATCAGGGATAATCCCCTGACAACGGTATTGAGGAAAAATCGCACGTCTTTTATGACATACGTTGGCCTCTGGAGACTGACGGGCTTGTCCGCCAAGGGGGAAAGGCGCGCGGAAATATAGGCTTCGGTCTGGGCCACGGTAAGCTTGCGGCGGACAATGTGCTGCGCCGCCCGTATCTGCGAGGCTTCGTCGGGCAGACGCAGGAGTGCCCGGGCGTGCCGTTCTGTCAATCCGTTCCTGCGAAACAGCTCCAGCACCGCTTCAGGAAGCCGAAGGAGCCGTAACTTGTTTGCCACCGCGGATTGAGACTTGCCTAGTTTATGAGCCGCTTCTTCCTGTGAAAGACGGCACGTTGTAATGAGCTGCTTAATTCCAAGCGCCTCATCCCAGAAGTCAAGATCCTGTCTCTGCAAATTTTCCACCAAAGCCAATATGTAACTCTCGGAGGCGTCCGCGTCCACAATCAGACAGGGCACCTCGCCAAGTTCCGCCATCTTTGCCGCACGAAGCCGCCGTTCTCCCGAGATGAGCTCATATCCCCGTTCTGTGCGCCTTACAGAAAGCGGCTGCAGAATCCCATGCTCCCGGATGCTCTCCGCAAGCTCGTCCAGTTCCGCGGCGGAAAATTGTCTCCTTGGCTGGCCCGGATTGGGGGCAATGGCATCTACTGGGAGATACTGTATTTTATTGCTTTCGAAAAGGCCCTTCTTCGTCCGCAGCAGCGACATAAAACCACCCTCCTAAACTCATATTACCCATATATTACCATGCGTAAAAAATGAAATGTGTCGAGTTCGGTCGCCGCATCCTGGTAAATCAAATAAAAAAGAGAAGCGGCGCGGTTTTTCGGCGCCGCTTCATGGTCAAACCCGCAATGCATTTTTTGCGGAAAGCTTTCAGTCAAAAATCACTCCAGTATTTTCAGGGATTCCACCATGTCGATCTTTTTGAGTCTGAAATATGCGGCCACATTGACCAGCAGGGAGAAAAGAACGGTAAGCAAGACCGCGTAGAGGTAGCTTTTCGGCTGCGCGTTGCGGATGAACATAAGCATGTCGATCTCTACCGTAAGAACCAGCCAGCCGTGGAGATACTTGCCCATTACAAGTCCCAGGCAGATCCCGAAAAGAGTGAGCACCATGTTCTCACGATAGATATAGGTGGATACCTCCCGGTCATAAAAACCCAGCACCTTGAGCGTGGCGAGTTCCCTTCTCCGCTCGGTGATATTGATATTGGTAAGATTATATAGCACGACAAAAGCCAGCGCGGCGGCAGAGACGATAATCACAATCACGGCGTAGTCCACGCTCTCCATGCTCGAGGTATAGGTGCGTCGTGTATCGGAAATGCGGCTGACCGAGGTGACGCCGGAAAGGGGAACGAGTTTGGATGCAACGGTATCGCAGATTTCCTGCGAATCCTCGTCGTAAGCCGCGAGAATCAGATTTTCGGCCGGCCGCTTGCCGAAAAGCGTTTCATAATAGGTATCCGAGAGATAAACATAGTGCATGATGTAGTTTTCTGTGATATCCGCCACCCTGGCGCTTACCCGCTCGTCACCGGAAAGCGTAACGGTGTCACCCACTCCCACGTCCAAAAGGGACGCCAGCTTTTCCGTCAGCACCACGCCGTCATCGGGCAGAACCACCGGGCCGCTGTCCAGCCGGTGCCTGAAATGTACGAACTCTTCAAAGCGGCCTCGGTCGGATACCGTCATAAGCGAGCAGTCGAGAGTCCGTTTCTGTGACTCCGCCGATATGGCTACCTGTGAACACATCATCCAGTCCCGCACGCCGTCTGTCTTATCCAGCGCCTTTGTGATATCGGCAATCTCGTCCGTCGTCACATCGTCCAAAAGGCCAACCTGCGCGGTGTAGGAGTATATATCGTCATACTGCTTATCCATAAGCCCGAATATGGAATCCCTCAAACCAAACCCGGTAACAATCAGCGCGGTGCAGCCGCCGATGCCGATTGCGGTCATCAAAAACCGCTTTTTATAGCGGAACAAATTGCGGACCGTAACCTTGTGAATAAAGGAAAGCCGCCGCCAAAGCGGCACAACGCGCTCAAGGAGCACTCTTTTTCCCATTGGCGGGGCTTTCGGCCGCATAAGCTCCGCTGGTACCGAGGAGAGGGAGGAAAAGCAGGAGGCAAGCGCTGCAATCGTAACGATCCCAACCGCCGCCAGTGCGGAGAGAATGGAAACGGCGGGATATAACGGGATTATAAGCTTATCCAGCGTATAGAGGATTCCCCAGGCATAATAAATAATTGCGGGAAGCAGTGTGCATCCAACCGCGAGTCCCAGAATGCTGCCGCTGAGACTGGAAAAAAGTGCGTATCCGACGTATTTAAAGGCAATGGCACCTTTCCCGTATCCAAGCGCTTTCATTCCGCCGATCTGAATGCGCTGCTCTTCCACCATTCTAGTCATCGTGGTGAGGCATACGAGCGCTGCCACAAGAAAGAAAATCAGCGGGAATACCGAGGCCAGATTTCCCATCCGCTCCGCGTCCTGCTGGAAAGACACATATCCGACATTGGTATCGCGGCCAAGGATATACCACTTGCATTTGTCCATATCGGAGATTTTCCGACGGGCGTCGGCGAGCTTCTGCCGGGCATCGGAGAGCTTCACGTCGGCCTCTTTCTTTGCGTCCTCATATTCCGAGAGCCCGTCCGCGTAGTCTTTTTCGCCGTCTGTCAATTCTTGATAGGCGTCTTTCAAATCCGTTTTCGCGTCGCTTATTTCCTCGGTAAAGGTGCGCTTTCCCTCCTTGTACTCTACCCAGCCGTCGTCCAGCTCTTTGCGGGAATCTTCTAGCTTCTTCTGGTTATCGGTGAGCTCCGTATATGCGTCGTCCAGTTTTGTTTTGGATTCCTGCAGTGTGTTTTTCGCGCCGTTTAGATCGTCCCAGCCGTCGTCCAGCTCGTCTCTCGCGTCCTCGAGCTGCTTCCATCCGTCGTCCAGCTTTCGCCGGGCGTCCTGCAGCTCGGGATAATTTTCTTGAAGCTTCTTCGTTCCCTCCATAAAATCCTTTTGACCCTGCTCGTATTCATCCCATCCGGATTCAATCGCTTCCTGTCCCCAATGAAGGGAATCCTGCGCGTCCGTTAATTGGTCCCTGCCGGCCTTCAGCGTGGCCGCCATGGTGAGATAAGCCGTCTGGTCGGGGAAATAAGTATTCAGCGCGTAAAGCGCCGCCTGCTGTTCGGGCGTTGCGTAACCGGCAGCGCTCAAAGTGGCGAGCGAAGCCCTGGTTCCGTCGATTACGGCCCAGTCGGTCGCCTGCCAGCTAGGATCGTTCATGCGGTCCACAAGTTCGTCGCTGGTGGTTCCTGCGTAATAGCCCGAAGAAGCCAAAATCGGCGTAAGCAATCCGCTCAGCGCGTTGACCTGCCCGGTGTACTGCTGCGCGCCTTCCGAATACTGCTGCTTTCCGTCAAACAGCTTCTCTTCGGCCTCTTCCAGCTGTTCTTTCGCATCGGCCAGCTGCTTTGCCGAGTCCTCCAGTTTTTTTACCCCGTCGTTATATTCTTCGAGTCCGTCCGCATAATCGGCCTCCCCATCCTTCAGGGTCTTGAGCGCGTCGTTGTAGTCATCCTCCCCGTCCTCCAGTTTTTTTAGGCCTTCGTTATAGTCCGCAACGCCGTCTTCATATTTCTTTTTCCCGTCGTAGTAATCCGCCCAGCCGTCTTGAAGCTTGATCACTCCGTCGGCGTATTTCTTTTCTCCGTCCACAAGGTCTGTGTAAGCGTCGTCCAGTTTCTTCTGATTATCCCGTGTCTCTTTGTCCAGAGTCTGCACTCCGTCGAAATAGTCCGCCCAGCCGTCGTCAAGCTTCCGTCGGGCATCCTTCAGTTCGGCTTCCGCGTCGATCAGCTTTTTATTCGCTTCGGCTTCCGCGTCGTCATACTCTTTTTGCGCGTCATTCAGTTTATCGGTCGCTTCGCCGATCACCTGGTCGTATCTCAAACCGGCACGCCGTTCACCCAGCGGCTTGAGTTGGTCTTCCAGATTGTCGGAGAGCGTTTTATAGTCATCGTCATAGCATAGCAAATCGGCCGCTCCGTCCGCCAAAAGATATGCTTCCGTATAATAATCCAGGGTAAAGGAGGTTTTTGGCAGGAGCAGAAAGGCCGACACCTTTCCGGTTCCCAGCGTGGAATTTCCCCGTTCGACGTTTATGTAGATAGGGAAATCGGCAGTGCCCACAACCGTAACCTTATTGCTGGCAAGCGCGTCCTTATAATCTCCGGTACCGGTATCGAGACTGATCGAATCGCCGAGTTTGGCGCCCGTCATTTTAAGGAATTGGGCTTCCGCCAGGCATTCATCCGCCGCCTGGGGCATTCTGCCCGAGAGCAGCCGGGGGGTGTTGATGTTCTGCGTGCTCAGAGAATGGAGCTTTACAATGAGGTCAACCCCGTTCACATTGGCGATGGCGTCCGCCGTATAGGACCCTTCGGCCTGAGCCACACCCGGCTGTCCGGCAAGCGCAGCCACATCCTCGTCGGTAAGGCCCAGTGTGGAGAGCACCCTGATATCCATGAGATGATATTTGTCGTAATAGTAATCGGCAGAGCGCTCCATATCCGGGGCGGTAGTCCGGAGTCCCGCCAAAAATCCCGCCGCGAGGGCGGAGAGAATCAAAATGGAGAGGAACCGGTTGAGCGTGGTTTTTATCTCACGGAAGGTATCTGTTATTACGCGGTTGTGTGTCCGTTTCAAACCGATTCACCTCCGTTCCAACGTATAGTTCAAAACTGCCGTTTTCGCTTGCTACCACTCGATTTGTTCCACCGGCTTGGGTGATGCGTTGCGCTCCACCGCGTCCACCCTTCCGTTTTTGATATGGATGACCCGGTCCGCCATAGGCGTCACAGCCGAATTGTGCGTAACGACCACAACCGTCATCCCGTGCTGCCGGCAGGTGTCCTGCAAAAGCTTCAGCACTGCTTTACCCGTAACATAATCCAGGGCGCCCGTGGGTTCGTCACAGAGGAGCAGCTTGGGGTCCTTCGCCAGTGCACGGGCAATGGCCACCCGCTGCTGCTCTCCGCCGGAAAGCTGGGCAGGAAAATTACCGAGCCGTGCCTGCAGCCCCACCCAAGTAAGTACCTTCTCCGCGTCCAGAGGCGTCCGGCAGATCTGGGAAGCCAGCTCTACGTTTTCAAGCGCGGTGAGATTCTGAACCAGATTATAGAACTGAAAAACAAAGCCGATGTCGTAGCGGCGGTAGGTGGTGAGCTGCCGGGAGGAATACCCGCTTATCTGCTGCCCGTTTACCAAGATCTCGCCCCCGTTGCAGGAGTCCATACCGCCAAGCAAATTCAGTACGGTGGTCTTGCCCGCGCCCGAAGGGCCCACGATAACGGCGAACTCACCCTTTTCGATTTCAAAAGAGATCTGTTCCACGGCGTTAATAATGACTTCGCCCATCTGATATTGCTTTACGACGTTTTGAAAAGAAATATATGACATCGGCGCGTCCCTCTCTCTGTCGATTAAGAAACAGGTGTTGCTTTTTTCCCATCCTTCATTATAATTAATACGATAAAAGTTTCAACAAACACATAATTTGAAAACGTGTTTTAACCAACACATTTAAAAAAAGTGACGCACGGAGGGAAACTTTGTGGAGATACAGACCGACCGCCGCACAAGAAAGACGCTCGCCATCCTTCGACAGAGCTTGACCACCCTGCTGCGGGAAAAAAGCGTAAAAGAAATCACGGTAAAAGAGCTCACGGCCCTTGCCGATATTAACCGGGGTACCTTTTACCGCCATTACCGGGATATTTACGATATGATGGAGCAGCTGGAAAACGAGCTGTTTGACCAGTTCCGTTCCATGCTGGACACCTATACCGCGTCTGACCTGAGCCGCGGGCTGGGGCTGATTTTAAGCGACATTTTCCGCTTTATTGGAAGAAATCTTGACCTGTCCTCTGCGCTCATCGACCGGGGCGGCAACACTTTATTTCTGGATCGCCTGAGAGCCGCTGTCTATGACAAGGTGTTCCGTGAATGGGCGGGACTTTACAAATTTGAAAATGAAAAACGGCTAAACCAGGTTCTCTCCTTCATAGTTGGCGGTGTGATTGAACTGCTCCGCGACTGGATGGACGAGGGCTGCCCCCAATCGCCGGAGGAAATGGCCCTTTTTTCCGAGCAGCTCATTTTGTTTGGTCTGGGGCCCATGGAGTATAACCGCCAGTTACGTTAACAGCCCCCAAAGCCCCAGAAGCAGGAGCAGAACGCCGGAACACCCCAGCGCCCAGCCGCCCATGGGCTTTCCGACGGTCAGGCGGCCCAGCCTGTGTCCAAGCGCCAGAGCAATAAGGGTAACGCCAAAATTCACCGTCCCGCCCCAAAGGGGAGAGACACCGCTGATTCCGGCGGCCACGCCCGCACCCGCATTGTTGATTCCCAGTGCGGCGGAGAGAGAGCACAAAGCGGCGAAACCGCCGCCGGATACCGCGGGAGCGGGTATCGTGTTGCGTTTTGCAAGCGCGTCCAGCAAAAACCATATCCCCATGAAGATAAGAACCAGGCTTCCCAAAGCATGGACGCCGCCAAGCGGCAGCATGCTTGCTGCCCGAGCGCCCAGGACCAGCGCCAGGACGGTCACCAACGTGGTAATGATTGCGATGATCATAGCCCCAAAGCGGGAGAGCGTGTTGCCGTCCAAAGCATGACCGGCGGCAAGCAGGACGGTATCCAGATTACAAGCCAGCGCAAAAATAAGCGCGGGACAAAACAAACCCAAGGCAGGCACCCCTTTTCCCATCATCTTACGAAAAAGACCGGGATTGAGTGCAAAAACTTGCCCTGTGTGATATAATGAAATTTACTGTATAAAAGGGAGGCTTGCTATGTCCGGCCGGGAAGAATTTATCGAACTCTATAACGCCAACATAAAACGAAGCGGTGCGGATGAACTGCTCAGTTATCTGGAAACCAAAAGCGACTTCTTCACCGCTCCCGCGTCCGCCAAGTATCATGGCGCTTATTCCGGCGGCTTATGCGACCACAGTCTCAACGTTTATCGCTGTCTGGTGGATTATTTAGCCCGGGAACGGGTTAAAACAGTATTTGGACTCGCTTACAGCGACGAGTCGGTGGCTATAGCGGCGCTGCTCCACGATCTGTGCAAGGCCGGGTGCTATCGGGCGGGGACTCGCAACGTTAAGGATGAGAACGGAAAGTGGCAGACCGTGCCCACCTTTTTTTACGAAGACCCCCTTCCCTACGGACACGGAGAAAAATCCGTTTACATCGCAAGCGGCTTTCTCCGCCTGACCCGGGAGGAGGCCATGGCCATCCGGTGGCACATGGGATTCTCCGGTACGGAGGACAACCATATGGTCGGCCGGGCGCTGAAGCAGTATCCTCTGGCGTTTGCTCTGTCGGTAGCCGACATGGAGGCCACATATTTCCTGGAAGACGAGGTTTAGGATGGACAATATCATACTCATCGGCATGCCGGGCGCGGGGAAAAGCACCGTAGGCGTGCTCGCCGCCAAAGCGCTGGGGTACACTTTTCTGGATACGGATTTGCTTCTCCAGGCCAGGCAGGGCATGCTGCTGCAAACTATTCTCAATATCCGGGGGATAGAAGCCTTCCTTTCGGCAGAGGAAGCTGCCATCCGAGAAATCTCCTGCGGCAAAACCGTGATCGCGACCGGCGGCAGCGTGGTGTGCGAGCCTTCTGCCATGGCGCATCTGAAAAGCCTTGGTAAAATTATCTGGCTTCGCGTTCCTCTTCCGGAACTCTCCAAACGGCTCTCCGACATCAGCACCCGGGGTATTGCGCTTGAGCCCGGAGAAACGTTAAAAGACCTTTTTCAAAGCCGTTCGCCTTTATATCAAAAATACGCCGATATAACGGTGGTCGCCTCCGGGCAGCGCCTGGAGGAAACCGTAGCCATGCTTCTGCGTGAACTGGCAAACTATAAAACAAAGGACATTGATGTATGATAAAATTTCAGGACCTGGGACTCATCGCACCGATTTTAAAAGCGCTGGACAACCAGGGCTATACCATTCCCTCTCCGATACAGACCGGAGCTATCCCCCCCGCGCTGGAGGGACGGGATGTGCTGGGCTGCGCCCAGACAGGCACGGGCAAAACCTGCGCCTTCGCCGCTCCCATTCTTCAGCGCCTGAACAGTTCCCATACAGAGGGCCGGCCTATCCGTGCCCTGATCCTCACCCCCACCCGTGAATTGGCCCTTCAGATCCAGGAAAGCTTTGAAGCCTATGGGAAAGGGCTTTCCCTGCGTTCCGCCGTGATCTTCGGCGGAGTCGGTCAGGCGCCCCAGGTGGAAAAGCTGAAACGCGGCGTGGATATCTTGGTCGCTACGCCTGGCCGTCTGCTGGACCTTCAGGAGCAGGGTCTCCTTTCTCTCGGCAGAGTGGAAATTCTTGTGCTGGACGAGGCGGACCGGATGCTGGACATGGGCTTCATCCACGACGTGCGCCGGGTGCTGAAGCTCCTGCCGGAGAAAAAGCAGACTCTCTTTTTCTCCGCCACCATGCCGCCGGAGGTTACGACACTGGTGAATTCCCTGCTTCATAATCCGGCGCGTGTCATGGTGGATCCAGTTTCCTCCCCGGTGGAAATTATCGATCAAAGCGTTTACCTGGTAGACAGAGGCAACAAAAGTAAGCTGCTGGCCAGGCTGATCGACCAACTCCCGGTCAAAAACGCCCTTGTCTTTGCCCGTACCAAGCATGGGGCCAACAAGGTAGCCGCCGATCTCATAAAAAGCGGGATTGCCGCCGCCGCCATCCACGGCAACAAAAGCCAGATGGCAAGACAGCAGGCTCTGGCAGACTTCAAGGCGGGTAAAATCCGTGCTCTTGTGGCGACCGACATTGCCGCCCGGGGGCTTGATATCGAAGAACTCTCCCACGTCGTTAACTATAACCTTCCGGAGGTGCCGGAAACCTATATTCACCGCATCGGGCGCACCGGCAGGGCCGGGCGGGAGGGAACCGCTATTTCCTTCTGCGATTTTGGGGAAAAGCCCCTTCTTGCAGAGATTGAAAAGCTGTTGGGGAAAAAAATCACCCGTATAGAGGACCATCCCTGGCCTATGGAGGTCTTTGAGACAGTGGTAAAAGATGCGCGGGGCAGAGCGGTGAACCCGGAAGACGCCGAAGCCAGGGCCGCCGCCAAAGCGCGGAAAATGGAACGCCAGACGAAAGCCAGGCCGGAAATCCCCGGCAAAAAGGAAAGAAGCGCCAAAAAGGCGGAGCCCACGCCCGCCCCCTCCGCTCTGGCACGCCAAGAAAAGCCGAGGCCAAGTGTTGTTCGCGGTCGGCGGCTCAAACAGCTGGAGGACACACTGCCTGCCAATCCTCAGCAGCCCGCAGGAGATTTCGCACGGCCAAATCCCCTGGACGGCGACAGGATCATGGATGCTACCGCCCGGCTGCTGGCTCCCAGACCGCACGTGCCGTCTCCCATCGCGCCGAAGACTCCTGCCCCCAAGGCGGTCCGGCGAGTACAGGAAACGTCCCCTAAAAACGCGCTTCCGAAGAAGTCAGAGCCGGCAAAGCAAGCCGCTCCGCTCTCCGAAAAGAGGGAGGCTGTAAAAAAAGCACCCTCCTCCCCCGGCAGGCATGATCCCCGCCGCCGGCAAGCGCCCAGAGATTCCCGTCCCAGCTCCGCAAAACAGAAGGACTCCACCGAACAGCCAAGTCTTATGAAACCCTACTATATCAAACACGATTAGATATAAGGGGGCGAGTCAGGAGGCAGACATGACCAAAAACCGATCTCGTTTCCGAGGTATTGGCCTGTGGATCGCAGTTGCCGCCGTCCCCCTCCTCATTCTATTCTTTTGGACCCAACAAAATCTAATTCAAGCGGAGACTGTGGAACTAAGGTCAGAAAGACTGCCCGCGGCATTCGACGGTTTCCGCATCGCTATTATCTCCGATCTGCACGGTAAGGTCTTCGTTGAAAACAACGACGTGCTGCTCAAGAAGGTAGCCGCGCTGAAACCCGACATGATCGCCATTACGGGAGATCTCATTGAGGCGGGGGAGCAGTTTGCCATGGTGCCGGCGGTGGCCTCCGGCCTTTGCGCCATTGCTCCGACTTATTACGTTACGGGCAATCACGAATGGAATGTCAGGCGGGTGCCTGAGCTTAAAAAGCTGCTGACTCAGTGCGGCGTCACCGTCCTTACCAATAAATTTGTTACTCTTGAGCGAAACGGCCAGACGCTTGTGGTGGCGGGAATTGACGACCCCAACGGCCCCGCCGACCAAAAAACCCTGGGCGAACTGGAAAAGGAAGTGGCAGCCGCCTATCAGGACCCCTTCTGGATTTTGCTCGCCCACCGCAATGATCTTTCCAGGTATGACTCGGAGAACTGCGCCGATCTTGTCCTCTGCGGTCATGCCCACGGGGGCTTGATCCGGCTTCCCCTCATTGGAGGCCTCATCGGTACTGACAGGCAGCTTTTTCCCAAATACACCAGCGGCGTGTGGCAAACACAATGGGATAAACAAGTGTTTATTTCCCGGGGATTGGGAAACGCCGGCCGGACCTTTCGTCTCTTTAACCGGCCCCAGCTGCCTCTCGTGATTCTCAGAACGGTGCAATAAAAATACTCCTGGGCGGAGAGCGCCGCCCGAAAGGTTGCTTTCCAGTATGGACTACTTTGCAGGAAAATTCGATATCGCCGTCGTCGGCGCAGGCCACGCCGGAATTGAAGCCGCTCTGGCCTCCGCGCGTCTTGGCCTTGCCACGGTGTGCTTCTCCGTCAATCTGGACGCCGTCGGCAATATGCCCTGCAACCCCGCCATCGGCGGCACCGGAAAGGGCCACCTGGTGCGGGAGCTGGACGCCCTTGGCGGCGAAATGGCCAGAGCTGCAGACAGGGCCTGCATCCAATACCGGATGCTCAACCGCGGCAAAGGCCCGGCCGTCTGGTCCCTTCGTGCGCAGGCTGACCGGCGGGAATATCAGAAAATTATGAAGCACACCCTGGAGCTGCAGAATAATCTCTGTGTCAAGCAGGGCGAGGTGGTGGAGGTACTTACCGAGGGAGGCGCCGTCTCAGGGGTGAAAACCACGACCGGAGCCCTGTATCAGGTGCGCGCTGTGGTCATTGCCACGGGCACTTACCTGGGCGGGCGCACCATCATCGGGGACGTTACCCGGCAGAGCGGCCCCGACGGCCTTTCCGCCGCCCTGTCCCTTACCGAAAGCCTGCGGAAGCTGGGACTCTCTCTTCGGCGTTTCAAAACGGGGACCCCTCCCCGGCTGAACGCCCGCAGCGTAGACTTTTCCAAAATGGAACTCCAGCCGGGCGACGAGGATGCCCTTCCTTTCTCCTTTGAAACCGAAACTCCGCCGGTTAACCGGGCTGCCTGCTACCTTACCTATACCAACGAGAAGACCCACCAGATCATCAGGGCCAATCTGGATCGGTCTCCCCTTTACTCGGGCGTCATCAAGGGAGTCGGCCCCCGTTACTGCCCCTCCATTGAGGACAAGGTGGTAAGGTTTGCCCAGAAGAACCGCCATCAGCTTTTTATAGAACCCATGGGCCTGGATACCGAGGAAGTGTACGTACAGGGCTTTTCCTCATCCCTGCCAGAGGATGTGCAGGTTCAAATGCTTCACACCATCGCCGGGCTGGAACACGCCGAAATGACCAGGACGGCATATGCCATCGAATATGACTGCGTGGATCCCACCGAGCTGCTTCCCACCCTGGAACACAAAAAAATCGCCGGCCTTTACGGCGCGGGCCAGTTCTGCGGCTCCTCCGGCTATGAGGAGGCGGCGGCGCAGGGGTTGGTGGCGGGTGTGAACGCCGCGCTTAGGCTTCTGGGACGGCCTCCCATGATTCTCGGGCGGGACCAGGGGTATATCGGCGTACTCATTGACGACCTTGTGACAAAGGGGACCAATGAACCATACCGGATGATGACCTCCCGTACCGAATACCGCCTGCGCTGCCGCCAGGATAACGCCGACCTGCGGCTTTGCCCGATTGGATATGCGGTTGGGCTGGTCAGTCTGGAACGTTACCAAAGTGTTAAAGAAAAGTACGCCTCCGTGGAAGCCGAGATGGCAAGACTCGAGCATACCGGCGCCGTGACCGGCGCGCAGTTGGACGAGTTTTTGGCTGCACTGGGAGAACCGGCGGCAAAAAGCGGAATCCGACTTGCCGACCTTCTGCGGCGGCCTTCCATCAGCTATGCCGCACTGGCTTCCTTTGACCCATCAAGGCCCACGCTTTCCCCAGCGGTCACTGAACAGGTGGAAATCTCCATAAAATACGCGGGTTATATCGACCGGCAGAACCGCCAGGTGGAAGAGATGCGCCGGCTGGAGGACAGGACGCTTCCTCAGACGCTTGATTATCTCTCCATGGACGGTCTGCGCCTTGAAGCCCGTCAGAAACTGGACAAGATTCGGCCTCTTAATCTCGGCCAGGCGTCCCGCATCTCCGGGGTGTCTCCGGCGGATATGGCGGCACTGATGATTTATTTGGAGCGGACACGATGAAAAAAAGCGTTGTTCTTGGTCTCTCGGGAGGCGTGGACTCGGCGGTAACAGCCAAGCAGTTGCTGGAGGCAGGCTTTGAAGTACATCCCCTGTGGCTGGATATCGGGCTGGGAGGCGGCGAGGACGCGGCTTCTGTGGCCGCCTCGCTGGGTCTCCGGCTCGAACGGGCGGATATCAGGGGGGCACTGGAGCAATCCGTCTGTGTTCCCTTCGCGTCCGATTATCTGTCCGGGCGCACTCCCCTGCCCTGCGCTCACTGCAATCGCCTGGTAAAATTCCCCGCTCTTGTGTCCCTGGCAGACGGGGTAGGCGCCCAGTTCGTGGCCACCGGCCACTATGCCCGCTGCGAGGATGGTCTTCTCAAAAAGGGAAAGTCGGCTAACGATCAGTCCTATATGCTGGCCAGATTGCCCAAAGAAATATTACAAAGAGTAATATTCCCCCTTTGTGATTACGAAAAGGCACAGGTTCGGGCGTTGGCGCGCTCCTATGGTTTGCCTGTGGCGGAGAAAAGAGACAGTATGGAAATCTGTTTCATTCCGGATAACGACTATGGTGCCTGGCTGGAGCGGCGGGGCAAGATGCCCCCTCCTGGAGATTTTGTCGATGCCGCCGGTACTGTGCTCGGCAGGCATAAAGGCATTCACCATTACACCCTGGGCCAGCGCAGGGGGCTGGGCATCTCCGCGGAAAGCCGTCTTTTTGTGAGCGCTATAAAGCCCGAGGCCAATCAGGTAGTGCTCTCCACGGGAGAAGATCTTTTCTACAGCCGGGTAGTATGCAGCGATCTCAACTGGCTGTCCGACGCCCCTCTTGAGAAGCCGATTCCGGTATCTGTGCGGCTGCGTCATACCAAGACAGAGAGCGCCGCCACTTTGTCTCCCTGTGACACGGGCGTCATGCTGGAACTGGAAAAACCCGCCCGCGCGCCAACTCCCGGTCAGCTTGCGGTTTTCTACCGTGACGATCTTGTGCTCGGCAGCGCCTGGATTGAAAACAGTTTCCAGTAGCATTCGAAAACACCCCGCAGATTGCACGCAATGTACAATCTGCGGGGTGTTCTATTCGGTATCTTTTTTATCGTTAATGATTTAGTATTTATCCACCCAGCTCGAAATAAGAAAGGTGGGTACAGTCCAAAGTAAAAGAAATATGGTGAGGTTCCCTGCGGACAGGGATGCATAGGCGTTTTGGAAGGTCAGATAAAACGCAATGAGAACTCCGGCCACGGCTCCCGCACAGGCAAATCCCGTGTTCTGAAGCACTGTCCGCCGCAGCCGTCCGGCTCCCACCACCGCCTCGGAAAAGGGGCCCAGGCCCTCCCGGCAAAGGACCGCCGTAATGGTATCGCTGTGGGCTTGCTGGGTATCCGACAACTCCCGCCGCCTTACAGCGGGGGGGAATTCCATGCGTTCCACCGGCAGCTTAAATCTCTGCCGGAGCATTGCCGGAATGATGTTGAAATCCCTGGTTGCGAGGATGGGACTAATCTTGTTTTGTATAAGGGCGGAAAGAGCCGGAGAAATGGGGCCCGGAAGGGAATAGTTAAGCGCGAAAACCCCTGCAAGCTCCCCGTCGATGGAGCAGAATACCGCGTTTTTGATGTTTAATCCTTTCGGGAGGGGAATTTCCATCAGTGTCATCAGCGCGGCGCTCCCGATGAGAACCTGCTCGCCCCGGATATCTGCGGACACCCCGCCTCCCTCGTGGTAAAACAGCTTGCCTGCCCGGCGGTAAACCGCTCCCTGGGTCCTCAGCAGATCATGAAACACTTTGTCAAGTCCGCTTCCCGAATCCCTCACCAGGGTGGCGGTCACGCCGACAACCTTTTCCACGGAATAATCTCCGAACACTTTAATCCCGTTCATGGTCACAGCCCCAGGAGGAAAGAAGTCCGTATCGGTAAGCAGAATACCGTCTCCGTTAACCGCCCACCGGGCGCCTTCCCAGCCGGCAAGCGCCGCGCCGTTTCCGCTCAGGCGGACAGAAAGCCTGTCCATCGGCAAGCCAAAACATAAAAGTCCTGAATAGGAGGCCGCCGCCGTCAGCATGGCGGAGAAGCACCAGATCAGATGCTCCGGCTGCCGGTGGCCCAACGAGGAGATGAGAGAAAAGAGCAGCGAGGCGCACAGCAGAAGCGGCACGGCAATCCGGAACACCCGCTCTGCCCCGTCGGCCCCCTGTATCTGGGCACCAAAACCGTGAAGAGGCCCCGCCCATTTGGCATAGGCGTCTTTTCCGCTCCATTTGTTCTCATCCAGCGTGACCAAATAAGGCGTGCTGGTGGCATTGGCCGTGCGGCAGGTAAGCCGGAGCGCCCTTTGCTTCAAATAGGTCCCCCGCAGAACAAAGAAAAGGCATAACGTGACCGTTCCGCAGTAGGGCAGGCTCCCGTCCCTTCCGTCCAGGCGAAGCATGGTAAGGCTGTCCGCCAGCGTAGCGGCGGCGGCGAGGGCGGTGAGAGCGTCCATTCCCGCCCGGCCGCGCATAAGATTCACAAGGGCTTTGACTAAAACATCCAGAGAAAGCGCCACAGCGCAGGCAAGAAAAGCAGCGGAAAGATAGACGCAGAGCGCCGGATTTCTCTCCAGCGCCGTGGGCAGTGGTAAGTCAAAGAGCACGGTCATGGCAATATAAAGCTGGGGCAGCGCGAGGAGGAAAACAAGATTCATACGGAACCGCAAGAATCCAAGGCCTTTGCTGTACCGCTTGAAGAGCTCGTCGGGAGTCAGATCGGCGACGGGTTCGGGAGCGGGCCGGGGCTTTCGTTCCCGGGCAAGGCGGGCCGTGTTTTCACGATCGACGCCGGGAATCAGCTTTTCCGCCTGCTTCGCCTTGGGGTCGGGCTTTGCCTCCGCTTCAAACATCTGGTCCGCGCATTGATCGAGTCCCTCCCGCAGCCGACGTACGCCTTTGGTGATAGGGCTCTCCTCTTCCTCCAGCGCTCCTTCGGGCACACTAGCACCAGGGAACGGAATCACCTTGCTCTTGGCATCGGCCGCCCGGGGCTTTTCTGTCTGCCCCTGTGGCGTCTGCGGAGGCGGTTTTGGCAACGCCGAACGAGGGGCAGGCTCCCTTTCTTCCTGCTCCTGTTTCGGCTCTTCGGTGCTTGTCCCCCGATATTCCGCTAAAATCTCCTCCAGAGAATATGAGGTCTCGTTATTCAGTTCATCTTTGTGGTCACCCATCGTTATCACCTTTACCGGCAGGAAGCCGCTCGCGTCACATTCTCTGTCTTACGGCCTCGTAAAGTAAAATAGCCGCTGCCGTGCTGGCGTTGAGGGAATTAAGCCTGCCCTTCATGGGGATACTGATAATAACGTCGCAGGTCTCGGTTACGAGCCTTCCCATGCCCTCGCCCTCGGAGCCGATGACGATGGCCGCGGGACCCTTCAGATCCGCCTCATAAAGAGGGGTCTTTCCCCCGGCAGCGCTTCCGTAAACCCACAATCCTTCTTTTTTAAGGTCTTTGAGCAGGGCGGTCAGATTCGGAACCCTGGCCACCGGTATATGGGTGACCGCACCGGCCGAGGTTTTGGCAACAATTGCGGTAAGCCCTGCGGAGCGGCGCTTGGGAATGATGACTCCGTGGGCCCCAGCGCATTCGGCGGTCCTGATCACCGCGCCGAGATTATGGGGATCGGTAATTTCGTCGCAAACCACGATGAGCGGCGCCTCTCCCTTATCTCGCGCCGAACGCAGGATATCTTCCACAGAGGCGTACTCCCGTACGGCTGCCAAGGCTATGACCCCCTGGTGGGCGTGGGTGACGCTCATTTCGTCCAATTTGCGGCGATCGGCCTCCACCACCACAATCCCTTTTTCCCGGGCGGACGAAGCGAGAAAGCCCAGGGTGGCGTCGGTCTCGCCCCGCGCTACGTAAATTTTATCAATGGCCGACCCAGCCCGAAGCGCTTCCGTTACGGCGTTGCGCCCTTCAATAATCCCGTCGGCGATGGCCTCTTTCAGCGTTTCAGGTCGATTTTCCGGTCTTTTTTCCTTCATGCGGTCTCTCCCGTCTCCTTGCATAGGCATGGGCAGGGCGCGTTTACCCTGCCGATTTTATTTATCATATCACAAGTAAGGCCGTAGAAAAAGGGCAAAATACGGCTTCTTTCACAGAAAATTTACACCTTTGCCAGCCCCCTTCCTTGTCTTTTTATCTTTCGTGTGCTATATTTATGGCAAGCCTTATGAATAGGAGGGCAAACTCGTGAAGCCCAAAAAGAACTCCGGCGGTAATAAAAATATAATCGGGATTATAACCATCATACTGTGGGCGCTGGTCGCGACTGTTCTGGTGCGGCAGGCCGCCACAATGCTGACGGGCTCCAGTTCCAAGGAAATATCCTACACTGAGTTCGTTCAGATGGTGGAAGATGATAAGGTAGACTCGGTGGAAATGCAGAGCAGCCAGTACATCATCACCCCCAAAAGTCAAGTTTCTACGACGGACACCGCAAACAATCTGGACTCCCTTTTCGGCGGGAACTTACAAAAGGATACGGCCATCACCTATGTCACGTCCCCCCTTCCCGTGGAAGACCCCGATCTCATCCCGCTTTTAAAAGCCCACAATGTAACGATCAAAGCGCCGCTCGTTGACGCATCTTCTTATTTCGTGAGCATCGTGCTGAGCTATATCGTGCCGCTTCTCATCATGGTTCTTCTGGCTTCCTTCCTCTTTAAAAACATGGCGGGGAAAATGGGCGGCGGCCTGGGCGGCGTGGGAAAGGCCAACGCAAAGGTCTATGTGGAGAAAAAGACCGGTGTCACCTTTGCCGATGTGGCGGGGCAGGACGAGGCAAAGGAGAGCCTGGAGGAAATCATTGACTTCCTCCATAACCCGGGCAAATATACCGAAATTGGGGCCAAGCTGCCTAAGGGCGCTTTGCTGGTAGGCTCCCCCGGTACCGGTAAAACCCTGCTCGCCAAAGCGGTGGCAGGCGAAGCCAACGTTCCGTTCTTCTCCATCTCCGGCTCCGATTTCGTGGAGATGTTTGTGGGCGTGGGCGCCTCCCGCGTCCGTGACCTCTTCAAGGAAGCTGCTAAGATCGCCCCCTGCATCATCTTTATCGACGAGATCGACACCATCGGCAAGAGCCGCGACAACCGCATGGGCGGCAACGATGAACGGGAACAGACCTTAAACCAGCTTTTAGCCGAGCTTGACGGCTTCGACCCTACCAAGGGCGTGATCGTGCTGGCCGCAACCAACCGGCCGGAAGTGCTGGACAAGGCTCTGCTGCGGCCCGGCCGTTTCGACCGGCGCATCACCGTCGACCGGCCCAACCTGGCCGGACGGCTCGCCACCCTCCAGGTCCACACCCGCAACATCCGTCTCTCCGAGGACGTGGATCTCAACAGAATCGCTCAGGCTACCGCCGGCTGCGTTGGTGCAGACTTGGCGAACCTGGTGAACGAGGCTGCCCTCCGCGCAGTGCGTATGGGGCGGCACGCGGTGAACCAGAACGATCTCTTGGTCTCCTTCGAGGTGGTTATCGCCGGAACCGAAAAGAAAGGAACCGTTCTCACCGAGCAGGAAAAGCGGCTCATCGCGTACCATGAGGTGGGCCACGCTCTGGTAGCCGCCCTGCAAAAGAACGCCCAGCCGGTATCAAAGATCACAATCGTCCCCCACACCCAGGGCGCTCTCGGATATACCATGCAGCTCCCCGAGGAGGAGAAATTCCTCATGAGCAAGGACGATATTCTCACTGAAATCCGCATTCTGCTTGCCGGGCGCAGTGCCGAAGAGGTGGTCTTCCATACCATGACCTCCGGCGCCGCCAATGATATCGAGCGGGCCACCGATCTGGCACGCAGGATGATCACCATGTACGGCATGAGCGACAAATACGGCATGATGGGCCTCGCCACCGTGCAGAATCAATACCTGGACGGCAGCATGGGCCTTACCTGCGCCCAGGAAACCGCCGCGGGAATCGATTTGGAGATGAAATCCATTATCGACGTCTGCCATGCCGACGCGATCAAGATTCTGGAGGGCAACAAAGATAAACTGGATTCCATAGCGGATTATTTGCTGAAAAAGGAGACCATCACCGGCAGCGAGATGATGGCGATCCTCGCGGACAAAGACCCCGCTTTGGCGGAGGACAATACTCCCCCGAACAGCGACCCGATTCCTCTTGCCGGCGCGGTAGCTCCCGCCCAGAAACCGGAGTCCGATCATAACTTACCGACGAATCTTTGAATTGAAGCTACAAAGGCGCCGCGGGAATCCCGCGGCACCTTTCTTATGTCGGTTTGTTTACAGGTTCGTATACCCCATGAGAGCCATATCGATTTCTCTCGCGGCTCCCCGGCCCTCTGAGATAGCCCACACCACCAATGACTGTCCTCTGTGCATGTCTCCCGCGGCAAAAACCCGGGGGACAGAAGTCGCATAGCTGTCCGGCTTGGTCTGTATATTGGTCCTGGCATCCCGCTTCACCTCAAAGTCGGCGCAGATCCCCTCTTCGCTTCCGAGAAAGCCTGCGGCGATGATGAGAAGATCGGTTTTGATCTCTTCTTCGCTGCCCGGCACTTCCGTCATGGCCGGTCTGCCGTCGGGGCCTGTTTGCATCGCCAGGCGTACCGTGGATATCTTGCGCAGGTTATTATTCTTATCGGCAAAAAGCTCGGTCACCGTCGTCTCATAGCGTCGGGGATCGCCGCTGTAAAGGGAGATGGCCTCTTCCTGGCCGTAATCGGTCTTGCAGATTTTGGGCCATTCGGGCCAGGGGTTGTTCGCTGCCCGGGCGTCAGGGGCTTTCGGCATCATTTCCAGCTGAATCACCGACTTGCAGCCGTGGCGGATGCAAGTGCCCACGCAGTCGTTACCCGTGTCTCCGCCGCCGACGACCACGACATTTTTACCTTTGGCAGATGGGTAGGTTCCATCTTTCAGGCCTGTGTCCAGAAAGCTCTTGGTGGTAGCCTTCAGAAAGTCCACGGCGAAATAGACTCCCCGTACATCGCGGCCTTTGACGTTCAAGTCCCTGGGCCGTGCCGCACCGCAGCAAAGGAGTACCGCGTCAAACTGCGTTAAAAGCTGTTCCGCTTTGATATCCTTGCCCACTTCCACACTGGTAATAAAGGTAACCCCTTCCGCGGCCATGAAATCAGTGCGGCGTGTTACAATTGTCTTTTCCAGCTTCATATTGGGAATTCCGTACATGAGAAGGCCGCCGGGCCTGTCGGAACGTTCAAAGACAGTAACGCTGTGTCCCCGCCTGTTCAGCTGGTCGGCAGCAGCAAGACCCGAAGGGCCCGAACCCACTACCGCAATTTTCTTACCGGTACGCACCGCCGGGGGGGATGGGACCATAAGTCCGGAGGCCCAGAAGTCCTCGATAATTCCAAGCTCGTTGTCTTTTACGGTAACCGGGCTGCCGTGAAGACCGCAGGTACATGCCGCCTCGCACAGGGCGGGACATACTCTTCCGGTGAATTCCGGAAAGTTGTTGGTCTTTAAAAGCCGGCTGGCCGCGTGGCTGAAGTTGCCCCGATAGACCAAATCGTTCCACTCGGGCACCAGATTATGCAGTGGGCAGCCGGAAGTCATACCGCCCAGCGTCACTCCGGACTGACAAAATGGAACACCGCAGGCCATGCATCTGGCCCCCTGCTTTTTCCGCTCCTCCAAAGGAAGGGGCGGGTGAAACTCCCGATAATGCTTGATCCGCTGCTCGGGGGATTGTGAGGGATTGGGAATCCGCTCATATTCCATAAATCCGGTTGGCTTTCCCATACTTATTCTCCCCCTTTCGAATTGATATAAAAGGCCTCCACTTCGGCGTCCGCCCGGCACATACCGCGCTCTTCCAAACGGGCAATGGTACGAAGCATCTTGTCGTAATCCCTTGGGAGGATCTTCTTGAACTGCCGGGCACTCGCTTCCATGCTCGCCAAAATCTTCTTGGCTCTTTCGGAGCCGGTTGCCGCCGCATGCGCGGCAAGCAAAGCGCGCAGCTCCTCAATATCGTGCTTTTCGGCGAGCGTATCCATGGTGATCAGTTCCTTATTGACTCTCAGGTAAAGATCGTTATTGGGGTCCCAGACGAAGGCCACGCCACCCGACATACCCGCCGCGAAATTTTTCCCGGTGGAGCCCAGGATAACCACTCTGCCGCCGGTCATATACTCGCAGCCATGATCGCCCACGCCTTCCACCACCGCGGTGGCTCCGGAGTTGCGCACGCAGAACCGCTCGCCCGCGATGCCGCGCACGAAGGCGGTGCCGCTGGTGGCTCCGTACAGGGCAACGTTTCCGATAATGATATTTTCCTCGGCGATAAAGGCGCTCTTTTCAGGCGGGTAGACTACAAGCTTGCCGCCGGAGAGTCCCTTGCCGAAGTAATCGTTGGCGTCCCCCTCCAGCTCAAGGGTAAGCCCCTTGGGAATAAAGGCGCCGAAGGACTGGCCGCCGCCGCCGTAGCACTTCACCACAAAGGTATCGTCCGCAAGGGAACTGCCGTGGAGCCTCGTAATGTCGGAGCCCAGAATGGTTCCCAGCGCCCGGTCTGTGGAGGAGACGTTGATAGAAAGCCGTTTTGGTTCGCCGGTCTCCAGGGCGTCGCCCAGCTCGCGTTCCAGGACCCGCAGGTCGATGGTTTTTTCAAGCCCGAAGGGGAAGATGTCCTTGGGATCGAAGTGGGTCTTCACAGAGGGGTCGGACGGGGGACTGCTCAGAATCGCGGAGAGATCCACCGTGCCCGCCCGGTGGTTCACCGCGTGGGCCCTAGGCCGAAGCAGATCCGTCCTGCCCACCAGCTCCTCCACAGTGTGCACACCAAGCTTTGCCATGTGTTCCCGCAGCTCCCGGGCCACAAACCGCATGAAGTTTTCCACATGCTCAGGCTTGCCGGCAAACCGCTTGCGCAGCTCCGGATTCTGCGTTGCGACTCCCACGGGGCAGGTATCCAGGTTGCATACCCGCATCATGACGCAGCCCATGGTGATAAGCGGCGCGGTGGCAAAACCGAATTCCTCGGCCCCCAGCATGCAGGCGATGGCCACGTCCCGGCCGGTCATCAGCTTTCCGTCGGTTTCCAGCGTCACCCTGGATCTAAGTCCATTGCGCAGCAGGGTCTGATGGGTCTCGGCAAGACCCAGCTCCCAAGGCAGACCGGCGTTGTGGATGGAGGTGCGCGGCGCGGCGCCGGTGCCGCCGTCATGGCCGGAGATAAGCACGACTTGTGCCCCCGCCTTGGCCACACCCGCCGCAATGGTTCCCACCCCGGCCTCCGAAACAAGCTTCACGGAAATCCTGGCGGCCCGGTTGGCGTTTTTCAGGTCGTAAATGAGCTGAGCCAAGTCTTCGATGGAATAGATATCGTGATGAGGCGGGGGCGAAATGAGGGAGACGCCAGGCGTGGAGTGGCGGGTCTTGGCTATCCAGGGATAGACCTTTTTGCCCGGCAGGTGTCCGCCTTCGCCGGGCTTCGCGCCCTGGGCCATTTTGATCTGAATTTCCCTGGCCGAGACCAGGTATTCGCTGGTCACGCCAAACCGTCCGGAGGCTACCTGCTTAATGGCGGAACCCCGTTCCGTCCCCAGCCGCTCGGGGGACTCACCGCCCTCGCCGCTGTTGGACTTGCCGCCCAGCCGGTTCATGGCGAGGGCCAGGCATTCGTGTGCTTCCTGGGAAATGGACCCGTAGCTCATGGCTCCGGTTTTAAATCTCTTAACGATGGAGTCCTCGCTCTCGATCTGGTCAAGGGGCAGGGGGTCGGCGATATAGCACATCTCGATGAGGCCCCGCAGGGTGTGTGGGCTGTTCTCGTCATCCACCAGCTTAGAATACTCCTTAAAAATGCCGTAGTCCCCTCTCCGGGCGGCCTCCTGAAGCAGGTGAATGGTCTGGGGGTTGTACATATGGTCTTCGCAGCCCGACCGGGATTTGTGGGTACCGATGGAATCCAGAGTCAGGTCGGTTCCCAGGCCCAGCGGGTCGAAGGCTTTGGAGTGGTTGCTGTCCACCAGTTCCTCGATCTCGGCAAGGCCGATGCCCTCCACTCTGGAAACCGTGTTGGTAAAGTACTCGTCGACCACTTCCTTGGAAATGCCCACGGCCTCGAAAATCTGAGCGGATTGATAGGACTGGATGGTGGAAATGCCCATCTTAGAAGCGATTTTAACAATGCCGTGCAGCACCGCGTCATTATAATCCTTGACCGCGGCATAATAGTCCTTATCCAGCAGTCCCTCTTCGATGAGTCCTCCGATGGTCTCTTGGGCCAAATAGGGGTTCACTGCCCTCGCCCCGTAGCCCAGCAGGGTGGCGAACTGATGTACGTCCCGGGGCTCGGCGGACTCCAAAATCACGGAGACGGCCGTGCGCTTCTTGGTGCGTACCAAATATTGTTCCATTGCGGACACCGCAAGCAGAGACGGGATCGCCACATGGTTTTCGTCCACGCCCCGGTCGGAGAGGATGATGATATTGGCTCCGTTCCGGTAGGCCCGGTCGGCCGCAACGAACATGTGGTCCAAAGCCCGCTTGAGGGGCGTGTTCTTATAGTAAAGGATAGAAACGGTCTCAACATGGAAGCCAGGCTTTTTCATTGCTCTGATCTTCATAAGGTCGGTGGTGGTGAGGATGGGATTGTGGACCTCCAGAACCCGGCAGTTTTTCGCTTTCTCCTCCAGCAGGTTGCCATCGTCGCCCAGATATATCGTGGTGTCGGTGACGATCTCCTCCCGGATGGCGTCGATGGGAGGATTGGTCACCTGGGCGAAGAGCTGCTTAAAATAGCTGAAAAGCGGTTGATACTTATGGGACAGCACAGCGAGGGGAATATCGATTCCCATGGAAGCGATGGGCTCCGAGCCCGTATTGGCCATGGGCAGGATGGTGTCCATCACGTCTTCGTAAGTATATCCAAACGCTTTTTGAAGCTGGACCTTCTGCTTGGGGGGATAAGCGGGCGCCCGGTGATTGGGAAGGGGCAGGTCGGCAAGCCGCACCAGATTTTGATCCAGCCACTCTCCGTAAGGCTGTCTGGCGGCATAGGTCTCCTTCAGGGTTTCGTCGTCGATGACGCAGCCCCTGATTGTATCCACCAGCAGCATTTTCCCCGGCCGCAGGCGGGATTTCTTGATGATATGGGCGGGATCTATATCCAGAACGCCCACCTCGGAGGCTAGGATCAGCCGTTCGTCGTCGGTGATATAGTAGCGGGAGGGGCGCAGGCCGTTCCGGTCGAGCACGGCGCCAACGCAGTCTCCGTCGGAGAAGAGGATGGCTGCGGGGCCGTCCCACGGCTCCATGAGTATGGAGTAATACCGGTAGAGGTCCCGCCGGGCGCGGCTCATGAGCTCGTCTCCCCGCCAGGGCTCGGGAATCGTAAGCATCACGGCCAGCGGCAGCTCCACGCCGCTCATCATTAAGAATTCAAGGGTATTGTCCAGCATGGCGGAATCGGACCCGCCCTCGTTGATTACCGGGAATACTTTGTCCAGGTCCCCCTTGAGGGCGTCGCAGGACATGGTCTCCTCCCGGGCCAGCATCCGGTCGGCGTTGCCCCGGATGGTGTTGATCTCACCGTTGTGGAGGATAAGGCGATTGGGATGAGCCCGTTCCCAGCTGGGATTGGTATTGGTGGAAAAACGGGAGTGAACCAGCGCGATGGCCGCTTTATAGTCCTTATCCTGCAGATCGGGGTAAAAGCTCCGAAGCTGATTGACCAGGAACATGCCCTTATAAACAATGGTCCTGCTGGAAAGGGAGACCACATAGGTGCTGTCTCCCGACTGTTCAAATTCGCGCCGAACCACATAGAGACGCCGATCGAATGCCAGGCCCTGCTCCACGTTTTTGGGGCGGCCCACAAAGCCCTGCTCAATGCAGGGCATCTTCGATCTCGCCTTATATCCCAATATACCGGGATTCACCGGCACGGACCGCCATCCCAGGAATGGCAGCCCCTCTTTCTGCGCGATGATCTCGAACATTTTTTTCGCCTGGTTGCGCTTTAACACATCCTGAGAAAAAAAGAACATTCCCACGCCGTAATCCCTGGCCTTGCCAAGAGAAAACCCGCAGCCTTCCACCGCTTTGGTAAAAAAAGCATGGGAAATCTGTAATAGAATTCCCACGCCGTCTCCCGTCTTGCCTTCGGCGTCTTTGCCGGCTCGATGCTCCAGTTTTTCCACAATGCCCAGCGCGTCATCCACTGTTTGCCGCGTTTGTTTTCCCTTGATATCCACCACCAAGCCGATACCGCAGGCGTCGTGCTCAAAATCGGGGCTGTAGAGTGTCTTTTGTCCCATGTAGATCATCCTTTACATGCCAAGTATCATTCGGGCGGTCTCCACCATCCGGGTTCCAGTATCCATGCTCTTTTTCTGAAGCAGACGGTGTGCCTCTTCTTCCGTCATGCAGTTGCGCTTCATGAGCAATTCCTTTGCCTGGGAAATGAGCGACTCCTCTTCTTTCCCCCGTTTCGGCACAGCGGGATGGCGCGCAATTCGCCCTTCCATCTGCATCAGCATTCGGACCGAAGCCAGGAGATCCCCGCGGGTAACCGGCGCCGAAAGCTTAAAGAGAGTATTAGATGAGAGCAGATCCATCTGCGGCGGGGTAGCGATAAGCAAGACCAGGGCAATGTCCAAAAGATTTTCTGAGAGCTGTTCGGCCGTCATATCGGTGAGCTTATAACCGCAGACTACCACGCCGCCGCCCGCCTTTCGAACGGCGCGGGAAACCTCGCCGCCGGAGCGGCAGACGGTCGACACCGGCAGTCCGCCCGCTTCCAGCATCTCTTTGATGCGGGCGCGCCCGGCTTCTCCCTCAAAGGCAACAATAAGCTTTTTCATGATACCACCCCAAGATACAGGTTGCCGAGCCGAGGGTGTTTCCCCCTCGGCTCGGCGGTATTGAATGGGACAGTCTTAGTAGGCAATAATGTATTTATCGCGCTCCCAGCTGGAAACCTGGGTGCGGTATTCGTCCCATTCTGCTTCCTTGCCGGCAACATATTGAGAAAACACATGACTGCCAAGCGTATCGGTAAGCAGTTTATCCGCCTTGAGTTCTCCCACCGCATCGATGAGGGAGCCTGGAAGACTTTCGATGCCATTCTTTTGCCTGGTTTCCGCGTCCATGGCAAAAATATTCTGCGTGATCTCCGGCGGAGGGGTCATGCCCTTTTCAATGCCGTCCAGCCCGGCCGCCAGGCACAAAGCCAGCGAAAGATAGGGGTTGCAGGCCGGGTCGGGGCAGCGGAGCTCAAGCCGGGTGGACTGGCCGCGGGCGGCGGGAATCCGGATCAGTGCGGAACGGTTAGCGGCCGACCAGGCCATGTAACAGGGCGCCTCATAGCCGGGAACCAATCTCTTGTAAGAGTTGACCAGCGGATTGGTGACTGCCGTCATGCCTTTTACGTGAGCGAGCAAGCCTGCAATAAAGCTGTAAGCTTCCTTGGAGAGTCCTTTGGCTCCGTTGGGGTCGTAGAAGATGTTCTTTCCGTTTTTGAAAAGTGACATATTGGTGTGCATACCCGAACCGTTGATCCCGAATATCGGCTTGGGCATAAAAGTCGCGTGCAGGCCGTTCTTCTGGGCCAGGGTCTTCACCGCCAGCTTGAAGGTCATGATATTATCCGCAGCATTCAGCGCGTCGGCATACTTAAAGTCGATCTCATGCTGGCCGGCGGCCACCTCGTGGTGAGATGCTTCGATCTCAAAGCCCATCTCCTCCAGAGCAAGGCAGATTTCCCTGCGGGTACTCTCGCCGTGATCCAAGGGTCCCAGGTCGAAATATCCGGCTTCATCATTTGTCTTTGTGGTGGGCTTGCCTTCCTCATCGGTCTGGAACAGGAAGAACTCCAACTCGGGACCAACGTTAAAGGCATCGTAGCCCATGGCTACCGCTTTCTTCAGCGCGTTCTTCAGCACACCGCGGGGGTCGCCCACAAAGGGAGTTCCGTCAGGATTATAGACATCGCAAATGAGACGCGCAACCTTGCCGTGCTGAGGCCGCCAGGGGAAGATCACAAAGGAATCCAGATCCGGGTATAAGTACTGGTCGGACTCCTGAATGCGCACAAACCCCTCGATTGATGAGCCGTCGATCATGATCTGATTGTTTACCGCCTTTTCAATCTGGGAGGCGGTAATGGCCACGTTCTTAAGCTGGCCGAAAATATCGGTAAACTGGAGACGAATGAATTTGACATCCTGCTCCGTAACTAAACGGATGATATCTTCCTTTGAATACTTGCTCATATCTGCATCTCCTTCCAAGATACGAATAAAACTAAAAAAAGAGCATGGAAACCCCTTTGCGACGGAGCCCCATTGCTCAAACCTTACGATTATTATATGACAACCGTCAGCCTCTGTCAACTCATTTTTAGCAAGGTTTGATTTGTTTATTGCAAACGTCAAAGAATTTTTCTATATTATACTCTCCATTTATGCAATTTCTGCAAGTCCTAATAATTTTAATTGCATTTTGCAAAAAGAACTTGACAATCATAAGCAAGAAGCGTATGATGCTTAACAATAATGATACCTGCGAAGAGGGAGACAAGTACTGTAAAAAGGCCGGTTGCAGAGAGCGGGGGCAGGTGAGAGCCCCGCACAGGGCGTTTGCAGGAATAACACTCTGGAGCATCAACCTGAACCCCCACAAATTGGGCAATAGGGAAGACGATTGGGGGCGCGTTAAGCCCGCCGGGGCTTGATAGAGCCTTTAAAAGTGACTACAATGGGGTAGTAAGTTAGGTGGCACCGCGGATTGGCAGCGATTCGTCCTAAGAAATTTAGGAGGATGCGCTGCTATATTTGTGAGGTGCTTTTATTATGTGTTCAATCTTCGGCATCGATACTAAAATCGTCCCTCTGGACCAGCTGAAGGCGCAATTTGACAAAACCCTTTCCAGGGGGCCCGATATGTCCCGCATTACCGAAACCGCCACCGGCTACCTCTGTTTCCACCGGCTTTCCATTATGGGTCTCCATCCGGAAGGAATGCAGCCCTTTTATCTGGACGGAGACTATGTCGTATGCAACGGCGAGCTGTACGGCTTCCGGCCGCTCAAAAAGAAGCTTTCTGAAAAATATACCTTCGTGAGCGAATCCGACTGCGAGCTTCTCCTCCCCTTATATCATGAATACGGCTTCGATATGTTCTCCATGCTGGACGCCGAATTTGCCCTCGTCATTTACGACAGCAGAACCCGGAGCCTCGTTGCAGCGCGGGACCCCATCGGCATTCGGCCGCTTTTCTACGGCCATCTGAAAGACGGAGCCATCGTCTTTGCCAGCGAAGCCAAAAATCTTGTGGGACTTTGCGCCGAAATCTGCCCCTTCCCGCCCGGCCATTATTATGCCAACGGAAAATTCACCCGCTACGCCGACCTTACTACGGTGGATAACTACCGCAGCGACAGCCTGGATGTCATTTGTAAAAACATCCACGATAAACTGGTGGCCGGTATTGAAAAAAGGCTTGACGCCGACGCTCCCCTTGGCTTTCTTCTTTCCGGCGGCCTGGATTCCAGCCTGGTATGCTCGGTGGCGGCAAGACTCCTCAAAAAGCCCATCCGCACTTTTTCCATCGGAATGGATAAGGACGCCATCGATCTGGGCTACGCGCGGGAGGTGGCCGATTATCTGGGGTGCGACCATACCGAGATCTTCATGACGAGGGATCAGGTCATTTCGGAACTGGAGAACGTGGTCGCGGCCCTGGGCACCTACGACATCACCACCATCCGGGCCAGCATGGGCATGTACCTGGTGTGCAAGGGTATCCGGGAGCAGACCGACGTGCGTGTGCTGCTCACGGGAGAAATTTCCGACGAGCTCTTCGGATATAAATACACCGACTTCGCCCCCTCGCCCGAAGCCTTCCAGACGGAGGCAAAAAAGCGGATGGATGAAATTTATATGTACGATGTGCTCCGTGCCGACCGGTGCATTTCCGTTCATTCCATGGAAGCGCGGGTTCCCTTCGGCGACCTGGACTTCGTTCGATACGTGATGTCCATTGACCCTCGCCTTAAGGTCAATTCGTACGGCAAGGGAAAATATCTTTTGAGAAGGGCCTTTGAGGGCGACTACTTGCCGCTTCCCATCCTTTACCGGGAAAAGGCGGCCTTTTCCGACGCAGTGGGTCATTCCATGGTGGACGATTTAAAGGAGTATGCCGCTTCCCTGTATTCCGACGCCGATCTTTTCGCAGCCAAAGAAAAATATCCATTCGCCACTCCCTTCACCAAGGAGTCCCTTCTGTACCGGGATCTGTTTGAGCGCTATTACCCCGGGCAGGCGGAGATGGTGAAGGACTTCTGGATGCCGAACAAGGAATGGGAGGGCTGCGCCGTCAATGATCCCTCCGCCAGAGTCCTCTCCAACTACGGCAGCAGCGGCGTATAAAGAGGCTGTCGAGGAACCTTGTTTTTCGACAAAACGTAAGATGGAAGCGGCTCTCTGGAGCCGCACATAGAGTGCCTAGCGGGAAGTGAATTCCCGCTAGGCACTGGTATTTAACCTTTTGCGGATTTCGGTCACGTAAGCGCAACGCAGAATCCGTAAAAGCTTTTCGCCGTTTGCGAAAAGGACGAAGGGCTTTTTCGCAAAGTAAAAATGCTCCGTCCTGTAAGACGGAGCATTTTTTACGATTCTTTTTCTTTTTTTGGCTTTCCACGCCAGCGGCGGTGGGGTTTTCCCGGTTTTTTGACCGCACCCTCCCCCTGCTGGGCGGTACCCTGGGCAGAAGGCGCGGCAGGCGCTGGCTTCACCTGGGGCTGCTGCTGAGGTTTTTCCTGCTTCAAGACGATCTGTGCCGGGCTCTGAGCGGGAACGGCGCTCAGTTTTTTCCGCTCCTGCTGAATTTTCCGGTTTTTATTGCGGCTCCCGTTCCGGTCCTGTCCGCCGGGCGCTGGCCGCTGCTTGTTCCCGGTGTCGGTACCCGAAAAAATCTGTTCCAACGCGGAAGTGATTGCCTTTCGATTCTCTTCCTCGGGCGCTTTCGCTTTTGATTCATCCGCCGTGGAGACCGGTTCCATGCGGCGTCTGGCCAGTTCGTCAGCGGAGGGCACCACATAGCCGTCCGGCCGTTTCCCTTTTCCGCTGCGCACCACGCTGATTTCGCAGACATGATAATTTTTCGGAACGTCACTCTCGTCTTCCAGCCGCACCTTTACCTGTTCCCGCAGGAGATTTACGGCTGTTACGGTTCCCACGCCGTCCGGCGTTTCCACAAAGGACTCGTTTTTGGGACAACGCTTGATCAGATCCTCATATGCCTCCTGTTCATACTTCAGGCAGCACATAAGACGTCCGCAGGTGCCCGAAATTTTTGTGGGATTAAGAGACAGATTCTGGACCTTCGCCATTTTAATCGAAACAGGCTGGAATTCGTCCAAAAAGCTTGCACAGCAAAACGGCTTGCCGCAAATTCCAAGCCCGCCCAGCATCTTCGCCTCGTCCCGGACGCCGATCTGCCGCAACTCGATACGGGTATGGAAAATAGCGGCCAGATCCTTCACCAGGGCACGGAAGTCAACCCGTCCCTCCGAAGTAAAGAAAAAGAGAATCTTACTTCCCTCGAAGCTGTATTCCACATCTACCAGCTTCATATCCAGTTCATGTTCGGTTATCTTCTGCTGGCAGACCCGAAAGGCCCGTTCTTCCCGCGCACGGTTCTTTTTTACAACCGAAAGGTCCTCTTCAGTGGCGATCCGTATGACGGGACGCAGCGGCGCGGCAAGGCTCTCTTCGGAAACGGTCGTGTTGCCCCTCACACATTCCCCGTATTCGAGTCCTCCCGAGGTCTCGATAATGACTCCCTGTCCGGGGCTGGCGATGAGTCCCTGGGGATCAAAATAATACTGTTTTCCTCCGCTTTTAAAGCGGACGCCAATGATTTCAGCCATAAACGCCTCCAGAGGTTAAGTTTTTTCTTGAATTCCGGCGGCCAGCCATCCGGCAAGGTGACCTGTTCCAATGTTATAGTCGCAGGCTTGGCGAAGGTCCTTTAAATGCGTAATGAGCATCAGCAGACGGCGTTTTTCCCGACAGTCATTATCCTTCATCAGCTCTTCCGTCAGCACGGATACCGTGCCGTCAAACAAAGAGGCTAACTCCTCCCTGTCGCGCTTTTCCAGGGTCAGCGCCCATTCCAGAAGTTGAAGTTCCCGGCCGGAATATAAAAGGCGGGCCAAATTCCGCGCCTCGGCAGAATCCTCCTCCGATTGCTCCGGCAGTGATACCAACCGCAAAAGCTCGCAGCGGGACCGGACAGTCGGAAGCAGCGCCCGTTCATTTTCCGTGAGCAGCAGAAAGGCCGCGTAAGGAGGACTCTCCTCCAGCAATTTTAAAAGCACATCCTGCACCTGGTTGGTGAGCTCTTGGGCTGCAGGAAAAAGAAACACTTTACGAGGAGCCTCGTTGGGCCGAATGTAGGCAGCGGTTTTCATCGCCCGAGCAGCGGCCACATTGACCGTTTCCCCCTCCGCCCCGACAAGAATAAGATCGGGATGGATTCCCTCTGCAATCTTCCGGCAGCCGGAGCAGTTTCCGCAGGGGTGCGTCCCTTCCCCGGTACAAACATACGCCTTGCATAAGAACTCGGCCAAAGCCCGCTTTTCCAACCCGTCGGGTCCGCTCAGAATATAAGCGTGGGAAAGCCCGCGCTCCATAATCTGGCGGGCCAGCCGTGCTTTCAGCTCTTCATTCCCCCGTGACAGAGAAATCTCCATATTATGTGCGTTCAAACCGCTCGATGTCCACGACGAAAATGGTGGCTCCGCCCACGGTGACTTCCACGGGCATACTGGGATAATAACCGTAGCTTACCTCGGTGGCGGTGGGAATCATTTGCTTTCGGCTGTGGGAATATTCCTTAATGATATCCAGTACAGTCTGCACTTTTTCCTCGTCCACGCCCACCAGGATCGTTGCGTTCCCCGCCATGAGAAAGCCTCCCGTAGTAGCTAACTTTGTGGAGGAAAACCCTCTCTTGGTAAGCGCTTTCGTCACAGCACCGGCGTCGTCATAATTGACAATGGCAATTACCAGCTTCACAGCAGAAACCCCCTCTCCCCGTCTTTTATTGTGCTCTTTATTATAACCTATTCTTTAAAAATAGAAAAGGAGTTTTTATATAATGTCCGCCGAATAAAGCAAAAATATAGTCATATCAATGCTTCTAAGCTGTTTTTGCTTTATTCAGGTGCAAGGTTTCGGTTTGTTAAAAAACATACAGCAAAAAAGCCGCACCGCAGGCGGCAATTTCCCGCGGTGCAGCTTTTTGATTTAAGCAGGTAAAACCGGCCCCGGCATTTACAAACTTCTCGGGCCTTTGGAATAAGCAACAACAGTGCGGCGGTTCGGTTCGGTACCCATAGAGTAGGTTACCACGTCGGGGTAATCCTGAAGGGCGGCGTGGATGACATGCCGCTCATATGCGTTCATGGGTTCCAGCGTGACGTTACGGCGGTACTTTACAACCTTTGAGGCAACCTTATCGGCCAGGCGCTGAAGGGATTCTTCCCTCTTGGCCCGGTAATTTTCCGCGTCTATGTGGACGCGCACCCGCTTGGAAGCACCCCGGTTAACGGCATAGTTTGTAATCTGCTGGATGGCGTCCAGCGTCTCTCCTCTTCTTCCGATGAGCATGCCCAGGTTTTCTCCCTCCAGAGTCACCTGATAGCCCCCTTCGGGATTTTCAGCAATCACGGGAACAGCCGCCACATTCATGTGGGCTAATAAGCCCGTAAGGAAGCTCTCGATCTGGGCAGGCTTTTCCCCTTTCGCGGCTGCGGCTTGTTCCGGTTCATTTGTATTGCGTTCCGCCGGCTTTTGCTCCGGCACGGCGCGGATAGGAGCTGTTGTTTTTTCCGGATATTTTTCTCCTCCGGCAACACTCTTTTCATTACCTGCCGCTTGGCCGGCAAAAACAACGGGTTTCTTTTGCGGCGCGGCGACAATGGGTTTTTGTACCGGCTCGTCCGGAACTTCATAGCTTACTTTTACCCTCGCGGGGGCACTGCCTATTCCTAAAAAGCCATTCTTGGCACGGTCGAGAACTTCCACGGATACCTCGTCGCGGTCCAGTCCAAGCTGGGACAGAGCGGCGGCAACGGCGGCATCTTCGTTCTTGCCGGTGGCTTCAATCCATTTCAGCATAGAACTCTCTCCTTACTCTTCTTTGTCTTCCTCTCCCGTTTCCTCGGGCATGTCAGCTACGTCTTCTTCCTGTTCAAAAACGGCTTCGGGAAGTTCCGGCTGGACAGACGTGCTCTCAGAAGGGGTTTGAAAGTCGGGCTCAGGCATAGCTTTTTCTTCGCTCTGACCCTCACCCGCCTTGTCCTTCATTTCGGCAGGGTCGGCATAGGGCGTGACAGGGTAACGATTGGGATCATAAGCCCGTCCCCGGGCATAAGCGCGAAGCCCGACGCGGCTGGCTTCCATCATCTCTCCGTCGGTTTTCCCCTGTCTCTCTTTTTTCTGCTGCTTGGCCTGCTCAAATTGATTTTTCCGCTCTTTGTCGGCAATGGCTTTGGCGCGGTTCGCGGCATTTTTCTTCTTCCGTTCTTCTTCCTGCTCTTTTTCCAGGCGCTCGCGCTCGACCGCCTTGGCCGCTTCTGCCTCCACGTCTTTCCGGATAAGCTTGTTGGTGATCCACTCCTGAAGGATCATGAAGAGGCTGTTCGCGATCCAGTATACGCACAGACTGGCCGGCATGGTAAAACCGATCCAAAGAGAAATAATGGGCATCATCATGATCATGCTCTTATTGGTGGCGGCAACCGATCCTTCCTGAGGCGCTCCGCTGGTGTTGTTTGATTTCATGGAGTATTTCATGGATACGAAGGAGATTGCAGCCGAGATAATGGGCAGCAGGAACAATCCGATACTAGCCCAGGAATAGGTGCCGAATTGGAAAATATTCCACTGCGGAGTCTCCGCAAGGTCAAGTCCCAGGAAGGAAAAATTCAGACGGAAAATCTTATCCGCGATATCGGGCAGCGTGGCTTTCACCGCATCGAATTGGCGAAACAGCTCCTGCGCGATAGTAATCTCGCCGGTGTTTACCCTTGAAATGACCTTTCCAAAAAGAAAATTGGACAACTCGTTAATCTGGTCGGCTGTGAGGCTCATCATATAATAAAGAGGTTGGCGAATAACGCTGTACAGCCCAATTAGGACGGGCAACGGGAGCAGCGACCAAATGCAGCCGCCCATTGGATTAATTTTTTCCCTTTCATACAGCTTCTGGATTTCCAGATTGATTTTATTTTTATCGCCGGCATATTTCTTTTGGATTGCCTGCTGCTGAGAGGAAAGGGCGCTCATACGCACCATGCTTTTCTTTCCCTTGAGAGAAATAGGAAAAAGCACGATTTTTGAAATCAAGCAGAACATAATGACGGCCAGGCCGTAGTTGTTAAGCACAAAATAGAGCGTGCGTAAAAGCCACGCAAAGGGGTATAGAATCAGGTTAATAAGATCAGTCATGATGACTTTGCCTCCAAACGGTAATCGAGCGGTTTTTTTCCGCGTGCCGGTAAGCACCTGCGGAAGATCCCTGTCGGCCAGTTAAAAAGGGGCGGTTACGGCACGGGGTCGAATTCAATGGATTTTTGCGCGTGAAAGGGGTGGCATTTGGAAAGCCGTCTCAAAGTCAAAAAACCTCCCTTAAAGACGCCGTATTTTTCCACCGCTTCCAGCGCGTAAGCGGAGCAGGTGGGGATAAAGCGGCAGGAGGGCGGCCGGAGCGGTGAAATATTGGTTCGGTACAGCCGAATGAACCATAAAATAACCGTTTTCATGATTTAATCGTTCCGCTCAGCAGCGAAAGGCCGCCGGCAAGTCGGATCAGGCTTTCCTCCAGCACGGCATAGCGGGCGGAAACAGCCCGTGTTCTTCCCACAACCACGATGTCATATCCGGACAGAAAGCGCACTTCATTTGTACGGTAGATCTCTCTGATTCTGCGGCGCAGCCTGTTCCGCGTAACCGCGTTGCCAAGCTTTCCGCCCACGGTAATCCCAAGGCGGTTAACGTCCAGCCGGTTTTTCCGATAATAGACCGCAAAATACGGGGAGACAGCGCTTTTTCCCTTCGAATATAACCGGCGGAAATCCCGATTATGCTTCAAGGAAACGGTATCCTTCAAAATTCACATACTCCTTCTGGATGCTTCGCAGGGGCGGTGGAACTATGCTTCCCCGCCCCTTGTGTTACTCTATGCGGTTACCGCCTTCATCAGAGGGTAAGTTCGGCGCGGCCTTTGGCACGGCGGCGGGCCAAGACCTTACGGCCGTTCTTCGTAGCCATACGTTTCCTGAAACCATGCTCTTTTGAGCGCTGGCGCTTCTTGGGCTGATAGGTACGAACCATAATAAGATACACCTCCTGTATCATTTTTGGCGGGATTTTCCCGTCCACCACAACAGACGTATAACGTCTGCGGTCGTAAAAAGTGACGCGGTATTTTCACATCGCGTGAATGTTATTATATCGGATATTGTTTTCCTCTGTCAACTATAATTTATGTTATTACGGAAAAACACCGTAAAAACCGGCTCTTTTCCTTGCGCCCCAGGACGATTTTTGGTATAATGGAAACGTTAACGTGTCACAAAAATATAGGAGGTCAAGCCATGCAGATACCGGCCGATATTTGGAAAAAGGTACTCTCTCTACTTGAAAAAGAGATGACTTCCACAACGATCAGCACATGGTTTGACGATACCCAGGCCGTGGCGCTGGAGGAAAACCGTTTTGTAATGTATACGCCGACGGCGTTCAAGCGGGACATCATCACCGGGCGCTATGTTTCCGCCATTCAAAAAGCTTTGCATGAACTGTTTTCGACCGAGTTTGAGGTCGTTGTATTAAGCGAAGGAGAACTGGAAAGCTTTACGGGCAAAAAAAGCCAGGCTCCCTTCCTTCCGGGTACCGACGAGTATACCTTTACCCGTTTTGTCGTGGGCAACTCCAATAAGTTTGCCCACGCGGCGGCTCATGCCGTTGCGGATAACCCCGGTGCCAGCTATAATCCTCTTTTTATCTACGGGGAATCCGGCCTCGGAAAGACGCACCTGCTCTATGCCATCGCTCATTATATCCATCAAAACCATCCGGATTACCGGATTGTCTATATCAAGGGCGATTCCTTTACCAACGAACTCATTCAGGCCATCCGGGAAGGCCGCAACAGCGAGTTCCGGGAGAAATACCGTCAGGCAGACGTCTTTTTAATGGACGACGTGCAGTTTATCGCCGGGAGGGACGCCACCGAAGAGGAGATGTTCCATACCTTCAATTCCCTCTACGAGACAAAAAAACAGATCGTATTTACCTCCGACCGGCCGCCGAAGGAAATGCTTCGTCTGGAAGACCGGCTGAAAACCAGATTCGAGTGGGGTCTTCTCGCGGATATTCAGCCTCCGGATTATGAAACGAGAGTCGCAATTATTAAAAACAAGGCGATCCGTATGGGCGTGGAGCTGCCCGAGTCGGTCCTGGAATATGTGGCGCAGAACATCACCTCTAACGTTCGTCAAATCGAGGGAACCATCAATAAGATCATGGCCCTTCAGGAGATGGAGGGGAAGGCCATCAATACCGCCACTGTGGTAAAGGCCGTTCAGGATATGTTCCGGGATAAAAGCGACATTCTGCCTACCGCGGACGTCATCATTGAAGAAACCTGCAAATTCTACTCCATTGATAATGAAGCGCTCCGGGGACAAGGCCGCACCAAGGACACCGCCCTGGCAAGACAGATCTCCATGTACCTGATCCGGAAAATGACCTCCCTTTCCTTAAAAGAAATCGGACGGGAATTTGAAAACCGGGATCACGCCACCGTACTCTATTCAATCGACCGGATGGAAAAAATGATCAAGACCAGCCCCGAGGTGGCAGAAATCATCAAGGACATTTCATCCAACATCAATGCAAGGTACGAATAATTCTTTTCACAGCGTTATGTGGAATGTGAAAAGAATTGTGTGGATAACGGAAATGAATTTTTTTATCTGTGGAAAGCTCCTGGTTTTATCCACACAGCCTGTGGAACCTCAAACCGTTGGTGTCTAATAGATTCCGCTGTTTCTCCACAATGTTTTCTTCTACGTACTCCTATTACTGAAAAATAACCCTATCCTCTCCTCAGAAGAGAGAAAAACTTGAGAAAGGATCTGTTTCTATGAAATTCAGCTGCGAAAAAACGCTGCTTCTCTCAGCCATTTCCACCGCCGCGAGGGCCGTCTCGTCTAAGAGTACCATTCCCGCCTTGGAGGGAATTTTGCTGGAAGCCGGCTCCGAACTACGTTTAACCGGGTATAATTTAGAGACGGGAATCCGGACATCCGTATCTGCTGAAGTTGAGAAAACCGGAACCCTTGTGCTCTCAGCTCGTCTCTTTGGAGATATTGTACGGAAACTGCCCGATGATATGGTCGTGGTCACATCCGACAACTATATGGTAAATATCAAATGCGGCATGAGTGAGTTCAATATTCTCGGAACCGATGCGGAAAGTTTCCCGGAGCTCCCCGCCGTAGAGTATCAGCAGTCTTTTACTCTTACTCAGGAAGATTTGAAATCAATCCTCAGCCAGACCCTCTTTGCCGTCAGCGACAACGAGAGCCGTCCCATTCATACGGGAGCGCTTTTCGAGGTCGGTGAAAAAGAAGTTACCGTCGTGGCGGTGGATGGATACCGGCTGGCGCTGCGCCGGGCGCCGATCTCCGAACAGAATAAAAAAGAGCCTTTTTCTTTTGTTGTGCCGGGTGCCGCGTTGAGCGAGGTCGAGAAAATATGTTCCGACAACGATGAGCTTGCCTTTATCTATCAGGGTGATCGGCATATTATGTTCAAATTGGGCGGCACCGTTCTTATCTCCCGCAGGCTGGAAGGCGAATTTTTGGCCTGGCGGCAGGCCATTCCCCGCAATAGCACCATCCAGGTCGAAGGCGATGCCCATTCTCTGCTCACTTCCATCGACCGGGTTTCTCTTATTATCAACGATAAGCTGAAAAGCCCGCTGCGCTGTGTTTTTGACGACGATGTTTTAAAAATCAGCACCCGTACTGCAAACGGAGACGCCGCCGACCAGTGCCCCATTTCTGGTTCCGGCGGAGGTTTGGAAATAGGGTTTAACTACCGTTATCTGATTGACGCTTTAAAAGCGGCGCCGGCGGATCGGGTGAGAATGGAGCTTTCCACGGGAGTATCTCCGTGTGTGATCGTTCCCGCTGAGGGCGACGAGAACTTTCTTTATATGGTTTTGCCCGTGCGGCTGAAAGCGGGAGAATAACGATGGCAAAGATTGAAATTGCCATTGAAACCGACTTTATCAAGCTCGAGGCACTGCTGAAATACGCGTCTTTGGTTGAAACGGGCGGCGAAGCGAAGGGCTTGATACAGGAAGGCTCCATCCTGGTAAACGGGGCGGTTTGCATCCAGCGCGGAAAAAAACTGAGGCCTGGAGACATTGTCTCTCTGGGAGAAACGGAAGTGCTGATTAAATGATAGTAAAAAAAGTCACGCTGGATTACTTTAGGAATTATACCCATATGGCGGCGAATTTTGATCCCGGCGTCAACGTGATCTACGGCGAAAACGCCCAGGGAAAGACAAATCTTCTGGAAGCCATCGCATACCTCTCCGCTGCAAGATCCCACAGGGCAAGATTTGATAAAGAACTGCTGCAGTTTGACATTGACAGCGCATTTATAAAGGCGGAAATCAACGCACGAAAAAGAGATTTTACGGTGGAAGCCAAGCTTGCCAGAAATGCGGGAAAGCAATTTTTAGTAAACGGAGTCAAACTGAAAACGACCGCCGATCTGGCCGGTATTCTGACCACCGTTCTGTTCTGCCCCGAGGATCTCTCCCTCATCCAGGACGGCGCATCCGCAAGACGTCATTTTCTGGACGACTGCCTGTGTCAGCTGCGGCCGACTTATGCATCCGCAATGGCGGAGTATAAACGCTGCTTTGAAAATAAAACTCGAATTTTGAAGGACATGGACAAAAACCCATCGTACCGTTACGTTTTGGACGACTTTAATTTCCGCATGGCGCAGGCGGGAGGAGTCATGATACATTATCGGTCCTCCTTCATTAAGAGTCTCAGCGAATACGCCGCTCAAATCCACCAGGACTTTTCCGGCGGAACGGAGATCCTCACCCTCGGCTATGAGACGGTCAGTACGATCACCGACCCGGACGCGCCCATCAAGACGATTTTCAATCAAATTCTGGACCATCAGGAAAAAGTGAAGCAGGCCGAGCTGGATTCCCGTCAGTGCCTCTCGGGGCCCCATAAGGACGATCTAATTGTAGAGATCAACGGGCAGAGCGCCCGGCAGTTCGCCTCCCAGGGGCAGACGAGGACGGCCGCCCTTTCCCTCAAGCTGGGCGCCAGAGAGATTTTTTTCCGCGACCTGAGCGAATATCCGGTTCTGCTCCTGGACGACGTACTCTCCGAACTTGACGCAAAACGGCAGGATTTTGTTCTGCAGCGCATTGAAGGCGGGCAGGTATTCATTACCTGCTGTGAAAACGATAAATTGGAAGGTCTCACAAACGCGGCCACCTTTAAAATTCACGGCGGCGCGCTGGTGAAATAACGTCAGAGAGGCAATAGAATGTACCTTCATCTTGGTCAGTCGGTCGTGGTTCCCTTCCGGGATGTCATCGGCGTGTTTGATCTGGACACAGTCACCGCGTCTCATATCACCAGGGCCTTTTTATCCCGCGCGGAACAGGAAGGCCGCACGGTGAGTATCTCCGAGGAGCTTCCGAAAGCCTTCGTTCTGTGCGGGACACGTAAGGCTCGCGCCTCCATTTATCTTTCACAGCTCGCCACGGCGACTTTGCTGAAGCGGGCGGAGGAAAACAATTTTGAATAAAGCGCCCCAAAGGCACATCGAAGAAAAAAGGCGGGTCAAACTGCCCGCGGAGGGTTCAGAAATGTCTGAAGAATTAGAATACAGCAACGCACCGGTAAAACACGAGTACGGGGCTTCGGAGATCCAGGTTCTGGAAGGTTTAGAGGCTGTCCGAAAGCGCCCCGGCATGTATATCGGCTCCACTTCGTCCTCGGGACTTCACCACCTGGTCTATGAGATCGTGGACAACTCCATCGACGAGGCACTGGCAGGGTATTGCACCGAGATTTCCGTTATCATCGAAGAAGGGGATGTCATCACCGTCATCGACAACGGACGCGGCATCCCGGTGGACATGCAGCAGCAGACGGGAAAACCCGCCCTGGAAGTGGTTTTCACCATCCTGCACGCCGGCGGAAAATTCGGCGGAGGTGGGTATAAGGTCTCCGGCGGTCTACACGGCGTGGGTGCCTCCGTGGTGAACGCCCTTTCCGAATGGATGACCGTGGAGGTCTCCAAAGAGGGAAAAGTCTATCAGATGAAATTTTCCCGCGGTAATGTGACCCAGGACATGAAGGTGGCCGGTGATACCGACGGACACGGTACGAAGGTCACGTTTAAGCCGGATCCTGAGATTTTTGAGGATCTGGTTTACAACTATGACACCCTGCATACGCGTATGCGGGAGCAGGCCTTTTTGAACGGCGGACTGCGGATTCGCACCATCGACCGGCGCGCCGGGCAGGAAAAAAGCGACGAAATGTGCTATGAGGGTGGGATCAAGAAGTTTGTTTCCTACCTTAACCGCAATAAAACGCCTCTGCATGAAAAGGTCGTTTATATGGCGGGAGAGCGCGAAGACTCCATGGCGGAGATTGCTTTTCAATATAACGACAGCTATAACGAGCTTATTTTGTCTTTCGCGAACAACATCCACACACCCGAGGGCGGTATGCACGAGACCGGCTTTAAGTCGGCGCTGACCCGCGCCCTCAATACCTACGGGCAGAAAATCGGAATACTCAAAAACGAGGATAAGGTTTCCGGCGAGGACTGCCGGGAGGGCCTTGCCTGCGTAATTTCCGTGAAGCTCACCAATGCGCAGTTTGAAGGCCAAACCAAGGCAAAATTGGGAAATTCAGAGATCCGCACTTTGGTGGACAACGTGGTCTCTGAAAAGCTTGAGATATTCCTTGAAGAAAACCCCGCAGTTGGAAAGATTATTCTGGATAAGGCCATGACTGCCTCGAGAGCCCGGGAAGCCGCCCGCAAGGCAAGGGAAAACATCAGAAGGAAGAACGCCCTGGACGGGGCAACCCTGCCCGGAAAGCTTGCCGACTGCAACGAGAGAGACCCCTCCCTCACAGAAATTTATATCGTAGAGGGCGATTCCGCAGGCGGCAGCGCCAAGCAGGGACGGGATTCGCGGTTCCAGGCCATCCTTCCCCTCTGGGGCAAGATGCTAAACGTGGAAAAGGCCCGGGCCGACAAGATATACGGCAACGATAAGCTCGCTCCCGTGATTACCGCCTTGGGCGCCGGGATGGGAGAGGATTTCGACGTTTCCCGCCTGCGCTATCACAAGGTCATCATTATGGCCGATGCGGATGTGGATGGTTCTCATATTCGGACATTGCTCCTCACCTTCTTTTTCCGCTTTATGCGGCCTCTCATCGACGGGGGGTACGTCTATGCCGCCCAGCCGCCTCTTTTCAAGCTGGAGCGCGGAAAAACCGTGCGCTACGCCTTTGAGGATAAGGAGAGGGACGCCATCTCCGCCGAGCTTCGCGGTCCGGACGGAAAAGGAAAAGTTGACATTTCCCGCAATAAAGGCCTGGGCGAAATGAACTTCCATGAGCTCTGGGATACCACCATGAATCCCGAGACCCGCATTTTAAAGCGGATTACCCTGGAGGACGCTGTGAAAGCGGATGAGATCTTTACTCTGCTCATGGGCGAAAAAGTGGAGCCCCGGAAGGAATACATCGAGCAGAATTGCAAATATGTCGTTAATCTTGATATTTAAGGAGGTGTAGAAGATGGCAGAACGGGAAAAGGACATTTCATTTCCCAACCAGAAGATCATAGAGATTAACCTGGAAAAGGAAATGCAAACCGCCTACATCGACTACGCCATGAGCGTGATCGTGGGCAGAGCGCTGCCTGACGTGCGGGATGGGCTGAAGCCGGTGCACAGGCGGATCCTCTTCACAATGCTGGAGGCGGGTCTTACCTCCAACAATAAATTTTCGAAATCCGTTGCCACCGTTGGTGATACGCTGAAAAAATACCATCCTCACGGCGATCAGTCGGTTTACGACGCCATGGTGAGGCTGGCTCAGGATTTCTCCATGCGCTATCCCCTGGTGGAAGGCCGGGGCAACTTCGGCTCCGTGGACGGGGATCCCCCCGCGGCTTACCGTTACACCGAGGCGCGGCTCGCTAAAATTTCGGCGGAGATGCTTAGGGACATTGACAAGGAGACGGTGGATTTCGTCCCCAACTTTGACGAGGAGCGTAAGGAGCCGGTGGTCATCCCCTCCCGGTTCCCCAACCTGCTGGTGAACGGCTCCTCGGGTATCGCGGTGGGCATGACTACCAACATTCCGCCTCACAATCTCCGCGAAGTGATCAATGGGTGCATCTGCGTACTGGAGAACCCCGAGGCCGATCTGGACGATTTGATGGAGCACATCAAGGGCCCTGATTTTCCTACCCGAGGAATCATTATGGGCAAAGCGGGCATCCGCGCGGCCTATGCCACCGGACGGGGCCGCATTTTGGTCCGCGCCCGCACCGAGATGGAAGAGTATAATCAGGGCCGCACCCGGATCATCATCACCGAGCTGCCCTATCAGGTGAATAAGGCCAGACTGGTGGAATCCATCGCCGAGCACGTGAAGGAAAAGCGGATCGACGGAATCTCCGGCCTGCGGGACGAATCGGACCGGAACGGAATGCGCGTTGTGATCGAGCTCAAGCGCGACGCCAACCCCCAGGTGATTTTAAACCGCCTCTTCTCCTCCACCCAGATGCAGGTGACCTTCGGAATCATTATGCTGGCGCTGGTAAGCCATCAGACCCAGCCAAAAACTCTCTCCCTAAGGCAGATTCTGGACGAGTACATCGCCTTTCAGGAGGAGATCATCACCCGGCGCACCCGGTATGACCTCAGAAAAGCCGGAGAGCGCGCCCATCTCCTGGAGGGCCTGCTCATTGCCCAGGATAACATCGACGAGATCATCCATATTATCCGCACCAGCTATGACGACGCTAAGGAGCGGCTCATGGCCCGCTTTGCCCTAGACGATATTCAGGCCCAGGCCATACTCGAAATGCAAATGCGCCGCCTGCAGGGGCTTGAGAAGGAAAAGATGGAGACCGAGTACGCCGAGCTTCAGAAGAAGATTGCTTACTATAACGAGCTCCTGTCTTCAGAAACCCTTCTGCGCAGTGTTCTGAAGACCGAGCTTCTGGAGATTAAAGAGAAATACGGCGACGAACGCCGCACCGAGATTGCCGTTGTGGAGGACGAGCTGGACATCGAAGACCTGATCGACGAGGAGGAATGCGTCTTTACTCTGACCTCCGCAGGCTATATCAAACGGATACCGGCCTCCACCTACCGAACCCAGCACCGGGGCGGCAGGGGCGTTACCGCCCAGACGCTCAGGGAAGAGGACTGTGTGGACACCCTTTTCACCGCGTCCACACACGACCACATCCTCTTTTTCAGCAACCGGGGGCGGGTATACCGCAAAAAGGGCTATCAGATCCCCGAAGCGGGACGGACCGCCAAGGGCACCAACATCGTGAACGTGCTGCCGGTGGAGGGAGACGAAAAAATCACCGCCATGATTCGGGTGCAGACGTTCTCGGAGGAGATCTTTCTGGTGATGGTCACTCGCACGGGCACGGTCAAGCGCCTGCCGCTTTCGGCCATTCACACGGCCCGCAAGGCCGGCATCCGCTGTATCACCCTGGACGAGGGGGATGAGCTGATTTCGGTGCGACAGACCGACGGAAAGCAGAATATTATCATTGTCACCCATAACGGCATGGCCATCTGCTTCAAGGAGACCGACGTGCGCTGCATGGGCAGGGATGCCAGCGGAGTTCGCGGTATCCGCCTGAGGGAGGGCGACTGGGTGGTCGGCGCCGCAAGAGCCCGGGAAAACGGGTCCCTTCTTATGGTCACCGAAAACGGTTACGGAAAGCGCACCCCAATCTCCGAGTATATCAGAGGGGACGGGGAGCCGCAATTCCGGGGGGGCTACGGCCTTAAGGGATATAACGTCACGGAAAAGACGGGTCCCATCGCCGGTGTAAAAGTGGTTAACAGCGACGACGATATTCTTCTTATCTCGGACGACGGGGTCATTATCCGCATGGCGGCTAATTCCGTCAATATCTACAGCCGTACGGCACAGGGCGTTATTTTAATGCGCCTTGCCGAGGGCGTCAAGGTGATTTCTCTGGCCCGGACCGAGAAAGAAGAAAACGAACTTCCTGAGAATAAAGAGAGCAATGAGTAATAAGGCTGCGGCACTTGCTTTTCCGGAGTGAAGGAAGGAAGCGAATGAAAAAAGTAACAATCTACACGGACGGAGCCTGCAGCGGAAACCCCGGTCCGGGCGGCTGGGGAGCAATATTGATGTACGGCGCGCACAAAAAGGAGTTTTCCGGCGGCGAACCCGAAACTACCAACAACCGGATGGAGCTTTCCGGAGCAATCGCCGCGCTGGAGGCGCTGATCGAGCCCTGCGAGGTGGAGCTTTGGTCGGACTCTCAGTACCTGGTGAATGGGCTTTCCAAGGGCTGGGCCAAGAGCTGGAAAGCCAGAGGGTGGATAAAGGCGGATAAAAAGCCCGCCCTCAATCCCGATTTGTGGGATAAGCTCCTCTCCCTGTGCGAAAAGCACCGGGTTCACCTCAATTGGGTGAGAGGCCATCAGGACAATGAGTGCAACAACCGCTGCGACGAGTTGGCCGTGGCGGAGAGTAAAAAGTATCAGGAGAGCCGGCTTCCGTGATTACCTGCCAGGCTAACACCGGTTCCCCGCAATATAAGAAAACCTCCTGCTGCAGCTGCAGCAGGAGGTTTTTAATGATAAGCTTATGGCAAATAGCGCAGCGGGTTGACCGGGGTGTTGCTGACTCTGATTTCGAAGTGGCAGTGGTTTCCGGTTGCCCTGCCGGTGGAACCGACTCTCGCGATAACCTCGCCCTGGTACACCTTATCGCCGACGGAAACCAGCAAACTGGAACAGTGGCCGTAATAAGTCTTGTATCCGTTGCCGTGGTCAATGATGACAAGCTTGCCGTAGGTACCCATATAACCGGAGAAAGTAACCGTTCCGCCGTCAGCGGCCCGGATGGAAGTGCCGTAGGAGGTCGCGATGTCAAGACCGGAGTGGTAGCTGTACGAACCGAAAATGGTGCGGTAGCCGAAGTTCGAAGTAATACTGCCGGAGACGGGCCACAGAAAATAACCGTTGGGATACCAGGAGGGACGGACTTTGGTGCCGATGGCAACCACCTTGGTGGTGGGCTCGGAGAGAACGGTTGTGCTGTTGATGATGCGCTCCTCTTCCTTGCCGTTCACATAAGTGATATCCGCCTGAATACTCGCTTCACCGGGGATGCCCGCGTCGAGCACCTTACGCTCACCCTGGTACATGGAGCTGTTTTCCACTTCCTGAACCGGACAGTCGATGGGCTGGGTGTAGGTCACACTGTCGACCGTGCGCACGGAAAGGAAGGGGATGGTCTCCTTGACGTTGAGGATTTGGCCGATGGAAAGGCGGTCAACATTGACGTCAGGGTTGAGTTCCTTGAGTTCCGTCATGGTCATATCGGCGTCTTCCGCGATGTTTGAGAAGGTATCTCCCTTGGCGACCTCGCAAGTGGTTTCCCCGTTCACATTCTGGGTAAGGTATTCGGAGATCTTGGCGGGGTCCTGAAGTATAGTTGCGGAAGCATATCCAAGGGAAACATCGACGGGATTTACAAACTCCGTGGAAACGGTGTTCGCCGTGATATAGGGAGCTTTTATGGAATCCAGAATCTGATCCAGCGACGTCCGGTCCGAGGTAACGCCCACAGGAGAACCGTTCACGGTGAGTACATAGCCCTTAACCACTTCGTCTATATGGTCAAAGAGATAAGTTTCGAATCCGGAAATGGGAGAAGCGGCGTCTCTTCGGATGAGCGCGGGTTCATAGCTTACCTTGCTGTCGATCACATATTCATGACCAAGTATGGCGGCTGCCCTGGATTCCACCCGGTCCATGACCCGTTCAAAAATCTGAGGACTGGTCACGGTTCCGAGTTGGATTCCGTCAACCGTAACCGCATAAGCGGGAACATAGACGGTATTCACCACGGCTGCAATACCCACGGCGGCGGCTACGGCTAAGAACGGCAACGGCTCCAAAGCCGGATGGCCCGATCTGGCGGAAAGGCGGCGGTGAAAAACCCGGGTGCCTTGGCGTCGCAGACGATCGGCGGTAGCCTCGGCGGCGGCCAGGAAACGTACAAATCCCGAAGATCTTCCAGCAGCTTCCTCCGAGGCAGGGGGCACGGGCGGATTAAAAAACGCTCCACCCGGACTCGGAGCACGAAGCAGTTCGTCCATACGCAACCAGGCCTCCTCTTACGATCAGTGTTTAGAAAAATGGAAATCGCACAACAAAAAATAACAGAGCGACAATAAATAATTACAAAAAGTTACAAGGGTAAATATACACGCTTTTAGCGGTTTCGTCAAGAGATTTTTGATAAAAATTTGCCGCTGTGAGCATATTTGCACAAAAAGTGAATTGACTGGCAGCCATAAAAAAGGATGAATACAATATATTGTGTAGTTCCGTATTCCCCATACAAAACAAGCATATTTTCTTTCTCACTTTTTCGACAGAAACCAGAAAAGTAAAAAACACGAGACAGAAAGAAACGTATAAACAAGAACCGAACCTCCCGAGCAAGATCCTCGGGAGGTTCGTCCAACTATGTAACAATTTACTTTTTCAATACGTCTCCGTATACAGTGCCAAAGAGACAGGCGGCGTTTACTTCGTCGTAGTCGATATGCATGGCGTCGGCATAGGAAGCGCTCACACGGGCGACCACTTCGTCGAAGATGAGCGCCCGCTCACCCCTCACCGTTACCTGGACGATCTCGCCGTTGGCGATTCCGTATCTGGCGGCTGTTTCCGGGGTGAGGTGAACATGGCGCTTGGCGATAATGACGCCCTTGGTAAGGGAAACCTGACCGGCGGGTCCCACAAGGGTACAGCCGTCGGTGCCGTCCAGAACGCCGCTTTCACGGACTTTGGGAGTGAGCCCAATCAGGCGGGCGTCGGTAAAGGAGAGCTCCACCTGAGATTCTTTCCGGCAGGGACCCAGAACGGAGATTCCCGCAAGCTTGCCTTTAGGGCCGACTACGTCCACCTTCTGCTCTGAGGCGAATTGTCCGGGCTGAGACAGCCATTTTTTGTTTACCAGCTCAAAACCTTTGCCGAATAGAGCGTCCACGTCCGCCCGACTCAAATGGACGTGACGGCCCGAGCCTTCAATCAAGATGTTCAGATTTTCCATGTGTTCTTACTCCTTTTATAAAATCTTATTGTTAATAAGATATAAAAACTGAATTTCAATCTACCACGGATAGACGCAAATTGCAAGGGCGAAAAGCGAAAGTTGCCCTTTACAAAGAGTATTTTCCGCTATACTATAATGTAGTTGTAATGCTCTATGTTTTATATCTTATACATATTGTATAAGTGTTCTGGTGGCAAACGGCCACAGTAATGAGGTGTAAGAATGAACGCGAATTTTTCCAGAACCCTCTCTTTGCTGCGACAGGAAAAAAAGGTCAGCCAGCGCATCGCCGCCCGGGAACTGGGCATTTCCCAAGCCCTTCTCTCTCACTATGAAAACGGAGTGCGCGAGCCGGGCCTGGAGTTTGTGAGCCATGCCTGTGACTACTACAGCGTTTCCGCCGATTTTATACTGGGCCGGACCCTTTCCCGGGAAGGCGCCGCAATCAACGCGGAAACGCTTTACGACTACAGCGCCGAGAAAGACAATGTGCTCCGGGGCAGCGTGATGGCAACCTTATCCAAGAAGCTGCTGGTGAATGCCGTCTCGATGCTGTTTGAGCTGCTGGGCAAGGTGGGAAGCAAATCGGCCATAACGGCGGCCGCGGATTATCTGAGTTCGGCTGTTTATACTGTTTTTCGTCACCTTTACCGCGCCAACGGAACCAACAACGAGGACTTCTTCTCGGTTTCACCCGGCCATTTTATAACCGGAATGGCAAAAGCGGACATGATATATTCGGAGGCAGAGTATATTGATGCGCTCTCCCGACACGGAAAGGAGAAGGGCGAATTTCCCGATCTGAGCAACGATGTTTTGCTTCGCAATTACCCGGGTTCATATCAGTCGCTGCTGCAAATTGTTCACAGTACCGGCGAACGGATCAACCGGCGCGTGAATGCCGACAAAGAAGATAAAGAAGGTACATACCAGGAATAATTACGAAACCGTCTCAACGCTAGGAGTGCTGTGCATGAAGCAGGAAAACATTCGGAATTTTTCAATAATCGCGCATATTGACCATGGAAAATCAACGCTGTCCGATCGGTTGATCGAGCAGTGCAAGGCAGTTGCCACACGCGACATGGCCGATCAGCTCCTCGATAATATGGAGCTGGAACGGGAACGGGGCATTACGATAAAAGCAAGAGCGGTACACCTGCGCTATCACGATGAGAACGGGGAGGATTATATCCTCAACCTGATTGACACTCCGGGCCACGTGGACTTTAATTATGAGGTCTCCCGCTCGCTGGCGGCCTGTGAGGGGGCGGTACTGGTCGTGGACGCCGCCCAGGGGATCGAAGCCCAGACTCTGGCCAACACCTATCTGGCGATGGAGCATAACCTGGAGATTCGGCCCGTTATCAACAAGATTGACCTCCCTTCCGCAGAACCGGCAAGGGTGAAGGAAGAAATCGAGAATGTGATCGGCCTTGAAGCCCACGACGCTCCGGAAATCTCCGCAAAACTGGGAATCAATATTCCCGCCGTTCTTGACGACATCATAAAACATGTTCCCGCCCCCAAGGGAGACCCCGGCGCCCCCTTACGCGCGCTTATTTTTGACAGCCAATACGACAGCTACCGGGGCGTTGTGGTTCTTCTGCGTATTATGGAGGGAACTCTTTCCGCGGGTATGAAGGTCCATATGATGGCCTCGGGCGCCGAGTATGAGGTGGTGGAATGCGGATGGCTGCTTCCGATCGGGAATGAACCCAGGGAGACTTTATCCGCAGGCGAGGTCGGCTATTTTACCGCTTCCATCAAGAACGTGAAAGATACCAGAGTGGGCGACACCGTCACCGGGGCCGACCGCCCTGCCAAAGAGGCGCTGCCCGGCTATAGGCCTGCCCGGGCCATGGTGTACTGCGGCATTTACACCGAGGACGGGTCGCGTTACGGAGACCTTCGGGATGCCCTGGAAAAGCTGAAACTGAACGACGCCGCCCTCTCCTTCGAGCCGGAGTCCTCCATTGCCTTGGGCTTTGGTTTCCGCTGCGGCTTTCTGGGAATGCTCCATATGGAGATTATTCAGGAGCGGCTGGAGCGTGAATTCGACCTGGAGCTCATTACGACCTTGCCGTCCGTCACCTACGAGGTGGTGAAGACCGACGGTATGGTGGTTAGCGTGGACAATCCCCACAGTTACCCGGACCCCTCGGTGATCGCGGAGACCAGGGAACCTTTCGTCAAGGCGTCTATCATCACCCCTCCGGACTATGTGGGCAATATCATGCCCCTATGCCAGGAGAGGCGCAGCGAGTTCGAGGACATGCAGTATCTGGACACCCATCTGGTTGAGCTCCATTATAAAATGCCTTTGAATGAAATTATTTATGACTTTTTCGACGCACTCAAAGCCAGAACCAAAGGATACGCCTCTCTGGACTATGATTTTTTCGAGTACCGCCCCAGCGACCTTGTGCGTGTGGACATGCTGCTTAACGGCGACCAGGTAGACGCGCTTTCCTTCATCGTCCACCGGGAAAAGGCCTATGCGCGTGCCAGGCGAATCTGTGAAAAGCTCAAAGAAAACATTCCCCGCCAGATGTTTGAGGTTCCCGTGCAGGCCGCCATCGGCGGTAAGATTATTGCCCGGGAAACGGTTAAGGCCATGCGTAAGGATGTGCTTGCCAAGTGCTACGGCGGTGATATCACGCGCAAGAAGAAGCTGCTGGAAAAACAAAAGGAAGGCAAAAAGAAGATGCGCAGTCTCGGCACGGTGCAGATGCCCACCGAGGCCTTTATGGCGGTATTGAAGCTGGACGAGTAGCCCTTTCGACATAATAAAAGAGCGGACAGAATTCAAAATTCTGTCCGCTCTTTTATTATGTTACTCAGCGTTTGTTGGATTTTCTCCAGATCTTCATGGCGTCGGCCTGGGCGATGAGCTCGTCGCGGAAGTCGGGGTGAGCAACAGAGATGATTGCCGCCGCCTTCTGCCAGGTGTGCAGGCCCTTCAGGTTGACCTTGCCGTATTCTGTGACGAGCCAGTGGATATTGGCCCGGGTATCGGTTACGATGGAGCCGTTGGTAAGGGTGGGTACGATACGGCTCTTTTCCTTGCCGTCCTTGCCCGTAAGGGAAGAAGAGCAGCAGATAAAGCTCTTGCCGCCTTTGGAGAGGTAAGCGCCCATGACGAAGTCCAGCTGGCCGCCCGCGCCGGAAATCTGCTTGGTGCCGGCGGATTCGGAGTTGACCTGGCCGAAAAGGTCTACATCCACGGCGTTGTTGATGGACATGAAGTTATCAAGCTGGGCAATGACGCGGGCGTCGTTGGTGTAGTCTACGGGGGTGGACATGCAGGCGGGGTTGTTGTTCAGGAAGTCGTAAAGCTTCTTGGTGCCTGCGGCGAAGGCGTAGGTCTGGCGGCCCTTGTCGATGTTTTTGTAGGCGCCGGTTATTTTGCCGGCCATGGAGATGTCAACGAAAGCGTCCACGTACATTTCGGTGTGAACGCCGAGGCCTTTAAGGTCGGACTTGGCGATGAGGGAACCCACGGCGTTGGGCATGCCGCCGATTCCCAGCTGCAGGCACGCGTTATTGGGGATCTCTTCCACGATCAGCTTGGCTACCGCCTCGTCCACCGGGCCAGGCGCTCCGCCGCTGCCCAATTCGTTGATGGGAGAGTTGCTGCCCTCAACGATCATGTCTACCTTGGAGATATGGATATCTGCCTCGACGCCGCCCAGGCAGCGGGGCATATTCTGATTGACTTCCACAATGATGATTTTCGCACGTTCGCAGACGGCGGCCATGTGGGAGGCGCTGGGGCCGAAGTTGAAATAACCGTGCTCGTCCATGGGAGCGACCTGGAACATGGCCACGTCAACAGCCGAAACGTTTAAATCGCGGTAAAAACGGGGCAGTTCCGAGTAACGCATGGGGCCGTAATAGGCCATTCCAAGATCGACGAGCTTGCGCTCGACGCCGCTCATATGCCAGGAGTTCCAGGTGAAGTGATCTTTGGCGTTGGGGACCTTGGAGATGGCGGGCTGCCACATAGCAACGCCGCCGCGGATGTTGATATCGGCAAGCTCTTCGTACCGGGCAGCCAGCGCCTCGTCAACAGCTTTGGGATGACACGCGCACCAGCCGTAATCCAGCCAGTCGCCCGACTTTACCACCTTGACCGCCTCAGTGGCTGTGGTAAGTTTTTTTTGGTATTCCGCGCGATAATCCATGAATATAAGCCCTCCTGTTATTGTTTTTTGTATATGTTTAAATAGTACAGAAAAAACGGGAATAAGTCAAGTGCAACAGTGTGTATCCCCTCTGCCCTGTCAATTTAAGATGAGAAATATCTACATGCGCAGGATAATATTGGTGCATAATGTACAAATTAAAGACCGCGCACGCCAGATATCTGGCGTGCGCGGTTTTCATCTGTGCGAAAGTAGGAAAAAGAGCGCGATAAATTAATCGGTAGGCGTGGTTGGATTATAGGTAATCATACTGAAAAAGTAGATCAGATAAAGGTGGTTATACAGGGGCAGCTTGCGCAACATTTGAAATTCGAATTGGTCCTGTCTTGAAAGACTTTCAATGCGGGGGCTGTCGGAAAAGCGCATTGTCTTAATGTGATGCAGGGCGGGATGCCATTTTTCAACGATGGTCGGATCATCAAGACCCCATTTGATAATCAGATCGTCCTCGGTCATCTTTTTCTGCTTGGAGGGGGCAACGGTGCGCTTGACAGCTTCGCTGTAGCCGGCCATGGAGTAGGTGTCGAAGATTAAAACCGCCAGAGGAAATTTATTGCACAGATTTACAAAGAGGTGTGAGATCTCTTTTTCGTTGAGGTACATCATAAGTCCCTCAGCCAGAATAATAACGGGATGCCCCTCGGCGTTTATTTCATCCAGCCAGGCGTTCCCGGTGACCGAGGCCCCAATCATGTGATAGCTGTCGGTCTCTTTATAAAATCTCTTGCGAACTGCTATTACATTGGGAAGATCCACGTCATACCATTGATGGAAGCTCCCCTTGATCCGTTCCGCGCGGCTGTCCAGCCCGCAGCCCAGATGGAGTACGACGGCGTCCGGATGATCGGCTAAAAACGCCTCGGTATGATCATCCAAAATTGTTGTCAGAATGCCGACGTAAAGGTCGGCCAGACGAGAGACGTGGGCGCGTTTTTTCTTGAATTCCACCAGGTCGACAAGCTTTTCCGCTTTTTTATCGGTAAGCAGCGTCCCCTCCCTGCTGAGAAGGGCGCGGCTATTCACAGTATAAATGAGCGGAGTGATTTCCTCAGGCAGAACAAGAAGGCCCGATTCATTTTTTGTTACTTTCCGGTTGGAATTCGGTGTTTTTTTTGACATAGCAGCAGATCATCCTCTCAAAAAGCCTTTTCCAAAAATTTCGCTTGAATTGGTGATAAGCAGGAACGCGGTGGGATCGTTCGCTTTCAGGTGCCGGCGCAGGGCTGCGGCCTGCCCTCCGGAGAGGGCGGTGAGGATTACCCAGTGGGCCGTGTGGGTGTAGGCACCCTGCGCTTCCCAAGTGGTGGCGCCGCGGTGGAGTGTGTGAATGATATAGTCGCACACCGGCTGGGGCTGCGTGGTAATCACGGTAAAGCTCTTTTTGCGGTTGAGGGATTCGATCACATTATCCACCAAAACCGATTTAAGCATCAGTCCGAGGATGGAGAAAAGGCCTGTTTTCACTCCGAAAACAAAAAACGTGGAGGCGGCGATCAGAACGTCGCTGCACAGCAGGGCTGTGCCGATGTCCATGGAGGAATACTTGCGCAGGATCATGGCCGCGATGTCGGTGCCGCCGGTGGAGGCCTCCATATTAAACAGGATGGCCGAGCCGATGGCGGGCAGGATGACGGCAAAAAACAGTTCCAGAAGAGGCTGGTCCGTGAGAGGCGCTGACAAGGGAAACAAATATTCAAACAGCTGAACCATTCCGGAAAATAGTAGGGAACAATATACCGTCCGAATTCCGAAGCCCTTATTCAGAACCAGAAAGCCCACAAGAAGAAATGCCACATTGATGATGGTTACGAAAGTTCCCGGCGTGAGGAACGAGACGTGTACCGCCGCCCCCAGTACGACGGAGAGTCCGGAGACGCCGCCGGTGGAAAAGTGATTGGGGAATTTAAAAAAGTACACGCCCACAGAGACAAACGTAACGCCAAGGGTCATGATAGCAAATTCCTTTGCCGGTTGCTTCAAGTGAAACAGCCCCTTAAGATCTCTGATTTAAGACCGCCTCCCAGACATTGTAGTTAAGAGACGCATCGTCGCAGGCGGGAATGTTGCCGAGTCTCCAGAGAGATACGCCGGTGATGCCGAACATGCGACCCAGGTTCAGCTTGTCCGTTACGCTCCGGGCATCCTCATACCATACCTTATAACGGCTGCCGTCTTCCGCTGTGTAGTATATGTAGGGATTGCGGTAGTAATCGGAGTAGAACATCTGAGTGCCCGGCTGTCGCAGCCGGGAAAGAATGGTGGTGACAGAAGGATTGTAAAAAGTGGTGGAAAGAAGAAGCCCATTGGCATCCACCTGAAAACCGGTGCTGGCAATGGAGATGGCCAGCGCGATCCTGCCTTTGTCGGCGACGCCTGTCTCCCCGTCCGTGATTGCCCGGAGCGCTTTGTAAATTTCGGGGAATGGGGTGACGGGGCAGTCGGTCCGATCGGTCCCCACGTAATAGTCGGGGATGGAGGACCACTGGTAATCGTGGGCCATCAAAATGACTTTGTCGCAGATTTCACCAAGCGCCCGGTAGTCAAAACCGTCGAACCAGGTATCCGGAGGGACGCAGACGTACAGGGTCTTATCCGAAGGCAGAGCGGCGCGCAGAGAGGTCATGAATGCTGTGAATTCGTCTTTCAAAGGGCTCTTCATGCCCTCAAAGTCGATCGTTATCCCAGCCCAGTCCGTGGAGGCTGCCACGATGGCGGCTATGGCCTGACTGCGGCTTTTCTCGCTTTTCAGAATCTCGGCGGCTGCGTTGGAGGTGGTGCCGTCTGATAGCGCAACGGTATTCCAGACGGAAGCATAAACGTTCAGATTGCAGGGAGTGTTGTTTTTCTTAAGACAGTCGGTGACCAGAGCGGGATCCTGGGGCGGTACCCACTCGTTATTCTCCTGGCTGGTGCTGTTGAGCCAGGGGCCGGTTTCGGGATCCACCGAGATCCTGGCCCATCCCACCGAAACGGCGTCCATCTGAGCCGTATAAGAAATTTGACTGTAAGAAGAGAACGCGTAGAATCCGTGCAGCCAGTCGATCTTGGAGGAATAGCGCTCCCAGACCCGCACCAGCATGGCGGCGGCCTCCTCCCGGGTAGCGGTTGCAGAGGGAAGGAAGCGCAGGGTGCCGTCGGCCATACGGATACCCGTGGTGAGGCCCAAGTCGTAAGCAAGGGTATAATAGCCGTTTTCGGCCCCGTCGGCAAAGGGTGAGGAGAGCGTAGCGGCGGTGTCCGCAAGACTCTGATATCCCAGAGCGCGCACCAGCATAACTGCCATTTCCTCCCGGGTAATGGGGTCTGTGGGGCGGAATTTTGGAGTATCGTCCGTTACGCCGTGCTTGTGGGCCGTCTCCACCGCGGAATAGTACCAGGCTCCGGGTAAGCAGTCGGAAAAGGAAGGTGTATCGGAAGACACCGTATCCCAGGAAAACATTCTGCCCAGAATGGTAACGAAAGCTGCCCTGTCCAGCTTGCTGCTCAATCCGAAAACATTGTTACCCAAGCCCTTCATGAGACCATACTCTTCCGCCTTCGCGATGTCCGCAGCCGCCCAGTGCTCCGGCGGAACATCTGCGTAAGCCAGGGCGGAGTCGCTGGCCAGGCCGCAGGAGAACAAGACACAAAGAAATAAAGAGAGCAAGCGCTTTTTCATGGTAGCCTCCGAAGAAAGAATGTCGATTATTCATTATATCAGAGGAATATTGTCTTTACAAGTCAAAGCCGTCACAGTGTCCTTGCGGGAAAGAGAAGAAACCGAGAAAACAGAAAAGAAAGGAGTGTTTTTTGTGCAATATGCTAAATTGTAGGAAAAGAGTTTTTCTTGTATGATTAATGGTAAGGTTATTGGCGGGAAGGCGGAAGAAAAAATGGAGTTACTGAAAGAGCGCATTCGGAAAGACGGCAAAGTAAAGGGCGGAGAAATCCTCAAGGTGGATAGCTTCCTGAACCATCAGATGGATGTTGGACTGTTTGCTGAAATCGGCAAAGAATTCTTCCGGCTGTTCGGACAAGAGAGTGTAACGAAGATTTTAACGATCGAGGCTTCCGGAATCGGCATTGCGTGCATCACCGCGCAGTATTTTAACGTTCCTGTGATTTTTGCGAAAAAGAACAAAACAAAAAACATTGCCGGAGATGTGTATACGTCGAAGGTTGAGTCCTTTACCCACGGAAGGGTTTATGATATAATAGCTTCCAAAGAGTTCCTGCTCCCCTCAGATCGGGTGCTTCTCATCGATGACTTTCTTGCCAACGGCAGCGCGCTCATGGGCCTCGTGAAGCTGGTGGAGGATGCCGGCGCCACCCTTGTGGGAGCGGGTATTGCGGTGGAGAAAGCTTTCCAGCCGGGCGGCGAACTGGTGCGCAAACACGGCGTCCATCTGGAATCACTTGCGCGGATTAAATCCATGAGCGAGGATAAAGGCGTGGAATTCTGCGAATAAAAGCGTATAATAAAAAGGATTTATACCGTTATGCGGTTTATTTCGGCGGCAGCGCTGATTTAAATAGTTGCTTTACACTCAAAACTAAGGAGGAACAAACATGAAGAAACGTATTATTGCACTTTTGCTCGCGAGTCTCATGATCTTTACTCTGGCGTCCTGCTCCGGCTCCAGTTCCAAGGCCTCGGCGTCTCCTTCGGCCACGGCCACCCCCGCCCCGTCCGCCTCCGCCGCGCCCGCTCTGAAAATCGGCGTGATCCTTGTCGGTGACGAGAGCGACAACGGCTACAACTACAACCACGTGGTCGGCATCCAGGAGATGCAGAAGAGCCTTGGGATCAAGGATGAACAGATCATCTACAAGAGCAACGTACCCGAGGGTGCCGGCTGCGACACCGCGATCCGCGAGCTGGTGGAAGCCGGCTGCAACATCATCTTCGCCAACAGCTTCGGCCATGAGAACTACATGGTGGAAGTGGCTGCCGAGTTCCCCGATGTTCAGTTCTGCCACGCCACCGGCTTTGTGTCCGCCACCGACGAACTGGACAACACCCACAACTATTTTGCTTCCATCTACGAGGCCCGCTATCTGGCCGGCATCGCCGCCGGACTCAAGGCCAAGGAAATCGGCAATTCCAAGCTGGGCTATGTAGCCGCCAAGCCCTTTGCAGAGGTTATTTCCGGCTTAACCGCCTTCTATCTTGGCGCCAAGAGCGTGTATCCCGACGTGACCATGGACGTTATCTACACCAACGAGTGGAGCGACGCGACCCTTGAGGCCCAGGCGGCCAAGGCCCTCATCGACGGCGGCGCCGGCGTCATCAGCCAGCACTCCGATACCACCGCCCCTGCCACCACCGCCGAGGCTGCCGGCGCCTTCCAGGTCGGCTACAACGCCGACATGATCTCCGCCGCCCCCAAGGCCTCCCTGGTTTCCGCCCGCGTGGACTGGGGCGTGTACTACACCTACGCCATCGACTGCATGATGAAGGGCGAGAAGATCGCTCAGGACTGGTGCAAGGGCCTTGCCGACAAATCCGTTTACCTCTCCCCCCTGAACGACGCCATCATTGCCAAGGGCACCGCCGAAGCCATTGAAGCCGCCAAGGCCGACATCATTGCCGGCAAGCTGCATGTCTTTGCCGGACCGCTTACCGGTACTGGCACCGATTTCAGCGGCAAAACCGTGACACTTGATCTGAAGGCCGGCGAATATTTCCATGAGCAGGAGACCGCTTCCGCTCCTTCCTTCAACTATATCATCCCCGGTATTAACATTCTGAAGTAATTTCGCATAAGACCCCGACGGCGGGGCCGCGCTCTCCGCGCGGCTCCGCCGTTTTTGGATTGATACCCGAGAGCAAACAAACGGATTGTTTGCCGTCAGGTGTTAATGCACAAGAACGAGGTGAGGATATGGAAAATACGATTGCCATTGAACTCAGGGATATTACAAAAACATTTGGCGATGTGGTTGCCAACAATAAAATATGCCTTCAGGTTCGCCGCGGGGAGATCCTGTCGCTTTTGGGCGAAAACGGGAGCGGCAAGACGACCCTCATGAATATGATCTCCGGCATCTATTTCCCCGACAGCGGACAGATTTTCGTTGATGGGAAAGAGGTAACCATACGTGACCCAAAGGATGCCTTTGATCTGGGAATCGGAATGATCCACCAGCATTTTAAGCTGGTGGATGTGCTGACGGCGGCGGAGAATATTGTGTTGGGCCTTCCGGAAAAGGGACGGCTGGACCGGAAGAGAATTTCCGCTCAGGTGGAGGAGATTTCCTCCAGATACGGATTTGATCTGAACCCTTCCAAAAAAATTTACAACATGTCCGTTTCGGAAAAACAGACGGTGGAGATCGTGAAGGTGCTCTACCGGGGAGCCAATATTCTGATTCTGGATGAGCCGACGGCCGTTCTGACGCCTCAGGAGACCACCAAGCTTTTTGCGGTCCTGCGTAACATGAAGGCCGACGGGAAAGCCATCGTCATCATCACCCATAAGCTCCACGAGGTTATGGACATTTCCGATAAAGTCGCCGTACTGCGCAAGGGAGAATATATAGGCACGGTGGACACCTCGGGGACCAATCCCCAGGCTCTTACCGATATGATGGTCGGCCGTGCGGTCAGCCTGGATATTGACCGCCCGGAGCCAAAGAACCCCACGCAGCGGCTCGCGGTCGAAAATTTGACCTGTTTAAACGAAGTGGACTTTCCGGTGCTAAACAGCGTCTCCTTAACCGCGATGGGCGGTGAAATTCTGGGCGTCGCGGGTGTGGCGGGCAGCGGACAGCGGGAGCTGTGCGAGGCCATTACGGGGCTTTATCCCATTAAACAGGGCAAGGTCTGTTATTTTGATCCCAAAGACGGCCCCAGGGAGCTTGTCGGCAAGACGCCCATGGAGATCCGCAGGATGGGAATTTCCCTTGCCTTTGTGCCGGAAGACCGGCTGGGCATGGGCCTGGTGGCCGGTATGGATATGACGGACAATATGATGCTGCGCAGTTATCGCCGCGGGTACAGCATGTTCGCCGACCGCAAATCTCCGAAGCAGCTGGCCGAAAAGATCATTGAGCAGCTTGAGGTGGTGACGCCGGGGACGACGACCCCTGTGCGGCGGCTTTCGGGCGGCAATGTGCAGAAAGTGCTGGTGGGCCGTGAAATCGCCTCGGCGCCCACCGTTCTGGTGGTTGCCTACCCGGTCCGCGGGTTGGACATCAACTCGTCTTATACTATCTATCGGCTTTTAAACGAGCAGAAAGCCAAGGGCGTTGCCGTCATCTATGTGGGCGAGGATTTGGATGTGCTCCTGGAGCTTTGCGACCGGATTGTGGTTTTGTGCGGCGGTAAGGTATCCGGCATCGTGGATGCGCGCAGCGTCACAAAGGAAGAGGTGGGTCTTCTTATGACCCAGATGAAGCGGGAGGAGGGCGAGGAGCATGGCTAAGAGCGCGGCGCATGCCGGACATTCGGAACCCTTTGTCCGAATTGCCAAACGCAGCGACATTTCCCGGGGAAAGGCGGTCTTCGTCCGGGCCGCCGCGATTTTTCTCGCGCTGTGCGCAGGAGGCCTTATCATGCTTGCCCTGGGCCACAGCCCGATTGCGGTCTATGTCGATATCATACGCGGCTCCCTCATGACCAAAACAGCCCTGCGGGAAACAATAAAAATTTCCGTTCCGCTGTTGGGCGCGGCGGTGGCCATCGCGCCCGCCTTCATGATGAGGTTCTGGAATATCGGCGCCGAGGGTCAGATCCTGGTGGGCGGAATCGCCGCGTCCTACTTCGCCTTGTTTCAATGCCAGAATTTCTCCAGCCCGGTGCTGCTTGTCATCATGTTTGCGGCCGGCGCGCTTGCCGGAGGGCTGTGGGGCCTTATTCCCGCCATATTTAAAGCCAAGTGGGGCACCAACGAAACCCTTTTCACCCTGATGCTCAACTATGTTGCCCTGGGAATTGAAAAATACCTTCAAAACGGTCCCTGGAAAGATCCAAAAGGGACTGGATTCCCTATTATTGCCATGTTCAGTAAATCGGCGAGGCTTCCGAAGGTGTTCGGGGTACATATCGGCTGGATTATCGTTTTGATTTTTATGGCTGCGATGTTCATTTACCTGCGGTATACCAAGCAGGGATATGAGATTGCCGTGGTGGGCGAGAGCGAGCGCACCGCAAAATACGCGGGCATGAACGTTGCCAAGGTTTTCACGCGCACGATGTTCCTTTCGGGTGCCATTTCGGGCGCTGTCGGCTTTCTCATCGTCTCCGGCGCCGACTATACCCTCAATACCGGTACGGCGGGCGGCGTGGGTTTCACCGCCATCACCGTTGCATGGCTCGCCAAGCTCAATCCCCTTATCATGGTGGTAATCGCCTTTTTCCTGGCGATCCTTTCCAAGGGATCCAACACCATTCAAACCGATTTCAAGATCCCCGCTTCGGCGGCGGGCGTACTGACGGGGATTATTCTGTTCTTCATGCTCGGGTGCGAATTCTTCATTAATTATCGGCTCATTTTCCGAAACGGAAAGGGGGGCGCGGCTCATGTCTGACGCGATCAACTTTTTAATTGCCGCAATTTTGGCCGGTACGCCGCTGCTGTTCGGTGTGCTGGGCGAAATTTTAACCGAGAAGTCGGGAAATCTGAATCTGGGCGTGGAAGGCATGATGTTTATGGGGGCGGTGGCGGGCCTAGCCGGCTCCTTTTACTATGAACAGTCCGCCGCGAACCCATCTCCGGTGCTCTCGGCGGTCATCGCTCTGCTGTGCGCCTTTCTCTGCGCCGCCTTCGGGGCCTTTATTTACAGCGTGCTTACCATTACGCTGCGCGCCAATCAGAACGTCACGGGCCTGGCCCTCACCATTTTTGGCACGGGCTTTGGCAACTTTGTGGGCGAGGCCATCGGCAACACCACCAAGAGCAACTATATGGCCGTGGGCAATGTGACCAAAAGCGTATTTAACTCCGGAATTCCTGTGCTGCAGGACATCCCCCTGGTGGGGAAGATTCTGTTTTCTTATAATTTCTTGGTTTATTTGGCCATTGTTCTTGCCGTCCTGCTCACCTGGTTTCTGGGCCGCAGCCGCACAGGCCTCAATCTCCGTGCCGTGGGTGAAAGCCCGGCCACTGCCGACGCGGCAGGCATCAACGTCACCAGATATAAATATCTTGCCACCTGCATCGGAGGCGGGATCAGCGGCTTAGGTGGTCTATATATTGTAATGAACTCCGCCAACGGCGTGGGCGGAGTTTGGGTCCACGGCTGCGTGAACGGCAAGGGCTGGATTGCCGTGGCTCTGGTTATCTTTGTTACCTGGAATCCGGCAAGGGCGCTTCTGGGAAGCCTGGTGTTCGGCGCACTGTCGGTCATGCGGCTCTATGTGCCGCTGGGAATCCCGGCTCAGATTTACGATACCTTCCCATACTTTGCCACTATCCTCGTCCTCATCGCGGTCAGCATGAGAAGGAAGCGGGAAAATCAGCCCCCGGCCAGTCTGGGTTTGGCGTATTTCAGAGAAGAACGATAGAAAACGGGGGGCATCACAGATGCCCCCCGTGTAGACTGTCGAAAAACCCTGTTTTTCGACAAAACGATAGATGGAAGCGGCTCTCTGGAGCCGCACAAAGAGTATCTAGCGGGAAGTGAATTCCCGCTAGATACTGGTATGTAACCTTTTGCGGATTTCGGTTGCGGAACGCAACGCAAAATCCGCAAAAGCTTTTCGCCGGTGGCGAAAAGGACGAAGGACTTTTTCGACAAGCTGAGCGGGGGCATCACAGATGCTCCCCGTGCGCTTTTCTGTTTGGGTCAACCCATGGCGAAATACCTGTGAGATTGCCGCCAAACGACAACAAACCGAACGCCCGCTCCCGACGTCCGGTTTGTTGTGTTAAGAAAGAGGATACATTGAAATGAAAAATGAGAAGAAACCGTCTCTTGCAAGAGTTATATTATCTTTTAGATATTAATAAACCAAACAAAGAATGTTACAAAAAAGTTAAATATGCCGCACTGCCGTGCTATCTGCATTTTTTCTGAGATTATCGAAAAAAACTTTCGTCTGAGAAGAACATTCGTTTTTCAGAACCCCACCTACCAGCCGGGGTTTGTGGTTGAACCGCTCCTCAAACAGATTGAGAACCGATCCGCAGCAGCCCGCTTTTTCATCCCGCGCGCCGTAATATACTTCGGAAATACGGGCGTTGATGATGGCACCTGCACACATGGGGCACGGTTCCAGGGTAACATACAGGGCACATCCGTGAAGCCGCCAGCTTCCCACCCGGAGGCAGGCGTCCCGGATGGCCTCAATTTCAGCGTGGGCGGTGGCGTCTGACACTAATTCCCGGCGATTCCGGCCCCTGCCGATGATTTCCCCGTCCTTGACGATCACACAGCCCACAGGGACGTCGCCGCCTTCCGCCGCTGCCCCATAAGCCAGAGCTTCCTTCATATAGTCCTCGTGGGTCATAGATGAATTCCTCCTGCTTATTCCAAAAGGATAGTAATATTGTATCAGATATGCTATACTACCCGCAAGATGGGAAAACTGTAATAGGAGCAACGCTGTTTCGTCTCCGCTCAATGGGTGGCGAAGTATATTCCGGGACTCCATATTTATATAATGTATTTTGAGGTGGTTTTTTGATTTCGGTTCTTCTGATCGCGTTAAGTTTGGCGATGGACGCCTTTGCCGTTTCGGTCTCCAGTGGGATTTCGGTGCCAGGCTTCGGATGGAAGCATGCCTTTAAAATGGGAATGTGGTTCGGCAGCTTCCAGTTCCTTATGCCGCTTGCCGGATGGCTATTGGGCCGTGGCGTCAGCTCTTATATTGAGGCCGTTGACCACTGGATCGCCTTTGCTCTGCTGGCGCTGATCGGGGGGCGTATGATACTGGAGGCTGTAAAGGGGGACGCCGAAGGCCGGGCGGTCACCGAGCTGACCGTGAGGCGGCTGAGTCTGCTGGCGGTGGCAACCAGTATCGATGCGCTGGCCGTGGGAGTATCCATGGCTTTTATGGATGTGAATATTTTCCTATCGGCGGCGATCATCGGCGTGGTGGCGTTTGTCCTTTCGGTGTTGGGAGGCCGGCTTGGCCGATACCTGGGGGATTTGTTTCAGAAGCGGGCCACCATTGCGGGAGGATTGGTTCTGATGGGAATCGGTATAAAAATCCTGGCCGAACACCTCATGTAAAACCGCAAAGAAATTGTGATAGAAACGAAGCGGGAGACACGCATTAGCGCGTCTCCCGCTTATTAATCTTAAGAAATCAGCACTTCTCAAAGATGGTGGCGGTACCCATGCCGCCGCCGATGCACAGAGTGGCAAGGCCCTTCTTGGCTTCGGGACGCTTCTGCAGCTCGTGAATCAGAGAAACGATGATGCGGGCGCCGGAGCAGCCGACGGGGTGGCCAAGAGCGATGGCGCCGCCGTTGACGTTGACCTTGGACATATCGAACTCCAGATCGTGGGCTACGGCGATGGACTGAGCGGCAAAAGCCTCGTTGGCTTCGATCAGGTCCATATCCTTAATGGTAAGACCGGCCTTGGAAAGCGCCTGACGGGAAGCGGGAACGGGACCAACGCCCATGATGGTGGGATCTACGCCGCCCTGGCCCCAGGAGACGAGCTTCGCCATGGGCTTAAGACCGTACTTCTTGACGGCTTCGCCGGAGGCGATCACAAGAGCGGCGGCGCCGTCGTTGATGCCGGAGGCGTTGGCAGCGGTTACACGGCCGCCGTCGGGCTTGAAGGCGGGCTTCAGCTTGGAAATGCCCTCGAGGGTGGTGCTGGCCTTGGGATGCTCGTCTTTTTTGAACTCAATGGTTTCCTTTTTGCCCTTGATGAGAACGGGAACGATCTCGTCGTCAAAGCGGCCGGAAGCCTGAGCGGCGGCGCACTTCTGCTGGGAGGATACGGCAAAAGCGTCCAGCTCTTCACGGGTGATGCCCCACTGGTCGCAGACGTTCTCGGCGGTGATGCCCATGTGGTACTGGTGGAAGGCGTCGGTTAAACCGTCGTACACCATAGTGTCGACCATCTTGGTGTTGCCCATGCGGGCGCCGTAGCGGGCGGTGGGAATGGCATAGGGAGCGGCGGACATGTTTTCGGTGCCGCCGGCAACAATGATTTCTGCGTCGCCGGAGAGAATGGTTCGGGCGGCCTCGATGACGCTCTTCATGCCGGATCCGCAGACCATGCCGACTGTGTAGGCGGGGACGGTGACGGGAATGCCGGCCTTCAGGGATGCCTGGCGGGCTACGTTCTGTCCCAGACCGGCGGTGAGGATGCAGCCGAACATGACTTCGTCGACCTGCTCGGGCTTAACTCCGCTGCGATTGAGAGCTTCTTTGATGACGAGGGCGCCCAACTCGGCGGAGGGGACATCCTTCAGGGAACCACCGAAGGTGCCGATGGCGGTGCGGCAGCAATTTACGACATAAAGTTCTTTCATATTGTACCTCCTAAAATTAATCATGCCCTGCTATATGGGCAGGGTCTTTTTCCAAAGTTATTATAGAGGAAAAAAGTGAAAAAATCAACTAAAGATTCTGCAATAATGAAAACAGAACGACAAATAGTTATTAATTATAGGGGCGGTTGTGGTGCTGCTGCCTGCAGTCGGTCAAAATTTGTCGACAGACAGCGGCTTATCTTTTCCTTGAAATCGAAACAAGCAGCAGGTATACTGATAAGAGCACAAATGAGTTTACAGCAGAAAAGGAGCAATACCAATGGAAGTTTGGCACAACATTCCCGCGCCTCAGGTGCTGGAAAAACTGGGCGCGGACAGGGATACCGGTTTTTCGGAGACTGAGGCGGCAGACCGGCTGCTGAAGTATGGCCGCAATGAACTGGAAGGGCATAAGAAAGAAAGCATGATAGCCCGCTTTTTCGGACAGCTGACCGATCCGATGATCCTCGTCCTGTTGGCGGCGGCGGTGCTTTCTCTCATCGCCAGCGGATGGGAGGACTGGATTGACTCGGTCATTATCCTTCTCATTGTGGTAGTCAATGCGTGTATTTCCATTTCTCAGGAGGATAACGCGGAAAAGGCGCTTGCGGCCCTTCGTAAAATGTCGGCGCCGCTCACAAAGGTTCTGCGAAACGGAGCGCAGACCAGAGTGGAGACCGCTCTTCTGGTGCCCGGAGATATTATTTTTCTGGAAGCGGGAGATCTGGTGCCGGCCGATGCCCGCATTCTGGAAAGCGCGAATCTGAAGGCCGACGAATCGGCCATGACGGGGGAATCGGTTCCGGTCAATAAGCTCGCCGGGATCCTTCCTGAGGACATCCCTCTTGGCGACCGCACCAATATGGTAATGTCGGCAACCGTTATTACAAACGGACGAGCTGTCTGCGTGGTCACCGGCACTGGGATGAATACCGAAGTGGGGCGAATTGCCGGCCTGCTCATGGGAGAAGAGAACACCGTCACCCCGCTTCAGAGGAAGATGGGCGAAATCTCCAAGACGCTCTCTTTTATCTGTCTTGCCGTGTGCGCCGTCATGTTCGGCGCCGGACTCCTCCAGCACAAAAATGTCCTCGAGATGTTCATGACGGCGGTTTCTCTGGCTGTGGCGGCGATTCCGGAAGGGCTGCCCGCCATCGTCACGATCGTCCTCGCCTTCGGCGTCCAGCGGATGGTGAAACGAAACGCGATTGTAAAGAAGCTCCCCGCAGTGGAAACGCTGGGCTGCGCTTCTGTGATCTGCTCGGACAAAACCGGCACATTGACCCAGAATAAAATGACGGTGGTGGAAGTCTGGACGCCCGGGAACCGCCACCGTGCCGCCGCTCTTACCATCGGCGTACTCTGTAACGATACCGTGCTTACCTATGATAATTCAGGTAAGCCGGTTACCAAAGGGGACCCGACCGAAACAGCCTTTGTGGATGCCGCCATAAAGGACGGCCTCGATAAGAACAAACTGGAAAAGGAGATGCCCCGAAAGGCGGAACTGCCCTTTGATTCCGAGCGTAAGCTCATGAGCACGGTGCATCCGCTCCCCGGCGGCGGATATCGGGTGATGGTAAAGGGGGCGCCCGATGTGCTCCTGCGCCGCTGCACCAAACTGGCAGGCTCCGATGAACCGGTGAAGCTTTCCACTTCTCTTGAAAGGGAAATTGTGAAAGCCAACGAGGAAATGGCGGAAAAAGCCTTGCGGGTATTGGGCACCGCCTTCAAGGATATCCCCTCGCTGCCGGATGTACTGACCACTGAGGAATTGGAAAACGGACTGACCTTTGTAGGGCTGGTGGGCATGATTGACCCGCCCAGACCCGAAGTTAAGGTAGCGGTGGCCGAGTGCTATGCGGCCGGTATCCGGCCCATCATGATTACCGGCGACCACAAGCTGACCGCGGTTGCCATCGCAAAAGAGCTGAACATATTCAGGCCGGGAGACCTCGCCATTACCGGGGAGGATTTGGAGTTTATGCCTCAGGAGATGCTGGAGGAGGAGATCGAAAAATTCTCCGTTTATGCCCGCGTCTCGCCCGAGCATAAGATGCGCATTGTGAAGGCTTGGCAAAAAAAAGGACTGGCCGTGGCGATGACCGGTGACGGCGTCAACGACGCCCCAGCCCTCAAGGTGGCCGATATCGGCTGCGCCATGGGGATCACGGGCACCGACGTGGCCAAGGGCGCGGCGGACATGATCCTTACCGATGATAACTTTGCCACGATCGTCCACGCGGTGGAGCAGGGACGCGGCATTTACGCCAACATAAAAAAAGCCATCCACTACCTGCTTTCCTGTAATATCGGCGAGATCATCGTTATTTTCGCCGCAACGGTGTTCGGCTTTGCCCAGATGCCTCTGATCCCGGTCCAGCTTCTTTGGCTCAACCTGGTGACCGACTCCCTGCCCGCGCTTGCCCTGGGCATGGAACCTGTGGAAGAAGGCGTCATGAAGCAAAAACCCCGGGAAGCAAACGAGAGCCTGTTTTCCCGCAGTTTCTCCATCCGGCTGGCATGGCAGGGCATTATGGTGGGAGTGCTCACCTTAACTGCCTATTATCTGGGCGAATACGTCCTGTCAGATCCCTTGACGGCCGACGAGGCGGCCAATACTATGGCCTTTGCCACCCTGACGCTTTGCCAGTTGTTCCACGCCTACGATGTGCGCAGCGAACGCCACTCCCTGTTCCATATCGGTATTTTATCCAATTCCGCCATGAACAAGGCCTTTGTCATCGGATTCGCAATGCAGCTCGCCGTTTTGTGTGTGCCTCCTCTTCAGATGATTTTTTCCACCATCACCATGAACGCCGTGGAATGGATTACGGTACTGGCGCTTGCCGTAATGCCCCTTGTGATCTGCGAAATCGGCAAGGCAATCAGAAACAGATAGTCGGATGAAAACTGCTTTCGGCGGTGTCTCAAAGTTATGAGACACCGCCGAAATTTGTCCACCCGAGGCCTAAGAGCATAGCGGTAAACGCCTTTTACCGCTTAAAATTCTTCGCTTCGCTCAGGATGACATTTTTGTACCGCTTCTTTTTTTGCTTGTTACGAATACAAATAAATACTCCCGGCGCCGTTCCGGCGTCGGGAGCTTAAGTTTTTAGCTTTACTTGGACTGGCTATTTTTCTTCCACTCCACAAGGGCCGCGCAAAAAACCAGAGAGAGGAAGCTCTCCACGGCGTCGTCGCTTCGGGAGGTGAGGGCGATGGGCACCTTGGCGCCCACAACAGCGCCGCAGGTGACCGCGTGACCCTGGATCAGCCAGCTTTTTACCAGCGTGTTGGCAACGCTCAGGTTATGGGCGATAATCCCGTCAAAGCCGCCGCCCGACCAGGGGCAATCGTAATTCTTGAGCCGGCAGGCTTCTTTACTCAGAATCAGGTCGTAAGAGATCGGTCCCCACAGCTCACAGTCGGCAAAGGGATTTCGCTTGTGCTCGGCTACGAGGCGCTGGGCGTCCACAGTCTCGGGCATGTGGAAGTTCACGTTTTCCACCATGGCCAGCAGCGCCAGCTTGGGATTTTCATAGCCAAAGGCCTTGAGTGCGTCCGCCACGTTGCGGATGATTGCCTTCTTCTGGGTGAGGGTAGGCGCTATGGTCACGGTTACGTCGGAGATAGCCAGCAGTTTGGGGTATTCGGGGATGGAGGCCAAAGAAACATGGCTCATGAGCCGCCTGGTACGCAGGCCGTTTTTCTTATCCAGCACGGGCATGAGGAAATCCCTTGTAGGGAGATTGCCGCGCATGAGCACGTCGCCGTCTCCGGAATTTATAATGTCGATGGCGGCCTGGGTGACGTTGTGTCCGGGCGGGACGTCCACCAGGGTATATGGCTTGTCGGTCAGTCCCATCTGATCCAGCAGGGTAACGGTCCGCGCCCGGTCTCCCACCAGTACCGGCTGCACAAAGCCCTTTTCCTGCGCGTCGAAAATGCCCTTGAGCATATTTTCGCCGTCTGAGCCGGCTAAAATGACCCGCAGCGGATGTGACAATTGGGGAACGCGGTTTAAAATGGCATCAAAGTTTTGCAGTTCCATGTACTTCATCTCCGAATCATATTTTTATCAAATCGGCGGGAAGGATAACAAACCGGGATTAGTATACCAACATTTTATTACGGAAAGAACACAAACGAAAAGGACGCCGAGAATCGTTAGGAGGATGCCGCCTCGCCTGAGGAGGAGGCGTCTTCTTTCAATTCCCTGATGAGGATAAAGGGCGTAAGCTGACGCATCTGGCCCGCGGGGTTGTCCCGGATCATTCCGACGAGACTGGCGTCGGGCTCTTTGATTGCCGAGGTGTGCCCCAGAATCATGACGGAAATGGCGTTCGCGTCCACAATCATAGCCTTGACGCCTGTGGCTTCGTAGATTTCGTCGCACACCCTGTCCGGCTGATCGGGTATACGGATTCCCATGTGCGCGTACTCGGCGATATCATGCCCGTAAAAGCCGTCCAGACCGGTTATCTCGGGTCCCACGATGTCGTAAAAGACGCCCTTTTTTCCAAACAGCTTGCAGATGCCCGCGGCGATAGCGGCGAAGATCACCTTAACGGGACCGCAAAGGTTGATGGCAAACTGCATTTTATAAACGTTGCCCGCGCCGGGACCTGCGGAGGTCTGGTGGACGAATTTGGAAAGAAAGCGGGCCAGAGCGCCCGGCTGCACGTCCTTTTCGTAGATAACCCGGCCCTGGCACAGGGCGATTACCTTTTCGCTCATAGAGAGGATATCACCAGGCTGATATACGGGGAGAACAAACTCACGCACAAGGTCAATATAGTTATCGCCGATCTCCACAAACTTGGTTTGAATGGCGTGACGGGCAAAATTTCTGCCGTCCACAGATATATGAACGGCTTTGCCCTCATTTGCATAGAATTCCATGACACATTACCCTCTTATTCATATAAGGTTCACTTCATTATAATTGGTTTGAGCAGGAAAAGCAACATAAAACCTAAACTCGCTGGTAATACTACCGAATCAGAAAGCAAGGAAAGCCGGCGTATTTTTCGGAAAGACCGGGAAAGAGGATGTCAGAAAAAGGAATCAAAAGGATTATTACCCAGCGTTTTTTGTGATATGCATTTTAACTGGTGAAAACGGGAGTAATATGGAGGAAGATGTTGTGGTTTGAAGGATGAGGAAGCAGCACATATAGTTGTCAGTAGAATCCCTCAAAAATTGATGTAAAAAAAGCAAAAAAGGTGTTGACATAGAGCGGGGTATTTGGTATATTAATTGAGCGCTTGCCCGACACGGTACGGCAGAGCGGCGTGCACCTTGTAAATTAAATAACGTGAAAGAATTACACGAAGCACCAGAAACGGACAGAAGTTGTCCAAGAAGGTTAAGAAATTAGCTTGAATGGAGCAACTGTTTAAATTTCTTTGAAGCTAT
>JAEWRY010000045.1 GCA_023459875.1 Bacillota bacterium
GCGATGGGCTTGACCTCTTTCAGGCAAAAGTCATGCAGCATGTCGAGGATGCTTTGCTCTTCTTCGTTGAACTTAAAATTCATCACGCATCACCTTTCTAGAACTTATATTAATTTTTTTGCTAACAGAAAGGAATTAGGCTCTTGCTTTCTTGATTTCTTCGGTGAGAACGGGCAGAACCTCAAAGAGGTTTCCAATCACGCCGTAGTCGGCAACGGAGAAGATGGAGGCGTCGGGATCCTTGTTGATGGCGACGATCACGTCGGAACCGCTCATGCCGGCAAGGTGCTGAATGGCGCCGGAAATGCCGCAGGCAACATAGAGCTTGGGACCGACGGTCTTGCCGGTCTGGCCGACCTGATGAGAGTGGGCGATCCAGCCGGAGTCGACGGCAGCGCGGGAAGCGCCGACGGTGGCGCCCAGAACTTCTGCCAGAGCGCGGACAGGAGCAAAGCCATCGGGGCCGCCAACGCCGCGGCCGCCGGAAACGATAATTTCGGCGCCTTCCAAGTCAACACTCTCGCCGCCCTCTTCCTTGATGAAATCAAGGATCTTGGTGCGGATGTTTTCAGGAGCCATGTGGAAGTCTTCCTTGATGACTTCGGCGGTATGGGAAGCATCGGGCACGCCCTTCTTGAACACGCCGGGACGGACGGTGCCGATCTGAGGACGGTGGTTGGGGCACAGAATGGTGGCCATCAGGTTGCCGCCGAAGGCGGGACGGGTCCAGGCCACGTTGCCGCTCTCGGCGTCGATGTCCAGAGAGGTGCAGTCGGCGGTGAGGCCGGTCTTCAGGCGGCAGGACAGACGGGGGCCCAGGTCACGGCCGGTATTGGTGGCGCCGATGAGGAGGGTGGTGGGGCCGTACTTCTCAATCAGGAAATAGAGAGCGGCGGCATAAGCGTCGGTGGAATACTGCTTAAACTCGGGACCGTCAACGACGATGACTTGATCGGCGCCCTGAGCGGAAACGGCCTTCACGGCGGCATCGGTGTTGGAGCCGATGACGATGCCGACAAGCGCTCCGCCCTGCTTGGTGGCCAGATCACGGCCGGGGCTAAGGAGCTCCAAGCCCACATTGCGGGCGGAGCCGTCCTCTGCGGTTTCAATAAATACCCACAGGTTCTTGTTTTTGGCTTCCATTGTTCAGTTTCCTCCCTTAGATGACATGGGCAGCGCTGAGAAGCTCAAACAGCTTCTTTGCGGACGCCTCGTTGGATTCTTCCTTGATCTTCACGCCGCCGGTTTTGCGCGGAGGTGTAAAGGTCTTCTTCACCTTGGTGGGAGAGCCCTTCAGGCCGGCCTGTCCGAGGTCGATTTCGAAATCGGCGGCGGTGAGGGTAGGAATCTGAGCGCGGTTGGCAGCCATCTTGCTCTTGATGGTGGGGTAACGGGGCTCATAGGAAGGCTTGGTAAAGGTGGCAACGCAGGGCATCTTCAGGCCGATGACCTGAACGCCGCCTTCGACTTCCTTGTTGACCTTCAGCATGTCGCCGTCAACGGAAGCTTCAAGGCCGTAAGTGACCTGAGGATAATCCAGATGCTCGGCGAGCTCGGGGCCGACCTGGGCGGTGTCGCCGTCGATGGCCTGCTTGCCGCAGAAAATAGCGTCAAATTTACCTTCCAGCTCTTCCAGCTTGGCAACTGCCCTGGAGAGGATATAGCTGGTGGCAAGGGTGTCGGATCCGCCGAACGCGCGGTCGCTGACCAGGTAAGCCTTTTCGGCGCCGACAGCAAGGCATTCTTTCAGAGCAACCTTGGCCTGCTCGGGACCCATGGAAACGACAACGATCTTCGTGCCGGGAACGGCATCCTTAATCCTCGCGGCGGCTTCGAGCGCGTATCCGTCAAAAGGATTGACGATGCTGGGCACGCCATCGCGGATCAAAGTGTTGGTGACAGGATCGATTTTGATTTCTGTCGTGTCGGGCACTTGTTTGACACAAACAAGTATGTTCATTGCTCTTTTTCCCCCTATAAATTTGTTTGTCTTTTCACTGAAAAATTGCGGTAACATTACCGGCCGCAGTGCGGCATATTCGACGGTACGGAAGGGTCGCACCGGGTTTCTGCCTGGCTTCGGTCGGAAATTTCACCGCTATTTCAAAACCTTCTTTCGGGTGGGTCCGGCGGAAGGTTCCGAAAAACAGCTTTATCCTTGGCAATCCAAAATTTTTCGGTCGCTTTGGATAAATCGTAGATAGTTGGTATTATATCAAAAGTCATTTAAAAAAACAAGGGATACGGTCTCAAATTGCATAGAAAAAATAAGGAAATGGGGTATTCTTAGCGAAGGTGCGATTGCAATTCCCTTGTTTGGGTTTCATTTTTAAGCATATTGCACATACCAATCTTCCTTTCCTTCATGCAAATCTGATGTCCCATGAAAAAAAATAAATAAAATGGGAGGCAGTGCAGTGAATCCCCGAATGAGGTGAGCAAATTGAACGAATACATTGTTATAATAATAACGTTTTTCTGCAGATAAGCTGATTTTTTCATCATCGGGGGGATCGCGTCAGTTCTGAAGGGCCATAAAACAGGCCCGCGGGAAAGAAATTCCCGCGGGCGCCGATCGTCCAGGCTGATTTTTTAAGCGGTTAAAAAGCGCTTGATCTCATCCATCCGCGATTGTGTCACATAATAACCGGCGTCATAGAGCTTTTTGATTTTTCCCACGTCCCTTTCGGTACGCGAAAAGCCCACGGTATCCCCGGGGGCGATGAGCAGGACCCTGCCCTCCCGTTCAAGGGAAAAAAGCTTGCGACGGCATTCGTTGTAGGTTTCCGCCCGCCTGCGCATGGTTTCGCAAAAGTTCGGGTAGTTTCTGTAACGCGCGTCAATGAGCCCCTGGAGCTTCTCGGGGCGGCGCAGATAACTCCGCTCCCGGGTAAGAATGACGATCACCCTGTCGCACCCTTTCTCAAAGGCGCGGTCATAGGGAATGGCGTCGGCGGCCCCGCCGTCCAGGCAGGGCATCCCGTTCATCCGGAAGACGGGAAATAGCAGCGGCATGGCGCAGGTTGCCCGGAGAAGGATAAAATTCTGATCCCGTTTCGGGACGGGCAGATATTCGGCTCTTCCGGTATTGAGGTTCGTGACCACCGCCTCCACCTCGCCCGGGTAAGCGGCGAAGGCCTCGTAATCAAAGGGGACCAGCTGATTGGGAATAATGTTATAAGTAAAATCCAGGCCGAAATAGCAGCGGTTGCGCGGATCCACCAGGTTCCGCGCCCCCATGTACCTGGGGTCGTCGGCGTATTTGGTAAGGATCTCCAGATTGCGGCCCTTCTGCCTTGAAATATAGCTCACGCCGTAGGCGATGCCGGCGGAAACCCCGATCACGTAGTCGGTCATGACGCCGCCGTCCAGAAGCGCGTCGCAGGCTCCGCTGGAAAAAATGGTCCGGAGGGCGCCGCCCTCCAGCACCAACCCGCTTTTCATCAGTTGCCGAACCCGAACTCGCTGAAGAAGCGGTCGTGAATGGCCTGAACGGCGGTGTCGGCGTCGCCCTCGTCCACCAGCACCGATACCTTGATCTCGCTGGTGGAGATCATCTGGATGTTGATGCCGACGTTGTAGAGGGCCTCGAACATAAGGGAAGCGACGCCCGGATTATTGATCATGCCGGCGCCCACGATGGAAACCTTGGCAATATTGTTGGAGACGTCGATGTGGTCGAACCCGATATTTTCCTTGTGTTCCTCAAGGACCCGCTTGGCGAGAGCCAAGTCGCCGCGGCTGACGGTAAAGCTGATGTCCTTGGTCTCCGACCGACCGATGGACTGGAGGATAATATCCACATTAATGTGGTTTTTCGCCAGCAGGGAGAAAATTTTATAGGCAATTCCGGGCTGGTCGGCCAGGCCGATGAGCGCCAGGCGGGCAATGTTTTTGTCTTTCGCAACCCCGCTAACATGGGTCTTTTCCATCTTTTTTACAACCTCCTTGACTTTCGTACCGGGCTTGCCGGTGAAGCTGGAGACCACCTCCATATTGACGTTATACCGCTTCGCCATCTCCACGGAACGGTTGTGGAGCACCTGGGCGCCCAAGGTCGCCAGCTCCAGCATCTCGTCGTAGGTGATCTCATCGAGCTTCCTCGCGCCCTTCACGCAGCGGGGATCGGCGGTGTAGACCCCGTCCACGTCGGTATAGATCTGGCAAAGGTCGGCCTGAAGCGCGGCGGCCAGCGCCACGGCCGAGGTATCCGAGCCGCCCCGGCCCAGAGTCGTGATATCGTCATATTTGTTGAGGCCCTGGAAGCCGGTGACGATGACGATCCTCTTTTTGTCCAGCTCCGCCAGGATGCGCTCGCCCTTGATGCGTTTGATGCGGGCGTTGCCGTAATTGGAATCGCTGTTTATTCCCGCCTGCCAGCCGGTGAGAGAAATGACGGGATATCCCATGGCCTCGATGGCCATGGCACAAAGGGCGCAGGAGACCTGCTCCCCCGTGGAGAGCAGCATATCCATTTCCCGTTTTGACGCTTTCGGATTGATCTGCTCCGCTTTGGCGATCAGCTCGTCGGTGGTGTCACCCTGCGCCGAGAGGACGACTACCACGCCATGTCCACGGCGGTAGGTTTCCGTAATGATGCGGGCAACATTGCGGATCCGGTCCGCATCGGCCACAGAGCTTCCGCCGAATTTCTGTACAATGAGTCCCATAACTATGTAAGCCCCCCAAGGAGGCGGGTAAAGGCCCCGCCTTGTTTTAAAAAAGGGTGATTCCCTTCCATCTTATGTCGCAGTCTCCCGGCTGTTCAGTCCAGCAGCCGGAAAACCGAACACGGTGAAAGTCCAAAGGCCGCCTTGTCCAGTTGGGCCCTTGTCATGGCCTCACCGGTCAGAAAAGCCGTCTCTCCCACCGGAGCGCCTGAGCGGCCCAGCAGAGAAGCGTTTTTAAAAACATTCCGGACATCCGGGGCGGCACAGTTTGCGCGCACATACCAGGCCGAGGTCAAATCGTCCGGGAGTTCAACCGCGTCCGGTCCGCCCCTTGCCCAGGACATGGGAGTCGTGCCGTTCAGGTTTCTGGCAATGTCCATGACGTCGGAAACCACGGCCGACGCGGTAGGCATCTTGCCCGCTCCCCTGCCGTAAAACATCACGTCTCCGATAGCGTCGCCCTTCACGGAAATGGCGTTGAACACGTCCTCCACGCCGGAAAGCGGGTTCTTCCCCCCCACCAGATGGGGCGCCACGTAAGCGGTGACCTTCCCGTTTTCCCGGCGGAGCGCCCGGCCCAGCAGCTTCACTTTTCTCCCGCAGGAGTCGGCGTAGGCCACGTCGGCCAGGGTAACCCCGGCGATCCCCTCGGTGGGTACCTGTTCGGGCAGCACATGCCGCCCAAAGGCGATGGAAGCCAGGATGCAGATCTTCCGGCAGGCGTCGCGCCCCTCGATATCGGCGGAGGGGTCCCGTTCGGCATAGCCGTTTTCCTGGGCTTCTTTGAGCGCGGCCTCAAAGGACAGTCCGGCGTTGATCATCCGGGTCAGAATATAATTGGTCGTTCCGTTTAATATGCCGGTGATCTCGGAGAGCTTATTTGCGGCAAGGCACTGGCTGAGCGGGTGGAGAATGGGAATTCCGCCGCCGACGCTTGCCTCAAACAGATAAGTGACGCCGTTTTCCCGCGCCAGTTCCAGAAGCTCGCAGCCGTATTCCGCCACCAGCTCTTTGTTGGAGGAGACAACGCTTTTATGCGCCGCGAGCGCACGCCGGGTGAAATCCCTCGCCACGCCGGTTCCTCCGATGGTCTCGACGACCACGGAAACCTCCGGGTCGTTTTCAATCAGTGAAAAATCCTTTACGAATTTGTCCGCGAAAGGACTCTGCGTAAAATCGCGCACATCCAGGATGTACTTGAGATTTACAAGCCCGTCGACCTTTTTGGCGATAAGCGCGCTGTTTTTATCCAGCAGCTCGGCAACGCCGGAGCCAACCACTCCGAATCCCAGGATCGCCGCGTTTACCATATGTGTTCCCTCCCTTATCCTGCCATGACCTCGCTGCGAATTACGCCCGAAATCTGATTTATGTTCCCCATCAGCTCTTCCATCGTAATGGTCAGTTCCGACATCTCGGCGGCAACGCTCACCACGGCGCAGCCGCTCACGGGGATTCCCTGGTTGATGGTGAGAATGTTCGCACCTGAGCTGGCAAACACCCCCAGAACGGCCGATAAGACGCCCGGTTCATCTTTCAGAAAAATCTGAAGCGTGACGATTCGTCCGTGGAGCATATCGTTGAAGGGCCGCACCGCGTCCTTATACTTGTAAAATGCGCTGCGGGAAATTCCCGTAAGGCGGGTGGCCTGATTCACCGTCGTCGCCTCGCCGGTTTCCAGCAGGCGCTTGGTCTCCACAACCTTACCAAAAATCTCGGGAAGCGCCGACGCCTCCACAATGTAGTACTGGGGCAGCTTTGCCATTCTATTCACCTCTTCAATTGTCCGTGACATGCGGTCATTTGTCTGTGCAGTGTGACCTATTGTAACACAGGAAAACATCCCGCGCAACCGGGAAAGAGCGGTAAGGGAACCGATTTTTCGTTGATTTTTTCCGGGTATTTTGTCAGTTATGACAGAAACAAGGCCCACGGTAAAGCGCTTGAAGGGAAAGCCGTTCGGCTTTCCCTTCAAAATTGACTCTTCCTCTGCGGCGCAGGTTCAATTTTTCTTGGTTTGGCCGGGGGGAACGAACACCGGATTCGTCGGATTCTCTACGGTGGGGGTGGAAGACGGGGAAGCGGTTTCTCCCCCGGAATCATCCCCGCCCGAACCGGGCCAGGTGGCGGGATCCAGCGGATCGAAATCGGGATCATCTGTGGGCCAGGTGGTGGGGTCGTTGATATCAAACTTCACCTCGGGCGTGGGCGTTACCACCACGCCCGTGTGGACGGTGCAGGTCCCCTGCGCCTCCAACCAGGATTTCAGATAGATTTGATCCTTCACGGCAATACCGGGGTCCACCAGATTGCGCACGTAATCCAGCACGCTCACCACCCGCAGGCTCTCCTCCGGACAGAATTCCCCCTTCAGGCGGTACATTCCGGTCCCCGTCCCGTCCGCCTTCAGAATGGGATCGTCCAGGCAAACCTCCACCGGCACATGGACCGTGCAGTATTGGGTTGGTTCGTCCCCCTTGATGAACTGGCCGGTTGTGACACGGCTGCCCCGGGGATCGTTCTTGCAGTATTCGGTGGGCAGCATTCCGCTGTCCATGCAGTAAGAGGCGCTTACGATCTCAGAGCCCGACGGCCTTTCAAAGTCGCGGTATTCCAGGCCCTTGTGGATGGAAGACATGACCTTTCTCCACAGGCCGGTGGAAGGGTTGCTCAGAGAAGTGCCCAGCCGTTCCTGCTGATCGTAACCCGTCCAGACGGCCGCGGTATAGTAGGGCGTGTAACCCACGAACCACAGGTCCTTGCGGGAGGAGGTGGTACCCGTCTTGCCGGCAATTTCCATGCCGGAGAAATTGGCGTTGGTGCCGGTGCCCGCCGCGACCACGTTTTTGAGCAGGTAGTTAATATACCAGGCGGTAGTCTCCTTAATGGCCACCTTGGACTGGGCGGTGTTGTCCAGCAATACCTTGCCCTGGCTGTCAGTCACCTTTGTATAGGTGCGGGGCGAGGTGTAGATTCCACCCCGGGCGAAGGTAGCGTAGGCCGCCGCCATCTCATAGGTGGAAACGCCCTTGGTGAGACCACCCAGTCCCAGCTGGGCGAGGCCCTTGTCGGTATAGTTCTTGCCGCCTATTTTCACGCTGTCCACAAGGCTGTTGATCCCGAAGCGCTCCTGAAGGAAGTCGAAGGAGACCTCGGGGGAGAGATAGTCGCCCAGAACACGGACCGCCGCGGTGTTGGCAGAGTCCTCCACCGCTTCAAAAACGGTCATGAGTCCCCGGTACTCCCCGTAAGAGTTCACGGGCCACGGGTCTCCGCCCTCCATCTGATAGGGCATGTCGTCCACCACGGTGGCGGGGGTGATAAGCCCCATTTCAAAGGCGGGGCCGTAGACTGAAAGGGGTTTGATGGAGGATCCGGGCGGACGCAGACTGTCGGTCGCCCGGTTCCAGCCGCGGCTCTCGGTTTTGGGGCCGATGCCGCCCGAGAGGGCCACCACGTTGCCCGTGGAGTTGTCGACGATGGTGATGCCCGACTGGAGGGGCTGGCCCGCGCTGGAGGTATAGTTTAAATTTTCCCGGTTCTCATAGACCGCGTCCACCGCTGCCTGAACCTTGGGGTTCAAACAGGTATCGATTTCCAGACCGCCGGAATAAACCAAATCGGCGGCGGCTTCGGAGGAGATGCCCAGCTGATCGACCAGATCGTGAATCACGTCGTCGATGACCTGATCTTCATACCAGGAATAAATGGTGACGGGTCTGGATTCGTCCTCGCCCCTTACGAAGTTCAGCTCCTCGGCGATGGCCGCATCCCTCTGCTCCTTTGTGATATAGCCCTGCTCGCACATCTGGCTCAGAACCAGCTCCTGCCGCGCCTTGTTGGCGGCGCGGTCACGGTAAGGGTCATAAATCGTCGGATTATTGGTAATGCTGATGAGGCTCGCGCACTCGGCGAGATCGAGATCCTTCACGTTCTTTCCGAAATAGGCGTAAGAGGCGGTGTAGACTCCGCTGCAGTTTTCACCCAAAAAGATGTAATTGAGGTACCACTCCAGCGTCTCTTCCTTGGAGTATTTTTTATCAAATTCCAGAGCGCGGAAGATTTCGGTCACTTTCCGCTTCACAGTGACCTCGTCCTGCTTGGTAAGATTTTTAATGAGCTGCTGGGTCAGGGTGGAGCCGCCCTGGATATCCTGACCGGTGAACATGCAGATGACGCTCTTCGCCGTTCGGAGCCAGTCCACGCCCTTGTGGGTAAAAAACCGTTTATCCTCGATGGCCACTGTGGCGTTCAAAAGGTCCTTGGGGATATCCCCATAGCTCACCCAGACTCGGTTTTCATCCCCGTGCAGGGTCTGCATCTCGGTGCGCTCTCCGGTGTCCGGGTCGGTATAATACATGGTGGTGGAGAGATTCAGGGAAACGTCCCGGAGGTCGAGGCCGGCCTTCGGCAGGATAATCGTCTTAATGTAAATAGCTGCGAAACAGGCAAGAATCGTACAGGTGGTGACGCCGATTAAAAGCAGGGTGCCGATGACCCTGCCTATCCTGCGCGCTCTGCCGCTTCTATGCCGTCTTCTGGGTTTTTCGTTTGTCTCCGCCAAGATAACACCTCCGTTGCCGCCGATCAAGGTAAGACTTTTATCAAGACTTATATAACATAGAATCATAAATATGGGCTGGCTTATTCAGTAATTATACCAACTGTCTGGCGGATTGTCCATCCTATATTTTAGGGCCAACCTGTCGTAAATGCCCGGGGCGCCTGTACCGCAAACAAATTTTGGCAAGTTACTATCTTGCTTTTTTCGCTGTTACGGGTTACAATAACATCAAAGGAGGGAGGAACATGAGCGAAGATTACGGCGCGGACTATGTTACCATCACCGATGAAGACGGACATGAGATTGACCTTGAGCATGTGAATACGATTGAGTATAACGGGCAGGTTTATATGGCGTTTTTCCCCGCAGACCAGGAAAAGAAGGACGCGGAAGATTCCGAAGAGGACGAACTTGGCCTTATTATTCTCAAGGTAATTGAAGAAAACGGTGAGGAGCTTCTCTCCACTCTGGAAAGCGAAGAAGAGATGGAAGCTGTTTACGAACAGTTTATGGATGCCCTCTTTGAAGACGAGGAAGAATAGATAGCAAATTCGTATTTCCACCCTGCTCGGTGCGTGACGGGCTCTTTTAAACCCACATCTCTGAAACGGGATGCCGACTCGCCGTGCGGATTGCAGGCCTCCCGGCCCTTCGGGCCGGATGTTGGAAGCAAGGAAACGCGGCGGAGGCGACCCACCTGCCGTTCGTGCAGGTTTTAATTGGGTCTGCACGGCCAGAGCGGGGAGGCAATTATTCAATAAGCGCCGGGACGTAATGTCCCGGCGCTTACACTTGTCAAAAAGCCATTTTGACTTTTTGACAAAACGGCAAGATGGAGGCGGCGCTGAGAGGCCGCGAAAAACAAGGCTTCCGGAAATCAAATTCCCGGAAGCCTTGTTTTGCTAGCCTCGCAGAGTTTCCGCCGTGAACGGCGGAAACTATCTCAAATTCGTCCACAGAAGGACATGCGCCTTCGGAGAACACCACAACCTGCGTCCAGTGGACGCAGCCGCCTGCGTAGACGCGGGCGAGGGGGTTATCAAAGCCGGATTTTATCCGGCTTTGTATCCAAGGGGGACAACGTCCCCCTTGGAAGGTTTTTTAGTTCTGGTAGTCCACCTTCACGTTGGTGACGGCGGGGGCCTTGTCGATGGCGTTGGAGACCTTGACCGTGCCGGCGACGACCTTGGCGTAGAGATCCTGATATTCCTTCACGGTGAAGGTCTTAAATCTCCAGGAGGTGTCGGCGGTGGGGATGCCCACGCAGTTCTGCGCGGCGCCCAGAACGGTCTGCTTGCCGGAGTAGCTGGCAGGCCACTTGCTGTTGTTCTTGTACAGCTCGGTAAGGGCCACCACGACGGAATCCTTCAGGTACTTCATGGCGGAGGTGACGATGCACTGATCCACAAAATACTGGTCGACGTCGACGCCGACCATCTTGCCGCCGGCAGCCTGAGCAGCCGACACAGCGGACAGATAGATGCCGCCGCCGCAGGCGAAGACGATCTGGGTGCCGTCGGTGTACCAGCCGTCCATCTTGATCTTGATATCGTCGGAGGGAGCGAAGCCGCCGCAGTACCAGTACTTCATATCGACGGTAACGCCCATTTCCTTGGCGGCGGCGTCGGCGCCCTGCACGAAGCCGTAGCCGTAGCGGACCACCGCCGGAACGGCCATGCCGCCCAGGAAGCCCAGCTTGGTGTAGCCGTCCTTCACGACGGCGTATCCGGCGAAGTAGCCGGCCTGCTCTTCCTGATAGGTAATCAGAGCGGTGTTGGAAGCAACTTTATCGCCCATATCCCCGGTAGCGACGTCCAGAGTGAGGAAGCTGACGTCGGGATACTTCTCCTGAACGGCGAGGGTGGAATCCGCGAACATAAAGCCCGGGCAAACCACAACCTTGGCGCCCTTATCGATGGCGTTGCCGATGGCTTCGACGCGGGCTTCGGTGGAGTCCTCGGAGGGACGGTAATAGGCATAGGTTTTACCGGCGCTCTCGGCGTAAGCTTTCACGCCGTTCCACGCGCCTTCGTTGAAGGATTTGTCGTCGATATTGCCCACGTCGGTAACCAGAGCAATTTCATAGCCGGCGGCCGCCGAGGGAGAGGGGGACGCGGAAGCGGAAGCCGAGGGAGCGGGTGAGCTGCCGGTACCGCCGGAACAAGCGGCCAGTGAGAAAATGAGCGCGAGCGCAAGAGTCAGGGTGATCATTCTTTTCATTTTTTTCAATTGTACTACCTTCCTTTCGCATTATGAAGCTCAGGCATGGACGGAAGAACTTGGTATTTCTTTGCTTCCGGGCTTATTATAACGCATAGTTCACAAAAGGGCAACCGATATTTTTTATTATGTGTAAAAAAGCCACAAAAAATCAGCTTTTTTGTGCAAGTGCGTCCGCAAGGGAGAGACTGAACTCAATATCCCCCGACCGGCCGGTTTTTAACCAATCCCACGATGGCGGAGGTGCCCAGACGGTCGGCGCCCAAGGCGATAAAGTCTTCGGCGTCCTGCATGGTGCGGATTCCTCCGGCGGCTTTGATCTTTACGTGAGGGGCGATGTGGGCCTTGAAGAGGGCCACGTCCTGAGGGGTGGCGCCGCCGGAACTAAAGCCGGTGGAGGTTTTGATATAATCCGCCCCGGACTGGGAGATAATTTCGCACATTTTGATTTTTTCCTCCTGGGTAAGCAGGCAGGCCTCCACAATGACCTTCAGAATGCGGCCCGCGCAGCTCTTCTTGAGAGTGCGGATTTCTTCCAGAACCGCATCCCACCGCGCTTCCTTCACCATGCCGATATTGACGACCATATCGATTTCGTCGGCTCCGTTCCGGATGGCCTCCTCCGTCTCAAAGGCCTTGACGGCGGTGGTCTGGTAACCGTTGGGGAAGCCGATGACGGTACAGATTTTCAGTTTGTCTCCAACATAGTCCGCAGCCCTCTTCACGAAGGAAGGAGGAATGCACACCGATGCGGTGTGGTAGGCAAGGCCGTCGTCGCAGAGTTCTTTGATCTGGGGCCAGATGGACTCCTGTTTCAGAAGGGTATGGTCGCATCTGGCGAGGATTTCCTCAGCATTCATGAAAATGACCCCTTTCAATTTTTTACCACTATGATATCCCAGGCGCAAAGCATTTCGCCGTATAAGGCATCCTCGGCGGTTCCCCCCGGAGCACGGGAGCCTGCTGCGCCGTAAACCCATTATAACAGCGCTTTAAAAAGGACTGCTACACCGCGTAATAACGGTATACTTCGCCGGAGACTTCCCGGCGGATTTCGCCCAGGGCCATCAGATGATCCAGGTGGGACATACATTCGCCCACTGCAAACCATTTCTGGGTCTGGGGGAAGGTCTCCCAGGAGTCCGCGCGGATCTTCCAGGTCATTTTTCCGCCGATCTCAACAGCGGAAAGGCCGGGATTATTTTTAACAGCCGATAAGGCCTCGTCCAGGCGGTGCTCGTGATGACAGAGCAGCCTTTGGATGCGGGACTTCAGCTCGCCGCTTTCCCGGTGGGCCGGGAGCGCCAAATTCACGTCGTATCTGTTCATTGCCTTCAGACTTTCCAGATAATTACCCAAGGAATCCGGAATGCCCACCCAGGTAGTAATGTTGGGGGTGATGTCGAAGAGCACGTGGTCTCCGGTGATCATAACGCCCTGTTCTTCCATCCAGAAACAAAGATGGCCGGGGGTGTGGCCGGGGGTATGCACAGCCTTCAGCCGGTAGCCGCCAATCTCCAGCACCTCGCCGTCTTTCACAGGATGGTATCTGTGGAAATCAGGCGCGGGCGCCATGGAACGGGCAGGATTGCTCCGGTTTGCCTCAAAGAGGGTTTTCGCCGGAAACCCGGCCAGCTGGAAAGCCTTGTCGCCGCGCTTCCACAATTCGTTGCGCGAGTCGGTGAGCATCCAGGGCAGCTCCAGCTCGCCGATAAAGATTTCCCGCTCGTCGCCTACGAATTCCGGTCCCAGGCCGGAATGGTCGGAGTGAAGGTGGGTAAGAAGGATGTCGGTATCTTCGCGGCGTACGCCCAGTTCTGTGAGCCCCGCCTGGAGCGCCTGGCGGCATGGGTCCTGACGGAAGCCGGTGTCGATGAGAAGATTTCTGCCGTCGCCGCGGATCACATAGCTGTTTAGTTCCCGCAAGGGATTGCCGATTAACGGCACACGAATGCGAAACAGATTTGGGAGAATTTCCTCGGGCATAAACTGCCTCCTAATTTTGATGTAATTATTCTAAACAATATCATAACCGAACCGGAAAAAAAAGACCCTAAAATAATATGTCGAAAATGTACCTGTATTTTCCCCCGTGAACAACATAAAAAACCTCCGCTGCTGTTTGCAGCGGAGGTCAGATTGTCGAAAAACCATGTTTTTCGACAAAACGATAAAGTGGAAGCGGCTCTCCGGAGCCGCACAAAGAGTACCTAGCGGAAAGTGAATTCCCGCTAGGCACTGGTATTTAACCTTTTGCGGATTTCGGTCACGTAGCGCAACGCAAAATCCGCAAAAGCTTTTCGCCGGTGGCGAAAAGGACGAAGGATTTTTGCGACAAGCTGAAACCTCCGCTGCTGTTTGCAGCGGAGGTTTTTCGTTTATGTATTAGTAATTTTCGGCCTTCAGTTCAAAATAGGCTCTGGGGTGGGAACAGACGGGGCAGATCTCGGGGGCCTCCAGGCCGTACTCCAGGTGGCCGCAGTTGCGGCAGTACCAGACCTTAATTCCGCTTTTTTTAAATACTTCGCCGTTCTGAATGTTCTCCGCCAGCTTCAGATAGCGCTCCTCGTGGGTCTTCTCGATTTTACCCACCTCGGTGAAGGCGTCGGCCAGGGTATGGAAGCCCTCCTCCCGGGCGGTTTGGGCCATTTCCTTATACATCTCGGTCCACTCGCTATGTTCTCCCTCGGCGGCGGCGATGAGGTTGTCGGCGGTGGCGCCGATGCCGCCCAGCGCCTTGAACCACAGCTTGGCGTGTTCCTTCTCGTTGCCCGCGGTCTCCTCAAAAATAGCGGCGATTTGCTCGTACCCGTCCTTACGGGCCTGACCGGCAAAGTAGGTATACTTGTTGCGTGCCTGGCTTTCTCCGGCAAATGCCTTCCAGAGATTGGCCTCGGTCTTGCTGCCTTTCAGTTCCATCATTTTCCGCTCCTTTCAAAAATTGATTCTCTATCTGTTGTTATACGCCTTTCCAGAGGCCGTGCAGGTTGCACAGGGAATAGGCCGTGACCGCGTCCGCGGCGGCGGTTTTGAGAACGGGGGCTTCGCCGGGCTTCAGAAGCCCAATGGTGACGGTCTCGCCGCTCACCGCGGCAATGGCCTGGATGAAGTGATTCTCCAGCATGGGATGGATAACTGAGCCCACCTGAACGGTGATCTGATCACCGTCGCGGGTGATGACGGGCACGTGCTTTTCCACCGACGCGTCGGTGGTATTGGGGACCAGTTCGGTCATGGGTTCGCCGCAGCAGACCATGGGCACGCCTGAGTTCACCAGCTTAAAGGCCACATTCCCGCAGTGAGAGCATCTGTAAAGTTTAAATTCCATAACATTACCTCCTTAATTTTTTTCTATTTCATAACGCATTGTTTGCAGGTACCGCGAAAAAGAAGCTCGTGGGAGTGGATCCGCCCGCCGCTTGCGTGCGAAGCCTCCCGGTCCAGCTCACCGTCGTAGGGGAGCTCCAGATCGTACACGTTCCCGCAGGAGACACAAACAAAATGGGGATGGGGTTTTATGTTCGCGTCGAAACGTTCCACAGGAAAGCTCATGCGGGCTATTTCGCCCTGCTCGGCTAAGAAATTGAGATTGCGGTAGACCGTGCCCAGACTGAGGGCCGGATAGCCGGGTTTAAGCCACTGATAGAGCATTTCCGCCGTGGGATGCTGATCGGTGGCCATGAGGCGCTCGCGGATCAGCTCCCGCTGCTTGGAATATCGGGTCGCCTTCATAGGGTCACCTTCCTTCATTGAAAATAAGAATCATTACTGTTTATGGCCTGAGTATAGCACACCGGTTTTGAAAAAGCAAGAGGGAAACCCTAAAATATAATGAATTTTTTGTTAAAACATCGTTTCAGGCAGAGCTGCGCCGGGAAAATAGTCGGCTGCAAAGTCCACCTCCCCCACCGTCCACACCTTCCCGTTCAGGTAGGAAAGAAGGCCCGCGTCGGAGGAAAAGCGGAAGGCAAGTTTATAGGAATACAGGGCCTGGAATTTCCGGTCGTATTTTTTGTTGTCCCGTCCCCAGCCGTATTTACCGTCGCCCAGAAGGGGGTGTCCCGCGGCGGCCATCTGCGCCCTGATCTGATGGGTACGGCCGGTGACCAGGCGGCACTCCACCAGGGAAAGGTTCTCTTTGGTGGCGAGGGTGCGGTAGAGCGTAACGGCGGTTTTGGCCCCGGGGACGGGGTGGTCGCGGACCGTCACCTGGTTTTTCTCCTCGTCCTTGAGAAGATAGTCCTTTAACTGCCCCTCGGCGGGCGAGGGTCTGCCGATGACCACGCAAAGGTAGTATTTTTCGATTTCCCTGTCGCGGATCTTCTGGTTCATAATCCGAAGGGTCTCCGCGTTCTTGGCGGCGATGACGATGCCGCCGGTGTTGCGGTCGATGCGGTTGCACAGGGCGGGGGCGAAGGTGTTCTCCCCCCGGGGGTTCCACTCTTTTTTCTGGTAAAGGTAGGCCTGAATGTGGGTGATAAGGGTGTTTACCCGCTCGTTTTCGTCCGGGTGGGCCACCATTCCGGGGCGTTTGTTCACCAGGAGCAGGTTTTCGTCCTCGTAGACCACGTCCAGCACCGGTCGGTAGAGGGAGAGAAAGGCGTTTTCCTCGGTGGGGGGTTCAAAAAACTCGTCGTTAATATATAGTTGTATGACGTCCCCCACGCACAGGCGGGTATCCTTCGCGGCCTTCTTCCCGCCGATTTTGACTCTTCCAAGGCGCAGATACTTCTGGGCCAGAGGCACAGGCAGCAGGGGCAGCGCCTTGGAGAGCCATCGGTCCAGCCGCTGGCCGGCGTCGTTTTTTGAAATGGCGAATTCTTTCATATCGTTTATTGTTGCCTCCGCGCATATTTTATTGTATTATAAAGGGCAGTGAATAAAGTCTGCGGCCGATTTCGCGGCCTCTGAGGCGGGCATAAAACACTCCGCGGATGTAATCATATCACAGAAATGATCTTTTGCGAAGAAAGTATTTGACAATAGGGGCATTTTTCACTATAATGCTTCCTGTACCTTTATGAGGTGTAATCAATGAGATTAGATTTGCGCAATATTATCGGCGTACCCGGCGGCGTCGTCCCATTTGACTTCCAACTGGATTTATCCGATCTGGATTTCTTCGGGAGAAGACCCATCACGAGGCCCGTGGAGGTGCGCGGCGAGGTACGCAACCGCGCCGGCGCGCTGGAGCTGAAAGGCGAGGCCTCCTCCATTCTTGACCTTGTCTGCGACCGGTGCGGAAAAGAATTTTCCCACGGGAAGTCCGTGGTTCTCTCCTCCCTGGTTGCCGACCATCTGGAGGGCGAGGACGAGGACGAAATCCTGCTTCTGGATTCCGGCGTTCTTGATATAGGCGAGTTCGCCGCCGCCGCGTTCATTTTGGATATGGACAGCAAAAATCTCTGCGCGGAGGACTGCAAGGGGCTCTGTGCCGGATGCGGCGCCGACCTCAACACCGAGCCCTGCCGCTGCAGGCGTGAAGTCGATCCACGTTTGGCTGCTTTAGCGCAGCTGTTGGATAAATGAATTTAAGATCCGTACCACCCTTAAGGAGGTGTTATTAATGGCTGTTCCAAAGAAAAGAATCTCAAAGCAGCGTCGGAACAAGCGCCGCAGTTCCGTCTGGAAGCTTGAGACGCCCAACGTCACGACCTGTCCTAAGTGTGGTGCGTTCCGGCTGCCCCACCACATCTGCAAATCCTGCATGACATATAACGGCAAGGAATTTGCAAAAGCCGAGGCGGCTTCCAAATCAAAGTAAATAGTCCGCGGAAGAGAATGAGAAGAGGAAGAACGGCACAGCTTTGCAGCTGTGCCGTTCTCTCTGTCGAAAAACCATGTTTTTCGACAAAACGGCAAGATGGCGGCGGCTCTCTGGAGCCGCACAGAGAGTGCCTAGCGGGAAGTGAATTCCCGCTAGGCACTGGTTTTTAACCTTTTGCGGATTTCGGTTACGGAGCGCAACGCAAAATCCGCAAAAGCTTTTCGCCGGTGGCGAAAAGGACGAAGGACTTTTCCGACAAGTTGAGAACGGCACAGCTTTGCAGCTGTGCCGTTCTCTCTTTTTTATTTTTGGGGAAAACGCACGGTAATGCTGGTGCCCTTGCCGGGCGCGCTCTGAAGATCAATCGTCGCGTTATGGTACTGGGCGGCGTGCTTCACGATGGAAAGGCCCAGGCCTGTGCCGCCGGTCTCCTTGGAATGGCTTTTATCCACCCGGTAAAAGCGCTCGAAGACCCGGGACTGATGTTGCGGGGAAATTCCGATGCCGGTGTCGGCCACGGTGAGGGCGACGCAGCTGGCCTCCCTTGCTATGGTCACGTCCACCCGGCCGTTTTCCCTGTTATACTGGATGGCGTTGAGGCAGAGGTTGTAGACGATCTCCCACAGGAGGCGTTTCACTCCCCGTACCGGCGCGCTCTCGCCGTGAATTTCCAGGGTGACGCCGCGCGCCTTGACCTGCTCGGAAAGGGCCTCCGCCACGTCGACGGCCAGGGCCTTCAAATCCGCGTCCTCCATGGGTAGGCTCACGCCCTCGTCCAGCTGGGACAGGCGGATAATGTCGCTGATGAGGGCCATGAGTCTGCTGGCCTCGGAACGGATATGCCCCACGAAGCGGGGCATGTCAGCGCTCTTCACCAGGCCGTTTTCGATAAGCTCCGCCGATCCGAGGATGGACTGCAGCGGGGTTTTTAGCTCGTGGGACACGTTGGCGGTAAATTCCCGGCGCTGCTTTTCAGCCAGCGCCTTTTCGGTAACGTCGAAGGTGAGCAGGACCACGCCCGCCACGCTCCCTCCCGAGAGAACGGGACTGGCGTTAATCTGGTATTCCCTGCCCCGCAGGTTCACTACGGTCTCGTCGTGTTTTCCGGCCTGGGCTGCCTTTACAAGCTCCTGCATGGCGAGGCTGCGATCCACGATGAGCATGTCGCGCCCCACGCAGCCGGCGTCCACGCCGAAGAGCCGCGCGGCGGCGGGATTGATGCTCAGAATGGCGCTGTGCTCGTTTAAAAGAATCAATCCCTCGCTCATGCTGCCGGTAACGGCGGAAAACTCATCCTGCCTGCGGGAAAGCTCCTCCAGCTGGCTCTTAATCTGCCGGTGCTGGCGCTCGATGCGGGTGAGCAGAGGGGATAGCTCCTCGTAGGCGTTGTTTTCCAGGGGCTGTTCCAGGTCCATTTCGTTGAGCGGGGCCACGATCCTTCTGGAAAGGCGGCGCGCCAGCAAAATGGAGATCACCACGGCCCCCAGGAGGACAAAGAGCATGGGGTTGAGCATCCCCAGAAGCAGGGCCAGGACCGAGTCCTGGGTGACCGATACGCGGACCACGGTGCCGTCCGAAAGGCGCTGTGCCCGGTAGAGGGTCCGCTCGGCCAGGGTGGAGGAATACCGCTCGCTCTCCCCCGCGCCGTTTTCCAGCGCTTCCCTGATTTCCTCCCGGTCCAGATGATTGCCCATGGTTTTGGCGTCGGCGCTGCTGTCGTAAAGAACCGTCCCGTCGGAAGAGACCCAGGTGAGGCGGTAGCCGGAGGTGTCGAGCCCCTGGAAGTAACCCGCGCCCTCGTTATCCACTCCCTGGGCGGCGAGCGCCGCCTGGGCCTTCAGGTGGCTCTCCTGCACGTAAGTGAAGTTCCCGTAAAGCACATAGGAAATAATCAGGAAGGACGCCAGAAGCACGGCCAGAACCACGAGAAAAATGGAATGGAAGATTTTTTTTGTCATTCCCTGCGTCCTCCCATGCGATAGCCCACGCCGCGCACCGTCTCGATCATGTCGCCGCAACTGCCCAGCTTCTGCCGCAGGGTGCGCATGTGCACGTCCACCGTGCGGGTTTCGCCGTTATAGTCCATGCCCCAGATGTCGGAGAGGAGCTGATCCCTGGTGAAAACCAGCCCCGGATGAGACAGCAGGGCGCGCAGGACCTCATATTCCTTGAGGGTGAGCACCACGTACTGTCCGTCGGCCGTCACGTTGTGCTCGCCCAGGTTCATGACGAGGCTTCCGCTCTTCAAAACGCGGTTTTCCTGCCGGGGGGCCGACCGGCGCAGCACGGCCCGGACCCGGGAGACCATCTCCATCATTCCGAAGGGCTTAACCAGATAATCGTCCGCGCCCAGATCAAGCCCCACGATCTTGTCGTACTCCGAGCCCCTGGCCGTGGCCATGATGACCGGGACGGCGGCGGCGGCAGCGTTTTCCTTCAGTTTCCTGAGAATTTTGATGCCGTCGTCTCCGGGGAGCATCACGTCGAGGAGGACCAGCTCGGGGAGCTTCGCGCCCAGCGCTTCGAAAAAAGTCCTGCCGTCGGCGAACCCCTCGGCCTCAAAGCCGGTGGACTGAAGGGTGTAGACTTCGATGTCGCGGATGCTGGCGTCGTCCTCCACGCAGTAGATCATGGCTCGGATTCCCCCTTATGCACGCCTGTCACCGAGAATTCCACCCACTCGGCGATGTTGGTGGCGTGGTCGCCGATGCGCTCAAAATACTTGGCGATCATTAAGAGGTCCAGGGCGTATTCTCCGTCCCCCGGATTTTTGGCGATCATTTCGATGAGGGAGGCCTTCACCTTTACAAAAAGTGCGTCCACCACGTCGTCGTGCTCGATCACCTCGTAGGCGATTTTAAGGTCCTGCTTCACAAAGGCGTCCACGCTCTCGGTCACCATCTTAATGGTCGCCCGGGCCATTTCGCCGATGGGCTCGCAGTCGGTCCCCGTCCGGCCGCCGAGAAAGCCGACGATCTCGGCGATGTCGGCCGCCTGGTCGCCAATGCGCTCCATGTCGGTGATCATTTTGAGCGCGGCGGAAATCTGCCGCAGGTCGCGCGCCACCGGCTGCTGTTGGAGGAGTAGCTTGAGGCACATGGACTCGATGGTGCGTTCCTTGTCGTCGATCTCGCTGTCCAGAGGCGCAACTTTATACGCGGTTTCCATGTCTCCGTCCAGAATCGCCCTGGCGGCCAGAGCGATGACCTCCTCGCAGAGCGCGCCCATGGAAATGAGTTCCTTGCTGAGCAGCGCGAGCTGCTCGTCAAATTTACTGCGCATTTTAACCGAACCTCCCCGTGATATAATCCTCGGTGCGTTTTTCCCTGGGCTGGGAGAAGAGCCGCTCGGTGTCCCCGAACTCGATCATCTCGCCCAGGAGGAAGAAGGCCGTTTTGTCGGATATCCGCACCGCCTGCTGCATGTTATGGGTAACAATGACAATAGTATACTTGGTTTTCAGCTCCATGGCAAGCTCTTCAATTTTCGCGGTGGAAATGGGGTCCAGGGCGGAAGTCGGCTCATCCATCAGCAGTATTTCCGGCTCCACCGCCAGCGCCCGCGCGATGCACAGCCGCTGCTGCTGGCCGCCCGAGAGACCCAGCGCCGACTTTTTGAGCCGGTCCTTCACCTCGTCCCAGATGGCCGCGCCAAGAAGTGAGCGCTCCACGATGTCGTCCAGCTTGGCCTTGTTTCTGATTCCGTGGGTGCGCGGGCCGTAAGCGATGTTGTCGTAGACGCTCATGGGGAAGGGGTTCGGCTTCTGGAAAACCATGCCCACCCGCTTGCGCAGGAGGTTCACGTCCATTTTGCCGTAAATATCCTCCCCGTCCAGGGTAACGGAGCCCTCGATGCGGCAGCCCTCCACCAGATCGTTCATGCGGTTGAGGGTTTTGAGCAGGGTGGATTTTCCGCAGCCGGAGGGGCCGATGAGGGCGGTGATCTCCTTTTCCGGAACGCTGAAATTGATGTTTTTGAGCGCCTGAAACGACCCGTAGTACAGATTCAGGTTTTCTATCTGAATTTTTTCCTGGGTTTTATCCATTTCTCACACCGACTTTCCTGGCAATCAAGGACGAGAGCGCGTTGAGCCCCACCACCAGCGCCAGCAGCACCACCGCGGTGGCGTAGCTCTGATTGGCCGAAAGGCCCTCGCTCCAGAGAGCATACATGTGTACCGATAAAGTCCGGCCGGAGCCCAGGAGGCTGCTGGGCACCTTGGCCACCGTACCCGCCGTGTAGATGAGGGCGGCCGTCTCGCCCACGATGCGCCCCACCGAGAGGACGACGCCGGCGAGAATCCCGGGTACGGCGGCGGGCAGCACAATCGTGAACACGGTGCGCAGCCTTCCGGCTCCCAGGCCGAAGCTCCCCTCCCGAAAGGCGTCGGGCACGGCCTTGAGGGCTTCCTCGGTGGTGCGCATAATGACCGGGAGTATCATGATGGCGAGGGTGCAGGCGCCCGCCAGCAGCGAGTAACCCCAACCCAGGGCGATGACGAAAAGCAGGTAGCCGAAGAGCCCGTAGACGATGGAGGGGATGCCGGCGAGGGTCTCGGCCGTGACGCGCACAACGCCCACCAGCTTGTTGCCCCGGGAGGCGTATTCCACCAGATAAACCGCCGCGCCCACGCCCATAGGTACCGCCAGCAGCAGCGAGAGGAGGGTCATGGTCACGGTGTTAACGAGGGCGGGCACCAGAGAGTCATTTTCGGAGGTATAGGTGGGCGAAAAGAGGCCCAGGGAGAGATTGGGAACGCCCTTCAGCAGAATATAGCCCACCAGAAAGATCAAAATTACGAGGGTAACGCCCGCGGCGGCGAAGACCAAGGCGCGCAGGATGACCGATTCCAGCTTTGCCCTCTTCATTTCGCGGCCCTCCTTTTCACGGCGGAAAAGCACAGATTGATGATGAGGACGAACACGAAGAGCACCACGGCGGTGGCAATGAGGGCTTCCCGGTGCAGATCGGTGGCGTAGCCCATTTCCAGCACAATGTTTGCCGTCATGGTCCGCAGGCCCTTGAGAAGCCCCGAGGGGACGAGCGCCTGGTTGCCCTCCACCATGATGACGGCCATGGTCTCGCCCACGGCCCGTCCGATGCCCAGGATGACGCCCGCCAGAACCCCCGATTTCGCCGCCGGGAACACCGCGAAGAAAACGCTGCGCTCGTGGGAGGCGCCCAGTGCCAGGCTTCCCTCGTAATAGTTCTCCGGCACCGCGCGCAGGGCGGACTCGGAAACCCCGATGATGGTGGGCAGGATCATGATGCCCAGAACGAGGCAGGCCGCCAGCATGGTTTTCCCGCTGCCGCCGAAGAGGCCGCGGATGGCGGGCACGATCACCATCAGGCCGAAGAAGCCGTAAACCACCGAGGGGATGCCCGCGAGCAGGTCGACGGCGGGCTTCAAAAACCGGTAGACGCTTCTGGGACAGAACCGCGCCATGAAGATAGCCGTCAGGATGCCGATGGGCACGCCGATGACAATTGCCCCGGCGGTCACGTAAATACTGCCGAGGATCATGGGCAGGATGCCGTAAATATCGCTGGCGGGCTTCCATTTCATCCCGGCAAGGAAATTAAAAGCGCCGATCTTTCCTATCGTGGGCAGGCCGTTATAAAACAGAAAAAAGCAGATTAGCCCCACGGCCAGAATGGAAACGCAGGCGGTGAGCAGAAAAACCGCTTTCATGAGCTTTTCCCCGAGTTTAATCATCTATTTTTCCCCCCTTACTAACAGTATTATCCTAACCCCTCCATGTTAAGTGCAAAAGGTTTACAATGTTAAATCCATGTTAAATCATAACATAGCCGGCCCTCCCAAGGTTTGTGGGAGGGCGGCTATGCTGTCGAAAAACCCTGTTTTTCGACAAAACGTAAGATGGAAGCGGCTCTGCTGAGCCGCACAAAGAGTGCCCGGCGGGAAGTGAATTCCCGCCAGGTACTGTTATTTAATCTTTTGCGGATTTCGGTCACGGAGCGCAACACAAAATCCGCAAAAGCTTTTCGCCAGTGGCGAAAAGGACGAGGAATTTTTTTGACAAGCTGCCGGCCCTCCCAAGGTTTGTGGGAGGGCCGGCAGTCAAAGAAGAGGGCTTGGTTTATTATTTGATTTCCGACCAGTCGGTGATCGTTCCGGTATAGATTCCCTTTACCTGATCCTTGGTGAGGCCGTCGGTGGTGTTCGACTTATTGACGATGACCGCGATGCCGTCGGTGGCGATGACGGTGGCGGTGAGGCCGGCGGAAGTTTCGCTGTCCTTCAGGGCGCGGGAGGCCATGCCGATGTCGCACACGCCCTCGATGGCGCTGTTCATGCCAGTGGTGGAGTCGCTGGTCTGGAGGTCGATATTCGCGTTGGGGTTTACCTTGCCGTAAGCTTCAATCAGCTTTTCCATGACCGGGGAAACCGAGGAGGAACCGGCAACGACAATTTTTCCGGAGGGCTTGCTTCCGCTGTAGGCCGCGTCCTTGGAGGCGGCGATATAGCCGTTATCCGTGATGACCTTCTGGCCGTCTGCGGAGAGGATGAAGTCGATGAAGTCCTGGGCCACGGCGCTCACGGTAGATTTCGTCGCGATGTTGAAGGGCCTGGAGATGGTGTAGGTCTTGTTTTCGATGTTGGCCACCGTGGCCGCAACGCCGTCAATCTTCAGCGCTTTAACGGTGTCGTTCAGGGAGCCGAGGGAGACGTAGCCGATGGCGGAATCGTTCTGGGCGACGGAAGTGAGCATGACGCCGGTGCTGTTGGTCTGGTCGGCGGTTTCAATGGTGTGGTCCACTTTTTTCCCGGAACTGTCCTTTTCCTCCACGCCGAAGAGTTCGATGAAGGCGCCGCGGGTGCCGGAACCCTCTTCACGGGAAATAACGGTAATGGCGCCGCTGGGTCCGGCGGTGGCCGTGGGAGAGGCGCTGGCGGAGGCGGAGCCGCTGGGGGCGGTGCTGGCCGTGCCGCCGCCGGAGCAGCCGGAAAGAGCCGTTACCATCAGAGCGGAGGCTAAGATGAAAGCCATTGTCTTTTTCATAAGATGTTTCTCCTTTTTCATTTCATGTACTGTATTCACCTGTTTTACATTTCCTATGCTAATCACACCAAGTAAAATAAAAAAGAGAAGTCAGGTTAAATAAAAGTAAAATGCGCCCCGGAGTAAAACGGCGTTGCCAGCGGCGGCAAAATCGGGTACAATAATGAATCGATGTTAAACGGTTTATTTTTTGGGGGAGTGGAACGCATATGAGCCTCACGGTGATCAAAAGCGTGGATGCGGGGAGCCCCGCCGACAGGGCGAAGGTGAAGCCGGGCGAAACGCTGCTCCGGGTGAACGGCCACCTGATTGCCGACGTGCTGGACTATAAATTTTACACCTACGACCCGAAACTGGTGCTCACCCTCAAAGAACCAAGCGGCAAGGAGCGCTCCGTTAAAGTAAAGAAGGACGAGGGCGAGGACCTGGGCCTGGAGTTCGAAACCTACCTTATGGACCGGGCGCGCTCCTGCGCCAACAAGTGCATTTTCTGCTTTGTGGACCAGCTCCCGCCGGGGCTGCGGGAGACTTTATATTTTAAGGACGACGACGCCAGACTTTCCTTTCTCATGGGCAACTACATCACCCTCACCAATCTCTCCGACCGGGAGGCACAGCGCATCTGCGACCTGCACATCTCCCCCGTCAATATTTCGGTGCACGCCACCGAGCCCGAGCTGCGCTCCCTCCTCCTGGGCCACAGACAGGGGGGCCGGGGCCTTGAGATGATGAAGCGCTTCGCCGAGGCGCATATCACCATGAACTGCCAGATCGTCTCCTGCCCCGGCCTCAACGACGGGTCTCACCTGCAAAAGAGCATGGAGGACCTGGCCGCTCTCTACCCCTGGGTGAAGAGTGTCTCCGTGGTGCCGGTGGGCCTCACCCGCTTCCGGGAGGGGCTTACTCCCCTCGTCCCCTATCACCGCGAAAGTGCCTCCGAGGTGCTGGACATGGTGGAAGGGTACGCGGAGCAATGCCTTGCGAAATACGGCAGCCGCATCTTCTGGTGCGCCGACGAATTATACCTGCGCGCGGCGAGGCCCATCCCTGAGGACGAATTTTACGAGGACTATACCCAGCTGGAAAACGGCGTGGGCATGCTCCGCCTCCTGCGCCGGGAGTTTGACCAAGCTCTGAAGCTCGCGGAGGAAAAGAACTCTGTGAGGCCCTACTCAGTGGCCTGCGGGGTGGACGCCGCCGACTGGCTGGGGGAAATCGTTGACATGGCAGAGCGGAAGTGCCATACTAGGGGCAGAGTTTACCCGGTTACCAATCATTTCTTTGGGGAGACGATCACGGTATCGGGTCTCGTCACCGGCGGGGATCTCATCGCCCAGCTGAAGGGCCGGGATCTGGGCGAGCGTCTGCTGCTGCCCATGAACATGCTCCGCCACGGGGAAACCGTCTTTCTCGACGACGTAACCCTCCCCCAGGTGGAGGAAGCTTTGGGCGTTCCGGTTGTTCCCGTCGCCCAGGACGGGTTTGAGCTTCTGGACGCCATTATGGAAGAACAAATATAATTCTTTTTTAAAAGAGGAAGCGGCGGGGTATCGCCCGCTTCCCAAACCGAAAGGACGTGTTTCCTTGGCCAAGCCACTCGTTGCCATCGTCGGCCGGCCCAACGTAGGCAAATCTATGCTCTTCAACAAACTGGTAGGACAGCGGCTTTCCATCGTGGAGGACACCCCCGGCGTGACCCGTGACCGGCTTTACGCCGAGTGCGAGTGGCGAAACCGCAAGTTCGACCTGGTGGATACCGGCGGGATCGAACCCTCCGCCGACAGCGAGATTTTAGCCTTCATGCGCAAGCAGGCGGAAATCGCCATTCAGAACGCCACCGTGATCATCTTTGTCTGCGACGGAAGAACGGGACTCACCGTCTCCGACGAGGAGGTGGCGCGCATCCTTCTGCGCTCCCGCCGCCCGGTGGTGCTGGCGGTCAACAAGATGGACAGGACGGGACCCGTTGATCCTGAAATCTACGAATTTTACAGCCTGGGGCTGGGAGATCCCATCTCGGTCTCCGCCGTCCACGGGCACGGCACCGGCGACCTGCTGGACGCATGCTTCCAGTACTTCCCGCCCGACGAGGAAGAAGAGGAGGAGGACGACGTCATCCGCGTGGCCGTGATCGGCAAGCCCAACGTGGGCAAGTCCTCCCTCGTTAACCGCATTCTAGGCGAGGAGCGTGTCATCGTCTCCGACGTGGCGGGCACCACCCGGGATGCGGTGGACAGCTATTTTGAAAACGACAAGGGAAAATATATACTCATCGACACGGCGGGCATGCGGAAAAAGTCCAGGGTGGACGACCCCATCGAAAGGTTCTCCGTCCTGCGGGCCACCATGGCCGTGGAGAGGGCCGACGTGTGCCTCATTATGCTGGACGCGAACGAGGGCGTCACCGAGCAGGACACCAAGGTGGCGGGCCTCGCCCACGAGGCGGGCAAGGCCTCCATCATCGTGGTGAACAAGTGGGACGCCGTCGATAAGGACGACAAAACCATGGACCGGATGCGCGAGAACATCCGCAGGGACCTTTCCTATATGACCTACGCGCCAATCGTCTTCATTTCCGCTCTCACGGGGCAGCGGGTATCCCGTCTCTTCGAGCTTATCAACTACGTGAGCAACCAGGCCTCCATGCGCATCACCACCGGCATGCTCAACAACGTCCTGGCCGACGCCACCGCCCGGGTGCAGCCCCCCACCGACAAGGGACGCAGACTGAACATTTACTATATGACCCAGAGCGGCGTGCGCCCGCCCCACTTTATTTGCTTCTGCAACGACGCGTCGCTTTTCCACTTCTCCTATCAGCGCTACCTGGAAAATCAGATCCGCAGCACCTTCGGCCTGGAGGGGACCCCCATCCGCATGACCATCCGGCAGAAGGGCGACAAGGAGGGCTACGTGTGAATCCGGTGATCATTCTTCTGACCGCTGTCATCGCTTATTTTCTGGGCTGCTTCAACGGCTCGGTCATCGTTTCGAAGTATATTCTGAAGAACGACATCCGCACCCACGGCAGCGGAAACGCCGGACTTACAAATTTTTACCGGGTATTTGGGGGCAAGCTCACCTTTGCCGTTCTGCTGACCGACATGCTCAAGGCAGTGATCGCCGTAAAAATCGGCGAGGCGCTCGTTTCCCCCTCCGTTCTGGGGGCGTACGTGGCGGCGCTCTTCTGCCTCGTGGGCCATATGTTCCCCTGCATGTTCGGCTTCCGGGGCGGCAAGGGCATTCTCTCGGGGGGCACCGTGGCCCTCATGCTGGACTGGCGGGTAACCCTTACGGTGTGGGGAATTTTCATCATCATGGTCCTTCTCACCAGATATGTCTCCCTCGGCTCGGTCATGGGGGGAGTCTCCTTCCCCGTCGTCACCCAGCTTGTGTACCATAAGCGGACGTATACCATGCTCGCCCTGTGCATCGCGGTCCTCTTGGTCTGGCGGCACCGGGAAAATATCAAAAGGCTCCTCCGGGGCGAAGAATCCAAATTTTCCATCCACAAAAAATCTTAGGAAAAGCTGCCAAGCAGCCGGGCTTAAGAGTAAGTACATAAGAAACTGGGAGGCTTTCACATGAAGATTTCTGTTCTGGGCAGCGGCGGCTGGGGCACCGCTCTGGCGCTTCTGCTGCTGGAAAACGGGCACGACGTGACCCTCTGGTCCTATGCAGAGGAGGAATCGGCGGTTTTGAGGCAGACGGGGGAAAACCCCATGCTCAAAGGGGTGCCCCTTCCCAAAAATCTGAGGCTCACCTCGGATATGAGCTGCGTCGCGGGCTGCGGCGCGGTGGTGCTGGCCACACCCTCCTTCGCGGTACGCTCCACGGCGAAGGCCCTCGCCCCCCTGCTGGAGAAAGAGGCGCTGGTCGTCACCGTGTCCAAGGGCATTGAAAAGGACACCTTTTTTACCTTTACCCAGGTGCTCGAGGAGGAAATCCGCAAAAATCCCGTGGTCGCCCTGTCGGGGCCCAGCCACGCCGAAGAGGTTGGCCGGGGAGTGCCCACCGCGGTGGTTTCCGCCTCCAGAAGCCGGGACGCCGCCCAAAAGGTGCAGGACCTTTTCATGAACGAAAGATTCCGGGTTTATTCCTCCTGTGACGTCATCGGCGTGGAGCTGGGAGCCGCCCTCAAGAACATCATCGCCCTGTGCGCCGGCTGCTGCGACGGCCTGGGCTACGGCGACAATACCAAGGCCGCGCTCATGACGAGGGGCCTTTCCGAAATCGCGCGGCTGGGCGTGGCCCTTGGGGGACGCAGGGAGACCTTCGCGGGCCTCACCGGCGTGGGAGACCTGATCGTCACCTGCACTTCCATGCACTCCCGCAACCGCCGGGCCGGCATCCTCATCGGCAAGGGCATGCCCCCCGCGCAGGCGGTGAAGGAGATCGGCGCCGTGGTGGAGGGCTACTACGCCACCTCCGCGGCCAAGGCCCTGGCGGACAAGACCGGGGTGGAAATGCCCATCACCGAGGCCTGCTATAACGTGCTCTATAACGGCAAGGACGTGAAGCTGGTCCTCACCGAGCTTATGACAAGGAAAAAGAAGCACGAGACGGAGGAACTGTGGGCTTAACGCAAAGAAGTCTTCCGACTTCTTTGCGAAGGGTTTCGCGCAGGCTCGCTCACCGCTCTCCTGCGCGAAGAGTGTCATTTCCGAGGTACACCCCCCCGGAAATGACGGACTGGAATCCATTTCCGCCGCGGGCGGCGGAAACTCTGCGAGGCTTAAACAATGAAAAATCCTTCGTCCTTTTCGCCGCGGGCGAAAAGCTTTTGCGGATTTTGCGTTGCGCTTCGTGACCGAAATCCGCAAAAGGTTAAATACCAGTGCCTAGCGGGAATTCACTTCCCGCTAGGCACGCTTTGTGCGGCTCCAGAGAGCCGCTACCATTTTACCGTTTTGTCGAAAAACATGGTTTTTCGACAGGCTAAAATCCCCCGTACCGTTCGGTACGGGGGATTTATGTGTGGGTGTGAAATTAGACGGCTCTTGTAACCTTGCCGGAGCGGAGGCAACGGGTGCAGACATATACGTGCTTGGTCGTTCCGTTGACGATCGCTTTCACGCGCTTCACATTGGGCTTCCAGGGACGATTGGAGCGGCGGTGAGAGTGGGAAACCTGGATCCCAAAGGCGACATCCTTGTCGCAAAATTCACATTTGGCCATTCGCTTGTACCTCCTCGCTGGTTGGAATCACGCCAAAAAAATGGCATGGACGATTTCAAAGCATCGGGATACATGATACCAGATACGGCAAAAAATTGCAAGGGGTACTTTCAAAAACCGTCGGTTTTTTTGCGTAAAGGGGAATTGCAGTGTTGCTTATCGCGGAAAAAATTGTTATACTGTGTGCTATACCGTTTTATGCCCCCCGTTTCAATCAATGAAACGTTTCTGAACCGCAGGGGCAGCATAAAATAGAATTGCGGCAGGCGGGGGGAACAGCAAGTGGAAAGCCGGTTCCATGTGAAGCTCAGTAAGCTGGCTGAGGATTTTAAGTTGGAGGTCGTGCGCAGCAGCACCGATTACGAGCGCTGCCTCATCAACACCGAGGATGTAAACCGCCCGGCTTTGCAGCTGGCGGGCTTTTTCGATTATTTCGATCCCAAGCGCCTCCAGGTCATCGGCAGGGTCGAGGCCACCTATCTCGCCCGTATGACGTCCGAGGAGCGAAGGCTCAGCTTTGACCGGTTCTTTGCTCAGGAAATCCCCGCGCTCATCATCACCCGCAGTCTCGACGTTTTCTCCGAGTGCCTGGAGTCGGCAGAAAAATATGACCGCACCGTTCTGCGCACGCCCGACGCCACCTCGGCGTTCATGAGCGCGCTCATCAGCGACCTTAAAACCTACCTCTCTCCCCGGGTCACCCGGCACGGCGTGCTGGTGGAGGTCTACGGCGAAGGGGTACTGCTCCTGGGCGAATCGGGCGTGGGCAAGAGCGAGACCGCCATCGAGCTCGTAAAGCGCGGCCACCGGCTGGTGGCGGACGACGCGGTGGAAATTAAACAGGTGGGTCTCAAGCGCCTCGTTGGCTCCGCCCCGGAGCTCATCCGCCACTATATCGAGCTGCGGGGCATCGGCGTGGTGGACGTGCGCCAGCTCTTCGGTATGAGCGCTGTGAGAGATTCTCAGGATATCGACCTGGTCATCAGCCTGGAACCCTGGCGGGAGGGCGCGCCCTACGACCGTCTGGGCGCCGAGGAGCTTTACACCAGCATACTCGACATCAACGTCCCCTGCCTCACCGTTCCAGTGAAGCCGGGAAGGAACCTCGCCATCATCGTGGAGGTGGCGGCCATGAACAACCGGCACAAGAAGATGGGCTACAACGCGGCCCAGGAATTCACCCGCCAGATCAGCCGTCACTTTGAACAGGTGATGGACGACTGGGAAGAGCATGAGGGAGGTAACTAAGTCATGTGCGGAATCGTTGGTTACATCGGAAAAGAAGAAGCGGCGCCCATCCTGCTGGACGGCCTGGCGCGGCTTGAATACAGAGGCTACGACTCGGCGGGCGTCGCCGTCTATTCCCCCAAGGACGGGCTTGAAGTGGTAAAGGCGAAGGGGAGGCTCCAGGTCCTCTCCGACCTCATCAACGGCGGCAAGACCATGGACGGCGTGGTGGGCCTGGGGCACACCCGCTGGGCCACCCACGGAGAGCCCTCGGACGTGAACTCTCACCCCCAGGTCTCCGCTTCGGGCCGCATCGCCGTAGTCCACAACGGGATCATTGAAAACTACGTGAAGATCAAGGAATTTCTGGTGAGCAAGGGCATTTCCTTCGTCTCCCAGACCGACACCGAGGTGGTCGCCCAGCTTCTGGATTACTACTACGACGGGGACATCCTCGCCGCCGTTTTCCAGGTTTTAAGCCAGATTCAGGGCACCTACGCCCTGGGCATCGTCTGCGCCGACTGCCCCGACAAGCTCATCGCCACCCGCAAGGACGGACCCCTCATTCTGGGGCACGGTGACGGCTTCAACATGCTGGCCTCCGACGTCACCGCCCTCATCAAGTACACCCGCGAGGTGAGCTATCTGGACGACGGAGACGTAGCCGTTCTCACCGACGACGGCATTCAGGTTTTCGATGTCTATCAGCGCCCTGTCCAAAAAGAAGTAAGTCATGTGGACTGGAAGATCTCGGCCGCCGAAAAGGGCGGCTACGAGCACTTCATGTTCAAGGAGATTATGGAGCAGCCCAAGGCCATCCGGGACACGGTGTTCCCCCGCATCCGCGACGGGCGGGTGGTGCTGGAAGAACTGGACCTTACACCCGAGTACATAGAAAACCTCGATAAAATCTATGTCATTGCCTGCGGCTCCTCCTATCACGTGGGCATGGTGGCAAAATACAATATGGAGAAAACCCTCCGGAAGCCCGTGGAGGTCTCGCTGGCCTCGGAATTCCGTTACTGCGACCCCATCGTGAGCGACAAAACCCTCGTCATCGTCATCAGCCAGTCGGGAGAGACGCTGGACACCCTCCACGCCCTGCGGGAGGCCAAGCGGCTTGGCGCCAGGATCATTTCCATCGTAAATGTGGTGGGCTCCAGTATCGCGCGGGAGTCCGACAGCGTCATCTACACCTGGGCAGGTCCCGAAATCGCGGTGGCCACCACTAAGGCCTATTCCACCCAGCTCTCGGTCATCTACATGCTCACACTGTGGCTGGCCGACCGGATGGGGACCATCGCCCCGGAGGAGTACCAGAAAGTCGTGCGGGAGCTGCTCCTCATCCCCAGCAAAATAGAAGAGATTTTGGAGGACCGGGAGGCCATCCAGTACTACGCTTCCATCTACTTTAACCACGACTCCATCTTCTTCATCGGCCGGAACATCGACTACGCCGTGGGGCTGGAGGGATCCCTGAAGCTCAAGGAAATCTCCTACATCCATTCGGAGGCTTACGCCGCCGGCGAGCTCAAGCACGGCACCATTTCCCTCATTGAAAACGGCACCCTGGTGGTGGCGCTGGCGAGCTACGGCAAGCTTTTTGAGAAACTGATGAGCAACGTGGTGGAGGTCAAGGCCCGGGGGGCCGACGTAGTGGGCCTCACCACCAGAGACAAGGGCGAAACCATGAAAAAGACGGTGGACGCCGCGATTCTGGTGCCGGACACCCACACCATGCTTCTCCCCTCCCTGGATGTGATCCCCCTGCAGCTTTTTGCTTACTACGTGGCCCTTATGCGGGGCTGCGACATCGACAAACCCCGCAATCTGGCGAAATCAGTAACGGTGGAGTGAAAACATGACAGGAGCAGAGGCCATCGCGTATATCCACAGCAGGTCCTGGATGGGCAGCCGCCTGGGTCTCGCCCGCACCAGAGCCATCCTTACCTCCCTGGGCAATCCTCAGAATTCCCTGCGTTTTATCCACATCGCGGGCACCAACGGGAAAGGGAGCGTGGCCGCCATGTGCGCCAGTATCCTGCAAACAGCGGGGTACCGGACGGGGCTTTATACCTCCCCCTATCTTTACAGCTTTCACGAGCGGATCAGGGTGGACGGCGAGATGATTCCCGACGAGACCCTCGGCTCCCTCATGGGGGAAATCCGGCCCATCGCCGACTCCATGGAGGACCCGCCCACCGAGTTTGAGTTGATTACGGCCATGGCCTTCCTCTATTTCAAGCGATCCGGCTGCGACGTGGTGGTGCTGGAGGTGGGCATGGGCGGCACGCTGGACAGCACCAATGTGATCGACACCCCCGAGCTCGCCATTATCACCACCATCGGCCTTGACCATATGAAGGAACTGGGCGGCACTGTGGAGGAGATCGCCGAGGCCAAGGCGGGCATCATCAAGCGCTATGGCGACGTGGTAGTCTATCCTCAATCCCCGTCCGTCAGACAGGTCTTTGAAACCACCTGCTGCCGGAAGGGAGCCAATCTCGTCCTCACCGACAAAAGCAAGGTAAAGTCGGAAAGCCACAGTCTGGACGGCCAGTATTTTTCCTGGGGAAACATGGAGCACATTTTCTTGCCTCTTCTGGGGCATCACCAGGTCATGAATGCCGCCGTCTGCCTCACCGCCATGGAGGTTTTAAGGGAGAAGGGCTGGCAGATCTGTGAAAAGACCGTCCGGGAGGGCCTGGGGAGGGTCACCTGGCCGGGGCGCTTTGAAGTGCTGCGCCGGAATCCTCTTTTTATTGTGGACGGTGGGCACAATCCCCAGTGTTCGGAGGCGCTCATTCATAATCTGCGGGACTATCTGCCGGAGCGGCGGGTGGTTATGCTCACCGGCGTCCTTGCCGACAAGGATTACGACGCCATGTTCGCCCTGGTGGACCCCGTGGTCGAGCGCTATATCACCGTAACGCCGAACACCCCCCGGGCGCTGTCTTCCGAACTTCTCGCCGAACACCTCAAACCGTTCGGAAAACCGGTAACGGTGAGCACAACCCCCGCCCGGGGCGTATTTGAGGCCAACCGGGAAGCGGGCGAAGAGGGCATCGTGTGCGTCTTCGGTTCCCTCTATATTGTGGGCGACATCCGCAAGTGCTTCGGAAAAGAATGAAAACCAATCGGGCGCCGGCATGCTGTCGAAAAACCTTGGTTTTTCTAAAAACAGGAGTAGGAACGCGGCTCTGTTGATCCGCGCAAAGTGTGCATTGCGAGAAGTGAATTCCCGCAATGCACTGTGATTTTAACCTTTTCCGGATTTCGGTCACGCACACGCAACGCAAAATCCGGAAAAGCTTTTCGCCGACGGCGAAAAGAGCGAGGGTTTTTTCGACAAACTGTCGGGCGCCGGCTGATGCCGGCGCCCGATTATATGCTTGCATAATCTCCGTTTTTCCTGTAAACTATGGAAAAAAGGATTTCCAAAGGAGGAAAATATTTTGCTGGACGTACTCATTATCGGCGCGGGGCCTGCGGGCCTCACCGCGGCGCTCTATGCCAAGCGCTACGGCCTGGATGTGACGGTGCTGGAGGGAAATCTCTACGGCGGACAGATCGCGAACGCCCCCGAGGTGGAAAACTATCCCGGCATCCGCTCCATCAGCGGAGTGGATCTGGCCCTGCAGATCTACGATCAGGTGGCCGCCCTGGGCGTAGAAGTGAAGCTGGAGGGAGCGCTTTCCTTTGATTTTTCGGGTCCTGTCAAAAAAGTCGTCACCCACAAGGGTGTCCACGAGGCAAGGACTGTGATCGTCGCCAACGGGGCGCGGCGGCGGAAACTGGGCAGTGCGGGAGAGGATACGCTCAACGGCCGCGGGGTCTCCTACTGCGCCACCTGCGACGGCTCTTTCTACAAGGGAAAGGAAGTCGCCATCGTGGGCGGCGGCAACACCGCCCTGGAGGACGCGCTGTTTCTCGCCAACATCTGCTCCAGGGTCCACCTGATCCACCGCCGTGACGAATTCCGGGGGAACCACATCCTGGCCGAGGCGGTGAAGGCCCGAGAGAATATCGTCATCCATTACGACAGCGCTGTGGACGAAATCGGCGGCGGCGACCGGGTGTCCTTTATCAAAGTGCGCAACCTTAAGACGAATATCACGCAGGAAATAGAATTGCGCGGGATCTTTATCGCCGTCGGCCTGGAGCCCGACAACAGCCTTTTCGACGGCATTCTGAACATCGACTCCTACGGCTATATCGTTGCCGGAGAAGACTGCAAAACCAACGTTCCCGGCGTTTTCGCCGCGGGCGACACCAGGACCAAGGCCCTTCGCCAGGTGGTCACCGCCGCCGCGGACGGCGCCGTTGCCGCCTTCGAAGCCACGAACTTCATCCATACCGCGAAAAGCCGCTGAGCGGGTTTGACTTATGGAGAAAATTAACCTGAAGCTGGTTCTGTGCGGAATGGCGTTGCTTCTCTTCAGCATCGCGGTCGGAATTGTAAGTGCGTCCGTTCTGGTCTATATCCTTGGCGGACTGGGTCTTTTTCTTGTCGTCCTCGGCTGCTTTGAGAACAATATCAAGTAACCCAAAGGAGGGCGCTGGCCAAACGGTCAGCGCCCTCCTTTTTTGAGACAGTCGAAAAACCTGATTTGGCGCAAAAAACCTCGCAGAGTTTCCGCCGCGAACGGCGGAAACAAGGTTCAATCTGTCATTTCCGGGGGCGTGTACCTCGGAAATGACTCTTCTCGTGCAGGTAAGCGGTGAGCGTCCTGCACGCAAGCATTTGTCAAAAAAGCCAAAATGGCTTTTTTGACAGCATAAGGAGTGGGCCCGCCCCCCCCCCCCCGCCCACCCGATTTTTTT
>JAEWRY010000046.1 GCA_023459875.1 Bacillota bacterium
GCACAAAGAGTGCCTAGCGGGAAGTGAATTCCCGCTAGGCACTGGTATGGAGCCTTTTGCGGATTTCGGTCACGGAGCTGGGCGCAAAATCCGCAAAAGCTTTTCGCCCGTGGCGAAAAGGACGAGGAACTTTTTTGACAGGCTGAGGATTGGGCCATCCGGCCCAATCCTTTCTTCCTGTCAAAACCGCTTCCCCCTTACCCCAGGAAAACCTTGAACATAATGGAAAAGAGCGGTATGATGTACCTATAAAAATTACCTTCCGGATTGACGAAAGGAATTATTGCGCTCATGAAAAAGAAACTCGCTCTGTGTCTTGTTTTAGTTCTCGTCATTTCCGCTTTTCCCGCGCTGGCCTGGGACCGCTCAAACGACTACGAGGACTTCAGCGCGAGCTACGCCTCCAGCGGCGAGGTGATCCTCCGGGACATGGACCTGGTGGAGGGGAGCGATACTTACAGCTATTCCTATGACGGGGCGGCCTGGTCCCCCATCCAGGGCGCCGGGCCCTTTTCCGGCGGGGACTCACGGCTGGTGCCTTATAACGGCAGGTCGTTCATGATTATGGGCTCCCATTACCCGCTGTGCTGCGCCTCCGAGGACGGCGTCCACTGGAGGAGCATGGGCGGGAAAGACTGGTTTGAAAACGCGGGAATCGGCCGGGGTATCACGGACTTCTATTTCCAGTGGACGGGCAGCGAATACGTCATGTGCCAGAACAACTGCGACCCCGGCGGCATGTACGGCTTCGGCGCCCAGGGGCCCAGTAAGCGCAACAGCATCGTCTGCTTTCTGGACGAAAACTTCGACGAGACGGGCGAGTACGACTTCGGCGTGAACGTCGCCGACGTGGGATATGCCTACGGAACCTATTACGCGAAAACCTCCGGAGACGCGGGAACGGTAATTTACTCCTCCGCGGACAAAAACACCTGGGTAAAAACACAGTACTCCGAGATTCCAAAGGAGCCCCCCCGTGAGTTCAAGGTCACCCGCGAGGGCGACAGCTTTTCCGGCGGCCTGTTGTTCCGGGTCTCCGGCGGCAACGTACTGGTTTCGGCCGACGGAGTCAGTTTCGGTACGCTGGGGAGCGTCCCCGAGTCCGCCGGGCTGGAAACGAGCCCCGAATCGGCGGCCAAGCTCGTCAAGGCCTACGTGGGCCGGGACGGTGTGATTTTACTGTACCCGTCCGGAGAAGAAAGCTGTTTCTCCAGAAGCGCGCTTGACCGCTGCCTCCCGGCAGATCCCGTCTACGTCACTCTGGACGGGAGTTATCTCTCGTTTGACGTTGGGCCTCTCGTGGACGGCGATACCTCCCGGGTGCTCGTCCCCCTCCGGGGCATCGCCCAGGCGCTGGGGTTCACGGTAACCTGGGAGAGCGATAAGAACCTCGCCGTCTGCACCAAGGGTGATACGGAAGTCACCGTCTCCATCGGCGGTGCCGACGCCTGGGTAAACGGAGAGCACCGGACCCTGGAAGCCCCAGCGAGGGTGGAGAACAGCCGCACCTATGTCCCCATCCGCTTCCTGGCGGAGGCCTTCGGCCTGACTGTCGATTGGAAGCAGGAGGACAGCACCGTTGTGCTGACGAAGCCATGATCGGGCAGCGCAGGGATTCTCTTCGGAATGCTCAGACCGTATCCAATATCATAAAGGAGTGTGCCGCCATGAACCTCGACAGTCTGCTTTCCATCCCCAAGGACAAAATCGCCGGGGCAGCGAAAGAGCTCGATGCCTCCGAACTGCCCGAGCTTGTGGATCTGCTCGCCGAAAAAGACAACAAAATACGCTACCAGGCTTTCCTTCTCCTCCAGGCCCGCTCGGAATTTTCCGGCGACGTATACCCCTTCTGGGAGGTATTCGAAGCCAAGCTGGCGAGCGGCAACTCCTACCAGCGGAGCATCGGCGCCATGCTGATGGCCGAAAACGCCAGGTGGGACGCTCCGGACAGGCTGGAAGGCTCCCTGGACTCCTATCTCGCGCTCCTAAACGATGAGAAACCCATCACCATCCGGCAGTGCATCCAGTCCCTCTCCAAAATCGCGCCGTACAAGCCCCGGCTCACCGGGAAGATTGCGGAAAGGCTCGCCGCCTTCGACTTTTTCTCCGTTTCCGAGACCATGCGCAAATCCATTTTGCTGGATATCGTGAATTTCTTTCTCTCCGTGAGGAAAGAGTACCATACCGATATGACCGAGGCTTTTCTCATGAACGCCCTCACTGGTGACCTGCTGGACAAGAAGTCCAAGAAACAGCTCGAGACGGCAATGAGGAGCGATTAACCAGCCTGTTATTCTCCGGGCGGGAAGCGGATGATTTTTATAAAATGTCCTGCGAATACTGTAGGCGGGCAGCAGATCCACAGTAAATTCATTTAAGGAGAGAAAAACCATGATCGACTTTCAAAACGCAAGCTTTTTAAAACTCAAACCCGTAGACGACAAAGCCTTTGCCGAGATGATCTCACCGATGTTCCTGGAGGGGGAGACCATTCTGGGCACCTTCCAGAGTGTCCGGGACGGTGTGGTGTTTACGAACAAGCGGATCTTCGCCATCAACGTGCAGGGCCTCACCGGGAAGAAAAAGGACTTCACTTCCCTGCCCTACAGCAAATCCAGGCCTTCTCGGTGGAGACCGCGGGCGTACTGGACCTGGACAGCGAGCTGGAACTCTGGTTTGCCGGGCTGGGCAAGGTAAGGTTCGAGTTCGTGAGCCGCGCCGACGTGGCCGCCATCTGCAAGACGATCAGCAGCTTCGTACTCAAGTAGTTGAGACTATCGAAAAACCATGTTTTTTGATTTCGACGGTGGCGAAAAGGACCAAGGGCTTTTTATACTATAAGCTTCGGGCAGAATTTCTCTTCGGGCTTCTTCGGTAATCGCTGCCATATCGCACAAGGCTGTTGCATTTGCGCGATACCTGCTTTATACTATTGCAAAGAAAACGCAGTATTTTATTTGCGGCAGCCCGGAGGTGTATCGGTATGGGACTGTTTGAAAAAAATTGGGACGACCTCACCGGAAAAAGCATTATTCTGGACGATATCGAGTTTACCTGGGACGAAAACGAGGAACTTCCGCCGGACGAAGAAGCTGACGAAGAACTCGATGAAGAGTCTTCCGACGTCTCCGGCAAAGAGCCTCGGAAGCTCCCTCAAAATCGCAAAGAAGAAAATAAGGCGGCGCCTCAAAGCAAATGAGGCGCCGCCGATTTTTTTGTCATTCTGAGGCCGAAGGGCCGAAGAATCTTCGAGGCGCGCACAGCTGCCGCTTTAAGATCCTTCGCTGCGCTCAGGATGACAGTTTCAGCGACCATCTGGCCCAAGTTAGGCACCGCTCCGGATGTTTATGCGCAGGTCAGGCTTGTCATTCTGAGGCCGAAGGGCCGAAGAATCTTGTGGGAATTCACTTCCCGCCGGCACACTTTGTGCGGCTCCTCAGAGCCGCCGCCTACCCCCGTTTGCCGAAAAACTGGACGTTTTTCGGCAAAAAAGAATTGGACCGGGCGTTCGCTCCCAACGCCCGGTCCATTCTTGTGAAAGAAGAGGATACAACATGAAATGAAAAGAACTGTCTCTTGCGACTCTGATCATAATAGATAAATGTTAATAAAATTACGGCAATTTGTTTCAAAGAAGTTAATTCTCAAGGTAATATTTTGAAGGTAATATTGAATCTTCCAAAAAACGTGGTTTCCCGGCAAATGCTGGCGGCAGAGGCATTTCGAGCCACGCTCGGAAAGGAGCGCCGGGAGCGCATTTCCCATTCCGGGCGCTTTTTTATTCCTTCACGAATACGCTCTTGGGATGACCGCAGATGGGACATTTGTAGTCTTCGGGCAGCTCCTCAAAGGGGACTTTCCCGTCGTAGACATAGCCGCAGATGCTGCACACCCACCTGGGCGCGGGAGCGGGCGCTTTTCCGCTCTCCTGGAAGGTCTTGAAGGCCTCCTGCGTTTTTCCCTTCCACTCCTTCTGGTATTCGCCGTAGGTGAGGACTTCGCCCTCTCCCACCATCGCGTCGGTCACGTCGCAGAAAAAGACCGTGTGGGTGGCAAGCTCCTTGTAATCGGTCACCTTGCAGCGCAGCCAGGCCGCCGCGTGTTCCAGAATGGGCAGGTCCCCCATTCGCCTGGAGGGCACATTGGCCCATTTGTCCGCGTTTCTTCCCGACTGGAAGCCGAAATTGCCGATGACGAAGGGGTCGGTTTTCTTTGTGAGAACGGAAATCGTGAATTCCCCCGTCTGCTTGATGGCCATGTTGGTCTGATTGGCCTGGATGCTGCAGAGGATCACGGTGGGCACGGGGGAACTGGTGGACTGGATGAAGGCGTCCACGACGCAGCCGGCGTCCTTGCCGTCGATTTTCGTCCCCACCACATAAAGGCCGTAGGAAATCTGATAGAGCGCTTTCGAGTCCATAGATATCTCCTTACTTATCTCTTTTGTATCCGCCCGGGACTCTCTTATTTCCCAGCGCGGAATATGGCCTGTCGTTACAGTTAAATTATACCATAATCCGCGGCGATTTCACAATTATTTTGTCCGGAAACCGCGAAATATTGTAACGGGCATCAAAAGCGCCTTTTACTCTTTATTGTTTTCTTTCGCCTCTCATGTGCTTTACCAGCTTCACGGCCTCGTACCACCCCACGGCGGCAACCGCGATGACCGCGGAAAGCAGCAGGTCGGAAGCCGCGAGGGGCGCCAGCTTCAGCACATGGCAGAGAGGCGTATAGAGGATCGCCAGCAGCATGGCAAGTGAGCCGGCGCCTACCAGCCACATGGTTTTGTCCCTGGCCAGCCGTTTCAGGGAGATAACAGCGTAATCCCAGTCGGAGCTGTTCACCTGCACCAGAAGGATGTTGGAGAGCAATATGACGGCCAGGCCCATGGAGCGGGCAGCCGAGGGGTCCATAAAGTTCTTCCTCAGCTCTAAGTAATAGACGCCAAAGGACGCCGCGAAAATGACAAATCCCTGAAGCAGGCTCTTTCCCAGGGCCCTTATATTGAGGAGCTTCTCTTCGGGGCTTCTGGGCGGGCGGTCCATGATATTCTCCTCGGCGGGCTGGCGCTCCAGTACCACAGAGCAGGTAGGGTCGATAACCAGCTCCAGCAGCACCACGTGAAGGGGCAGCAGCAGGAGACTGGAGGGCGCGATGCCCAGGAAGGGCGCCAGCAGCGAGGAAAGGGCGATGGGGATGTGGATGGTGAAGACGTAGCCCACCGCTTTGCGGATGTTGTCGTAGATGCTCCTGCCGTCCCGGACGGTCTCCACGATGGTTGAAAAGTTATCGTCCAGCAGGATCAGGTCTGCCGCCTCGCGGGAGACCTGGGAGCCCCGGCCGCCCATGGCGATGCCGATGTGGGCGTACTTGAGGGCGGGCGCGTCGTTGACGCCGTCGCCCGTCATGGCGACTACCTCGCCGTTCTCCCGGAGGGCCTTCACGATGCGCATCTTGTGCTCGGGGATGACCCGGGAGAAGATGCTGGCCGTTTTCACCTGCCCGCGCAGTTCTTCGTCGGACATATTGCCGAGCATGTCGCCCGTTATGATGCGCTCGGTGTGCTCCATGCCGATTTTTTTCGCGATGGCGGCGGCGGTAAGGCCGTTATCGCCGGTGATCATGACGACGCGGATACCCGCCCTCCGGCACCGGGCGATGTCCCGCTCCACGCCGGGCCTGGGCGGGTCGGCCAGGCCCACGAGCCCCAGAAGGGTGAGACGGCAGTCTCTTATATCGTCCGGGATGTTATTTACGTCGGAGCAGTGCCGGGTGGCGATTGCAATGACCCGCAAGCCCTCGCCGGACATCTCCCTGAGGCGGCTCACCGCCGCCGCGCGCGCTTCTTCCGTCATGGCGCACAGGGAGATGATTTTTTCGGGGGAGCCTTTGGCGGCGATGAGCAGTTCCCCGTCGTGCCGCCAGACATGGCCCATCACCTTGAGCTCGTCGGTAAAGGGGTATTCCTTGATTAAATCCCCGGCGAAGAGGTGCTCGGAGGTAATGCCTATCTTTTTGCAGTAGTCGAGCATGGCCTTCTCCATGGGGTCGTAGGCGTCGGTTTCGCAGCCGAGGCCCATGGTCTCGCTGAGGGTCTCCTCGTCGCCGTTTGCCGCCCAGACGCTCTGCACGGTCATCTGATTCATGGTGATGGTGCCGGTTTTATCCACGCACAGCACCGACACCGCCCCCAGGGTCTCCACCGAGGGGAGCCTTCGCACCAGCGAGTGCTTTTTGGCCAGCCGCCAGGCGCCCATGGAAAGGAACACGGTGAGGATCACCGGGAATTCCTCGGGGATCATCGCCATGGCGAGGGTAATGCCCGAGAGGATGCTCTCAATCACGCGGTCGTTGAAATCATGGTCGGGGAGGTTCATCCAGGTGACGATGCCCACCAGGACGAAAAGCACTCCCGCGATGATGGCGCAGGTACGCACCAGGCTCCCCGTCTGCTTCTGAAGCGGGGTGGGTTCCTCGGGAGCCTCGGCCACGTGGGCGCCGATTTTTCCGTATTCGGTGGAGGAGCCGGTTTTATCCACTAAAATCGTGCCGCTGCCCTTGGTGACCAGGGTCCCGGCATAGCACCGGTCCCGCCGCCAGTAATCGCCTTCGGGTACCTCTTCCCCCCGCGGCACCTTCCAGACGCCCTCGGACTCGCCGGTGAGGGAGGATTCGTCCACGCAGAGATCGCTGCATTTCAGCACAACGCCGTCGGCGGGGATCTTCTCGCCCTCGTAAATGAGCATCAGATCGCCCGGCACCAGATCGCTGCTGGCGATGACCATTTCCCCCCCGTCCCTGATGACCCGGATGTGCGGCGCGGAGAGGTCCCGGAGGGCGGAGAGGGTCTTGTCGGTCTTCCATTCCTGAACGATGTCGATGCTGATGATGCCCACCACGAAGATAAGCATGATGGCGCCGTCTCTCGGCTCACCCAGGATAAAATAAATGACCGCCGCCACCATAAGCAGCAAAAACATGGGCTCTGCGACCGTGTGCAGCGCCTTGACAAAAAAGGTCTCTTTCTTCTTCTGGGCTATTTCGTTTTTTCCGTAAGTCTTCTGCAGTTCCAGCGCTTGGGCCGCGGTGAGCCCGCCTGAATTTAAATAACCGGTTTCGTCTGTCATAAAGTTCCCTCCATGTACGCCTTAAACGGCGTTACGTAGTCGCTCTGTGACACTCCATATCTAGACCGGCTGCCTCAAAAGGATAAAAAAATACACCTATGAGACAGTCCTGATACTAACTGTCCCACAGATGTTAACCATCTGCTGCCGCAATCATGCAACCCAGCCCCACGGATCCGAAGACCCATCGCCTGCTCAGTTTGTACTGTAGATGCGCGCCCCTGCGGACGTTTATGCAGTGCAAAGAGATTTCGTTTATATTAGCATATGCCCAGCCCCTTGTCAAGGTTTCTTTCCGTCGTATTACGGGGGTTATTTATGTTTCATAAGCTTGCTATTGATAATTACCCTATGCTATAATAAAAGACCGGCAAAAAAGTCTGAGGACTTTTTTGCCAATTACGGGAAATGGCGGCGGCCCTCCGGGGCCGCACAGGGTGTTGCTGCGGGAAACGAATTCCCGCAGTAACGTATTCAAAATTTTTTCCGCCGCAAAGCGGCGGAAACTAAAGGTCTTTACCCGGCATGAACAGTTATGAAAAATTGGAGGCTTTTCCCATGGATCCAGTCCTGGAGCGCATTTTACCGAAGGTACAAAAACCCGCCCGGTACACGGGCGGTGAATATAACGCCTGTGTCAAGGACCTTTGCAAGGTGGACACGAGGGTGGCTTTCTGCTTCCCCGACACCTATGAAATTGGCATGTCCAATTTAGGCATGCGTATTCTCTACGGCGTGATGAACGGCATGCCCGAAGTCTGGTGCGAGCGCGTCTTCGCCCCCTGGGGGGACATGGAGGAGCAGATGCGGAAAGAGGGCCTGCTTCTCTACGGTCTGGAGAGCGGGGACCCCATCGCCGATTTCGACGTCATCGCCTTTTCCCTGGGCTATGAGCTCTCCTATACGAACGTAATCAACATGCTGGACTTGGCGGGACTTCCCGCGCGCTCGGAGGACAGGCCCCGGCTTTTCCCCCTGGTCATCGCGGGGGGCACCTGTGCGTATAACCCGGAGCCCCTCGCCCCATTTATCGATATCTTCTCCCTGGGCGAGGGCGAGGAGGTGCTGCCGGAGCTTCTCACGCTCTACCGGAAGGCCCGGGACGAGGGCTGGAGCAAGGAAGAGCTGCTCGCCGCCGCTTCCCGCATCGAGGGTCTTTACGTCCCCTGCCTGTACAACGTTTCCTACGGGGAGGACGGGAGGGTCGCCGCCGTTACCCCCAAGGAGGGCGCGCCCGCCGTCGTCACCAAACGCATCGTTGCCGACCTCAACAGCTCCTATTACCCCGTGTCCACCATCATCCCCTCTACCGAGATCATCCACGACCGGGTGATGCTGGAGGTCTTCCGGGGCTGCATCCGCGGCTGCCGCTTCTGCCAGGCGGGCTACGTGTACCGCCCGGTGCGCTCCAAGGACCCCGACTTGCTCTGCCGCCAGGGCGTGGAGGCCTGCAAGGCCTCGGGTTACCAGGAGGTAACTCTCGCCTCCCTCTCCACCAGCGATTACCGCCCGCTCAACAGCCTGTGCGACAGTCTTCTGGAGTGGTGCGAGCCCAACCGGGTCTCCCTGTCCCTGCCCTCCCTCCGGGCGGACAACTTCTCCATGTCCCTCATGCAGCGGCTGCAGCACGTGCGCAAGAGCGGCCTCACCTTCGCCCCCGAGGCGGGTACCCAGCGCCTCAGGGACGCCATCAATAAAAACGTCACCGAGGAGGACCTTCTGCGCTCCTGCGGCACCGCCTTTTCGGGCGGGTGGGACACGGTCAAGCTCTACTTCATGCTGGGCCTGCCCACCGAGACCGACGAGGACGTATTGGGCATCGCCGACCTCGCCCAGAAGGTCTACTACACCTGGCGGGAAAAGACTCCCAACCGCAGCCGCGGCGTGCGCATCACCGTCTCCACCGCCTGCTTCGTCCCCAAGCCCCTCACCCCCTTCCAGTGGGAGGGACAGGTTCCAAGGGAGGAATACCTGCGGCGGGTGAAGCTCCTGCGGGATCACATGAAAAACAGAGCCATCAGCTACAGCTGGCACGACCCAGAAACGAGCTTTCTGGAAGCCGTTCTCGCCCGGGGGGACCGGCGCGTAGCGGACGCCATTGAGAAAGCGTGGCAGAAGGGCGCGAAGTTCGACGCCTGGAGCGACTGCTTTTCCCTGGGCCGCTGGCTGGAGGCCTTTGAGCAGTGCGGCATCGACCCCGCCTTTTACGCCAACCGCGAGCGGGGCCGGGACGAAGTCTTCCCCTGGAGCATGATTTCCGCCGGTGTCTCCCCCGGCTTCCTCTGGGGCGAGCGGGAGCAGTGCTACGAGGGGAACATCACGGCCGACTGCCGTGTCAAATGTACCGGATGCGGCGCTTTGAGGCTCCTCGGCGAAGGAGGCAAATGCGATGAATAAAAACAAAACCGAGGTTTTGTTTTTAAAGAGAGTGCGCGCAGGACGCTTAAGGCTTACCTGCGCGAGAAGAGTCATTTCCGAGGTACACGCCCCCGGAAATGACGGAGTTCACTTTCTTTCCGCCGTTCGCGGCGGAAACTCTGCGAGACTTTTTCCAACTTCTTTTTATCGGCTGCCGCTGCGGCGCTGCCAGTATTTCCTCCGAGGTGACTTAAATGCCTAACCAAAGGATTGCGTTTTCCAAGCTGGACACCGCCCGTTTCATCTCCCATCTGGACCTGATGCGGACCTTCCAGCGGGCTTTTTTGCGCGCCGGAATCCCCATCCGGCACACCGAGGGTTTTAACCCCCATCCCTTCGTCTCCATTCTCCTGCCCCTCTCGGTGGGGTACGGAAGCCAGTGCGAGATTCTGGAATTCGGCCTGCCCGACGGCATTCCCATGGAGGAGGTGCCCGGACGCCTCAACGCCGTGCTCCCCGCCGGGATCACGGTGCACCGCTGCTACGACGCCGTCCGGCCCGCCAAGAGCCTCGCCTTCGTGAGTTATGTCATCACCTGCGAGTACGTGAACGGCCTGCCCGAAGGGGCCGAGACGGCACTATCAAGCCTTCTGGAAAGCGAGAGCCTCATCGTTTCCAAGCGGAGCAAAAAGGCCAGGTCTGGGGAAACCCAGGTGGATCTTATCCCCCTGGTCAAGAGCTTTATCACCGAGGGCAACCACGATTCCATGACCCTGTGCGCGGTGCTGCGGGCCCAGAACCCCGGACTCAATCCCGAGCTCATCATCAGCGCCTTCACCAGCCGCTACCCCAATTTCACGCCCGACCTCGCCAGCTTCCACCGCAGGGCGGTGCTGGACGAGGGTTCAGGCAATTTTGAATAAGGAGCCGTTTAAAGCCATGGAGAGAGAAAAAGCCTTAGCGCTTCTCAAAACCTACAACAAGGAGCCCTTCCACATCCAGCACGCGCTCACCGTGGAGGGCGTTATGGACTATTTCGCCCGGTCTCTGGGGTACGGGTCCGAGGCGGGTTACTGGGCCATGGTCGGCCTTCTGCACGACATCGACTTTGAGCTTTACCCCGAGGAGCACTGCAAAAAGGCACCCGAACTGCTCAGGGCGGGCGGTTTCGACGACGCCTTCATCCACAGCGTCTGTTCCCACGGATACGGCCTGTGCTGCGATGTGGAGCCGGTCCATGAGATGGAAAAGGTCCTCTTCGCCTGCGACGAGCTGACCGGCCTCATCGGCGCCGCGGCCCGGATGAGGCCCTCGAAGAGCGTGGCCGACATGGAGCTCTCCAGCCTTAAAAAGAAGTTTAAGGACAAGAAGTTTGCCGCCGGCTGCGACCGGGACACCATCGCCCTGGGCGGTGAAAAACTCGGCTGGACCCTGGACGAGCTTCTGGAGCGCACCATTCTCGCCATGCGCTCCTGCGAGGACAAAGTCAGGGCGGAAACGGAGGAATAGGCCATCGAAGCGTTTTCCTATTATTCCCCCACCAAATTTGTCTTCGGCAGGGACGCGGAAACCCAGTCAGGGAAAATGGTCGGGGAGTTCGGCGCCAGCCGGGTTTTGGTCCTCTACGGCGGCGGAAGCGCCGTAGAGAGCGGCCTTCTGGGCCGGGTTACCGATTCCCTGAAGCAGGAGGGGGTACCCTTTGTCGCCCTGGGCGGGGTGAAGCCCAATCCCACCCTCTCCTTCGCGGAGGGCGCGGTTAAGCTCTGCCGTGAGGAACACCTCGACTTTTTACTCGCCGTGGGCGGCGGCAGCGTCATCGACACGGCCAAGTCGGCCGCCTGTTCCCTGGCAAACCCGGAAACCCCGCTGTGGGATTTCCAGACCGGGAAAGCAGTCCCCCGGAGGCCCTCTTTCCCCGTGGGCGTGGTGCTTACCATCGCCGCCGCGGGCAGCGAGGGCAGCGATTCCTCCGTGCTGACGAACGATAGGACCGGTGAAAAGCGGGGCTTTAACTCCCCCGTGAACCGCCCGGTGTTCGCCCTCATGGACCCCGAGCTCACCTACTCCCTGCCGCCGCGGCAGACGGCCTGCGGCGTTGTGGACATCATGATGCACACGCTCGAGCGCTATTTCAGCACCGACGTCACCTGTGAAACCACCGACGCCGTCGCCGAGGCTCTTCTGCGCACCGTCATCCGCTGCGGACCCGTGGTCATGAAGGAGCCCTCCCAGTACGAGGCACGCTCAGAGATCATGTGGTGCGGCACCCTCTCCCACTCCGACCTCACCGGGCTCGGCAGGCCCAAATCCTTCGTGGTCCACCAGATGGGCCACATCCTCTCGGGCCGTTTCGACCTGCCCCACGCCGAGAGCCTCTCCTGCCTCTTCTGCCAGTGGGCGCGGGAGGTTTACAAATCCGGGATTCCCCGCTTCGCGCGCTACGCCCGCGAGGTTTGGAACATCTCCGAAACGGACGATGAAAAAGCGGCGCTTTCCGGCATCGCGGCAACTGAAAGGTTCTTCCGTGAGCTTTCCATGCCGGTCTCCTTCGGCGAGGCCCAAATGGGCGTTCAGCGCGACGAAGACGTCGTTTCCATGGCAAGGGACTGTTCCTGGGAGGGGAAGCGGCAGGTGGGCACCTTCCATCCCCTGGACGAGGCGGGGATCCTGCGGGTCTTCCAGGCCTCAAACCATTCATAAAGGAGGCGGACCGCTTTGAAAAAGAAAGTCATTATCGTACTGATTCTGATTACCGCTCTTCTGGGCGGCCTCGCCGCTCTTGCGGTCGGCGGTTCTTCCGGCGATCCGCTCATCACGCTCGGCTATCTGACCGGCACCTTCCTTCCCGGACTGCAGAAGCAGGCGGACGCCCGGGTGGACGAAAAATCCGCCGAGGACTACGAAGCCTACCAGAAGAAGCTGGACGACAGCGCCGCAGCGTGGGCGGGCAAGGCGGGGCTTTACGACGGTTCGTGGAGCTATGCCAACACGTTTACCCCCCTCGCCTGCCGCAGGGGGGACACCGTTCTTTTCTCCCCTGGTTCCAGCTTCCTCTTCCTGGAGGGCTCGGCTTCGGCTTCGGCCCAGGGCGGCGAGGTGATCGGCGTCTCCTCGGGCGTCTCCGGGACGAGCATTGAACCTCTTGCCGAAAACAGCAGGTACCTGGCGGGCGAGGACGCGGTGGCCTCCCTCACCGTCCTTTCGGACACCGCCCTCGTTTCTTATGAAGGTTACTGCAAGGTAACGGAGGGAACGCTGGACGTGCTGCCCTTTACCGACATCGTCAGCACCGCCTGGTACTATAATTCCATACAATATGTATATGACGCGGGACTCTTCAACGGCGTGAGCGCCACCCGGTTCTCCCCCGCATCCGGCATGACCCGGGCCATGCTCGCGACCGTTCTGTGCCGTCTTTCGGGCGCCGCCGGCGAAACGGGCAGCACTCAGATGTTCACCGATGTCGCCCAGGGCGCGTGGTATTACGACGCGGTGAACTGGGCCGCGCAGAACGGCATTGTGAACGGCATGGGCGGCAGCCTTTTCGCCCCCGCGAACAACGTAACCCGGGAGCAGCTTGTGGTCATGCTCTACCGGTTCGCCGGATATAAGGGCATATCCGCCGAGGCTCCCGACGCCCTCTCCAAATTCCCGGACTCCGGCAAGGTATCTTCCTGGGCGCTGGAGCCCTTGTGCTGGGCCGTTTCCAGCGGGATCGTGGGAGGCCGGAGCGACGGGACCCTGGATCCGAGCGGAAACGCCACCAGAGCCGAGGTATCGGCGATGCTCGAGCGTTTTACCGTCCTGCTTCCATAAATACTCCAAGTACGCACTCATTTTTAGCCTCTGCATAAGATGAAGTGAGCACGCTTAGAGGCGTCTCCAATCTAATTGGGAGGTTAAATTTACTATGTGTTGCAATAACAATAGCTGCGGTTGTGGCGGCTGGGGCGGCGGCTTTGGTGGCTGCGGCTGCCTGTGGATCATCATCATCATCATCGTCCTTTGCTGCTGCTGCGGCGGCGGATGGGGCGGCGGATGCGGCGGCGGATGCGGTGGCTGCGGCGGCGATCACTGCTAAGACCAAATACCCGTACCATAGCCGGAAACGGCACGGGACGAAGCTTATGCTTCGTCCCGTTTATTTATTGGCGTGAAAATTTTGCAAAAAAGCGGGAAAAAAACTTGCATTTTACGTTGTTCTATGCTAGACTAATTAAGCTGTCGAGACGGTACGCGGCTGTAGCTCAGCTGGATAGAGTGACTGGCTACGAACCAGTAGGTCGGGGGTTCGAATCCCTTCAGCCGTACCAAAAAGAATGAGCAGGCTTTGCCTGCTCATTCTTTTTAGGTTTTACCGCCTTTGCACGTTTCCGCGCTCACGGCGGGATATAACCGGAAATTAGTGTGTGGGATCATGAAACTATATTTTTTATCGGTATTCGTTCATAACGCAAACCGCTGCAGACACCTGCCGGAGGAAAGGGCATCTATGGAGAATAACTCTCAGCCCAAAAGAGCGAGATCCTATATTGAGCCGATCAAATGGTGCCGCTATCTTGTGAATACCGGCTACGTCACGGCTGCCCTTATGATTTTGGCGCACGTGATCTGGTATTTCGCGGCGCGGAGCGTTCTTGCCTTCCCGCCGGATATCTATCTGCGCAATTATATTGTGCTTCCTGCCGCAGGCTTGTTTGCTTTTACTTGGTTAACGGACCTTTTTGTTCGTTCCCCTCGCTTTTCCCTCCCTGCGAAGGAGCATTTGTCCCTTTCCCTGTTTATCCTCTTTTCCCTCTACCTTTGCTTGACCCACGACATCGCCAAAGTTCTGCTCGGTTCTTTCATTCTGCCGATTTTTGTTTCCACCATTTTTTCCAACATAAGAATAACCCGCCGGATCTTTTGGATGAGTTGTCTCTCGGCGCTGGTGCTGGGTGTTAAGCTCTATTTGGCGGGAGAATTAGAAAGCAGTATGGCGATGGAACTATTTGTCGCGTGTTTTATGTTCCTCTGTTCCTATCTGCTGGCCAAGATTTTGATCCGGTACGGCCATGATAATCTCACGGCTCTCATGTATTTCGACAGCCAGCAGCAGTCTATGCAGGAACAGCTAAAGCTGGATCCGTTCACCGGCCTGTATAATCGAAAAACCTTTGACGACTGCCTGCCTATGCTTATGAACGAATGCAGAAGCGCCGGAAAATGCCTTTGCCTGGCGATGATCGACGTGGATCATTTTAAATTTGTGAACGACCGGTATGGCCACGCGGTGGGAGACCGGGTGCTGCTGAATCTGTCGCAGATCCTCAAAGACATTCAGGCTGAAACCATCCATGTTTTCCGGATGGGCGGAGATGAGTTTTCGGTCATATTCTGGGATTGCTGCGCCCAGGAGGCCTATCGGATATGCGACGAACTACGCGTCCGAATTGGATACGCCTGCCGGAGCGATCCGGAGGAAAGACAAGTCACCATCAGCTGCGGACTGGCCTGTATGGATCTGCAGCATGCCAGTCTGGAAGCGCTCACAAAATCTGCCGATTCAGCGTTATACGAGGCCAAGAACAATGGCCGCAACCAAGTCGTGATCTTCAGGGATTCCATCGTAAAGCAGTCGCAGTCAAGCTGATCTATATTTTTGATCTTACCGGAAGAACGTCCGCGACAAAAGGTGGTGTCTCAAAAATATGAGACACCACCTTTTTGATGAACTGAATTATCCGACAACGTCGCCGCTGGAGATTACCGTGTACGGCGGAACAACCGCGTTTTTCTTTACTGTGGCGGCGCTGCCGACGTGTGTGTTTTCGCTCACCACCGCGTTTACGTCCACCACCGCGCCGGAGCTTACGATGCAGCCATGCTTAATTCGGGCGTTGGTGCTTACGATGGCCTTCATTTCAACGATCGTCCCCTCTTCCACGACGGCGCTCGGACTGACCGTCGCCATCGGGTGAATCAGCGTCGGCAGAATAAAACCGGCTTTTTCCAGACGGTCAATCCATCTGGCGCGGAGCTCGCAGTTGCCGAAGGAAGGGATCGCGATGGGGTATAAATCAACATACTTCTTATAATTCTCGCAGGAATCGATGGCCAGCTTGTTGTCGGGATCATCGTCCAGATAGGCGATAGCGTTGAATACGCCAAGCGCCTGGGCGGTTTCCTTCACGACGGGGCCCTGGCTCCCGGCGCCCAGGATTAAAAGGTTCATCCGCTTGGCTCCGGCCGGGGAGCGCTCGGGCTGCCGATAGCCCGCGGCGTATTTTTCCAGCACGCTCACCCTCTCCGGGTGAGGCACAAGAAATTCCGCAAACTTTTTCTGGATCTCCCCGATCTGCTTGATTCCCACGTAGGCGCCGATCGTATAAAGGTCAACGCCGGATTGGATGCAGCGGCGGACAAAGGCGTTGCGGAGCTTGATGGCGGTCAGGTTCTCGGCGATGGCGTACTTTCTGTTGAGGGAAAACAGCATGTTCTGCAGCAGGTGTGCGCCGACGACCGAGTGCTCCCCGTTCACGATGAAGCAGTCGGCGTCGGCATAAAAGCCGAGGTGCTTCTTGAACAGCTTCTGTACATGCGGCGGCATGGGCAGCGTCCGCTGGCTATCCTCTTCGGCAATCTCAAACTTACTGGATGAACACGGCTCCGTTCTTACCAGCGTGTTGCGGATGGTGAGCTCTCCAGCATCAAGGTCCAGGTCGCGAAGACGCAGCGCAGTAGCCTCGGACACGGTGAGTCCCATATGCAGGCACAGGTATGCCGCAAGCTTGCGAGGCTCCACATCCTTGGTCAGCGCCTCTTCAACAATCATACACTGATTCTCGGATAACATAGAGCCGCATCCTTTCTCATCCAATGAGCAAATTTGTTGAATCTCATTATTATTCAATTTTATTTTGTCTGTTTTATCAGCCAGATTTATCGCTGTTTTCGATATTACCACACATGAAATGGAAAGTCTATATGATTTTGTCGATTAATGTATTTTTTTGTCTTATTTGTGATTTTTTAATGTTTTTCAATTGTTTTTTTCTTTAGCGGCAGCTCTCCGGAGCCGCACAAAGAGTGCCTAGAGGAAGTAAATTCCCGCAGATTCCGTATTAATATTGGGAATCCCTCCTGGATCTTCCATGGAATAATATAGAAAGTTAAATCAACGTTGTCCAGCCGCGTCGGCGGCGATCCAACCAATTGGCAAAGAAAACGGCGGGGAGAATGAAAACCATCGGTTGACTTTGGGGCTTTCCGGCTTTTTTCTTCCACCGTTTCGTGATATAATCCAGTTCAGTCTAAAAAAGAAAGGGGAACAGCAGTATGCCGCGCACGCCGATTGCCATTGCTACTTTGACGGAGGGAAAAGAAATATAGTAAGCTTTTACCCTCCAAAAACTCTCACATTATTTTGGAGGATAACATGAATACTCTCAATTTGATAAAATACGGCCTGACTCCCCGTTTCGAGCAGGAAGCCGCCCTTTACGAGGACCTGTATTTAGCCAGAGTCACCGAGCAGCATCACGATATATATAAGATCGCCGGCGAAAACGGCGAAATGCTCTCATCCGTCTCGGGCAAATTTTCTTACCTCGCCGCCGACAGCACGGATTTTCCGGCGGTTGGCGACTGGGTGATGGTGGATAAAACGGACACAGGCGGGGGAAACGCGGTGATCCGCCGGGTGCTGGGGCGCAGGAGCGCCTTTGTGCGCAAGGCCGCCGGGACGGCGCAGGCTTCCCAGATCGTGGCCGCGAACGTCGACACGGTCTTTATCTGCATGTCTTTAAACGCCGATTTCAGTCCCCGCCGCGCGGAGCGGTACCTGGCGGTGGCGTGGGATAGCGGGGCGGTTCCCGTTATCGTGCTCACCAAGGCCGACCTTTGCCCCGATGTGAGCGGGAAGCTCGCGGAGCTTCGGGAGGTGAGTCCGGGCGCCGACATCGTCGTCTGCTCCGGCATGGCGGAAGACGGATACCGGGACATTCTGCCCTACCTCTCCGAAGGCAAAACCGTCGCCTTCATCGGGTCGTCCGGCGTGGGGAAATCCACCCTGATTAACCGCCTCATGGGCAGGGAAGTCTTGGCCGTGGGCGAAATCCGCGCCGACGACAGGGGCCGCCACACCACCACCAGCCGCCAGCTTCTCCTGCTGCCCTCGGGCGGGATCGTCATCGACACCCCGGGTATGCGGGAGCTGCAGATCGACTTCGGCGACCTGTCCAAAACCTTTGAGGATATCGATGACTTGGCGTCCGAGTGCAGGTTCAAGGACTGTTCCCACACCACGGAGCCGGGCTGCGCGGTGAGAAAGGCCATCGAGGAAGGCGCGCTCTCCCGGGAGCGCTTCGAGAGCTTTCTGAAGCTTCAAAGGGAAATGGGCTACGAGGGTCTTAACTCCCGCGAGCTGGAGCAGGAAAAAATCCGGCGGATGTTCGGCGGCAAGGGGGAAATGAAGCAGGCCATGCGGTTTGCGAAGGAAAAAAACAAGAACCGCGGGCTTTGAGGCTTGTAAAATAAAACTTCCTGCCGGAAATGATCCTTCGCTTCGCTCAGGATGACAGCGGGGGCGGGGGCTGGATGACAGCGGAGACGCGCTCATCCCCGCCCCTCCGCCTTCCACGGCAGAAAAAAACCTGCCATTCTGAGGCAAAGCCGAAGAATCATAAAATCGGGCTTTTCGGCCCGATTTTATTTATCCCATTAACGGAGCTTCCTTCCCAATCATAAGATGGAATATGGCGGCAGATACTAAGCGTCGCGAACCGACAGGCGCGAGTATGATACTCCGACCGGAAAGGAAGTTTTGCCATGGCTGCCCGCAGGCTGTTTGTGCTGATCTTTCTGCTTACGCTCGCCGACGCGGCCTGTACCGCCGCCGGCATGTATCTCGGCGTGATCACCGAGGCAAATCCTCTGCTGCGCGGCCTGATGACCGCCCACCCGGCGCTCACCGCGGGGGGCGTGTGCGTCTTTGTGGGAGGACTTTTACTCCTCATGTACTCCGTCCGCGCTCAGGTTAAGTGGCTCGGCTCGGCTCTTTCTGCCCTTGCGGTCGTCAAGCTGGCCGTGCTCGGCATGCACCTGGGCTGGATTCTGCAAATCGTGTGACTTCCCATCGTGACACGGAGCGGGCTTTGAACCGGCCGCCCCCTTCTGTCATTCTGAGGCAAAGCCGATGAATCTAAAAAACGGGCCGGTCGGCCCGTTTTTACGTATCTCCGCTCACTCAACCTCTTTGACCGCCCGGAAGCTTAGATAATCCTGCCCGCTGTCCTTGCCCCTGTCGAAGACGCCGCCGTTGTAAACGATGATGTACGCCTGGTTTTCATCCTTCTTTGACGTGTCCGCGGTCCAGTAATAGATCACCTTGGAGTGGACGTCCCACAGAGGCGTTTCCTTGTCCGGCGTCAGTTTGTATGAAGCGGTCTCCCCGTTCCAGACCCCGCCCGCGTTTTTGCCGTGGAGCGCCATGGACCGCACCGCCTCGTCCGCCGTGGGCAGGCGCCAGATGTTCTGCTCGTAATCCATGAGGGTGGTCCCGTCCTCGGAGAGGTGAGCGCAGGCGCGCCGCGCGTCCTCCCAGCTCGTGCCCTTGTCCGGCCAGCCCGGCCCCCGGGGCGCCCAGGCGAGGGTCACTCCGCTGCCCTCAACCACCCTGAGTCCCAGGTCCCCGTCGTTTACCCTTTGGGACACCTTAATGCCCTGGGGGATGGAAATCGCCAGCACGACGGCGAGCGGGACAAGCACCATGAGCCGCCAGGCCCATTTCTTCGGCTCCGGCTCGCCGAAATAATAGAGGAGTCCCAGCAGGACGAAGGGGATGACGATGCCCGCGCCCAGGACGCTGAAGGTGGCACCCCGGAAAAACCAGACGCACGCCGCCCCCAAAGCCAGGTGCAGCGCAAGACCGGCCTTTCTCCATCTGAGGGAAACGAGCCCCAGGACGGCAAAGGCAGCGGCGAAGATCAGATACTGAACGAAGAACATCCGCAGATTGACGAGGAGGGATTCCGAGTACCAGCCCTCGTGAAAATTCTCAAAAGCCCCCCAGTAAGCCCACGCCCCCGAAATGAGAACCGTGAAGGCAACGCCGATCCATCCGATGACCCGCTTCGCTTTGACAGACAGACCGACCACCTCCAAAATATGATATTTCAATCTGGGATAACGCGCGATTGGATTCTCAGGACGCAGGAACCGTCACCTTGTCTTCTTGCTTGTTACCGACAGACAAAATAAATTCAGCCATTGCCATTGCAGAATTGACGTATAGTCGCGCATGATGCTCAGCGATATTTATTCTGCGGGCACCCACACCGTGAGAATCACTGCCTTCATTGCGCATTTCAGCAATAGAGGTTACTATTTTTTCAAGACCTGACAGAAGTGTATTAATGCGTTTGTCCGTATCCTTATCGGCATGCATTTTGTATAAGTCTTTGACCTGTTTATATAGCTTACCAATTTCGCCGCTATCTGAAGGCGTTTCGCCCTTCTTTTCGATTTCATAGCAGAACACTTCTTCAAGCAGCGTCCTGGATTTGGTAACAGCGCTGTCGAAATTGCCTTCGTTTACATCATTCATCGCCCGTTCTGAGATATCTTTTATATATCCCCGATCAATTGTCTTAATAGCAGGTGCTTCGATTTCAACTTTTTCATCGCGGGCTTTGATGACAAATCGCTTCCCGATCATTGCAAGCTCATTCCCGCCGAAATACAGTTCCCCATTGATTTGATCAATGGCGATACGTACAATTCTTGCGTAGTATTCTTCAACCTCGTTTGCCGACAGCCCTTGCAACCTTGTGCCAAATTGTTCTTTGGAAAACAGATATGACAACAGATCAGATACAGTTTTTTTTGAAATACAGTAGCTAATCAGTTCGCTAAAATATTCCCAACGGCTTTTTGCGCCGCCGCCCCAACTGTACGATTGAGGGAGGCCAAACTTGCTAGATATATTGCATAGTTCAGTCCCAGACAGGTATGGCATGGCTATTATAACTTCGTTTGGCCAACCACCTGTACGTGGAATTTTTTCAAATTGCTTGTCTCCGTCCAATATAGCAAGTATAGCCTTGCTTTTTAGCAGTGCAAATGATGACTTCTGATTAATCATTAACCCACACCTCTTGTTTTTATCTTTTCATTCTACAGACGATATTCAGCAAGTCGTAAACGTCCATTAAATATAGAAAGTCATGTTGACAAACATTTGTATACAGAATAATACATTTTTCGCCATTTGGCAATAATTGGCCGTTATATTTCAATTTTAAACTCTCTCATTGCTATCAAAGAAACGTCCTTCCTCGCGCTGGAACTGCATGGAATCCTGCATTTACACCTTTACTACCGGAAAAAACGATGATAGAATACTTAAGAAATCATACCTATAAACTGCGGAAAGGGGGCGGGGCGATGATCGACGTGCGGGACGTGACCATGACATATCCTTCGGGCAAGGGGATTTTCGACGTGACCTTCCAGGTGGGCGAGGGGCAGGTCCTGGGCTACCTGGGCCCCAACGGCGCGGGCAAGACGACCACCATCCGCTGCCTTCTGGGCTTCACCAAGCCGAACCTCGGCTCCTGCACCATCGGGGGGCTGGACTGCGTGGCCCGCGCGCCCCAAATCCAGAAAACCCTCGGCTACATACCCGGCGAAATCGCCTTTCTGGACGGCATGACCGGGACCGATTTCCTTAAGTTTATGGCGCAGATGCGGGGCATGAAGGACTTATCCGGGCAGAAGGAACTCCTCGAACGCTTCGAGCTGGACCCCCGTAAGGAGATCAAGAAGTTTTCCAAGGGCATGAAACAGAAGCTCGGCATCGTCACCGCATTCATGCACGACCCCTCGGTGCTGATCCTCGACGAGCCCACCAGCGGCCTGGACCCCCTGATGCAGAACCGCTTCATCGAGCTTGTGGTCGAGCAGAAGAAGGCGGGGAAAACCATTCTGATGTCCAGCCACATGTTCGAGGAGATCGAGCGCACCTGCGACGAGGTCATCATTATAAAAGACGGCAGACTGGTGGAGAAAAACGACGTGGGCGCCCTGAAGGGCTCCCAGCGGAAGGCCTACATCGTGAAACTGAGACGGCCGGAGGACGTGGCGGCCCTTGTCTCCCAGAACTTCGCGGTGGACCAGGTCTATGGGAACACGGCGGAAATCAACGTGAAGGGCGAAGAGGTCGGCCGCCTCATGAAGGCGCTTTCCGCCCTGGACATCGAGGCGCTGGACACCAAGGCCCAGACGCTGGAAGAGGTATTCCTCAATTACTACGCGGCGGAGGGATCTCAATGAGTTTTACGCTCTTTAAGCTCAACGTGAAAAACAACTCCATCCTGCTCCTCATTTTCGTCTTTGTCCTGTGCCTGTACCTGGGCGAAATCATGTACATGTTCGACCCCACCTCCACCAAGGCCATGATGGATATGATGAATATGATGCCGTCCGACCTCATCGCCGCCTTCGGCTACGACCAGATCGGCAGCACCCTCACAACCTTTATCGCCGGGTTCTACTACGGCTTTCTTGTCTTCGCCTTCCCTATGGTCTACTACGTCATTCTCGCCAACCGGCTGGTGTGCAAGCTGGTGGACAGCGGTGCCTTCTGCTACCTGCTCCAGACGCCCACCTCCCGGAAAAAGATCATCGTCACCCAGGGGGTCTACCTGCTCTTCTCCATCGCGGTACTCTTCGGCATTGTGTACGCCGTGGGGCTTTGGGCGGCGGGCGCCATGTTCCCGGGACTGCTGGACGTGGCGGCCTTCACGAGGCTGCACGTTTCCACCACTCTCATGACGATGGCCCTCGCCATGGTCTGCTTCTTCTACTCCTGCTTTTTTAACGAGACGAAGCTCTCCCTCGCCTTCGGGACCGGCATCCCGCTGGCCTTTTTGCTCTTCAATATGATCGGCGGCGTCTCGGAAAACGCGGAGGTCTTCAAGGATATGTCCCTCTTCTCTTTGCTCGACGCCACGGCCATCGTGGAAAACGGCGACACCACGGGCATTAACCTCCTGTTTCTCGCCATGATCGTCATTCTTTTCGTTTCCAGCGTGTTTGTATTCGATAAAAAACGGCTTCCGCTATAAATGCCCAAGAGCCTTCCAGAGTTTCCGCCGAGCGCGGCGGAAATAAAGTGGAATCCGTTTTTTCCGGGGGCGTGTACCTCGGAAAAAACACATTTCATGCGGGTAAGCGGTGAGCGTCCCGCATGCAATCCTTTTGTTCAAAAGCCCTCAGGCTTTTGAACAGTCAAAAGTTTGGGGGAGAATGGTCGCATGAAGAAAAAACTCAGGAATGTACTGATCGCCGCCATCCCGATTATCCTCTGCATCGTCGCCGTGGCCATCCGCATCACGGTACCGAAATCCAGCACGGTCACCATCGAGGGGGACGTGGAGGTGGACGTGCGGCCATACTACACCCAGGCGTCGGGGGAAGTGAAGTCGCTGCCCGCGGGCGTGGGGCAGACTGTCTCCAAGGGGGACGTTCTGGCCGTTCTGGACGATTCCGACGCCCAGTATCAGCTTTCGCAGCTGAAGATAACCCTTACCAAGGCCCAGGCGGCGCTGCGGGATTTGAAGCAGACGGATCACGAACAGCTTAAAGCGGCTCAGGTTGCCATCGCCAAAAATAACATTGAGATTGCCGAAGAGAGCCTCGCGGGAGCAAACGACGCCCTGGCAAAGCTCCGGAAGGACTACGACACCCTCAAAGCCCTTTACGACGGGGGGCTCGCCTCCCAGTCCGAGCTGGACGCGGCGGAGACTGCCGTGACCGCTCAGGAGAAAGCCGCCGCCGTCGCCTCTTCCCAGCTTGATAACGCCCGGCAGCAGCTCGTCATCGCGGGAACGGACACGACGGTGGATCTGACCGAGAAAATCAACATGGCCCAGGCGGATATCGACTCCCTGGAGGCGCAGATTGCCTACGCCGAAAGCCAGCTTTCCCATTACACCGTCCTTGCGCTGGAGAGCGGTGTGGTGCTCTCCCTGAGCTGCGACGAGGGCGGCCTCGCCCAGGCGGGGGCGCAAATCTGCGAAATCTCCAAGGAGAACCAGAAGAAATTCGTCTTCTACCTGCCTGAGGAGTACATAGACTACATTACTTACGGCAAAACCATCACGGTGACGGCCAAAGCTTCCTCCAAAAACGAGGCGGCGAAGAGTTTTACCGCGACGGTGCAGTACATCGACCTCAAGGCGGAGTACACGCCCAAGGAGGCTGAGTCCTCCGCGAACAAGAATAAGCTCAGCTTCAAGGTGGAGGCGCTGCTCGCGCCGGGCTGCGACCTGCGCGTGGCGCAGAAGGCGGCCGTCACCTTCGGAAGCTAGAGCGTCCGGAAGACCTTATGGAGGACAAAACGATGAAAAAGTGCCTGGCGTTTACCCTTGCCCTCGCGCTGCTGCTCCCTCTTCCCACCTTCGCCTTGGAGACGGCGGGGAGCGGCGACGCGCCCGGGACAGTTCCTTTTGAAAGTCTCGCCGCGCGTATCGAGGCGAAAAGCCCCATGATGAGCGCATACGGCGAGCTGATCGCCGCCGCCGGCGCGGTGGACAGGGAGCAGGCTTACGACGATCTGGTGGAGGCAAACAACAATCTGACCGACGTCATCTGGGCGTTTACCCAGGCGGGCGAATCCGGGGCCGGGCTGGCCTTAAAGCAGCAGCAGGAGCTCATCAAGGACCAGCTGGAGGCCTACACGCCTGAAAACTACGAAAAAACCTACAACGACCTGGTGAAACCGCTGGAGGCGCTGAAGGGCCGGCTCATCTGCGGCGCTGAGAGCCTCTATCTCAGCATCGCCGCGCTGGAAACGGACATTGAAAAAGGAAAAGCCGGGCTGGATACACTGGAGAGGACTTTCAAAGAAACGCTGCTTCTTAGCAGCCTCGGACGCGCTTCCTCCCTCTCCTGCGAGGAGGCCAAGACCGCCCGGGACGCAGCGGCTTCCCGGCTCGACGCGCTCAATGCGAAGCGGGACAGCATGAAAGCGCAGCTCCAAGCTCTGATCGGGGAGCCTCCCACGGGCAAAATCACCCTCGCCCCCGTTCCCGAAGTGACGCAGGAGGAGCTTTCCTCCGCGCAGTACGACGCGGACCTGGCGGCGGGCATGGAGGCAAGCTGCGACATTTATCTGGCCCAGAGCGCCGTGACGGACGCGAAAAAGACCTGGAAAGACGCCGAAAGCTATGAGAAAAAGTCCGCCGAGCACAGCTATAACGCGGCGGTTTTCACCCTGGACGCCAAAAAGCAGGCCTTCCGGCAGTCCTTCGACGCGGTTTACCGGGGGATTGGAACCGCCCAGACCGCTCTCACAGCAGCCCGGGAGGCTCTCGCCTTCCAGCAGAAGGTCTACGATGCCGCGGCCCTGCGCTACAGCCTGGGGCTTATCTCCAAAAGTGCCCTTCTCTCCGCCGGGGAAGCTCTCGCAGAAGCGAAACTCACCGTGCAGTCGGCGCGTCTCGGCCTCTCCTCCGCCTTCCTCACTTACTCCTGGGCGCGCCGCGGCGTCCTTCCGGCTTGAATGAAAGGGCTGACTTCAAGATAAAATCCAGCTGAAAAGCACTCAAACAGCAAGCGTGTCATCCGGCATGTCCCGGGGCATTCAGCGTGTCATCCTGTGGATTCAGCCTGTCATCCTGTGTATTAAGCATGTCATCCTGTGGATTCAGTGTGTCATCCTGAGCGCAGCGAAGGATCTTAAACAGCAGTTGCTTACCGAAAAGATTCTTCGGCCTTCGGCCTCAGAATGACAAACGAAACGGTACACAGAATGACAAGCCTGCGACAGGCCTCAGGATGGCAAAGCTACGACAGGCCTCAGAATGACACGCTTGCATAGCGCATCGTAGTCTCCGGCACACGAATTTCCGTATTTCGGCTATCATAAAACAAGGCGGCGCCTCATTTTGAGGCGCCGCCTTGTTTTATTTGTTTTATTCCTCGACTTCCACGAGGAATTCGCAGTATGGATCGCCGTTGGCGCAGCATTTTGTTTCCGTGACCCGCACCGGTCTGCCAAGCGCCGCGGAGAACATCCCGGCGGCGGTGCCCGCCTCGTAGGCGCAGATCTTCATGCCGATGTTCGGAATGCCGTAACAGTCGGCGCACTCATAGTGGCGGTAAACGGCGTGGCGCTCGTCGGCCTCCACCACCTCTTCATAGGCATAGCAGTGGTTTTCCGCGATGGGCTCGTTGCTCTTCATGATCTCCGGGAGGGTCAGGCCCTTAATCTGGTCGGCGCAGATATTTTCCCCGATGGCCCGCGCGATCTCATAGGCTGCGTTGAGGAGTTCGGGAAACAGGAGAAAAGAAAGGGTCTGCCGCTCCCGCATATAGAAAATCTGCATCTCATTACCCAGGGTGGGACGTATCCCCTCGCCTTTTTCATACTTTTCGTAGCAGGAGGCGAAGTACCGGCTCACTTCGGGGAACTCTCCCATTCTCTTCCGCATTTCCTCCACGGTCTCCGGCCCCAGCTCCAGGGAGCCGAGCTTTTCGCGGATCGCTTTGATTCTTTCGTAATGTTCCATCATTTTAAAGAACCCGGTGCGGGGAAGCCGCGCCGGGCTGCGATTACTCGCCCTTTCGGTAATAGTGAACGCCTTCGGCCGCCGGCGCGCTGCCCTTTCTGCGCGCGACGAAGAGCACGAGGATTGTGATAATGTAAGGAATCATCTGCACCAGCTGGGCGGGAATGGCCACCGATTCCAGCCCCTGCAGGCGAATCTGCAGGCTCTGGGCGAAGCCGTAGACCAGCCCCGCGGCGGCGGCGCCGATGGGGTTCCAGCCGCCCAGGATGACCATGGCCAGCGCGATGTAGCCGCGGCCCGCCACCATATCCTTGGAGAACATATTGATGTCCCCGATGGAGAGATAGGCTCCGCCGGTAGCCGCCAGGATGCCGGAGAGGGAAACGCAGATGAACTGGGTGCGGTAAACGTTGATGCCCATGGAGCCGGCCATCTCGGGATTGTCTCCGATGACCCGGACCCGCAGGCCGAACCGGGTGTGATAGATGACGAACTGAAACAAGATTGCCAGGGCCAGCAAAAGCACAAACAAAGGAGAGATGGTGCCAAAAATATCTTTAATCACAGGGATGCGGTCGATGACGGGCAGCGAGATTTTCCCCAATCCCGCCACGATGGAGGACTTTCCCTTGGTGTTCCAGATGATCTGCAGCAGCACGATGGAAAGGCCGTCGGCCAAGATATTGATCCCCACGCCGGAGAGCAGGTGTTCGCATTTGAAGCCGATGGTAAGCGTTGCGTGCATGAGGCCGAGGACCAGCCCGGCCAGCATTCCGGTGAGCAGGCCCACCCAGGCGTTTCCGCTCGCGTAAGAGCCGACGACGCTGAAAAAGGAGCCCAACAGCATCATGCCTTCCAGACCCATGTTGATGACGCCTGCGCGTTCGGAAAGAACACCCGCCAGGGCGGCGAACCCGATGGGGATGGCGATGCGCACCATGCCGGCGAGCAAACTGATGATGAAGTCCGGCGTCATACGGGTGTCACCTCCGAATGGGTTTTTTCCGAATTCTGTTTTTTCCTGCCGAGCCCCAGTTTTTTTCCGGTGCGCTGCAGGTACTTTTTTGTATAAATCACAATGCCCGGGGTGGAGACAAAGATGATAATCATCGCCTGAATGATCTTCACAAACTCGCTGGGAATACCCGTTTTCAGGCTCATGCTCGCCGCGCCGACCTTCAGGATGCCGAATACCAGAGCGGAGAGGACGGTGCCGAAGGGGTCGCACCGGCCCATCACGGCGATGGCGATGCCGTCGAAGCCGTAGCCGCTCGTCATGTTGTCGGCGTAATAGCCGCTGTAGCCCAGGACCTCGCAGGCCCCGCCGAGGCCGGCGATGGCGCCGCTCAGGAACATCGCGATGAGGATGAACTTCTTCTGGTTGATGCCCGCGGTCTCCGCGGCGGAAGGATTGGAGCCGACCGCGCGCAGCTCGTAGCCGAACTTGGTCTTTTTCAGTATGAACCACATGAGCACCGCGAGGCCCAATGCGATGAAGATGCCCGTGTTCAGCCGGGAGTTGGCCACCAGCGTGGTGAGCCGGACGGAGTCGGGCAGCGACTCGGTCCGCACGGCCTGGTTATTCGATTTAAAGGGGTAGTTTACCAGATAGCCCACCAGATAGAGGGCCACATAGTTGAGCATGATGGTGAGAATGACCTCGCTGATGTGCAGCCGGTTGCGCAGCTCGGCGGCCACCAGGGCCCAAGCTCCGGAGCACACCACGGCGACGGCAATGCAGAGCGGAAGGTGCAGCCAGCCGGGGAGTCCTTTGATGTAAGCGCCCACAATGGCCGCGGGAAAGGCGCCCATCAGGATCTGTCCTTCGATACCGATATTGAAAACGCCCACACGGCTGGCAATCGCCATGGAAAGGCCCGCGAAGATGAGCGGCATTGCCGTGCCGAAAAGCTGGGCAACCGAGTATTTACTCTTAAAAACGCCCTGGAGCATGGTGGCGTACACCTTCACAGGGTCATATCCCGCCATCAGGATGATGACGGAGGAAAACAGCATGGCCAGAATCAGAGCGATGACGGAGGCAAGAAGCTGGCTTTTCGCAACGGCCCGCCATATTCTTTTCAAAACCGGAACCTTTTTTTGCAATCCGCACACCTCTCTATGCAATGTCGGAAAGCTGCCCAAGCATATAGGAGCCGAGCATATTTTCCGTAAATTCTTCGTTTTTCTTGTGAGCGACGATTTTGCCCTCGTAAAGAACGGCGATATCGTCGGAGAGCTTCATGATTTCTTCCAGGTCGGCGGAAATGAGGATGACCGCTTTTCCTTCGTCCCGCAGCTTCATGAGCTGGGAGTGGATATATTCGATGGCGCCGATGTCGACGCCCCGGGTGGGCTGCGCCGCCACGACGATCTCCTGCTCATGCATCAGCACCCGGACGATAATCACCTTCTGCTGATTGCCCCCGGAAAGGGACCCGACCGTCTGGTCGATCCCGTCGCAGCGGATGTCGTACTTTTGGATGCACTCCGCGGCCATCTTTTTAATGGCCCCCGTGCGCAGAATTCCCAGCCGGGTCACGTAGGCGCTTAAATTCTGATAGCCCTGGATGATGCTCTCCCAGACGGTAAAATTGCGGATCAAACCGCGCTTTCCCCGGTCCTCTGGAATGTGGCCCACATGCATGTCCAGCATTTTCCGGGCGGTTGGCTTTAGTACGGGGTTCCCCATGTAGAGCATGGTTCCGCCGTCCGGCTTCTGAAGGCCGGTGATGACCTCGATGAGCTCGGTCTGGCCGTTGCCCTCCACGCCCGCGATGCCGAGAATTTCTCCCTTGCGCACCTCCAGGCTCAGACCGTCCAGCGCGGGCAGCTCGTTTTTCCGCACCGTCACGTCCCGCAGCGACAATATCACCGGGCGCTCCTCCATGAGGGGCTTTTTTTCAATACTGAAAAGAACCCGGCGGCCCACCATCAGCTCGGCGAGCTTTTCCTCGTCCACCTCGGAAATGGGAAGGCTTGTGATGATTTTCCCCTTGCGCAGCACGGTGATCTGATCGGCCACGCTCATGGTCTCCTTCAGCTTGTGGGTGATGATGACGATGGATTTTCCGTCTTCCTTCAGCTTGCGCAGCACAAGGAAGAGGTCGGTCACTTCCTGGGGGGTCAGCACGGCGGTTGGCTCGTCCAGAATCAGGATGGAGGAGTTCCGGTACAAGGCCTTGAGGATTTCCACCCGCTGCCGGATGCCCACGGAGAGGTTCTCCACCTTTTCACGGGCGTCCACCTTCAGGTGGTATTTTTCGGAGATTTCCTCCACTTCGCGGAACGCCCTTTCCCGGTCGAAGAGGAGGCCCCTCACCGGCTCGCAGCCCAGCACCACGTTTTCCGCCACGGTGAGGGCGCCCACCTGCATAAAATGCTGGTGCACCATGGAGATTCCGTTGGCGATCGCGTCGGTGGGCGACTCGATGCGCACTTCCCTCCCACTCAAGCAAACCGTTCCCTCATCGGCCCGGTACATGCCGAACAGGATGTTCATGAGCGTGGTTTTCCCCGCGCCGTTCTCCCCCAGCAGGGAATGGATCTCCCCCTGCTTCACGCAGAAGGTCACGTCGTCGTTGGCCTGCATGCCGCCGAAGCGCTTGCTGATATGCTTCATCTCAATTGCGTACATCTGAACCCACCCGTTTTTCTCAAGTATGCTTTTTGGCAGAACAGAGGAAGGATTTAAGATAAATAAGGGCAAGGGGACGAAACCGTCCCCTTGCCCTTTTGTTTAGCGGCCGATCTCGGAGAGCTTGGAGGGAGCCTTCAGTTCGCCGGAGATGATCTTGTCGCCCGCCTTGAAGGCGGCGTCGAGGTAAGAAGGATCAAGTTCGACCTTGGAGCCTTCGTTTGTGATCGTGAGGGCGTTCTCTTTGAGGCCGGCGGAGGTGGCCCCGCCCTTCAGGGTGCCCTTGATCGCGGAGCCGATGCCGTCGGAGATGACGACGTCGATCTTGCGGATGCCGGAGAGCATGATGCAGGAAGGATCGATGAGGCACTGGTTGGTGTCGCAGCCGATGGCGAGGAAGCCGTCTTCCTTCGCCGCGGTGAAGACGCCCAGGCCCGAGCCGCCGGAGAAGGTGGCCACGATGTCGGCGCCGCCCTCATGAAGGGAGATGGCCATTTCCTTCGCGGTGGTGGTGTCGGAGAAGGAGCCGACGTACTTGACGTTCACTTTGATGTCGGGTTTTGCATACTCGGCGCCGGCGATGAAGCCGGTGACGAACATGTTGAGGGAGTCCACGTTCAGCGCGGCGATGACGCCCAGGGAATTGGTCTTGGTCTTCATGGCGGCGACCATGCCGAGCATAAAGGTCTTCTCGTTGTCGCGGAAGGAGACGGAGGTCACGTTCTTGTCGCAGCCGGTGATGGTGCCGTCCACGAAGAGGAACTTCTGGTCGGGGTAAGCGGTGGCGACTTTGGTGACGGCTTCCACGGCGTCAAATCCGCCGCAGACGATGAGGTTATAGCTGCCGTCTTCGCACAGGGTGGTAAAATCGCCCTCAAACTCGGAGACTTCGGTGGGCTCAATGATGTCGTAGGTAACGCCGTAAGCCGCAACGGCCTCGTCGCAGCCGGCCTTGAGGCTGTCGTTGAAAGAGCCGTCGCCCAGGCCGCCGACGCCGATCACAAGAGCAACCTTAAAGGGGGCGGGAGTCGCCGAAGGCGTCGGGGTGGCCGACGGGGCGGCGGACGGGGACGGGGAAGCTTTGCTGGCGGTGCCGCCGCACGAAGCCAGCAGGCCAAGGGAGAGTACCAGGGTAAGGACCAGCGCGAGAACTTTTCTCAGTTTCATTTCCATTCTCCTCATATTTTATTTTATTGCGATTGTATTTGCTTCATTATTCTGTTTTTCCAGCGACATACGCACAAGGCGTATGTCGCTGCCTGCCGCTTTGCGGCAGACAGCGGCGGCGAGCCGCTGAAAAAGCCGCTTAAATACTGATTCTGCGAAAACGCAAAGCGTTTTTGCACCCGTCAATAACGGGTATTAGAAAGTGATTCATCACTTTCTAATTTGAATCAGTATTATTCAACGCCCATCCGGTGCTGCACGTGGTCGGGCACCTGGATGATATGATCCATGCAGCGGCACTTTTTCGTCTCGGGATTGATGGCGGCCATGGCGCGGAGCATGATCTTGCCGATCCGGGGGGCGCAGTCGTTGTAATAATCGAAAATCGGCGTCTGCCAGTCGGGATGGATCCCCTCGGCGTGGTTGCTGACGAGGTACAGGGAGGCGTAGCACGCGCCGATGGCCCGCGAAAGGGCCGCCTCGGGCATCATGGTCTGGCCGCAGATGTCGCAGTGATCGTTGTACATCTTCTGCACCTCGGCGGCGGTCTCGAAGCGGGGGGCTTCCGCGACGCCGTAAATACCGGTCCTAAAGACCCGGGTGTACTCCTTTTTGGCCTCGGCGACCAGAATGTCGTGCAGGTCGGGGCAGCAGATGTTGCGCATGCGGACAATGTTCTTGGTGAATTTTCCTATGTAGGAAACGCGCTTTGTGTAGTCGATGAGGTCCTCGGGGACGATGATGTCTCCGGGCTCGGTAAGGGGGTTGACGCCGCCGCCGCTGCCGTCGGCCAGGATATAGTTCACTCCCGCGCGCTGCAGCACCCAGAAGAGGCGCTCGCTGGGGCAGTCGTTGTAGGGGGAAAGGCCGGGCCAGCCGTGAAACGGCACGTAGAGCACGTCGCGCGGCTTTTTGTCGGCGGTGATGGACGCGTCCATGCGGAACAGCTTGAGGGGAGCGCTGACGCCGAAGGGCGTCTCAAATTCCATGTCGGAATCCAGAACGGTGATCCCCTTGAAATTCACATATTCCGGGAAATCGCAGCCCCAGGTGCCGGAACCTCCTATATGGCAATAAAGCGTCTTTGGTATTTCTGTTTTAATCATTTTTCAACCTCCCACTGCTTTTGCTCTTTCAATTTTTCTTTCCGAAAAACGCAATGGTACACGGGTGAAGAATCATCCGAGCGCCATTGCGTCAACTGTCTAATTTTACACAAGAAGGCACTGTTTTGTCAAGATTATTAAAGTACAAAAAGGAGTCCGATTGCGATAAGAATTTTCACAAAATCAGGGGGCGGGCGAATTGCGTGAAAAACACAGCCGTAAAGATCCTCCGGCTACCGCCTAAGATGACCTTCGGGGCTCATGAATGATACGTCCCCCATGCCGTTTCATGCCCAACTGCCCGGCAGTTCCTTTACCTTGGAGCCCCAACCCTTTCCGAAATTTCATAAGCGGTTGACAAACGGCCCCAGGGATGGTAGGGTGAAGTCGTATGTGTCCGGGAGGCGCGGACGGTGGGCGTTAACCCGCAGCGGCACGGCTCCAAAGCAGAAGAGGAAAGGAACGAATGCCATGGAAAATACGGTTATGCGGCCTTACGAACGGCTGATAAGCTATACGAAATATGAAACGGTATCCCGGGAGGATGCCGGCGTGAGCCCCTCCACACCGGAACAGACGCGGTTCGGCAAGGCCCTGGCGGAGGAACTGCGCGGCCTTGGCGTCAGGGACGTGGAGCAGGACGGCAACGGTTTCGTGTACGGCACCATCCCCGCCAACGTGCCCGGCTGGAGCGGACCTGTGATCGCCTTTCTGGCCCACATGGACGTGTCTTCCAGTTCCCCCTGGGAAAACGTGCAAGCGCGCGTGGTTTCCTACGAAGGCGGCGATATCCTTCTGGGCGGGGACGTGGTACTGCGGGAGAAGGAGTTCCCGGCCCTTTCCGGCTGCATCGGCAAGACCCTGGTGGTGACCGACGGCACCACCCTTCTGGGCGCGGACGACAAGGCCGGCATCGCCGAGATCATGGCCCTGGCCGAGACCCTCTTAAAAGACAACACCCTTCCCCGGGGCACGGTGAAGCTCTGCTTTACTCCCGACGAAGAGATCGGCGGCGGCGCCGACCTGCTGGACCTTACAAAGCTGGGCGCGGATTATGCCTACACCCTGGACGGCGACGCCTTCGGCGCGGTGGAGTATGAGACCTTCAACGCGGCCACGGCGGAGGTCTCTTTCAAGGGCATCAGCGTGCATCCCGGTTCGGCCAAAAACGTCATGCGTAACGCCGTGTTGATGGCCGTGGAGTTCATCGAGGGCATGCCCGCCGGGGAGCGTCCCGAGACCACCGAGCTCTACGAGGGCTACTACTTCGCGGAGCAGATCACCTGCACGGTGGAGGAGGCGAAGCTCACCTGCTATATCCGGGATCACGACGCCGTTAAGTTCGCCGAGCGCAAGGCCTACCTTATCCGCCTGGCAGAGAAGATGAACGGGAAATACGGACCGGACGCGGTGCGCATTGCCGTGAGGGACAGCTACCGGAACATGAAGGAGCAGATCCTTCCCCAATGGCACCTCATCGACACGGCTTACGACGCGGTGCGCGCGTCGGGCGGGAAACCCTTCAGCAGCCCGGTGCGCGGCGGGACGGACGGCGCCGCCCTCTCCTACCGGGGTCTTCCCTGCCCCAATCTGGGCATCGGCTGCGGAAATTACCACAGCCGCCTGGAATACGCCTGCGCGGAGGACATGGACGCCTGCGTGCGGGAGCTGCTCCATATCGTATCCCACTACGCCTTCCTGTCGAAACTGCCATAATACCGGTCTGCCCTCCCCCGGATGTAAAATCACGCTGTTTTACGGGATCAGCCGGTTTGAACTTCGTAACATCCCCTGGCCGCGCTTTCGCGCGGCCAGGGGATGTTTGCGTTTTGAGGGCGCGGGAGGCGCAAACTATGCTTGACAGCCATCTGCGTCAAGTGTAGTATATTATTAACTACAATTGACGCAGATTGGAAGGATCGACGATGAATCTGAAACGGCTGCCCGATACAGAGCTTGAGATGATGAGGACCCTCTGGGAACACGGGGGCGAAGCCTCCCGGGCCGAGCTGGAAGCCCTTCTGGAGCATAAAAACTGGACCAGCACCACGGTGAACACCTACCTTGCAAGGCTTTGTGAAAAAGGGTTCGTCGCGTGCCGTAAGCACGGCAAGACCAATTACTACACCCCCCTCGTCTCACGCGAGGCCTACCGGCAGTTTGAAAGCCGTTCCATTCTGGCTCAGCTCTACGGCGGCTCCCTCAACTGCTTCGTGGCCGCCTTTGCCGGAGGCGGCGCGGTGGACGGGGAGGAACTGGAGAAGCTGCGTAGCCTTCTGGACAGCCTGAAGGAGAAAGGCGGCGGCTCCCATGACTGAATTTTTGCGCTCCCTGGCGGAGATCTCGGCGGCCATGGCCGCCGTCATTGCCGCACTCCTGCTTTTAAAGCCGCTGGTGAACAGACGTTACACCGCCCGGTGGCGGTATTGGGTCTGGCTGGCCGTGGCGGCGAGGCTGCTGCTTCCCTTTAACCTCTCTCTGGCCGCCGCGCCCGTGCACCTGGCCGCGCCCATGGAGCAGACGGTGGCTCTGCCGGCGCGGGTTTGGGCCGGAAAAAGCTCCGGCACAGCGGCGGGCTCTGCGGCCTCCGCCGCTCAAAACGGCGCGCAGACAGGACCGGCCTCGGGGGAAGCAGCGGTCAGTAACAGCACAGGTGAGGCTGCGGCGGCTCCTTCCGGAACAGACGGCCAAAGTCTTACCCTCGCCGGTCTGCTTTTTCGGATTTATCTGGCCGGAGGCGCTTTCTTCCTTTTGTGGCAGCTTATGAGCCGGCGGCGCTTTTCCCGGTACGCGCGCCGGTGGAGCGTGCCCCCGTCCCCGGAGCAGAGGGCGGTCTTTGAAGCGGAAAAGAGGTCGCTCCATGTGAAAATGCCCGTGGGGCTGGCGGTGTGTCCCGGTGTGGGAGGGCCGATGCTGACCGGCCTCGTCCATCCGGTGATCCTGCTGCCGGGGGAGGTCTCCCACCTGAGCCTTGTGCTGCGGCACGAGCTCACCCATCTGAAGCGCCGGGACCTCTGGTATAAGCTCCTGCTGCTGGGCGCAAACGCCGTGCACTGGTTCAATCCCCTGGTGTGGCTCATGGTGCGCGCGGCGTCCCGGGACCTGGAGCTGGTCTGCGACGACGCAACGGTGGCAGATCTGGACGAGGCCGGACACGGCGCTTACGGCGACGCCATCTTATCTTCTCTGAAATCGGGGCGGGCCTCTCCCCTTTCCACGGGCTTCCGGGGCGGGGCGAAGGCGGTGGCCGAGCGGCTGCGCAATCTCGCCTCCGGGTCTAAAAAGCAGGGGAGAGCCGCGCTGACCGCCGCCGTGCTGGTGGTCGCGCTCGCGGCGGGGCTGGTGGCCTGCGGTCCCGTCGGCGGCAGCGATGGCCCGGAAGGGCGCCTGGCGCTCTTTCAGGAGCGGTTTGCCGCGGCCCGCGCCGTCGCCTACCACTATGCCGCCCTGGACATGGAAGACCGGGAAACCTTCTCCGAGCAGGACGGCGGCCGCCGGTTTACCCTTTGCGGGCACTACCGCACGAAGGAAGAACTGCGCGCCGCGACGGCGGCGGTCTTTACCGATTCCTATGCCGCCGGTTTTTACAAGCTGCTTGATTCTGACGCCTTTACGGAGAAGGACGGGGGTCTATATCTCGATCGGTATTCGCTTTACGACTTCTCCCCCTGGAACGCGGGGGACACTGTTTCCTTCGGGGGTCAGACGGTAGACGTCTTCCTGTGGGACACGCTGACTGTTACCTCTGCGGACGAGAACACCGTCACTTATTCCATGGAGTGGTACTGGACCTATCCCGACGACCCGGCAGAAGGGGTATTCACGCTGGTGAAGGAGAACGGAGCGTGGAAATTCTCGAAGTGTTTCTATGATGATTCCGATTCGGCAGGCACCGAGAGCACGCCGATTCCCGACGAGGAGCTGGGAAGCCTGCTGGCGGCGGAATACGAAGGACCGCAGGAGGGCGATGGGTGGCGGCTGCTTCAAAGCCGGCCCGGCGACGGATGTACCCTGGGCGTTCTCCAATATGCCTCCGCCTCCCACGCGGGCGGTCTTGGCAACCTGATTTTCGGCGTTTACGACAACGGCACCAAAAAACCGAAACAGCCGGCGATCATAGTCTACGGCGATCAAAGCGACTGCGGCCTATGGTGGGAGGAGAGCGCGCCCGGCTTAGTCCTTCTGCCTTACACCATCCAGACAATCTATCAGGGCGCCCAGGCGGGCACCGCCGGTCTTCTTTCCTTCGACGGCAAGGTCCTCACCCAGGTGACCGAGCTGCCCGCCGCCGCCCGGCGCGCCGGGGTTACCCTGCCCGAAGGCGCGGAAAACATGCTGGACCCGTCGAAGAACGGGAACTTCTGGCAGAGCCACAAGGCCGTCCTCTCCTGTTCCGCCATGTTTGAACTCTTTTCCACAAACCCGGACTGGGAAGCCGCCCGCCCCGAAGAGGGCGTATGCCAGTGGGTCTTCGAGGGCTGCGTCCCCCTGCACTCCGGCTGCCCTGATGTGCGGATCGTGGAGGCGGCCAGGCGATACTTTGAAGAGGCGTTTCTCCCCGCCGGACCCTATCCCATGTCCTCCTCCGACTATCCCATCGAGGCCTTCGCTCAGGTGACAGACTATACCGACAGCGCTTATCCCGGCGCCCTGGCCTATAACGTGGACCTGTACGACGAGGATCAGGGCTATCTGGAACGCCTTTTCCTCTTTGACGACGACCTTACCCTCCTGGGCGTGCGCTCCAATCTGGACTATTCGCTGCAGTTCAACAGCGTTCTCTATCGACTGGGAGAGGAAAAGACGGGGCTCTTCGGCACGCCCACGGCCACCAACCGCACCGTTTTGTCCGACGGAACCATCCTCTACAGCGAGTGGTTCGGAGACGACTTCTCCACCGGCTGCGACTATACTTATCACCCGGACACCGGCACCTACTCCCTGTGCAATCTGGTCACCAGCCGTCTGAACGTCTCCACCAACCGGGGTATAAGGGCCGCCATCCATATCGGAAGCACTCTGGCCGAGCTGATCGAAGCCTACCCGGAAGCGGACACCCAGTTCACGCCCCAAACCAGCTGCCTTACCATGTTCGAGCCCATTTTGGGCGGAAGCGGCTGCCGCATTGAATTCTATTTTAACCCCAACGGCGGACTTCCGGAGTCCCGGGAGGATACCCTGAAGCGGACAGTCACCCGCATCTGCATCGCCGCCCCAGAGTGGTAAGCCTGCCATCCTGTGCGAAGCGACGGATCTTAAGATTCTTCGTCCTTCGGCCTCGGAATGACAAACGGAAGCCGACAACCGAGCGTTTCAATAGAATGGGCGCGCTGCAAGCTGCAGCGCGCCCATTCACATTATACGTTGTGCAATTCAATTACTGGGTGATGTCCGCGTACTGCAGGTACCAATAGCCGTACGGGCAGTGCCAGGAGCCGGTGACCTTGGCGCTCTGCAGGTAGAAGTCGTTGTAATAAGCGATCGGGATGACGGCCATGTCGGCCATCATGACATCCTCGGCCTGATGCAGGTAGCCGGAACGGGTCTCGGGGTTGGCCTCGGAAGCGGCTTTATCCATCGCGGCGTCAAAGGCGGTGCTCTTGTACTTGGCGTCGTTGTTGCCGTTGGTGCTGTAAAGGATGTCCAGCATGTTGGAGGCGTCGTTGTAGTCGAAGAGCCAGCCGTTGCGGCTGATCTGATAGTCGCCGGCGCGGCGCATGGGCAGGAAGGAAGCCCATTCGACCACGTCTACGTTCACGGTGATGCCCAGCTCTTTCCACGCCTGCTGGACATACTGGGCGACGACCTTGTGATAGCCGGCGTCGTTAATGGAATAGGTGACGGTGGGGAAGCCCTTGCCGTCGGGATAGCCGGCCTCGGCGAGCAGGGTTTTGGCCTTGGCCAGGTTGCCCGCGAAGTCGTTCACGTCGATATAGGGCTTGCCGCCGTTTGCGTTATCCATAAACGGGCTGCCGTCCCAGTCGGCAACGCCGGTGCCGATGAAGTTGGTGGCGGCGGTGTAGGTGCCCTGCATCAGGGTCTCGGCCACATATTTGCGGTCGATGGCAAGGCTCAGGGCCTGACGGACGCGGGCGTCGGAGAACTCGGGACGGCTGTCGTTCAGGCAGACATAATAGGTTCCGAGGTCGGGGTCCACGTGGAATTCCGCGTTATCCTTCAGGGAGGGGATCTCGGCAGTGGGAACGTCCTTGATCATCATGGCTTCGCCGGTCTGCCAGGCGCCGTAAGCGGCGTTGGAGTCTTCCATCAGCAGCAGCTTGATGGTGTCCAGCTTGATGGAAGCGGCGTCGCGGTAGTTGGGGTTCTTGGCGTAGAGAATATAGGAGCTGGGCACCCACTCTTTGATGTAGAAGGCGCCGTTGCAGACATAGCTCTCAGGCTTGGTGGCCCAGGAGTCGCCGTTCTTCTCGATGGTGGCCTGGTTCACGGGGCTCAGGGTCGCGAAGGCGGCCAGCTTGTCGAAGTAGGCACAGGGATGGGCGAGCTTCACCACGAAGGTGGTGTCGTCGGGGGCGGAAACGCCCAGGGAGTCGACTTTACCGGCGGCGGCTTCGTCATAGCCTACCACCATGCCCAGCACGGTCTCGGCATAGGGAGCGGCGGTGGCGGGATCGGCCACGCGCTTCCAGCTGTAGACAAAGTCTTTCGCGGTGAGAGCGCTTCCGTCCGACCACTTGAGGCCCTTGCGGAGATAGAAGGTCCAGGTGAGGCCGTCGGGGCTGGTTTCCCACTTCTCGGCAACGCCGGGGATGATCTTATTGTCTTTGTCCACGTTCAGCAGGCAGTCGAAGGCAAAAATGATCATGTTGCCGCCGTCGACGGAGCTGTTGAGCGCGGGGTCGATCGTCTCGGGGTTGGGGCCGATTTCAGCCACCAGATCTTTGGTCTTGGGTGCGGCCGAGGCAGAGGCGCTCGGGCTGGCGGAAGCGGAGCTTGAGCCACCGCTGCAGGCGGCGAGGCCAAGGATCAAGGTCAGAGCCAACAGAAGTGCTATTTTTCTTTTCATTCGTCTTTCCTCCTCGATTTCACATTTAATTTATATCCACGGCGGCAATCGGCCGCGGTGAATCCCAAAATAATTTCCCCCGGCGGCGCGGCTTTATGCGCATACGCGCCGGTGAAAGGCCAAGCTGCGCGGTATTTCGTCATTTCACCCGGTCGAGGTGATGACAGGCGGCATAGTGCCCGGGAGAAACCTCAAGGAACTCCGGCTCCTCGGCGGCGCAGCGCTCGTCGGCATATAGGCAGCGGGTGCGGAAGCGGCACCCGGAGGGAGGATTTACGGGACTGGGCACGTCGCCCTCCAGCACAATGCGGTGGGTGCTGCGGGTGACCTTGGGGTCGGCCACGGGAATGGCCGAAATGAGACTTCTCGTATAGGGGTGCACGCTGTGGAAGGTCAGCTCGTAGCTGTCCGCCAGCTCCACCAGCTTACCCAGGTACATGACGCCGATGCGGCTGGAGATGTGCTTCACCACGCTTAAATTATGGGCAATGAAAAGATAGGTCAGGCCCATGCGCTGCTGAAGCTCCTCGAACATGTTGACCACCTGGGCCTGGATGGACACGTCCAGGGCGGAGATGGGCTCGTCGCAGACGATGAACTCGGGGTCCACGGCGAGAGCCCGGGCAATGCCAACCCTCTGGCGCTGGCCGCCGGAAAATTCATGGGGATAGCGGTTGGCGTGCTCGGTATTGAGCCCCACCAGGTTTAAAAGCTCCACGATACGGTCCCGGCGCTCCTGAGGCGTCCCCGCCAGACGGTGGATGTCGATGGCTTCGCCCACGATGTCTCCCACCGTCATGCGGGGGTCGAGGCTCGCGTAGGGGTCCTGGAACACGATCTGCATTTTCCGCCGGTAAGGGAGCATGTTCGCGTGGGTGATGTCCTTCCCGTCGTAAAAAATCTTTCCACCGGTGGGCTCGTAGAGGCGCAGCAGAGTGCGGCCCGTGGTGGTCTTGCCGCAGCCGGATTCCCCCACGAGGCCCAGCGTCTCGCCCTTATTGATATAGAAGGATACGTCGTCCACAGCCTTGACGACTCTTTTTTCAAACAGCCCTCCGCCGCCCACGGGGAAAAATTGCTGCAGATGCTGTACTTCAACCAGTTTTTTGTCTTCCATCACGCACGCGCCTCTCCCTGGCTTTCAAATTTCGCCTTATCCAGCAGCCAGCACGCACTGTAATGGTCGCCGCCCAGCTTCGTGTAAGCCGGCATGCGGCCCAGGCAGATTTTCATGCAGGAACGGCAGCGGGGCGCAAAGGGGCAGCCCTTCGGAGGATTGAGCATATCCACCGGGGACCCCTCGATGGGCACCAGGCGCTTGTGTTCCCGCTCGTTCAGGTTGGGTATGCTTAAGAGCAGCCCCTTCGTGTACTCGTGGGACGGGGAATAGAAGATCTCGTCCGCCGTGCCGCTCTCCACCACCTTGCCGGCGTACATGACGGCGATGCGGTCGCACATGCCGGCCACGACCCCAAGATCGTGGGTGATGAGAATGATGGCCATGCCCAGTTTTTCCTTCAGCTCCACCATCAGCTCCAGAATCTGCGCCTGGATGGTCACGTCCAGCGCGGTGGTGGGCTCGTCGGCAATCAGGAGCTTCGGCTCGCAGGCCAGGGCGATGGCGATCATCACCCGCTGGCGCATGCCGCCGGATAGCTCGTGGGGATACTGCTTCAGGCGCTTATCCGGCTCGTTGATGCCCACAAGCTGCAAAAGCTCCCGGGCCCGGTCGTTGGCCTCTTTTTTATTTTTGTCGGTGTGCAGGAGGATGACCTCGCGGATCTGATAGCCGATGGTATAAACCGGGTTGAGGCTCGTCATGGGGTCCTGGAAGATGATGGAGACCTCGTTGCCGCGCATCTTGCGCATCTCCCGCTCGGTCATTTTGTTGATATGGTGGCCGTTAAACCAGAGATCGCCCCCGATGAGCCTGCCGGGGTGGGCGGTGAGGCCCATGAGGCTGTATGCGGTGACCGATTTTCCGGAACCGCTCTCGCCCACGATGCCCAGCACCTCGCCCTCGCGTACGAAGAGCGACACGTCGTTTAACGCCTTCACTTCGCCCACGGGGGTGAAGAAGGAGAGTTTTTCGTTTTGGATCTCTACCAAATATTCGTTCATTGCGTTTCCTCCTCCCTCAGCTCTTCATCTTGGGATCGAAAGCATCCCGGAGGCCGTCGCCGAACAGGTTGAAGCTGAGAATGATGAGGCTGATGAGCAGCGCCGGCGCCATCAGCAGGTAGGGATAGGTGTTGAGACCATTGAGCGCGTCGCTGGCCAGGGACCCCAGCGATGGCAGCGGGATGGCGACGCCCAGGCCGAGGAAGCTCAGAAAGCTCTCGGTAAAAATGGAGGAAGGGATCTGCAGGGTGGTGGTGACGATCAGCGTGCCGATGCAGTTGGTGAGCAGATGCTTGCGGATAATGCGCGCATTCGAGGCTCCCAGCGCCCGCGCCGCGGTCACGTATTCGCTCTGCTTGAGGGTGAGCACCTGGCCCCGGACGATACGGGCCATCCCCACCCAGTAGAGGAGGGCGAAGACCAGGAAAATACTGATGAGGTTGGTGCCGATGACCTGGATCCACTGGAATCCGGGCCTCGCCGCCAAAATCTCCATGGAAGGCTTGAGGGAGAAGGAAATGAGCACGATGAGCAAGATATCGGGCACGGTGTAGATGATATCCACGATGCGCATCATGATCATGTCGGTCCAGCCGCCGAAGAAGCCGGCCACCGAGCCGTAGACCGAGCCGATCACCAGGATGATGGCGGAGGCGATGAGGCCCACCAGCAGGGAAATGCGGCTGCCCACCATCACACGCACGGCGTAATCCCGGCCCAGATTGTCGGTGCCCAGGACATGGGGGAACACCTTTTCGCCCGAGTCCATGCGCTTCTGCTCCATCTGGGAATAGGTCATGGGCCTGAGATATTCGGAGCCCTGAATCTGCTGCTCGTACCGGTAGGGGTAGAAGTTTGGCACAATAAAGGAAAACACCATGATAACCAGGATGACGGCCGCGCTCACCATGGCCACGTGGTTTTTCACCAGCCGGCGCATGGCGTCCTTCCAAAAGCTGACGCTGGGGCGCATCTGCACGAGGCTCTGCTTTTCCTCGTCGGTGGCGGGCAGGAAATCGTCCACATTGAGCTGAAAGCTCAGTTTCTTTATATCCATCTCTCCGCCCTCCTCACTTCAGCTGGATCCGCGGATCAATGATCTTGTAAGCAATGTCCACGAGCAAATTCATAATGATAATGAGCGCGGCGAGGAAAATCGTGGTGCCCATGATGACGGTGTAGTCCCGGTTCATGATGGAGCTGACAAACTGGCCGCCGAGCCCGGGAATGACGAATATCTTCTCCACGATGAAACTGCCGGTGAGGGTATAGGCCAGCATGGGGCCCAGATAGGTGACCACCGGCAGCACGGCGTTTCTGAGGGCGTGCTTGAAGAGGCTGCTCATCTGGGAAAGGCCCTTGGCCCGGGCCGTTCTCATATAGTCCTGGCCGATCACGTCCAGCATGGAGGCGCGCATGAGCCGCGCGATATATGCCGTGGGGTAAAACGAGAGGGCGAACACCGGCAGGACATAGTGCAGCGGCGAGGTTAGCCCGAAGGTGGGCAGCAGCCCCAGATGAACGCCGAAAATATACATACCCACGGTGCACAAAACAAAGCTCGGCACCGCGATGCCACAGGTGGCGATGACGATGATCGCGTTATCCAGCCACTTGCCGCGGTTGAGCGCGGCGATGCTGCCCAGCGGCACCCCTACAAAAAGCGCCATGAGCACCGAAATTCCGCCGATTCTCGCGGAGACGGGAAATTTGCTGGAGATAATCTCCGCGACGGTGCGGCCCCGCTGCTTGAGACTGAGGCCGAAATCGCCCTGGATTGCGTTCACCATATAGTTTTTGTATTGTACGATCAGGGGTTTGTCCAGCCCGTACTTCGCATTCAGGGCAGCCTGAGCCTGCGCGCTGATGGATTTTTCCGAGATGAACGGGCCGCCCGGCACCAGGTTCATCAGAAAGAAGGTAATGGTTGCGACCAATAAAATAGTCAGCGCAGCCAGAATCACCCGCTTGATTATGTATTTAGCCATTCTACGTTACTCCCTTGTCCTTCGGGGAAAGCCTGTCCGACGTCCGAAAAAAGAATGGGGGCGCGAGACGCCGCGCCCTTGTTATCCTGCACCGTGGCTTTTTCGTTCTTTCGGCAATGTTGGCATTCCTATTTCGTTATTCTATCAACCTCGCTATCATTTGTCAATTCATACAAGAAAGAAAGCCGTTGTTAACTTTTTGTAGAATAATTTACAAAAGGGCTATATTCAGATAAAGTCTCCAACATGTGCCAAAGTATTGTCACGCTCGTTTGTCTCTTTGAGCGCAGCAATCCGTTCCCGTTACCTGATGCTCAGATACACAGAGACACAGCTCTTCCGCTGCGACGCAATCGGACGATTCCAGACCCAGCGTCAGATGCGCGGGGGACTCTTTGCACGTCGGCGCGGGGATGGCGGCGGCCATGACGGTAAAGGGCTCGCTGACAGCGCGCAAAATGGGGTGCTGCTTAATTGAAGGATGTTCTCGGCGCTGGCGCGCCCGTCATTCAGGGTGCCTCGGGCGCCGCCGGTCTCCTTCAGATTGCGTTTTCCGGTGAAAAATCAAGCTTTCCGCGGGCTGTGGGCAAAAACGCGAAGATTTCGGTTTCCCGCTGCGGAACCATCCGGCAGCTCGGGGAATATACTGATAACGAACTACCTTATTCCGCTCAAATCGCTTCCGGGATGGTGATGATATGGAAGAAATCTATGACGACGCGCATTATAAGAGCGGTTGGCGGCTTTTAGCCAGAGATGACGGCTTGGTCACGGAGAGTACATATTCAGCCGTTGAAACATCCAGGAAGAAGGAAAAGCGCCCCGAAAAGCTGCCCGAAAGCGCAGGAAAGCCGGACGAAGCCGCCGAAGCGCCCGTTCAGAACGAGATCCTGAAAAAACTGTCCGAGCTCTGCGAGGATATCGACACGTTAAGCCACAGGGTCCAGGAACAAAACGAAAATATCGTACTTTTAAGCAACAGGCTGCAAAATCAGGAAGAAAAAACGGAGACACTCGTCAAGGTGCTGGAGGAAAAGGGACTCCAGATCAAGAAAAGCGCCTTCGGGCTGTCGTGGAAATGAACCTCGAAGCCTTCTTTTCCGCAGGCGAACCTATTGGGGTATACGGGAGAGGGCGGCGGTATAAAGGCAATGCGCAAACAAGCCGGCCGCAGATCATTCCCCGCCGGCTCATTTGAAATTCCGCCGCCGGGGCGGAAATTCTGTTTGTGACCGGGGCCGAATACAATACCGTATGAACATTAAGGAACTCTGGCGCATACGATAAAATAGCAAACGACATATCGTTCCCTTTCCCTATTCTATATCTAGGAGTGAAAATGCTATGAGCGAAGGCGTAATCCGCGAAACGCTGGATATATTTGCCAGAAGAGTCCTGGCAAAAGCCGAACTGCTTCAGCAGCAGGAAGTATTTCAGGAAAACTATGACGGCGTAACGCCATTAGGCACAAAATCCCCCTTGAGGCTCTATATCATCAACCATGACGCAGAGCAGCAAACCGTACTGCCCAACACCGACTACGGTTCTCCGGTAAGATGCCTCAAGCTCTGCAAGAGAATCCTCGAACAAGATCCCGGCAACACCATCGTCTGTACTCAAAAGTCCAAAGTAGTCATTGATTTCGAACTGGTTCTGATCGTGGAATACGAAGATAACGCCTTCGACGTACTGACTCTTCCCAAGAACCTCTCGTCAAGACTGCAATATGATCCCACCATCACGAAGGCCTTCGTGGAGTCCACCGTTATCGACGCGACCGGGACACCTGTCGTCCAGCATCAAAATGTGGTTCAGCCCTACGAAATGCTGGTCATCAAGTCCTCGGGAGTCAACCTGTATAACTATTTTGAGTATACGGTCAGCATCCCTCTGTCCAGTTTCAGCGCGGTACTGAGAAAATGCGAGCTGAACGATCCCACCCTGCAGTCCTACATCGTTCTGAGAAATTTGACTTACGATGTGGATGTACTCGACCAATTCCAGGTCTTTACCAATGCCGCCGGCACTTCCAGTATCTGGACCACGATCGTAGACTTCTCACTGTTCGAGGACATTATCGACAAACTCGGCATCGATCAGGATATCGAGATCATCGGCACCCCCGAATACGTCTGCGACGACGGCTGCGGCTGCAGCTGCTGCAACTGAAACACGCGAAGAACAGGAGGCAAGGCGATCCTTGTCTCCTGTTCAGGCTGTCAAAAAAGCCATTCCGTACAAAAAGCCTCGCAGAGTTTCCGCCGCGAATGGCGGAAATAAAGTTCAATCCGTCATTTCCGGGGGCGTGTACCTCGGAAATGACTTTTCTCGTGCAGGTAAGCCTTGAGCGTCTGCACGAGGGAGCTTTGTCAAAAAAGTCCCTCGTCCTTTTCGCCACGGGCGAAAAGCTTTTGCGGATTTTGCGCCCAGCTCCGTGACCGAAATCCGCAAAAGGCTCCATACCAGTGCCTAGCGGGAATTCACTTCCCGCTAGGCACTCTTTGTGC
>JAEWRY010000047.1 GCA_023459875.1 Bacillota bacterium
GTCCGCAAGTCAAAACGGACAGTCATCAATGTATCTGAAGCAGCAAAACAGTGCTGTTTTGCTGCCCGAAAGGGCATTTTTTGCCCTTTCGGCGAATGCGATGCGGAAATCGCATTCGTTCAGTGGATATTATTTATCTGTTACAAGGGAGATAAACCAATGAATTTTCAGTTTTTTTACCCTCAGTGTGGAGAGTTTCGGTACATTTCATTGGTATTGAAGGAGAAAACCGTACGATCGGCAAAATCAAAGCTATGCTTGCGGATGGTAAGGACAGCTTAGAACTCTTGGCGGAAGCAATTGCATGATGCGATAACATATTGTGCTGTATAAAACCAAGGCCACGCTTTTACGTGGCCTTGGTTTTTCTTATAGAACTGTCGGCGTTTACCGGTTATTCAGAATGTCGTTTTGGACGTCGATGACCAGCACAATTACGCTGCCGCCGGTGTCAACGATAAAAAAGCAGTTGGCGATGTAATTTCCGGCTGGGGTCCCTTCTGCAAGCTGAATCTCCCCGCCGCCAACGCCCTTGGCGTTGGCGCGGTCGATTACCATCACAACGGTGCCGGCGGTGATGCTGCAGGGGCCGGTAACGCTGCCGGGACTGACGACAGCTTCGGCGGCGGTGTCGCTGTCGATATCTTCTTCGGCGGAGCCGCAGGCAAACTGGATTGTACCGTCGGAGTAAGCGGTGACCCCGCCGACGTTGCCCGGTGCAAGCGCCGCGACGCCGGTGACATGGATGTCGGAGTCGTCGTAGGCGAAGGCGATGATGGTGTTCTTGGCAATGTGGGTCACAAAGGCAGCGTCAAGAGCCGAAGCGGTTTCGGTAGTATTGGCTGTGACACAACTACTGCCGTCCCAGAAGGTGACGCAGTAAACCAGCTTGCCGTCGTCGTTTTCAACCACTGCCGGAGCGGTGGTGACATAGGCGTACAGGCTCTTACCCGCGGCGGAGGTATCGCTTTTATTAGCTAAGGTATCAATACCAACCTGCGTGGTCACGCTGCCGTTTGTGTTTGTGATGATCATCGCCACATCGGTACAGTCAGTGCCGGACGCGAGGTAAATTTTCCCGGCTGTGGGCGTCGCATCTGCGTATCCCGTACCCGTGTCGATCTCATAGGTGATATTGCCGTCGATCGGAACGTCGATCAGGCAGTCGCCGGATCCCTCGGCGTTATAGATAACGGGATCGATGACCGTCACGCCGTCGAAGCTGACCATAAAGCGGGCGTTTTCGGAGTTCGCGATGTTGACCTCGGAGCCTGCCTTCGGAATCAGCACGGTATCCGACGCGTAAAAGCCGTTTTCCGCGTTTTCAAAGAGCAAGAATTTCGCAAAGCCGCTTTCGGTTCCCTCGGCGTCTTGCGTTACGTCGCCCGTGGCGTCAATTTTGGCCGTGCTGCCCGTGGCGAACAGAACGGGCAGCTCCACGCCGGGCTCTACCTCCTGCCAGCAGGTAACAACCGTGACATAGTAGTTATCATCCCCCGCGACATACTCTTTCCCCGTAACCGCGACGCCGTTTATGAGGATGGAAGCTGTCTCCTGTCTGTTGATGACGGCAGCGCTCACCTTGTCAGAGGTTACCTTGATCCCCGCCGGAAGGTAGAACAAAACCACCGAGTCGCAGTCGATGCCCAGGCGCGCCGAGTCGAAAGCGCCGCCCTCGGTCTTCTCCGTCACCGTCACGGTACTCGCTCCGGGGTTTGTGAACGTCGTGCCGTAGAAATAGACATTGGTGTTGCCGTCGTCGTCCCTTACGGTAAGGTCGCCGGAAAGCGTGCAGCCGACCAGCAGGACGGTATCGGAGGCTCCGCAGTTCACAGTGAGGTCGCCGCCGAAGGCGCAGTTTGAGAACAGAAACACGCCGTCCTCGCCGCCGGTGCAGTCGACGGTGACGTCCTCTTCATAGTTTTTATTACAGCTGGCCCGGGTGTTGTTCAGTCCGTAAGAATAAACCGCCTCGTCGGGCACGTCCACCCGTCCCACCGCTTGGGCGAAGCTTTCCAGGAGAGAATCGTAGATCGTATCCCCGCCCTCGCCGGAGTTGCACAGCAAATTTTTGCCGTTTGTGTCGACGGTCCAGCCCTCCACGCCGTAAAGCGCAATTGAATTTTCAGGTTTGGATAGAGAAATCTCCAGCCGGCGGGCAAGAGCGTCCAGCATCTCCATGGCCCCGGAATAGGGGAGCTTTACCCAGCCGTTGAGGTTCCCGGCGTTGGAGCCGATAACGTCGTTTTCGATGAGGAAGTTGATGGCCGTGATGCCGGCGGCGGCGTCGGCGTTTTCGAAGTAGTCCTTCGCGTAGCATTCCTTGTAGGCGTCTAACGCAGCACTGTTTGTGAGGCCGTAATCCGCGCTGTACCGGTTATACAGGTCGATGGCGAAGTTCTGGAAGTCGGCGTAAGTGTATACCCTGCCCTCGCCGGTGGTAAGAATCTTGCTCTCCCAGTCGCCGCAGCCCAGCCAGCCATAAACCTGCACGGAGCCCGCGACCCTCAGGGTCCCGTTTACAACCAGACCGTCCGTCACTTCCAGCGTCACGCTGTCCGCGATGGTGAGCATCGCGCCTTCTTTGATCACGACTTCCTTGCTAAAGGTATAGGTGATGGGCTGCCCGCCAATGGGACTCAGGGTGATGTCCCCCACAATATTGATCTTCTTGATATCGCTGTTTTCCAGTGCGCTGGAGAGTGCGCTCTCGGACGAAACGTCGATCTCGCCGTTTCCGCCTCCGCTCAGATCCCACACCACGTTGAAGGTTGTACCTGTGACGGAGTTGGTTACGGACAGCTTGACTTTATAGGGTTCGGCAAAGGAAGCTGTGGGAACAAGCCGGTAATTGGAACTGTCGGTGCCGGTATCGACAGAGTAATCGGTGATTTCAGCCCATCCGCTGCCCTGATATTCATACAGCTTGAGCGTATAGCCGGTGAAGGTCGTGCCGGAGGAATATGCCTCGGTGATGAGATCCCCGACGCAGACCTTGCTATCCCCGGTGAGGGCGATGCCCCCGATGCCATCGATCGTGACATGGGCTTCCGAGCCCAGGCTGTAATAGGACACCACGGAGCTGTCAACCGCGCCCGATGTATTGCCAATGCCAATCCCGATGTGGCGGCCGGAATCGCCGCCATAATTGATTACGGAGATGTTTTCATCGCCTACGGTATGACTCTGACCTAAATTGCTGCCCATATCGATCCATTTGCCGGTCAGAATCAGGTAATTGCCGGTAAATGCCGCCGCGGTAATGTCGGTTGTCCCGATAAGCTCGATATGTAGCACGTCATCGCCTGAGCCGCCCGTTATGGTACCGGTTACCTTCAGGGAATTTTCGCTCCAGCTGCGCAGGCTGAGCCAGGGGCCGCAGTCCGGCGTCCAGCCTTCCGCGATATTCAGCGTGACGAGATAGGGGCAGTCCCCTGCAGCGTTGAACGCGCCGAATTTCGTCGTGCAGGAAGCCGGAACGGTAACGAGAGCGGTTCCGCCGCTGAAACCCAGGGTAGGCGCGTCGGGGTTGTTTTCATAATCATCCCACCAGAGTCCGGCGGCAAAGAACGCATTGTCGTACGCAGTCCCTTCTCCGTCGTAATTGCTGAAATCGAGGGCGGAAATTACAGCGCCATTGATTGAGAAGCTGCCCTTGCTTACGCCGCAGTCCGCGTAAAACTTGACGTTTTCCGCATTGATCCGGGTTTCGTCGGGGATGTTAGACAGGTTTACGTTATTGGTGTTGGGGGTATTCGCGGTCACTGTTGAAAGATTAAGCGCAAAACCCGACGCGGCCCCGGTAAAAACACAGCTGTCAAACCGGATGTTGGCGCCGCAGTCCGTTGAGATATTGAGCGCCTGGTCGCTGTTCCCGGCAGCGGTATCTCTGAATTCGCATTGAATGAACTCCGCGTCGCTCCATTTGCTGCTGCCCATTGTCGTAACCACGGGGCCTGCAAAGGTCGCGCCCTGGATCACGGGACTGTTGCCCATGTAGACGCCGCCGCCACAGGCTGCCTCAAACGCCTCCAGGAGGACCGACAGCTCGGTATTGCCATTCTGGTCATAGATGGTCTTACCGATCGTGCCGCCGCCGTCGAACCAGACGGCAAGCTCCTTTCCGCCCGCGCCGTCATCCTTGAAGTAAGGGGCGCTGCCGCTGCCCAGTGCCAGCGCCGAGGTCAGCTCCAGCAGATCCGCCTCAAATTGATTGCCATAGGAGATGCCCGACGCATAGTCCACCCGCGCAAGCTCGTTATCCGTAAAGTAATCCCTGAAGGTCACATTCAGTTTATCGGCAATGGAGGATAACGCCGTCACTACCTCGTACATGGTGACCGGGTTCTGAGACACGTCCGCCATCAGGTCGTTTTTGGTCACAAAGGCTTCGGCGTTGTCCGCGCCGGTGAAGTGGACCGTATCCGAGCCGTATCTGGCATACAAAGCAGCGGCGAGCTCGGCTTGGCTAGCCGGCTCGAAGGGCCGCTCCATAGAGGTCCAGCATACCTTGACACCGCCGTGCGTGACCTCCAATTCCAGATCGTTGGTGTCACCAACGCCGTATACATAGGTCCTGCCGATTTCTGCATTGTACTCAACACGAACGCCTTCAGGAACAGCTCTGTGCTCGCCGTTTTCGTCCCAGGTGCGCCGGTATAACTCAATGAGATAGTCTTTCGTTAGATCCCCCTCGCCCACGTCCACCGCCGCGCGGCCGTAATCACCCACCAACTTGGGGTGGAGGAAGGTCCCGCCGGAGGCGAATCGGACGGCGCTGTCGGCACCCGCGGTGAAAACGGCACGGTGCGCCGTGAGTCCGGAGAGGTCGACGGTTCCCTGCAGATAAACGGAAAGCTCATTTGCATCGGCCGCATCCCCGGCGGTGCCCGTGACGGCAACGCCGTATTCGTCGCCGTACTGATCGTCGCAGATGTTAAGGTTGCCGCCGGACGGGAACGCACTATTCAGCTCCAGCGTCACATCGTTTTTAATATTGCTCCAGACGTGGAATTCACGGAAGGACACACCGCCGAATGCCACCCTTTGGGTATACTCCCCGGCGTGGAAGGATTCGGAGCTGCCGCCGTCGGAGGCGTCCAGCTGGTATTTTCCGGCGAAGCAGCCGCCGGAGCCCAAGTTGGCGGCACCGTGATAGACAGCGCCGTTCAGGGTAAAGGTGCCGCCCGGGACATAGCACTCCACCTGCGCGCCGCAGCCCTCGGCCCGAACGGAGATGCCGTCCGTAGTGCCCCGGGGCTGGAGGAAGACCACGTTTTCGCCGTTCGTCACATTAAAAACCGGTTTGCCGGTAATGGAGTTGCGCTCCGGCTCCACTAAGATATCGCAGGCCTTTTCTTCGTTTGCGTATTGTAGCGAACAGCCAGCAAGATTGACCCAGAATTTTTCTCCGCTGTTCACCACCACGATGCCCTTGGTAAATTCGCACCCTGCAAAGCTGATGCTGTTTGTCCCATAGGCCGAGCCGGCGTCCCATATGATGGTAACCGTTTGCAGGAAGGTTTTGTAGCCGATGTACTGCTCGCCGGAGGTTTCGTTTACCGTGAAGGTGACGGCGTCCCCGACCGTGGCGTTACCCAGCTCGCGCATGAAGAGACTCAGGAGAGTATCAAGCTCGCTGCCGGAGCCGTAATCGTAGGTACAAACCAAGTCGCTGCCGGTCTTGCCCGCAAGACGGACGCTCTCCGGCAGGTCGGTTCCATTCTTTTTCACCGCGTCCCAGAGCTGCTCAAGTATCCGGGTTATTTCCCCGTAGGAGAGCTGCCTGTACGGTTCCAGATAGGTGTTGGCGTCGCCCTCGTAGCGTTTCGCCAGGAAATCCATGTCCGTCATGTTGCTGAGCACAAAGGAGACATCGCGTTGGTTTTCTCCGGTGAGATTGCTCCAGTCGGCATAGACGCTGCTGTAGGCATCGGGGGTACCGGCCGCAAGACCATAGCCGGTGCCGGTGAGCCCCCTGAGCCGTTCGGAGAGGTCCAGCAGGTTAGCGTAGTAGTGGTAGGTGATGTTTTCCCCGCCGGATATCTGAGTGTTACCGTAATCATCAAACCGCAGTTCACCGTAAACCTCGATTTTTCCACTCTCATTATCCAGTACCGAGCCGCCGCCAACGGCGATATGGCCCGGATTATTGTCTTCATGCTCCACGACAATGGTTCCGGCGTTTTGCAGCGTTCCGCCGCCAATGTCGAGCCACGCGCCGCTCGTCACTGTGAGCGTGGCGCCCGAATTAACCGTCAGCGTGCGGCCGGACGGAACGGTCACGCTCTTGCGGAACACCGTGTCTTCCGTTATCGTCATGTTGTAATCAAGAAAGATATTGTCGCAGGACTCGTCGCGGAGCAGGGAGGCATACTCTTCGCCGCTTCCGGCCGTCCGGCTTGTAGAGACGATCTTTCCGCCTTCATAGCCGTCCACGGTATAGACGCTGTAGCCGGGAGTCATGCCGGAAACGGGCATAACCGCACCGGAACCCCAGGCGAGGGTGCCTCCAATGTGAACGGAGCCTGTTTCTTCACCGGAGGCGGAGACCTCGACGGTACCATAGTTTTTCAGCAGCTTGCCGGGGTAGAGATCAATGGTCCCGCCCACGGAAACGGCGCCGGAAGGTTCCCCGCCGTCGTTATAGAAGTTTCCGCCCAGCTTCAGCACGCTGCCGGAGCTTATGTCAAGCGCACCCCTGTTTTCAAGCCAGCCGAAGAGCCATATGTTCTTGGAATCGCCGAGTGTCAGCGTCGCGCCGCTCATGACCCGAAGCCCGGTGTTTTCCGGGACGACCAGCTCTTTAATAATGGACATGTTGATACCGATTTCAATGTCTTTCGTAATGTACAGGGCATCGCAAGCTCCCAACATTGCGGAAGACAGGTCAGCGAACGAGGAGACCTCCACCGCGCTCGCGGGGGTGGGTGCGGTGCCTGCGCCCGACAGCAAACCGGTCTCGGTACCGTCGGTGACCAGCATAAAGCCGCCTGTGACAGTCCCGCTGTTTACAAGGGAAGAGCCTGGCAGCACGGTCATCAGGCCGTCGTTTATGGCAATGGTCCCGGTTTCTCCGTTGTTGAGGCAGCCCTTGTTTTCGTTTAATTTTCCGACCTGGAGAATGCCGTAGACCGCAACCGAGCCTTCGTTGCCGACGCTCTGATCGCCGCTGCACTGCACCTCGAAGTTGCCGCTTTTGGCAATGCTCAGGGAGGCGCCCGACGAAATGGCAAAGGTGCTGTACACCTCCATGGAGCCGTACACGTTAACCGTGCTGCCGGAGGAGAGGGTGAGAGGCGCAAAGGTCCTGAGACTCTTTCCGTACGGTACGCTGAAGCCGCCGATCGTACGGTCCTCGCCGCCCGAAAACTCGATATTCTCGCCGCCATAGCCGGTGACAACATTCAAAGCGGCATTCAGTCCGGCATAGGCGGTTACCTGCGCCGCCCGGTAAATCCAGCCGCTGCCGTTATGGTCATTGTAGGTTAAGTCGCTGCCGATTACAGCCGGAGTGAAGGTCCCGTCGTCGCCGTATAGATCCATAGCTTGAATTTCACGCCGGTTATCAAGATTCAGCGCACCGGTTATGCTGCCGCCCTCAAGCCTGATCCTGAAATTGTTGATGACGTCGCCCGTGCCCGTGATCTCCCCGTTTTTTGCCACAAGAAGAACGTTGTCGTTTTGCAGCGTGCCCCCGGGGGCAACGGTCAAAGTATAGCCTGCGACCTCGACGCTGCCGGGGTTGTTGTAGGCACCCGTTGCCCCGTCAGTGTAGCCGCCGAAGATCTCAATTCTCCCGGTGACTTCCAGGGACCCGCCGCTACCAGCGCCCGTGACGCCGCCGCCGCTGCCCCCGTCGTAATTTGTATTGGTATCGGTGCCAGCTGGCCAGACGCACAGCGTTCCGCCGATGTTCGCCGTTCCGCCCTTAATGACCAGCTCTGCGGCTCCGGTTCGCACCGTGTTTTCACCGTCCAAATGCGTGTAACTGCCCGCCACGCCAACCACTGCCTCGGGGGAAACGTCCAGGGTGCCGGCCACCGTGAGCCTTGCTCCGCTGTTCAGTTTCAGCGTATAGCCCGACGGGACGGTCAAGGTGACGCCTCTGGAAATCGTCACAGTCTTGCCTATCTCGACCGTTTTCTCCACCGCCATTGTGGAAAGTTCAATATTATCGGCAATAAATAGATTGTCGCAGGAGTTGTCTTCGAGCGCGTTGGCGAGCTGCGCCATTGTCGTGACGGCGACGGCGCAGTCATTTTGCCCCATGGGAGAAAGTCCGCTTTCTTTTGCGGACAGGACGAAGGCTTTGAGAACGTCCGTACCGCCGGAGGCTTTGAAACCCATGAGCGACCAGCCGCCGCCCGCGTCGGTCACACCGTTCTTCACCGCCGTCATTTTACCGCTTTCGTCGTAGGCGGCGGTATAAAGAGCGCCGGAGGAGCCGTCGCCGTCAATGCTGCCCTTCACGGTATAGGTTCCGTCCGATTCCAGCTTCACCGACTCGATGCGAGGCGCGGCATCCAGCGCCCCGGCCGACAGGGAAAACAACAGGCAGCACGCGAGTATTACACTTGTGATTTTTCTGATGCTTGACATACTATACCCCTTTTCCATCCGCAGTCATATCAAATGCGTTCAGATACTTCTTAGCCCCGCCCGATGGTATGAGCAGCGCGGGCATGCCATTACTTTATGAAAGATTTACCCTGACGCAGTCGCGCAGGGGATTGTTGTTCACGTCCAGGTAAATGATCGTTACGCTCTTCCCGGAGGTATACGAGTCCGTAGTCTTTGAAATATCGGTATCCTGACCGGCCGCGGGCGCAAGCAGGCAGAGCATTCGATTCGCGGCGCTGTATTCGGACACGAATACGCTCCCCGCGCTCCCCGCCACCCGCCACATGGAAATGGAGCTTCCGGTATCGTTGTAGGCGAGCTTGCTCGAGCCTGCCTGGATATTAAAGGTGCACGAGGGGCCGCTCCAGCCGCAGGGGGCCCCGCCGCTGGTGGCGTTCTCTACGGAGATCGTTTGCGCGGCGTCTGTGTCAAGGTTCGAAACCGATATCTCAAGCAAATCGCCGCCGATTAATTGAATGTTACCGCCGCCGCTCTGACCGATGAATACCGTTACCGTGCCGTCGGCGGTTTTCCTCGCGCCGTAAGGAACGTCCAGGCTCTTTACCTTATCGGAAAACGTAATCGTATCAATGTCGAACAGATTTTCATCATAGACGATATCAAACTGCAGACAGTCCGTCACGTTTTCTGCGGCAGTTATCCCGAGCGTGAGCGTTGAAACGGTCTGGGAGGAGTTTGCGGTGACGAGGGGCATGCCGTTACCGGCGGCGGGTATGATGCCGCTCACCGCGCCGACAATTTCCCATAAGTCGTCGGCGTTATAAATATAAACATAGTACTCGTATTGATTGCCTGGCGACGTATCGGTGTCCACGTAAGCCGTGATGCCGTTAGGCACGGTCGTGAGCGGTTGGAAGTCGCCGCCGTTCACGCTTCTGGAGATTTTGGCGTAATAGTCCGTCCCATATTGAGAGTCGCTCCAACTGAGCGCCAGATGGCCGGAATCGAGCTCAACGTTCAGGCCTTCCAGTTCTTCATAGTAGACGAACTCCGATGGGAAACGGTACATCGACTGGTCTTCGATGGCCGTATAATCGTAGACGTAGGTAACCGGGTCGTCGCTGTAATCTACCGTGTAGTCGGCGGTAAAGTAACCGCTCAGCTTGAAGTACCGCGTGATGTCCAGGTCGGACAGATCGATGCTCCCTACGACCATGCAGGACTTGTAGTCCCCGGCAAATCTTGTTGAGGAGCTTACATCCAGCCCCTCGCGCAGAGGCTCTTCCTCGTCCAAAAAGCTGAGGCTGGAATAGGGCGAGATGGCCGTGTTGAAATTGAACTCGATGCCGAACACCCATTTCCCGTCTTCCACGTAACTGGTAAGAATATTCGACGACGTCACAAACGCGGGAGTGGCTTCCGCGAAACCGATGCGCTGCGCCATTACCGGGTCATAGAACACGTAGGAACTCGAACTGCAAGTGATCGAGTCGCTTACGCCCACCGGCAGGGCATTATGGTCTCCGCTTTCAACTGCCTGATAGTACACGCTGTAGATATAGGCGGGCGTGTTTGTGGCAGAGCTCAGATACACCCCCATCGGACCAACCACGTTATTGAAGGTAAAACCGCGGCTCATGTCGCTCTGATAGTTTGCGGTATATACTTTCAATTGCCCCGTGCCGCTGCTGTAATAGTTTTCAATAAATGTGTTTTCATAGACGAGGGCGCTGGTGATTGAAGAATTCGTACAGTCGTTCACCATGTTTTTCGTGAACACATCGGCACTCACAGTAAGGCCGTCGTTGCCGTAAAACTTGGAGCACACAACCCCGTTTCCACTGACGATTTTCGTACTGTTGCTGCTGCCGTAGAATTCGTTACAAATAAAGTAGTTTGCATTTGTGATATACGCGTCGTAGATGTAGCTGTAGTAGATATCGAGATTGTCGCTGGCGGTGGCCTGGAAGAGCCCGTTTCCCATCAGAACGGCGCTTATTACAGCTGCCTCGGCCCCATTCGCCACGCTCAGCTTTTTGCCGCTCTCCTCGTAAACGACGCAGTTCTGGAGTTTAAGGGTCTGCCGGCTTGCCACATAGAGGTCGGCAGGCAGACACAGGATGGTTCCGATGGTGCCGCTCGTCGTGCTGCCCACGGTGACGTCCGTGGAAGTCAGCTTGAATCTGTCGTTCGCGGAATCGTAGTCGATGCCCGTGGGGAGGGTGAAATCGAACGCGCTGAGGGATTGCTCCACGGTTACCGGGTCCATCGCCGTGCCGGAGGCGTCGCGCGCCGTTATGGTGAGGCTCACGGCCAGCTTGGCAGACTTGGCCGGGGTGCCGGTGAGCGTCAGGTTCACCTCCGCCGCACCGCCTGCGTCTAGCGAGTTCACCGAGGCTGGCACAATGGCCACGCCGCCCACGGTTCCTGTGACGGAGATGCTGCCGGAGGTGCCGCCCAGGTTTTCCAGGGACAGCTTTAAGCCCGACAGCAGGCCGCTGTCCTGAAAGAAAACCAACGAGCTGGTGTTGAGGCTCGAAAGCGCAACCGTTTTGCCGCTTACCGTAACCGATTGGAGGGAAGCGGAAACGCTGCAGTTGGAGATGACTGGGACATATATGTCTTCCTTGCTTGCGGCGTTAACTGCCGACTTGAGGTCGAGCGCATGGTATTTGCGCGCCGTTCCGTCCGGCTGAGTTATACCCTGAAGGAGTGAACCGGAGTTTACGAGGTAGTTCCACGTCTGGGCTTTGGAACACCCAAGGCCCAGCATAACGGCCGCAGCGCCGGCGACCGTGGGGCATGCCATGGACGTGCCGCTTAAGTACTCGTAACCTCCGCCCATGTAAGTACTCAGGATATCGACGCCCGGAGCCATGAGTTCATATTCATAGCCCTCGCAGGGGTCCGCGTCGTAATTTGAAAAGCTGGCGAGCCAGTCGCCGTTGGAACCGGCTTCAGTGTCCATCGCCATGACCGTCAGCACTCCGGGTATATTGGCCGGAGTCACATATGCCCCGTAATATACGCTGCCGGCGAATGCAGTGGGCAGACCTTCGTTTCCTGCGGCGGCCACGACGAGAACGCCCTGGCTGTTTGCATTCGCGATGGCGTCGCAGTAGGCCTTGGAGTACCCGTATCCGCCGAGGCTGAAGTTGATGATCTTTGCTCCATTATAAACTGCATAGTTAATCCCGGAAATGATATCCGAATTGTAGCCGCTGCCGTCGGCGTCAAGCACCTTAACGGCCATGATCTTTGCCCCGTAAGCCACGCCTACGGTACCTGTCTCGTTCTTTTCCGCCGCGATGATGCCCGCCACGTGAGTGCCGTGGCCGTTGTCGTCGTCCGGATAGGCGTCGTCATTCACGAAGTCATAGCCGTGAGTACCTTTATTATCCGGGTCATCCGACCAGAGGTTGCCGGCAAGATCGGGATGATCGAGGTCCACGCCGGTGTCCACCACCGCGACGACCACGCCGCTGCCCGGGTCGTTCTGGGTTATCTCCCCCCAGGCCTCGGGCGCGTTCATTTCTTCGAGCCAGCCCTGCGCGTGCTCGTAAGGGTCAAATACTCCCACGTCGTCAATGGACTGTGTGTGCATGATATAGTTGGGTTCAACCGCCAGAACGCTGTCGTACTTGAGAAGCTGGTTCCACGCATCCAGCATATCGGTTCCATCCGGCAGATTGACAAGGTACCAGTCCCCGGCTTTCCCGCTTTCCGGAGAAAGCGTATCCTCTTCGCTTTCGGGAACCGAGAAGAGTAGTTCCGAGCGATCGGTTATTCCACCGAACATATCGATTTTTTCTGCGATACCGGCTCCGCCTGATATACTTGCCACAGGGCTCACTCCGTCGGCCACCTTGACAAGGAAGTGTCCTTCCTCATAGGTGCCGGCTTCCGGCAGCTGCGTTACCTTCTGCTTTGCCACCCCGGAGATATCCCAAGAAGTAAAATCATATTCAGCAGGAGCCGCAACTTCAGCTTCCGCAGAACGGCTGTAATCCTCATACTCGGCTGCGCAGCCGGAGGTTCCGTCATCCTCGGCCGCGGCGGGTACAGCCAGACCGGCGCCGATCATGACCGCAAGAAACGCCGAAAGAACTCTTCCGTACTTCTTCATCCCATTAACCCCTCGTCATAGAAATTGTAAGCGGGGCTGGCGCAGAGCCAATCTGCACCAGCCCCGCTCAAAAATATGATCGGTTATCCAGTCTTCTCTTTGTCGGCGCTGACGGTATAGAGTTTACTTCACGCTGTTCTCCAGAAATCTGTGGAGCATTGCCGCAAGCTCGGAGCGCTGGGCGCTGCCGAGAGGCGCGAGCGCAGTGCCCGTACGGCCGGTGATGATCCCTTCGCCGTATGCCCAGGTCATGGCCGGAAGGGCGTAGGCGCTAATCTCGCCGTGGTCGGCAAACGCAGTGATATTTGCTGAGGAAGCGGCGGATATATCGTAGCCCTTATATTGCGCGTAGCGGTAGAGCATGGCCGCAAACTGCTCGCGGGTCACGTTGGCGGTGGGGTCGAAGAGTCCGCCGCCGATGCCGTTGACAATGCCCTTTTCAGCCGCCCAGGCGATCGCCTGGCTGTACCACATGCCGGATCCGACATCGGCGAACGGATTGGCTGCGGAAGCGGAAGGCTCGCCCTGAAGCCGCCAGAGCACGGTCGCCACCATAGCGCGGGTTGTGGTGCCGGAGGGACTGAAGGACGTCGCGGATACGCCGTTCATCAGACTGTTGCCGCAGACATAAGCAACGTCGTTATAATACCAGTCTTTTTCAGATACGTCTGCAAAAGGATTGACCCATTCCGTTTTGCTGCTGAAGATAACGGCGTAGGTAGAAAGCGTTTCGCGTTCCATGGTTATTTCTCCGTTTTCAAGGTCAAGTACGAAGTCTACAAGTTCGCGGGTACCGTCGGAGAAGAGCTTGTAGACCTTCGCGCTCTTTACATCGCTGCCGATGGTCACGGAGAAGGTGATCTTCGCGGTACCGCCCAAATCGCTGATTTCCTTGCCGCCGGTGCTGACGGTAATTTCAATCACGGCGCCCGCGTTTTCCCCGTTCAGAGCGCCGCGCATCGCGGAGGACAGGCTACCGACGGCGACCTGCTTGATCCTGACGGACAAGCTACCGCTTCCCGCCGCGGCGCAGATGGTTTTCAGCGCGTCGCTGTCGAATAAGATGGAATCGCCGCCGGGCAGCATGATCTTCAATCCGGTAATATCCGATTCTCCGCCGCTTAATGCATTCTCAAGTGCTTTGACAAAGCTGTTGGGGAAGACGACCTCATTGACGGAGCTGCCAAGAGAAGACAGGTCTAGTACTACCGTGCCCGCGGCGCTGCTGTTTTCGAACAGCTTTCCGAACGCGGTTTTATCCGACGTTATCTCAGCCTGAGCGCCTGCAACTTCTATTGTGATGCTCACGGTTGCGCCTGTGCCGGGGATCGTGACTTTCACCGTGTTGCCGGGTGCGCTGATGCCGCCGCCCGGAGACGAGGCATAGGGAGTGGCGGTAGCTTCGTTTGAATCGCTGACACCTATCGCGTTTGCCGCGGTGAGTTTAAAGGTGTAGATTGTGCCGTTGGTGAGGCCGGAGAAGGTATAGCTCACGGCGTCTGCTCCCAGCAAGGTGCCGGGATCATAGCTGCCGGTGCCGCCTTCCTTCACAGAAATCATATAGCCGGTAATGGGGCTGCCGTTGGCGGCGGGGGCGGACCATTTCACAGTAACCTGTTTGTTTCCGGCGGAAGCGGTAATGACCGGTGCGCTTGGCGCGAGCGCCGCGACGGTGACCTCCCCGTCCGCTTTGACCGTGCCGGTGTAACTTCCTGTGCCGATAGCCTTCAGGGTGATCGAGGTACCAAGATCGGCAGAAGTCACGGCGTAGGTCGTGCCGGTCGCGCCGGCAATGTCAGCGCCGTTGCGCATCCACTGGAGGGTGTAATCGGCGTTGCTGGAGATAAGATCCTCGCCATTCACCTTGCCGGTGGGCGTGATGATGTCGCCGGTGGTAAAGCCGGTGCCCGCAATTGCAAGGGTGGCGGCGAGAGGTGTCTTGCCGACGGTGACGGACGCGGAGAGCGTCCCGGAGAAGTTTGCGTTGGGCGTTACCGTCACGGTAACCACGGTGTCGGCGGCAAGATCCGCGAGAGCCTGGGAGGAGGCGGTGCCCAGGTTCACCGTCGCCCCGGCGGATGTGGCCGTCCACTGATAGGAGGCATCTGTCTGCGCTTCGGGAGGCACCATTCCGGTGATCACCGCCGCGAGGGTGTCTCCATTGGTGACGGAGCTGCCGCCGCCGGTTATTACGACCGTGCCGCTGACGGCCTGTTTTGCAACGGTCACGGAGGCGGAGGTAATGGTGGAAGTGTTCAAATAGTTGACATTCGCACCCGTGACCCTCACCGCGATGCTCTGGTTGGAGTCGGCGGAGGTGAGCGTATAGGTCTTGCCCGTGGCGTGGGCGATGGGCGTTCCGCCCCGGGTCCACTGATAGGTGACATCGCTCTCCGGATAGGCATGGTTGACTCTGAGCACGCTGCCCACCGCGGCCGTGCCGGTGACTGTCGGCGTTCCGGTAAGCTCGGCCTTGGCGATGGTGAAGGTGAATTCCGCGCTGCCGGAGTAATTGCCGCCCGGTGCCGCGGTGATGACTACCTTGGCGTTGCTGCCGGCATACACATTGTTACTCCAGCTGACGGTATAGTCAGCGGAGGTGATGGGGCCATTCGCGTCCGCTACGGTGGGTACGGGCTCAATGGCACTGCCGGTGTAAGTGTTTGTTCCCGGCGTGATGCCTGTGATCATGTCGCCAGCAAGCGCCTTTTTCTCGATGGTGAAGGCATCGGTGCCTGTGCCGGAATGGGTGGTGCTCACCAGCGTGGCGGTGACCTGGTAGGTGCCTACATTCGTCGGCTTGGTCGCGCTGGGACCGTACGTGGTGGAACCCGTTCCGGAATAGCTGTAGGTAAAGGAGGCGCTCCCGCTGGTGCCGTGGTCAATGGCCACCTGGGCGGCTACGGGCGAAGCGAGAGTCTCTCCGTAGGAGATATCGTCAATGGGGGTCGTGAAGGTCACATTCACGGGGAATTTATTTGTAATGGTGATGGTGAATTCCTTCGCCGACGCGGGGGCCGTGGCCCAGGCGGGATAGGTATCGGTCTGGACGGTGAGTGTGATTTTCTTGTCGCTGGTGTTATCGACGGTGTCGGCGACATCCTTGACGTCGGCAAGTGTCTTGTTCCATACGATGGTCTGGTCGGACATGGCGGAAACGTCATGATCAAAGGTGAGACAAACCTTTGAGGGTACGCCAAGCTGCGCAAGTGTTGTGGTTGTCCCCGCGAGTACGTCGGCCTTCGCCACGGTGATGCCTGTGGGCAGGGCTGTGGAGGCGTCCTGCTTGACGTCAGTGACCGTGACCGGTGTGACGGTGACGGTGGCCGTCAGGGTGGGCAGCGACGTGGCAAAGTTGCCTAAGCTGTTGTCAACGGTGCCGACGTAGGTATAAGCGCCGCCCTTGGCGGAGAAAGTCTGCGTGGCGTTCGCCCATTCAATGCCGATGGTGCCGGTGGTGCCGGAGTAGCTGATGGCGACTTCGGTCGGCAACGTACTGCCGCCGTTGGCGATCGCCCTGAGGGCGTCAGGTGAGGTGTTCGCCGCGTTATTTGCCAGCACCGTGTGGCTTGGCGCCAAGGTGGTGATGGTAATCTCGGCGGGATTGATAGTGAATTTCACGCCCGAAGTAAAGCTCAGCGCATAGTTTGCCGCTTTGAAATCGCCGTTGTCGGCAAGCGCCAGAGCGCCAGAAGAGGCGTCGTTTTTAATATTGTAGGTGCCGGCGTTCTCACCGGACTCTCTGCACAGCGCACCGGTGAAGCCGGGCGTCTGACTTGACACTGCGCCGGTGGAGCCGTAGGCGAGCGTCGGATCGGACGCGCCGAAGTACTTGGATTGGCCACTCGTGGGCGTGACGGTGAGGGTGCGCGCGGTGACGGAGATGGTATAGCTTTTATCGAAGGTAAGGCCCTTGTAGCTGCCCTCGCTGGTGACCGTGAAGCGGACGGTGACGGACGTATCGGCCACGTCGGCCAGCTCCGCTGCGTCCACAACGGAGAAGATTCCGTTCACCGTGGTTACGCCGTCGTAGGCCGAGCCGGACGCAGGCAAAGTCACGAAGCTGACGAAGGTCGTTCCAGTGCCGTAGGTCTTACCGGACGAAGACACCGTTACTGTGCTCCAGTTCACCGCGAGAGTGGAAAGGCTGATGGTGACGGTGGCGCTGTGGCTGTTGGAATCGGTGTAGATAAGCGTGCCCGCACTGGTCTGAGCCGTTGTGCCGGCCGCGACTGTCACCACTCCGTCCGCGCGCGTGACACCGGTGTAATTGCCGATCGTTCCGCTCCAGGTGCCGGAATCTGTGATGGGAGAGCCATACTGATCGTAGACTGTGGCGGTATAGGTGTAGGCTGTGCTGCCCGACTGGGGGATGACCAGAAGGTCGGAAGTCAGCGCCGCGCTTGCTCCGCGTGTGATTTCAATCTTGTCGTAAACCGGGGTGAGGCGCTTCACGGTGATCGTCGCGGTACCGTCGCTCACTACGGTGCCTACCGCAGCTTTGACGGTGAGGGCCTTTCCCGTGGTGTTCGTAATGGGCGTCTTGGCGTCGTTTGTGACGGTAACCTTGCCGTCGCTGCCGATGGAGACGCCGGTCACGCCGCTCTCACCGTCCTTGACGGACCAGGTAATGGTCTGGCCGGTCATTGCAGTGCCGTATTGGTCGGTGACGGAGGCGATAAAGGCGGCGGAGGTGTTGGCGGCTGCCCCATTTTTGGGTACGTCAATGCTCGAATCCCCGCCGCTCACGGCTACCGTTGTGACGGAGGCGGCGGCGCGCTTCACGGTGATCTTGGCCGTGCCGTCGCTCTCTACAGCGCCGACAAGGGCTTTGACGGTGAGGGCTATGCCCGTGGTATTTGTAATGGTTGTTTTTGCGTCGTTTGTGACGGTAACTTTGCCGTCGCTGCCGATGGAGACGCCGGTCACGTCACTCTCACCGTCCTTGACGGACCAGGTGATACTTTGGCCGGTCATCGTCAGTCCGTACTGGTCTTTGACGTTGGCTGCAAAGGCGGTGGTGGTGGTGTTGGCTAAGGCTCCGTTCGCGGGCACGTCGATGCTTGCCTGCCCGTCGCTTACAACAACCTCGGTCACGGTGGAGGCGGAGCGGGTGAGGGTGACTTTTTTGGTGGCAGTCACGCTGCCGGACGCCGCCTGAATCGTTACTTCTAGGCTGTCTGCGAACAACGCGGCGGCGGACTTGCTCACCGAGAGAAGACCGGTACTGCTCACGGAAATACCGGAATACGATTCGGGAGAGGTGATGCTCCACGCGGTACTGCCCAAAATATCATAGCTGGAAGCGCCGTCGTAGCCCGTGGCGTTGAACTGCTGGGTAGCCGGGTCGCTCCCTGTAGGCACCGTCATGCTGTCGGGGCTTTCCGGCGTGATGACGATGCTTGTGAGATTTGCTGCGGTGGTAGTCGGGAAGGTCGCCGTAAATTTAAGCGTTGTAGCGTCATTGCCTGCATCGTATGTAATCTTGTCGGAACTCAGGCCCGCTACGGCAACAGTCTGACCGGCGATAAACTGATAGCCCTCGTCCGCCGTCAGGGTCGCGGTGGCGGTGTACTGGGTGCCCGGGGCGAAATTGCCGTTAAGGGTTGTACCGCCCGTTTTCCAAGTGATCGCGCTGCCGGTGTACCCGGTGCCGCCCGCGGCGTTTGCCTGGGGCAACTGATACTTCTCAGGTGCGGTGATGGAGACGGCGATAGGAGAGGCTGTATAAGAGTATATGGAAACTGAACTGTTGACCGTTGTAAAGTTAACAGCATTGCTGGAAGCATCACTGTAAACACAACGATCACCCCAAGCAAGCGTTGCGCTGCCAAGGGTTGCTCCGGACTTAACAGTTGCTGTGATTGTCAGCAACGTCTGGGCGGTTATGTTATATGCGTTATCCCAGTTTGCAGTATAGATGACTTCTCCTGCATCTATGTTAGTTGAAAAGTTTGCATTCTGATCATTGCCGTCGTCTTCATCAGTATCGGTAGCAATCAGCGCGGCTGCAAGCGTACTTGTTTTCGTGCCAGAAACCTTTATATTTTCGAATACTCCGGTTGGCAGAATTAAGCTGAATTGCAATCCTCTTGCCTGAGATACTGCGCCGACGGAAATACATATTGAGATGGGATCTCCCGCTTTAAGCGAAGTAACGTTTGGCGTCATTGTGAGGGATTCACCCACGGCAGAAGACGGAATTACGCAAAGCGAGAACGCAAGGACGACTGTCAAAACCAAAGCTAATAGTCTTTTCATATTCTTACTCCTCCATAAAATCCTTTATGTTAGGGATGGTATCCGTTTGAGAATAAAATCACGAACCTTCGTTATATCTGCAACATCTATATGCGTATCATTATTTACATCCGCCATTGCGAGCTTCGTTCCGGTCAGCGTTGTTCTTTTAAGAATATGATCACGAATTGCTGTCATGTCCGCTATATCAACATACTCGTCGCCGTTGGCATCGCCCAGGATTCCGTGAGACGGTAAATCTCCAAGATATGTCGGACCTGAAAGATTGTCTCCCGTTATGAACGCCTTGCCTCCAACATAGTTCATGGGAATAAAGTTTGAAAAAACGATGGTATGGTTCGTCTGATCCTCAGCCGATGCCGTCTTTTGATCAATATAGAGGATATCGCCCGCCGAGAGGGTGGCCGGGAAGCCGCCGGTATCGCTCAGCGACGACGTCTTTATTACGATAAGAAGGAACATCTGGTCTTTAGCAATGGATGGGTCGTCAAGGGTTGCCGTATAGGTCCAGTTGGAGGTACCGCTGCTCTGGTCCACTGAGGAAACCGCGAACGCGGGTATTGCCAGAAGAATCATAAGAGCAAGTGCCAACAGCCCGGTTCTGAAGAATTTTTTCATTTGCCATGCCGCCTTTCTTACTGTATGGTATCCCGCAGAAGCGGGGAGATGACCAGAAGGACATCCTGCGTCAGTTCCTTCTCGGCGGCGCGGTCCGCCTGCCAGGGAACGTCCTGCTCGGTGATGATCACCAGTTTGTTTTCCTGATCCCAGTACACCGACATGCCCAGAGCCTCGGTCACAAAGCGCAGCGGCACCATTGTGCGGCCGCTGCCGCTGCCGTCGCCGCAGTCCTTGATCTCGGCGGCGGCGTCCATCGTTTTCTCCATGCCGTTCACCGTGTAGGTGTTGCTGCCGATGGTCATGATGACGATCTTTCCGCCCGCCGTTATGGTGACGGTTTTCGTATCGTTGTTCCAATCCACCAAGGCTCCCAGTTCTTCGGCCACGAAGCGGACGGGCACCATGGTGCGTCCGTTGCCGCTTTCGTCGGCCTGTATGTAAGGAGTGATCAGCTTTTCACCCGGATAGATGTGGCAGAGCTCGCCGTCCTTATCCGCCGCGTAGTTGCCGATCTGTAGGATGACGGTGTTTTCCATACGCTCAGCTTTCGTCATAACAGGTTCGGAAATCTCTGTGGAAGATTCTCTGTTCTCAGTTAATCCGGAGGGAAGTCTGAATTCAAAGGTTGTGGGAATCATGACATAGTCATAGCACAGACCGTTTCCTTCAACCGTATCCGCAATGCACAGACCCGAAGTTCCAACTCCGACCACCTTGAATCTTATGGATAATAACTTTACTCCATTAGTACCTGCTGTTATGGAAAAATCGGGGTCGCTCTCGGAATACCCCAGTAAGATCAATTCACCGGCCTCATCAGAAATATTCCCGAAAAAAGACATGGAGTCTGCTGCATCCTCTTTGGCAACACATGCCAAAGCACTTACTGTTGTATTTCCTGTGTCCCACGATGCAGGCTTAACTACATCGGAGTTATAACCGACTGCAAACTCAATTCCCTCGAACGTCGCGTCGTACACCGTCACGCTGACGGTGAAGAACCCGTCCGCATCGGGGGCGGAAGCCGAAAAAACGACCCTTGCCCCGGCTGCCGACGCCGACGCCGGAACCAAAACAAGCGGTGTGAGCAGGCAAAGACACAGGAGCAGGGGCAAAATCTTTTTTTTCAGTTTCATTTTTTCCGAGATTCCTTTCTTAAATGTAGAGTCCGCATACCAGAGAATCGTACAGCCGGACATCTGAGATATTTGTCAAAAAAACAGTAAAAAGTCCGACAAAAGCCGGACGATGCTCGCAGTTCCCTTATCCTCGACTGTTTCGCATATAAATCGGCACAGTTTAAAGGCACATGTATCCATATAGTGCAAAAATGACATCAATAAGTAAATGATATCTAAACCTGTAAATTATTTAATCATATTCCTTCCGAAAGTTCAATGTTTTTTTAACAAAATAATACATTATTGGACTGCTGTTCCTAGAGAATATTACCATTAAAAATCGTTAAAAAGTTACAATTAATAGGGAAAAAGCACAATATCATGTACTATAGCTCCCTTTTCCTACTAATACATTTTGTTTGAGATTCAGTTGTTTTGAAGTTGGCCTCACACAATTCTGTGAAGAAAAGCGGTAAATATAAATATAAAGCATCGTCCGACTTATTATATTGGTAATAATCTTCTTGTAATCACCGGTACCCGGTGGTAAACTATAGACAAATATTGTGATGATATTTTTCTGATTTTTAGACGTTAGCACAGCGCCTACCCATGCTTAAAGGATGGCAGAATAGAATGTGCATAATTTGATGCCCTGCCATTGGCAGGGTGTTTTTTGCATTGCGGCATATAGTCAGTACCGCCGCCTGAATGAGCGTGGATACTGGAAACACCTGCTTGAAATATGCCTCCAACCAATTTTGGATTGAACACAAAGATTAAATTTTTATCTTAAGGAGTGCTGAATATGAGAATAGCGATCGGCTGCGACCCGAATGCAACTGAATTCAAAAAAGAACTGATTCCCTTTGTGGAGAGCCTTGGCCATGAGTGTACCGATTTTGGCAGCGACGACTCAATTTATGCCAATACCGCAATCTCGCTGGCCAAAGCGGTGGCCGCGAAGGAATATGACCGCGGAATACTGATCTGCGGCACCGGCATCGGCGTCTGCATTGCGGCAAACAAGGTGAAAGGCGCTTATGCCGCGCTGGTAAGCAACGTTTATGCCGCCGAGCGAGCGGAACTCAGTAATCACGCGAATATCATCACGATGGGCGCACAGGTCATCGGCATTGAACTGGCCAAATGCCTTGTGAAAGAATACCTGAACGCTACCTTTGATCCCATGTCCCGTTCCATGCCGAAAATCCAGAGAATTTACGACTACGAGAACGAATAGGGCAGACGGCCCGGAACATCAATCAGGGAAATCAACGTAGTCGTTTTGCCTTCGCTTTTTGTCCCATTCTGCTGCGCAAATCATATTTAAATGACTTACTTGTTTGGATCCGATGAAAAATCCTGCGTCTGGCTACCAAAGATGTTTCCGGAGGGGGAAAGTATGGGCGAAAAACGAAAAGTGCTGATTGCCGATGACGAATTTCGCATCGGCATGCTGGTAAAGGCTCTGATTCAATGGGATGCTCTGAACCTGGAGTGCGTGGATATTGTGAACAACGGGGAAGACGCCTACCGGGTGATCTGCGAAAAGCATGTGGATATCGTGATCACAGATATTCGGATGCCTAGGATGACGGGACTTGATTTAATCGCGAAGGTCAAAGAAATCAACAAAGCGTTTCCTTTCATCGTGATCAGCGGTTATAAAGATTTCGATTACGCGCACAAAGCCTTGCAGTATGACGTGACCGCATACCTGCTCAAGCCCATCGACGGGGATGAGCTGAATGCCGCCCTGGCTAAAATCTGCAGCGAGTTTGAAGTCAAGGCACATGAAAAAGACCAGGAAGAGATTTATCTCAGAACGATTCAGGATAAGGAAAGACTGGTCAGGAAAAACTTACTTTCCGATTTGATCGACGGCAAAGAAAACTCCGTCGTCCGCGGTTTGGCGGAGGAGGGCGAGTTCGATCTGGACCATATGGTCGCCAGAGTCCTTGATATCAAATTGGATTGCCGGCAGATTGAAAAAACGGAAAAAAAGCAGAATCAGATTACGATGGAAAAGGTCGTTTCCATCGTGACGGAAGGTCTTGGGCCTGCCGTCCGGGACGCTGTACTCTGCGAAAAGCCGAACATGCATCTCTATTGTCTTCTCGTTTATCCGCCCGAGCTTTCTAAGCAGGTAAAAAACAAAGTCAGCATGATTTTGGGCGATATCCAGAAATATTTGCTTGGTTTCGAAAGATACCGGGTTACCATCGGCATCGGCGTCGAGGCCGGCAGTATGGAAGGAATCCTTCGTTCCATCCAGAGCGTCCAGCATGCAATTAAAAGCCGGATCAAACTGGGGACAGGCCGGTTGATTTACGCCGAGAATCTAAAGGTCCTGCCTCCGGACGCGGTGAAAACTTACCTGCGCGGCAGCAAGGAAAGCTTTGAAGCCTCGCTGGATATTTACGCGCCCGAAAAAATGCAGCATTGCCTCATTCACGTGTTTGAAGATCTTGCCGCAGGAGAATCGGTTGACTGGAGCTGCGGATACGATATTGCCGATAAATGCGCCAGATGGTTCTTTGACTGGGTGGAAGACCATGGCGAGGAGTGCGAGGATCTGTTGGAAGCTCTTAGCGAGAAAATTAATCACTGCTGCACGATAAACGAGCTGCAAAAAGCGCTGACCGACGATCTCTTGGCCTATTTGGGAGGCTTCCGGGAAATTCAGGAGGTCAAGTCGAAAAAACCGATACGGCAGGCGAAGCAATATGTTCAGAAGCATTGCGGAGAAAAAATAGTTCTGGAAGACATTGCCGACCTGGTTGGTCTGAACCCGGTCTATTTCAGCGTCCTGTTTAAAAAAGAGGAAGGGATCAATTTCAGCGCTTATCTCGTCAATGTCCGGATGGACGCCGCGAAAGAGCTGCTGGTGAGCAGCAACGAGACCATTGCTGCCATTGCTGAAAAAGTAGGTTACAAAGATATCCGGTATTTCAGCCGCCTGTTTACTAAGATGATCGGCATAAAGCCGGTGATTTACAGAAAACTGTATTCTTAAGAGGCCGGCAATGAAATGGATTGAAAAGAATTTAACTTACATTTTTTTGCAGACGATCCTTCTGGCCGCCGCAATTTCCATGGGACGGCTGGGGCTTTTCGTCAGTCACAAATATCTCTCGCCGTTTATCCTGGTAATCATTGAAATTCTGCTGCTCATATTCTGGCTGAAGGATTTCGGGGTGCCGGTGCTGCGACTGGGCAAGCTTTTGGGCGATTGTAAGACGCAGAAAGATATTGCCGAAAATCTGCTGGATCAGAATGCCAAGGATGTTATTTTCGCAAAGGATATCGCTGAGATCTTAAAAGCCCGCATGAAGCAGGCCACGCTGGAGAACGACACGGTACTTCTGGATAAACAGGCAACCTTAACGGCACTCCAAAGCCAGATCAACCCGCATTTTTTATATAATACGCTCGATACCATCCGTGGCCAGGCACTGGTTGACGGCAACAGGGAAATCGCAAAGATGGTGGAGGCGCTTGCCGGTTTTTTCCGTTACAGCATCAGCAGCAGCGGCGACCTTGTTACGGTTCGCGACGAACTGTCCAACGTCAGAAATTACATGATGATCCAGGAGTATCGGTTTGACAGCCGCTATCAGCTGAAGATCGATATCGAGGAGGAAGAGGAGATTGCGCTGGATTATCTGATCCCGCGGCTGTCCATGCAGCCAATTGTGGAAAACGCAATTGTCCATGGGCTGAAAGACACCATGGAGAACGGCGAGATCATCATCAACCTCAACCTGATCGGCAAGGATATGATTATCACCGTTTCCGATAACGGCTGCGGAATGGACAGCGAAAAACTGAATGAAATTAATGAACGGATCCGCTCGGACCGTTCCATCAGCAACCAGATAAGCGACATACAGTCACAATCCCGACATTCCAGTATCGCTTTGACCAACATCCATAAGCGCATCCAGCTGCTCTACGGAAATGATTACGGATTGAATATCTATAGCACGCCGAACCATGGAACCGATGTGGAAATCATACTGCCGGCTACCAGTGAGAGGATGGGCAGAACGTAGTGAAAAAGTCTGTGCTCCGTGTGCGGAATCTGAATATGCAGTTCAACCCCACGGTAACGCTGCGGGATATTTCATTTGATATCCCCGAGGGAGAATGCGTGGCCTTCCTGGGGCTTGCCAATTCGGGAAAGGATGTCGTACTGCAGATCATCAGCGGAAATGCGTGGATCAGCCACGGTAAAATCGCTGTTGACGAGCGGGTGGTGGTATCCGCGGAAGAGCTCCGGGAAAAAGCCTTTGTGATTCAGGATATCAATTACGCCATAGAAGGATGGACGGTCGCAGAATATATCGGACTCACCAACAAGAAATTTGCTCCCCGTCTGTTCCTGAACAAAACGCTCGCCGAAGAGACCCGGGCTCTGTTCTCGGATCTTGCCATTGAGATCGACCCCGAAGTGAAGCTCGGAAGCCTGTCGGAGCTCAAAAAACGAACGGTGGATTTGGCAAAAGCCTATCTGCTCGGTAAAAAAATCATCATTATCCGCGATGAGTTCGAGGGCTGCACAACAGAGGATATCGTGCAGTTCAAAAAAAATATGACGAGACTCCTCAATACCGGACTGGTCGCGATTGTGGACTGCCACTCGGAAAACGTAGTCACCATCCTTGCCGACTCTTATGTCGTGTTTCGCGAAGGGCGTATCGCAAAAAAAGTGCGTGACTTTGACGACACGGTCAGCCGGGTAACGGATATGTTCCTGCCGAACGAAACCTTTGCGGGAGGGAAGGCAAGCAAGGCCGCGGGCGAAGATATCGTATATGCCCTGCGCGGAGTGGAGCTGAGTAACAAAACGCGCCTTGACTTCGACTTCCCGCGCGGGTCGGTCACCTCGCTGGTAACGCTCAACCGGGAAGACAAGAGCGACCTTTTCGGCCTTTTGAGCGGCCGGGAGATTCACAGGGAAACAGTTTTTTTCCTGGACGGTAAGCGATGCGCTTTTTCAAGCCTGCATGACTTTGTGAACAGCAGAATCGTCTCCGCGTCGCGAATCGGGAAGATTGACGAGCTGTTCCCCTATATGTCGTCCGGCGAGAATATGCTTTTGCCTTCCATCAAGAAGGTTTCTTTTCTTGATTACGTTTTCTCCGGCAGTCGAATGCCCAGGTCGGTCGTCAATCAATCCAGCTGGGAACGGGAAACCCAGGAAGACGCGGATTTGCTGGAGAATGACACCAACGGTTTGATCAGGGTAGCGCTTGAGCGGTGGCGGATTATGCGGCCGAAGGTGATCGTACTGCTGGAACCGTTCATGTTCTGCGATACACAGGGCGTGTCTATCATCAAACGTTATGTGAAGGAGTACACCCAGAACGGGGCCTCGGTGATTATCATAAAGTCCAGAAAAGAAAACGCCGAAGAAATATCCGACACAATTCTGAATCTGGACGCGGTCGGCATGAAATAGTCAAAAATCATAAGTTCGGAGAGGAATTCTTGTTAAATATTTGTCAATACTACAAAAGTATAAAGATTGTCACACCATTCCTAAACCGCCTCGTGTTGAAAACAAGTTAAAATTTCATTACAATATTGTTAACTTCATTATAGATTTATAGTGGAGAATTTTTAAACGAGGAGAAGAAATATGACAAGGAAACTAGTAGCTCTGTCGCTTGCTCTTGTTATGGTAGTCGGCTTAATGGCCGGCTGCAGCAGCAGCTCCACCACCCCGTCGGCAAGCCCCTCAAGTGCAAGCAGCTCCCCAGCGGCAAGCGCTAAAACCACCACCGCGAAAGATATGACCTTCGTCATCGTTCCTAAGTGCGTACACGCTTGGTTCGACGAAGTCAACAAGGGCGCAGTGAAGGAAGCAAAAGCTCTGGAAGCTCAGCTGGGTGTCACCGTCACCATCAACTATATGGCTCCGGAAAACGCAGACATAGTTTCCCAGAACGCGGTTCTGGAACAGGCGGCGGCAACTCATCCCAACGCGATTGCTCTGGACCCTGTTGACCTCGAAGGCAGCAGAAGCATCATCTCCGAAATTCAGAATATGGGCATTGCCGTTATCCTGTTCGACGGCATTGATTCCACCGGCGCTCTCACCTATGTCGGCAACAACTTTGCCGAGCAGGCTTCTCTGGCATCCGAAAAGCTGGCTGAACTGGTCAACTTTGAAGGCAAAGTCGCTGTTATGCAGGGCTATCCCTCCGCTTCCAACCATGCCGAGCGTTATCAGTCCCATCTGAAGACTTTGGCTCAGTATCCCAATATCAAAGTGATCGAAGGCGGCATTGATAACGATAACGTCCAGACCGCTCAGTCCCAGGCGGCGGCCACACTGGCGGCCAACCCCGATCTGGTCGGCTACACCAACTGCGACGCCTGCGGCTCCGGCGTTGCCGCGGCCATTGAAGAAGCCGGCAAGGCTGGCAAGATCACCTTCGTGGCTATGGATAACCTCATCGAAATCCTTCAGTACGTGAAGAAGGGCACCATTACCGCCTGTTCCTCCACACTGCCTCAGTCTCAAGGAATGCTGGCTGTTCTGGTTATGTACCAGGCGACCCTGGGCCTTGACCTGCCCTCCGGCCTCGTGGACACCGGCATCGGCTGGATCGACTCCACCAACATCGACGAGTGGATCAAGATCGTTTCCGGTTCCTGATTCCCCTCAGGTACGTGAAGTAAAGTAAATTAACGTAAGGAAAGGGCTGCAGCTTATTTCAATATTTTTGAATATAAGTTGTAGCCCTTTCCGCTTACAAAGGAGTTTATCTGTGAAAGTATTAGAGGCGAACAATATAACAAAGACGTTCCCCGGGGTCGTTGCATTGGACTGCGTTGACATCACGTTCAACGCCGGTGAGATCCACTGCATTATCGGAGAGAACGGCGCAGGTAAAAGCACATTGATTCGCTGCCTGACGGGTGTGTATACTCCGGAGGAAGGCTCCATTACCATTAACGGCGGGGATGCCTTAAAGGACAGAAGATTATTCAATAAGGTCGCGTATGTACCGCAGGAAATAGACCTGTTCGGTTACATGACCGTTGCCGAAAATTTGCTTTTACCTTTTGAGAGATCGGGAATCAAGGGAAGAATCAGTCAGAAATCCCTGGAGGAAAAAGCGAGGCCTCTGCTGGAGAAATTTCAAATCAACGTGGACCCGGGCGTTTTAGTGAAGGATATCCCAGTCTCCGCGCAGCAGCTCATTCAGATTGTGCGCGCAATCGCGCACACGGATTATGATATTCTGATGCTGGACGAACCCACCACGAGCCTCACAACCGAGGATACCGCGGTTCTCTTTAAAGTCATCAGAGAACTTAAAAATGAAAACAAGGCAGTGGTTTTCATTTCCCACAAGCTGGAGGAAATTTTTGAGGTGGGAGATGTACTTACTGTTTTCAGAAACGGCAAGAAAATTGCCTATTCCGATATAAAGAGCGTTGATATCCCTTGGGTGATTCTGCAGATGACCGGCCGCAGCCTTGACAGAAATCAGGTCTTTTACTCGGGCAAGGTTTTAAACGATATGATTCTTGAGGTCAAAAACCTAAGCGGCGGGATGTTTACGAACGTCAGTTTCGACCTGAAACGCGGCGAAATACTGGGCTTTACGGGGCTCGTCGGCGCCGGCCGCAGTGAAGTCATGCAGGCCATTCTGGGCTATATCCCCGCTTACTCCGGCCAGGTATATATTGACGGTAAGGAGCTGAAGCTGGGTAATTCAAGCCGGGCGACACAGGCCGGATATGTTTATCTGCCGGAAGAACGCAAGAGACAGGGTATTCTGCCCGTTCTGAGCATAAGGGAAAACATCAGCATTTCCATTCTGGACGCCCTTCTGTCCGGCATAGGGATTTCTAAAAAGAAGGAGTGCGAACTTACACAGGACGTCATCAACACATATGGCATTAAGACGACGGATATGGAGAAGGAAATCCGCTATCTGAGCGGCGGCAATCAACAAAAGGTGATTATTGGCCGCGCGATGGTCAGTACACCCAAGGTTATGGTGTTCGACGAGCCGACCAAGGGCATCGACGTCGGCACCAAGCCGGAAATTTACCGCATGATGAAAAAGCTGGCGGAAGAGCAGGGCATAGGTATTATCCTGATCTCCTCCGAAATGGAAGAGATTATAAAGTGCTCCAACCGAATCATTGCCATGTACCAGGGCAGCAAAACAGCCGAATTTCCAAACGGTACCCCCAAGGAAGAACTCATGAGCGCCATAATCGGTGTGAGCTAACACATAGGAGTTGATCAAATTGGAAAAGAAGAAAACCAATGTATTTAGAACTGTCACAGGTGTTTTCGGCAAAAGCAACATGGGGGCCATGGGACTGGTTCTTATCATCATGGTGGTTTTTGCCTCGGTTGCATCCCCCTATTTCCTCGATATTTATAACTGTCAGTCCCTGATCCGCGACCTGGCCTTTGTGGGCATGATCGGTATTGCGCAGTCCTTGCTGCTGCTCATCGGCGAACTGGATCTGTCAGTCGGCAAGATTGCCGCGCTGAGCGGCATTTTGAGCGGTATGTTGATGGTGAACGCGAAAGTCAATCCATGGATCGCGCTGATTCTTGGCTTGATCTTTGGCCTGGGTTTTGGCTTTATCAACGGCATGCTTATTACAAAGCTGCGGCTCAATTCGATGGTTGCCACCATCGGCATGCAGAGCGTATATGCCGGCATCAACCTGGTTTTGACCAAGGGCAAAGCGATTTCCGGGGTTCCCGAATCGATTTCCTTCCTTGGCAAAGCGAACATCTGGATCATCCCGATTCCCTTCCTGTTTACTCTTGCCGTTCTGGTTGCAGTCTTATTTTTAATCAAGAGAACAAAAATCGGCCGTTATATCTACGCCATCGGCAACAGCCGTGACGCCGCAAAGATTCTGGGCATCAACGTGAACCGGATCCGCGTCGTGATTTACTGCATTGTCGGCCTCATTTCTGCGCTGGCAGGCCTTCTGTACGTCTGCCGCCTGGGTACCGCGCAGACGACCGTGGGCGAAACCTGGCCCATGAACTCCATCGCGGCGGCGGTCATCGGCGGCGTCGCCCTGACCGGCGGCATCGGCAATCCGGCCGGCGCGCTCATCGGCGCCGCCATCATCAGCGTGATTTCCAACCTGATCGTTCTGATGGGCGTCAGCATTTACTGGCAGTCGGCGGTCAGTGGTATCGTCGTGGTGTGCGCCATCTCCTTCGGTTCCATCTCCGCCATCATTTCCGAGCGGAAGAGGCAGAAGGCAAAGCTGCAGCGCGATGTGATTGTGGCAGAAAGCGGGATGGAAGACATTCACAATCCTCCCAAGCAGTAACCGGAACGCAAGCGGTTTTGAGCTGTGCCATGGGATTTTGACAAGGAGATGAAAAGATTTTGGAACTTGGACTCAATCTGTCCTTTGCCGTCAAGCGGTGGATCGAACCGGAACGTTTGGCGAAACTGTGCAAAGAAGACTTCGGCGTGAGGCATATCCAGTTTACCTGGGATCTGATCGACCCCTGGTGGCCGGATGATAAACGCAATAAGATGGCCCATGAATACAGGGAAGCTTTTGCCTCGGAGGGCCTCGTGATCGACGGTACATTCGGCGGCCTTGCCAATTACAGCTACGCTCACCTGCTTGCCCCGTCTGAAACCCAACGGGAAATTGCTTTTGAGTATTTTAAGAGAGCCATCGATTTGACAGCCGAGATGGGCGCCGGAGTCATGGGCACCCCTGCCGGCGGCATGTCCTACGATGACGCCCGGAATCCGGCGCGCAGAGAATTTTTGTATGAAGCACTGCTCGATTCCCTGCGGAGGCTGGCGGTTTACGGCAGGGAAAAGGGTATTAAGGAAATTCAGATCGAGGCCACTCCCCTCTGGACGGAGTTCCCCCACAGCCCCGATGTAAGCGTCAAAATGATGCGGGACCTGGAGGGTACCGCCATCCCCATCAAGCTCCTCCTGGATTGGGGCCACGCGCTCTTTAAACCCCTGCTAAAGGAGGAGGCCGACATGGGCCTCTGGCTCAAAGAGTGCGCGCCCTACGTCGGGGCGATCCATCTTCAGCAGACGGACGGCATGTGGGACCGTCACTGGGACTTTACCGCGAGGGACGGCATCATCACCCCGGAACTCATTCAGAAGGCGACCTCCGAAGCGGGGCTGGACCATATTGTGCAGTACCTTGAAGTGGTCACCATTTTTGAGGATGAAGATGATCACGTCTACGACGGCATGAAGAAGTCCATGGACTTCCTCCATGTTTCCCTCGGCTGCTGATATTTTGAAAGAAGGTGCAGCATGGAATATAAGGAAATGTACGAGACGATACTCTCTGAGCATAGAAAAGTCTACGAGGCTCTCGACACAAAGAGCATGTGTGAATTCATCGAGACTATTAAGGCGCACAACCGAATTTTTTTAATCGGCGTGGGCAGGGAAGGTATGGCCACCCGAGCTTTTGCCATGCGCCTCATGCATATGGGCAAGGAAATTCACTGGATTTGGGACGACACCACCCCCAGTATCGGGAAGGGCGATCTGGTCATCGCCACCCTGGGCGACGGTGAAATCGGCCACATCGATTACATTTGCAGGCGCGCCAAAGCCGCTGGCGGCATGATTTATGTGGTCACCGGCTCTCCCAGCGGCAAAACCGCCGCCGAGGTGGCCGACAAGGTGTTCTTCGTCCCCGCCGCTGTCTACCGCGGCAGGGATAAGGTGGTGCCTTCCTTCCAGCCCATGGGCAATTTGTTTGAGCAGTGCCTGCTGATTATTTTCGATATGATTATCATGACCATCGTGGACGAGGTCCCCGGGTTGAGCTTTGAAAAAATGTCCGGCCGCCACAGAAATGTGGAATAAATAACCATGACCGGTTGTAAGGAGAATGTTGAGTATGAAGAAGATATTGAATCTGGACGGCAACATCGTCGAGGAGATGTTCAGCGGCTATCTGGCCGCCTACAGCCGCCTTTACCAGGCAGTCCCCGGCTACCCCACCGCTTTTACCTATAAGGGAAGAAGAAAAGGCAAGGTTTCCATTGTGATCGGCGGCGGCTCCGGCCACGAGCCTCTGTTCAGCGGTTTTGCCGGCAAGGGCCTGGCCGATGCGGTGGCCAGCGGCAATATCTTTGCCGCGCCCAACCCCCAGCTCATTTTCGAGACCGCCAAGGCGGTGGATGAGGGCAGGGGCGTTTTGTTCATCTACGGCTGCTATGCCGGAGACAACATGAATTTCGACATGGCCGAGGAGCTATGCGAATTCGAAGACATAAAGACCGCCCACGTCCGGGTGTGGGACGACTGCGCATCCGCGCCGAAGGAGCGGTTCGACACCAGAAGGGGCATCGCGGGCGATATCTTTGTGATTAAAGTCGCCGGAGCCGCCGCGGACGCGGGCCTCAGCCTGGAAGAAGTTGTGCGCATCACCGAAAAAGCCAGAGACAACATCAACTCCATCGGTCTCGCCACCTATCCCGGATCTATTCCCGGGCTTGACAAGCCCACCTTCGAGCTGCCGGAGGACAAAATCGAGTTCGGCATGGGCCTGCACGGCGAGCCGGGCATCGAGCGCACCGAAATGAAACCCGCCCGCGATTTGGTTTCCAGAATGTACGGCGAGCTGAAGAAGGAAATGGGTCTCGGGGCGGGCATGGAGATCGCCGTTCTGGTAAACGGGCTGGGCGCCACCACCCTATTGGAGCTGAATATCGTCTACAATGAGCTGAGCAAGCACCTCTCGGCGGACGGCCTCGGCGTACATGACGCTGAAATCCAGAAGTTTTGCACCTGCCAGGAGATGGGCGGCTTCTCCATCACCATTTTGAAGCTGGATGAGGAAATTAAGAAATATTACGATGCGCCCTGCTACTCCCCCTACTACGCGAGGGAGGCCATCGAAGGATGAAGAGTATCCTCACCAAACAGGTTGCCGAAATGGTCGCCGCCGCCTGCGACGCCATTATCGCAAGCAAGGATTATCTGACCCAGGTGGACAGCGCCATCGGCGACGGCGACCACGGCATCGGTATGTCCGGCGGCATGGAAAAAGCCAAGGCCCAGCTGGCGGAAAAAGGCCCCTTTGAAGATGTCAACACCGTTTTTAAAACCACAGGCATGGCCATGCTCAACTCCATGGGCGGCGCTTCGGGCGTCATTTTCGGTTCCATGTTTCTGGGGGGCGTCAAGGGCCTGGATAAAATCACCGAGCTGGGCGGGGCCGAGTTTGCCGTTATGATGCGCAAAGCGTTGGATTCCATCAAGGAGCGCGGCAAGGCCCAGGTGGGCGACAAGACCATGGTGGACGCCTTTGAGCCAGCCGTCATCGCCATGGAAAAGGCCGACAAGAGCGACCTCACGGCTCTTCTGAAGGACGGCGCCGAGGCCGCCGCGCAGGGGACTCAAAACTCCAAAAACTTTGTTGCAAGGTTCGGAAAAGCCCAGTACCTGGGCGAGCGGGCCGTGGGCCATCAGGATGCCGGTGCGACCTCCGTTTCGATTATCCTGGATGCGATGTACCGTTACGTCAAATCTTTGGACTGAGAAAGGGAGGCTCATTTGGCCAGACTGGATAAAATCTATTTGGGAACCAACACCAAGATGTTCAAGACCATCGGGAACACAAAGGAGTTTCTCTCCACCCTCAGGCGACTGACCTGCGACATCAGCCGGGACGAGATGCAGCTCTTCGTGATCCCTTCCTATACGGCTTTAAGCCATGCCCGCGGGGAGGTTTCCTCCGAGGAGATCCTGCTCGGTGCGCAGAACATGAACTGGGCGGAGGAAGGGCAGTTCACCGGCGAAATCTCCCCGCTGATGCTCAAAGAAATCGGAATTGATTTGGTGATGGTCGGCCATTCGGAGCGCCGCCACGTCTTCGGCGAGCAGGACAAGGAAGAAAACCTGAAGGTGAGAAGCGCCCTGGACCACGGCTTTACCGCGCTGCTCTGCGTGGGCGAAACGGAGGAGCAGAAGGAAAACAACATTTCCGATGAAATTCTGCGGATTCAGCTCAAGTGCGGCCTCAAGGATGTTACTCCCGTGCAGGCTCAAAAACTCTGGGTGGCCTACGAACCGGTCTGGGCCATCGGCGTAAACGGCAAGCCAGCCACGTCGGAGTACGCGGAAGAAAAACATTTTGTCATTAAAAACTGCCTCGGGGAGATTTTCGGTGGGCAAGCGGGTTCGGATATTCCCGTTTTGTACGGCGGCAGCGTCAACAATCAAAACGCCGCCGAGCTAATCGTTCAGGAGCATGTGGACGGGCTTTTCATCGGCAGAAGCGCCTGGGATGCGGAAAATTTTAACCGCATCATCCGTTGCGTGCTGCCCCTGTTCTCGGAGAAAAAAACCGGACGGGAGGGATGACGGATGCCAATGGTATCCATGAAAGGCATGCTTGAGGACGCCCGCCGCGGTGGGTACGCGCTGGGTGCCTTCGAGTTCTGGTCCTTTAATTCCGCCAGGGCGGTGATAGAAAGCGCCAAGGAGCGCAGCCTGCCCGCCATTCTGCAGATTTGCCCCGAGGAGACCGAATTCTTCGGGTATAAGAACGTCTTTCTGCTCGCGCAGATCATGGAGCAGAATACTTCTTTGCCCTTTGCGCTGCATCTAGACCACGCGGCTTCTGTCGACCAAATCAGGCGGGCGCTGGATGCGGGCTTTACCTCGGTGATGATCGACGCCTCCTCTCTGCCGTTTGAAGAAAACGCAGCTAAAACCGCCCAGGTCGTTGAGCTGGCACGCCGGTATGGGGCCTGCGTGGAGGCCGAGCTGGGCCACGTGGGCGGGGCCGAGGGCGGCCTCGGGGAGAGCGGGAGCGTACTGACCGACCCCGCCGAGGCAAGAGAATTCGCGGCGCTGACCGGCGTTGACTGCCTGGCCGTCTCCATCGGCACGGTGCACGGCGTCTACAAGGCGGAGCCCCGCCTGAATATTGAAACGCTCAAAGAGATTTCTTCCCGGGTTGCGATTCCGCTGGTACTGCACGGAGGGTCGGGCACACCCGAAAAGGCCCTCCGGGAGGCGATTCGAAACGGCATCGCGAAAATCAATATCTGCACCGACCTGCTGGTGGCCGAAAGCGCTCCCATTGCGGCGGCGGTGGCCGATGCGTCCTTCCGCTATACGATCATGGGGCTTCAAAAGCCCTCCTATGAGGCCGAAAAGCGGGTTGTCGGGCAGAAGATGGACCTCTTCGCTTTACGCCAACAATAAAAAACAGTATAATAGTTAATGTCCACTGAACAAATGCGATTTTCGAATTGCATTTGCCGAAAGGACAATTTTTGTCCTTTCGGGCGGCAAAACAACACTGTTTTGCCGCTTTAGATACACTGATGACGGTCCCTTTTGATTTGCGGACACACCCGCAAATCAAAAGGGCAAGGTTTTTGACTATAATTAGTCAAAAACCTTGCCCCTGAATAGAACAAAAACAGCTTGGAAGCATTGATATGACTATATTTTTGTTTTATTCAGCGGACATTATGTTAGCGCAAGAATCTTCCGGATTCGAGGATTCCTGCGCTAACGGCGGTTATGACGAAAAAGCGCGGCGAAGCGGGGCCGCAGATTGTTTCGGAGGCTTTTATGATCGAAGTGAAAAACCTGGTGAAGCGGTACGGCGCCCACTGCGCCGTCGACCACCTGAATTTCACGGTGGAAGAGGGGCAGATTTACGGTTTTCTCGGGCCCAACGGCGCCGGTAAATCCACCACCATGAATATTATGACCGGGTACCTGAGTCCCACCGAGGGCGAGATCATTGTAAACGGTCGCAAAATTTCCGAGGAACCAGGTGAGGTGCGCAGGCTCATCGGCTATCTGCCGGAGATCCCCCCCCTTTATACTGATATGACGGTGAAGGAGACCCTGGAATTTGCCGCGGGGCTTAAAAAAGTCCCTAAAAAAGAGATCCCCGGCCAGGTGGAAAAGGTCATGGAAATGACCCATATTTCCCAGGTGGGAAGCCGCGTTGTCAAGAACCTCTCCAAGGGGTACCGGCAGCGCGTGGGCCTTGCCCAGGCGATCATCGGCTTTCCCCCCGTCATCATTCTGGACGAGCCAAGCGTGGGGCTGGACCCGCAGCAGATCATCGAAATCCGTGAGCTGATCCTCTCCCTCTCGAAAAACCACATCATTATTTTAAGTTCGCACATCCTTTCCGAAATTCAGGCGGTGTGCAACCACATCCTGATCATCAACCACGGTAGACTGATCGCCAGCGACACGCCGGAAAATCTGGAGGCGCGCTACGGCAAAGACAATTCCCTTGAACTGATTGCGGAAAGCTCGGTAGAAACCGTGCAGCGCGCTCTGGGGGCCGTTCAGGGCATCAACGTTCTAACTATCGCGCAATCGGGGAACCAGGTCGAAGTAAAGCTCACCTATCCCAAGGAAAAGGACCCGCGCGTCGGGCTGTTTTACGCCTTCGCGAAGGAAAGTTGCCCCATCGTCACCATGAGGGTGACAGAGGCGACACTGGAGCAGGTGTTTTTGAATCTGATCGCGGAGGACGCGAAGGCCGCGCAGGAAGAGGAGGCCGTCCGGGCATGAAAGTCATTTACGACAGAGACGTGAACGCTTACTTTAGTTCCATGACAGGACCCGTGGTCATCTCCGTGCTGCTCTGCTTTCTCGGCATCTACTTCATGGGTGTCAACATGGACAGCGGCTATCCCTATTTCTCCTACGTGCTGGTCAAGGTCCGGCTTATTTATGTTCTGGTGATCCCCATCCTGACGATGCGATCCTTTGCGGAGGAGCGGCACACGAAGACCGACCAGTATTGGATGACCGCGCCGGTTTCCGTAGCGGAGGTGGTGCTGGGCAAGTTCCTCGCCATGGCCACCGTTCTCGCCGTTCCGCTCATGATCTGCTGCCTTTGCCCCATGATTATCCGGCTCAGCGGAACGGCTTACCTCGCGACCGATTATCTGGCCATTCTCGTCTTCTTCCTCTGGGGCTGCGTCTATATTGCCATCGGCATGTTCATTTCCTCCCTCACGGAGAGCCAGATCATCGCGGCAATCGGCACCTTTGCCGTGGTGTTTCTCTTGCATATGTGGAACAGCCTGGTCATCTATCTCCCCAAGACGGCGCTCGGCTCCCTGGGCGGAATGCTCGTTGTTTTGCTATTGCTCTGCGCGGCGCTGGAGGCTTATTCCCACAGCTGGGGCCTTTCCGGAGGGGTCTTCGGCGTGGGGGCGTGTGCGTTTCTTTGCGTGTTTTGGCTGGACTCCTCCCTCTTCGCCGGCCTTCTGCCAGGCCTCATGGAGCGGCTGGGGCTTTACACCGTGTTTAAAAACTTCGCCTTTTACATGGTGTTTGACTGGAGCGGCCTGGTTTTGTATCTTTCCCTCATCGCGCTGATGATTTACCTGACCGTTCAGGTGATCGAAAAGCGCAGATGGGACTGAGGGGGCGCGGTCATGGAAGAGAAAAAGCCCGACCGGAAGGCCCCGCGCTCAAAACAAGGCCTCTACCGGGGGATGATCCTCGCCGCCGCGGTGGCGATCGTATTGATCCTCAACCTGTTCTTGGCCCAGCTGCCCGCCAGCCTGACCCAGTACGACATGTCTGAGAGCAGACTCTACACCGTAACCGACCAGTCGGTGAAGCTTCTCGGCGCATTGGATACCCCGGTTGAAATCGTGGTCGTGGCGCAGGAAGGCTCCGTGGACGAGAGAATCGAGAAATTCTTAACCGCCTACGCGGCCCTCTCCGGCAATCTCACCGTCCGGCACGAGGATCCGGTCCGGTATCCTTCGGTGCTGGACACCTACAAGACCCAGGAAAACACGGTGGTGGTCTCCTGCGCGAAGACGGGCAATCAGCAGATCATCAATCTTTCCGATATGATCACCTACAACGACCTGCTTTATAAAACCACAGGCGTTAAAACCGAGCTTGGCTTCGACTGCGAGGGCCTTCTTACGAGCGCGGTGGGCTTTGTGGTCTCCAGCAGCATGCGGCAATGCTACGTGACGGCGGGGCACGGAGAAACCGAGCTTTCCGGCACCATCCAAGCCGCGTTGAAAAAAATCCACTTCAACCTGCAAACGACGAATCTCCTCGCCGAAAACGGCGTTCCGGAGAATTGCGCTCTGCTGGTGTGCAACGCGCCCACCGGCGATCTGGCGGCGGATGAGGTGGGCGTCATTCAAACATACATCGCTCGCGGCGGGCAGGTGATCCTCCTCTTCGCCCAGGATGATACGAAGCTGCCCAACTGGAATACCGTGCTGGGGAGCTTCGGCCTGATCCTTAAAAATGGGTATACGGCCGATATGAGCAGCTACTACGGCACCTCCTACTACCGCATTTTCCCGGAAATCTCCATGACCTCGGCCCTTACGAAGGGGCTGGAGAGCAGCTCGCTGCTGATGGAAAACGTCCGCGTTCTGGAGCTGACCGAGGAGGCGCCCGAGGGCTATTCCACCGATACCTTCCTCACCACCTCCGGCAACGGATACGCGGTGACCCAGGAGACGCAGGAGCAGGGCATCTACGTGCTCGGCTGCAGAGTATCAAGCGACAAGACGGGCGGAAGCCTCACGGTGTACGCCTCCTCCTCCCTTATCAGCGAAGCCATTACCGGCAGCTTTACGAGCCTGGGCAACGTGGATATGTTCGTGAGAACCGCAAAAGCCGGCTTTAAGGACACCGCAAACACCTCAATCCCCGCCAAAAATCTGGCCGTCAGCTACAACAGCGTGAAAAACCCGATGATCTGGAACGTGCTCTTCATCTTCGTTCTCCCGGCGCTGATTCTCATTGCCGGCTTCGTCACGTGGCTGCGCCGCCGGAATCTCTGAGGTAATCTATGAATATAAATCAGAAGAGACAGCTCCTTGTCCTGCTTTTGGTCCTGGTCGTTCTTTGCATCAGCTTCGGCGGTTTTCTTATTTCCCGATACGGGAAAACGGAGAAACCGAACGAGGGGCCCGTTTATGTCCTGCAGATGGACTCCATCGTAAAAATCAGCTACACAAATCCGACCACCACGCTCTCTTTTAATGAGGACGGCGGAAAGTGGCAGTGGACCGGTCACAGCGCCTTTCCGCTGGATAACAGCTGCCTGCGGGAAATGACCGATCTTCTGGGCGCGCTGCCCGCCGTTCGCGTGATCGAGAACCCGGAGGCTCCAAAGGCTTACGGATTTGACGATTCTTACGGGTCGATCACCGCGGTATCGAAAGCCGGAACGTCTGTAACGCTTACTCTCGGCAATCTCACGGGCGATAATTACTACATCATGCGCAGCGATTCCGACACCGTCTACACCGTGGATGCCACCCTCTACAAATATCTTTCCAGAAGCATCTACTCCATGGCACTTCTGCCCCCGATACCGGACTTCTCTGCCGAATCGATTAATTCGCTGACCATCGACGGCGCTTTTGATACCACGTTCGTCTTTGAGCACACGAAAAACGCCGACGGGAAAACGGTGACGGCTGTTTACCGGGACGGCGCTGATGTGACGGAAGCGGCGGTCACAAAGCAGCTGGTTTCGGAAATGATCGGTCTTAGTTACGCGGCCTGCGTTGCCTACGACGCCACCGAGGAGGATCTTGAAACCAGCCTCATCGCGGGGAAGGACGCTCCGACCTTTTCCGTCACGGTCCATTATACGGATGAAAAAGGAAATCCCGGCGTTTATCATATGGATGCCGGGTATATTGAGGGAGCAAGCTATGTCTTCTGCGCAGTTGCCGGCGACACGGGTATCTATACGATGAAGAGCGATTATCTTTCCGGAGTGATCACAATCGTTTCAAAAGGGTACGACGAGGCAAATAAGCTTTTTGAACAAAAGTCTGAGTAGAGCTGCCGGTTCTGTTTTCCGTAATGCAGTCTTCTGATTCCTAGAAAGGGTGAAAAAGAGCATGACGTTTATCGGCATCGATCTGGGCACCTCGTCCGTCAAGGCTATTTTGGCGGACCGGGAGGGAAAAATCCTCAATACCGCCGTGAGAGAATATCCCCTGAGCTTTCCGAGGCCCGGCTGGTCGGAGCAAAACCCCTCCGACTGGTGGGAGGGGACTGCCGCCGCCGTGCGCGAGCTGGTTTCCGGATTCGATCCCGGCGAGGTGGCCGGAATCAGCTTCGGCGGACAGATGCACGGCCTCGTCATTCTGGACGGCGAGGACCGGGTGATCCGTCCCGCCATTCTCTGGAACGACGGAAGAACGGCGGCGGAAACCAGATACTTAAACGAGACCGTGGGCGAAGAGAAGCTCGCCGGGTGGACGGGAAATATCGCGTTCGCCGGATTCACCGCGCCCAAGCTCCTCTGGGTAAAAAACAACGAACCGGATAATTTCAACAGAATTCAAAAAATCATGCTGCCCAAGGACTACCTGGCCTACCGGATGACGGGGACCTTCTGCACCGACTATTCAGACGCCTCGGGCATGCTGCTGCTGGACGTGGCTCATAAGCGCTGGTCGGAGGAAATGCTTGATCTATGCGGTATTTCCCCGTGCCAGCTGCCCACGCTTTACGAGAGCTTCCAGGTGGTGGGAACGCTGCTGCCCGAGGCTGCCCGGGCACTGGGCCTTACGACGGCGGTGAAGGTGACCGCCGGGGCCGGGGACAACGCGGCCGCCGCCATCGGCACAGGGACGGTGAAAGACGGGGACTGCAATCTCTCCATCGGCACCTCCGGGACCGTTTTCATCGCCTCGGACAGCTTTAAGCTGCCGAATAATCACGCCATCCACTCCTTCGTCCACGCAAACGGGTGTTATCATCTCATGGGCTGCATGCTCAGTGCCGCCTCCTGCTACAAGTGGTGGATAGACGAAATCCTCAGGTCGGCGTCCTACGGACAGGAGCAGGACGCCATTGGGGAGCTGGGGAACAATTCCGTGCTGTTCGCGCCCTACCTGATGGGCGAGCGCACCCCCCACAACGACACCCAGGTGCGGGGCGCCTTCGTGGGCCTCAGCCTCGGCACAAAGCGGGAGGAGATGACACAGGCGATTCTGGAGGGCGTCGCCTTCGCCATCCGCGACTCGGTGGAAATCGCGCGCTTCCTGGGTGTGGACATTAAAAAAACCAGAATCTGCGGCGGCGGGGCAAAGAGCGCCGTGTGGAAATCCATCATCGCGAACGTGCTGCGCCTGCCGGTGGAGTCCATCGAAACCGACGAGGGCCCCGCCCTGGGCGCGGCCATGCTCGCCGCTGTGGGCTGCGGGGTCTGCGCTTCGGCCGAGGAGCTGGCCAGGCGGGCGGTGAAGGTTACGAGCGTCATTTATCCGGACGAGGAGATTTCGAACCGATATGACGCCAAGTACAAGGAATTCAAGAAGCTCTACCCCGCCCTCCGGGATCTCAGAGCGTAAGCTCTGCCGGGCAAAACCGGCAGTGCGGCGCGGAAAAGCGTGAAACTTGCCGTGCGGGGGGCTGTGATACACCCAAAATTCCGCCCCCCTAGGTTTATTCAAATCCGCAAAATTGAATCATGGGAACACACGTGTTGCACTTTTGGGCTCTATTTCGCCCTGAGCAACCTTCATTTGGCTGAAAAATACAATCCTGCAAAACTAAAATTTCAATATATTGTTCAAATTTCTTGTTGCATTTATTTGGTAGAGTGCTATAATGACAGTATGTTAAGAAACTGTTAAGTCAATCCATAATTTAATACTTTTCACGTTTGTTAAAAGGACGAAGAGGTCTCACGGGAACTCTTCGTCCTTTTTTCAAAATCTGTACCGAAAACAGAAAAGCGTACACGGCGTTTAAAAGACGAAGAGGTCTTAAAGGGACTCTTCGTCTTTTTGCTTTTTTTCATGCGAATCCGCAGTTCCCGTGCAAAGCAAATAATTACCGGCACTACTGTATATCATCGAGCGGCTGTTGCCAGCGGGTTTTCTTACAGCGCCGATTATATAAACCGCAAGCGCACCAAAATGTGTGAAGGAGAGATGAGAATGAAAAAAGCAGCGATTAAGCCCATTTCCTTAGTGATGGCACTGGCGCTGGCCCTACCTCTTGCCAGCTGTTCTTCCGGAAGCAGCTCGTCTTCCAAAAACGTCATCAAAATCGGTCTGTCCGCTCCGATGACCGGGGATATTTCCCAAATCGGCCAGTCCAGCAAAAATGCCGCCGATCTCGCCGTGGCGGAAGTGAATGACGCCGGCGGTTTGAAGCTCGGCGACAAGACCTATACTATTGAGCTGGTGGTGGGCGACGACGAGAACAAGCCCGAGTCGGCCGCCAACGTATTTCAGAAGCTCATCAACCAGGATAACGTGATTGGGATTATCGGCCCCCCCACATCCAAATGCGCGAACGCCGGCGCCCCCATTGCGGAGAGCGCGAAGACCGTGATGATCAGCTCCTGGGCCACCAATGTCAACGTAACCAAGGATAAGAGCTACGTCTACCGCGCCTGCTTCATCGATCCCTTCCAGGGCAAGGTGAACGCCACCTTTGCATACGATACCCTCAAGGCGAAGACGGCCGCCGTCCTCTACGACGTGGCCAGCGACTACAACAAGGGCCTGGCGGAAGTCTTCCGGGATGATTTTACCGCCCTCGGCGGCCAGATCGTCGCCTTTGAAAGCTACCAGACCGGCGACAAAGACTTCAAGTCCCAGCTCACGAAAATCAAAGCCGCGAGCCCCGAAGTGCTCTTCCTGCCCAACTATTATAACGAAGTCGCCCTACAGCTCCAACAGGCGCAGCAGCTGGGCCTCTCCGCCACCTTCCTGGGCGGCGACGCCTGGGACTCCCCCGACCTCTTCACCCTGGCGGGCAACACCCTTCTCGAGGGTACTTATTTCAGCAACCACTACGCGGTAGACGCTGACGTTCCCGAGCTTAAAGCCTTTTTGAAAGCCTATAACGACAAATATAAGAGTACGCCCGACGCCACGGCGGCCCTGACCTACGACGCCATCAAGATTCTCATCGCTGGCATCCAGAAGGCCGGAAGCACCGACAAGACGGCGATCCGCGACGCGGTGGCCGCTACCAAGGACTTCAGCGGCGTAACAGGCTCCATCTCCTATGAAGGAAGCGGCGATCCAGTCAAGAGCGCCGTTATGATCAAGATCGTGGACGGCAAATATACCTATGCTGCAACCGTCAAGCCGTAAACCCATTCCTTAGCTGCTTATCTGCGCCGGACAGACGGGGACATGGACGATCCCCGTCTGTCCTCATGTGAGGAGGTCGACCAACTTGAGCTATATTATGCAGCAGCTCATCAACGCACTTCAGCTCGGAAGTATTTACGCCCTGATCGCTTTAGGCTATTCCATGGTCTACGGTGTCCTTCGCCTCATCAACTTCGCGCACGGGGACCTCTTCATGGCCGGCGCGATCTTCGGCTATTTCATCGCTCTTTATCTGAAACTTCCCTTTGTCGCGACCCTGATTCTCTCCATGATCATCGCTTCCTGTCTGGGTATTCTGATTGAAAAAATCGCTTACCGGCCCCTGCGTCACGCCCCGCGCATGTCCCTCATCGTTACGGCCCTGGGCGTGAGCCTTTTTTTGGAGAACTTTACCCGCGCCACCATCGGCGGGCAGCAGAGAAACTTCCCCCAGCTGATGGATGTGAAGTACCCCAGCATCGGGGGGGTTACCGTGTCAAGCCTGACGGTACTCATCATCGTGGTATCCATCGGCCTTATGCTTGCGCTGCGCTTCATCGTTCAGAACACGATGATCGGCAAGGCCATGCGGGCGGTGGCCGATAACCAGGAATCCCTGGTCCTCATGGGCATCAGCATCAACACGGTCATCATGGCCACCTTCGGCATCGGCTCTGCGCTGGCGGCGGCAGCGGGCATCTTTTACGGAATGGCGTATCCGGTCGTGGACCCGTACATGGGCGCGGCCATCGGCTGGAAAGCCTTTATCGCCGCCGTGATGGGCGGCATCGGGCTGGTTGACGGCGCGCTCATCGGCGGCTTCATCCTTGGCTTCGTGGAGATTTTCGCGGCCGCCCTCCTGCCCTCCACCTTCCGGGACGGCATCACGTTTGCCATTCTGATCATCGTGCTTCTGCTCAAGCCGACAGGTTTGCTTGGCCAGCCGGTGGTCAAGAAAGTGTAGGTGAAACACCTTGAAAAGCAAAGGCGGAAAGTACGTGTTCTGGGGCATGGTGCTGGCGGTCGGCGTGGTGATCGAGGTTCTTGGCAGCACCGGCGTTTTCAACGGGTATGTGATGCAGGTCATAGAGCTTATGGGCATCAACTCCATTCTGGTGGCAAGCCTCAATCTCATTAACGGCTTTCTCGGAGAGTTCGCCATCGGGCACGCGGGATTCATGGCGTCCGGCGCCTATATTTCGGCCATTGGCACCGTGATGTTTCACGTCCCCTTCGCCCTGGCCATGCTGATCGGCGGCATTTTTACGGCGGTTCTGGCTTATCTTATCGGCATCCCCGCGTTTAAAACCTCGGGGGACTATCTGGCGGTCATCACCCTGGGCTTCAACATGATCATTGTCAATCTGCTCAATAACATCGATTATATCGGCGGCCCTCGCGGAATGGTGGGACTGCCCAAAAGCACGAATTTTATCTGGGTTTTCTCCGTCGCCGTGCTGACCATCGTGATTCTGCGCAACCTCATCTACTCCAACTACGGCCGCACGTGGATCTCCATCCGCGAGGACGGGATCGCCGCGGAGATGATGGGAATCAACGTTGTGAAATCCAAGCTCATGGCGTTTGCCGTCTCCGGCTTTTTCGCGGGGCTTGCCGGCGCCATGTGGGGACATATGATGCAGTACATCAATCCCTCCAGCTTTACTTATGTGAAGTCGACGGATATGCTCATCATGCTCTATCTGGGCGGAGTCAGCAGCCTGTCCGGGTCCGTACTAGGCGCCGTTCTGCTCACCGGCCTTCTGGAAGGCCTGCGCAATCTGGGCGTGTGGCGCATGGTCATCAGTCCGCTCATTCTCATTATTATCATGCTGCGCCGTCCCCAGGGCATCATGGGCAACCGGGAGCCCCGCGCTCTGCTGCCAAAGGAAGCGAGCGTCCCCAGGAGCGACGCCAAAAAAACCAAGCGCACTCTTGTTTCGATTTCGCAGCTGATATCCTTAAGGAAAGGCGGGTAAGTCGAGCTATGAGCCTATTGTACGCTGATAACTGCTCCATCCAATTCAAAGGACTCAAAGCCGTCTCCGGCTTCAGCCTCGAACTCAACGAGGGCGAGCTGGTCGGCCTCATCGGGCCCAACGGCGCGGGCAAGACAACGGTGTTCAACATGCTTTCCGGCGTCTATGTACCCACGGAAGGCAAGATCACCTTTGACGGAAAAGAAATTACCAAAAAGACCTCCTGGGAGATTAACCGCGGCGGCATCGCCCGCACTTTCCAGAATATCCGTCTTTTTGGAAACATGACCGTTTTCGACAACATCCGCACGGCGCTCAATTACCGCATTAACTACAATATGGTGGACGCCATTCTCCGCTTGCACAAGTTTAAGCAGGAGGAGGAGCGGGTCGCCAAGGAGAGCATGGACCTGCTGGCGCTCTTTAAGCTGGACGGCAAAAAGGACCTCTTAGCCCGCAACCTGCCTTACGGCGAGCAGAGGCGTCTTGAAATCGCCCGCGCGCTTGCGACCAAGCCCAGACTGCTCCTCCTGGATGAGCCCTCGGCCGGCATGAACACCAGTGAGAGCAAAGAGCTTATGAACCTCATCAGCTGGATCCGCAAGGAGTTCAATCTCACTATCCTGCTTATTGAGCACAATATGCCCCTGGTCATTGGGATTTGCGAGCGGATCAAGGTTTTGAGCTTCGGCGAAACCCTTGCCGAGGGAACGCCCGACGAGATCCTCAATAACAAGCTGGTGCTCGATGCCTATCTGGGCGCGGAGGAGGATTAACCATGTCATTTTTAAGTGTGGAGGACCTGAAGGTCAATTACGGGGCGATCACGGCGATCCGAAACATCAGTCTTCACGTGGAGCAGGGGGAGATCGTCACCCTCATCGGCGCCAACGGCGCGGGTAAGTCCACCATCCTGCGAACCATTACGGGGCTGGTTGCCCCCGCCGAAGGCAGGGTCGTTTTTCAGGGCAAGGATTTTTCCAAGGTCAAGGCCGATCAGATCGTCTCCCTGGGCATCACCCACGTGCCCGAGGGCCGCGGCATGTTCATGAATCTCACCGTGATGGAAAATCTGGAGCTGGCTACCTGGACCCGGCGCAAGGACAAGGTGCAGGTGAAGGAGGATTACGACCAGGTGTTCTCCCTCTTCCCACGCCTCCTGGAGCGCAGAACCCAGAAAGCCGCCACCCTCTCGGGCGGCGAGCAGCAGATGCTCGCCGTGGCCAGAGCCATGATGTCCCACGGACAGCTCATGCTGCTCGACGAGCCTTCCATGGGGCTGGCCCCCATCCTCGTCAAAGAGATATTCCATGTGCTCAGGAACATTAACCGCCAGGGGACAACCATTCTGCTGGTGGAACAAAACGCCCACATGGCGCTCAAAATCGCCAACCGGGCGTACATTCTCGAAACCGGAAACATCGTCATGGAGGGGGACGCCAAGGAGCTTGACAACGATCCCCGGGTGAAGAAAGCGTACATGGGCGGATAAAAAGGCTGCTTCCGGAGGTCTTCACCTTTATTGCCAAATCCCGAAAACAAAACGAAGACAAAGCCTGAGGGTACGCCCAAACGTATCCTTGGGTTCTGTTTGCTTTTTTGGAGTATCTCCGGCTGACTTTGCAAGTTTAGAAAAAGAATTATGCAAAAATACGAAAAAGTATGTTTCCCCGGCACATAGCATTCTTTCAAATCCATGGTATAGTTATTTCGTAACTGCGGCTGCGGCTGCGGCTGCCACGCGGCAAAAAAATCCGACCGCCGGCGTGAGGGCCGCGGCGCATAAACCAAAATAGAAAGGGCAGAGACTACAATGAGTAACGGGATGAGCGCTAACGAAATCCGCGAGAAATCAAAAAAATACAATCTGCATTCCTGGAGCGTTCAGGGTCCGCTGAACCCTGTGGTTGTAACAAAAGCCGACGGTATCTATTTCTGGGACGGGGACGGAAAAAAGTACTACGACATGTCCTCCCAGCTTGTGAACCTCAACATTGGATACGGCAACAAAAAGGTGATCGAGGCGATCAAGGTCCAGGCCGATAAACTGGCGTATATCAGCCCCGCCTATGCCATCGACGTGCGCTCGGAGCTGGCCGAGAAAGTCATCGAGGTCGCGCCCGACAATATGGGCAAGGTCTTCTTCACCCTGGGCGGCGCGGACGCCAACGAAAATGCTATTAAAATTGCAAAGCTCTATACGGGAAGATTCAAAATATTCTCCAGGTACCGCTCCTATCACGGCTCTACATACGGCGCCGCCAACCTGACGGGCGAGCCGAGAAGGTACGCCTGCGAACCGGGTATTCCGGGCTTCGTAAAGTTCTTCGATCCCTACCTCTACCGCGCGGGTATCGAGTTTGAGAGCGAAGAAGCGGGCGGTAAGTACTACGTAGACAAGCTGCGCGAGCAGATTGTCTACGAAGGCGCCGAATCGGTCGCCGCCATTGTACTCGAAACCGTCACGGGCAGCAACGGCATCATCATCCCGCCCAAAGGCTATCTGCAGGGCGTACGGCAAATCTGCGACGAATTCGGCATCATGATGGTCTGCGACGAGGTCATGGCCGGCTGGGGCCGCACGGGTGAATGGTTCGCCGTGGATAACTTCGGCGTGAAGCCCGACATCATCACATTTGCAAAGGGCATCACCTGCGGCTATGTTCCTCTGGGCGGCGTCATCGTGAGCAAGGCCATCGCCGCCCATTTCGAGAACAACCTCCTCAACTGCGGACTTACCTACAGCGCGCACCCCATCAGCTGCGCGGCGGGTCTCGCCACCCTGGACGTTTACAGGGAGGAGCACCTCATCGAGAACGCGAAAAATATGGGCGCTGTTCTGGGCAAGGCGCTTGAAGCGCTCAAGGTTAAGCACACCTGTGTGGGAGACGTGAGGTACATCGGCCTCTTCGCGGCGGTTGAGCTGATTAAGGACACCAAGACCAAGGAAGCCATGGTCCCCTACGGAAAGGACCCGGAAAAGATCATGCCGAAGCTCGTGGGTATGCTCAAGCAGAAGGGCTTCTCCACCTATTCCCACGAAAACTCAATTCTTGTAGCCCCGCCCCTCATCATCCGGGAGCACGAAATCGCGGAAGCCATGGCCATGCTGGACGAGGTCCTCACCTATGCGGACACGCTGGCGAAATAACACGTATTGGAGGACGGAAGAATGAGCGAAATTCAAAAGCTTAAATATCTGGCGGGCGGAAAATGGTGCGAATCCAAGGCCTCGGAGTACATGAACGTTTCCGACCCCAGCACCGGTGAGGTCATCGCCCACGCCCCCTGCTGCACCGAAGAGGAAATCAACGAGGCCGTAAAATGCGCCAAAGAGGCCTTTAAAAGCTGGTCCGAGACCCCGGTCATGAAGCGGGCCCAGGTGGTTTTCAAATTCAGGGACCTGCTGAGCGAGCACATGGATGAGCTCACCTATATGGTGGCGCGGGAAAACGGAAAGGTCTGGGAAGAGGCCCAAGGCGATATGCTTAAGGTCAAGGAGCCCATCGAGCTGGCCTGCGGCATCCCCACTCTCATGATGGGCGAGTCCCTCATGAACACTTCGCCCGGATACGACACCGTGCTCTACCGGGAATCGGTAGGCGTCTACGTGGGCATCGCCCCCTTCAACTTCCCGGGCATGATCCCAATGGGCTGGATGACGCCCCTGTGCGTCGCGGCGGGCAACACCATTGTCATCAAGGCCAACCAGCAGACCCCCATGACGGCCATGCGGTGCGCCGAGCTTTGGCAGGAAGCCGGACTTCCCGACGGCGTTTTGAACCTCGTGACCTGCACCAATGAAAACGCCGAACTGTTTTTGAAGCACCCGGACGTGCGGGGAATCACCTTCGTCGGTTCCACAGCCGTGGGCCTTCATATCTACTCCACCGCCGCCGCCAACGGCAAGCGCGTGCAGGCACTGTGCGCGGCGAAAAACCACGGTCTGGTGCTGGAGGATGCATCCCTTGAGCGGACCGCCAGAGGCATTATCAACTCCTCCTTCGGCTGCGCGGGCGAGCGGTGCATGGCATTGTCGGTGGTCGTGGCCCAGGAGAGCATTGCCGACAAGCTCGTAAGCCTCATTGTGGAGTACGCCAAGGAGCTTAACATCGGGCCCGCCTACATGAAGTCCTCCCAGCTAGGCCCCGTCGTCTCAGCCGACCGCAAAAACGCCATTCTCGGCTGGATCGAAAAGGGCCTCAAAGAAGGGGCCACCCTGGCCCTCGACGGGCGCGGTGTGACCGTCCCCGGATACGAAAAGGGCTTCTACCTGGGCCCCACGGTCCTCGACCATGTTTCCCCCGCTATGACGGTGGGCGATCAGGAGATTTTTGGGCCGGTGCTCTGCGTCAAACGGGTGAAGGACTTTGAAGAAGGGCTTGCCCTCATGAACAGCAATCCCTACGCCAACGGCTCCTGCATTTTCACCGAGAGCGGCTACTACAGCCGCGAGTTCGCCAAAAGGACCCACGGCGGCATGGTGGGCATCAACGTAGGCATTCCCGTGCCAGCGGGTGTCTTCCCGTTCACGGGACACAAGAACTCCTTCTTCGGCGACCTGCACACCCTGGGCAAGGACGGCGTGAGGTTCTACACCGAAACAAAAGCGGTGACCACCCATTGGTTTGACGAGGAAGAAATGAAGAAAACCAAGGTCGATACCTGGGACGGCTCCGTCGGCGGCGGCAAGTAAGGCTCGGGCGTCAAATTCAATACCGAAAAACAGCCGCCGGGGCGTTGCCCCGGCGGCTGTTTATCTTACGGCTGATTCATATCGGGCGAAAGGACGTCGTACAGAAGCAGGGCGGTCATCAGCTCGCTCTTGACGCGCAGGGAGGAAAGCCTGCGCCCAAGCAGCTCTTCGAGCTTATTGAGCTTGTAAACGGCGGTGTTCTTATGGATAAAAAGCTTCTGGCTGGTTTTGACGATGCTGCCGTCGTTATCCAGATAAACGCGCAGAAGCTCCATATAATTGGTGTCATTTATTTTATCGTACTCCTCCAGGGGCCGGAAGAGCGCGCGGCAGGACCCCAGCAGTTCTTCGCTGCCCTCCAGGTCCAGAAGGCTTTTGTAAATTCCCAGAGAGGAGAATTCCGCGAACCGTTCGCCTTCCATGCGCTTCATGAGCTTCGCCGTGAGCCGGGCCTCGCGGAAGCTCCGGCCCAGCAGGCTCAGATCGCCGTAAAAATTGCCGATGCCTATGCTGACGCCACCCTTTTTGAGGCCGGGTATCCAATCGCCCATCAGCTCCCTGATGATGCCGCCGTAACAGAAGTTCGCATCCGTTTTTCTCACGGCCACATAGACCAGCTGTCCGTTCAGCTCATAGGAAAAGCACTTGTAAAAGGAATAGACCAGCCTGCCGCTCATGCCCAGGGCGAGGGGGGAACCCTCTGAGGCTCCGTCCACCACGATGACGCCGTATGAAAAATTCTTGGCGAACCCGTCGCCGGCGAGCTTTGCTGAGGCTTCGGCTGCACCGTCCCCCGAGAGGAGAAGGCTCAAAAACAGGTCGCTTGTTTTGCCGGTCCCCTGATTTTTTATGAGATAGTTGCAGATGATCTGGGTGATGTCCGCCAGCCGGATTTCCCACGGAATCGTCAGGATGGGGTAATGATTCCGCTCAGCGTAGTCTATCACCTCGGGGGGGATGGAACCGATATAGGGGCCCAGGTTAATGACGTTGCCGGCGGCTCCGGCGGCATGGCTGCCGCGGATGAGCCGCAGCAGTTTTTCGCCGTCCTGCTTGATTTCCACCCCCGTGGAAAAGACCAACTCGGATCGGTTGACGAATTTGACCAGATCGGGGCTTTCGATGGTGTTGATCCAGACAACGTCGTGGGAAAGGCCCTTTTCCCCCGCCGCCACATGAACACAGTCAAGCTGCGTACAGTTCAAAAGCTCTCCCAGTTTCACAGACATCACTCAATCGCCCCTTATGATACGCCCCCGCATTTTACCATACATTATACTATATTATAAAAAGTGGCGTCAAGCGGGCGGGCCGCCCCAGGCAGACGAACCTGTGAAGCTAAAAATTACGTGTAAACCGCCCCGACAGAATGCCATAAAAAAATATTTTTTTAGTTTTTTAAAAAGTCAATAATATATCCTGATTATTAATTGATATATTGAAAATATTATAGTAATATATTATTATATTAATAATTATTCCGGAGGTATCTATGGACGGACTGGACATGGAAATTCTGAAGGTCCTACAAAAGAACGCGCGCTCCTCTCTGTCCGAAATCGGGCAGAAGGTGAACCTGTCGGTCTCGGCCGTGGGCGAACGGGTGAAAAAACTGGAGGCGTCCGGCGTGATCGACCGGTACGTGGCCATTGTGAACGGCAGCTTCTTTCACAAGGATCTGACGGCGTTCATGTTCATCAGCCTGGAGAACCCCAGCTATATCGATAGCTTTCAGGAATTTGTACGGGGCGAAAACGACATTTTGGCGTGCCATTACATCACCGGCAATTACGACTATGTGCTCAAGGTCGTTACCAACAACCCGGCCACCCTGGAAACCCTCCTTAATAAAATCAAAAGCGTGCCGGGCATCATCAAGACCTACACCAACGTCGTGCTAGCCACCTGTAAAAACAACGAATCGGTCTTTCCGGAATAGTAATTTTGTTGTTAAAGAAGGATCTATATGGTCATCGGTGTCATTAAGGAAATCAAGAACAACGAGTTCCGAGTCGGTCTTACTCCGGCGGGCACGCATCTGCTGGCCGGAAAAGGGCACACGGTAATCGTCGAAGCGGGAGCGGGCATCGGCAGCGGCTTTTCGGATGAAGAGTACGCGCGCGCGGGCGCCGAACTTTCGGGTGACAAAAAAGGGATTTTCGATCGTGCGGACATTATCGTGAAGGTCAAGGAGCCTCTTGAGGCGGAATACGGGCTGTTCCGCGAAGGCCAAGCGCTCTTTACCTATCTCCACCTGGCTCCCAACCCCTCCCTTGCGGGGATGCTGCTGGAGAAAAGGGTCACGGGCATCGCCTTTGAAACGGTGGAGCTGGTCGGCGGCGCTCTACCCCTTCTGGCACCCATGAGCGAGGTGGCCGGGCGGATGGCCGTCCAGGTGGGCGCGAACCTCCTGCAGAAAACCAGCGGCGGCAGCGGCGTGCTCCTGGGCGGCGTGGCGGGGGTCACGCCCGGCCATGTGGTGATCGTCGGCGCCGGCACAGTGGGCACCAACGCGGCAAAAATGGCCGTGGGCCTGGGGGCGCGGGTGACGGTGCTGGATATCTGCCTTCCCCGCCTCAGGTATATTGACGATGTGTTCGGCGGGCGCGTGAACACCTTGTTCTGCAGTCCCTACAACGCGGCCGAATCAGTTAAGACCGCCGATCTGCTGATCGGCGCGGTGCTGGTGCCCGGGAAGAGCACGCCGAAGATCGTCAGCGCCGAGATGGTGAAAACCATGAAAAATGGCTCGGTCATCGTGGACGTGGCCGTCGATCAGGGCGGCTCCATCGAGACAGCCGACCACGCCACCACCCACGACGACCCCTTCTACGAGCGCTTCGGCGTTCTGCACTATTCGGTGGCCAACATGCCTGGAGCCGTTCCGAGGACCTCCACCCTCGCGCTGGAATCGGCCACACTGCCCTACTTAGAGAGCCTCGCCACCAAGGGCGTGTCCCGCGCCCTTCTGGAGGACGCCGCCCTTTTACGGGGGCTTAACACCGCCGGAGGCTTCATGACCTGCAAAAACGCAGCCGACAGCCTGCACATGAGCTGCGCCGACCCCCGGAAGATGGCGGAAACCCTCTGAGAAGGTCCCCGCGCGGAAAACCGACGACGCGCATAAAAATATATACAGTGCTGCCGCAGGC
>JAEWRY010000048.1 GCA_023459875.1 Bacillota bacterium
GCCCCCGGGCTTGCGCGGGGTGGCACTTCTTTTTTTGAGGTGATCTGTTATGACGGCGGCTCGTCCTGCTTTTTCTCGGAGCGGGCGAAAGCCGCAAGGATGCACAGAAGAACGATAATATCCGCGAATACCACCGTGGAACCGTAGAGCTGCGAACTGCGCGCGATGCTCATGCCCACCGCGGCGACCGCCAGAATATACATAAGCCGCCGCATGGGGACGAGTTCGCTCTTTTTCTTTGCGGCACGGTAAATCATGAGAATCCAGAGGATAAGAATAACGGCGCCCAGCGCGTAGGTCACATATTTCAAGACATCCAGCCAGCTCATTTTGGTTCCCCCTTTAATGAGTCAATCGTTTGTGCGGATCGCTTTCGGCTTCTTCCGCACCCTTCAGATCGTATCTTTTATTCAGGGCAAGAAACTTGTCGTTAAATTCCCTTGAAATGCGTTTGAGCAGGACCATTCTGTGCTCCAACTGGTCTTCCAGAAAGCTGCGGAAGGCGTTTTCTTTGTTTTCATCGTCGATGCTGCTCAGATTCAAAGCGCCCGAATGAAATGTGTAAGCTAAGAAACACAGCTTTTCGACCGGCTGGGCAAATTGTATGTTCAGCTTGCGGTTGCGCCGGCAGTGCCGCTTAACCGCGCCGGCCGCTTCTTCCATCTTCAGGTAGTCTCTTTCCGCCTGTTCGGAACGCCCCCGGCTCAAGATAAACCGGATTTCCTCCGGCTGCTGCTCCAGGGGCAGGGGAGAAACGGCGCCGCCTCCCCGGCGGACGGCCAGCTTCCTCCTGGGAGGTTCGGGACTGACGTAATTGGAGAACTTGAGAAAAGCTTCGGCGAAAATGTCGACTTTAAACCGCAGTTCTTTCAGGCTCCGCCTGGAAAGAACGAAGCAAATAATGATTGCCGCGGCCATGACCCCGTATCCGATGCGAATAATCCAATCCACTTCTGATCCTCCTTCTGCAGTTTGTCCCAGGGTCAGCCGCAGCTCCACCCTTTCCAGTCGTCCGCGCTGAATTTTTGGGGCTCCGGCTTTTCCTCCTGAGGGGAGGAGGATTCCGGGTCCTCTTCCGCCTGCTCTTTCTCCAACTCGGCCAGCAGAGTCCTCCGCTCCTCCGGCGTTAGGTTCGCCCTGATCTGCCCCAGGGCCTTGTCAAGCTCGGATTTGCAACCTTCCGGGCCCTTCCTTGCCCACTCGGCCTGCTGCCGCTGCGCCGCCCGTTCCAGGCCGCGCATATATTCCCTGCCCTTGGGGCCGGGGGCGGCGGGAATGGCCGCCACGGTCCCGATTAGAACCAAAACCAGCTTGAGCGCTTCCAGGGCGGGCCCATAGCTTTTATGCTCGGTTATGATGCAGGACAGATATAACTCCTTGAAAAACGTGAAGTTAATGAGATTAAAGACCAGGTACGCCGCGTACAAGATAAGAGCGGCGGCGCTGCCGGCCTTTCCCCGCCACCCCTTCGGAGTCACGGAGAACCCGGCGCCGAGCAGAATCAGCACGCAAAACCCCAGCTCCGCCAGCACGATCCGCGGCAAAGCGGGCAGCCCCGCCGCCAGATGCCCGCGCAGCAGAAAAAGCTCTCCCATGACGGCAAGCAGGAACGCCAGGGTAGAAGTGACCGGCTGGGAACGTTCTGTTTTTTCCATACCAGCAGCTCCTTTCAAAACAAATTTGATCTTTTCTTGCTGAATCAATAACAAGCAAAATACATGCCACATAGACTGGCCGTTCTTTCTATTCTCGGGAAGCGGAGAAAGGATCGGCTTTTTTAACCGCAAACTCTGCCGGTAAGGGTCAGTCGTTTCTGAAAGAGACAAAATCTATTTTATAAAGCTGGATCTTGCGGTAAATGGTTCTTCGGTTGATTCCCAGCAGGGAGGCCGCTTTCGTCACGTTGCCCTCGCAGAGAGTGAGCGTATTAATAATCTGGCGGCGCTCGTTTTCCCGGATGGAATGATCCGATAAAGCCTGATTCACGTTATTCCGGGGCGCCGGCGCAGGAGCGGAAGAATCCCAGCGGACCGGATCGCCGGTTTCATGATGACTGAGAACGCTCGAGAGAATCTGCTGTGGGAAGCACTCCGGCCCGATGAGCTTGGACTTGGCAAGGTAGACACCCCGCTCCACCACGTTTTCAAGCTCCCGGACGTTTCCCGGCCAGCTGTACCGCTGCAGGATGCCGTAGGCCTCCGCGGAAAACCCCGTGGCTTTGTATGCCGGCAATTCCGACGTGTACTTCTGAAAGAAATAATCCGCCAACAGGGAAATATCCTCTTTCCTGTCCCGCAGGGGAGGAACGCGCACTTCAAATACGTTCAGGCGGTAATAGAGGTCACGCCTGAATTCGTTGCGGGAGAGCGCCTGAGTGAGGTTCTGATTGGTAGCGGAAATGACGCGCACATCCACCTTGATGGTCGTGCTGGAGCCGATGCGGCTGACCTCCTGGGTCTGGAGCACCCGCAGGAGGTTGACCTGCACGTCGAAAGGCATGTCTCCGATCTCGTCCAAAAAAATCGTGCCGCCGCTGGCAAGCTCGAATTTCCCGGCGCGTCCGTCCCGTTTGGCTCCGGTAAAGCTCCCTCCCTCGTAGCCGAAGAGCTCGCTTTCGATGAGGCTCTTGGGCAGCGCGCCGCAGTTGATGGCCACGAAGGGGCCTTTCCTGCGCCGGCTCGCGTTGTGGATGGCCTGGGCGAAGAGCTCCTTGCCGGTCCCGCTCTCCCCGCAGAGCATGACGCTGGCGTTGTTGTCCGCCGCCACCTTGGCGAGCTCGATGGTGCTTTGGATGGCGGAAGAACTGCCGATGATGTCGCTGAAGGTGAATCTGGCCTCCGAGCCGATGATGCGGTTCACCTTTTTATGTAGGGTTTCTGCCGGCTCGAAACTCACCATATAAGTTCCCTCGGCCGCCTTCTGAATGGAAAAGGAAAGATTGGAGGTGAGGCCGGACCGCTCGATGGAGATCTGCCGGTCGGTCACGCCCAGCCGGATATCCACGTCTTTGAGATTTTTCGCTCCGATCAGCTCCTGAAAGCTCACGCCGGTCAGATCGTCGTTCTCGGCAAGCAGGAGCTTGGCGGCTCTGGGATTGGCCTGGATCACCTTCAGCTTCTGATTTAAGAGAAGAATACCGAAGGGCCAGGCCTCGATGATGACGTTCAGATTCCTTTGGGTGCTGCTGAGCTCATTGTAGGCCTCTTTCATCTTCATCTGCCGCAGAATGTTTTCCGCCACGGAGACCGCGAAGGCAAGATTCTGGGACAAAACCTTTTCATAGGCGCTGATGAGGCAGAAGACGCCCGCGATTTTCCCGCCGGGACTGAACACCGGGGCGCCGGAACAGCCCCACTTGCGGCTGGGACCGAAATAATGCTCTTCGCTGAATACCTGGATCGGCTTTCCGGTTTCCAGCGGGGTTCCCAGGCCGTTGGTGCCCATACGCCGTTCGCTGCGGTTGCAGCCCACCACCATACCGCCTTCGGCTACCAGGCTTCTTACGTCTTCGTCTCCGGTGATCTGCAGGATATAGCCGTCCTCATCCGTCACGACCATGACGAAACCGGAGCCCGCGGCAAATTCCTTCAGGTTTTCCACAAAGGGAAGGGCGACCTCACAATAATCCTTGCGCGCGCAGCAGCGCTCGCTCAGTTCCCCGGCGGAAATGATCCTGGGAGGGGTGGTATCCATGGTGACCCCAAAAGCCTTGGAACGCTCCCAGGATTCCAGAATGACGGGCCGGACCACGCTCCGGTCAAAGGGCTCGCTGCGTTGAAAGGCGTGTTTTGCTTCCAGAATCTCCTGCTGTTTTTCCAACGTTCTCACTCCTTTCCGGCAGTTACCAACAATTAGAAATTCCATATCAATACTATATTTAATAAATTACCATGTCAAGGAAGATTTAAGCGATTGAACACTGAATTTTATTTAAACCTAACAAATTATGATCGGATATAAAGATTGTTTTATGGAATACTGCGACTTTCTGCCGCACAGCGTGCCAAAATGTCACAGGAAATGTCACACAAACGCACATCATTTTTCTTGCCGCCGGGCCGAACAAAAGGTAAAATCAAATTGTAATTCAGGAAAAATATTCCTATCACAGACGGAAAATGCCTGAGTTTTGGTTCTTTTAAAAAGCTGGCACAGGAATTGCTTATTCTCCTTTTGGTTGGAATATCGGCGTACTCGGAGAGAAGGACTCGTGTTGAGAGAGGGCGCGTTTGTCATCGGACGGCACGGCAATATCCAACAGCAAACACCATACCAACTAAATAAAAAGAGGAGGAGTATCGTATGAACGAACCATCAGGGAAAAAAGTGACAGTTCCAGAGAATTTTCTGTCCGGCAAGTTTCCTCTGCAGAAGAGAAAATACGGCGAAGAACAGCCCGGCATCAAGATTGGCATGTTCAAAATCCGTCTTCCGCTGATCCACCATGAATGGTCCTGGACGGAAATGGCGGCCGCCATGTTCCTGGGTGTCGCCTGCTTGGGCGCCGGCGTAACAACCACAATGACCACCTTCGGCCTGGACGACGCGGCAAACATCGCCTCTCTTGGCTTTGACGCCAACGGAGTGTTTCTCATGGCGCTGACCTTCGGCGTTCTGAACGCATGCTGCTACTATTTGCCCGCGCTCCTGGGCGATCCCGTTGTCCCCGGCTGGATCACCCCCGCGCTGCCCCTGACCCTCAAGTTCCTGCAGCAATGGGAAATCCCGAACTACGCCACCGGCCAGGTGGACCGCATCTACGCGATGATCGCTCTTCAGATGCTGGTTGCCCTCTCCTTCCTGATTATGGGGGCCACTGGCCTCGGCCGTAAACTCGTGGACGCGGTGCCCATGGGAATCAAAGCCGGTATCGTGCTGGGCGCCGGCATTACCGCGGCGGTCAACGTTTTTTCCGCCCGTATGCCCAAAGCGCCCTGGACCGTGGCCATCGCGGTGCTGATGTCCTATTTCTTCCTGTTCAATCCGGCGTTTGCCCGCTTGGGGGAGAAGAGCAATTTCTGGCGGGTGGTGCGTAACCAGGGTGTCGTGCCAGCACAGCTGTTTGCTATTATCCTGGCTCCGATTCTATTGAAGGAAATCCCCATGCCTGTCATTCAGTGGGGCATCACGCCCGTTAGCTTCGGCTTTGTTCTGGACCACTTCACCATTTTTGGGTTGGGATTCCCGGCGGCGTCCTTCTTCCTGGCGGCGATTCCCAGCGCCCTCACAACCTACATCATCGCCTTTTCCGACTTTGTGCTCTCCAAGGAAGTCGTGAACGAGGCAACCGCCAGCCGTCCCGACGAAATCGTCATCTTCGACGCCGGGCGCTCCAACATGGTGAGCTTCCTGCGTAACGCCATCATGTCCCTGTTTGCCCCCTGGGTACCCATGTGCGGCCCGCTGTGGGCTTCCGGCCTGCTGACCATCACGGAGCGGTATAAGCGGGGCTATAAAACGATGCATACCTATTGGGACGGCGTTTGTACCTTCCGCGCGGCCACGGTCATCGCGGTTTTGATTCTGCCGCTGGTTACGCTCATTAAGCCGGCTTTTGCTATCTTCTTCGGCATCACCATGGGCGTTCAGGCCTTTGCCTGCGGCAATATCGGCATGCGGATGTGCAATACGGCCAACGACCGCGGCATCGCCTCGGTCATTGCCGGCGCCCTTACCTTCTATACCCCCGCCATCGCCCTGCTGGTCGGCATCATCGTCTGGGGTGTTGTCGAGGGTACGGAGATCTTTAAAAAGAAAGAGGCCAAAGAACCTGTGAAATGTTAGCCATACACGCTCGAATCTCCTTTCCCCCCTTTGTGAAAGTGGGGCTGAACATCAACCCACTTTCACACCCCTTAACATCTGGATACGCCGATAGAATATTCCAATCATTATAGTGATTCTAAAATGGAAAAATCACGTTGAGTTCCCGCCCCTGCCGGGGTGAAACGGAACGAGTTTTTCGCGGAATTAGGAACGGCTTTTTCAGCGGCGTCCCGCCGCTGCCTGCCGCTAAGCGGCAGGTATAGGCATACGCTTAATCGTATGCCTATAGGAAAATAGTATAAGGAGCCGATATAAAGTGAAGCAGATTATTATAAAACCAAACATTTATAAATATGCCACGAGCATGGAGTTCAGCAAGGACTTTCATCTTGGCAAGGGTGATCTGATCCTTACGAACGAGTATATTTTCAATCCATACTTTGGCCAGATGGGCCTGGAAGTCAGCTCAATTTTTCAGGAAAAATACGGAATGGGAGAACCGACCGATCTGATGATAGAGGCGATTCTGAAAGATGCATTGAAAACGGGCTGTAAACGGGTCATCGCCATCGGAGGCGGCACGGTAATCGACATCGCCAAGGTGCTGGCGGTTGCGGAAAACGAAAATGTGGATGAATTATATGAGAAAGCCGCCGCACTCAAAAAGCAGCGCGAGCTGGTGATTATCCCGACCACCTGCGGAACCGGCAGCGAGGTAACCAACATCTCCATCATCAACCGCACCCGGCTGGGGACGAAAATGGGCCTCGTTTCCGATCAGATGTTCGCGGACTCCGCCGTGCTGATTCCGGAACTGCTGCAAGGGCTTCCGTTCTCGGTGTTCGCCACCAGCTCCATCGACGCGCTGGTCCACGCGGTGGAATCCAGCCTCTCCCCCAAGGCGACCCCGTTTACCAAGCTCTTTGGCTACAAGGCCATTGAAATGATCATTCTGGGCTTCAAGATCATTGCCGAGGAAGGAAAAGCGGCCCGCGTCGCCCTGCTGGAGGATTTCCTCATCGCATCCAACTACGCCGGCATCGCGTTCGGCACCGCCGGCTGCGCAGCGGTCCACGCGCTGAGCTATCCGCTGGGCGGAAAGTACCATGTGGCCCACGGGGAAAGCAACTACGCCATGTTCACCGGCGTTTTGAAGAATTACATGGAAATCAGGCAGGACGGCGAAATCGCGGTTATGAACGCTTACCTGAGCAATCTTCTTGTGTGCGAGCAATCACAGGTCTATGACGAGCTGGAGAAGCTGCTTAATCAGATCCTCCCCAAGAAAGCCCTGCATGAGTATGGGGTGGTCCGTGAGGACCTGGCCGCGTTTACCGAGGCGGTCATGACCACGCAGACCCGCCTGATGGGCAACAATTTTGTCCCCCTGGACGCCAGCCGGGTTCTGAAGATCTACACGGAGCTTTACTGACCGGATGGACGGCGTGAATGGGCCGTAATTCCAAGTTTTTTTCCCGCTTTCTGAGACAGCGGGTTATATCCCTCCTTCCAACACAACCAAAAAGCACCGAAATCATTTGATTTCGGTGCTTTTTGGTGCCGGTTCGTCAGAACCGGCTTTCTATTTCCTTGATTCTGTCATACAGCATCTGATTGGTCGGGAACGACAGGCCGTGTTTTCTGCCCAACGCCAGGACGGTTCCCGCGAAGAGATCGACCTCGCTTTTCCGTTTCGCCTCCAGATCCTGCCGCATGGAGGGCTTTCCGAGCGGATTCAATTTGTCCAGGACCGTAAACCAGTAATCCAGGTCGGATTGACTCAAATTGACGTTTTCCTGTTCGGAGAGCCTCATCACCTCTTTCATGGCGGATATCATCGTCTCTCTTGCCGGGCCTTCTTTTTGAATGCCGCCGTAATCGGTTTCGAAAACCGCCACGGTCTGATTGACGCCCACGTTAAACATCAGCTTGCCCCACAGTTTATGGGGCATATCCGTTGACAGCTCATAGGGAAGATGGGTCCTGCCGAAAAACCGGGCGACAGCTTTGGCCGATTCGCTCAATTCCCCGGGCTGCCGGCCGCCGAAACAGATGAGGCCCATGTTCCGGTAAGCCAATTGATTTCCGACTTTTACGGCGTCCATGCCCTGGGCGACGCTGTAAAGAAGCTTATCCATGCCGAAGGTCCGCCCGATGATTTCCTCGCTGCTGATTCCGTTGAGCAGGGATAGGATGACCGTGTTCGGACCAACCTGGTTTCCGGCTTCCTCAATGGCGCCGGCCAGACCCTGGTACTTTACGCAGAAGATGAGAAGGTCAGCCGGTGTGCACGCTTCCTCAGGCTTCACGTAATGGAAACGGCAGGGCTCGCCGTTACAGAAAACCTCTTCCTTCTGATATTTTGCAATTCTTCCGGCGTCGGCTACGATCCTGAGGCTGTCCGGGGGCATGTGTCCGGACAGATGATGGCCGAATAAGGTGCCGAGAGCTCCCAAACCGATGATTGATACCGTATTGATCTCCATTTGTATTTCCTCCTGCGGCTGAAACCATTCTATCACATGAATAACCCTAGGGTATTAAACCATGTTTACGATTGCACTGTAAAAAAAGCCGCCGCCAAAATAAATAAGCAGGCACCCGAGCGCGATCATAATGATCCGGTAAACCCGCTGCTCAATGAATTTGCGCGAGGTGCCCACCAGGAAAGAGATGAGTCCGTACCAGAAGAAATCCGCCGAGGCATGCCCCAGATAAAAGAACAATACGCCCGCGGCGCCGAAGGATTTGTACGCCCGCAAGAGAAAACCAAGGCCGATGACCGCCCACCAAAGAAGAAAATAAGGATTGGCCGCGCTGATGACGATTCCCGAGAGAAACATGCTTTTCGAACTGGAATCCTTGCCGTCCAGCTCGATCTTTATTTTATTTTTCAGGGAGCTTACGATCATGCCGATTCCCATATAGGCGAGCAGCAGGCCTCCGACGATTCCAATCGCGGTCTGCGCCGCGCCGGACTGCAGGATGGCGTCAAAGCCCAGAAAAATGAAAGCGATCACGAAGATTTCAAGGACCGCGTGTCCCGCGATAATAATAAAACCCGCGCGGGGGCCGTGGTTAAGCAATTGCCTGATCGAATAGGTAAGCAGCGGACCCGGCATGATGGCGCCCGAAAAAGCGATGGCAAAGGCGGACAGAAAGATCATGATCATAATCTCCGCACCTTTTGGTTCAAATAATGTGATTATATCATTTTGGGCAAAGAGAACAAGGCCCATTTTTTTATCGCCAGGAGCAGCCATGCCAAAATATTATAGATTTAAACAATATGTTAAGTATAATTGATTAGTTATTGCATTTCGCTTAATATTACTGTATAATGCAACAAGTTTAATTTATATTAAGAATAGGCGGCTGAATGAATGAGTGACACAAACCTGGTTTTAATTGGGCAAAAGCTGAAAAAAATCCGCAAGAAGCAAAAACTGACCTTAAGCGAGGTCGCCCGGCGAATGGAGTGTTCCAGCCCCTTCCTGTCCATGCTGGAAAACGGACGCTCCGGCATCAGTCTCTCCAAGCTCCAGCACCTGCTTGCCATCTACGGGCTGACGATGGCCGACCTGGTGGAAAACGGTTCCTTTTCCGACCGTGTCGTCACCTTAAACGAGGCCGCGCCCCTAGGCAACGGAAGAGACTCGGAAGGCACCGAGGCACTTCTTTTGGTACGTAATTCCAGCGAAAAGCTGATGGAGCCCGTCCTGTTCCGGGTCCAGCCAGGCGCGACCCTGGGGCCGATGCAGCATTTGGGCGAGGAATTCTGCTATGTGATTGAGGGCAGGTTTGACGTAACCCTCATCGATCCGGACACCGGCATGCGCGAAATGTATCATCTGAACGCCGGAGACACCATCTATCACCCCAGCACCACCCCGCACATCTGGCACAACCCGTCTCCCGACCGGGTGGGCGTCTTTATCGGCGCGGTGACGCCCCCGTCTTTTTAAGAATCAATAGTCTTAGGGCCCGCACGTTACGTGCGGGCCCTAAGTGTTTTTGGGGAGAATAGCATCGGGCACGCCTGCCCTCCGCTATAAAAAACTACTGAATGCGGGAAGTGATGCCGCCGTCGATGACGAGAAGCTGGCCGGTCATAAACGCGGAATCGTCGGAAGCCAGGAAGAGCAGGGGGCCGATGAGGTCTTCGGTGGTCTGCGAGCGCCCCATGGGAGTCAAACCGTTCAAATAATTCACAAAATTCTTATCGGCGAAGAAGTCCGCGCACATGGGCGTGGCCATAAAGTTGGGGCAGAGCGCGTTGACCCGGATCTGATCCTTTGCGTAGTCGATGGCCATCACCTTGGTGAGGCCGGCAACCGCGAATTTGGACGCGCAGTATGCCGTTTCCTCCTTCAGCGCGGTCACGCCGCCGATGGAGCACATGTTGATGACCACGCCGCCGCCGCCCTGCTTCAAGTACTGGGTGATCGCGGCGTGTGCGCCGTTGTAAACGCCCTTCGCGTTGACGCCGACGGTAAAGTCCCAGTCGTACTCGCCCAACTCGTGCAGACGGCCGAATTTGGTAAAGACGCCGGCGTTGTTGAAAATAACGTCCAGTCTGCCGAATTCATTGACGGCCGCTGTGACAAGGTCGTGACAGGCCGCAAGAGAGGTTACGTCGCACTGGAAAAAGGAAGCTTTTCCTCCGAAATTGCGGATAATATCGTCGGTGGCAATGCCGGGCATATAGGCTTCCTTTTCAAGAGGAGCCTTGCGGATGTCGGAGCACATCACCCGGGCGCCCTCCCGGGCAAAGGCGATGGCGATTGTCCGGCCGACACCGGAGCTGGAACCGGTGATGATGACTGCTTTTCCTTCTAGCTTACCCACTTTTATTCCTCCCCTCGCCTTACTTTTCCGGCAGGCCGATGGAGCGGCGGTACTCGTTGGGGGTGGCGACTTCGCGGCCAAGGAGGGTGACGAGCTGCTTCATCATTTTGAAATGGTCGGCGTTGTTCGAGATCTTCTCGTCCTTGTGCGGCCACTTCCAGACCGTGTCTTCCATGCCCACGCGGATGGCGCAGCCCATCATTGCGGCGAGGGTGGCCAGGTGGCTGGAGGCGCGGCCGGCGGCGCAGACCATGATCTGGGAATCGGGATCTATGGCCATGATCTGGTCGTAGAGGTGGATGAAGCCGGTGACCATGGCGTGGGGGCTCTGCATGGAGCTGCCGCCCGGCAGGGTGGGGAGGATGATCCAGTGATAGGGCTTTTCGAGAAGGCCGGTCTTGATCAGATAGCGGTCGGCGTTGTCGATATCGCCGTCGGAATAAACGGCGATCTGAGGTTTCACGCCGCATTCCTGAACGATGCGGGTCTTTTCGATCATCACGTGAGGGGGCTTGCAGAAGAGGGTGTCGCCGCAGTAGGCGGCAACGGTGTTGATGGGGGTGACGTCCAGCAGGCCGTCCTTCAGGCACTCGATCATCTTGGGCCATTCGCCGGACTGGAAGGGCACCATGCAGCCGTCAAAAACGGTCTTGGGGAATTCCTTGCGCAGGGGATCGATCACACTGTGGAAGAGCGCCGGATCAAGGACGCTGTAGCCGTCCTTATCGCGCACGTGGATATGTACGATGGGAGCGCCGGCCAGACAGGCCTCTCTGGCGGATTTGTAGATTTCCTCGGGAGTCTGGGGATGGTTGGGATTGGTGCGCTTGCTGTAAAAAGCGCCGGTAATGGTGGTGGAGATGGGAATTTTATCCCAGGTTTTCCATCTCGGCTGCACATCCACATCGGAAGTGGCGTAAGCGGTATGGGTGGGATCGGTGACCTCGGGGAGTCCGTAGGGTTTCCAGATGCACATGAAATCTTCGTTCTTTTTGTACTCTTCGATTAGCGCCCAATTGACTTTGTTGATTTTGTTGGACATAACATCTCCTCCTTAAAATTTAGTTAAGTATTTTAGCCACACTAAATATATATCACATTAGTTAAGTATATGTCAAGGGAATAGTTAATTATATTTTACAATATTACATAATACTAAGCATTTAACCGGACAATGCAAAGAGAATCTGCTTATAGAGAGTAATAGCCGCTTAATATTATAACAAACAGACAGGAAAAGTAACGCCCTGTTCAGCTCATGGGTTTCAGCCGGGGGCTTATGATGAGAGCGCATTCGGTTGCCGCCAGCACCTGCTCCACCGTAAACTCGGGGTTGATCTCCGTGAGGACCAGACCCTCGCCGGTGGCTTCCATGACGCCCATCTCGGTAATAATGAGGTCGACACAGCTGACCGCCGTATAAGGCAGACGGCATTCGTTGAGGATTTTCGGTTCGCCCTTTGCGGTGTGTTCCATCGCCACAATGACCTTCTTGGCGCCCACCACCAGATCCATGGCGCCCCCCATGCCGGGAACCTTCTTTCCCGGAATGATCCAGTTGGAGAGGCTGCCGTGCCGGTCCACCTCCAGCGCGCCGAGGATGGTGGCATCCACGTGTCCGCCGCGGATGACGGCGAAGGAAGTGGCGCTGTCGATAAAGCAGCCGCCGGCCATGCAGGAGGACGGCGAACCGCCGGCGTCCACCACATGCCAGGGGTCGGCTCCCTCACCGGCGGGTCTGGCGCCAACGCCGATGATGCCGTTTTCGGCCTGCAGAAACACCCGGACGCCCTCGGGGAGGTAATTGGGTACCATGGTCGGCAGGCCAATGCCCAGGTTGACCACATCGCCGTCCTTCAGCTCCCTCGCCACGCGGGACGCTATGTAAGATTTGACCTCGACGGTATCCATCACAAACTCCCTCCGTTTACGATATAGTCCACGAAGATCCCCGATGTCATAACGTTTTCCGGTTCGATCTCCCCGACCTCCACCAGGTGCTCGGCCTCACAGATGACGGTGTCCGCGGCCATAGCCATGAGGGGGCTGAAATTCTTCGTGGTGCCCTTGTACCAGATATTTCCCATCCGATCTACTTTGTAGCCGCTGAGAAGGGCGAAGTCGGCGCGGATGGGTTTTTCCAGCAGGTAATCTTTTCCGTCGATGTTCACGACCTGCTTTCCCTCCGCCACCATGGTCCCGAGGCCCGTGGGGGTGAGTACGCCGCCCAGCCCGGCCCCGCCCGCGCGGATCATCTCCGCCAGAGAGCCCTGGGGGATCAGCACCACTTCCATCTCCCCACTGTTCATCTGGCTGGCTACGTTTGGATTCATGCCTACGTGGGAGGCAATCAGTTTCTTCACCTGTTTGTTGTCGATCAGCTTGGAATGGGAGTAACCGGTGGGGGGACTGTCGTTGGCGATAATGGTGAGTCTGCCCACCCCCTTCCTTGCCAGAGCGTCCAGAATGCGGTGCGCACCGCCGCAGCCCAGGAACCCGCCGCACATGATGGCCGCCCCGTCCGGGATCAGGCCGACGGCTTCTTCAATCGAAATGACTTTAGCCAATGCTTATCCCTCCTCTTAATAGCGGCAGGTGTGCCCCGCCGTTTCGCGCGGGAACCGGAACCCGCTTTTGAGTTGCGTATTTTGAATTCTATCGCCTTACATGACGTTCCGCACGTTTCACCTCCTTAATATATTTAGCAATACTAAATATATATCACATAAATTAAGTATATGTCAAGATATTAGTTAAGCATAATTTATGTTAAAACAATATATTAAGCTATTTGCTTATATTTTTTTTGGATAGACATTTTCGAGTAAATCACCTGCCGCAAATGTAAAAAGGAAGCGCCGGAACGGGAGAAGTAAGATAAACTGCTTAAGGTTTTGGAGCTGATGTGCTGATCCGGATGCCCAAACTGCCTGTCTCCCTGCGCGGGGAACGGGGAAGCGGGACAGCGGAGCTTTTCTTCGATGACTAAATTTGATTGGAATACCATATAATAATCCGTGAAGGAGGGTTATTATGGGCATTATTGGATGGATCATCATTGGCGCGCTTGCCGGATGGATCGCAAGTATTTTAACCGGCAATAACAAACGAATGGGCGCAGGCAATAACATCCTGGTCGGCATTGCCGGGGGCTTTATCGGCGGCCTGGTCATGAATCTGCTGGGCGGCGCCGGGATTACCGGCTTTAATTTGTGGAGCCTTTTGGTAGCGGTAATCGGCGCCGTTATCCTTCTCTGGGCGGCGAACGCCTTTATGCGCAAAAGCGTTCATAAGTGATGCGCCTTGGGTATGAATCGCTGTTTTATATCCGAGGAACAAGCAAATTGTTCAGCAGATATGAAGTAAGCGCCTTAACACTGGATATAAACAGGCCGGAGCCGCGCTGTACCGCGCGGCTCCGGCCTGCTGTTTTTAAGATTTCTTAAAAGACAGAATTAGGATTTTCAATATTACCATTCTCAAATCGCAAAAGCCGTGATAAAATATAATGATAGGCACAAAAACGGCGAAAAGCTTTGTTGAGGAGACGGAAACGTGAAAACTTTTGAGCCGGAAAACAAGGATATTCAGGTCGATGCGGACTGGAAGAAAAAGACGGCTGTTTTTATGACCAGCCAGGGCATTTCACTGTTCGGCTCCTCCATGGTGAACTATGCCATCATCTGGTATATTACGTTGATGACGCGGTCGGGGATGATCATGACGATCACGATCCTCACAAGCTTTCTGCCGCAGATCGTCATCTCGCTTTTCGCGGGAGTGTGGGCCGACCGGTATAACAGGAAGCTGGTCATCATCGCTTCGGACGCGCTGACCGCACTGGCGACCCTGGCGCTCGCCGTCTGTTTTCTTTGCGGGTACCGGGAAATCTGGCTCATTTTCGTCGCTTCAGCCCTCCGCTCGGCGGGGGAAGGAATCCAGTCCCCTGCGGTGAGCGCGATCCTGCCCCAGTTCGTCCCCCAGGATAAGCTCATGAGGGTGAACGGTTTGAGCGGCAGTATGCGCTCCTTCATCATGCTCCTTTCTCCTGCGGCGGGTGGGTGGCTGCTGGCCGCCTTCTCGGTGGAAGCCGCCTGTTTCGTGGATGTGATAACGGCCGCCATCGCCATTTCCATTCTGATTTTTCTCCGGGTCCCGCCCCACCGGAAAGCGGTCGAGGCGCAGTCGACCGGAACTCTGCAGGATTTTTACCAGGGGATTTCCTACATGAAAAGCAGCGCGATGCTGCGCAGACTGCTCATTTACTACGCGGCCTTTTTCTTTTTCATTTCTCCCACGGCCTTTCTTACTCCGCTCCTCGTCACCAGAAGCTACGGCGGGGAGGTCTGGAAGCTTACCGCAAACGAGGTTTTATACAGCGGCGGCGCGGTTTTCGGCGGATTTTTAATGGCGGTCTGGGGCGGATTCCAAAACCGCATGAAAACGATTGCGCTGGCTTTTACCGCTTACGGGGTTTCGGCGGTGCTGTTGGGAATCAGCACGAACTTTCTCTTTTATCTCACGGTTATGTTTTGCACGGGAATTTTTTCGCCGGTCTGCTACTCGGCGGAAGCTGTGCTGATCCAGGAAAACGTGGATAACGATATGCAGGGCCGGGTGTTCAGTATGATCGACATGATTATACTCGCGGTCATGCCGCTGGGAATGCTGCTCTTCGGGCCCATCGCCGATTTAACGAAAGTGGAGTATATTTTGATTGCGGCGGGAATTTTCATGGTGCTCCTGGGATGCTCTATTTTTGTTTCCAAGGAGAAAAAAGAATCGGAAAAGAAAGGAAACTGAACGAGTGAAGCGGGTGAAATCGGAAAAAGACCTTTGGTTCAGTCTCATCTTGTGGTCTGCCGCGCTGATTTCGGTCGGAACGCCTCTGGTCATGCCGGAGGGGAAGCTTGTGGGCTTTCTTTGTTCGGTGCCGGTCGTTGCGTTTCTGTTATGGATCTATTTCGATTCGTGGTATGAGCTGAGGGAAGAATATCTCTACTGCTCCTGCGGACCTTTTAAAGAGAAGATTTATTACGATAAGATCAAGTCGGCTGTCCTGACCCGGAATCTGCTTTCTTCCATGGCTTTGTCCAGCAAGCGAATTGAGATACGGCAGCACGGGAAAGGGTACTTCTCAGGTACCACGATGATCTCTCCGGTTGACCGGGAGGCCTTTTTGGAGGAACTGAAAAGACGCTGCGGCAGGCTGGAGCGCTGAGCGGCAGCGATTTTAAAAATTATAATGACGAAAAAGGGGCTTCCTATTGGAAGCCCCTTTTTTATACGGGTATTCTGAGTGGTTTACGCTCCGCACCAGTCCAGCGACAGCGCGCAGAGGGCCTTGATGCCGGGAGTCAGGATTTCGTCGTGAAAGATGTAGTCCGGGGAGTGGAGGGGGATGACGCCGCCGCCGGGCACGTCGTTGCCGATGAAAAGAAAGAGCCCCGGAATCCGCTCCTGAAAGAGGGAAAATTCCTCGCAGCCCATGGAAGGCGGGAAAGAATCGGTTACCATGCCGGGGCCGAGAACCCGGCTTAACACCGCGAAGGCGCGGTCGGAGAGCGCGGGGTCGTTGCGGGCCGGGGGCATGATGCGCTTGTAGCTCACCTCGCAGGACGCCCTTGCCCCTTCCGCGATGCTTTTTGCGGCCTCTCCCACACGGTTGCGGATCAGGTCGCGCACGTCGGCGTCCAGAGCGCGGACGGTGCCCTCCAGCGTGACCGAATCCGGGATCACATTGGCGGCGGTGCCGCCGAAAATTCTGCCGATGCTGATGGTCGCCGGTTTCATGGGGTCGATTTCACGGCTCACGATTCTCTGCAGCGCGGAGATGATTTCTGCGGCCACGGGGACGGGGTCCACCGCCAGGTGGGGCCACGCGCCGTGCCCCGGCTTGCCGACGATGACAAGCTTAAACAGGTCGCTGGAGGCGAGCACCGCTCCCTTTGCCACGGCGATCTTGCCCAGCCTGAGGCCGTGCCAGTTGTGCAGGTGGACGATGGCGTCCACGTCGTCGATGGCCCCCGCGCGGATCATCTCCATGGCCCCGCCCGTGTTTTCCTCGGATGGCTGGAAGAGAAACTTCACGGTGCCGCGCAGAGTGCTTTTCACCTGGGACAGGACAGTTGCCGCGCCCAGCACGAAGGCCATGTTGCCGTCGTGCCCGCAGGCGTGCATCACGCCGTCGATTTCCGAGCTGTACGGAACGCCGGAGGCTTCTTTTACGGGCAGCGCATCCAGGCAGGCGCGCAGCGCGATGGTCTTGCCGGGCATTCCGCCGCGGAGATATCCGACGACGCCGGTGCCGCCAACGCCCACTGTGACCTCAAGCCCCAGACCGCCAAGATACTCCGCGACCTTTTTCGAGGTGCGGTATTCGCTGAAACCAAGTTCGGGGTTCCGATGCAGGTCTTTTCGGAAATCCGTGAGCGCTGGCAGGATCTGCAGAATTTTATCCTCCAGTTGTTTCAATGCCCTGACCTCCTTTTTGGATGTCATAAAACTTTATGTAATCTATGATACCGTATCAGGAATGATAAGCGGGTGGACTGTATTGGAATGCCCCAGGGCAGCACAAAATTTATGAACCACCCCTGCGGCATTATTTCTAAAACCACTTTTTCCGCTTGAAGAGGAAATAGCCCAGGATGCAGGTGAGAACACTGATGCCGATCACATAGAGGTAGCCGAGGCTCCAGGCGTATTCGGGCATGGTGAAATTCATGCCGTACCAGCCGACGATGAGGGTGAGCGGCAGGAAAATACCGGTGATGACGGTGAAAATTTTCATGATCTGGTTCTGCTCAATGTCGATCTGCGCCTGATAGGCCTCCCTGACCTGTGTGGTGTAGTCGCGCAGATGCAAAACGAAATTGAACAGATACCGGACGCGGCGGTCCAGGGAAGCATAGTGTTTCACAAGCTCCGGCGGAAGCACACAGTCCTCGTTGTCCGCCAAGGTCCCCGTGACGAACCCCATCTGCTCGTAGTAGCGCTTCATGCGCAGGAGATTGCGCCGGATGGTGATGATCCGCGCGCCCACGCTCCGGACCGGCTTTCTGGCCGTCAGGATTCCGTCCTCCAGGGAGGTGATGGCGTCCTCCAGCTTTTCCAGCACGTCCAGGTCGTCCGCGGTGAGAGCCAGGAAAAAACCGAGAAGCTGCTCGAGCGGAGCGCTTTCGGGAGAGATATGCTTCAAAATTTCAGCGCAGCGCTCGTTCACGCCCGCGAACACGAATTCGCTTTTACCGCAGTAAATGCAAATGTTATCGTCCTTTTTGGAGGCGTCCTTTACGTCGCAGTAGCGCAGCTTGATAAAGAGAGCCCCGTCCTCCAGACTCAGGCAGATGTGGCTGGATGAGCGCATCCTCCGGTAGAGCTCTTCGCCGATGTATTTTTTCAGTTTTTCAGTCTCGCCGGAGCCGAATACAGTCCTCATGGCCCAGCCTCCCTTCGTTTCCGAAACTATTATATTGTAAAGCCCATGGAGATGCAAGAGCAGACAAATATGTAGCCGCCCTTCCGGGCGGCGTGAGGTCACATGATATGCTCCTCGGCGCAGTCGTCCACCACGCACACGCCCATGTCCTCGCGGCCTTCGAAGGGATAGGCCAGAATGCTGCAGGCGTCGAACTTCGGGCAAAGCCTCGCCTCGGGGCTCAGCCGGAAACTCTCAAAACGGACCGGTTTATTTTTTCTTAACATGTCGTCACCCCCTTATACTATTATTCCATAGACATGAGCAATAAGCGCATGTCTATGTCTGCCGCTTCGCGGCAGGCGGCGGCGTTTGCCGCCGGATAAACCGTGCAATACTGATCATGCAAAACTGCCGTGCATTTTTGCACCCCGCGGTGGCGGGGGTTGAAAAAGTGATTCTGTCACTTTTTCAATGGAAGATCAGTATCATCAGTATTTCCGGGGTGACTTTATTCATGTTCGAAAAATAAAATAATACCGCGAAGAAAAAAGGTTGACACTTGTTATCCTGGTGTGGTATTCTAGAGGCAACAAGTGTTACCCAACTTGGGAGGGGTTTTGATGGATCAAAAAATATCTTTGTCAGACGGCGAGTGGAAGCTCATGAAGGTGCTGTGGGAGGCCTGCCCGCGCACCATCGGCCAGATGGTTTCCGCCCTGAAGGACTCCACGGGCTGGAGCAAGGGCACCGTCTTCATCATGCTCTCCCGCATGGAGGAAAAGGGCGCGGTGCGCTTTGAGCAGGGGACGAGAAACAAGCTCTATTACCCCGTTCTCAAAAGGGAAGACGCCGCCCTGCGGGAGACCGAGAGCTTTCTCGGTAAGGTTTACGGCGGCAGCGTGGGGCTGATGGTAGCATCCATGGCCGGGCAGAAGGCCCTCTCCCGGGAGGACATTGACGAGCTTTATGCCATTCTGCGCGCGGCGGAAAAGGAGGAAGGCAGATGACCGAGTGCGTGATCACGTCATCAGTGCTCATTAGTGCCCTGCTGATTTTGCGGTTTCTCTTCCGGGGGAAAATCAGCCGCCGGCTGCAGTACGCCCTGTGGGGTCTGGTGCTCGTGAGACTGCTGTTGCCCTTTTCCCTCTTCGGCAGCCCCATCAGTGTCATGAACGCGGTGCCGGGCGGCGGCAGCTTGGGGGAGAGGCAGGTATACGTTCTGCCGGTCTCCAAGGAGCCGGTGAGCGAAGCCTCCGGGGTGGCCGTGAGCGGCGGGCAAATCGTGGGGGACGCCAACAGCTTTGGCTACCCCGTCTTATCCGGCGACGGTGGGACGGTCACCCGCTATGCCGAAAAGATGAGCGTGGAGGAGATACTCAAAATCGTCTGGCTCTCCGGCGGCATTGCCTTCGCACTGTGGTTCGCTCTGGCCAATCTCCTTTTCTACCGGCGTCTGCGCAGGACGCGCAGGGCCTATCCCGCCGGAGACTGCAGGCTGAAACTATACGTGGCCGAGGGCATCGCTTCCCCCTGCCTCTTCGGCCTCTTCCCCCCGGCGGTTTACCTCACGCCGAAAGCGGCCGAAGGGGAGGAGAGCGTTTGCCATGTGCTCGCCCACGAGCTGTGCCATTACCGCCACGGCGACCATGTCTGGTCGGTGCTGCGGGGAGTGTGCCTCGCCCTCTGGTGGTGGAACCCCCTGGTGTGGGCGGCGGCGTATTTCTCCCGGCAGGACTCGGAGCTGGCCTGCGACGAGGCGGTGATACAAAAGCTCGGGGAGGGAAACCGCCTGGCTTACGGCCGCACCCTGGTGGACATGATCGCCGTGAGAAAGGCTCCGTCTGGGCTATTAAACGCCGCCACCACCATGGTTTCCGGGAAGCGGGGCATCGGGGAACGGCTCAACATGATCGTGAAAAATCCCAAAACGGTGCTCCCGGCGGCGGCGGCTATTCTGCTCGCGGCGGCGGTCTGCGCGGGCTGCACCTTCACGGGGGCCCAGAGCGCGGAAGGAAAACCCGATGCCGGTAAAGACAGTCCTGATTACGCCCGGCAGCTTTACGACAGCCGCAACCCCTACGTGGGCGACGCGTCCGCCGATGGCGCGCTCCTTTCCGCCCTGAACGTCTCCGGGGAGCTGGGAAACTACACGATGGAGCTGGACACCAAAGCGGAGCCCTACGTCCTGCGCATCGGTTTCACCGATAAGGTGACCGAGGCGGTGAAGCTCAACCACACCATGCGCAAAAACGCCGTTGTGCTGCTGGCGCTCATCGATAATCTCTCCGAGGTCCAGTGGTACTACAGCTATCTGGATCAGGAATTCGGCGGGGGAGGAAGCTTCCTGGGCTCCCTCACGGCCGAAGAAGCCGCCGAAGCCTACGGCGTGACCAGTGTGAAGGATTACGCCGCTTCGGTGGAATCCTTCAGGACTCTCCTTGAAAGCCTTGATGCCCAGGACGCTTCCCCCGAGAAATATACTCTTATTAAGCTGAAAAACGGGGAAGTCCAAAGCGGGCAAACCCTGCTCTGGGGCGACGATATCGAGCTTGCCGAAGACGTGATCATGAACAGTATGGTTAAATCCGCCGCATGGCCGGGCACCGACCCCAAGACCCTTGGCGAATGCTATCTTCTGCGCGCGGCCTATTCCGACGGCACCACTTCCGACTATTACGCCTATCAGCTCTCCGGCAGGGCCGTGATGCAGAGGGGCGAAAAGGGCTCCTACAGCTACATCGACGACACCCTCTACGGCAGGCTCTCCGACCTGGGGAAGAACCGGCGCTCTTCCACCGACCGGGGAATCCTCGACCAGTGCGTCTCCGACGCGATCCTCTCCGCCAACAAGGGTGAGTTTCCGCTGGGGGGCTACGCGGTGGAGGCCCACACGAACCTCAAAACCGTGGAGGACGCCGACACGGTCACGGTCTACGCCATGGCGCTTTATCTGGAATTCGACCTGTCCGGCGGGGGCTGCGCCGAGACCGGCGGCAGCCACATGCCCGTGGCGGTCACCTTTACCAAAAACTCCGCCGGGGAATATGAGCTGAAGGAGTACTGGACGCCCCGGGACGGGACCTATTACGCCGCCTCCATCAAGGAGAGATTCCCCTCGGACATCTATGAGGACGCCATGGACACGCAGAAGTATGTCACAGCCCAGATTCAGGCCTGTTATGAACAGGCCATCCGGTACGGCAGGGTGGATACGGACAAATTCGCCGCCGGTTTGCTGGAGGCCGTCGTCTCCTCACCCGCGGAGGCGTCCGACCCCAACGCGTATATCAAGGCCCACGAGGGGGAGTACCGCAAGCTCATTTACTGCGGGAAGTATACCCTGCGCTACTGCTTCGCCCGGTTTGAAAAGGGCGGCGAAACCGGCCTTGCGGGAGCTGTTATGGCTTCCGCCTGCCGGGAGATCCTCGGTACGGAGGACATCGCCGCCCAGACCGCTACCGGCCAGGAATGGTACAACGCCTTTAAGGAGCACGTCCTGAACCTGCGAGACCAGGTGGGCTCCGGCGTAATGGAGAAGGCCTACCCCAATTCTTCGGTGCTTCTGCAGGAACTGGAAAAATGACAGGATCCTGCCCACGCGGGAGATTCACCAGGTAAACTCTTTGACTGCCTGTGCATCGGAAGCGCTCACATGGTGGTGTCTCAAACTACAGGAGACACCACCAATTTTCTTGTCATTCTGAGGCCGAAAGCCGAAGAATCTTCGCAGCGTATCCATTTGCCGAAGATCTTCCGCTTAATACTCAGGATGACATTCTGATTCGCTTTTCTGTTTTAAGACAGCCCCACGCAGTTCTATGCCGGTTGACAAAAATGAGCTGCTGACATAGAATTACTTGAAGTGATATTTTTCGATCTGATTCAGGGCAAATCCTTGAACGGATCGGAAGCATATCAATATTATTCTAGGAAACCGGTTAAATTGAAGAGGATGTGATAAAAAATGAAATCGGACCCGTTGCCCGACGGTACAGCGCCCGGTCGAATACGAAATAATTAATCGGACAGAACAAGGCCTTTTATCGCTTTGCTCTGTGCGAGGCTATGAAAGGAATTCAAATAATGGTCAAATACTACCTTTCCAAAGAAAACAAATTTGAACAGATCGAAAGCCTGACCGACGGCTGCTGGGTTTCCATGACAAGCCCCAGTGAGGCCGAATTGCTGAAAACGTCGGAGGCCTTCTGCCTTGAAACGGATACCCTCAAAGCCGCTCTGGATACTTACGAGCGCTCCCGCATCGAGACGGACGAAAACTATACCATGATACTTGTCAACATCCCCACCGTGGAACACAGCGCCCAGGAGCTTTATAATACGATCCCGCTTTCGATCATTGTGACGAAGGAAAACGTAATCACGGTCTGCAGTGAAGACACTCCGGTTTTGCACCCGTTTGCCGCCGGAAAGGTCAAAGATTTCTTCACCTATAAAAAATCACGCTTTATCCTGCAGATCCTTTACCGGATTGCCACCCTCTATCTTCAGTATCTCAGTATCATCGACAGAACGAGCGATGAAGTGGAAAACAAGCTGCATAAGTCGACAAAAAATCATGAGCTGATCGAACTGCTCAAGCTTGAAAAGAGCCTGGTCTATTTTACCACTGCGCTCCGCTCCAACGAAGCCGTTTTGGAAAAGCTGTTCCGATACGATTTTATCAAGAAATATCCCGATGACTCCGATTTGTTGGATGATGTTATCGTTGAGAACAAGCAGGCCATTGAAATGGCGAACATCTACAGCGGAATCCTCAGCGGCATGATGGACGCCTTTGCCTCGGTCATTTCAAATAACCTCAATATCGTGATGAAGGTCCTCGCGATCATCACGGTCGTGATGGCGATTCCGAATATCATATTCGGCGCGTTCGGAATGAACGTGAGCGCCGCAGGAATCCCCTTATCTCAAAACCCGTGGGGATTCGCGATCATTGTAGGGGCAACCACGGTCCTGAGCGTGATCGTCTCTCTCATTTTTAACAAGATCAAACTGTTCAAATAAACGCAGCCGCCTGCCCGGGATTGTCTCCCGGGCAGGCGGCTCAGTTTATGAACCTCGGCATGCCACCGATGGTATCTGTGGGAGGAATTTATAAGGCCATCGCCGCGGACAGGATTTTTCCGATCAATCGATGCCCCGCGGGCAAACCTCCTCTCGGAGAATGCTGGGACAGGTTAGCCCGTCATGACTTTGTCTCTGAAGAGATGCCGCTCTGAGGCGAGCTGCTGCTCTGAGGGGCTCCGCCGCCCTGGGGAGCGCCGCCGCTCTGACGCGCGCCGCCCTCCGTCTGAGAATAGACCGTGACGGCTGTGACGGTTTTGCCGTCGTCGCCGTATGTAATGCCGATCATGCTGCCCACCGCGATGTCGCAAACGGCCCCGTCGGTAGCGGCGCCGTTTGCCTCAACGCTGATTTTTGTATCGGAAGTGATCGTGATGGTGATCTCCTGGCCGGAATCCCCGGAAGCGCCGGGCTGTCCCTGGGGCATACCGCTGCTGGACGCCTGGGAGTGGTTATTCCCGGAACCGCTGCCGGCCTGAGGGGTCGCCGTGGCTTGGGCCTCGTCGCTGGCGGGAGACTCCGCCGCCTGCGCCCCGGAGGGAGTCTGGCCGCCCGGGCCGCCGCCCATCTGGCCGTGACCCATACTCATGGTTTTAACGGTGATGGTGTCTCCGTCAATCGCCGTCACCATTCCGCGAACGGTACCGTCCTCCCAGGGACCTCCTCCCCCCGCTGCCGCGGGAGATTCCTTCGCCTGAGCAGACGCGGTGGGCGACGCCGACGCCTCGCCGGCGGAAGCGGTGTTGCCGCAGCCGCAGAGAAGGCATACTGCGAGAAGCGCAGGAAGGGCTGCCGAAATCCATTTTTTCATACAAAGGGGCTCCTTTCGGTTTGAACGCATGGGAAATCATAGCTGAGCTTTCCTCTCTATCATAACGCGGCAACTTAAAATTGCTCTTAAAATGACCCGGGGAAAAGAAATATTTTCCTCGGGCGCCTCGCAGCTTTTGACCGTTATTATGAAATATCCTCATATTACAAATATTTCACTTGATATTTGAGGAGAAACGTATTACAATCGCGGCGACGGTATCTTTATGGAACTGTACATGCGGCGGTATCTTCGGAACTGCACGCGAGAACGGAGCGTTTTACCCGGCGGCGGATGCCGCCGCCATAACCACCTGCTTTGATCCTTCGGGACAGAGACTGTGTGATTCTTTCCTCATAGGATTACTGTGTCTTTTTGCCTGCGGAAGGGTTGCGCCCGCGTATTTTGCGGACGGCCGGCAGGGGAAAAGGCGCTTTTTTTGCGCTTAAATTCAGAAGTCTTCACATAAACAGGGAGGAGGCGCAGCTTGAACATAGGATTTATCGGCGCCGGGAAGGTGGGCAAAGCGCTTGGGCTGTATTTTAAGCGCTGGGGCCTTGAAATCCGCGGCTATTACAGCAGAACGGAAGCCTCGGCGAAGAGCGCCGCGGAGCTCGTCGGGTGCGGGGCCTTTGGCACGCCCGAAGCTCTGGCGGAGGAATGCGGCGTGATTTTTATGACGGTCCCCGACTTGGCGCTGGGGGAGCTGGACGCGTCCTGCGCCGCCCTTGTGAGAGAAAAGAGAATTTCCCCTCATCTGTGCTGGGTCCACGTAAGCGGCGCGCTTGCTTCGGACTGCCTGGCGGAGCTCAGAAAAGAAGGCTGCCCGGTGGGCAGCATGCATCCCCTCCAGAGCTTCGGCGAAGCGCGTGAGAGCGGGAAGAATCTGGACAGGGCTCTTTTTACCGTCGAGGGGACGGCGGAAGCGGTGATTCTGGAGATTTTGAAAACAACGGGGGCAAAGACAAGCCGGATCGGAACGGCGCAGAAGCCGCTCTACCACGCGGGGGCCTGCATCGTTTCAAATTACTTAGTCACGCTGCTGGAGAGCGGGTTCCGGTGCTTTGAGGCGGCGGGCGTAGAACAGGAAAAAATCTTTGACGCGGTGAAGCCCCTCATCGACTCCACGCTGGGGAACATCAGGGATAAGGGTACCGTGAATGCACTGACCGGCCCCATCGCCCGGGGAGATTACAATACATTGGAAATTCATTTGCGATCGCTCGGGGAGGATTTGCCTTCGGAGCTCCGGCTTTATAAGGAGATGGCGGAAAAAACGATTGACATGATCGCGGGAAAAACTATCACGAAAGAGCAGGAACAAAACCTGCTGAGCACAATGAAGGAGAATTGGTATGGCTAAATTTACAGTCCAGTCCTTTTTGGAGGCCAAGCGCAGCCATCAGAAGATCACCATGCTGACGGCATACGACTATTCTATGGCAAAAATATTGGACGAGAGCGGCATCGACGCCATCCTGGTGGGCGACTCGCTGGGGATGACCATGCAGGGCAAGGATTCCACCCTGGACGTCACCATCGACGAGATGCTCTACCACTGCAGATGCGTCACCAGGGGCGTGAAGAACGCGCTGGTGGTGGGGGACATGCCCTTCCTGACCTATCACATCAGCTGCGAGGAGGCCGTCCGGAACGCGGGCCGTTTTATCCAGAAAGGCGGCGTGAACGCGGTTAAGCTGGAGGGTGGAAAGAGCATGGCCGACACCGTGAAGGCCATCGTCCGCGCACAGATTCCCGTGATGGGACACATCGGCCTCACCCCCCAGTCGGTCAACGTGTTTGGCGGCTTCAAGGTGCAGGGCAAGGAAGAAGGTCGGGCCAGGGAGCTTATTGAGGACGCCCTGGCGCTCCAGGACGCGGGGGTATTTTCCATCGTGCTGGAGGGCGTACCCGAGGCTCTCGCCAAGCTCATCACCGAGAAGGTGGAGATCCCCACCATCGGGATCGGCGCGGGAAGGTACTGCGACGGCCAGATCCTGGTCGTGCATGACACGCTGGGTATGTACTCCGACTTTACCCCCAAATTCGTCAAGCAGTACGCCCAGCTCAGGGAAACCATCACAGGGGCGGTGGGCGCCTACATCAGCGAAGTGAAAAACCAGCAGTTCCCCGAGAAGAAGCACACCTTCACCATGGACGATTCGGTGCTGGAACGGCTGTATTAAAATAACGGGAGACAGAAAAAATGAGTCTGTTAAAAACCACGGCGGAGCTGGAGCAATGGTTTGCCGGGACCCACCGGAAGAACAACACCCTGGGGTTTGTTCCCACCATGGGGTATTTGCACGCGGGGCATCTGTCCCTCATTCGGAAAGCAAAAGAAGAAAACGACCTGGTTGTCGTGAGCATCTTTGTTAACCCCACGCAGTTTGCCCCCGGGGAGGATTTCGAGAGCTACCCCAGGGACATCGAACGCGATTACAAGCTGGCGTCCGAGGCCGGCGCGGACGCGGTGTTCCATCCTTCCGTTTCAGAAATCTACTCCCCGGGCGCGTCCACGGCGGTGGAGGTGACGGGAGACCTCACAAAGAAGCTCTGCGGGGCCTCGCGGCCCGCTCACTTCAAAGGGGTCACCACCGTGGTGAACATCCTGTTCAACCTCGTGAGGCCGGACAGGGCTTATTTCGGACAGAAGGATGCCCAGCAGGCGGTTATCATCCGGAAAATGGTGAGGGACCTCCACATGCCGGTAAACGTCGTCGTCTGCCCCATCGTCCGGGAAGCGGACGGTCTTGCCATGAGCTCCCGGAACATCTACCTCAATCCGGAGGAGAGAAGGGAGGCTGTCGTTTTGAACAGGGCGCTGGGGGAGGCGGAGAATCTTCTGAAACGCGGGACGGAAACCGGCTGCTCCGTGGAAATCCTGCGCGATCTCATCACGCAGAAAATCCTGGCGTCGCCGCTGGCTCAAATTGATTATGCCGAGATTTTGGACGCTGAGACGCTCTCGCCCATCGAGTCTGTCCTGCCGGGGAAATCCGCCCTTGCCGCCGTGGCCGTCCGATTTGGGAAGACCCGGCTCATCGATAATAGAATTCTGACCGTCTGAAGTGGGAGGATCGTATGCTGCTAACCATGTATAAAGGAAAACTGCACCGGGCCGCGGTGACCCAGGCCGAGATCAATTACGTCGGCAGTGTCACCATCGACGGCGAGCTGATGAAAGAATCAGGGATCCTGCCCGGGGAAAAGGTGCAGATCGTCAACATCAACAACGGAGAACGGTTCGAGACCTACACCATCGAAGGGGAGGCCGGCAGCGGCGTCCTGTGCGTGAACGGCGCCGCAGCGCGGCTGGTGCAGGTGGGCGACAGGGTCATCATCATCGCCTACGCCCAGATGGACGAAAACGAGGCGGCGGCCTTCAAACCCAGGGTGCTGGTTCTGGATGAGCGCAACCGGATCGTCTGCATAAGAGACCAGGAAGTCCACGGGACGACCGAATAGGCAGGAAATTATGACAACACAGATCATTATCACCGCGGGGGGCACCTCCGAGCCCATCGACGCGGTTCGCAGAATCACCAATACCAGCACGGGAAGCCTGTGCGCCGGTATCTATGACGCCCTGGCGGACGACATCGGAACGCGCAGGGAAAGCGGCTGGGAGATCCCCTCCTTCCAGGTCCATTATGTGGTTTCCGTCTCCGCCGTAAGACCCCGCCCCCGGGAAAGCCTTCCCATCTCGTTTTATCCGGTGACGAGCGTCGCGAGCGTGGAGACGGCGCTGGGGGACATCATGGCCAAGCACAGAATTTCATATTTCATCCACGGGATGGCCGTATCCGATTTTACAAAAGGGTACCTGATCGGACGGGACACCCTGGCGGACGAACTCGCCGCCGCGGCTTATACCGCCGCCGCCTGCCGCGCTCAGCCCGACAGGGAGAGCATCCGCGCAGCGATTACCCGGGTGCTGGAGCGGCCGGAGCGCTACATGGACTCGAAAGCCAAGGTGAGCTCCGGGTCGGAGCTTATGCTGTCCCTAGTGAGGACCTCAAAGATCATTCAAAAAATCAAGCGGTGGGACCCTTCCGTCTTCCTCGTGGGCTTCAAGCTGCTGAAGAACGTGACGGAAGAGGAACTGGTGAGGGCAGCTTCCGAGCTGGCCGAGAAAAACCGCTGTGATCTGGTGCTGGCAAACGACGCCGCCAGAATCAGCAGGGACGGGCACTTCGGACTGCTCGTCAAGGAAGGCCGGGTCGTGGGGAGATACGCGGCCAAAAGAGAAATTGCCTGCGGCATTGCCGGCCGGATCATGGCGGATGCTCTGCAGAAAAAGGAGGCGAAAACCATATGAACATCATCGTAGGAGTGACCGGCGGCATCGCGTGCTTTAAGGCGGTGGAAGTGGTGACGTCGCTGGTGGAAAAAGGCCACTGCGTTCACGTCATCATGACCAAAAACGCGCAGGAATTCGTGACAGCCCTTACCTTCCAGACCCTTTCCCGGAATCTGGTGACAACCGATATGTTTGAAAAGGCGGCGTCCTGGGATGTGCGGCATATTTCCCTGGCGCAGCAGGCCGATGTTTTCGCCGTGGTGCCCGCCACCGCCAACGTCATCGGGAAAATCGCCTCGGGCATCGCGGACGATATGCTGACCACCACCATCATGGCCTCCCGGTGCCGCAAGGTCATCGCCCCCGCCATGAACACCGCCATGTGGGAAAATCCCATCGTGCAGGACAATATGAAAAAGCTTGCCTCGTACGGATATGAAATCCTCGATACGGACTCCGGGATTCTCGCCTGCGGAGCGGTGGGCAAGGGCAAGCTGCTGGGCTGGGAAAAAATCGTCCAGGCGATCTTACGCGCACCGGAACGCGCTTAAGCGGGGGTGGACGGAATGGTAATCCTTACGGCGGATATCGGCAATACCAACGTCACCCTTGGAATCTTCGAGGACGGAAGGCTGAAGGCGGTGACGAGGCTCGAGACCGAGCCTTTCAAAAAACCGGACGAATACGGCGGGGATCTGCTGCGCATTCTCGGGGAGCGGGGTATCCCGTGTGAAAACGTGGAAGCCTTCGTGATGGCGTCTGTGGTCCCGGAGGTGTCGCGCTCTCTCGGCGCGGGGGCAAGCCGGGTTCTCGGCCTGGTGCCCTTTCTGGTGGACAAGGATATCCGTACCGGCATCACAATCAAAACGGACTCCCCCGAACAGGTGGGCGCCGACCGGCTCGTGAATGCGGCGGCCGCTTTCCGGTTTTACGGCGGACCGTGCCTGGTCATCGACTTCGGCACGGCAACGACCTATGACGTGGTTACGGAAGACGGCGAATTTTTAGGCGGAATCATCGCGCCGGGCGTGAAGATCTGCGCCGAGGCCTTGTGGCGGAGGACCGCCAGTCTTCCGAAGATTGAGATCAGCAGGCCGGACAGGATCATGGGCACCAATACCGTGAGCAGTATGCAGTCGGGAGTATTCTACGGATATCTGGGGGAGGTGGAATTCCTCGTCCGCGGGCTCAGGGCGGAGCTGGGACTTGACTTCACGACCATTGCGACCGGAGGACTTTCCAATCTGTTCCGGGATTGTACGCGGGTCATTGATCTCTTCGACGAGCATCTGACGCTCAGCGGCCTCTACTATTTATACCAGTTAAACCTCCCGGCGCGGCGCCTGCAGGCTTAAACCGGGCCTGCTTCCAAATCCATCTTGCATTCAAGCCTCCGTCAGGTTATAATAATGGGTAATTTGTGAGCGGGGAAGCCTTTTCCCGCTGTGTTCGGGAGGAATTTCTTTGAAGAGGACCGAGATTGCCCGCATTTTCGCCGACCGCGAAGCCTTTGGGGGCAAAACCGTCACGGTGTGCGGCTGGGCGCGTACCATCCGGGATATGAAGACCTTTGGCTTTATCGAGCTGAACGACGGAAGCTGCTTTCGAAATCTGCAGGTGGTTTTCGCCGACGGCGAGGTGGACAATTTTAAAGAGATCGCGCGGCAGAACGTGGGCTGCGCCCTTATCGTAAACGGCACGGTGGTGCTCACCCCCGATGCCAAGCAGCCCCTGGAGCTGAGAGCTTCCTCCATCGCGGTGGAGGGGGTATCCGCCCCCGAGTACCCCCTGCAGAAGAAACGCCACAGTCTGGAGTATCTGCGCACCATCCAGCACCTGCGCCCCCGCACCAACCTGTTTTCCGCCGCCTTCCGGGTGCGCAGCGTGGCCGCCCACGCCATTCACACCTTCTTCCAGGACCGTGGCTTTGTCTACGTCCATACCCCCATCATCACCGCCTCCGACTGCGAGGGAGCGGGGGAGATGTTCAAGGTGGGGACCCTGGACCCCGAGAACCTGCCCCGCACGGAGGAAGGAAAAGTGGACTTTTCCAAGGACTTCTTCGGCAAGCCCGCGGGGCTTACCGTCTCGGGACAGCTCAACGCCGAGAACTTTGCCATGGCCTTCGGCAACGTCTACACCTTCGGCCCCACCTTCCGGGCGGAGAACTCCAACACCGCCCGCCACGCCGCCGAGTTCTGGATGATCGAGCCGGAGATGGCTTTCTCCGACCTGACCGACTATATGGATACCGCCGAGGCCATGATCAAGTTCGTCATCCGCACGGTCATGGAAAAGTGCCCGGACGAAATGGAGTTCTTCGGCAGCTTCGTGGACAAGGGTCTCTCCGAGCGCCTCGCGGGCGTCGCGGGTTCCGACTTTGGAAGGGTCACCTACACCGAGGCCGTCGAAATTCTCAAGGCCTCCGGCCACAAGTTCGACTATCCCGTCGACTGGGGCTGCGACCTGCAGACCGAACACGAGCGCTACCTCACCGAGGCGCACTTCAAGCGCCCGGTTTTTGTGACCGACTACCCCAAGGAGATCAAGGCCTTCTATATGCGCATGAACGACGACGGGAAGACCGTCGCCGCCGCCGACTGCCTGGTCCCCGGGATCGGGGAGATCATCGGCGGCTCCCAGCGCGAGGAGCGGCTGGACGTGCTGGAAGCGCGCATGGCGGAGCTTGGCCTTCGTCGCGAGGATTACTGGTGGTACCTGGACCTGCGGCGTTACGGCGGCTGCAAACATGCCGGCTTCGGCCTAGGCTTCGAGCGCATGGTGATGTATCTCACCGGCATCGGCAACATCCGCGACGTGCTTCCCCATCCCCGCACCGTCGGCAACGCGGACTTTTAAAATGGAGGCTGCGGCAAGCCGCTGCCCCTACGAGGCTACGGTTAACCGCTGCCTTTCCGAGACAGCCGCAAACCGCTGTCATTCTGAGGCCCGCAGCAAACCGCTGTCATTCTGAGGCCAAAGGCCGAAGAATCTTACCACCGTACGCTTTTTTTGAAAAAAAGATCCTTCTCTTCGCTCAGGATAACAGAAAAAGAAAATGCGCGCTGCTTTTTGCAGCGCGCATTTTTTGTTAGCCCCAATAATGCCAAGGTATTGTTTTCAGATAAGTCTCGGGAAGGTGATTTCCGCCTTGAAGAGGTCCCCGTCTACAAGAAGGCGGAAGTTACCCCGCTGGAGCTCGGTGAGGCTGCGGGCGATGTTGAGGCCGAGGCCGCTGCCTTCGGTGGTGCGGGAGCTTTCCCCGCGCACAAAGCGCTCCATCAGCTCGTCGGCGTTGACATTGAGCTTCTCCCGGGAAATATTTTTCATGGAGATAATCACCTCGGTGGGTTCCGGCAGGATATCGATATAGAGCCGGGTGCCGGTCAGGGCGTATTTGCAGGCGTTGCTGAGGAGATTATCCACCACCCGCCAGAGGAGCCGCCCGTCGGCTCTCACGAAAACCTCCTCCTGGGGGGCGGAGACCACCGGCTCCAGCTTGGCCGCAGCCAGCCGCTCGCTGTACTCTCCCACCGCCTGGTTCACCAGCTCTGCCACGTCGGTGCGGGTGAGAATCAAGGGAATATTCCCTGTGGACGCCTTGGAGGCCTCCACCAGGTCCTCGGTGAGCTTCTTGAGCCGCTGGGACTGACGGTCCAGCACCGCCAGATAATCCGCGGCCGTTCCCGTGAGCCCTTCCTTTTTCATCAGATCCACATAATTGACAATCGAGGTGAGCGGGGTCTTAAGATCGTGGGAGACGTTGGTGATGAGCTCGGTTTTGAGCCGCTCGCTCTTCATCTTCTGCTCAACCGCCGCGGACATGCCGTCGCCGATGGCGTTAAGGTTTTCCGCGTGCCTGCGCAGGTCCAGAAACATGTTCTTCACAGTCACTTTATATTCAAAGTCGCCCGCCGCCAGCATTTCCCCGGCCTTTTTCAGCTTATGGAGATCGATGGCGACGCGGCAGCACACCGCCAGCAGAAACAGGTTGAACAGGAACCCGATCAGGAAGGCGCCTCCGCTGCCGTTTGAAAAAGCGGCTACCGCCAGAATCACATTGACGGCGGTGACGGCGCAGAAAAGGAGGGGCGTGCGCCAGATGAGAGGGATCGCCTGAAAGAACTCCGTTAGCCCTGACCATGTTTTCCGCGCGTATCTCCGGAAAAGCTGGAAGAAGCGGTAAAGCAGGGTGTTGCGCCACAGATTCCCCGCCTTAACGCGGGTGGCGAGGGTCATGACGGCGGCCAGCATCAGCAAGCCCGCCAGCACCAATACCAGCGCGCAGACGATCATAAGAAAGGCGTCGTACCATTCGTAGTTCCAGTCGACACTGCGTATGAATGCGGCGAGGCCCCACACGGTGAAGCCCACCGCAAAAAGGTAGAGATCAAGAGGGATTTTATCCTGGAGGTTCAGTGTAATACCCTCGACGCCTTGGCGGTGCCCCGCCGAGCAGAGAAGAAAAATGAGATCTGCCACGCAGAAAAGGAGGCCCGCCACGGCGCAGAAGATCAGAGTGTAGCGGCCCTTGTAGATAAACTGCAGCAGGGAGGCCCAGGGGCCCATATAGGTGTAGACGAAAATCCCGCTCTGGACGTCGTAAAGTCCGTTATAGTACAAAAATGCGGCGGCCAGAGTGCTTCCCACGGAAGCGATACCCGCCAGAACCAGCAAGAGGATCGCCGCCACCTTGGCCGAGAGCCTATCGGTCAGTTTCATGTCCCCGCTCCCTTATCCATTTTATAGCCCAGGCCCCACACTACCTTCAGGTAACGGGGTTCGGAGGGATTGATCTCGATTTTCTCCCGCAAGTGCCGGATATGAACCGCAACCGCGCTCTCCGCTCCGATGGCGCTTTCGTTCCACACCAACTCGTAAATCTGGGCGGAGGAATACACCCGGCCGGGACTCGACATCAGGAGCTTTAAAATGCTGTGCTCGATGGGAGTGAGCGCCACCAGTTCTCCGTCCACGGTCACCGTCTTGGATTCGTCGTCCAGGTCGATCCCGCCGATCACGTAATGGTCGGGCTTTTTCACCATGCCGCCCAAATTGGTGTACCGCCTGAGCTGGCTCCGGACCCGGGCCAGCACCTCGATGGGGTTAAAGGGCTTGGTTATGTAATCGTCGGCGCCGATGTTGAGACCCAGGACCTTGTCGGTATCCTCGCTTTTGGCGGTGAGCAGGATGATGGGGATGTTGTAGTGTTCCCGCAGCTTTGCGGTGGCCGCGATGCCGTCCAGCTCGGGCATCATGATGTCCATCAGAATCAGGTGAATCTCCTCCCTGCGAACGACGTCGATAGCCTCCCGCCCCGTAAAAGCGGTGAAGAGGCGGTAATCTTCCGAAGAGAGATAGATTTTGAGGGCTGCCACAATGTCGGTATCGTCGTCACAAATGAGGATATTATACATTTAAGTTCACCTTCCGATTGTATATTGTATCAAATCTCATTTTAAGATAACAGTCACAAATCCTTAAAATCTGTTTAAACCAGGTATCTTTAAAAACTCTTAATATTTAACCCGGTTTTATCTTAAAACAGGTTCGATATAATGATTTTTGTATCATAAGCATATACTAATTACCCGATGCTGAGGGAGGCAAGAGTGTGAAACTACCATATATCGCGCTTGCCCTGTGGCTTTTTATCAATGTTTTTTATTTTTATTTTATATGCATTTCCCTCTTCGCGCTGAAGCGGCCGAGGGAGTTTCCAGAGGCGAAGCCCAAATCCCGGTTTGCGGTGGTCGTGCCCGCCCGCAACGAAGAAGCGGTGATTTCACGGCTGATCGACAGCTTAACCGCCCAGGATTACCCCCGCGAGCTTTATGATATTTACGCGATTCCGAACAACTGCACCGATGATACCGCCGGCGCCGCAAGACGCGCGGGCGCGGCGATCCTGACCTGTTCCTACCCCGTCAAGTGCAAGGGCGACGCGCTCCGCCAGGCGTTTGCCCAGCTCCTCAGCTCACCCAAGCATTACGACGCCTTCTGCGTTTTCGACGCCGACAATATCGTGGACAGCCGCTTTCTTTCTCAGATGAACCGCGCCTTCTGCGCCGGGGCCAGGGTGGCCAAAGCCAGGGACGAGGCCCTCAATCCGAGAGCCTCCTGGATTTCGGGCTGCTACGCCATCTATTTTACGATGTTCAATCTCTTTTTCAACCGGGCGCGCGATTCCTGCGGACTTTCTCCGGGGGTGCGCGGCACTGGCTTCGCCGTGCACCGTTCGGTGCTGCTTGAAAACGGCGGATGGCATACCGTTACCATGACGGAAGACATCGAGTTTTCCGCCCAGTGTGCGCTCATGGGCGAGCGGGTATACTGGGTGGACGGTGCGGTCACCTGGGATGAACAGCCCAATTCCTTCCGCATTTCCATGAACCAGCGCCGGCGGTGGTGCAGCGGTTCCATGCAGGTGGCGGAGCTCCACATGGCCGACCTGAGAAAACGTGCCCACGAACGGAACGGCAGGCTTTCCTTTGACTTTATCTGTTATCTGTTGGTGCCGTACATACAGGCGTTCTCCGTGGTTCCCGTCCTGCTTGTCCTTCTTCACGGAATCATGATGGGAAAGATTGTCTTGCTCCATGTGCTCTGGCTGCTCGGCGGAGGCTTTTTGTTCACAAGCCTGCTCACGGCGGCGGCAGGGTGGTTTATGGTACTGTACATCGGGGAAGAGCCAGGCCTTATGTGGCGCAGTATTGTGGCGTTTCCCTTCTTCATGGTTACCTGGCTGCCTTTGCAGATTATCTCTCTGTTCCAGAAGACTACCGTCTGGAAGGAAGTCCGCCATAACGGCGGCGTGCTGCCGGAAAAAGCGGCGTAGTAATTTTACATCGATATTTAAGAGGCGGGGCAATTCCCCGCCTCTTGTTTACTGTATCGCTTTCCGGCAGAAGGCATTCATTTCTTTATAAACGCGGGAGAAAGCTTGAATTTATTTTACCACCGCCTTATAATATTCTGGATCACCGCTTATGTTTTCCTGCGCGGCCGTTTTGCTCGCTGCGTTAATAAAAGGAGAGTGAATCCTATGACCAAACAGGCGCTTGACGCCTATCTGAACAGTGAAATCAAGAAGTTCCCCGGGAAATCGTCGGTACTGCTGGCCGATGTGGACACCGGCGAAATTCATTTTGCCACGAATCCCCACAGTCCTGTTGTTGCGACCTCAACCATCAAGGTCCCCATTTTCCTTACCGCGCTGGACATGGTCAAACAAAAAAAGCTGTCTCTGGCGCAGCCCATCGCGGTTCCGGAGGACCGGATCCTGCCCGACACCCAGGTTTTTGAGCTGGGGCAGAGCGATTATACCCTGTGGGAGCTCCTTTACTGGATGATCACCATGAGTGACAACACGGCCACCAACATCATCCTCGACCTTGTGGGCATGGAGGCAGTCAACGAATACTGCAACAGCGTTATGGAGCTTGCCCACACCAGAGTCGCCCGCAAAATGATGGACTTTGACGCCGCGGTAAACGGAAACGAGAACTATACCTCGGCGTATGACCAGTACCGGATGTACTGCCATCTGTGCCACGGCAGGCTGTTTTCCCGGCAGCTCACCAAGGTGGCGCTGGATATCCTCTCCCGTCAGCGCTCCACCGACCAGTTCCTGCGCTATATTCCCCGCACGGTGACGGTCGCCCACAAGACGGGTACCCTGGACGGCATCTCCCACGATTCGGGAGTGTTTTTCCTCCCCCATATGCGCTGCTACCTGGGTGTTTTTACCTGGGACGGCCCCAGCGTCGAGGGAAATCTTCTGCAGAAGCAGTTTGTGGGAAGGCTGGCCAGAGCCGTCTACACGACCTTTAAGGTAACGCTGTGAAGGCGCTCGTCGTCGTCCCCGTCTGTCCCCTCATGTCCCGGCCCGACCGCGGGAGCGCTGTCGCCGACGAAGCGCTTTTCGGCATGACGGTGGAGCTTCTCGCCCCGGCAGGGGAGACCTGGTACGAGATCAGCACCCATTACGCATATACCGGCTTTGTGAGCAGCAAATCGCTTCTTGTGGGCGACGAGCGAGCCCGCCGGTGGGAAAACCTGCCCAAGCGGGTGGTGCTCCACAAAAATACCTGCGATATCCTTTCCGAGCCCAGGTTCCAGTCCCGGCTGCTCACGACGCTGCCCCGCGGGGCGCTGGTTTCCCCGGAAGGAGACCCCGAGGACGGCTGGCGGAAGGTTTTGCTGAGTGACGGCAGACGGGGGTACGCCAGGGATAGTATTCTGGATACCTTTTGGCAGACCCCTCCCTCGGAAGGAGAGGCCCTGCGGGAGAGGCTCGCATGGACCGCCATGCTCTACCTGGGCACGCAATACCGCTGGGGGGGAAAGACCCCATTGGGCATCGACTGTTCGGGGCTCACCTCCATGGCCTACCTTTTAAACGGCATTCTTATTTACCGGGACGCCGAGCTGAAGCCCGGCTTTCCGATCCATTCCATTCCCCGGGAGAAAATGGGTAAGGGCGACCTGATCTATTTCAAAGGCCATGTGGCAATGTTTTTGGGAGGTGGAGAATTCATCCACTCCACCGGGCGCGCGGGCAGCGACGGGGTGGTAGTGAACAGCCTGAACCCCTCCTCGCCCCTCTATCGGGAAGACCTGGCAAACGGCATTCTGGCGATTGGAAGCGTCTTTACATAAGCTGCCGAAAAACTGTGTTTTTCGGCAGAGCGGAGGCTGGAACACGGCACTTTTGACTGTCGAAAAACCATGTTTTTCGACAAAACGATAAGATGGAAGCGGCTCTTTGGAGCCGCACAAAGAGTGCCGTGCGGGAAGTGAACTCCCGCACGGCGCTTTTTTATTTATGGAGATTTTAACTCTGAGCTGCCTGAGGGGGATGCCTTTTTTCTCTGTTTTCTCTTTCTGATTTCGGCAACAAGGAGGAGGGCCAGGGGCAGTACGACCTGGAAAGGGAAGACGTAGTATTTATAGACCGGTATCCAGTCGATCATCTCCCCCAGACTGGAGTAAAGAATCGAAGCGAGCGCCGTCATAAAAAGGCAGACTGGCGCCGCCAGTTTTTTATAGCCGTCGATGTTGAATATCCTAGCGAGCCCTTTTGTAGCGGCGATCAGACAGCCGCTGATTTTTACAAAGCACATAAAGGTGAACGCGACGGCGACGGTTTCCTCAATTCTCGCCAGAACATCCGTCAGGCTGCCGCCGATCACAACCAGTTTCGCCGCTTCAATATGAGGAAAGAAAACCTCCGATAACATCGGAAACCCTATGGTTAAAATATTCTTTACAATACCAATGAGCAGCAGTCCGCCACCCAGTATGCCGCCCCAGAAATATACCTTATACGGACTGTCCTTGGGCTTCAGCGAGCTGAGGACCGGCAGAAGCAGAACGGTTTCACACATTGGAAAGGATAAATTCGAATAGGTGCTCAGCAATATTGTGCCGGTATCCTGCCTCATGACGGGAAGAAGATTATTGAATTCAAAGTCCTTAACGGACAACACGGTAATGGAAAAAAGAATGAAAATATAGATCATCAAAAAGAGAACGGCGCATTTGCCGAGATTCTCTATTCCGCTCTTTACCACGTAGATGCAGAGAAACGACATGAGCGTATAAAACAACAGCTGCGGCGTCTTAGGCAATTCTTCAATTCGGATAAACTCGGCAAAGTTTCGCAGGACCAAAGCGCCCAAATGAATTGCGTACCAGAAAAAAAGAACGGTGAAGGCTTTTCCAAGCACATTGCCGAACGTTTTCACGACGATATCAAAAAAATCCATGCCCGGATAGAGCTTTAGGATTCTGGCGTAAAGCAGGGCGAACGGAATAAACGCGGCGATCGCCAGCAAGCTGGCAATCCACGAATCCTGAAGTGCGTCACGGCTTGTTCCCAAAATGACCGAACTGCCGAGAATAAACGCCGCGATGATGGAGAGTGCCTGCTTTAAAGAGATGACTTCCTTATTCATACGCGTCGCTCCATTTATTTTAGTTTCAGCAGGGAAGAAAAGAAGAATTTGATCGGGCCTGACGGACTGGGCACCGTAATGTTGACTGCCATAAGTGCAAGCACGACGAAAGAAGAGACGAAAAGCGCGCCGTACACCCAGCTTGTCTTTTTATCTTTGGCTTTCAGAATAGGCAAATAATCAAAGAAAAAGATGCTGATGAACAGAAAAATCATGATCGCGGCCAAGCTGATTACAACCTTTCATTTGTTTCCGATGAGACCGCTGTCTAAAACGGTGACATCGGAAGAAACTTTCGTTTCCAGGGTTTTAAATACGCTGCACCATTCTGTCTCCAGTTTTTCCCACACTTCCGGATTTTTCTTGCTGACGACGTCGCCGAAGCCGAAGATGTCCTGGCCGAACTTAACCTGCACCAATTTGATCACGCTGTCGATATTTTCCTCCAAAGACTGTTTCCAGTACTTTTCGGAAGCGCTGATGACCAGGTCTTCGGCGGAAAAACCGACGCCCTGATCTATGATGGAGAGCTTGGTTTTTGTTTCAACGTCTATGGTGAGCTTCCCGTTCTCGTAGACCGGTTTGATTTCCGTGTTGTTTTCATAGATCCTGCCGCCGATCATGCCGTGGATTCCGGGCTCGATGAATCCATTGAGCGATCCGCCCTGCGCTTTGCCCGCCGCGAATAAGAAATACTTCGTATCCTCCGGGTCGAGATAACCGATCATTTTGTCCTTGGCAAAAACAGCAACGCCGTTGATTTCACTGGTGAGCGAGCCGTTAATGATGCTGTTCCGGACGGCCGGAAGCGTGAGCGCTGTCCCGCCTTCCCCGTAAAGGATATTAGCGGCCTTCAGCAAATCAAGGTCGTTGGTGGTGGACAGGTTATCAAAATTTGCCTCCACCATGCTTCTTAATCCAAAAGAAATAACACTGGAAATCACACTTGTCTGCATGAGAATTTCCCTTGCCGTTTTTTCCTGGGATATTAAGGCGTAGATAGTCGGGCGCGTCTCGGGACCCCTGATAAAAAAGTCGATCAGGGGGAGAACGCCCTCCTTGGCCAGGTCCTCGCTGATTACTACGACCTGGCAGTTGCTCCAATAGGGTTTTTTGTGGGTGATTTCGTTGAGATTTCGAACCGCTTCAAAAATCGTGTCCCCTTCGGCCTCGAGTATGATGGATTTCGTGTCGGAATTTTTTTCGCCGCCGGGTTTTAACACTTCCACCGCCAGATGATACGTTTTGTCTTCGCTGCTTTTATCCAGCGCGCAGCCGACTACGATGGAAAGGTGCTCGACTTCCTTGTAATCCTGGCAGCCGGAAAGGGATGTGAGGACAAATGCCAATACCGCCGATAACAAAAGCAATTTTTTCATCTGTCTGATTTCTCCGTGTTCATCCGTACTTTATCCAGTGCAAAATCAGGCCGCGTAATCATCTTCCACCACGGCGCCCGGAAAAAGATATCCTTATTCTTCTGGAATCGGAAGGACAGCTCCGAGATATACGGCACGCCGAAAGAACGGATGTTGAAGAGATGGATGATGAGAAAGCCTGTGCCGAACGCAATACCCACGATGCCGGTAAAACTGGCGAGCAATAAGATAAGCGTGCGGTAAACCACAATGGGAGCGTTGAGCCGCTGTACCATTAGACCCGTGATGCCCGTAAGCGCAACGATGATAATGACCGGCGCGCTGATGAGCTTGGCATCGACAGCGGCCTGGCCGATGACCAAAGCGCCGACGATGCTCAGCGCGTGACCGATGCCCACCGGCATGCGGACGCCTGTCTCAGAGATGACCATGAACACGAAAATCATGAGGAACACTTCGATCACGGTCGGAAAGGGGACGGATTCCCTGGCTGTCGAAACGCTGACGAGCATTGGGGTCGGGAGGGTTTCCTGATGATACGCCATGACCGCCACATAGAGGGCCGGGAAATATACGGTGATCAGGAACCCCGCCATGCGGACGAGCCGCTGAATCGAAGCGTAGTAAAAGTTTACATAATAATCTTCGTTGTTTTGAAAGTTCTCTATGAAAAGATACGGCACCGTGATGGCCACCGGCGTGCCGTTGAGCAGGAGGGCAACGCGTCCTTCCAGGAGCCGGGCGGCCACGACGTCGGGCCGTTCGGTATCTCCAATGGTTTTAAAGGTAGTAAGGGGCGAATCCTTGATGATTTCGGAGATATAGTTCACATCAAGAGTGCCGTCCATGTTGAGCTTATCAAGGCGCCTGTACAATTCATCCAGGATTTTGGAATCTGCCAGACCTTCGATGTAGCAGACGCAGGCCTTTGTTTTTGTCCTTTTTCCGAGCACTCTGAATTTCATTTTCAGATCCTGGGTCCCGATTCTCCGGCGCAGCATGGAGAGGTTCTCAAGCAGAACCTCGGTGAACCCTTCTCTGGGACCGCGCAGAATTTTTTCGCTTTCCGGCTCCGTGACGGAACGGTGGGAGTAACCCTTTGTACTGAGAAGAAGGACGTTGTCCGAATTCTCAATAAACAAAACGGTATCGCCGCTGACGATCGCCTCAAGTATTTTTTCCACTTTTGCCGTCTTTTCGATTTCGCCGATTAAAATAACCTGATTGGCGATGTGATCCACCGCGTTTTCCTGCGGGCCGATATCCGCGGATTCTATGGGAAAAACCACGTTCTGATTGATCATGAGACTGTTTACCATGCCGTCGATATACATAATGCAGAATTTCGTGGTTTTACCGTTCCGGTTTTCCATCTTTCGGACGACGAGCGTATCATTGTCATGAAACAGCTCCTCTACCGCGCCGACATCCTTTTCAAAGTCTCCGGTCAGATCGGATTCCTTGGGAGCGGCGCCGTCTCCGGCGGCGGGCTCCTCTTCGTTTTGTTTTTCCTTATTATTTTTCCTGCCGTCATTTTTTGAACTATGCCATAGTATTTCTTTTATTTTTTTTAATAAGGCAAACAAAAAATCCCTTCTTTCCGGTCTGTCTGTGTACCAAATCCATGAAATCATTTCCGTTCGAGCGGTTTTGGCTTGGGCTTCGCGGAATTTTCCGCGAAGCCCAAGCCTGATCCATCTCCCCGGCGCCGCCGGGGATGTTTCCCGCAGCCGAAGCCCGTTCAGCTGCCGCGCGGCGACGCCGCGCAAATAAATTCCATATCCGCTTTCAGACATTTTGTAGTATTTGTCTTCTGATACGATCTATTCTGATATTTTACAGACAAGGCGCTTCCGCCTGGCGAAACCCTCGTCCTTTTCGCCACCGGCGAAAACCTTTTGCGGATTTTGCGCCCAGCTTACGTGACCGAAATCCGCAAAAGGTGAAGTACCAGCGCCTGGCGGGAACTCACTTCCCGCCAGGCACTCTTTGTGCGGCCCAGAGAGCCGCTTGCATCTTACCGTTTTATCGAAAAAACAGAGTTTTCGAAGTCATAAGCGCCCCGCCTGCAAAGCAGGCGGGGCGCTTTCTATCGGAGGACGTTTTAGATTTTGGAGAACCGCATCAGAATGGTCGCGATTTCTGCTCTGGTGGCGGTTCCGGTGGGGTCGAGGAATCCGCTGCCCTTGCCGGAGATGAGCCCAACGGATACGGCCCACTTGACAGCGTCGGAGGCCCAGGAGGAGATCGCCGCGCTGTCGGTGAACTGAGCTACGTCGCCCAGGGCGCTTACGTCGGCGCCGGAGACGCGGGCGTAATTGCGGAAGATGACGGCCAGCTGTTCCCGGGTGACGCTGTCGTTCGGAGCGAAGAGGCCGCCGCCGATGCCGCTCACGATGCCCTTCTCGGCCGCCCAGGAGACCGCCGCGGAGTACCAGGTTCCCGCCGCCACGTCGGAGAAGCCGCTGTCCGCGACAGAGGCCGGCTCGCCTGCCATTCTCCACAGCACGGTGACGAGCATGGCGCGGGTGGTAGTGCCGTTGGGGCTGAAGAGAGTGTCGGACATGCCGTTCATCAGGCCGTTTGTATAGACATAGTCAACGGAGCTGTAGAACCAGTCGCTCACCGCCACATCGGTAAAGGGAGGGGCGACGACCAGGGCGTAACGGGAGAAGTGGCCGGTGGTGAATTCGAAGTACTGCTTCCCGTCCACGGTGACAACGGAGCCGGTGACTTCGGTCAGGGTTCCGTCGTCGGCCAGGTAAACCACTCTCATGTTCTCACCGTCCATGGAGGAGGGAACGGGGATGCGTACGGTGGCCTTTCCGCCCGCCAGATCGCTGATGGTGCTGCCGGAGCTCGTGACTGTCAGGTCGATGACGTAGGCGTCGCCGATCTTATCCTGCACCTGCTGGGACAGGGTGGAGACGTCCACCTGTTCTGCCGTAATGGTGACCGTGCTGCCGGAGGCCCCGTCCGCGATGGCTTCCAGGGCTGCCTGGTCCAGGACGATCTGGGCGCTGTTTGTCTGGATGGTCATCGTGGCGGAGGTGTCGTCCACAATAGACCGAATGGTGGCAACCGGTATCTCAACCGTGGTCTTGGTGACGCTCCCGGAGGCTGTGGCATCCACGAAGACGTTGCTGGTGAAGGTCCCGGACACGCTGCCCTCGGCGCTCTCCAGCTGCTCGAGGATGTCGTCGGAGAATTCCTGCAGGTTCGTGGAAGCGGTTTGGCCGGACACCGTGGGATCGGCGTCTACGGTGACGACGATTGTGGTGATGCCGTTACTCTTGGTGGTTTTGGTGGTGACCTGCTCCGGGATGATCGCCCCGCCGCCCGAGATGCCGCCGCCCGCGGCATAATTAAAGGTTGCGGAGATGGTGATGTCGTTTGCGGGCACGGTCAGAGAAATGGGGCTGCCTTTCTTTCCCAGCGCCGCGCCGCCCCAGGTGAGGGAGTAGCTGGCGTTGGGCGTTCCGACGACGCTCAGAACGGTGCCCACGGGGACCTTATCGCCGGAAACGACAGGATGTGTGACGCTGCCGCTGTCGGTGTAGGAGGCGGTAATGCCTCCGTTGTCCCCCGGGGCGATGGTGATGACCGGCTGGTCGAACACAGCCGAGATGGCGAAGGTTTTCGATTCACCCACCGTGAGGTTGATAACGGTTCCGTTCTGTCCGGCCGCCTCGCCGCCCCAGGACTCCAGGAAGTAGCCCGAGCTGGGCGTGGCCGTGACGGTAAGCTCGGTGCCTACCGGCAGTTCGTCTTCCGAAAGGGCGGTGACTGTGCCGCCGGTTCCGTCGGGATAAGTGACGGTGATGGTGCCGTTCACGGGCGTCGTGACCGCGAGAACGGGCATCACGCAGCGGATGTAGGTGTAGGTTTCGGGATCCACAAGCTTGTTTTTCACATTGGAGACGGTGACGGTATAGCTGCCGTCGTCGTTCTTAACGGAGGAGACGACGTTCTCCACGGTGCCCTCGGGGCTTGCGGAGTCGGTGAGGCAGTCAAGTCCGCAGATGGTGAGGTCGGTGAAATAGCAGCCGTTGTCGGGGGAGACGGTGAAGGTGACGGTGCCCCTGTCGCGAATCACCGTTCCATCCTCGTCGGGGATATCGTTGGACGTTCCGTTGTCGGCGGGGATCATTTCATTGAGCGAAACGGTATAGTAACCGCCGTTGCTGTCTTCGCCGCTGATGGGGATGGAGTAGTAGACCAGAGACTCGAAGGTAACGCTGATGCGGGTATCCTCCCTGACCTCGTGAAGGGTGAGGGTTTTGGAGAGCTCGGTCTGAGCGGTACCGTTGACATACCACGTGCATACCATATAGCCGTTATCATTGGTGTCGGGCGCTGCCGTGATGACCACGTCCATGCCGCTTGTGATTTGGACGCTGGTGGCGGTGGAGAGTTCGATGGTGCTCATGAGACCGGCGCTTAAGTACCCGGCCTGGGCCGTGGTGTAATTAAGGGTGCCGTGACCGTCGTCTTCGGAGGCCGAAATCTCGATCATGGTGGCGGGGACGAAGGCCGCGTCCACCTCGGTTTCGCCGGTGACGTTACTCAGGGTGAGCACGATGCCATCCCTGGAGACCGAGCAGGGGGGCTTGCTGGCAACCGTCCAGCCGTTGAAGGCGTTATCCTCGTTGTAGCGCAGGGCGGTGAGAGTCAGCGTCCCGTGGCGGGGCACCGAGACGGTCGTCGCGTCCGGAATGGCCTCGTCGCTGTTTACCGCTGCGCTTACCGAGCCGTAGCCGATTCCGCTGGTGGTGATGGTGACGGTGTAGTAGGGTACCTCTTCAAATGTAACCGTCACGTCGGTATCCGCGGAAAGGTCGTCAAGGGCGAAGACTGTATCCTCGGTATTGGTCGTTTCATCTTTAGCTTCGTCCCGAACGGTCCAGGATTTCACCTGATAGCCCTCGTCGGGCACGGCGGTGAAGGTGACGGTCTTGCCGGTGGCGATTCGTGAGGAACTGGATACGGCGGCGGAATCCACCTTGGCGGAGACGGAGCCGTTGTCGCCGCCCACGCCGTAGTTCACCACCCAGTCGTACCGCTCAAAGGTCACAAAGACCAAGGTGGAAGCGCTCACGGTGATCTGGCGCGTGGTGCCGGTGGTGGTGACCGTATCGTCGCCCACCGTCCAGCTGGCGACCTTGTAGTTGTTGGTCCCGCCGCCAGCCACGGTTTCCGGCACGGCGGTGAAGGTGATGACGTCGTCCGCCGCGGCAAGGCTTCCGCTGGTGAAGGCGGTGCCGTTCCTGACCGCCGAGACGGTGCCGCCCACGCTTCCGGTTACGCCGTAGGTGACGGTGCAGTTGGCCTCGGTTGCGAAGACGGCCGCGACCGTGGTATCGGCGGTGATGGTGAGACTGAGGGTGCTGGAGGCTTCGCCGCTTGCCGCGCCGTTCACCGTCCAGCCGGTGAAGGCGTAACCGGGTTTCGCCGCGGCGGTGAAGGTGACGGTGGAGTCGCCCACTACGGCAGCGGGGCTTGCGTCCACCGCGTTCGCGCCGATAGAAGCCGTGACGGTGCCGTTGGCGCCGCCGTAGGTGACGGTGTAGGACATGCGCTCGAACTTCACGGCGATGGCCGCGCCGACTTCGGCTTTGGCGGTGTAGACATAGGTGTTGGCGGTTTCGCCGGCCTGCTTTTGGCCGTTTACGTACCAGCCCTCCACCTGATAGCCGGTGTTGGGTGCGGAGGTGAAGGTGATGGTGCCGTCGATGGTGAGAATATCATTATTCTTAATGGCTTTGGTCTCGCCGAAGACGCTCTTCAGCACCGCGCTTGTGATGGTGCCGTAGGAATTGACGGCAGAGTAGGTGATCTCTTTGCCGATCGGCTCGTACTGCACCTGAATCTTCAGGCTGTCGGCGGTGGACTGGGCGGCCGTCATGGTGAGGGTATTGGGGCCGATTTCATAAACCGCGGAGTCGGTGGGCACCTGCACGTCGTTTACGTACCAGTACTTGACCGCGTAGCCGGTTTCAGGCGCGGCCATGAAGGTGACCGCCGAGTCGGGCCAGGAGACGTAGGAATCGGTATAGCCCCGGTGGACCGTGAGGCTGCCGTCGTCATCCGCATAGGGATAGCCGGTTACCACTCCGCCGGCGGCCCAGGTCCGGGCGACCTGGGCGGTAATATCGCCGTTAAGCCCTCCCGCCTCGCTGCCGTTGGTGTCGTAAACGCTGTAGGTAAAGCTCATGGGGTCGATGGCTGTGAAGGAAGCGGAAACCGTGGTATCACCCGCGGGCATGGCGAAAGTGGTGCCGTCTACGGTGGTGCTGTTGTAGGACCAGCTGCCGAAGGTGAAGTCCAGGTCGGGGGTGATGGTCGCGAGGGTAATGGTTTCTCCCGCGATGGCCCTGCCGATCTCCTTCTGGGTGGTGATGCCGATGCTGCCGTTTGTTATCCCGGCGTCTACGGTCAGCGTATAGAGCTTGGCGGCGGTCACCGCGACGTTCAGGTCGGAGGTGATCTGGGTGACCGTATAGCTCCAGGTGCCGTCCGTGTTCTCGGTGCCGGAGCTGCTGCCCACGGTGAAGGAGGTGATGCGGTAGCCATCGTCCGGAACGGCAGTGAACACAGCCTTGGTTCCGTCCAGAACGTAATCCGCCGTGGCGGTGCTCGCCGTCTTTCCCGTGTAGGTCGCGGGAGAATAGGTGCGGTTCACAGAAGCGTTCGTGAGGCTGAAGTTCACGGTACGCTCGCTGAGGGCTTTGAAGTAGACGTTAATCTGGGCCGTGCTGCTGGCGGAGAGGCTCTCAATGGTGAGGACTTCGCCGATGAAGTCGGTGTCGTCGGCGGTCTTCACCGTCTCCCCGTCCACCGTCCAGTAGGAGATCATCATTGCGGCGTCGGGCACTGTGTTGGGTACGGCGGTGATAATCACCTTGGTGCCGTTGCCGATGCTGGCCCCGCTGGCGAAGGGAACGCCGTCGGTGGTGGCGGAGGTGATGGTGCCGCCCGCTCCGGCCGTGTAGCTCACAACCGAGAAGGACATGGGGATGAACCGGGCGGAGATGGTCTTGCTCTCGGCGAGGTCCGCCAGAGTCAGGGTGTTTTCGGGGGTTTCATTCACCACATCCCCGTCGGTCCAGCTTCTGAGCATATAGTTGGAGGAGGGGTGCGCGGTGAGGGTGAGGGTGTCGCCCTTATAAACGGTGATGCTGGTGCCGGAGGCGGTGACCGGGGCGTCCGCGGGAGCGCCGGAGTAGCCGGAACCGGTATAGGTAATGGTATAGGTGAGGGAGCCGCCGGGGTTGTTGGACACGTTCACGGTATACGCGTCGGGGTTCGCCACAAAGACCGCCTGGACGGTGGTCGCGGCGCCCAGCGCGGCGATGGTGAGCACCTTGCTTGTTTCAGCGCTCGCGGCGCCGTCCACCATCCAGTGGTCGAAAACGTAGCCCCAGGCGGGCACCGCCGTAAAGGAGAGGGCCGTGCCGCCCGCCACCGAGCGGGTTTCGGAGAAGTCCGTGACCGCGTTGTTGGCTCTCACCACCACGGCGTTGTGGGTGGTGGAGGCGGGCTGACTGACGGAAACCGAGACACTGTAGATGTTCTGGTTGGTCCCGACTTCAATCGTCATTTCGGAATCCATTTCAAAGGTATAGCTCTTGCCTCCGGCATCGGGAGTGACCACAACACCGTTTGCCTGCCAGACGGCGCCGTCCAGCAGACTGTAGCCGGTTCTGGGTGCAACTTTCACCAATGTATCGCCCAGAATGCTGGCGGTGACTTTGTCGACTTCGATACCGGTGCCGATGCTGGTGGTCTCCACCATATTACCGAAGCCGTCGTCCTTGAGATAGGTGGCCTGGAGATTGACGGGAAGACGCAGCGTGTAGGAGTCCCGCGCAAACACCGCGCTCAGGACGGTATCCACCTTGCCCATGGTGACCGACGCGGTGGAGGTTCCCGTTGCAGGATCATAGTCCCCCTGGAAATTGCCGTTCTGGTCGCCGGAAATGGTCCATTCCACGAAATGGTAGTTTGGTGCGGGCGTGGCCAGGAAGGTATAGGCAGCGCCCTGCTGCACCAGAGCGCCGCTCTGGATGGAGTTGCCCACGGCGGTCACGATGCCGTCCGACTTGCCGCTGTTTGCCGACTGGAAATACAGATGGTTGCGGGTGATCTCAAACTCCGTGGTGACGAAGGTTTTTTCCGCGGTGGTTTGGAAGTGAAAGTAGTTGGAATGATCATTGGGATCGGTGGTAGTGGTCGTGGGGATCTGTGTAATCGGGTTAACGGTAGTTACCGTCCAACTCTTAACCCGGTAGCCGGCCTGGGGCGCCGCCTGGAGGCTGATATCGGTGCCGCCCGCGAAGGCGGTCTCTCGGTACCAGTCGTTGTCGGTGGCCGTGGTGGCAGCGTCGATTACCGCGCCGGTACTGTCCGTCACCGTGGGCTTCGTGATCGCCACGGTGCCGACGATGGCGTTGTCGCTGCCGTATTTGGCGGAGGTGAGGGTGAAGTCGTACTTGGGACCCGTCAGGGTGTAGGTGCTGGAGGTAAAGGTGAAGTTATAGTTATAATAATCTTCGCTCACAGAGGAGCCGGGAGCGCCCACGATGGTGTAGAGCCCGGGGTCCAGTTTGGGATCGATGGTGACCTGGGTTCCGGCGGTATTATAGGAATTTACCGCGAGGCCCAGGTTCGCGAGGGTATTCCCGTAAACAAGGCCCGTGGTAGAAGTGACCTCCAGATTATCGTAAGTGGGCTGCGTGAGGCTGCTGTTGCCGGAGACGCCCTCCAGCTTCTGCTTGATGCCCACGGTGACGCTGCGCTGGGTCACAATGATATCCTTGGAGGCCGCGAGCGCGTTGTCCACATAGGCCCTCAGCTCGAATTTACCCACCTTTCTGGCGGTCACCGTACTGCCGGAAACAAACTCCGGGTGTTCCACGGACTGGAACTGGACGTAGAGATAGGGAATTCTGATGGTAAAGAGGTCGAAGAAGGAATAGGTGAGATACCCTGTGACCACGACCGGGGATGTCTGATAGACCTTATAGGTGACGCCGGAGGTTACTTCCTCCGCCGTGACCTTACCGGCGCTCACTCCCACCGACATAAGCTGCGGCGTAATGCCGCTGCCGAAGACATAGGCACTGTCGGCGTTGAGCAGGTAGCCGCTTTCGTTGCCGGAGGAATAGTATACCGTCTGGGAGAGGACAAGCGACCCGAACACCCGGCTGCCGGTGTAGACCGCCGTAATTTCGTAGACGCCCTTGGGCAGGTTGACGGCGATGTTGTCCCCGTCCCTGTCGGTGCCGCCCAGGTCAAGGGTGGCCGTCGATTGATAGTTGGCGTCGGCCGTGCCCAAGGCAACGGTGTAGGATGCCAGGTAGTCCGCGCCTCTGACGAGGAAGTTCACGTTGCCGGAGGGGGCGAAGGTGTGGTTCGAGTGAGCCGATTTCAGCATCAAAGAAACCGTCTGGTTCGAAATGCTCGTGACGAAGCTGTCGGGCACCAGCATCGGTGTGCGCATGGAATAGTTGAGGGTGAAGACGTCGGAATAGGAAGAGATGTAGTAGACCTGGCCCACGTCCGCGTCTTCATAGATGACGTTCACGCGGCACCGGTACTCTCCCGCGGTGGACTGGCCGGAGTTCTTGAAGATATAGGAAGATTTAATGGCGCCGTCCAGATTTACCCAGCCGTCGTCCGTCAGCTTCTGCCACTGATAGCGGGGCTCTTCATCGTAGTTCTCCGCCACGGAGACGGAAACGGTGCTGCTGGTGTCGGGGTAGACAAGCAGCGAATAGTCGGTGACGGAGGAGATTACCGCGCCGGTCTCGTCGTCGTATGCGTTTGTGACGTTCGCGGTGACGCCGTCCAGCGTAATGGTGGGATAGCCCTTGTCGGGCTTGGTGCGGGCGGTGAGGATGCCGCTCTGGATGCTCATCCTGGGCACCGCCGACCTGATCGCCTGGATTTGGTAGCTGTACTGGGTGTAGTCAGCCAGGCCGCCGTCCAGGAACTGGTAGTGGCGCATGGTGGAGCCATCTTCATTCTTAGTGATGAAGCTCACATCCGACGCGTTCACAAAGCCCAGCTCATAGCTGCCGCTGCCGTCCGGGAACTCATAGTAGCGGTAGATCTGGAAGCCGGAGACCGCGCAGCTGGAGGGATAGGACCAGGTGAGGGCGTTGGTGTCGTCGGTGGTGAGGGTGTTGTCCTGGGCAAAGTCGGTGGGCAGGGCGGGGGGAGCCGTCACGTCCTTCACCAGGTAACTCACCACGGGTATGGTTTTGCCGTCCACGTCGAAGGTGTAGGCAAAGAGCTTCCAGGCGAAGTAATACCCGAACTCCTCCGCCTCCGACGGCAGGTCGTAGATACAGCCGGTATAGGTACTGCCCTCCGAGGTTATGGTCGCCTTGCCGTACCCGTACTCATAGCCGGCGGAAACGCCGAATATGAAATCACCCGGACCGGCCCCGATTTTAAACTCGATAGAGTCGGTGTTGCTGAAGCCGGAGCTGTTTTCCTCGGTGATGGAGATAGACTGCTCGCTGCTGGAGCCGTAAGCGCTGTACTGCATACCGCTCCAGGAGCCGTTATATACCTTGACATTGCTGTAGCCCGCCGTGCTGGAGGGGTAGGTGGAGGGCTCGCCCACGGTATGGTCGAGCACCTTGCCCGCGATCTGGGGAAGCTCCGGATAGTCCTTGCGGATTTTTTCATACTTATCCAGCGCCAGCACCACGGTCGCCGCCGTGTGGGGGATATTGACCGACATCTTCTGAGTGTCGTAGCCGGTCACCTCGCCGGTGGACTCGTCGATGATGGGCACGTAGGAGTCGAACACGTAGTATTCCATAGGGATGGAGTAGAACACCACGGAGTCCTGGCCCACGATGGTGGAATAGGTGACGCTCATCTCCGTCGTGGAGGTTTCGGTGGTCTCCCAGGTGAAGCCGTGGGAGTAAGCCAGCTCGGTCTCCATGCCGGCCACCTTCACGCCGAAGACCTCAAAGTCGTGCTGGAAGGAGACGTATAAGCCGATGCTCAGGGTGTGGGAGGAGGTGTGTTCCGTTCCCGTGCCCGTGGTCTTCCCGTAGCTTGTGGAGGATTCCATGCTGCTGCCGCTCAGGTCGTCCCGGTCCAGGTCGCTGAAATAGGGGGTGGAGGCCAGCACCGCCAGGACCTCCGGGTCGGAGTAGCAAACGCCGTGCTCGTTGGTGTATTTGATGAAGCTGGTGTCCTGATCGCAGTTGAGCTTGCAGTAGGACACGGAGCGGTCCACCGGGCGGGTCTTGGTGTTGACATCGAAATCATAGCCCGTGACCGCGCCGGTGGTGGAGTCCTTGACCTCGGTCAGCTCGCCCTCCACGGAGACGCGGACGGTTTCGGCGCCCTTGGTCACCTTCGCGCCCCCGGAAACCGTAGTCCAGGAGTGCAGGATGCATGTGATCCACCAGTTCTGCCAGTCGTAAGGGGTAAAGACCAGAGCCTGGTCGTAGGCTTCGGACGAATAGTTGAGGGTGACGTCCAGAGTCTGCTTGCCTTTGCCCAGGTAATCGGCCGCCACGACGTTGTATTCCGAATAGAAGCGGCCGCCATAGGTCCGGATCCAGTTGGGATAATACTCGTTGATCTTGGTGTTGAAATCGGGGTTCTGATCCAGCGCCGCTGTGATGTTCAGCCCGTCGTTGCCGTATTCGATGATCAGGCTGTCGATGTAGATGCTCGCTGCGCGGCCTACACCCAGCATGTTGATGGCGGAAATGTTGGCTACGTTGGTGGGCAGGCTGTAGAACCGGTCGTTATGGGTCGCCATCACCTTATAGACATAGGTCCCGTCCTTTTTGGCGAAGAGATCGAAGTTCTGCGCCACGCTCTGCAGGAAGGTGTCCGTCGTGCCGTCGTATGTATAGAAGGCCACGAACCGGGTATTGAGGTTGCGCCCGGCGATATCGCTGTTGAGCTGGCCGCCCAGGATCAGGTCGTTCACATTGTCGCCGTCCACATCTCCGAAGGTAAAGGCCGCGCGGACGATCTGAGAGGTGTTGTACTTGAGGTCGATGGTCATGTTCTTCTGCAGCATGGCGGTTTTGGAGCCGCAGAGGACCACCGCCTGGCTGTTGGTGTAATTGCTGGAGCCGTAATAGTAACCCCAGGTGAGTCCCAGGTCGTCCACGCCGTCGCGGTTAAAATCGCCGCTCGTGAGGGAGACCATGTTGGATACGTAGGGGTTTTCGTTGAAATAATAGGTCCAGGCCTTCGCCCAGTGGGAAACGTTCTCAAAATAAGTGTCGGCGTTGCCGCTGTTAAAGGTGCTGTCGATCTGCAGGTCGTAAATCTCCACGCGGGAGCTGCCCTGCTGCGGCACGTAGACGGCCACCTCGTCCACTCCGTCGCCGTCGTAGTCGCCGGCGGAGACTTTCAGGTAGTTGGCCAGCAGATAGGAGTCTTGGGAAAAATTCTCCGTCATTTTACTTCCGTAGTTGCCGATGGTCGCACTGGTGCCGAGCAGCTCCTTGGCGCTGCCCTGAGTATTGCCCGCGGGGTTGGAGAAATAGAGGTAGAGGCCGCCGCCAGGACTCAGACTGCCCGCCGCCACGGTGACCACCTGCCCGGTGAGGGCCGAGGTGCTCTTTGTGAAGTTGCCCGAGGCGGAAGCGGTCATTGCGTAAGTACCCGTGGAAATACCGGTGAGGACTTTACTTTGGTCATTCTGAAATACATCCCATGATTTACCAACCGCCTTGTCGTAGCCCCAGATGGTGCTGGAAGTGGTGCCCGTCTGAAACAGTTCGTAGACGGGATTGACCGTGACGTCATTCCGCCCGTAGGGGTTGTCCGTGCTGTTCAGGTCGACCCCGTCCGGAAGCTGGGAGGTGTCGATGCCCAGCGCGTCCAGCGCGTTCATGTCGCTGATGTCCGTATCGCCTCCTGCGGCCGAAGCCGGCAGCGTAACGGCCGGCAGCATGGTGGCGACCATGCATACCGTTAAGAACAGTGCCAATAATCGTTTGCCTTTCATCAATCGTGCCCCCTCAAATTTCTGGAATACCGCTCAAAATGGAGTAGCCACCAACCTTGGGCGGTTATTCTGTTTTCCCTCTCCGTCAAATGTCCGGCAGTCCTGCCGCCCCATTGCGGCATGGACATTCGGTAACATAGAATCGATGTATTGATTATATAGTATGATTTTACCAATTTCAATGTATCTTAATGTAATTTGCTAAATTTGTTTGAGATATATTTCAGGGATTGGATTGGAAATTAAACATTGAATTCTAAAAACTTATTTTTTTACCAAATCGGGTTGCCTCCTTCATAGGGGCTTCAAGAGCGGACGGAATGAACCTGAGCTTTATAGCCCGGAAGAAAACCGCCTGAGATTATATTCGTTCATCGCCCGCTGCACCGGAAAAAGGGCAGGCCGAGTTCCGCGTTGTTTTGCCGGGCAAAAAACGTGTCCTGGCGGTTGACAAGCGGGTTTTAATATGGTATTCTAACTTTTGCATCTGGATGGCTGCGCCGGAGATATGGAGAGATGTCCGAGCGGTTTAAGGAGCCGGTCTTGAAAACCGGTGACTCGAAAGAGCCGTGGGTTCGAATCCCACTCTCTCCGCCAAAGTTTGCTTAGCCGCCGGCGGCTTTCTCGGAAACGCGGCAATCATGGTTCTCTTGACAGGAATTCGGCTTGGAGAAGTACCCAAGTGGCCGAAGGGGCTCCCCTGCTAAGGGAGTAGTGCGTGATGAGCGCAGCGAGGGTTCAAATCCCTCCTTCTCCGCCAAAAAAGACATAGCTTCCCTACAAAGGAAGGCTATGTCTTTTTTTGCCTGTACTTATAAAAGTGTGGTATGATAATTCAAGATTTATCATATTACACAGACAAACAGGAATTTGCCGAGTGGTTTCAAACTGCGGATCATTTATATTCTTGGAGGATAACTATGATATATCTCGTTCGTCATGGACAGACCGATTGGAACTTATTCAAAAGGTGTAATGGTTGTACAGACACCTATTTGAATAAAACAGGAATAGAACAGGCAAAACTGCAAGCCGACAATTTAAGAAATGTCAGTTTTGATGCGTGCTTTTGCAGCCCTCAAACACGAGCGCGTCAATTCTGCGAAACAATCTATAAAGGCCCGACTGTGTTTGACGACAGGCTCGCTGAAATAGATTGCGGCGATTTTGAGGGTAAAAAGGAAACCGCAGTAATGATGATATTGTTTTGGCGGGCAATCAAAACCGGTGCTAAAGGCACAGAACGCCACGACGCATTTATGAAACGGAATTGTGATCTCTGTGATACGATTATGAAAGATTATAAGGGAAAAAACGTACTAATCGTTACTCACGCTGGGAATGTACGGGCAATAAACTATTATTTTACCGGCAAGCCTGAGGGCTATCATTTTGTTAAAAAGGTTATCGATAAGGGCGAGCTGGTCACATACGAGAATTGAAATTCAGCTTTCAAGTTTTTCGAGCAGTATTTTTCCAATAATGGCTCTGGTCTTGATACGGTAAGTGTCAGGATTAGAGTCATTATTGAATGCATTAGAATAGCTTAAGCAAGTTGCTTGTTGGATTACCCTGTTGCTACATTTCTATCTTGGCATATAGTCGCATAGGAGAGAATGTCTTGCCATGCTCCCATAATTTAATTGTTGTGCCGGTTTCGGGGTCATGGTATACTGACTGCACTATTCAGCTTACTCTGAAAGGAGAAAGTATGGAGCCGCTGTTTACCAACAAATGCGCATACACAAAGCAAAATCTCATTGAGGTTGGCAGGACTACTTCCTCACGCAAATTGCCGGCAATCATTTGTATTTGTATTGGGCTCCTGTTTTTCCTTTATGGACTGCTGACCGTGAATCCTATCTATTGTCTGCTCGGCTGTCTGTTTTGTATGATTTACCCGCTGCTTATATTTTGGGCGGTGCGGTATTCGGCTGCAAACAGATATCAGCAGCTGCGGCAGCTTTACCACGGCGAGGCTCAATCGGTTACCAGCTTTTATGAGGACCGTCTCGTTGTTCGCTATATGCAAGGCGGCTCCGATGTCACGGTCGCTTATCCGCAGATTGCCAAGGTATTTGAAACAAAGAATATTTTCTTTCTGATGCTGTCCACACGGATTGGTTTCTTGCTGGAAAAACAGGGCTTTGAGGGAACGACAGCGGATGAATTCGGCCAGTTCATCCGGGTGCGCGCAGTCGGCGAGGGGCAGATAGACCTGAAAAAGAGGAAACGGAAGACAGCGCTTATCACGTCTGCCGTATTTTTGGCCTTATTTGCAGTCGGCCTCGCGATCGGCTTTTTTGGGCAGACGATTAAAAACATAGTTCCGAGAACTTTTATATACGGAAATTATTCCATAAAGCTTACAAGTGCATTTGACGAATACGACGGCGAATGGGAAACCTCTGATGTGACCGTTTATTGCTTCCGTGAAACAGCCGGGGACCTCATAAGCTCCGGTCTGGCCTACGATACAGCCGCGGCTTATTTGCAGGGTACAAACGAATCCTACGGAATCAGCAGCGTCGTGACAGCCGTCTCCGACACTTGTGCATGGACAGAATATACGAACACATACGACGGAAACGAGTATTACAATTATGACTACGTAGTTGAGTCGGACGGAGAGTTCTGGTATACCGAATTCTACTGTCTAGCAAAAGACGCCGACAAGTATGCGCCTCTTTTTGAGAAGTGGGCGCAGACAATAAAAATAGATAACGGAATTGCCGCCTCCTCCGCAGGTCCAAATCCAGCCCCCGCAACCGGGTTAACCACCGCAGATAACCTTTTAACGATACATCTACGGTACGATGCTTTTTAATAAAACCTCTGAAAAATGAAGATGCTCAGGCATAGTATCAGATAGGTTGTTGCCATGAAGAAAAACCTTGTATCTCAATGGATACAAGGTTTTTCTTCATGGGGATTTTCTGATTTTGCGGATAAGAGGGATTATTACCTCTCGTACTCATATTCAAAGGAGGCCCGGTCGGTTTGAAATTCGAAGAGTTTTTTCCCCGCTTCTTCAAATGAGTAATAGACGGTACACGACAGGCTCTCGCGGATGAACCGTTCCATTCCTCCGCGAACGGGGGCGTAAAGGGGTTTGTTCCGGTTTTGTATCAGCTTCGCGGTAAAAGAAAATCTGCCCTGCCTGATCAGCAGTTCTCCGCTACCGATGCGCACTGCCTTTGCGCCAAGATAAGTAGCCAACCGATACTCTTTGCCGCGCCATAATACTACGCCGATAATACCCGTGAAATGAATGGCGGAGAGAGGTATATCAGCGACTGAAACCATGATGCACCCCGGGGTTCCGTCAACAAAATTATACTGAGTCCAGGCATAGGCTTTCGGAAATGACCGGCCCCTGTCTCCCTCGATGTATCCGATCCCGTCATAGAAGCGATATTCCTCGCCGTTCACGGCAAGGCGGCCGTTCACCGTATGCGCCATGCTGAACACGCTGTGACGGCACTCCATGAACGGAACGTACCGGAACGGCCCCATAATATCGTAACGCACCGGTTTGAGCGGTCCGAATTCCAGATGGCCGGATGCCGTGACGGATTCCGTTTTAATGTTCAGTTCCAGACCGCTTTCAAGAAATAGGTTCCCGCCGATTTTAATCTTCAGATGGTTCCCATTACATGAAAACTGTTCTTGCTGGAACCACGCGCACCACGAGCCCAGATCAGAAATGATCTGGATGGAAGCTGACTTTTCAGAGTTTCCGCTGATGTGCATCGCCGGGATGAGGGCAACGGTCTGGGCGTTGTTCTGGGCTTTGAAATACCACCCCTTAAAATATTTGGTTAACACCGGGCTTCTCCTTTCACCCATATTTATAAACGGCTCTTGTTATACACTGCTGGTTAGTCTTTCCACTTTACATATAACCTATAAACAATTTCTGCTGCTTTCTCTCTTCGGCTGCTTATTTAATGTCCGCTGAATAAAGCAAAAATATAGTCATATCAATGCTTCTAAGCTGTTTTTGCTTTATTCAGGTGCAAGGTTTTTGACCAATTATGGTCAAAAACCTTGCACTTTTGATTTGCGGCGTGTG
>JAEWRY010000049.1 GCA_023459875.1 Bacillota bacterium
TTCCCCCCCCCCCCCCCCCCCCCCCCCCCCCCCCCCCCCCCCCCGCGGCTCTGCCTGTCAAAAAGCCATTCTGGCTTTTTTGACAAAGTTCTTGCGTGCAGGACGCTCACCGCTTACCTGCACGAGAAGAGTCATTTCCGAGGTACACGCCCCCGGAAATGACGAATCGAACTTTGTTTCCGCCGTTCGCGGCGGAAACTCTGCGAGGCTTTTTGCTGCAAATTCAGTTATTGGCAAAATAAGCCGCGCAGGCTGCTTTCGCAGCCCGCGCGACTGTATTTTTGCTATCCCGGTTTTCGCCGTCCTGTTCGGATCAGCCGAAAACCGCTGGTTAGAGGTCGGACTGTTATGCGATCCCCAGGCCGCCGCTTGCAAACCCGGTTACGGTCGTCGCGACATCGGTCCCGGCCGTTACGCTTGTGGACAATACGAAGAGGAGTCTGGTACCTGCGGTAACGGGAATGAAGAGTCCGGTGGTTTCCCCGCTTGTGATGGTTCCGATGGCGAGGGGTGCCGCGAGCGCGGGCGACAGAATGACGGAAGCGCCGGGAATCGGAGCGAAGGAATCATTCGGCGTCGGAGCGCTGTAAATCCGTGCCGTTACGGTAAACGTGGTGCCGGTAAGGGTTACCGCCGCTGCGATGCTGAAATAGGCGGCTATCGATGTGATAAATCCGTCCCTCGGCATGGAGAAAGCAAAACTGTTCAGGCCGGACGTATTAATAACGCCCGCCGCAATTACCGCATTTCCGTTTGTGCCGAAGCCCAGCAGCGCCGGTACGCCCGCAACGCCGCCCAGAGCCGTTGTCGTCGACGCAGGGATGGTACCCGACGCAAACGGAATGATGGCGCCGGTTCCGGAAGAACCGGTAGCCCCGGAGGGGCCGGTAGCACCGATGGGTCCGATTGGCCCCCTTGGTCCGGTGGGACCGGCGGGACAAACGATGTGCTTGCAGCAATCGTGATGATGGTCGTCGTAATGGTCGTCATGACAATACTCGTCGGGACGGCGGTCGTCGGGGCGACGAGCGCTATACTCATCCGGGTCATATCTATTATTAGCCATACTATAATCTCACTTCAACTTATTTATTGAGCAGGCATATACTGCCTGATGTATTATATGATCTGTGATTGATACTTGTTAAATATTTTAGGTTTGTCTTGGATTTCGACACTGTTCCAAGATAACGGCAAAATACAATTTATGTTTTTGGATAGAAAGAGCCAATTCCGGCGGCACTGGCGGCGGAATTGGCTCTTATCCAAAAGACGGAAAGCGAGTGGTCAGGTTTCTTATTGCGGGAGTTTTCATGCTTCTTTGACGGTATAATGCAGTCTGCCTGTCAGCCATACGGCTGACAGGCAGAAATTTTATTAATAAAACTTTTTCTTGTTCTTCCTTGCTGCCTCGGACTTCTTGCGGCGCTTGACACTCGGACTCTCGTAATGCTCTCTTTTCCGCACTTCCGCAAGCACACCGGACTTGGCGCAGCTGCGTTTGAAACGCTTCAGAGCGCTTTCCAGCGATTCGTTTTCTTTTAAATGGACTTCCGACATTGATTTCCCCTCCCTCCGAAGTGCCGGGCGCTTGTCCCGGTCACGAAAGGGCCATACCTATGGCTTTAACATGTTCCATTATATTCATTTAGGCCAGTCTTGTCAAGACAGAGATTTATTCTTATTAAGGCAGGATTGTTTTATGCACGGGGCTTTAGGATTAAATTCACAAGTTTGTTTTTGACCGTGATGGTCTTTACGATCTCCATGGTTTCCAACAGTTTCGCGACCTTATCCAGCGAACACGCGGCTTCCACCATGGCCTTCTCGCCGCTCTCCATGGTGACCTGCACGGTACCTTTGAGCTTGCCGCCAACCTGCACCGCGATGGTCGCCTCGGCGGCGACGGTCTTGCTCTCGTCGTATGCGGGCCAGCTCTGCGAGCAGGCCATGCCGGAAAAGCCAAGATTCTCCCACAGCTCCTCGGAGATATGGGGCGCGAAGGGCGAGAGCATGAGAAGCAGGGCCTTCATATCGCCCTTGGAGACACCGTTCGCGTAAAAATCGTTGGTGAGGGCCATGAGGGCGGCGATGGCGGTATTGAATTTCATATCGCCGATGTCGTCGGAGACTTTTTTGATGGCCTTGTGGATGGCGCTCTCGTTGGCGCTCGTATAGTCCGCGCTGTCACCGCACATTTCGGCAAGGTTCCACACACGGTCGAGAAAACGCTTGCAGCCCTTGACCGCCTTGGAAGACCAGGTGGCGGCTTTTTCAAAATCGCCGATGAACATGATATAAAGGCGCATGGTGTCCGCGCCGTACTCGGCGATGATGTCGTTGGGATTGACCACGTTGCCCCTCGACTTGGACATTTTTTCGCTGCCCTCGCCCAGGATCATACCGTGGCTGGTGCGCTTGGCATAGGGCTCCTTGGTGGGCACCACTCCGATGTCGTAAAGGAACTTGTGCCAGAACCGGGAGTAAAGCAGGTGAAGGGTGGTGTGCTCCATGCCGCCGTTGTACCAGTCCACCGGGGACCAGTAATCCATGGCTTCTTTTGAGGCCAGAGCCTCGCTGTTATGGGGGTCCATATACCGGAGGAAATACCAGGAGGAACCCGCCCATTGGGGCATGGTGTCGGTCTCCCTCTCGGCAGGCCCGCCGCAATGGGGGCAGGTGGTTTTCACCCAATCGGTCATGTGGGCCAGGGGAGACTCGCCGTTATCGGTCGGCTCGTAGCTCTTAACGTCCGGCAGCAGTAAAGGTAATTCGCTTTCCAGTAAAGGCACCCATCCGCACTTGGGACACTTCACCATGGGAATGGGTTCGCCCCAATAACGCTGGCGGGAGAAGACCCAATCGCGCAGTTTATAATTGACCTTGGACTCTCCCAGGCCCTTTTCCTCCAGCCACTTGGTGATGGCTTCCTTGGCGTCTTCCACGCTCATGCCGTCCAGGAAACCGGAGTTTACCATAATACCGGTCTCGCAGTCGGTAAACGCCTCCGCGCTCACGTCGCCGCCCTTCACCACCTCGATGATGGGAAGAGAAAATTTCGTGGCAAATTCCCAGTCGCGGGTGTCGTGGCCGGGGACGGCCATAATGGCGCCGGTGCCGTAGGTCCCGAGGACGTAATCGGAAAGATAAATGGGGATCTCCTTGCCGTTTACCGGGTTGATCGCCCGGACGCCTCTCAGCTCCACGCCGGTCTTTTCCTTTGAAATCTCGCTGCGCTCGAAGTCGGACTTGCGGGCGGCGGCTTCCACGTATTCGTTCACTTCGTCCGGGTTAGAAAGCTGTGACGCCCACTTTTTCACAAAGGCGTGCTCGGGGGCCATGACCATATAGGTGGCGCCGAACAGGGTGTCCGGCCGGGTGGTGAACACCCGCAGCTTATCCCCCTCGGTGGTGCTGAAATCCACTTCCGCTCCGGTGCTGCGGCCGATCCAGTTGCGCTGCTGGATCTTCACCCGCTCGATGAAGTCCAGGCCGTCCAGGTCGTCGATGAGCCGCTGGGCGTAGGCAGTGATCTTCAGCATCCACTGGCTCTTCTCCTTGCGGACCACGGGAGCGCCGCAGCGCTCGCAGACGCCCTCCACCACCTCTTCATTGGCCAGCACGCACTTGCAGGAGGTGCACCAGTTGACGGGCATGGTGGTTTTGTAGGCAAGGCCGTGTTTGAAGAGCTGCAGAAAGATCCACTGGGTCCACTTATAGTATTCCGGGTCCGTGGTATTGATCTCCCGGTCCCAGTCAAAGGAGTAACCGAGCATCTGAAGCTGGCTGCGGAACACCCCGATGTTGTCGTGGGTCACCTTTGTGGGGTGGATGTGGTTTTTGATCGCGTAGTTTTCCGTGGGCAGACCGAAGGCGTCGTAGCCCATGGGGAACAAAACGTTGTAGCCGTCCATCCGCTTTTTGCGGGCGACGATGTCCATGGCGGTGTAAGGCCGCGCGTGTCCCACATGCAGGCCCTGGCCAGAGGGATAGGGAAACTCAACAAGCGCGTAAAACTTGGGCTTAGAGCTCCCGTTTTCGCACCGGTAGGTTTTTTCCTCCAGCCACTTTTTCTGCCACTTCTTTTCGATGCGGTCAAACTCGTACTTCAACTTCCATCACAGCTTTCCGGCATAATACAGGGAAAAACACGCGGGTCAGGCGCTTTTTTCCAAAATTTCGTTGCTTCAGCAGATATTATAAAGGAGATTGTCGGAGAATGCAACCCTAAGCGCCAAGCACGCCGGAGATATCCAGCTGGGCGGCGTCTCTCCACAAGCGCTCCAGATCGTAAAATTTACGCGCCTCGTCCATAAAGATGTGGACGACCACGGAGGAGAAATCCAGCAGGACCCATACGCCGCCGCGGTGGCCTTCGATATGGTGGGGCTCCTCCCCCGCATCCTTCATCGCTTTTTCACAGGCGTCGGCCAGGGCTTTTACCTGGGTTGTGGAGGTGGCGGTGCAGATCACGAAATAATCTGCCAGTGTCGTGAGTTTTTCTGTTTCCAGTACCTTAATATCTCCGCCCTTTTTATCATCCAGGGCCTTTGCAATGACAAGCGCCATTTCTTTCGGAGTCATCAATCAAATTCCTTTCCTGTTAATTTACCGGCGACGGCACGGCCGGAAGCGTGGCGGACTCGGTCGGCGAGGGCGAAGAGCTCACATCGGGAGATGCGGAAGATTCCGGCGTCTCGGTAGGGGCGGCGGTCTCGGTGGGCGACGGTTCTTCGGTCTCCCCGGGTGAGACGGACGGCTCCGGCTCCTCCGTCGGAAGCGATTCCGTCGGCTCGGGCTCCGGCTTGCCGGAGGGCTTCACCGGCGGCACCGCCGCTTTCGTATCTTCCACCTTGCCCGTGGAGGAGGACAGACTGCCGTCGGTATTCACCGACATGATATCCAGGTTCTTTACCGTCAGCGCAAGGACATAGGGGTTCAGATATTGGTTCACCATTTCCATGGTTTCCTTGGCGTAGGGGAGCACATAGGACTGGTTGTTATGATAGACGCGGCTCCAGGCGTAACCGTCCACGTCGCCTGGCATGGTGAGGAAGGTGACGTTATCCATATTGAGTCCGCCGAAAACGGCTTTCTGCCCAAAATAGAGAAGGTTACTCACCGTAAGCTCCGTGTCCACGTACTCGGTGAAAATCCGGGCAAATTCCGTGATCTTCGTGACGTTTTTAAACTGGAGGCACTGTTTGATGATGGCGGTCATCAGCGACTGCTGGGTCTGGATGCGCCCGATGTCCCCCGCCGAATAACCGAGGGTCATGTCGTTATTGTGCCGCCAGCGCACCACGCCCATGGCGGCTTCTCCGTCCAGCGTCTGCAGGCCCTTTTTCACATGGATATGCAGATCCTGGGTGGGGTCGTCGTAGTCCATGTTACGGGGTACGTCGAATTCCACGCCGCCGATGGCGTCCACCAGCTTGCCGAAGGCCTCCCACTCCACCACGATGGTATAATCGGGCTGAAAACCGATCAGCTGGGAGACTTCTTTTTTGACCGCCTCGACCCCTTTTTCGCCGCCCTTCGCGTAGTCGTACACGGCGTTGATGCGCTTGATGTCGTAGGGGATATTTACCATGGTATCGCGGGGGATGCTCATAACGGAGAGCTTCTGGTTCGGGATGTCGTAGGAAGCGACCATGATGGTGTCGGTGTTTCCGCCGCCGCCCGTGTCCCTGCCCAGCACCATAAAGGTGTAGAAATCCTTCTTGCGTCCCTCGGCGGCCACGTCGGGTGCGGAGCTGTCGCCGGGCGTCGGGGTCGGGATACCAGGGATCTCCGGCTTCTGCACCAGCAGTTTATAGGCTACCAGCAGCAGCAACAGCACGGCTGTCACTACGGAAATAATGATGATTCTGCGCTTAATGATTTGTTCCCGGGTCCGCCTTTTCCTTCTTTCAAGGCGCGCGCCCGGTTCATTTTTTTCTTTTTGTTCCATTTAGAGTCCTTCCAATGCATCCAATGTATTATGGTGAACGGGCGTGCCCAAGGCGCGCATCTCCTCCACCGTCATGGCGAGACCCGACTTCACGCCCTTATCCAGGCTCTCCTCAGCCACGGCGCGAAGGGCATCCACTCCGGGAAAATCCCGGCTGGGTTCGATGTAGTCCGCCAGATAAATAATTTTCTCCAGGGTGGTCATGCGGGACTTGCCGGTGGTGTGATAACGGATGGCGTCCGCCACCTCGGGACACTCGCCGAACATCTCGCGCGAGAGCGCCGCGCCGGTCTTGGCGTGAAGGAGCTTTAAGGTCTGCCGCTCCAGCTCGTCGGTTTTAATGTGGTACTCCCCGCACAGGGCAAGCTGCTGCTCCAGTGTGAGATATTTGGTGCAGTCATGCAGAATGGCGGCGCGGCGGGCCTTTTCTTCGTCCGCACCCCACTTTTTTGCCATCGCCGCCGCCGTTTCCTCGGTCCCTCTGATGTGGGGGATGCGCTTGGCTTTCACCATGCTGTAGGAGACTGCGCGAAGGTCCTCGTCCGAGAGGTTCTTCAAACCGCTCTTTACCCCGTAAAGAGAATTACGCAGGATGTAGCCGTACACGGCGGGCCACAGGTACTCCTTCCCTTTTCCCTCGCAGAGGGAAGAGCGCAGGGCAGAGGAAGAAATCTCCGTTATTTTCGGCAGCTGAATGGTGCAGATATTGGCGGTGAACTGCTGATTCAGAAAAGCGCCCTGAATGGCGAAGAGTTCCCCGGTTTCGGTCTCACTCCTTGCAAAGGCGGCGATGGACGCAAGGTGCATCACCTTGTCCGCCCGGTACCACTTATGGAGAGAGAGGAACATATCACTGCCCACGAGGAGCCAGAGCTCGCTATCCGGGTATTCTTTGCTCAGGTACTCCAAAGTATCCGACGTGTAGCTGAATCCCGGCCGGTTCAGCTCAAGATCCAGCGCTTTTACCCGCTCGCCCATTCCCATTCCGTCCGCCATGAGGGCGGTCATGGCGAGTCTTTGTTCCGGCGCCGCGCTGTCGCTGGAGAGCATTTTGTGGGGCGGCAGCCTGGCGGGGATGAAAAGGAGCTTCGAGAGCCCCAGGGTGTCCATTGCCGCCCGGGCCGCCTCCATATGGCCCAGGTGGGGCGGGTCGAAGGTTCCGCCGTAAATTCCGATTCTTTCTTTTCTTTCCGGTTTCACGATCCGGGTACCCCCCTATTTTTCTATCTCTTTTGTCGGGGCCGGATGGGTTCCGCCCGGCTTTTCCGCCAGAGGCGGCTTTCTATTCCTGTCTGTTTTAACGAGTACAATTTTATCCTTCTTTTTCTTATCGTGACTATGGCGGTACAAAACGAAAACGTTTCCGATGACCTGCACCACCTCGCAGCGCGCCTGCACGGACAGGGTCTCGGCGCACTGCTTTGCTTCCAGCAGAGAGTTTTCCAGCACTCTGCATTTAATAAGCTCCCTGGCCTCCAGGGTATCGTTTACCTGGCCGATCACCGGCTCGGTCAGTCCGTCCTTGCCGATCTGGACCACGGCATTCATGCCGTTTGCCATGGCGCGAAGCTGGGCCCTCTGCTTGCTTGTCAGTTCCATTGGGTGTGTCGGCGGAGTCAAGTTCCCCGCTCTTCCTCCTATTTGTTGAGATAGTCTTTCAGTTTAGCCGCAAACTCCACCAGGGCGACGCCCCGGTGCGATATTTTATTCTTTTCTTCGGGGGTCAGCTGGGCAAAGGTCCGCTTGAGCTGGGGCACAAAGAAAATGGGGTCGTAGCCGAATCCGTCCGCTCCCCGCGGGGCGTATGCGAGAACACCCTGGCACTCGCCCCGGGCGGTGATCTCGTCGCCGTTCGGAAAAGAGCAGCAGATGCAGGAAACAAAGCGGCATTTGCGGTCCAGTTCCCCGCGCATGAATTCCAACAGCAGGCTGAAACGGCTCTTGTCGTCCAGTTCTTCGCCGCCGTAACGGGCCGAGTAGACTCCGGGCGCGCCGTTCAGCGCGTCCACGCACAGGCCCGAGTCGTCTGCTATGGCGGGAAGGCCGGACGCCTCCATCACCGCGCGGGCTTTGAGCCGGGCGTTTTCCTCGAAGGTTTCTCCGGTCTCCTCCACGGTCACATCCACGCCCGCCTCGTCCTCGGAGAGCACCTCAACCCCTAGTTCCGAAAGAATGCTTTCAAGTTCCAGCAGCTTCTTTTTATTTTTGCTTGCCAAAACCAGTTTCATCGCAGCAACCCTGCCTTTCTTAAATGCTGCCTTAAATCAATGCTTCCGCGAAGGTTTCCGCCTCAAAGGGCCTGAGGTCGTCTATCCCCTCGCCGAGGCCCACGTACTTGACCGGCACCTTCAGGGTGCCGGCTATGGCCAGAACGATGCCGCCCTTGGCGGTGCCGTCCAGCTTGGTGAGAACGATGCCCGTGACGCCGGCGGCGTCCATAAACTGCTTTGCTTGGGTGAGCCCGTTCTGGCCCGTGGTGGCGTCCATCACCAATAGGGTCTCCCGGGAGCAGCCCGGCAGTTCCCGGTCGATGATGCGGCTGAGCTTTGAAAGCTCGTTCATCAGGTTCTTTTTATTGTGGAGCCTTCCGGCGGTATCCACCAGAACCACGTCCGTTCCCCGGGCGCGGGCCGCGGTCAAGGCGTCGAATACCACGGCGCCGGGATCGGCTCCCTCGGCGTGCTTCACAATGTCCACACCGCACCGGTCCGCCCAGATGGAGAGCTGCTCGGCGGCGGCGGCCCGGAAGGTATCAGCCGCGCAGAGCAGGACCTTCTTCCCTTCCGCCTTGTAACGGGCGCCAAGCTTTCCGATGGTGGTTGTTTTGCCGACGCCGTTCACGCCGATAAAGAGCACCACCGCGGGCCTGTTCTTCAAATCCATGGCGGTATCCCCTACGCTTGCCATATCCGCCAGCACCCGCCGGAGACAGGCCTTGGCCTCTTCCGTCTCCTTGATGCGCTCCACCTTAATGCGGGTTCTGAGCTCCTCCACGGCGGCGGCGGCTGTCTCCACGCCCATGTCCGCCATGATTAGGGATTCTTCCAGCCCGTCATAGAATTCATCGTCAATTTTGGTAAAGAATATACCTATTTTTTTGATTCTGTCAAAGAAACCCATGCAGTTTCTTTCCTCCCCGGTTCATTATGTAGACGTATGATCTGATATTTGGTTCCCAAACGTCAGCCGATGCTGAGCTCTTTTTCCACGTCGTTCAGGCTGATGGTCAGCATTCTTGATATGCCCTGTGATTTGATTGATCACCGACCGGGAATGAATCCCGTCTCGGCTCCGCGCCCTGGCGCGCCCGCGAGAACGCGGGTGTCGCAGGGCAAACGGTCCGTTATCCAATCTGCAGCTCTTTTACCACGTCGTTCAGGCTGATGGTCAGCATTCTTGATATGCCCTGCTCCTGCATGGTCACGCCGTAGAGAACGTCGGCGGCCTCCATGGTGCCGCGGCGGTGGGTGATGACGATGAACTGGGTCTTGTTCGTAAGATTGCGCATATATTCCGCGAAGCGCACCACGTTGTTGTCGTCCAGGGCGGCCTCAATTTCGTCCAGCACGCAGAAGGGCGTAGGCCGTACCTTGAGAATAGCAAAATAGAGGGCAATCGCCACGAAGGCTTTCTCTCCGCCTGAGAGGAGGCTGATGATCTTGAGGGCCTTGCCGGGCGGCTGGACCTTGATCTCGATTCCGCAGTTTAAGATATCTTCCTGGTCCTCCAGCTCCAGAGTCGCCCTCCCGCCGCCGAAGAGCTCCAGGAAGGTCTCGCTGAAAGAGGTGCGGATGCTCTCGAATTCCCGCCTGAATATGACCTTCATCTCGCCTGTGATGTCGTTTATGATCGTCTCCAGCTCGTCCTTGGATTTCTGCACATCGGCGCGCTGGTCCACGAAATAAGTGTAGCGCTCGTTCACCCGCTCAAATTCGCCGATGGCATCCACATTGATGTTGCCCAGTTCGGCGATGAGCCGTTTTAGCTCGGAAACCCGCCTGCCCGCCTTGGGGAGGCTCTCCAGAACCATGCGCTGGGCCTTCGCGCCCTCGCTGGTCAGCTCGTAGGTTTCCCACAGCTTGTCCAGAATCTGCTTTTCCTCCATCTGCGCGGCAAGCTTTTTTTGCTCCAGGACCGATACTTCCCGCTCCAGGGACAGAAGTTCCTGATTCTTATCGCGGCTCTCCTTGTCGGCTACGTTTCGCCTGCGCTCAAGCTCCAGTTTCCTGGCTGTGACGGCGGCGATCTCCGCGGCGGAGCGCTCTTTGTCGCCGCGGATCTTTTCCATGTCCTTTTCCGCGGCAAGTATTTCTCCTCTCAGGGCCTCGCTGCGGCTCTCGTAATCAGAAATGAGACCCTCCCTCTGAGAACGGTCCCCCTCAATATCCCGCCGCAGAACCTCAAGTTCGGATACCGCCTTGGAGAGGGCAGCCTTCTCGGCCTCCAGCGCCGCTCGCTCCATCCGGAAGCCCGCCAGTTCTTCGGAGATTCTCTCCATACGGGTTTTAAGGTCGCTCTGACCCCGGCTCTTGCCATCGGCCTCGCTGCGCAATTCGGCGGCGGAGCCTTCCAGTTCCGCGATTCTCCCGCGGGCGGCTTCCATATCCCCTTCGGCTTTCGCGCTTCTGGCGGCAAGGTTTTCGATCTGAGTTTTCAGCTCCGCCCTGCGGCCGGCTATGGCGGTAAGCTGGCTTTCGCGGTTTTCCAGTTTTCCCGTGAGGGTGAGAATGCTGTCGTCCAGCTCGCGAAGCTGGCCCTGCGCCGTTTCCATCTCATAAACGGCGGCGGCGGCATCGCGGCTTGCCTCCTCGGAGGCTTTGGCGGCGGCGGCGAGGTCGGCCTTCAGCTTTTCCATCTGCGCTTTTAGCCGGTCAAGCTCGTTTGCCCGGGAGAGGATGCCCGCCGAACGGCTCACCGAGCCGCCGGTCATGGAGCCGCCGGGGTTCATGACCTGGCCGTCCAGCGTCACGATGCGGAAGCCATAGTGGTATTTCCGCGCCATGGCGATGGCGCTGTCCATATCCTGGGCAATCACAACCCTGCCAAGCAGGCTTGAAAAGATCTGACCGTAAATGTCGTCATGCTCCACAAGCTCGGAAGCCACGCCCACGAAGCCCGGTTCCTGTTTCACGCCGCGTTCATTTAATTGGTTGGGACGGATGGAGGTGAGCGGCAGGAAGGTGGCCCTTCCGCCGTCCCGGCGCTTGAGGGAGGAAATCGCTTTCTTCGCGCTTTCCTCGTTCTCCACAACGATGTTCTGCATGGCCCCGCCCAGGGCGATTTCAACCGCGACCGCATAGCGGTCGGGGACCCGCAGCAGACCGGCTACCGGCCCATGGATTCCGGGGAGCTCCCCCCTGCCGGCTTCGCTCATGACCAGTTTCACCGCTTTGGAGTAGCCCTCATACATCTTTTCCATCTCGGCGAGCATGTTCATGCGGGACTGGAGGGCGTTATCCTCCATTTTAAGGGTGGTTAAGGTCTCCGCGGCGGTTTTGGCTTTCTTCTGCCTTCCGTCCAGGCGCAGTTTATAGCCGCCGATGATATTCAGAAGGGATTCCCGCTCTTCCCTGGCCTTGGCGAGTTCTCCCTCGGTTTCCGATTTGAGGCTTTCGGCTTCTTTGAGCCGTTCTTCGGCGCCCATCAGCCCTCCCCTGGCGGATTCGTCCCGATCAAGGAGTTCCTGGGCCGCCGCGCAGAGGGCGGAGAGCAGCTCCCGCGCCTCGCCGGCCGAGGCGGATTTGAGCGCCGCTTTCTCCCGCAGGGCTTCCAGCTCCCGGTCCAGGATGCCCACCGACTCACCGGCCTGACGGCCCAGCTCCTCCTGGCGGGTGATTTCGCTGTCAAGCCGCTCGAAGGAGGCGGCGATTTCCTCAAGACGCGCCCGACGGGCGGAGAGCTGTTCGTCGATGCTACCGGTACGGCCCTCCTGTTCGGCCAGTTCCCTCTTGAGGCGCTCGGCGTTTTGCAGATTGTTTTCGATGTTATTTTTGAGGAGCGCCACGGCGCTCTCCCGCTCGTTCAAATCGGTCTCCAGAGCGGAGGAGCGGAACCGGACCCGGTCAGCCTCGATGTCGCATTCCCGCATCAAAGCGGCAAGGGTTTCGGACTCCTGATAGAGCCGTTCGAGGGAAGAATTCGCTTCGTCCCGCTGGCGGGCGGCGTTATCGTAGTCGGAGACCGCCTTGATACTGCTTGTCCTGATTTTCTCAAGCTGCTCCAGCCACAAGGAGATTTCGAGCGCCCTGAGCTCGTCCCGGTAGATGAGGAACTTCTTTGCTTTTTCCGATTGCTGCCTGAGGGGCTCCACCTGGAGCTCCAGCTCGTCTATCTTGTCGCCGATCCGGACCAGGTTTTCTTCGGTAAGCTCCAGCTTGCGGGAGGCTTCCTCTTTCCGGTGCCGAAACCTGGAAATACCGGCGGCTTCCTCAAAAATCTGCCGCCGGTCTACGCTTTTAACCGATAATATTTCATCGATTTTCCCCTGGCCGATCACGGAATAGCCTTCGCGGCCCAGGCCGGTGTCCATGAAAAGCTCGCTGACATCCTTCAGCCGGACGGCGCGGCGGTTCAGATAATACTCGCTTTCACCGGAACGGTAATAGCGCCTGGTCACCATGACCTCGCTCTCGTCCAGATGAAAATAATGGTCGCTGTTGTCCAGCACCAGCGACACTTCGGCAAACCCCTGCTGACGGCGCTTCTGCGTACCGCCGAAAATCACGTCTTCCATTTTGCCGCCCCGGAGGGCCCGGGTGGACTGCTCCCCCATCACCCAGCGGATGGCGTCGGAGAGGTTGGATTTGCCGCTGCCGTTGGGGCCGACAATGGCGGTGATGTCTTTGCCGAAGGTGAGGGAGGTTTTATCCGGAAACGATTTAAAGCCCTGTATTTCCAGAGACTTTAAGTACATACCTCACACCACCTCACTTTTCTATACATGAATAGAGGTTATTATATCAAAAGCGCTTTGTCATTGCAACAGGTAACGGGTCGACATAAAGAGAGATTTATGCTATTTACAATCTCTAAAGCTGTTTCTCAGCTTGTTAAAAACGTGAATTGTGGGGGAAACCTCGCAGAGTTTGCGCCCGCGGGCGCAAATAGAATGACATCCGTTTTCCCCGACGACATGTGCGTCGGGGAAAACACTTCTCGCGCAGTGACCGTCAAAATGGCCGCCTCAAGCGGACATCGAGGCGGGGAACGCAGCGCAGCTCGCCTGTCGACAAACCCCTTTGGGGTTTGTCGACAGGCAAAAACAGCGTATCGCCTCGGCAGGCGATACGCTGTTTCCGCAAGGAGATTTACTTCTCGGGATAGAAGCCGGAAGGGGCTTCGGAGAGGTTAATCATAATGTTCTTCATCTGCGTGTAATGCTCCAGGATGATCTTGTGAGTCTCGCGGCCGATACCGGAGGCCTTGTAGCCGCCGAAGGGCGCGCCCTCGGGGATGGCGTTGTAGGTGTTGACCCACATACGGCCGGTCTCGATGGCTCTGGAGACGCGGATGGCACGGTTGATATCACGGGTCCAGACGGCGCCGCCGAGGCCGTAGACGTTGTCGTTGGCCATGGCGATGACTTCGTCCTCATCCTTGAACTTGATGATGCAGGCCACCGGCCCAAAGATCTCTTCCTGGGCAACCCGCATATGGTTCGTCACGTTGGTGAGCAGGGTGGGCTTCATGAAGCAGCCCTGGGCAAGCGCCCCTTCGGTGGCGCGCACGCCGCCGCAGGCAACGGTGGCGCCTTCCGATTTTCCGATTTCGATATAATCCAGAATCTTCTTCATCTGAGTCTCGTTAATCTGGGAGCCCATCTGGGTATCCATCTCCCAAGGCACGCCCACCTTGACACTGTTGAAGGCCTTGACCGCAGCCTCTACAAATTTGTCGTAGATGCCCTCCTGAACGAAGACGCGGGAGCCGGCGCAGCAGACCTGGCCCTGGTTGAAGAGGATGCCCAGCTGAAGGCCGTCGATGGCCATATCCCACTTGCAGTCGTCGAAATAGATGTTGGCGGATTTTCCGCCCAGCTCCAAGGTGGAGGGGATGAGCCGCTCAGCCGCCGCGCAGGCCACGCAGCCGCCCACTTCGGTGGAACCGGTGAAGGCCAGCTTGCGGAAGCCCTTGTGGTCGAGTATGTACTGGCCGGCTTTGGAACCGGAACCGGTAATCACATTGAAAACGCCCGCCGGAAGCACATCCTGAACCAGGCGCGCAAACTCAAGAACGCTCAAAGAGGTGTCGCTGGAGGGCTTGAACACGGTGCAGCAGCCGGCGGCCAGCACGGGGGCCAGCTTCCACGCGGCCATGAGGAAGGGGAAGTTCCACGGCACGATCTGCCCCACCACGCCGATCGGTTCCCGGAGAATGAGGGAAAGGGTATCGGAGCCCAGGATGGTGGCGCTGCCCTCCTCCGCCATGATGCAGCCGGCAAAATAGCGGAAATGCTGGGCGCTCAGGGGCACGTCGATGGCCATGGTCTCGCGGATGGGCTTGCCGTTGTCCATGGATTCCACCATTGCCAGGTGTTCCGTGTTGGCGTCGATGATATCGGCGATCTTATTGAGAATGACGGCTCTTTGGTTTACGGTGACTTTTTTCCAGCTTTCAAAGGCTTTCCAGGCCGCGTTCACGGCCTCGTCCACATCTTCCTTGGTGGCTTGGGCACAGACCGCAAGAGACTCGCCGCTTGCGGGGCACTTTGAAACAAAGGTTCCGCCGTCCGAAGCGTCTTTCCATTTTCCGCCGATAAACAGGCCGTATTTCTTTTGCAGGTTCAGATCTTTCATATTTTTACCCATCCTTTCTTTTTGTTGGTTTATTCTTACTCGTGTATAATTGATTATAGCACTTCATTTGTGTATATTAAATAGATTCCAAATATAATTATTTTATGACTGTTATTACTATTATACAAATTATTCATACCATTACCGCTCTTTCCCCAATGCAAAAAAGCCGCGGCCCTTGAAAGGCCACGGCTTTACAGGAATATTCTTACAGCAGCAGGCTCAGCTTGTCGAAATAAGTCGAATTATTATTCGTCCCACGCCAGCGGATTAATTCCCGGCAGACACGTTAACCCCTGCCGGAAAGAGCGTTTTTTTCCGACGAAGGTTCTCAAGAGCTGTGATCGCTCGCGTGCATCTGCTTGAGGTTGCCGATCTTTTCGCTGCGGCGGCGGAGTTCCTCGAGTACTTCCTCCATGGAAATGCCCTGGCAGGCCATCAGCACGGTGACATGGTAGAAAAGATCGGCGATTTCGGCCACCGTTTCCTCCTTCACCCCGTTCTTTGCGGCGATGATGGTTTCGGAGCACTCCTCGCCGACTTTCTTGAGTATTTTATCCAGACCCTGATCCAGCAGATAGCAGGTGTAGGAGCCTTCCTGGGGGTTCTCCTTCCGGTCCAGCACCACGCCGTAAAGGGCTCTCAGCTCGTTGCTCATGTCCATTCCTCCGTTATCTCGTTAAAAAAGCAGGATACCGCGCCCGTGTGGCAGGTGGGGCCGTCAGGGCGGCACAGGTAAAGCAGGGTGTCGGTGTCACAGTCGGTCAGTATTTTCTCCACGTGCAGGAAGTTCCCCGAGCTCTCCCCCTTGTTCCAGAGCTTCTTCCGGCTGCGGCTCCAGAACCAGGCTGTCTTGGTCTCCCGGGTCAGCTCCAGCGCCCGGCGGTCGGTGAAACCCAGCATGAGGACCTGGTTCGTCCGGGCGTCCTGAATGATGACCGGAATCAGCTCCGACTTTTCAAATAACCGCTCTGTTTTCATACTTCACCTCACGGGAATGTCCCGGGATTTAAGATATTCCTTCACCTGGGGAACCGTCAGCTCGCCGAAGTGGAAGAGGGAGGCTGCTAAGGCGGCGTCCGCCCCCGTCTGCTCGAAGACCTGGGCGAAGTGGAAGATGCTTCCGCAGCCGCCTGAGGCGATGACCGGGATGTGGACGGCCTCGGCAATGGCGCGGGTAAGGGGCAGGTCGTAGCCCAGCTTGGTGCCGTCGGCGTCCATGGAGGTGAGGAGGATTTCGCCCGCTCCCAGCCGCTCTCCCTTCACGGCCCAGGCGACCGCGTCCAGACCCGTGGGAATCCGCCCTCCTGCAACCACCACTTCCCAGCCGCCCCCCTGCCGCTCCCGGGCGTCGACGGCCAGCACCACGCACTGGGAACCGAAGCGTTCGGCGGCCTCTGTGATGAGGGTTGGGTCGGCCACCGCCGCGGAGTTGATGGAGATTTTATCGGCTCCCGCGCGCAGGAGCAGCTGAAAATCATCCAGACTGCGGATGCCTCCGCCCACGGTGAGGGGTACGAAGACCTGGGAGGCAGTGCGCTCCACCACGTCAGCCACCGTTTTTCGGTCGTCGCTGGTGGCGGTGATGTCCAGAAAGACGATCTCGTCGGCCCCCTGGTCGGAGTAGTATTTGGCAAGCTCCACCGGGTCGCCCGCGTCCCGCAGTGATACAAAATTAACTCCCTTGACCACTCTGCCGTCCCGCACGTCAAGACAGGGGATGATTCGTTTGGCTAGCATTGGCTTCCTCCCTCTCTCACGGCCTCGGCCAGATCCATGGTCCCCGCGTAATAGGCCTTTCCGATGATGGCACCGTACAGGCCCATATCCCGCAGACGCTTCACATCGTCCAGGGTGGTGACGCCACCGCTGGCGATGACGCGGCAGGAGACCGACTTTTGCAGCGCTTCCAGTTTTTCAAAGGAAGGACCGGAGAGCATCCCATCCGCCGCTATGTCTGTAAATACAATATACTTTACACCATGTTCTTTTACTTTGCAAGCAAATTCAAGATAGTCAAGGCCGGAATCGGTCTCCCAGCCGGAGACGCGCACCCTGCCGTCCAGGCAGTCGATGCCCACGGCCGTCCGGCCGCCGTACCTCTTCACGGCGTAATCCACCACCTGCGGAGCGGTAACTGCGGCCGAGCCGATCACAAGGCGGGAAGCTCCGGCCAGGGTCACCGCGTCCACGTCCTCCACGGTCTTGATGCCACCGCCCAGCTCCACAAGAAGGCCGGACTTTTCAATGATCTCACGTATGATAGGGAAATTTTTCCGAACGCCCGCCCGTGCTCCGTCCAGGTCCACCATATGGACCCAGCGGGCCCCCGCTTCGGAAAAGCGCTTTGCCGTCTCCAGAGCGCTTTCGGCCACCTTGTGGGCGGTGTCGAATTCCCCTTTCCGGAGGCGAACGCATAGGCCATTTTTCAGGTCGATGGCTGGCAGAAGGATCATCGGCTCATCTCCCCGAAGTTTTTCAGCATCACAAGGCCGGTCTCACCGCTTTTTTCCGGGTGGAACTGACAGCCGAAGACACCCCCGTGGGAGACGGCGGCCACCACCTGAGGTCCGTAATCGGCGGTGGCGGTCACGTCGCCTTTGTCCTCCGCCACGCCGCAGAAGGAATGGACAAAGTAAACGTACACCCCGTCCGAAAGGCCCCGGAAGAGCGGACAGTTATTATGAAACGTCAGGCTGTTCCAGCCGATGTGGGGAAGCTTATACTGGGTTTCGATTTTTTTAACACTGCCGCGCACCAGCCCCAGACCCGCGGTTTCCCGTATCTCCTCCCCCCGGTCGAAGAGAAGCTGCATGCCGAGACAGATACCAAGAATGGGCTTTTTGCCCGCCTGAGCTTTTATTACCTTGTCAAGACCGGGCGCGGTGAGTTTTTCGGCGGCATCAGGAAAAGCCCCTACGCCGGGCAGGATGATGGCGTCGGCTTTCTCCAGTTCCTTCCGGTCGCCGGTGATGAGGGTGGGAAACCCAAGGTAGTCCATCGCGTTTGTGACGCTCTTCAGATTCCCAACGCCATAATCCACAATGGCTGTTAAGTATTTCATCCTTACAGTACTCCTTTGGTGGAGGTAACGCCTTGCCCCTCGATTTTCACCGCGTCCTTCATGGAAAGGCCCAGGGATTTGAAGAGCGCCTCGGTGATATGGTGGGCGTTCTTCCCGTAGAGGCACTTCTGGTGCAGGGTGATGCCGCCGTGCACCGCCAGAGCGCGCATGAACTCCACGGTGAGCCAGCTCTCGTAGGTCCCAATGATCTCCTGGGGCATGGGGGCATCGAAGACCAGATAGGGGCGCGCGGAAAAATCCAGGGCGGTAAAGCTCAACGCCTCGTCCATGGGAACGTAGGCGGAACCGAAGCGGCGGATGCCCCTTTTGTCCCCCAGGGCTTCGGTGAGGGCGTCCCCCAGGGCGATGCCGGTATCCTCAACCGTGTGATGGCCGTCCACCTGGAGGTCGCCCTTCACGGTGAGCGTCAGGCCGAACCCAGCGTAAAAACCGAAGGCGGTGAGTATATGGTCGAAAAAACCGATACCGGTATCGATCTCAACCGGACCTCCGTCCAGCGAAAGGCGCAGGCGGATGTCGGTTTCTTTGGTTTTGCGGTTAATGGCGGCAGTCCGGGCCATGGGTAAGCCTCCTTATGTGAAATGCCGTTTCGGCGGCGGAATTTTTATAGGTGAAGTATAAGCTTTCTCTCTTTACGGTTCAAGGCGCACTTTGATGGAATTTGCGTGGGCGGTAAGGCGCTCGGACTCGGCCAGGGTAATGATCTCGCCCGCCACCCCGGTCAGGTTTTGCCTGCGGTACTCAATGACACTCATGGTCTTGAGGAAGGATTCAACCGAAAGGGGGGAAAAGAAGCGGGCTGTGCCTGAGGTGGGCAATACGTGGTCAGGGCCCGCGAGGTAATCTCCCAGCGGCTCGGGGGACCAGGCCCCCAGAAAGACCGCGCCCGCGTTTCTGATCTTCGGCAGCAGGGCGCGGGGGTTTTCGGTCACAATTTCAAGGTGCTCGGGGGCAATTTCGTTGGCGAGGAGGGCCGCTTGGTCCAGGCTCCCGCATACGATGGCGCAGCCGTAGTCCCGGAGGGAAGCCTCCATAATCGCGCTGCGGCTGAGGTAGCCCATCTGGCGGACGATTTCCGCGTCCACCGCTTGGGCAAGCGCTTCGCTCGTGGTGAGTAACACCGCCGAGGCCAGGGCGTCGTGCTCGGCCTGGCTGAGGAGGTCGGCTGCAATATACCTGGGGTTCGCGGAAGCGTCCGCGATGACGAGCACCTCGGAGGGGCCGGCCACCATGTCGATATCCAGCGCGCCGTAAGCCATGCGCTTGGCGGCCGCCACATAGGCGTTTCCCGGCCCCACGAGCTTATCGACCCTGGGGATAAACCCGGCGCCATACGTAAGGGCCGCAACCGCCTGGGCGCCGCCCACGGCGATCACCCTGTCCACCCCCGCAATTTTGGCGGCGGCCAGCACCGCTTCATTGAGGTTCTCGGTGGGCGGGGTAACCATAATGATCTCACCCACACTGGCCACTTTGGCGGGCACGGCGTTCATGAGAACGGACGAGGGGTAGGCGGCGGTGCCGCCGGGAACGTAAATTCCCACCCGGGAAAGACCGCGCACCATGCGGCCCACGGTGCCGCCGTCGGACGAGGTCCACTGCGCAGTTTTGGCGAGCAGCCGCTCGTTGTAGTCTCTGATATTGGCCGCGGCGTGCTCCAGAGCCCTGATGAGCGCTTCCGGGCAGGCGGCGTAGGCAGACTCCAATTCGGACGCGGGAATTTCCCTCGGCTCCTTACCGTCCAGCTTCAGAGAATACTCCCGCACGGCCTCGTAGCCGCGCAGCATAACCTCTTCCATGATGGCGCTTACCGTTTTTGTTACACCTTCGCCCACCGCGGCGGCTCTCGAGCGCATGGCGCGGACTCTTTCAAACTCGGCTTTTCCGTCGGCTTTGATGATTTCGATCATGTCCGATTCTCCAATTCCTTTTCACAGCGGGAGATAAAGTCCAGAATTTCCGTTTTGCGCAGCTTCATGCCGGCGGTGTTTACGATTAACCGGGCTGACAGGTTGGCAACGTCCTCTATGGGCACCAGGCCGTTTTCCCGCAGGGTGGCGCCGGTCTCCACGATGTCCACGATGCCGTCGGCCAAGTCCAGGATGGGAGCCAGCTCAACCGAACCTTCTATTTTGATGATGGATACGTCCATGCCCTTTTTTTCGAAGAAACTGCGCGTCACCTCGGGGTATTTGGTGGCGATCCTCCTGGTTTTATAGGTGCCGTAGAAGTCGGTGCCATTCCGGACGGCGAGGGCGAAACGACACTTGCCGAAGCCCAGGTCCAGCACCTCGTAAAAGCTCTTTCCCTGCTCCAGGATGGTGTCCTTACCCACGATCCCCAAGTCGCACACCCCGTGCTCCACATAGGTGATGACGTCGGGCGCTTTGGCGAGCACCGCGTCCAGTGGATAATTGGGGACGCTGTGGATGAGTCTGCGGCCCGGATTTTTGATGGGGGAACAGTCCAGGCCCATTTTTTCAAACATCTCCAGGGATTCATCCAGGAGCCTGCCCTTGGTGATGGCGATGCGAAGGCGGCTATTCATACTTCCACCATCCTCTCTCCGTCCGGCTCCAGCACAAGAACCGATGTTGCGCCCTTCTCCCTTGCCAGCTTCAGGGTGGAACCGAGGGTTCGGCAGGGGGAGAGCTCGGTGGTGCCGGGGGGGCATTTTTCAAGGGCGGCGAGTGCCGGCGCCAGGCAGCCGTCCGACCAGTGGATCACGGTTTTCAGCACGGTTGGCGAGACCGAAGGGCGGCAGAGCGCCACCGCGTCCACGTCGATGGCGAAGCCCGTGGCCTGGGCGGGCTTGCCAAAGGCACCCACCAGAGAGTCGTACCTTCCGCCGGAAAGAACGGCATCCCCCGCGCCCTCCACATAGGCACGGAACACTACGCCGGTATAATACTCAATCTGATGGACGAGGCCCAGGTCAAACCTCACGTAAGACCCGTATCCCGCGGCGGAAAGCTCGGCGGAGAGCTCCCGCAGGTAAGCGATCGCCTCGTTCTGCCCCGCCAGATCCTCGGCCTCACGGAGTACCTCCGCCCCGCCGAAAAGGTGGGAGAGCCTCCGGAGCGCTTTGCAGGCGGGCTGCGCCTGGTAAGGCTCTAAAAGATCATTCAGCGCGGCAAAGTTCTTTCCCTCGATGAGGCTGCGCATCCGCTCGGCAGTCTCCGGGTCCATCTCCATACTGCCCGCGAGCGCCTTGAAAAAGCCCGCGTGACCCAGCTCGATATGAAAGTTTTCCAGCGAGCAGGCGCGAAGGGCGTCCACCGCGTTTGCGATTACCTCCAAATCGGCCCGTTTCCCCGCCGCGCCGATGAGCTCGATGCCGCATTGGGCGATTTCACTGCTTCCGCCCCGGTGGGCCTGGCCGGAACGGAAGACGGTCTCCGAATAGTAAAGCCGCTGCGGCTGGGGCAATGAAGAGAGCTTTGTAGCCGCCACACGGGCGATGGGGGTGGTGCAGTCGGGCCGCATCACCATGATTTTCCCGCTGCGGTCGATGATCTTCAGCATGGCCTCCTGCCGCATAGGGTTTCCCGAGCGGACAAAAAGGTCGTAAAACTCCACCTCCGGCGTAATCACCTCGGAGTAACCCCGGCGCTGGAAGCAGGAGACCAAGGCGGACTGCACCTGCCGCCGCTCCCGGCACTCGGCAAAGATCCTGTCGCGGGTCCCCTCCGGGGTGCCCATGGTTGTATTCAAAGAGAATCTCTCCCTTCCGTCTTCTCATAAGCGCAAAGAGCTTGTCGCTTTAGCGCTTTATCACGCTACCATATTATCACATAAAATCGTTTTTGTCAACGCGGCGTAGTCTGGACATTCCGACAAAAATGTATATTGCGGATGGTGTCTCATAAGGCTACAATAAATAAACACACCGGAAACGGTCATCGACTTTGGGAGCTGATTATTTGGGCAATGTGGTTTTACTGGGCCTGGTCAGTTTTTTCTCCGACGTGAGCGCGGAGATGGTTTACCCGCTCATTCCCCTCTACCTCACCGCTGTTCTCGGCGGCACGCCGGAGCTGGTGGGCATCATCGAGGGCATCGCGGAGAGCCTCGCCAGCCTCCTCAAGGTTTGGAGCGGTTATATCAGCGACCGCTACCGGCACAAGAAGCCCATCGCTTTTATCGGCTACGCAACAGGCTTTCTCTATAAGCTGGCGCTGCTGGCCGCCACCTCCTGGGGCGGCATTCTGGCCGCACGTGTCATCGACCGGGTCGGCAAGGGCATCCGCACCGCGCCGCGGGACGTGCTGGTGAGCGAAAGCGCGAAGGAGTCCGGCATGGGCAAGGCCTTTGGCATCCACAAGGCGCTCGATATGGCGGGCTCCGCCCTGGGAATTTTGATCGCCTACTTTCTCGTGAGGAACGCGGGAGGCTGCTGGGAGTATAAGCGGATTTTTATTGTCTCCATGATTCCCGCAGTCTTCGGACTCGCCGTTTTGCTGCTGGTGAAGGAAAAATCCTCTCCGGCTGCCCCGAAGGAGCGTCTCCCCCTTCTTGAGCGCGCCCGCGAGTTGGACGCGAACCTGAAGCTGTATCTGCTGGTGGCTTTTCTCTTCACCCTGGGCAACTCCTCCAACGCCTTTCTGCTCCTGAAAGCCAAGAGCGTGGGCTTTACCGACACCAACGTGGTACTGCTCTACTTTCTTTATAATCTCTCCGCGGCGGTGCTTTCCATCCCCTTCGGGCGGCTCTCGGACAAAATTGGGCGGAAAAAGCTGCTGGTGGCGGGGTACCTCACCTTCTCGGCGGTCTACCTGTGCTTCGCCTTTGTCACTTCCTCCACGGCGATGATTTTCGCCTTCATCCTCTACGGGTTCTACACCGCCATGACCGCCGGGGTGGAGCGCGCCTTCATCGCGGAGATCGCCCCCGCCGATCTGAAGGGCACCATGCTGGGCCTCGACGCCACCATCGTGGGCATCGCCCTGCTCCCCGCCAGCGTCATCGCCGGATGGCTCTGGAAAACCTTCGGCTCCAGGGCGCCCTTTCTCTTCGGCTCCCTGCTTTCCCTCGCCGCGGCAATGATCCTCCTCGCGCTGCTGGGCAGGATGGCGGGGAAAACAAAAAGCGAGTGACAATCAATTTTACATTTGAGGTTTTGTAGGTTAACCCCCGCAACCGAAAAAGATTCTTCGGGGCGAAAGCCCCTCACAATGACAGGAATATTCTAAGCCGAATCCTTGTCATTCTGAGCCTGTAAGGCGAAGAATCTTTTTTGATTAAAATAGACACATTTGGCTGGTGTCCGGCAGGTTGCCCAGGGCGCCCACCGAGCGCAGCTGTTCGATATGGGCCTTGGAAACCTTGGGGCAGGCGTCGGAGAGTTCTTCCGCCGACAGGAAGGTCCTCCCCTTGCGCTGCTCCGCGATGGAAAGGGCGGCCGTCTCGCCCAGGCCGGGAATGGAGATAAAGGGCGCTCGAAGCTGTCCGGCTTCCTCATCCATTAAAAACTGTGTGGCGTCGGACTCATAGAGGTCCAGGTTTTTGAAGGAAAAGCCGCGCAGATAGAATTCGTAGCACACCTCCAGGGTGGTGAGCATATCCTCCTCCACGGCGGTTGCGTTTTTGTCCTTGGCAGTGATCTCGCGCATTTTGGCCTTCACCACATCGATTCCCCGGCACATCACCGTGGCGTCGAATGCCTTGGCGCGGATGGAGAAATAAGCCGCGTAGAAGGCCAGAGGGCGGTGCACCTTGAACCAGGCGATACGGAAGGCCATCATCACGTAGGCAACCGCGTGGGCCTTGGGGAAGAGGTATTTGATTTTCCGGCAGGAACCGATATACCAGTCGGGCACGTCGTGGTCCTTCATTTCCTGCTCGGCCCCTTCGGGAAGGCCCTTTCCCTTTCGGACCGCCTCCATGATTTTAAAGGAACGCTTTTCATCCATGCCTTTGGAGATCAGATAGAGCATGATATCATCCCGGCAGCCGATGGCCTCGCCTACCGTGGCGGTGCCCGAGAGGATCAGGTCCCGGGCGTTGCCCAGCCACACGTCGGTGCCGTGGGAAAAGCCGGAAAGGCGCACCAGAATGTCGAATTCGGTGGGCGAGGTATCCACGAGCATGCCCCGGACGAAGGAGGTCCCGAATTCGGGGATGGCGCAGGCCCCGGTGGGGCCGATAATCTTGTCGTTTTGAAAGCCGAGGGCCTCGGAGGAGACGAAAAGGCTTCTGGTGTCCGGATCGTCCAGGGGAATCTTCCGGGCGTCCACGCCGGTGAGCTTCTCGAGCATGTAGATCATGGTTGGGTCGTCGTGGCCCAGCATATCGAGCTTAAGGAGGTTCGACTCCATGGAGTGATATTCAAAATGGGTGATGATAATGTCGGTATCGCCGTCGTCCGCGGGGTGCTGGACCGGGCAGAAGTCATAGATTTCCTTATCCTGAGGGATGACCACCATGCCGCCGGGATGCTGGCCGGTGGTCCGCTTCACACCGGTGCAGCCCAGGGCCAGGCGGTTTTCCTCCGCCTTTGTCACATGAAGGCCTCTCGCCTCCAGAAACTTTTTCACATACCCGTAGGCGGTCTTTTCCTTCACCGTTCCGATGGTGCCCGCCCGGAAGACATGGTTTTCACCGAAGAGCTCGAAGGTATGCCTGTGGGCGGAGGCCTGGTATTCCCCGGAGAAATTCAGGTCGATATCCGGCACCTTGTCGCCCCCGAAGCCCAGAAAGGTCTCGAAGGGGATGTTGAAGCCGTCTTTCTCATACGGTTCCCCGCAGACCGGGCAAGCCTCGTCGGGCATGTCCGCGCCGCAGCCGAACCCCGCCCCCGCTTCAAAGTCGGAGTGTTTACATTTTGGGCAGCGGTAATGAGGGGGCAGAGCGTTCACCTCGGTGATGCCCGACATGTAGGCCACGATGGAAGAGCCCACCGAGCCCCGGGAGCCCACCAGATAGCCGTGGTCCAGGGAGTCCTGAACCAGCTTCTGAGCGGACATGTAAATGACGTCGTATTTACGCTTCAAAATGTCGCCCAGCTCGGCGTTGATGCGCTCGGTCACCACCTGCGGCAGTTCTTCCCCGTAAAGCTCATGTGCCTTACACCACACGAGACTCGTAAGCTCCGAGTCGGAGTTCTCCAATTTTGGCGTAAAAAGCCCGTCGGGCAGGGGCTTAAAGTCCTCGCAGAGGGCGGCGATCTGATTGGGGTAATCTATCACCACTTCCCTGGCGGTTTCCTTGCCAAGATAGGAGAATTCCTCCAGCATTTCTCCCGTTGTGCGGAAGTACAGGGGGTTCGGCTGGTCGGCGTCGGAAAAGCCTTTGGAATCCAGCAGGATATGGCGGTAGACTTCCTCCTCGGGGTTCAGAAAATGAACGTCTCCGGTCGCGCAGACCGGCTTGCCCAGCTCCTTTGCGAGTTTTACCACGGTGCGGTTCCACCCTCTGATTTCCTCTTCGTTGTTCGCGATGGTTTTTCCGCCTTTATCGGGGCGCAGCATGAAGCCGTTGTTGGACACGGGCTGAATCTCCAGAAAATCATACCAAGAGGCAAGTCTCAGAAGCTCCGGCCAGTCGCGCCCTTTCACCACCGCTCTGTAAAGCTCTCCTGCTTCACAGGCAGAACCTAAAATAAGCCCTTCCCTGTTCTCGTTAATAAGGCTTTTGGGCATGATGGGAAACCGCTTGAAGTGTTCCAGATGGGAGAGGGAGACCAGCTTATAAAGGTTTCGCAGTCCCGCTTTGTTTTTAGCCAGAATGATGAGATGAGCCGGGAACCGCTTGACGCTTCCGGACGAACGCAAACGGGTCATGGAAGAGTTCACCTGCTCCAGCCTTGATACTCCCAGATCGGAGAGCATCGGGATAAATTTGAGGAGCATATAGGCGACGGCGGAGGCGTCGTCCGTGGCACGGTGGTGGGAAAATGAGGGTAGGCGAAGATAATCGGCCACCGCGTCCAGCCGGTATTTGCCCAGATCGGGAAGCAGATTTTGGGCTAGGATCAGCGAATCCAAACAGGTCGGGTCAAAGTGGGTGTCCATCCGGCGGCAGGCAGCCGCGAGGAAACCCAGGTCGAAGGAGGCGTTGTGGGCGGCGAGGGTGCGCCCGGCGGCAAAGCGCAGGAAGGCGCTCACCGCCTGGGCCTCGTCCGGCGCGTCAGCGACCATTTCGTCCGTGATTCCGGTGAGGGCGACAATCTCCGGCGGGAGGGGTTTTCCGGGGTTCACAAAGGTCTGGAAGGTCTCGGTGATTACCCCGCCCTCCAAGACTACCGCGCCGATTTCCGTGATTCTCTCGGTGCGGGCATCCAGGCCGGTAGTCTCCAGGTCGAAGCAGACCACGCTGCCGTTCACGGGGCCGGTCCCGCCGCCGCGCACCACGATCCGGTCGTCCACATCGTTATTATAGTAGGCCTCCACGCCGTAAAGGATTTTTATTTTACCCTTGGCGGCGCTCCAGGCGTCGGGGAAAGAGTGGACTACGCCGTGGTCGGTGACGGCAATGGCGCTGTGGCCCCACTCGATGGCCCGCTTGACCGTTTCCTTGGGGTCGCACAGGCCGTCCATGGCGGACATGTTGGTATGTAAGTGGAGTTCCACCCGTTTTTCCGGCGCGTCGTCGGTGCGCTTGGGCTTCTCCCCCACTGCGATCGCGGCCGGCTCCAGCACCATGTCCCCGTCAAACCGGTTAATGGTGAGTTTTCCCCGGACCATGAGCCGCTGGCCCATCTTTACCCCGTCCACGATGGGCTTTCCGTCGTCACCGGGCATGAATCTGGTGACGCGGATGGAACCGGTGTAATCGGTGATCTCAAAGCAGACGACCCATGCCTTCCGCTTTTTGAGCTCCCGGTGCTCTACGAAAAAGACGTCGCCCTCCACCGTAACCTCGCCCATGTCCAGATTCAGCGTCTCCATGGGGACGAGATTTCGGGGGTTCACCTTCCCGCCGAAGAGGTGGGCTCCCTTCCCTCCCGGCTTTTTCCCCGCGGCGGGCGCTTCCCGTTTGAGCGCCCTGAGCGCCTCGCGGCGGATTGCCTCGGTGCGGGCAAAGGGGTCGTCCGAGTTTTCCCCGGCGGACGGGACCGTCGACGGGACGGCTTTCTCGGCTATCTCCGCCGGCGCGGCGGGCTGCTCCGGGGGCGCGGGTTGGAGGGGCTCAGCAGCCGCTTTGACAGGCGCGCCCGCGCCGGTATGTACTTTGCCGTCAGGCTGATCCTCCGGGCGGAGAGACACCCGCTTGAGGCCGTATGCCTGGGCCAGCGCTGTTTCCGTTTTTGCTAAAAACGCCCCATCCGGAGGGATGGGACACTTGAGGGAAACCTCCATAGTCCCCGCAGCGGGGTCCACGTCGGCCCGGGTAACCATCCAGCGTTCAGCCCCGGAAAAGCTCCCGGCCTGGGAGGCCAGGGGCGTAAACAGTTCAAAAAAGTTAAGTATGCCTTCCTGCATCCGAAAGGTTCTCCTTCTCTATAATGTATCGATCAGGGCGAAGAGCTCGTCCACCAGATTTTCCTGCGCTACCTTGCGCACCAGCTTCCCTTTGCGGAAAAGAATGCCCACGCCGTCTCCCCCGGCGATACCCACATCGGCGGCGGAGGCCTCGCCGGGCCCGTTCACCGCGCAGCCCATGACGGCCACGGTGATGGGCTTGTGAACATCCGCAAGACGCCGCTCCACCTGGTTCGCCAGGGCAATGAGGTCGATTTTCGTCCTGCCGCAGGTGGGGCAGGCAATGAGCTCGGGGCCCTCGCGCCTGAGCCCCGCCGCCTTCAAAATATCGCGCGCGGCGTAAATTTCCTCCACGGGATCGGCGGTGAGGGTGACGCGCATGGTGTCCCCGATTCCCAGCGCCAGCAGGCCGCCGATGCCGACGGCGGATTTTAAAATCCCCATTTTGGGGGTGCCCGCCTCGGTGACGCCAAGGTGCAGCGGATAATTGCTCCGCTCCGACATCAGCTGATAAGCCGCCATGGTGACGGGCACCGAGGAGGACTTGAGGGAGACGCAGATATTGTCGAAGTCAAAGCGGTTTAAAAGCGCGATATGGCCAAAGGCCGACTCCACCATGGCCTCCGGGGTAACGCCGCCGTATTTGGCCAGAAGGGGCTTTTCCAGCGAGCCGCCGTTCACACCGATGCGGATGGGAATGTTCCTGCGGCGGCAGGCGTCTGCCACCGCTTTCACCCGGCTCTCGTCCCCGATGTTGCCGGGGTTGATGCGCACCTTGTCGGCCCCCGCTTCTATGGCTTCGAGAGCAAGAGAATAATCAAAATGGATATCGACCACCAGCGGAATCGAAATCTGCTCCCGGATGGCGCCGATTGCCTTAGCCGCGGCCATGTCGGGCACCGCCGCGCGGACAATCTGGCAGCCGGCGATCTGGAGCTTTTTGATTTGCTCCACGGTCGCCGCGACATCATGCGTGGGCGTGTTGGTCATGGACTGAATGGTAACGGGAGCGCCCCCGCCCACGGGAACGCCCCCCACCATAATCTGCTTTGTCATGTTCCTACCCCCAGGAGCTTCACAATGTCGTTGAAGGCCACGACAACCATCAGCAGCAGCAGGCAGACGAGTCCCGCCATGTGGACGTAACCCTCGTATTTAGGATCGATTTTCTTTCTTGTGACCGCCGTGAAGAGGCCGCCCACCACGAGGAAGAAAATCCGCCCGCCGTCCAGCGCGGGCAGAGGAAGGAGGTTCATCACAGCGAGGTTCACCGCGATAAGAGCGGCAAAATAGGCGATGCTCCACATGGCGTCCACCACCGTGGGGGCCTCTTCGCCCACGCTGCTGATGGTACCAACAATGCCGATGGGGCCGGACAGATCCTTAAGGCCCGCCGAACCGGATATCAGGTCCACGATTCCCATACGCACCAAGCGGACAAAGTCCACAGCGGTAAGGAAGCTCTGAGACAGGCGGCTAGAGATGGTGGCGGGGACCACGGTAAACACGATTCCGTACCTCTGGACGGTTTCGCCGTCCACGGTATATTCCCGCAGCTTCAGCGGGAATTTGTTCAGGGTGATTTCCTTCCCTGCCCGGTTAACCACAAGGTCCATGGTCTCGCCGTTGGAGCGGGAGAAGAGAAGGAGCACGTCGGAATAGACATAGATACGCTCGCCGTCGATTTTCACGATACGGTCGCCGGGCAGGAGGCCGCTCTGGCTCTCCAGGGGGAAGCCGTCGATAAAATCGTCGATGACCGGCGCGACAAAGGCCTGGCTCTTGGAGAAGAGGGCGAGCAGGAGGATGAGTCCGACAAGGAAATTCATAAAAGCGCCCGCGGCCAGGATGATAAAGCGCTTCCAGGCTTTCTGACGGGTAAAGGCTCTGGGGTCGTCGGTTTCCTCGTCCTCCCCCTCCATGGCGCAAAAGCCGCCCACGGGAAACGCCCGGAGGGAATAAACCGTCTCCCCGTTTTCTTTTGAGAGGAGTTTGGGGCCCATGCCCAGGGCAAATTCGTTCACCTTGACGCCCAGGAGCTTGGCGGCAAAGAAATGCCCCAGCTCGTGGACGGCGACGAGCACGCCGAACATCAGGATTGCAATGACAATATACAATCAATTCACCTCAAAAATATACCCTTAGAGGGTGATGCGCCTGGCCTCGGAATCCGCCGACAAAATATCCTCCAGCGTGGGGTCCGCCACGACGGGTATCTTGGCCAGAGCCTTTTGAACCAGAGCCGGGATGCCGTAAAAATCCAGCTTACCCGCAAGGTATGACGCAACAGCCGCCTCATTCGCGCCGTTTAATACGGCGGGGGCCGTGCCTCCCCGCGCGGCGGCGGCGAGAGCCAGACTCAGACAGGGAAAAGCGCCGTAATCAGGTTCGGCAAATGTGAGAGGCGGCATGGTGAGAAGGTCCAGGGTCTTGGCGGGGCCGGGAATACGGCCCGGCCAGGTGAGGGCGTACTGAATCGGCAGGCGCATATCCGGCATGCCCAGCTGGGCCAGCAGCGCTCCGTCACAGTATTCCACAAGAGAGTGAATGATACTCTCCCGATGAATGACAACCGAAATCCGCTCGCCGGGCAATGAGTAAAGGGCCATCGCCTCCATGCACTCAAGGCCCTTGTTCATGAGGGTGGCGGAATCGATGGTGACCTTCGCGCCCATGCTCCAGTTAGGGTGTCTGAGCGCCTGCGCGGGCGTCACATCTTTGAGTTCGTCGCGGGAAAGGCCAAAAAAGGGGCCGCCGGAGGCGGTGAGGATGAGCCGTTTCACCTCCCGCCAGTCTCGGCTGGCCTGTAAGCACTGAAAAATCGCGGAGTGTTCGGAGTCCACGGGGACGATCTCGGCGCCCTTCTGCAAAGCCCGCTCCATCACCAGTTTCCCCGCGCAGACCAGAGTTTCTTTGTTGGCCAGGGCGATGCGCTTGCCCGCGTCAATGGCCGCGAGGGTGGGTTTCAGTCCCGCGACGCCGACCATCGCGGTCACTACGGTGTCCGCCTCGGGTAGGCTCGCCGCCTCCAGAACCCCCTCCTCGCCGGAGAGGACGCGGATGCCGGTGTCGGCGAGCCTGATCTTCAGATCGGCGGCGGCGCTTTTCTCGGAGAGGACAGCTATTCTGGGAACGAACTTTCTTGCCTGACGCTCCAGAAGCGTTACGTTAGAGCGGGCGGCGAGGGCGGATATTTTAATATTACATGCCTCGGCCACCTCAAGGGTCTGGGTGCCGATGGAACCTGTGGAACCGAGGACGGACAGATTACCTGTCATGAAGTCACCTCAAATTACCGGCGAAACAGGTTGCGCGGAAAACAACCGTTTTACAGGGCGGGCAGGATGTGGAGGAGAAGTTCGATCAGCGGGGCGCAGAAGATGACGCTGTCGAACCGGTCCAGCACGCCGCCGTGACCGGGAAAAATATTGCCGTAGTCTTTGATGCCATACTGCCGCTTGATATAGGAAAAAAACAGATCCCCAAGCTGGGAAATTGCGCTGCCCAGCAGGCCGTAAACTGCGAGGCGCGGGTAGGAAACCGTGAAGCCAAAGAATCTGGCAAGGATAAAGCCGAAGAGCATGGTACAGACGATGGAGCCCACAAAACCGCCCACCGAGCCCTCGATGGTTTTCTTAGGAGAGAGGGTCGGCGCGAGTTTGTGTTTTCCGAAGAGCATTCCGCCGAAAAGCGCGAAGATGTCGCTGGAGAACGCCACGATCAGGGGCAGCAGAGTCAGAATCTTTCCACCCGGCATCTGGTCCAGGCGGATGAGGGATGAGAGGAAATACGGCACGAACAGGGAAAAAAAGAAGGAGCCTCCCATTTTTTCCATGGTGACCGTATACTTGCTGGTGATGGCCACAAGGAAGATGGCGGTAATATAGCAGAACAGGAAGCAGAGCACCACCTTGCTCGTCGCGTCAAAGAAGACCAGAAAGGGAATGCATCCGGCAAGCAAGATGGACAGGCCGGAGATCACGGAGTTTTTGACGAATCCGGTGGACCAGAGCACCTCGTGGACCGCGATGGCGGAGAGGATGGAAATGCAGATGGGAACATAAACCGGCGGAAGAATAAAAATTATGATCGGAATCAGCGGAAGGAAAACCACGGCAACCAAAACACGCTTTCCCATCAGTTTGTTCCTCCAAATCTGCGGGAGCGGCGCTGATAGGAAGAGATCGCGCGGCACAGTTCTTCCTTGCTGAAATCCGGCCATAAGGTATCGGTAAAGTAATATTCGGCGTAAGCCGACTGCCAGAGCAGAAAATTGGAGATGCGCACCTCGCCGCTGGGACGGATGACGAGGTCAGGGTCGGGGACGTCTTTGGAAAATAAGTATCCGGCAAAGGATTCCTCGCTCAGATCATTGGGGTCGGCTGATCCCTCGGCGCAGTCGGCGGCAAAGGCCCTGGCCGCGCGCAGGATTTCATCGCGTCCGCCGTAGTTAAGGCAGATGTTCACCTGAACTCCTTCGTATCCGGCGGATATTTCCTGCACTCTCTCACAGAGCGCGCGCAGCTTCCCGGAGAGCTTTGAGAGGTCCCCGAAGAACTCCATGCGCACTTTGTTTTGTTCCATCTGCTCGATGGCTTCCGCGAGGTATTTTTCCAGAAGTCCCATGATTGCGGAGACTTCCGCCTCGGAACGCTTCCAGTTTTCCGTGGAGAAGGCGAATACCGTGAGGTATTCAATGCCGATCTCCTTGCAGTAGGTGGCGATGGTCCGGAAATTCTCGGCCCCCGCCGCGTGGCCCGCCGTCCGCGGGAGAGCGCGCTTCTGCGCCCAGCGCCCGTTGCCGTCCATGATAATGGCAATATGACGGGGCAGGCAGGTGAAATCGATCTGCTCCTCGTTACTTACTGTATGCAGTTTCCGATTAAATAAAGCCATTAAATGGAGCTCCTCACTCAAATAACATAATAGGGCGGGGGCAAGCCTCCGCCCTACCGTTTTACTGGAATCCGCCCGCATGGATGGCGTTACACCGCCATAAGCTCGGTTTCCTTTTTGACTGTCAGGTCGTCGATCTCCTTACAGCGCTTGTCGGTAATGTCCTGAATCTCTTTTTCGTACTGCTTATAATCGTCTTCCGTGATCTCCGACTTCTTCTGCATGGCCTTATACTTGTCCACCGCTTCTCGGCGGATGTTCCGGATGGCAACCTTGCCGCCCTCGCCGTATTTCTTCACCTGTTTGGTGAGGTCGCGGCGGCGCTCCTCGGTGAGCTGGGGGAAGTTCAGGCGGATGACTCTGCCGTCGTTCTGGGGATTAATGCCAAGATCGGAGGCCTGGATGGCCTTTTCAATGGCCCTGAGCAGGGAATTGTCCCAGGGCTGGATCATGAGCACCCGGGGGTCGGGGGACGAAATGGCGGCAACCTGCTGCAGAGGAGTGGCTGCGCCGTAGTAATCCACAGTGATCCTGTCCAGCACCGAGGGATTGGCTCTTCCGGCCCGGACGCCGGCAAAGTCGGCGATGATGACCTCAATGGTTTTCTGCATTTTCGCGTCAAATTCCTTATGGGCATCTCTCATTGTTTTTTTACCTCCTTAACAATGGTTCCGATTTTTTCTCCCATTACGGCACGGATGATATTTTCCGGGTCCTTGAGGGCGAAGAGCATCACGGGTATGTTATTATCCATGGACAGCGACGTGGCGGTGGAATCCATAACCTGAAGCCTCTGAGCCAGTACGTCGTCATAGGTAATGCAGTCGTATTTTACCGCGGTGGGGTCAAGATTGGGGTCCGAGGAGTAAACGCCGTCGATATTCTTGGCAAGCAGGATGATATCGGCGTTAATCTCGGCGGCCCGGAGCGCCGCCGCCGTATCCGTGGAGAAAAAGGGGTTGCCGGTGCCGCAGCCGAAGATGACCACTCTGCCCTTTTCAAGATGTCTGATGGCCCGGCTGCGGATATATGGTTCGGCGATGGAGCGCATTTCAATGGCGGTCTGTACCCGGACATCCACGCCCTTCTGCTCCAGTACGTCGGCGAGCGCCAGACAGTTGATTACCGTTGCCAGCATTCCCATATGGTCGGCGCGGGTCCGTTCCATTTTGCCACCGCCGTCCTTCACGCCCCGCCAGAAATTGCCGCCGCCGACCACGATCCCAACCTCGACGCCAAGCTCCAGGCATTTCCGGATCACGTCGCAGACCTCGGCGATTACTTCAAAGTCGAGCCCTCTTGTGGCATCGCCCGCAAGCGCCTCCCCGCTGATTTTGAGGAGGACGCGTTTGTAGCGCGGTTCACTCACCTATTCCAGCTCCTTCCAGTGTCATGGGCTTCACGCCCATTTCTTTCATCTACTTATTTTAATATATCTTTTTAACTTTGCATAGTCTTCCCATAAATTTTTTTCGTTTATTTCCTTTTCCAGTAAAAATACGTGCATACTTCCCGAGGTTATGCTACAATGTTTGAGAACGAACACACATGAGGGAGTTTTTCGTTATGAGAATCAAGATCACAACCGACAGCACCTGCGACTTAACCTCCGAGCTGCTGAAAGCCAATGATATCGATGTGTTCCCGCTGTCCATTATCATGGGCGAGAAAAGCTTATTGGACGGTATCGAAATAAAACCGGAGGATATTTACAGACACGTTTCCGCCGGGGGCGAGATCACCACCACCTCCGCCATCAACGTTCTGGATTACCTCGGCTATTTCGGCAAGCTCTCCCCCGTTTACGACGCCGTGATCCACGTGAACATCGGCTCGGATTTTTCTTCCTGCCACCAGAACGCTGTGATCGCCGCGGAGAATTTCTCCAACGTTTTTGCCGTTGATTCAAAAAATCTCTCCAGCGGACAGGGACTGGTCGCGCTGGAGGCAGCAAGGCTCGCTTCCGAGGGGCTTTCCGCCAAAGAGATTATAACCGCTCTTGAGTCCTTCATCCCCAGGGTGGACGCCAGTTTTCTGCTCAGCCAGCTCGATTACCTGGCAAAGGGCGGACGCTGTTCCTCGGTTGCCGCGCTGGGCGCGAACCTCCTTCGGCTTAAAGCCAGTATCGAGGTGGAGGGCGGAGCCATGCGGGTGTGGAAAAAATACAGGGGCGCGTATGAAAAGACGCTTATGGAGTTCGTGCGGGACAGGCTCGGGCAGTATCCCGCCGAACCGGGCAGGTTTCTGGTGGTACATACCGCCTGCCCCCCTGAAACCGTTCAATCGGTATGCCGGGAGGTAGAGGCTATCACAGGACAGGCCCCCTTCGCCACGCCCACCGCGGGCTGCACCATCTGCAGCCACTGCGGTCCCTGCACTCTCGGTATTATGTATATCAGGAAACAATAACAATGGGGGGTGTTTTAACACCCCCTGTTGATTGTCATTCTGAGGCCGAAGGGGCGAAGAATCTTTGCAGCAGGAACGTCGGGCGGCATAAGATCCTTCGCTGAACGCTCAGGATGACATTCTTATTTTGACTTTTTGGTTTAACCCCAGCGTCATTTAAACTATGAAATGTCCTGCATGGTTGGAAACTGCTGTTTGAGCCGCTCGTCCGGATAAGCCTGGTCCAGGAAGGCGTCGATCATCGTGGCGGGGGCGATCTGCTCGCGCCGCTGGGCCTGGCGGGAAAAGGCGGCGATGGAAATGGAAAAATTGCAGATCATCAGCAGCAGAATGCTCCAGGAGACCAGAACCTTACCCCGGCCCCGGACGGAGGCCATCAAGCGCAGGAAAAGAGGATAAAAGCCCTTGTAAAAGGCCAGTCCCAGCACGCCCCAGCACAGCGCGAAATTCAGGCTTACCCTCCCCTGAATTTGAAGGGGCTGCATCGCGTAATTCCAGAACACCACATGGAAGAGAGATTCCTGGCTCCAGGACCAGATAAATTCCACCAGCGAGCCAAGCAGCGCGGAGGAAACGAAAATCAGCGGCCAGGGCTTATTTTTCAGATATGGGTAAAAAAACGCATAAAGGAGCGCGCCCGCTCCATATACCGGAGTGAAGGGCCCGTAGAGCAGCCCCTGGCGGTTTTCCACGTAGCCCAGCATGGTCCAGGACTGAAGGCTTTCCATCAGGAACCCAAGCATGGAACAGGCGGCAAACAGCCAGACCGCCCGATGGAAGCTATCCCGGCGTTCCGTCATCAACCTCACCTCGCGTTTAGTATGGCAGGGCGATTCGGAAACATACCGCTCTTGCAAAAATAAACAGTTATGTTATAATTCTTATAAAATGAGGTGAGCTCTTGTTTATAAATCGACGGGAAATGAAGTCTTCCGCTAAGGAGTCCATGCGGAACACACGGCCGTCCCCAATTCTGGTGACCCTGGTTTACATCCTCCTCACAACAGGCGTAAACGGTATCATCCTGGGAGCGGTCGTCCTGCGCGTGGGTCCGGGCGAGGTATATTACTGGCTCTCCGAGGGATACGCCCTAAGCGAAATCCTTTACGGCAGTCTGGGAAGCGTCGGCAGCACCCTGTTTGTCTTCGCCAACATCCTCTTCGCCCTGTATTCGGTCATCATGGCTTTCGGCTACACCTCTTACACACTGAATGTGGCCCGCAATCAGGAGTCGGGTTACGGGATGCTGCTGGACGGGTTCAGCCTTGCCGGAAGGGTTCTGCTGCTGACATTTTTGGAGGGGCTCTTTGTTTTCCTTTGGAGTTTGCTGTTTATCATCCCGGGCATTGTCGCCGCTTACCGCTACCGCATGGCCTATTACGTCCTGCTGGACGACCCGGACTGCGGCGCGCTGGAGGCCATCCGGCGCAGCAAGGCCATGATGGCCGACCACAAGGCGGAGCTCCTCATCTTCGATCTCTCCTTCATTAACTGGTATCTGCTTCTTGTGGCGGCTTTTCTCATTTCTTACATTATTGTCTCTGTTACAGGGCTGCCCGACTTTGTTTCGGACGCAGTTACATACCTGCTGGGACTGCTCCTGAGCCTCTGGATGAAGCCCTTTATCCACTGCACAACGGCGAATTTCTACGCCGCCATCGGCGGCGGCCGGCAAACGGAGGAGCCTCCTCTCTGGTCCTCCGGACCGGACGGCAGATTTTAACGATCGTTCCCGCGGGTAACGTAACCCGCGGGAACTTTTTTGCCCGAGGAGCGTAAAATACTATTGACAGAAAATTTATTCTGTGCTTTAATAATTTAAATTGATGAGCGAGAAGAGTAGTTCCGTTAAGCAGAGGAAGCAGAGAGCCGCCGGCGGTGGGAAGGCGGCACCAAAGCCCGGGACGAATGGACTCGTGAGAGCAAACCGAAAAAATCACTGATTTGAGTAGGCGCGACGGATCAGGCTTGCCGTTACCAAAGCCGGCGTATGTTGGTACGCATGAGAGGGCACGCAGCAGCGTGCCAAGCCGGGTGGCACCGCAGGAGTATAGGTACTCTTGTCCCTGCAAATGATTTGCAGAGGCAGGAGTTTTTTCTTTGCCTCTAGCACCTTAATTGATGGAAAGGAGCAAGAAAAATGAGCACTCAGAACATCCCCTACAAAATCTATCTTGAAGAAGACGAGATGCCCAAGGCATGGTACAACCTGCGCGCGGATATGAAAAACAAGCCCGCTCCCCTGCTGAACCCGTGCACAAAACAGCCCATGACGGCCGAAGAGCTGGAGCACGTGTTCTGCGCGGATCTGGTCGCCCAGGAGCTGGACGACACATCCCCTTTCATTGAAATCCCCGAGGAAATCCGGAAGTTTTATAAAATGTACCGCCCGTCGCCTCTGGTGAGGGCCTACTGCCTGGAGGAAAAGCTCCAGACTCCCGCGAAAATCTATTATAAGTTCGAGGGCAGCAACACCAGCGGCAGCCATAAACTCAACTCGGCCATCGCGCAGGCCTATTACGCGAAAAAGCAGGGCCTCACAGGCGTGACCACCGAGACGGGAGCGGGCCAATGGGGCACGGCCCTTTCCATGGCGTGCGCCTATTTCGGACTCGACTGCAAGGTCTATATGGTGAAGGTCTCTTACGAGCAGAAGCCCTTCCGCCGCGAGGTCATGCGTACCTACGGCGCATCGGTGACCCCCTCCCCTTCCATGGATACCGCCGTCGGCCGCAAAATTCTGGAAGAGCACCCGGGCACCACGGGGAGCCTCGGCTGCGCCATCTCAGAAGCGGTTGAAGTCGCGGTGGGAACCCCCGGCTACCGGTACGTACTGGGGAGCGTCCTCAACCAGGTGCTGCTGCACCAGTCCATTATCGGCCTTGAGACAAAGGCGGCCCTTGACAAATACGGCATTAAGCCCGACCTCATCATCGGCTGCGCGGGCGGCGGCTCCAACCTGGGCGGACTCATCGCCCCGTTCATGGGCGAAGTGGTGCGCGGCGAGGCGAACTACCGCTTCATCGCCGTGGAACCCGCCTCCTGCCCCAGCTTCACGAGAGGCAAATTCGCCTACGACTTCTGCGACACCGGCAAGGTCTGCCCCCTGGCGAAGATGTACACCCTGGGCAGCGGCTTCATACCGGCTCCCAACCACGCGGGCGGCCTCAGGTATCACGGCATGAGCAGCACCCTCTCCCAGCTCTATGACGACGGGCTGCTGGAGGCCGTCGCCGTGGAGCAGACCTCCGTATTCAAGGCGGCGGAGGAGTTTGCCCGGGTGGAAGGTATCCTGCCCGCGCCCGAGAGCAGCCACGCCATCAAGGTGGCGGTGGACGAAGCCATGAAGTGCAAGGAGACCGGGGAAGAAAAAACCATTGTCTTCGGCCTCACCGGAACCGGCTATTTCGACATGGTCGCCTATGAAAAATACCACAACGGCCAGATGACCGACTATATCCCCACCGACGAAGAGCTGGCCGTCGGATTCGCAGGCATTCCGGAAGTATAATTTCAGGGGGAGATTTTCCCTTTGTTCCGAAGCAAAATTCAAAAAAACAGCGCCCGGCGTTTTTTCGCCGGGCGCTGTTTTTTGCGTTAGTTGATGCAAACTGTAATACTACACTCCGAGCAGTTCAGAGTTATGTAACGTAGTTTCATTATTTTCTCCGGTACCGGAAAGATGACGCTCCAGCCAATTGAGAAGATCGGCGAGGACCTCGGCGCGGTTCGACTCGTTGAGCATTTCGTGACGTCCGCCGGGGTAGAGCTTCCTCTCCAGATCGGTGCAGCCGGCGTTTTTGAAATAGCTGAACACTTTTTTCACCCCCGCGCCGGAAGCGCCCACCGGGTCGCTGCCGCCGGAAAAGAAATAGACAGGAGTGCCGGTGTCCATTTTTTGAAGGTTCTCCCTGTCTGCGATATAGCCAAGGCCGCGCATCATCTCCCCGAACATTCCTGCGCTGGAAGAAAATCCGCACATGGGGTCGGCCAGATAAGCGTCCACCTCGCCGGGAACGCTCGAAATCCAGTCGCAGCTTGTGCGGTTGGGGGCAAACTGCTTGTTATAGGCGCCCAGAGAGAGCTTATCCAGGAGCTTACTCTTTCCGTCTGGGCCCAGACGCAGGCACTCCAGGCGGGAGAGGAAAGAGCCCAGCGCCACCGAAAAGGCGTTCTCCTGTCCGGTTCCCGAGAGAATGGCTCCGTCAACGGTGCCAGGCCAGTCGATGAGGTAAGTCCTCACCAGAAAAGAGCCCATGGAGTGGCCCATCAGAAAGTACGGAAGGTTCGGGTGGACCTCCGTCGTCATTTCCCTCAGTTTCCGGATGTTGCCGGTCATTCTCCCCCAGCCGTCCGGTCCTTTTATACAGCCGAATTTCCCGTCCGTAACCGTCTTCCCGTGGCCGGGAAGATCGGCTCCCACCACCAGGAATCCCCGGTCCGCCATGAATCGGGCAAACCGGTCGTACCGCCCCATATGCTCGGCCACCCCGTGGACAATCTGAAGCACCGCGCGGGTCCCGCCGCCTTCCGGCGTCCATTCTTTCGCGCAGCAGGTTTCGTTTCCACCAACCGAGGAAAAATAAAATTCACGGATGTAAGCCATGGAAAATCCGCCCCTTATATGTTACAATCTGTTGTATTATAAATCCAGTGTAGCGCGATCCGGCGAATCGGTCAAGTGCCTGAGGAGGAGCTTTCGTATGAGCGGCTATATCCTTGCTTTGGATCAGGGGACCACAAGCTCACGCGCCATCCTTTTTGATGAGCGGGGCGAAGCGGTGGTCAGCGCGCAGTATCCCTTCCCGCAGATCTACCCCAAACCCGGCTGGGTGGAACACGATCCCATGGAAATCCTGCGCACACAGTTTCTCGCCGCGGCGCAGTGTATCCAAAAAAGCGGTGTTTCCCCCCGCGACATTGCGGGCATCGGCATCACAAACCAGCGGGAAACCGTGGTGGTATGGGAAAAAGCCACTGGGAGGCCCGTTTATAACGCCATTGTATGGCAGTGCCGCCGGACGGCGGAGCTCTGCGACAGGCTCAAGGCCGACGGGCTGGGCGGCTATGTGAGGGACAAGACCGGCCTGCTCATCGACGCCTATTTTTCCGGCACCAAAATCCGCTGGATTCTGGACAAGGTGCCGGGCGCGAAGGAGCAGGCTTCCCGGGGAGAGCTTCTCTGCGGGACGATCGACTCCTGGCTCATCTGGAACCTCACGGGGGGAGCCGCGCATGTTTCCGACTACTCCAACTGCTCGCGCACCATGCTCTTCGACATCGAGAGCCTGAGTTGGGATTTGCCCCTCTGCCGGGTCCTGGAGATTCCCGCCTGCATGCTGCCAAAACCGGTTCCGAACAGCAAGATTTACGGAAAACTTGCGGAAGGGCTGCCGGGGCTTGAAGCTCTTTCCGGCGTTCCGCTCTGCGGCGCGGCTGGCGACCAGCAGGCCGCCCTCTTCGGCCAGAGCTGCTTCTCCCCCGGACAGGCAAAAAACACGTACGGAACGGGCTGCTTTACCCTCATGAACGTGGGAGACAGGCCGGTACGCTCCGCGGGAGGGCTCCTCACCAGCGTGGGCTGGTCCCTGGATGGCCGTACCACCTACTGCATGGAAGGCAGCGTTTTTAACGCCGGGTCCTCCATTCAGTGGCTGCGGGACGAGCTGGGGCTCATCAAGACGGCGCGCGAATGCGACCTGCTGGCCGAGTCGGTGCCCGACAGCGGCGGGGTTTATCTGGTCTCGGCCTTCACGGGACTTGGCACCCCCCATTGGGATATGTACGCCAGAGGCGCCGTGCTGGGTCTCACCAGAGGCGCGACGAAGGCCCACCTCTGCCGGGCCGCGCTGGAGGGCATCGCCTTCCAGGTCGCCGATCTCATGGGAGCCATGGCGGTGGACGCGAAACGTCCCATCCCCGTCCTCCGGGTGGACGGCGGGGCGGCGGTCAGCGATTTTATGATGCAGTTCCAGGCCGACCTCTTGGGCATTCCCGTGGAGCGGCCCGCCATGGTGGAGACCACCGCACTCGGAGCCGCGACCCTCGCCGGGCTGGCCGCGGGACTTTGGAATTCCACCGGCGAGCTTGAAAAGGGGCGGAAAATCGACCGGGTCTTTACACCGAAAACCGACCGGTCCGCAGAATACAAAACGTGGCGGAAGGCCGTGGAACGGTCGAAAAATTGGGAAACTTAACTGTTAAAAAAGTCCTTCGTCCTTTTCGCCACCGGTGAAAAGCTTTTGCGGATTTTGCGTTGCGTTTGCGTGACCGAAATCCGCAAAAGGTTAATCACAGTGCCTTGCGGGAATTCACTTCCCGCAAGGCACTCTTTGCGCGGCTCCTCAGAGCCGCGCTCCTTCTCCCGTTTTGTAGAAAAACAACGTTTTTCTACAGTCAAAAGGAAGGCTGCCGCTAAGCGGCAGCCTTCCTTTTGAATTAAGTTTCCATGTGGCGGCCGAGGAAGCCGGCCACGGTCTGGGCGAGCTTAAACTCGGTGGGTCCCATGACCTCCCGCTCGTTCTGGGAGGCAAAGACCACGCAGCCGAGCACGTCGCCCTCCGCGAGAATGGGAGCGGCGGTGGAAATCAGGTACTTCTGCCCGTCTTCCAGAGCCGGCTGGGCGGACTGACTGCTCGTGATCTGGTAGACCTGGCGGCCTTCCATGATGCGTTCCAGTTCGGGGCTTATGTGGCGTTCCACCAGATCCCTGCGGGGCGCGCCCGCCGCCGCGATATAGGTGTCTCTGTCCGAAATGATGACCAGGTGCCCGGTCGCCTTGTGGAGGGAATCACAGATCTGGTCCGCGAACTCCGAAAGTCCTCCCATCAGGGAGTATTTTTTAAATATTACTCCGCCGTCCTTATCGGTATATATCTCCAGCGGGTCGCCCTCTCTGACGATATTGATACGAAACCGCTTGTCCTTTTGGCGTAAGGCCGACTGAACAATGGTCTCGGCAAGCTTGGCGGGGTCGGTGATACCTGACTCTTCCTCCTCAAGCTTCCCGCAGCGGAGGAGGGAATCGATATCTCGTTTGAGCTTAACGTCGATGTGGTCCTCAAAGACAAAAATCTTTTCGATGATGAGCTCCAGATCGGTCTTGTCCAGGGAGTCCTTCTCTATCACATCGGAGAAAATCTCCATGGCCGTCTTCGCGGCGCGCCCGGCACGGATGACGCTGTTTCGCTTATCCAGTGTCAGCGCCATCTGGTTGCGCAGGCCCTCGATGCGGCCGCTCAGTTCCGTTTCCAGGCGGTCGTAGGCCTCCTCCAGCACAGCCTCGTCCTCCGGGTGTCTCATGAGGTCGCGGATCTTCTGGCGCTTTGTGGCCAGCAGCTCCTGCCGGTACCGCTCAAGGCGATTTTCCTGTTCGGCGATGGAGTCTGTCTCTTCCTGAAGCTGATTTTCTTCTCCCGAGAAGGAAACTTCCAGCTTGGCGATCATCTCTGATGATTGCTCCCGTACCCGGCGAAGGTATGCTTTCAGGATCTGATCGAGGACTCCCACATGGATATGGTGGGAGGTACAGCCCTTAAGCCCCTGCCGGTGATAGGTTCCGCAGGTATAGGCCGGCCTCAGGTCACGCCTGCTCATGGCGAACATGGGGCTGCCGCAGTCGCCGCAGAAAAGAAAGCCGGAGTAAACGTTGCTGTTGATGCGCTGGCCCCGGTAGTTGGTGACGCTGCGGCTTTTCCGCAGCTCCCGGGTGACGGCGAAGGTGCGGTAATCAACAATGGGCTGGTGGTGGTTTTCAAAGACGATATGATCGTCCTCTTCCCGCTTCATATCCTTGCCGTTGATCTTTCTTCTCGTGTATTTTCCCTGGCGCAGAGTGCCGATATAAAAATCGTTATCCAAAATCCCCTGAATCGTGATGACGCTCCAGCGGGGCTTCGCGGTGATCCTGCTCGAAAGACCCGTTTCCTCCCTGCGCTCCTTTTCCGCCATCCGGGGGGTAGGGATATGAAGGGCCGTGAGGTAGCCCGCGATCTTCTGATAGCCCCAGCCGCCGTTATAGAGTTCAAAAATCTTCCGCACGATCTCCGCCTGGGCCTCGTCCACCCGATAGGTCATGGTTTTGGAGTTGGTGATGACGTACCCGTACGGCACGGCGCAGATCCATTTGCCGTCGCTCTGCCGCTTTTTGATGACGCTTTTCACCTTTTTGGAGGCGTCGGTGACGGGCATCTCATTGATCAGAAACTGAAACTGGATTTTCAGCCAGTCGTCGTCGTTTGGGTAGTCCACGCCGTCGCCGATGGAGATGATGCGCATTCCGGCGTCGCGCAGGTCCTCCAGCTCCACGAGGCCCCGGCTGTTGCGGCGGGAAAAACGTGAGAAATCCTTGATGATGAGAATATCGTATTGATGCGCGAGCATCTTCCGGCGCATCCGCTGATAGTCCTCCCGCTGCTCGAAGGTATATCCCGAGCGGTCCCGGTCGGTATAGAGCTCCAGAGTGCTGCCGGGAAACTTCTCTTTTACAAAATCGGATATGATGGCTTTTTGGTTTTCGATCGAGGTGTTGTCCCGGTCTTCCTCCAGGTCGACGGAAATTCGCGTATAACCGCAGACTGAATAATGCTCCTTCAAGACGTTCACCTCGCTTTCCAATCCTCTTACCTTTATTGTGCATTCCAAGCGGTGCCAAAGCAAGCGCCAAAATATTACAATCGCTCCGCCCGGGGCGTATCAGCTTCCGGAACGGTCTTTCCTTTCGGAAAAGAGCTTTTTGTGATAGAAAAGCAGGTCATTTATCCCGTCCCGCAGGTCTTTTTCCCCGGAGCGGTAAACCACGGGCAGATAACCGCCGCTCCGGTACTTTTTGATTAACGCCGGCAGAGCCGCTTTTATTGCGGGGTCGATCTGCTCGGCTTTGGTGAGCCATATCTGTGCAAAGCTTCCGGTCACGCTAATCTCCATGGGGCTCCCTCCTTTTTCCAGTATTTTGAGCGGAGGGCACCGGCTTTATTCTTTCAATCAGCATTACCGAGACGCGTCATTGACAGGGCGGCGGGCGGGGAATAAAATGAAAGCAACCGTTTATGGCAGGAACTATGGGGGTTTGGTATGCTGTTTGAATCGCTTTCCCAATACGCTTCGCTGGGCGTCTGTCCGATGCACATGCCGGGGCACAAGAGGAATACCGGACTTCTGGGGCGGGAGCTGCCGCTTGAGATCGACATTACCGAAATCGACGGGTTCGACAACCTTCACAATCCGCAGGGGATCTTAAAGAAAGTCTCGGAGGCTGCCTCCGCGCTTTACAAAAGCACGGCCTCATTTCTCCTGGTGAACGGCAGTACCGGCGGAATTCTCGCCGCGGTGAGGGCCGCGGTGAAGCCGGGAGATACCGTTATCATGGCGCGAAACTGCCACAAATCGGTCTATCACGCCGCCGAGCTCTGCGCCCTCAAAACCGTCTATCTTCTCCCCGCGAAAAACGAGGCTACAGGCCTTGACGGCAGCATTTTACCGGAGCAGGTGGAGAACGCTTTCTCCGAGCATCCCGAGGCCAGGCTCGTCGTCGTCACCTCCCCGACCTACGCCGGGGTTGTGAGCGATATCCGCTCCATCGCGGCCATTGCTCACCGGCGGGGTGTTCCCCTGCTCGTGGACCAGGCTCACGGGGCTCATTTCGGCTTTTCCTCCTATTTCCCCCAGGACGCGCTGCAAAACGGCGCCGACCTCACCGTTGTCAGTCTCCACAAAACCCTTCCGGCCATGACTCAGTGCGCCCTTGCCCACGTGGGCGGCGAACTTGTTGATCCGGATCGGCTTGCCAGGGAGCTCTCGGTATTTGAAACGAGCAGCCCTTCCTATGTGCTTCTCGCCTCCATCGACCGGTGCGTTCAGATTCTGGCGGAAAAGAAAGAATCGCTTTTCAAAGATTTTGAGGAAAACCTGAGATTCTTCGACCGGCAGACCTCTGAACTTAAAAAACTCACCGTTGTATGCCATGGGAAGGACCGCCTGGCTGGACATAAAAATTTTTACGGCTTCGACCCGGGGAAAATCGTCGTCGGCACCGGGAGCACAAATCTGACCGGTGTCCGGCTCATGGAGCTGCTCCGGGAGAAATACCGCATTGAGCTTGAAATGGCCTCCGCCGGCTACGCGCTGGCGATCGCCACCGTCTGCGACGTACCGGAGCACTTTGACCTTCTCGCCCGTGCGCTCATCGATATTGACGCGGGGATAACGGAGCGCTCTTCCGCGAATCGCCCAGTCGAGCACATTCCGCTCCCCTTACAGGCGGAACCGATCTGCAGCGCAAAATATGAGGAAGGACAGCTTCTTTCGCTCGACCGGGCCGAAGGCATGATGTCGCTGGATTACGTCTGGGCTTATCCGCCGGGGGTGCCGCTGATTGTGCCCGGTGAAATTCTGGGATGCGATATGATCGCGGAAATGAAGCGGCTTACCTCCTCGGGGGTGGGGCTATTGAGCACTTCGGGAAAAATGCCCGATTCTCTCCGGGTGAAGCCGACCGCTCTTCCAATGCATTGACAAACGAAAGACAATATGATATATCTAAGCTACGCAAAATATGGATAGGGAGCATGATAAACATGAAAAGAATTAAGACGATGGAAACCCGCAATCTGAAGCAGAGCGCCCAGCACGGCGGATGCGGCGAGTGCCAGACCTCCTGCCAGTCGGCCTGCAAGACCTCCTGCGGCGTGGCCAACCAGAAGTGCGAAAATAAAAGCGAAAGCAAATAATCTTATATTCAGAGTTCTTACAGTTAAGCCGTTTTTCTGTTGAGAAACGGCTTTCTGTTTTATACTGTTACATTGCGAATATTCGTCCCGGGACGAAACGAGAGGAACAGACAAGCCATGATTCACCAGTACAAGCTGAATGGTTATAATATTGTGCTCGATATCAGCAGCGGAAGCGTTCATAGCGTGGACGATCTGGCATATGATATCATCGGAGAGTTCGAGACATCGGGAAAAGAAGAGATCGCCGACAAAATGCTGCGGAAATACTCAGACGTCCCGAGCGTCACCAGGGACGAGATACTTGAGGTGCTGGGCGATCTCGAAGCGCTGAAGGCCGACGGAACACTTTTTTCCTCCGACCCATACGAAGGCCTGGCACCGGTTTCCAAGGACAGGGATCAGGTCGTTAAGGCGCTGTGCCTGCACGTCTCCCACACCTGCAACCTGAACTGCGAGTATTGTTTCGCCAGTCAGGGCAAGTACCATGGGGAAAGGGCGCTCATGCCGCTTTCCGTTGGAAAACAGGCGATCGACTTTCTGATCGCGCATTCCGGAGGCCGCGCCAACCTGGAAGTGGACTTCTTCGGCGGGGAGCCTCTCATGAACTGGGAGGTGGTTAAACAGATTGTCGCCTACGCGCGGGAGCGTGAAAAAGAGAGCGGCAAGCATTTCCGGTTCACCCTCACCACGAACGGGATGCTGCTGGACGACGAAGTGATCGAATTCGCGAACCGCGAAATGAACAATGTGGTGCTCAGCCTCGACGGGAGAAAGGAAATCCACGACGGCCTCCGGAAAACGTCGGGAGGCGCCGGAAGCTACGACGTCATCGTTCCGAAATTTCAGAAATTTGTGGAAAAGCGCGGGGATAAGGACTATTACGTCCGCGGCACCTTCACCCACCGGAACCCCGATTTTACAAACGATCTTTTCCACATGGCGGATTTGGGCTTCACCAAGCTCTCCATGGAGCCGGTGGTGTGCGCGCCCCAGGAGCCCTACGCGCTTACCGAGGAAGATCTGCCGGTGCTTTTAAGGCAGTACGAGATTTTAGCCGAGGAAATGCTCAAACGGGAAGACGAGGGGAAGGGGTTTACCTTCTACCATTACATGATCGACCTGAAAAGCGGGCCGTGCATCTACAAACGCCTCTCCGGCTGCGGCTCGGGCACGGAGTACCTGGCCGTCACCCCTTGGGGCGACCTCTACCCATGCCACCAGTTTGTGGGCGACTCCAAATTCCTGATGGGAAACCTCACGGACGATGTCACCAACACGCAGATGCGCAATGAGTTCAAGTCCTGCAACGCGTATTCAAGGGATGAGTGCCGCCGGTGTTGGGCCAGGCTTTACTGCAGCGGGGGCTGCGCCGCCAACGCCTATCACGCCACCGGTTCCATCGGGGGAACCTACGAATACGGCTGTACGCTGTTCAAAAAGCGCATGGAATGCGCGATTATGATGAAAGTTGCGGAAGAGACGAAAGGAAGTGCGGCAATCTAAGCGTTAAAGGAGGCAATCGATGGAAAATAAAAGTTTGATTACAAAAATACTCGCTGTTGCAGGGGCCGTTCTGGTCTGGATTCCGATCCTGTTCACACTGATCACCGGCATTATGGGTTCTATTTCTATGGGAGAGCTGTGCATCGACTATCTGATGCCGGCTGAGATGTTCCTCTTCGCCCTGGCGGGCGCCGTGCTGCTTCTCTGGGCGGCGGTCAGGTCGAAGCTTTGCCTGAAACCGATCGCGGCCGGCTTCATCGCCATGCCGGTCTTTATGATCGCGGCTCAGGCAATCGCATCGCGGAGCGGGATGGCGAACGGCAACAACCCCGCCGAAGGGCTTCCCTTTTACGCAGTAATCGCCATGCTTGTCCTCTATACCCTGGCGCTGATTTACCTCTGTGTTGTCTCCGTCATGTTCCTCAAAAAACTGTTTATGAAAGAAAATTTAAAATCAGGCCGGGGAAACCCATTCAAGCGGTAAAACCGGCATCTCATTTTTTACTCATAAGAAAACCTGCCGGGAGCTTAACTCGTTCGGCAGGTTTTATTTTTTATGTTATGTATCGTTCCAGCCCTTCCGTTTCGCCAGCTCCAGCATTCCGAAGCAGAAGGCTTCCCACGGCTTCCATGTTATCTGCAACGGGTCTCCCTCGCGGATACGCATTGTTCTGCGGATCTCTTTGGGAATCACGACACGGCCGAGATCGTCAATGCGGCGTACAATGCCGGTTGCTTTCATAAAAATATTTCCTCCTGCGGTTTAGATTGCCTTGACAACCTTATTATTGACAGGTTCTTTTTACCTATGCGGAAGGGATTGCTGGTTTTATTTGGTTTCTCTATCGAACCTCCATTCGCCGAATTTAAAAATGCTTGCGTTCGGCGCAATTGACAACGATTGGGGGGAATGATATCCTTAACCGTAAATTATTTTTCATTATTTTTGGAAATCTATTCAGGGAGGCATTTTTTTGACCGACCGTTTTCTTCCTGTTTCCTTGGACGACCTGAGGGACCGGGGCTGGTTCTGGTACGACTTTCTGGTGATCACGGCCGACGCTTACGTGGATCACCCTTCCTTTGCACACGCCATTATTTCACGGGTTCTGGAGGCCGAGGGGTACCGTGTTGCTATCCTTGCCCAGCCGGACTGGAAAAATTCAGAGACTTTTGCCGCACTGGGCAAACCCAGGTACGGCGTTTTCATCTCGGGCGGAAATCTGGACTCCATGGTGGCCCACTACACCGCCGCCAAACGCCGCCGCCACGACGACGCCTATTCCCCCGGAAACCGCGCGGGACTGCGTCCCGACCGGGCAACCATCGTCTATTCAAACCGGGTACGGGAAACCTTCGGGGATATCCCCATCGTGATCGGCGGGTTGGAAGCCTCCCTGCGCCGGTTCGCCCACTACGATTATTGGGAAGACAAGGTGAGGCGTTCCATCCTTGTGGACAGCGGGGCCGACCTCTTGAGCTACGGCATGGGGGAAACGTCCGTCCGGCTGATCGCAGCCAAACTGAAAGCGGGCGCGCGCGTTTCACAGATCACCGATGTGCGGGGCACCTGTTATCTGACGGACGACCCGGAAAAATGTGATTTTCCGAAGGTCCTTTGCCCTTCCTTCGAGGAGGTCGCCTCCGACAAGCGAGCTTACGCGGAAGCCAACATGCTGCAGTACGAAGAGCACGACCCCATTGTGGGCCGAGCCGTTATCCAGCGCCACGGCGACCGTTTTCTCGCGGTGAACCCGCCCACCATTCCTCTTACCACGGCGGAGCTGGACGCCGTTGCAGAGCTTCCCTACGCGCGGGAGTACCACCCCATGTACGAGAGCATGGGCGGCGTCCCCGCCATCGAGGAGGTGCGCTTTTCGGTCATCCACAACCGGGGGTGCTTCGGGGCCTGCAATTTCTGCTCCCTGGCCTTCCACCAGGGGAGGATCGTCACCTCCCGCAGCCATGAGAGCGTCATCCGCGAGGTGACGGCGCTGACGATGCATCCGGGCTTCAAGGGCTATATCCACGACGTGGGCGGACCCACCGCCAATTTCCGCCGTCCCGCCTGCAAAAAGCAGATGGCTTCCGGACTGTGCAAAAACAGGGCCTGCCTCTCCCCTTCCGCATGTCCCAATCTGAACGCCGACCAGGCCGATTATCTGGCTCTCCTGCGCAAGCTGCGCTCCATCCCGGGCGTGAAAAAGGTCTTTATCCGCTCGGGCATCCGCTTTGACTATATGCTTGAGGACAAGAGCGGCGACTTCTTCGCGGAGCTGGTGAAGCACCACGTGAGCGGCCAGCTCAAGGTGGCGCCCGAACACTGCGTGAATCACGTGCTGGATTACATGGGCAAACCCCACATTGAGGTCTATGAAAAATTCAAAGCCAAATACGAGAGACTCAATCAGAAATACGGCAAGGAGCAGTATCTGGTACCCTACCTGATCTCCTCTCACCCGGGCTGTACCCTTGGCGACGCGGTGGAGCTCGCCGTGTGGCTCAATAAAACCGGCCGCCAGCCCGAACAGGTACAGGATTTTTACCCCACCCCCGGAACACTCTCCACCTGCATGTACTACACCGGCCTGGATCCGCGCACCATGCAGCCGGTCTACGTGCCCAAATCGGCGGGTGAAAAGGCGATGCAGCGCGCGCTCATGCAGTGGAAGCGCCCGGAAAAGCGCGCGATCGTGCTGGAAGCCCTGCGTAAGGCCGGAAGAAGCGACCTCATTGGTTACGGCAAGGACTGTCTGGTCCGGCCCTCCCGACCGCAAAACGAGGAGGCGAAGCCTTACCGGAAGGCTGGCGGGGCTGTGAAAAAGGCTCCGGTTGGAGCTGGAAAACCGGAAGACAGGCGGCGGGAAAAGGGCGGCGCACATAATAGCAACAAGGCCTACGGAAAGGACTGGGCTGAAGGCAGCGCGCACAAAGAAAATAAACCGGGAAAACCGGAAGACAGGCGGCGGGAAAAGGGCTGCGTCCAGAGCAAAAAGACCTCGGACGGCGTCAAAACCGGCGCGCGCAAAGGAAAAACGGCCGGAACGCAGGAAGACCGGCGGCGCGGTAAGAGCGGCGTCCAGAACGAAAAACGCTCCGGAAAGAACGGAGACGGCGCACGCAAAGAAATAGCCCAGGGGAAACATCCTGTTTCCGGACGGGTCCGCACTGCCCCCGAAAACGCTGAGGGACATAAGAGAAACGGGAAAAAATAATCGGGATTCCGGCAGGTAAAAAGACCCTAATTTTATTGACATTTTTCCCATTACCATATATATTGTATCTTGCTATCTTTTAGGCGGAACGGGGGAGGATAATGTCGAAAGAACTTATCCGCTTGTCGGATTGTCGTATGGTTTTCGACGACGAGGTCGTCCTTAACTCACTCAATTTATATATCAACGACCGGGAATTCCTCACGCTGCTCGGCCCCAGCGGTTGCGGCAAAACCACCACGCTTCGCATTCTTGGTGGTTTTCAAAAGCCTACCTCGGGGGACGTGTTTTTTGACGGCGTGAGGATTAATGATGTTCCGCCGCATAAGCGAAAGATTAATACGGTCTTTCAGAAATATGCCCTTTTCTCCCACATGAACATCTTTGAAAACGTGGCCTTCGGACTGCGCATCCGCAAAATGCCCGAGGACGAGATCAAACGCCGGGTTGCCGAGGCGCTCACCCTTGTGAACCTTCCGGGGTATGAGAAGCGGTCGGTGGAATCCCTCTCGGGCGGCCAACAGCAGCGCATCGCCATCGCGCGGGCCATCGTGAACCGGCCCCAGGTTCTCCTGCTGGACGAGCCTCTGGGCGCCCTCGACCTCAAGCTCCGCAAGGACATGCAGATCGAGCTCAAAAAGCTGCAGCAGCAGGTGGGCATCACTTTCGTCTATGTCACCCACGACCAGGAGGAAGCCCTTACCATGTCGGATACCATCGTGGTGATGAACGAGGGCGTCATCCAGCAGATCGGAAGTCCCACCGATATCTATAACGAGCCAAAAAACGCCTTTGTAGCAGATTTTATCGGCGAGAGCAACATCGTGGACGGGATCATGCAATCCGACGGGGTTCTGGAGCTATACCGACACAGATTTCAGTGCGTTGACAAGGGCTTCGCGCCCATGGAAGCGGTGGACGTGGTCATCCGGCCAGAGGACATCGACATCGTCCCCGCGTCCGAGGGACAGCTCGCCGGGACCGTCACCTCGGTCACCTTTAAGGGGGTCCACTACGATATCATTGTGGACTTCAACGGCTTCAAGTGGCTCATCCAGACCTCCGATTTCTGGCCCGTGGGGGCGCGCATCGGCGTAAAGATCGACCCGGACGGCTTCCACATCATGAAGAAGAGCCGCTACTCGGGCATGTTCGGCGACTACAGCTCCTACAGCTCCGAGTACGACGAATTAAGCTGCTCTCCCGACGAGGACGACGAGGAAGACGAGGAAGACGAGGAAGAGCGCGATGAAAGCTAGAAGAAGAATCGCCGCCCCATATATCGTATGGATGGCCGCTTTCGTGGTCGCGCCCCTGATTCTTGTCTGCGCCTACGCATTTACTTCCCGCGGCGGAAGCGTAACCCTTTCCAATTTCGCAACCATGTACCAATATGCCCTGGTCTTCGGGCGCTCCTTCCTGCTGGCCGTGATCGCGACCCTCATCTGCCTGATCCTTGGCTATCCCATGGCTTACTATCTGGCGCGGGAACAGGCCGGAATCCGCAAGTTCGCACTGATGCTCATCATGCTGCCCATGTGGATGAACTTTCTGCTGCGCACCTACGCATGGATGGCAATTCTGGAGGACAACGGCCTTATAAACCAGTTTCTCGCCCTCCTGCATCTGCCCGCCATCCATGTGATGAATACCTCCACAGCCGTGGTGCTGGGCATGGTTTATAACTTCCTTCCCTTTATGGTGCTGCCCATCTTTTCGGTTATCGTAAAGATTGACCCCAAGGTGGTGGAAGCCGCCCACGACCTGGGCGCGGATGACGCCATGGTCTTCCGCCGGATTATTTTTCCCCTCTCCCTGCCTGGCGTCCTCTCGGGGATCACCATGGTCTTTATCCCGTCTGTCTCCACCTTTGCCCTCTCCCGTCTGCTGGGCGGAGGTAAAACCATGCTGCTGGGCGACCTCATTGAGATGCAGTTTTTGGGCACTGCCTACAACCCCCACCTGGGGAGCGCCATCGCCCTTGTGATGATGGTGATCGTCCTCGTCTGCATGGCGCTCATGAACCGCTTCGGCGAAGGCGAAGAGGGGGTGGCGGTGCTGTGAAGAGAAACAACCCCCTTGAGCGCGCCTTTATCCTTCTGGTCTATCTGTTCCTCTACTCCCCTATCATCGTGCTCATGGTTTTCTCCTTCAACTCAGCCAAAAGCAACCGGGTCTGGGCCGGCTTTTCCCTGGGGTGGTACACTCAGTTTTTCGGCGATACACGGATTATTGGCGCGCTTCGGACAACGCTGATCCTTTCCGTGTGCGCTTCTCTCGTCGCCATGGTAGTTGGCACCGCCGCCGCTATCGGGTTTTACAGCATGAGAAAAAAACAGCGCGCCCTCTTTATGACCATAAACAACATTCCTCTCACCAACGCGGATATTATCACCGGCGTTTCGATGATGCTGCTCTTCACCTTCGCCATCAACGTTTTTAACGGCTCCCTGGGCAGCCTTCTGGGCGTCAAATGGCGCATGGGGTTTGCAACGCTTTTAATTGCGCATATTACCTTCGATATCCCATACGTGATCCTTTCTGTCATGCCCAAGCTGCGGCAGCTGGACCCAAACATCTACGAGGCGGCCCAGGATCTGGGCGCCACGGGACTGTATGCCTTCCGGCGGGTCATCCTGCCCGAGATCATGCCGGGAGTTTTAAACGGCCTGCTCATCGCCTTCACCATGTCCATCGACGACTTTGTGATCAGCTACTTCACCAAGGGTTCCGGCATTACAACCCTTGCGGTGGAAATCTATAATATGACAAAAAAACCTATTACCCCGGAAATCAACGCCCTGTCCACACTGCTTTTCGTCTCGGTACTACTGCTGCTGGTGATCATCAACCTGCGGCAGGCGAGGCAGGAAAAATCCGCCGCCCAAAGAGCCAAGAAACTGCAATCATGAAGAAGCCGCGCTTACCGCATTTTTAATTTCGAAAGGAGAGCAAAAGAAATTGAAAAAGTCCCTTGCTATGCTGCTAGCCGCCGCGCTTACCCTCTCCGTCTTCCTTACCGGATGCTCCGGAAGCTCCTCCTCTTCCCCCGCCGACAAGGGCGAGGTAAACGTATACAACTGGGGCGTTTACATTGACGAATCGGTGCTGGAGCAGTTTACGAAGGAAACCGGAATCAAAGTCAATTACGACACCTTCGAGAGCAATGAGTCCATGTACGGGGTCATTAAGAACGACGGGGCCAGCTACGATGTGGTCATCCCTTCCGACTACATGATCGGGCGCATGGTTTCGGAGGATATGCTGGAACCCCTTGATTTTAAAAATATTCCCAACGCATCCGATCTGGACGAATCTCTCAAAAATCCGGAGTACGATCCTCAGAATCAGTACTCTGTGCCCTATATGACCGGCCTCATGGGCATCATTTACAACAGAAAAATTGTGACGAAGACCGTGGACAGCTGGGGCATCATGTTCGACAAGGACTACGCCGGACAAATTCTGATGTTCAACAACCCCAGGGACGCCATCGGCATCGCACTTAAATACCTGGGCTATTCCCTCAACACCACGAACGAGGCGGAAATCAAGGAAGCCGTAGACCTGCTGGTCTCGGAAAAGCCCCTGGTGCAGAGCTATGTGATGGACGATATCTTCGACAAGCTGCAGGGCAATGTGGCGGCCATCGGGGCATATTATTACGGCGACTATCTCACCATGAAAGAGGTCAACCCCGACCTGGAATTCTGCCTTCCCAAGGAGGGCACCAACCGCTTCGTGGACGCCATGTGCATCCTCAAGAACGCGGAAAACAAGGATAATGCCGAGAAGTTCATCAACTTCATGTGCCGCACCGATATCGCCCTCAAGAATACCGAGACGGTCTGTTATTCCACCCCCATGCGCTCGGTGAAGATCGTACTGAAAAGCGAGCTGCTGAAGGATCCCTTCGCCTACCCGAAGCAGGATATCCTCGATAAATGCGAAATCTATACGAATCTCCCCCAGGAGACCCTGGACCTCTACAACACCGAGTGGCTCAGGCTTAAGAACTGACCGCCCGACAGTCACGACTGATAGGAGACCATATTATGAATTTTGAAATCGGAATCAAAGGCCGCAGCGAAACCGTCGTCACCCTTGAAAATACCGCCGCCGCCGTGGGCAGCGGCCTGGTGCCCGTGTTCGCCACTCCCCAGATGATTGCCATGATGGAAAACGCGTCTGTTGACGCTCTGGCACCCTATATGGAGGAAGGCCAGGGCAGCGTGGGCACCTTCGTGAACATATCTCATGACGCCGCTACCCCGATCGGAATGAAGGTTTGGGCCGAGAGCGTGCTCATCGAAAAAAACGGCAAGGCCCTCACCTTCTCGGTTACCGCCTACGACGAGGAGGGCGTAATCGGCAAAGGCACCCACGGCCGCTTTATCATCGACTACAAGCGTTTCCTCGAAAAATCGGAGCAGAAGAAATCCGGGAGGCGTCCTTAAGTGTCCATTGAAAAGGTACGGGCCTTCTTTCGCGAAAAAGGCCGCGAGGGCGACATCCTGGAGTTCGATGTTTCCAGCGCCACGGTGGAACTGGCGGCCGAAGCCGTGGGCGTGATTCCCGCGCGCATCGCCAAGACCCTTTCCTTTTCGGTGAACGGAGGCTGCGTCCTCGTTGTCGCCGCGGGCGATGTCAAGATAGACAACACTAAGTTCAAGGCGCAATTTCACTGTAAAGCAAAGATGCTTACTGCCGACGAGGTAATTCACTTTACAGGCCATGCGGTGGGCGGAGTTTGCCCCTTCGGCGTGACCAATACAGACGTAGAGGCATATCTGGATCTCTCTCTTCGGCGGTTTGACACCGTTTACCCCGCGGCGGGCAGCGCAAGCTCCGCGATCAAGCTTACCTGCGCAGAACTTGAGGCGTATTCCGCCTGCGCCGGATGGGTGGACGTCTGCAAGGGCTGGCAGGAAGCGCCGCCCGTTTGACGGACTTACCATCCGTACCGCACGAAGGCGGATTTCTCTGAGAAAGGCGGACGTCATTTGAAAAAAAGTAAAATCAAGAAAAAATTCTTCGACCTGGTTCCCATTTTGATGGTCGTGCTCTTTATTGCCATTCTTCTGTTGTGTTTCAGATTTTTTGGAGAGTTCAAGCTTTTCGACTAAAGGTATCTATGTCAAATCCCGCCCTTTAAAAAAGGGCGGGATTTGGATGAAAAGTCTTGACATGCTCTTTTTCGCATGGTATTATAACTCTTGCGTCAAGTGACTTTCTGATGCGCGCGAGTGGTGGAATTGGCAGACTCGCTAGATTCAGGTTCTAGTGTCCAATACGGACGTGCGGGTTCAACTCCCGCCTCGCGCACCAAGGAAAAGGCTCTGATTTCTTAGGGAATCAGAGCCTTTTCATATCTCTATTTTGTAAAGTACAACATAGCCTACTCGGTTAAAAATAGTGCCATTGGGGTATCAGGCGGGGGTGCAATTTTATCCTTGAAGCGGAAGTTATGGAAATTGGAAACAGCCTGAGGTGAATATGCTACCAATTTATTTTTATCATTTCAAGCTGTCTGTTATTATTGAGTATTAAAGTGCATGTATACCCATATGTCTTTGGCCAGGCTTGACCGCCCAGTCCCAACTTGATGTATTCTTGCAATTGCAGCTCGACAATCTCCGGCTTGCTCATATGAATGCCTATTTCATCGAAGATTTCTTTGGGGATATAAAAGGCAAGCAGCTTTTTTCTTTCGTTTTCTATTTTGCAGACATTGGGGAAGATGGTTATTTCCATTTTTTCAGACTTATCGTCATAATCCGAGTATCCGATTGAGTAGACTGTAACGGAATTCCTTTTCTTTTCGACATAAAACCCATTTTGCCGTTTTATAAATGGGCTTTTCATTTTTCTATACAGATTAGACGGCAGCCCAATGAGAAAAGTAAAAGCAAAAAGAATGACCGCAATTATATAAAAGTCAAGAAACTCGTGCGGATGATTAAAAATATATTCAGCACAGGCTGAAACAGTCCGGAGAATGCCGAACTCAGCTCTGTAATCAGTATTCAATACTACCAGATAGACTAAAGCTGCAAGAATCGCATGCCAGCAGCAAATAATCGCCGATAATATACTGATTAACAAGCTTTTATTTTCCCGAAGGATTTTTGCATGTAATGCGAGAATAATCGTATAGAATAGAACAGGGATGGCAAACACATTTAAATTCCATATTAAAATTGAAAAGCCGTAGACAATGGCGGCTAAAATTGAAATGAAAAATGTATCTAAAAACCTAATCGCCGTATGCTGGTTATCCGGCTGCGTCGGATTCTGATATATTATGGTATATTTTGGGGGGATTTCGGAGTCACTTTTTGAGGCGTTTTGAACATGAACATTGATGGTAGCAAACAGCTTTTCCAAATTTATATTATGCAAAAAGGAAATTAGTATCGCCAGATCATAATATCCACCCTGCGCTTCTGAAAGAGAATAGACAACCGAACCGTTGTATTTTTTAAAACCATCTTTGCTTGCGATCGCGATCATATCATTGTGATTCCGTTTGATTCTTTTAACCGAATGAACATCGGCCCATCTTATTGTTTTATTCCAATGAAATAAACCGAAGCATGTAATACCGGTTTCATCAAGCAAAAAATGAGTTTTACCTGTTTGCACAATCAATATCCATAACACAAGGAAGAAGAGAATCAGTATTATATTAAGGCTTAAGTAGAGTGTTTTTTTCATGGTATCTACTGGGATAAACATCGCAGCCGAAAAAAGTGCTATTATAAACCCATAAAGAAGATGCGTTCTGAGCTTCAGTTTATACTTGATGGTAAATGGGAGCGGATATAAGTTGTCATCGTTTTGCATTGCGTTTTCTCCCTCAGAATATAATATTGCTTATAATTATACTATTATTACTTTTTATTACAACATAAAATTATTTATCAAAGCACCGTTTTCAAGTGGAATTCCCTAACTTTTTTCTTCATAACCGTCAAAACATTTCCCGCTTCGCGCACCAAGACCGGAGGTGTCTTGATTGGGCTTTACACCTGCACGTTCTCATACCGATTTGAAATTTTTCTTTACAAACAGACTGTTTTAAAATAGTATATCAATATACTGGAAGAGAGGTTTACTGCTGTGAATGATGAAAGCATCAAATATAGAATAAAGATCACAAAGGACGGTCCTTATCTCGTATCGGGTAACGTGCCTCTTTCGGAAAAATACATCCTTCCAAAAGGCAGGCAGTACGAATTCAAAGAGGGACGCAGGCTCCCGCAGAACGAAAGCTATGCGCTTTGCCGGTGCGGAAAGTCGAAAAACGCGCCCTTTTGCGACGGGACCCATGTAAAAACCGGCTTTCGCGGAGAAGAAACGGCTTCCAGAAGCAAATACCATGAGAGAGTCACGCTGATGGAAGGACCCGAACTTGACCTTCTGGATGACGGGCGGTGCGCTTTTGCGCGCTTTTGCCACAGGAACGGGGGCAGCGCCTGGGAGTTAACCAAAGACTCCGGGGAGGGAAATAACCGCGAGGAGGCCATCCAGGCCGCGTGCGGCTGCCCGTCGGGACGGCTGACGGCCGCGGACAAGGACGGAAACGCGTATGAGCCTGTCCTGGAGCCTTCCATCGATATTATGCAGGACCCCGAGAAGGGCGTAAGCGCGGGTATTTTCGTCAAGGGTTATATCCCGATCGAATCGGCCGACGGAACGATGTATGAACCGAGGAACCGGGTGGTACTCTGCCGCTGCGGGAAATCCAAGAACAAGCCTTTCTGCGACGCGGAGCATATGGTTATCAACTATTTCGATCACAGTGATAAATGAAACCAAAAGGTTTCCTTATGTTTGACGCTATGATTGAAAGCTGAGAACAAACCGGCGGAAGCTTGTGTTTTCAGAGAGTTCGGACCAGAAAAATTCTTGAGGCAGCAATTCGGTGAGGAACCGAAATTGTCTAATTAAGTACAGGGAAGAAAGGGGAACTGCTTTTTTTGAAAAAGAATTATTTGGAGATTGTTGCAAACCGGGAGGTTTGCGACAGATAAACCACCGCATTCCTCCCAAAAGGAAGATAAATTACTTTTTGGAGGATCTATTCCATGAACCGTGAGAATAAACGCAAACAATATGAAAAAGGTTACTACAAAACACATGCCTCGAGCGACATTTTTACCTGTAAAGTCTGCGGTCGACCGGTCTTTCCTGCGGGAGCCGCCAGTGACCATCGCAATCATTGCCCCAACTGCCTTTCCAGTCTGCATGTAGACATTGAGCCCGGAGATCGGGAATCTGATTGCGGCGGAATTATGGAACCTGTGGCTGTCTGGGTGCGCAAAGGCGGCGAGTGGGCGATTATCCACCGCTGCCGCCGTTGCGGTACTTTTTCGTCCAACCGTATTGCAGCAGATGATAACCCCATGAAGCTTATGAGTATAGCCATGAAACCTCTGTGTGAGCCGCCCTTTCCATTGGAATATCTCAAGGGAATGACAGCCTCTATGGGCGGTGAAGGCAGTATGCAGGAATAGCAAAGATACGATCGCAGCTCAATTGCGCTTACTCAAACACATGAGCCTCTCAATAAAGGTGTGAAATTATTTTCACATTATGCCAAGAAGCCCGATGTCCTCTCTTGGAGTGCATCGGGCTTTTACATCATCGATACTCTTTGCTTTGAGGGAAAGCTTCGGCGGAGCTTCAAATTGGCATCATCATTAATTCTAGATAACGGAAGGTTTTAATTATGTTTGACGCTATGATTGAAAAACTGAAAATGAAACGGCAGAAACTTGTATTTACAGAAGGTTCGGACCAGAGAATCCTCGAGGCAGCAAGCCGCCTGAAACGGGAGGGCATCCTTGAGCCGATTCTGCTGGGAAATTATGAGGAAGTACGCGGAGCCTCAAGGAAATTCGGGTTCCCCATTGACGGGATTGAAATCATCGATCCACTAAGCTATCCCGGCCTCGATTCCATGGCTGCCAGACTCTTTGCGCTGAGAAAGGGAAAACTGGAGCCTACGGCCTACCGGGAGATTTTGAAAAAAGCAAATTATTTCGGCACCATGCTGGTGGAATCCGGGTATGCCGACAGCCTTTTAGGCGGCGCAACTTACTCGACCGCCGACACCGTCCGTCCGGCTCTTCAGATCGTCAGGACGAAACCGGGAAACAGCATCGTTTCCAGCTGCTTTATCCTGCGCCGCATAACGGATGCGGGCGAAGAGAGGTACGCGATGGGCGACTGCGCCATCAATATTGCTCCCGGTGTGGGCGAGCTGGTCGAAATTGCGGTTGAAACCGCCAAAACGGCAAGAGTTTTTTCCATCGACCCCGTCGTCGCGATGCTCTCCTACAGCACATTGGGCTCAGGCCAGGGAGAATCAGTAGACAAAGTCCGTATGGCGGCGGAAAAATTAAAGGAAATGAATTTGGATTTTCCGACAGACGGCGAGCTTCAGTTTGACGCCGCCTTTTCCCCTCAAGTGGCGAAAACAAAAGCACCGGGCTCCGCCGTGGCGGGCCGGGCAAATACATTTATCTTCCCGGATATCAACGCCGGAAACATCGGCTATAAAATTGCCCAGCGTCTTGGACGGTTTGAAGCGTACGGTCCCATCCTGCAGGGGCTGAACGCTCCGATCAACGACCTGTCAAGGGGCTGCAACGCGGATGAAGTCTACAAGATGGCCATCATTACCGCGGCTTTAAAATGACGGTTCGGGTTTCGGCCCGGCGCAGACCGCAAACCGGCGAAAGTTAACATCATTTCAATCCTACGCCCTGATCTCTTGTGGATCAGGGTGTAATTTTATCCTGTTGCGGCACTCACCGGCATAGTCCCGTGAGGCCTGCGCATTTTAACCTCCGTCCCACGGATATGGGGAGCGAGTTCCGCAGTTTCTGACACCGTACGCGTTTTGGCGTCATACTATGAAGTGGACCATATACCGTCCAAAATCCCGCTGGTATAAAATCTTTTTTATGATGGTGAATTATGCCAACCTCATTATTAAAGCTGACGATGACAGCTTCCAAACCGACAACCACCGCTAAGCCGACCGCAACCAGCTTTTTTCACACGTCCACAGGGCATACCGGCGCTTTAACCTATACGATTGACGACACTGCCTGGGTTGACGACAGCGGAACCCAAGTTGCTGAAGGCGGCCTGGTGCCCGCGGCGGCAAACAACGGCTACTATCTGCTGTTTATCAACGGTGAGCTGCAGGAAGGCGATGTAGTGACCACTGTAACCACTACCGAAGTTACGATCACCTTTGGCGCGGCAACCGACATTGACGCGGGCAAGATTATCGCGCTGGTCGTCACAAACTTCGAGCCAGACACCTCCGCCCCGACCATTTCGGGCTGATCGCTTCAACCGTAAGATCGGCTTTTAGCCGATAGGCGGCAGCTTTGGCAACAGCTTCGGGCAACAAAACGCTTGGAGTTGTTGCTACATACGGAAGGAGATCCGGTTTGGAGAAACAACATCGCATTGGACACCTATGATGCTAAACCTACAAGAAAACTGGAGAGGTAGCCATGTCCATCTGCAATTCGCCTTTGATTCTTTGCCGTTTAACGGATCAGAGCGGGAAACTGGCCGATCCGTACAAGGCCGGTTCCATTACATTTACCGAGCTGTGCTCCTCTAAAAAATGTCCCGCGTGCGGAACGGAACCCGCTTCGGTCAAGAAGCCGGCGTCCGTTCTTGTGAGCGGTTATATCACCGTTTATGTGCAGGGGAAGGAACTTTCGCCTCCCATTCCCTTTCATGTCATCAATCATATCTGCATTTATGAGCCCGCGGGCTCGTTTTTGGATTTTACGGTCATGGAGTTTCGCTGTTACGGCGTTCCCGTCATGTCCGGAACGGAAATCGAACAAATCAATATATTCGTTGAAATCGACACCGCCGTCCGGTCCTGCGATTACCAGGACGTTCTTGTGGAGACGGCCGGTTCCTCGGTCTGCCTTGGCGAGAAGGTCTGCATCAGCGTGATGAATGTCCTTGACTGCTGCCGTTTCAGGACCCAATCCTCCGCCGTCTGGATTCTCATGCTCAGGGCGTGGCTGTATCAGTACAACGCTTTGTCGGACGGGGACAAAATGCACTATACCAACCAGGATGAGCTGACGCAGTACGGCGGCAGGGGCATCCTCTCCCCCGACTCCGTTTCCTACTATAACCTGTTCGTCAACGGGGTGCTGCAGCCGAACGTGAATTACTCGGTATCGGCGGGGAATCTGTATCTTCTCACCAAGGATACCCCTCCCGACAACCAGACAGTCATTCTCACGTTCGTCACTTTTGAAACGAACCATGGCAAAACCGTAACCGTCACAAGCGATAAATATGCCGCCCTTTCAAACGGGACAAAAAGTATTTATACCGACATCGACCAGCTGCCCGATTACGGCGGCAAAGGCATTCCTTCGCCGGAAGACGTCTCGTATTTTAACCTTTACGTCAACGGCACGCTGCAGCCGTCGGTCAACTATGCCGTCAGCAAGAATCGTCTGGAACTGAAAACAACCGACCAGCCTCCCGAGGGGGCAACGGTTATTCTGGAGTCCCTGACCATCAGAAACTCGGACGGTGTGCGGCTGAAGGCGGAGTCATACGCTTACAACGCCCTGTCCAGAGGCAACAAAATCTACACGAACAGCGATGAAATCGCCATGTACGGCAGTGGAGGGATCATCGACCCCCTTCTGAGCTCTTACCAGAATCTTTTTGTAAACGGCGTCGTGCAGCCGAAGATCAATTATTCGGTGCAGACCGGCCTTCTCACCCTGACGACGCAGGATGCGCCGATTGTCGGGGCGCCCGTTACGCTGCAGTTTATTCGCGTCTTTTTACCGTAATGTTCTCAAGAGGTTTTGACTTGCGATTTTGACTTTTTCGCGGCGCCTGACGGGAGGGCTTTCTTTTTTTCGGACAGGCTGTTATGATTTGCTTATAACAGATGTTAAGTTTTATCACCCGAAACGAAACTTTTTAGATTCAAATACGTCTACCTCATTGTACAATTAAATAAGTGCCGAATCCTTCAGATGTATCATTGCACAGATGAAGTTCTTTTTTTGAAAGGTCAGACCGGAAAATCGAAAGGGTGAAATGAAATGAAAAAAACAGTCGCGCTGGCTTTGTGCGCCGTCCTTCTGGTCTCTGTATTCTCCTTCGGAGCTTATGCAAACGCCGCGCCCAATGACGCAGGCGCGGGCGGCACGGAGCTTTACCTCTATCTCGGCAGTCCTCTCACGCTTGCGGGTAAAACCGTAAAGCCGCTGGATTCGGACAATCTCAGCCTGGTTCCCGTTGTTTTTCAGAACCGCACACTGGTGCCGCTGCGCGCTATCTCGGAGCATTTCGGCGCCGACGTTTCCTACGATGCCGCCACCTCCGCGGCAACCATTGTCTTCGGAGGCAAAACCGCCGAATTTCCGGTGGGGAAAAACTACTTTCTCTACGACGGCAAGACCTATGAGCTCGACACCGTGACACAGGCCGTGAAGGGCCGCTGCCTGGTGCCGCTGCGCGCCATCGCCGAAACCGTTTTGGGAAAGAACGTCGATTACAACAGCCGGATTGTCGCCATTACGGATGAGAAAATAAACCTTGCGTCCGATACGGCGCTGACGGGCCTTGTGAAAGAGAAAATCGGCGCCGCCATCAAGCTTGGCTCCATGGACGAGCTGGAAGCCCTGATCGTATCCAACGCCTATTTTTACGGCGTGGACAGAGGAGACACCGTTACAAACGGGAGCACCGATAAGGCTCAGGCCGCAGAAAGCGAGGCCGCGCCGACAGCCTCCGCCGACAGCGATTATTCCTCCACCAACGTGCAGGTGGAGGGGATCGACGAGTCGGACATCGTAAAGACGGACGGGAAATTCATCTATATCGCCCAGTATGACCGCGTCACCATCGTGCGGGCGGACGGGGCCTCCCTCACGCGGACCGACGTCGTCAAAGCCTCCGACAATCTCGGGTACAGCGAAATTTATGTCAGCAACGGACGTCTCATTGTCCTCGGCTACAAATACGACCGGAGCTACTCCATACCCTATGTCCAAAACGATGCGAAGGTTTCAGGCGAAATGAGCATGCCCTATAGGGGAAGCTCCTTCACCTATGCCGGGATTTACGACATCGATGTATCGGGAAAGGCCACGCTTTTAAAGGAAGTTGAGGTGGAGGGAAGCCTCCTGTCCTCCAGAATCAACAACGGTTATCTCTATCTGATCGCAAATCAGTATATTTACAGCACCGATCCGGTTGAAATCGTCCCGTACGTCCGCGACTCGGCGGTATCGGATACGGCCTGCCCCCTGCCGCTGGACTGCATTATAGCTTTCCCCGGCAAAAGCTGCTCCTCCTATCTCACCGTCACCGCCGTCGATCTCGGCGAACCTACAGCGGAAGCGCACACGGAAGCCGTTCTCGGCGCCGGAACCAATCTCTATATGAACGACGACGCCCTCTATATCGCCGCCTACGACTATGACAGCCAAGCGGTAAAAACCTCGGTGGTGAAGTTTAAGCTGGACGGCCTCAATTTCGGCTACGCGGCCTCAGGCAAGGTGGACGGCACCATTCTCAACCAGTTCTCCATGGATGAGTACGAGGGAAACCTCCGCATCGCCACGACAACATGGAACAACGATCAGAACGAAAACGCGGTTTATGTGCTGGACGGGGAGCTCGACACCATCGGAGCGGTGGAAGGCCTCGCCCCGGGCGAGCGGATCTACTCGGTGCGCTTTACAGGAAAAACCGGATATGTGGTAACCTACCGCAACATGGACCCCCTCTTTGTGATCGATCTGTCCGACCCTGCTAATCCCACGGTAACGGGTGAACTGAAGCTCCCCGGCTTCTCAAATTATCTGCATCCCCTGAGCGACACGCTGGTGATGGGGATCGGCTACGACACCCAGCAGATGTACGTGATGGACCCCGACACAGGGGAATATGTGGTGATCGGGACCCGGCAGGGCGGACTGAAGCTCTCCCTCTTCGACGTGTCCGACCCGGAAAATCCTCTCGAGGTGCAGAGTTTCCTTCTGGGCGATTCGGGCAGCTATGCCGAGGCGCTCTATAACCACAAGGCCCTGATGCTGGATGGAAAAGACCAGACCTTTGCTTTCGACGCTTCCCTGACCGAAAACAAATCCTCGGGAACGAGCAGCTATTTCAGCGGCGCCGTTGTGCTGTCCTGGAGCGGCTCAGGCTTTACGCTCGTCGGTAAAATTCCCGCCGAGAATCCTTCCGGGGAAGACATCTACTACTCATACGGTTCCAACCGGCTGTGCTATATCGGCGGCACTTTGTATTACGTACAGGGCGGAGCGGTACGCGCTTTTGATCTGCATTCGCTCGCGCCGCTGGGAAAGCTTGCGCTGGACTGATTCTGACAAAATGGCGGCGCCTCACAACGCGTGAGGCGCCGCCATTACGATTGCCGTTTTGAGACGGGCGGGGGTGTTTTGAAGGGTACGAGGGCGGCTTACTCATAAGTTTAGCTCGCTCATTAAGATCCTTCGCTGCGCTCAGGATGACATCCTTTTTGGCGATGGTATGCTTTTAGGGGCGACATCCTTTTGGGGGGACATTCTTTTTTGATGGCGTTCTTTTGGGTGACAGCCATTTGATGTAGTTCTTTAAAGTAGAATATTATATGGCTTTTTATTGGAGCGGCATTGGGTGAGAAGTTGAAATTGCAGGAAAAAAGTGATAGTATCGTGTTCATAATAGAAAGAAAAGAGATATTTGCTTTGGATTTGGCTTCCTGGTTTCAAAAATTGGGGAACAACATCACGCCGGGACTCAATCAAATCGGCGTAAATTTGTATGCCTATTTTTCCGCCGTCGGTTTTCCCAAGCTTTTTACTTCCGCTGTCAGGTGGATTCTGCCCCCGCTCGCCGTTCTCATTGTCTACCGGTGCGCGAAAAATCTCTTGGAGCGCGACTCCGGGGAAGTCTGGGCTTATCTCAGCCTTCCGAACGGGCTAAAGCTGCCGCTCTATCATTGGGAAAACACCATCGGCCGCTCTCCCCTTTCGGATATCTGCCTGAACTATCCCACCGTTTCGCGTTCCCACGCCGCCCTTATCAGAGGGGAAAAGGAAGAGTGGACGGTTGACGACCTCAAATCCACGGGCGGTATCACGGTGAACGGCGCTGCGGTAACGGGCATATCACCTGTTTCCTACGGCGACCGGATCAGGCTCGCCGACGTGGACATGACCTTGCTGCCGGTCCCCGCGGAAGAGCGCGGAAAGGCCGGGGGAAAACCCAACAGGGCGATCAAGCCGTCAAGCACCCTGTTTTTACTTACCTTGTTCCAAATGCTCTCCGCGCTGCAGCTGTGCATGGCGGAAGCGCAGAACGTCAACATTGCCGTGCCCGCGGTTTTCGCTGCTCTGATCGCGGTCATGTGGGGCTATTACCTTTTCCGGCGCAAACGGAACGAGGCTTTTTTTGAGCCGGAGATTCTGGCGTTTTTTCTCACCGGACTGAGTCTCGCGGTGGTTTCGTCCTCGGCGCCGGAGAGACTCGTGAGGCAGTTTGCCGCCTTCTGCGTGGGTCTTGTGATTTTCCTTGTCCTTTCCTATTACATTAAGGACCTTGACCGGGCCAAAAAGGCCAGATGGCTTATGGCGGGCGGAGCCATCGCGCTTTTATCCCTCAGTCTTGTGCTGGGCCGTTCCATCAACGGGGCGAAGAACTGGATCAGCTTATTCGGAATGTCCGTGCAGCCATCGGAGCTGGCAAAGATCGCTTTTATTTACGCCGGGTCGGCCACACTCGACAGACTCTACGCCAAACGGAATATCTACATGTTCATCGGCTTTTCCGCCGTGTGTATCGGCGCGCTGGCGCTGATGGGCGACTTCGGGACGGCGGCTGTTTTCTTCGTCACCTTCCTGATTATCGCCTTTCTGCGGTCGGGGGACTACATGACCCTCTCCCTCATCTGCGCCGTTTCCGGCTGCGGGGCTTTGCTGGTGTTCCATTTCAAGCCTTATATCGTAAGCCGCTTTTCCGCTTGGGGACACGTGTGGAACTACGCCAGCACAACGGGCTACCAGCAGACGAGGACCCTTTCCGCCGCGGCCAGCGGGGGCCTTTTGGGCATGGGCGGCGGAAACGGATGGCTCAGAAACGTGACCGCCGCCGACGCCGATCTTGTATTTGGCATTCTCTGCGAGGAGTGGGGGCTTATCATCGCGCTGACCGCCATAGCCGTGATCGTCTGCCTTGCTGTTTACACGGTAAGGTCGGTGAAGAACGCAAGGAGCACCTTTTATATGATAGCGGCCTGCGCGAGCGCTTCCCTTCTCGTGTTCCAGACCGCTCTCAACGTGCTTGGGCCTGTGGATATCCTTCCTCTCACCGGCGTAACCTTTCCCTTTGTCTCCAGCGGGGGCACCAGTATGGCCGCGGCATGGGGCCTGCTCGCTTTTCTCAAGACTTCCTGCCTGAAGCGCGGCGCAAAGGGGAATCCGCCTGACTCCCTACGTGCTCCGGGAGGTGTTAAGGGTTGAAAAGAATCTCATCCAGAGCGGTTTCGGTGCTTGTGCTCACGGGGCTCCTGCTGCTTGGTACGTCGGTATTTCTTGTGAAATACCTGGTGGGCGCTTCCAAATGGTCTTCCTTCTACGCGAACAGCCATATTTACACAAGCGGCGTGATCCATACCGGCAGGCTCCTGGACAGGAACGGGACCGTCCTTGTGGACACCTCGGGCGGAGAAACGGTCTACAACGAGAGTTCGAAAATCCGCACCGCCACGCTGCACGCGGTGGGGGACCGGGAGGGCTTCATCTCCACGGGAGGACTCAAGCTCTTCGCCTACCGGCTCGCGGGGTACGACCTTCTGAACGGGGACTTCAATTTGAACGGTAAGGGAAACGACGTCTACCTTTCCGTCGATTCCTCGGTCTGCGCGGCGGCTTATAAAGCCCTGGGCGGAAATAAGGGAGCCGTCGGCATTTATAATTACGAAACGGGAGAGATCCTATGCATGGTGAGCTCGCCCTCCTATGACCCCGAAAACGTACCCGACATCGCGGGCAAGCCGGAAAAATACGAGGGGGCCTACCTCAACAGGTTTCTCTCCTCCACCTTTGTGCCGGGTTCCGTTTTCAAGCTCATTACCGCCGCGGCGGCTATCGATAGGATAGGCGATATTTACGACCGGGAATTTAAGTGCACCGGCAGCATCACTGTGGGCAGTGACACCATCACCTGTCCCGAAGCTCATGGGAAACTGAGCTTTGAGGATGCCCTGGCGGTCTCCTGCAACTGCGCTTTCGCGGAGATTTCCGAAGAGCTTGGGGAGAGCGTGCTCAAACAATATGCCGACAAGGCTGGCGTGAACAGCTCCCTGAGCTTTGACGGCGTCACCACCGCCAAAGGCTTCTACGACGCCACCGGCACGACCGACGCCAACGTCGCCTGGTCGGGCATCGGTCAGTACACCGATCTGGTGAATCCCTGCGCGATGATGGTTTATATGGGGGCAATCGCGCGGGAAGGAATACCGGTCGTCCCGACGCTGTTGTCGAAAGTCGTCACGCCGGGCGGGACTCTGCAGGGTACCGGCCTGAGCGAGGACGGAAACAGGATTCTGTCGGCAAATACGTCTGGGAAGCTCTCTGAACTGATGCACAACGACGTGGTGCAGACTTACGGGAAGGGCAATTTCCCCGGGCTGGACCTGTGCGCAAAATCGGGCACGGCGGAGGTTGGCGGCGGAAACGCGCCGAACGCGTGGTTTGCGGGATTTTTACGGAATGAGGAGTACCCGCTCGCCTTTGTGGTGGTCGTCGAAAACGGCGGGGCGGGAAGCAAGGTCGCGGGGCCGGTGGCAAATACGGCGCTGCAGGCGGCGGTCAAGTCCATGGATAAAAACAAATAAGCTTTTAAAAATTGGGCCGGTCGGCCCAATTTTTATTTTGTTACTGAAAAATAACTGGGAATTATTATCATATTGTTATATAATAGCAAAATATACTCCAGCGGTTTTTGTCCGAAGGGAGCGGGAGCAATGATCTTATTTCTCACCGGGGACCAGGACGCCACTTTAAAAAGGGAGTGGTTTGGGCTTGTCTGCGCCTTCTTCTGGTTCTTCGGCTCCATGATCAGTTATTACGAGCCTTTCTTCTCCGGGACGATCATTGAGCTTGTCTTTATGCTGCTCTTATGCGCCGGACTTGTGGGAAGCGCGCTGACGGCGGAAAACCATTCGGAGACCTTTGAGAAGGCGCTCCCCGCCGTAACCATGTTGGGCGCCGCGTGCACCTTTCTCATTCCTTTCCTCCCGGTTCGGGCCGCTTCCTTATTTTTCTGGCTCTCCGCCCTTCTGATGGCCCCTCTGCTCAGCCGCCGTTTATATGGGGTGCTGCTGCTGGCCCGGGAGGGCATGCGCATGCGCGCTTATATCTCCGCCGTTGCGGTGACGATCGTCATTCAAATGATCTGGGCGATCGCTCCCCTGCCCTTTTCGGTGAAATTCCCCTTGCTGTCCCTCTTCGCGCCGGCGGGGCTTCGGGGCGCTCTTTCCGGCCTTCCCCGCTTCGAGCGCGCCGCGCTGCCCCGGGCGGAGCGGAAGAAAACGCCGGAGCTTACCGCCCGCATGGCGGCGGTCTTTCTTTTGCTGGTGCTGCTCAATATCTTCAATACGCTCATCCATACCCATGTGCTGATGGGCAGCCTGGAAAGCGACGACCTCTTCTCGCTGGCCGCATGGGCGGTGGTTCCCCTGTCCTTTCTGTTTTACGCGCACCTCAGCGACAAGGGGATGGAACGGGTTGGGTTTTCCGTTGGTCTCGCGCTCATCCTCATCGGGTGCTTCGCGGCCCTCGCGCCGGAAAACGGCGTTTTCGCCGCGCCTTTGCTGGTTCTGGGCGAGTTCGGCGGCACGATTACTGAGTTTTCCTTTCTGACCATGCCTTTGCTCTTTTTCCCTTTCAGCGCCAGGCCCAGGCTGGCGGCAGTTTCGGGGCTTGTGACCCACACCCTGCTGGCCTCCGCTTTGTCCTGGACGCAGGATTTGTGGCTTCCCACAATCTTGCTATCGGAGCAGATCGAGCGGCCTTTGGTAATCTTCGGCGCTGTGTGCGCCCTCGCGCTGATCCCCCTCGTCTTCTTCGTGTGGCGCAGGCAGGAGGATTCCACATTGATGGCGGCCCTCCTGAATCTTCGCATGCGGCAGGAGGAGCAGGCGGATACCTGCTCCGCTGAAGCGCGGTCCGCCCTACTGGCGGATGCCGGGGGCGTGGCAAGTCCGGTATGGACGCAGCCCCTTGACCTTGTTGAGGGGGAATTCCTCGTGGCGCAGCTTTTATGCGAAGGGCGTTCTCGCTCGGAGATCGCGGAAAGACTCAGCCTCTCCTCCGCCAAGGTATCCGAGCACCTTCGCGCCCTACGGCAGAAGCTGGAGAGCCGCGAACCCCTTGGATGCTCGAAAGAGGCGCTTTTTCTTGCCGGGCAGTACTCCCTTACTTCCCGGGAAGCCGAGGTTTTAAGCGAGCTTTTGCTGGGGCGGTCCAACGCGGAAATCTCCGCCAACCTGCACATTGAGGAGACGACGGTGAAAACCCATGTGGGCAAAGTTCTTAAAAAGACCGGAGTGAAAAACCGTTCCGAGTTGATCGCCAAGGTACGTTCATAAAAAGCTTGTCTGGAGGCATCTATAAATTTAAAATGTCATCCTGAGCTCAAGCGAAGGATCTTATGCGGCGATATAGTGCGCCGAGTTGACTCTTCGGCTTTGGCCTCAGAATGACAAGCTGTCCGGCGGCGTCTCATTTATTTTGAGACGCCGCTTTTTTACCGAATTTACGCGAAGGGAGGGGACCGGGCAGAAAACCGGGCGCTTCCCGGACGTCTCATACCTAAGATCATACTGCGAAAACGCGTAATAGGGCTTACGATATTGAGGCAGGAATAGAGGAGGGGGGTTCTATGGAGATACGACAGCGGCGCTATCCCTGTTCGAAGCCTCTGGCGCTCGCCTCTCTGTACGACACGTTGGAGAAGCTGAAGTGGAGGCTTATTTCTTCCAATTCGGACGCCGGCATTCTGATCGCGCTGGATCGGAAAACTGCCGCGCAGTTTCTCATCCGGGTATCGGCGGAGCAACGGGATGAGGTGGCGGTCACGGTGGAGCAGGCTTCCGTCTGCCCGAACAGAAAGCAGGCGGACTTATCCGCTCTTGGACTGCTGGAAGCCCTGGACGAGATGATCCGGTCCGCGCTGGAGAGCGCTTTTATCACATGGAAAGGAGAAGATGGGAAATGAACACCGGAAAGAAAAGAAGGAGGGCTATCGCCCTTTGCGTACTGCTCGCGCTGCTCGCGGTCGGGTACCCGGGCACGGCTTTCGCCGCTGGTCAGACACTCGGTTCGGTACGGGAGGAGGAAAACACGAATACCACGGAGGAAAACGTCCAGACCATCGGCCCAAATGTCATCCTGCAGGGCACCATCGGCGAGGTCAGCGACGAGAGGATATCGGACGGCTCCGACGTTTTCAAAATCATACTTCCTTCGGACGGGGTGCTTGGTCTTCAATTCCAGATCGCAGAGATTGACGGCGTCGCCGGTGAGGTGACGACCGGCTTCGCCGATCTGGTGATCGGCGGCGTGAACGGGGGGTACTTCCCCGTCATTCTGGATCAGACCACGCAGAACCATTCGCAGTCGGGCTTCTTCGGTTTGAGAGCCGGAACCTACTATATTTCCATCGGCAATATGAGTAACGGCAGCTTTGCCTATTCGCTGGCGCTGCCCTTTGAAGCCGCGGTCTACTCCGATCGAGAGCCGGACGATAACGAGAGCCAGGCGATCGCCATCGCTCCGGGCGGCGCCGCAGGCGGCAACGTGGGATTCTTCGGTACCGGCAACCTTCGGGACGGCTCCGATTTTTACTCGGTAACCTTGACCGAGCGCGGCAGTCTGAAGGTAAGTCTTGACGCTTACGGTTCCGAAGGTTTCCTTCTGGGCCTTGGGATGAGCGGAAACGGCATGCAGACCCGCTACCTACAGAACGTGGCGCCAGGAAAATCCGGCAGCTTTTTAACCGACACTCTGTCTGCCGGTACCTACTGGATCTACACGGGGAGCGTCGTGCAGCTCCCGGACGGGACCTGGGGCAGTTACCGGATCACCACGACATTTTATCCCGAAACCGCCCCCCAGAACGTGAGCGCGATACCTTCCGCGTCCCAGGTTACCATTGACGGAAAAGCGGTGAGTTTTCAGGCCTATACCATCGGCGGATATAACTATTTCAAACTGCGGGACCTTGCCTTTGCTCTGAAGGACACCGGGAAAGCCTTTGAGGTGGCGTGGGACTCCTCTCAAAACGCCATTGTTCTCACCACCGGAGCGCCCTACACCGCCGTGGGGGGAGAACTGAGCACCCGCGGGACCTCTCTCTCCGTCACCGCCGCGCCGACGGCTTCTCCCCTGCTCGTCGGCGGTTTGCAGACGCCATGCAAGGCTTACCTAATAAATAGCAACAACTATTTTAAGCTGCGGGACGTGGCCGCCATCGTTGATTTTTCCGTTACATGGGACACGGACGCGCAGACCATCCGCATCGATACTTCCAAGGGCTATACGCCGCAATAAAAGCGCGATTAAGGGAGGGTATTTTCATTGAAACATTCGTTTGGAAGTAAAATTACGTCTCTGATACTGGCGGCTCTTCTGGCCATTGGGCCGCTGCCCCTTTTCCTGACAGGGACGGCGCTGGCGGCGACCGCTGCCGCCGGGAATGAAACAGAGCTGCGTTCGGTACTATCCGGCGCTCAAGCCGGGGACATCATCGGGATTACGGAGGATATCACGCTGACCGGCGACCTGACTGTGGACAAAAACGTCACGCTGGCATCGGCAGGGGCGAAGATCATCGCGGGCGGGTACCGGATCATCATACCGGAGGGCAGCAGCGTTTCCTTCGGGGGGAGCCTGGGCATTACCGGGAACGCCGCCACCGGTTACAACGACGGTCTAGTGGTGGTGCGGGGAAGCCTCACCATCCAGCCGGGGGGGACCGCCATACGCAACAGCTACAGCGGCACAGCCAACAGCGCCACCGTCTACGTGGAGGACGGAACGCTGGACGTCCAGGGCGGCACCATCACCGACGCTTCTTCCGGAGGTATGGTGCCCACCGGCAGCGGAATTTACTTAAACGGGGGATACGTTTCCCTCACCAGAGGCGGTTCCGACATTCAGGTTTCCGGCAGCAACGCGGGCATGGAGGCCCGCAACGGGGCGAATGTTGATATACGCGCCGGCTCCGTTGAAGGCAAATACGCGGCGCTCTTCTTCGGACAGAGCGGCGGCAGCTTCTATCTGCAGGACGGCGAAGTGAGCGGAACCGTCGCGGGCGTGCGCCTCTACTCAGCGCAGGACTCTTCCATTGTCGGGGGCACCGTCGATTCAGAAGGCTGCGGCGTTTCTCTGGAGGGCGGCAGCGACGTCATCATCCGGGGATGCTCCATAACCGGTGATCCCGGCGAGGGCGGAATCTATCTCTGCGGCGGTTCCACCGCCAGGCTTTACCGGGACGAGGAGCTTTCCCTTACGGGGGGAATCCTAGCCGCGGACGGAACCGTGGGTGGAACGGTTTTCCTCTCCGCGCTGCCCGATTCCTTCTCTCTGGAGCCGGAGGAAGAGGCAAGCTTTTCCCTCGCCGGAGCTGAGACCGTTTACTCGCTGGATACTACGGGCACCAGCACTCTTCTGGGCGCGCAGATTTCCGAGAATACGGTTTCCCTCAAGCCGACGGGAACGGGAACCGATCTTCCGCTGGTTCTGAAGACCTCTTCCTCGTGGAACGATTCCGAGGACGACTTTACCAAGTCTCTTGAATTAACCATCCCCGTCACGGTGGCCGAGGATATTGATGCGCCCACCCTCACGAACGTGAGCCGAAAAAATATCAGAACCACCTCGGTGACCTTCTCCGCGTCGGTCTACGACGACGGGGGCGCGGAGATTACCGACTTCGGCTTTGTCTACAGCAGCTCCGACGAGTACCCGGAGATCGGCGAGGCGGGCGTCTTAGCGCTGCGCTACTCGAACGGAACAGTCACGGGTTCGGCGGACGGCTTTACGGCAAACCTCTCGGGGCTTACGCCGGGAACGGGTTACTACGTGCGCGCCTTTGCGGTGAACAGCGCCGGAACCGGGTACACCGTGGGACACAACACCTTCTCCACGCTCTTGGTACCTGAGGTCACCACGGGTAAGGTTACAATGAGCTCGGACGGAAGCACCTGGAAGCTCCTGTACCTTTACGGCGAGGTGACAAGCGAGGGCGCCGGCGCGGTCACGCAGCGCGGGATTATCATTACCGCAAATTCCGCTTCTTCGGGCACGGACACCCTTGTTCTCGGCGGCGGTGATATTACGGCGCTTGCGGCTGAGGGGGGCGGCGCGGGTGAGTACCGTGTTTCCTTCGAGGTAACGACACACACGACCTATTACTACCGCGCTTACGCGACGAATTCCTCCGGCACTTCCTACGGAGACATACGCACGGTTTCCATCGGCAATATCAATATCCACGTATCCTTTGAAGAGGGCGGCAATGTCCAGGGACCCAATGGCGGGGTCATCAACGAAAATGGTGATCTGTACTGGAACGGCAGCGCCTTTATCACCGCGGACACCGCGGGGCACATGTATTTTTCCGACCTGTCCACGGGCACGCGGCTCATCCCGCTCAGCGAAGAAACCGTGACGGGAACCGGAACCTACGGCGCGGAAAACGCCTTATATCAAATTAATATTGCGGTGCAATCGATGAATTACAACTATGAGGCGCAGGCGGCGTCGGGCGGAACCTATTCCTACGAGGGACGGGAATACCGCGTCACCGCGGTTTATACCGACAAGGAGACGTCGGAAACACAGACCGACGTGATCGTTCTGCGCTCCAGAGGGGTAGGAACTGGCACCGGGAACTCCTATTTTGACGCTTTTCTTCAGGTGGCGGGAAGCGGGGATGTTACGGCCATCCGCAGCGATCCCAACTGGGTGCTCTACTCCGGCATGACGATGGAGGAGGCGCTGGCGGCGGACGAGGAGGACGGCACCCTCTGCGGAAGCTTTGCCGACGCCGGCGCAGACTACTACATGGACGTAAACGGCGGAGCGGACATGGGCGGACGCTCGTACATCTTCCGCACCGGGGAGTTTGAAGGCGTTGGCACGGAGGATGAAAGCGACGTTTACAGCACCGGCTTTGCCCTTCGGTATCACGGCGGCAGCGAGATTATCAATTTAATTTTCGCACCTCTGCTCATCGGTGAAACCTATACGCCGGAAACTCACGGGGGAGGCGCGGTCTCCTCTTCCTCCACGGAAGGCTACCGCGCCGCCGTGAAGGTGAAGAACGTTCAGACGGGAACGCTGCCCGTGACGCTAATAAACGGCTCCGGAACCGGAACGGTGAGCCTGGGGGGCACCGAAGCTTCCAGACTCTTTGAGCAGGGCGCCGTCATTGTCATGCCGGATATCGGCGTGAGCGCTTACGAGCTGAAAATGCCTGTCTCGGTTCTGAGCGGCTCCCAGGCTTCCGGCTCGGTTACCCTCTCCACGAAGTTCGCTTCCGCGGTCATTCCTCGAAACATGCTCGGCGCGCTTTCCGCAGACGGAGGCAAAACCGCGGGAATCCTCATTGGTGCGGGCGGCTTAGTAGGCCTGAGCAACGAGGAAAAAGCCGCCGTGGGCGGAAGGCCGCTCGTCAAGCTAGCGCTCACTGTCGGTGAGGAGGCGATGGACTGGAGCAGCCAGGACGCGCCGGTTACCGTGAGCATCCCCTACACTCCGACGGCTGAGGAGCTTAGATCGCCCGAAAGCATCATAGTCTGGTATTTGGACGGAAGCGGAGCGCCTGTCTGCATTCCGAACGGGCGGTATGACGCCGCGTCGGGCAGCGTGAGCTTTTCGGTCGCTCACTGGGGCCTCTGCGCCGTGGGATACCATTTCACCGCGTTTCCTGATGTGACGGATAACGCTTGGTATTTTGACGCGGTATCCTTCCTGTCGGCCAGAGGGATTGTGACCGGCACGGGAAGCGGGTGCTTTGAACCGGAGGCAGAACTCTCACGGGCGGAGTTTCTGACTATGGCGATGAGGGCTTACGGCATCCGTCCGGAGGAGGATGGCGCTGACAATTTCTTTGACGCCGGGGATACATGGTATACCGGCTACCTGGTGGCGGCGAAGAGGCTGGGCATTTCAAAGGGCACGGGCGGCAATCTGTTCGCGCCCTCCCGGGAGATCACCCGCCAGGAGATGTTCACGCTGCTTTACCATATTATAACGGCTATTGCCCGCCTGCCGGAGGGCGGCACGGGAAAGCTCCTCTCCGATTTCACCGACGCTTCGGACGTTCCGCTCTGGGCCGCGGAGGCCATGGAAGCGCTGGTGAGGACGGGAATCGTCCAAGGCGGCGGAGGGAAACTGCTGCCGGGCAGGACTGCCGTTCGGGCGGAAGCGGCGCAGGTGTTATGGCGAGTGTTGACGGCATAAATTGATCTTCCTTTTGAAACGCGTAAAATTGGGCTATCTCAAAAAAAGAAGCTCCGAATAAAAAGGTCATCCTGAGCCTTAAGCGAGGGATTTCCGGCAGCCAAATGTGTGCGCTGCAAAGCTTCTTCGGCTTTTTGCCTCCAAATGACAAGATAAATGGCAGTGTCTCATGTATTTTTGAGACACCGCCATTTTTAATCTGGTTGATCCTTTTTTATTACGATTCGTTTTCCTTTTCCCAGAAAGCAATGACTTTTTCAATAAATACTTTTGCGATTTCAGGATCGAACTGGGTACCAGCGTTTTTCGTGATTTCAGCAATGGCTTCTTCCTTCGGCAGCGCTTTACGGTACGCCCTGTCCTGGGTCATTGCGTCGTAAGCATCCACGATGGAAATGACGCGGGAAACAAGGGGGATTTCTTTCCCCGCAAGGCCCTGGGGATACCCCTTTCCGTCCCACCGCTCGTGATGGCACAGGATGTAGTCCGCAATGTGTCTGAGCTCAGAAGTGGAATTGGCGATACGGTACCCTACCTCAGGATGCTTTTTGATTTCGCGCCAGTCATCTTCGCTGAGTTGATCGGTCTTGTCGAGTATGTTTCTGTCGATACTGATTTTCCCGATGTCGTGCAGGGTGGAGACCAGCTCCAACTCGTCGATCTTATCCTCGCAGAGGCCCAGCACCCGGCCAAGTTTCTTCGAGAGCTCCGCCAGCCGTTCCGCATGTTCCTCCGTCTCATTACTCTTTTCATACATGGTCGATTTAATGGATGAGATAATGGAGCTGTGCAGGCTTTTCCGCTCCAGAAGCTTGCGCCGGTACATCAGGCCTTCCGCCAGAATCATCGTCTCATTAAAGGAGTCGCTCTCACGGTCTTTTGTCGCATATCCAAGCGCGATATCAAGATAGAGCATGTTCTTTTCGGAGTGTCTTCTCTCGCATTCAAGTTTGATCTTTTCCGCAATCAATTTAGCCGTCTGATTGTCGGTATTGGGCAGCAAAATTGAAAACTCGTCCCCGCCGACTCTCGCCGGGGTATCGCCCGGTCTCGTGCACTTCTTCAGGATCTGCGCAATTTCGGTAAGTACCTGGTCCCCTTCCGCGTACCCGAACGCGTCGTTTATGAGCTTCATACCGTTGACATCACCGTATATAACCGACAGAGGATAAAACCCCTCGGTGTCCACACGTTTTCGTTCTTCATTGAAAAAGGTCCGGTTGCTGAGTCCCGTAAGTACGTCGTGGTAGCTTAAATAACGGATCTCCTCTTCCCTTTTCCTGCGCTCGGAAATATCCCTGCTGACACCGATGAGACCGATCACATTATGATCCATATCGTAATAAGGAGTTTTCAGCATTTCCAAATAAATCTGATTCCCATCCGGGTCATTGATCGTCTTTTCATATCTAATGGGACAAGAGGTTTTCATCATCTCCATATCCCTCTCCCGGCTTTTTTCCGCTTCGTGCAAATCAAAGAGTTCCCGGTCAGTTTTCCCGACAATTTCACTCTCCGGCCTGCCGCAGAACACCTCAAAGGCTTTGTTGCATCCCAGGTAATTGCTCTTGGGGTCTTTATAAAATATTATGTCCGGAATGGAGTCAACAAGGGATTTCAGCAGCAGCTGTTTTTGATCCAATTCCTGACAAAGCTCTTTGTAAAGAGAATTTGATTTTTCAAGCTCGACGTTTGCCGATAAAAGCTTTTTATATATATCAAACGTCCTTTTTATGGACCTGTAGATAAACCTGTAGTATAAAATGGATGTAATGGATAAGAAAATTACCCCTTTAAACACGGAGATCATTTCTACCTTTTCAGAGTGATCCGGGAAATTGAGATGTATAAACCCCTCGGAAAGTAGAATCCAGGCGCAGCCAATGACGAAATATAATACTGAAATCTTGATGGATTTGTTTCTCACTACATTTATATCCGCGGCAGGACCAGCCTCGTTACCAATAATACCAGCGCTTGTCCTTCTTTGGAGGAGTTTTAACATCATTGTCACACTCCATGTTATTTTTACGGGCGACTTTTTTTATAATACAACATCATTTTACTTTTAGCCATATATTTATAACTTTTTTACTAGTTAATTTATTGCATTTGTTCTCCATTTCGTACGGCTCATTTGCCGTAGACGGATGGAATAATTCTTTTCCTGCAAGTCAGGCGGAGGACCTGCCCTCTTCCATGTATTCCTCTTGCATTTGACTTTATAAATGCTATTATTACAGATAGTGATTTTTTCCGGATGGAGGCGTCAGCTTTGCTGGATTTTTTAAGAGAAGAAGGAATCAGCGAACATTTGATTTCCGAAATAGAGGATTTCCGGAAATCCAATCAGATCGATTCAGAAACGCAGTACAGAATCCCGAACCCGAAATTTGATTATTACGGAAAAGAGATCTGGGAGGAAGCCATCTCTGCCCTGCTTTGCGGGGACAACCTTCTGTTGGTGGGGCCCAAGGCAACCGGTAAAAACGTTCTGGCCGAGAATCTCGCCTCGGCTTTCGGGCGGCCCAGCTGGGACATTTCGTTCCACGTCAACACCGATTCCGCCTCGCTCATCGGAGCGGACACCTTCCGGGACGGGCAGGTCGTTTTAAGAAGAGGCCCCATCTTTGAATGCGCCGTCCGGGGTGGATTCGGAATACTGGACGAGATCAACATGGCGAAAAACGAGTCCATCGCCGTGCTGCACGCCACTTTGGACTACCGGAGGATCATCGACGTGCCGGGCTACGACAAGATCTTCATGAACGACGCGACCCGGTTCATCGCAACCATGAACTACGGCTACGCCGGAACGAGAGAGTTAAACGAGGCCCTCGCTTCCCGGTTTATGGTCATTGAAATGCCGGTCATCTCCACAGAGAACCTCAATAAATTGCTGCGCCGGGAATTTCCCGAGATGAAGGAGGGCTACCTGGGGCAGTTCGCCGAGCTCTTCCAGGACATCCAGAAGAAGAGCGCGAGTTCGGAGATATCCACCAAACCTGTGGATTTAAGAGGTCTTCTCGCCTCCATCCACCTCATGAAGAAGGGGCTGAACGCGTTCCATGCGCTCCAGATGGGCATTACCAACAAAATCTTCGACGGCTTCGAACGGCAAATCGTCGAAGATATCATCCGCCTTCGGATTCCTGAAGACCTGGAAAGCTCAGAATTCTTCGCCGGTTGACCCCTCGCTCGAAAAGCTCCGGGCCGCCAACATCATCTGGAACGCCTCTGGTAACTATACCTTTGACTCGGATGTAAAAGCGTACGACGAGGACGGACGGGCCGACCTCTACCTCAATTACATCATCGGGTCCGTCCAGAAATATTACGACTACCCGCAGCTCCAGAGCTATTTCAGGGATTTGAAGCAGTACGACTACGAAAACCATGAAATCTACGAGGACCTGTTATGGACAGGTCTGGAGAATTGTGCCTTTCTGCGGGGAAAGGATGAGCGGCCAGTCCTTTGTAACCTGCGCCGGAGCTATGCCAAACAGTTCCTGGGAAGATTCGGCGGGACCGTTTCCGACGAGGCTTTTGGGTCAAAATATATTCTGGACCAGGTGAAAATCGTTCATTTCCGCAAAGCCCTGGGGGAGACACCGAAAATGTCCGCCATGGTGGCAAAGCTCCTCGCCGATCTGGAATTCGACGCGGGCATGGACACCGAAGAGATCATGCTCCGGATGGACGGGATCATCAGGGACTATTTCAAGGCGGGCTTTATCCCCAGACGGCGCGGCTTAAAAAAGCAGAAAAAGCGCGTGCCTTTCTTCATGAAATTCTTCCGCAGGCGCATCGTCGACAGTTCCATCGGCATGGAGCCCGACGAAAATAACGAAGGTGTAACGGGCGCCAATCTGAGCTGGATCAGTTCCGAAGACCGCAAACAGAAATCCTATCGAAAATACATCGAGGAGCATTATGGGGCCTCCATCCTCACCGAGGAGAAAACCCTCGCGCTGGAACAGCTGCTTTGTTATGGAAACCATGACAACTGCCACCTGTACTTTACGCGCGGTGAATTTAACACGGCAGCGGACGAGTCCGGCGCCGTAACCCTGCGCAAGAACGACGCTCTGAAGCAGCGTGAGCTGAATAAAATAATCTATCTGGAAAACGCCGCGAGAAACAACAGCAGCATCGTTAAACTCACAAACATCATCAGAAACGCCATTTTACTTGACCTGGAGGACTCGACGAACCGCGCGCCGGCCGGGAAGCTGGAGGCCGGAAGAGTCTGGCGAAACGTGATTGTAAACGACAACAGGATTTTTTCCAGAAAGTTAAAAGGCCTGGCCCTGGATCTTTCGGTGGACATCATGCTCGACGCCTCGGCCTCTCAGGATAACCGCCAGGCGGTCATCGCGGCGGAGGCCTACATTATCGCGGAGAGTTTAACGCGCTGCAACATACCGGTGAGGGTATTTTCCTTCTGCAGCGAAAAGTTCCATACGGTCATCAATCTTTTCCGCGATTACGGAGAAGCGGGCGGCAACGACCGGATTTTCAATTACTTTTCGGCAGGCTGCAACCGGGACGGGCTTGCCGTTCGCTCGGCTGTGCATATGATCCGGGATACGTCTTTCGAGCACAAGCTTCTGATCGTTCTTTCCGACGGGCTGCCTTACGATCCTCAGGGCGTTTACGTGCGCAACGTCAGCCGCGATTACGGGGGCGCCGCCGCGGTGAACGACACCGCGCTGGAGGTAAGAAAGGGATGGCAGGAAGGAATCTCCATCTACTGCGTATTTACCGGCAGTGATTCCAGCATCCCCGACGCGCAGAATATTTACGGGCACAACCTGGCCTATATCAAGTCTCAGACACGGTTTGCCGACATCGTCGGCGTACTTCTGCAAAACGAACTGAAAAGCTTTTAATCAGCCTTGGAATACCGGCTTTTTTATATTTGCGTTCATTGCCATAGACGGAACAATTTACTTGCTCCAACGTCTAATTTCGTAAGATACTATAGATGAGGTGGTTCTTTATGAAACGCAGGATTTTCACAGCATTATTGGCCGTTTTGATGTTATTGTCTCTGACGGGAGGAGCCTTCGCGTCCGGAACGGACAATTCAGGGGCTTCTTACGCTCAGTGTTATGTCGCCGTGAACGGGACGGAACTTCAGGAGACCGCGTTGGAGCGGGACGGGCTCTTCTACCTGCCCGTGCGCGCAGTCTGCGGCGGCCTGGGCTACAATATCTCCTGGTCCCAGGAGAAAAACGCGGTAAAACTGACCGCAGACGGAAGAGCCGACATCCTTTTAAATTTAAACGATCAAACGGTGACAAAGAACGGCCACACGTTTTCTATGATGACGGTAAATTATGACATGGGATACGTTGTTCAAAACAATCGGACTTACCTTTCTGAAGAGCTGTTTTCAGAGCTGTTCGCAGTCGGGTATCAGTTTGATTCCGCACAGAACACCATTTTTCTCAGCGTTCTGGCGGAAAACTCCATGGTGATCTCCACCATGAAACTTTCTTCCGAGGATGAAAACCTCAAGGTCACCGTCCAGTACCCGCAAATCAGCGCTCTTGCCGATAACAACGTTCAAAGCGGCATCAACGACGTTTTGCGGCAGGCGGCAGAAGACGCCGTGAGCGAGGGTATAAAGAACGCCTATGACGTCATGACCACGCGGATGGAGTATCCCGACTTTACGGCAAAAGCGGAGACCTTCTTCGATTACCGGATTAAATACAACCAGAACGGACTGTTGAGTCTGGTGCTGCTCGATTATCAGTACGCCGGCGGCGCACACGGGGGCACGGTACAGACAGGAGTTACCTTCGACCTTTCCACCGGCAAGGAGCTGGGACTCTCCGACCTGATGAACAGCGAATTTTCCTATATCTCCTATCTTGATAAGAACATCCGCTCGGAGATCGACAAGAAAATCGCCGCAGGCGAACTTGCCGAAATCAGTGAGTTTAAAACCATCGGCGACAAGCCTGACTTTTATCTGACGAACGACAGCCTCGTCATCTTCTTCCAGCAGTATGAGTACTTCCCCTACGCCGCCGGAATTCAGGAATTCTCCTTCTCCTACGCAAAATTGTCCGAGATGTTTAAAAGCGCTTTCGGATTTTTATTCGGCAAGACGGCCGAACTCATCCAGACGGGGACGAATTTCCTTGCCGTGGGCGACACCGCCAGCGTCACGCTCAGGGGCAATCCCACGACGGGATACGGCTGGTATTATTCTTTCTCCACCGACGGCGTACTGACCGAGACGAAAAACAGCTACACGCCCGATTCGGCCCTGACCGGCGCGGGCGGCACCTATGTCTGGAATTTCAAAGCGGTGCAGCCGGGTACCACGACCGTTACCTTTCAGTATTACCGGCCCTGGGAGGGAGATTCTTATATCACGGCGGACAATACCGTGACCTACACTGTTACGGTGAAATAAAAAACTGCGGATAGGAAAAAGAAAGCCGGGCCGAAAAGCCCGGCTTTTTTAGATTCTTCGGCCATTTTATGGCCTCAGAATGACACGGATTGTGTTTACGGCTGGGGGTAGCGCGGGTTGGGGGTGCGGCTCGTGACGGCTCGATTGGGGTTACGGCTCAGGATGGGCGCAAGTTGAGATTAAATCGGAGACGTCCTGAGAGGCTCTGAGTTACAGGGATGCTTTGGGGGACTGCTCCGGGGGAGCGGATAAGTCCCGAAAATCATAGACGCGGCTATAGTCCTTTGTCTCCGGGTCCTTGACCACCTCGGAGCGCTTGCCGTCCAGCAGGTTGACGATCTCATAGACGTTGATCCAGATTTCGCTGTTGCACTCCTTCTGACACTCGTCGAAAATGAGCTGCATCCCGAAGTGAAGGTGGGATACCCGGATATTATTCACGTTTTCCTTGATGCTGTAACCGGTCCTGCCCAGGTAACCGATCACGTCGCCCGCCTTCACCACGGAGCCGACCGCCAGGTCCTTCCGGTAGGGGAAGTTCTTTCTGAGATGCGCGTAGTAATAGTAACGCTTGGAGTCGAAAGATCTGATGCCGATGCGCCAGCCCCCGTACTGGTTCCAGCCCATCGCCTCGATCGTGCCGCCCTCGACGGCGACAATCGGAGTTCCCACCTGACCCATTAAATCATTTCCAAGGTGGAGCCTGGAAAAGCCGTAGGAACGGCTGCTGCCGAAATCGTCGTAATGACTATAGGGATAGTTCTTCGCGATCGGAGAGAATAACTTGATACCATAACGTTTTTCCCAGTGCTTCCCTCCCCCGTTTTCGTCGGGAACCTCGATTTCATATGGCCCCACGAAGCCGGAAAAAATAGCGCTGTAAGCATCGTGGTAATAATTGTAGTACTTGAGATTTGCTTTGAGTTCCTCGACCGTCGTTCCCGAATTAAGTTTCGCGGCGATGGCGTCCAGCTGCTTGTCTTTATACCGGCTGAAGTTATTGCCGTTCTGCGCGGCGAGACAGGAAAGCAGCTCAATGAAGTTGAGTTTTACCTCTTTTTCCTGGGACTTGATATCCAGCGCAATTGCTTTTTTCATCGCTTCGCACGGGACGTTGAAGTCCACCCATTTGATAAAATTCTTTTCCTTTTCTTCCTCCTGCGCCCTCGCGGTGCACATTGCGGCGATACCGGTAAAAACTACGAGGAGCAGGATGAGAAAAATGAGTGTTCTTTTAATACCGGATTTCAATCTATCACACCCTATCAGCAAACATACCGCGTCGTTTCCCGAAAGAAACAGGCGGCGGTATTAATCTACCTTGTTTATTATTGCGGTTTCGTTTTTTCGTATGCCTTGTATATTCTGTCTCAATGTCCTGATATCGGTTTTTTTGTAGTATTTTCTTTTTATATGTGCTATGCTTTTGAAAACAATTGTGAATCGGGGGACTATTATGGAAACCAAATTGACATTCAGATTTGCGGACAGATCGGACACCGGGCTGATTTTGTTCTTCATCAGAAAACTCGCCGAATATGAAAAGAAAATCGATGAGGTGGTGGCCACCGAGGAATCGCTGGGGGAATGGATCTTCGACAAGCAGCGGGCCACGGTGATGTTCGCGCTGTTGGGCGGAAAGGAAATCGGCTTTACTTTATATTTCTATAATTTCTCCACCTTCCTTGGAAAAGCCGGGCTTTATATCGAGGATCTGTTCCTCCTTCCGGAATTTCGCAGGAGAGGTTACGGGAGGCTGATTTTCGCGCAGCTTGCCAAAATCGCCGCCGAGCAGGGCTGCGGCAGGATAGACTGGTGGTGCCTGGATTGGAACCGGCCGAGCATCGATTTTTACCTGTCTCTTCAGGCAAAGCCCATGGAGGAGTGGACCGTTTACAGGCTAACGGGCGACGCTCTGCGTAACCTGGCGGAAGCAGAGCCGCCAAAGCGTGCTGCGGACGGAACCTGAGATTTTCATAACCGGATTAAAAACATATAACAAGAGGAAATTAAAATGTATGATGAATTGACCGAAGTGGATATTCGTAAAATGCGGGAAGAAATTGAGTACCGGATCGGCGTGCTGCGTCCGCAAATGCTGGAGGACGTGAAAACGGCCAGAGGATTCGGCGACTTAAGCGAAAATTTTGAGTATAAGGCGGCAAAACGGGAGAAAAACAGAAACGACAGCCGTATCCGGTATCTGGAGAAAATGATCAAAACCGCTAAGGTTATCAGCGGCAAGTCGAAATCGGGGGGAATCGGCCTGTTCGACAGGGTGGAAGTCTACTTTGAAGAAGACGACGAGACCCAACAGATCCAGATCGTCACCACGCTGCGTCAGGACGCCATGAAGGGACTCATCAGCAAGGAGTCGCCAATCGGCAAGGCTCTCATGGGCCGCAGAGTGGGAGACAGAGTCTGCGTTGAAGTGAACCCGGACTACAGCTACTATGTTCAGGTCAGGTCCATCCAAAAAGGAGAGGACGACGAGTCGCTGCCGATCAGCACCTTTTAAGTACTTCCCCTCCGGGAGGCAGAGATTTCTTTTTGAGAATACGCGGCCTTATTTTTATGCCGCAACCTGCGGTTGCCGAGATTCAACGTCTCCGCGGTGGTGTGCAACTCATATTTGCGGTAAAATTACCTCACAAAACGCGGGAGGTTGAAACAATTGAATTTAAACGAAAAGCTGATTGAGCTGCGGAAGGAAAAAGGACTGTCCCAGGAAAAGCTGGCGGAGCTATTAAATGTTTCGCGGCAGGCCGTTTCAAAGTGGGAAACCTCCGAATCGCAGCCCGATCTTCCCAAGCTCCTTTTATTATGCGACGTTTTCGGCGTCACGCTGGATGAACTGTGCGGAAGGGAACCCGCGCCGCGGGAAGCGCCTCAGGCAGTCGGCGGCAAGGGCCGCCCGGGCTTAAAGAGAATATGCGCGCTGATGCTGGCGATCGGATTGACGGCGGGAGCCGCCGGAGGAATTCTGTTTACCAAGAATGTTTTATCCGCGGCGCCGGTACAAACGCAGACGAGCAAACCGCTGGTCGAAGGACTTACGATTTCAAGCTTTACGGCTTATCCAGCGGAAAACTATTCTTACCAGAAGAAAAGAAACATCACGCTGGTTTTCAGCCCGAGCATTGCAAATGAAAACTTCAGCTATAAGGTGGTAAAAACCGACGACAGCGGCAATTCGGTGGTCTATGACGCCGTGTATTCCCACGGTGTTTGCACCTGCAGTATCTCCGCCGATTATTACACGTCTTTTACCCTTTCCGCCGTGGTCGGCGACGGCGCTTACGAATATACGAAAGGCCTCATGAACGTTCTTTCCATCGCCGAAACCGGATATACTTTTGACGAGTCGTGGAACAAGTAGCGCGGCGCTGTCTTTCGTTTGAGTTATGACTTTATCCGGTTTGTGTTCGGTTTTGGGAGAGGTCAGGAGTTTAGATGAGATTCTTTTGCCTCCTTCTGAATTTTGATTTTCAAAAAGATGAGAACAAAGAGGAAAAAAGGTTCATCTGGTTGGGAGCTTTATAAAGCGCTGATTCAATCGCAAAAAATCGGCAGCGTCTCATGTATCTGAGACGCTGCCTTTTTTATCCGGCTTCATATTCTGTTGACGCTTATAATTGCGCGGTACGCCTTAAAGCAGCATTTCGTACCAGCCCTGCACGTCCAGCCCGGCGCCGGAAACGGCGGACTGCAGAACGGGGAGCGACTCCGGAGGGGCGCACCAGGCCATGCCGCAGCCGGCGGTGATCTCCGTCGGGACCGGGATGAGACGGCCGGGAAGATTTTCCTTTTTGCAGTGCTGTTCCATCGCCATGGCCCCGGTGGTGGAATGGAAAGTGATGAGCAGCTTTAAGGTTCTGTTTCTCATACGTCTTTTACTATCTCCCTAACGGCGCGGAGGGCGGTATCCGTCTCCCCTTCCGTATTGAAGCTGGAAAAGCTGAACCGGACGGCGCCCTGCTCCATGGTTCCCAGCGCCCGGTGCAGCCGGGGGGCGCAGTGGCCGCCGGGACGGGTGGCGATGCCGTACTCCTCCGAGAGGCGGAAGCTCACCTCGGCTGAATCAAGGGTTCCGATGTTGAGAGAGACGATGCCCGCGCGGTTATCCTCTTTAAAGTCACCGTAAACGGTGACTCCCTCAATTTGTGATATTCCCTCGTAAAACCGGCGGGAGAGCGCCTGCTCCTTCCTGCGCAGGTGATCCATCCCCACGCTTCTAATATAATCCACCGCGGCGCCGAGTCCGGCGATTCCGTGGCCGTTGAGCGTTCCGGCTTCCAGCGCTTCGGGCATGTCGGAGGGCTGCGCTTTGTCAAAGGTGCGGATCCCGGTGCCGCCCACCTTCCAGGGGCGGATGGAAATTCCCTCGCCGACGCAAAGGCCGCCGGTACCTTGGGGGCCGAGCATTCCCTTATGGCCGGTGAAGCAGAGCACATCAATGCACATTTTCTCCATGTGGATGGGAAAGATACCGGCGGTCTGGGAGGCGTCCACAAGAAGCAGAAGGCCGTGTTCCCGGGCGATTTTTCCCACGCGGGCAAGATCCACCAGATTGCCCGTCAGGTTGGAGGCGTGGGTGCAGACGATGGCTTTGGTTTCGGGCTTTATCAGCTTTTCAAAGTCGCCGTAACTGATATTCCCTTTCCGGTCGGCCGGGACGAAGGATAAGGACATGCCTAAGTCTTGCAGCCGGTAAAGGGGGCGCAGGACGGAATTATGCTCCAGGTCGGTGCTGATGATATGATCCCCGGGGCTGAAAAGGCCGGAAATCGCCATATTGAGCGCCTCGGTGGCGTTCGCGGTGAAGACCACGTTTTGAACGCGGGGACAGCCGAACAGCCCGGCAAGCTTCTGCCGGGTCTCGAAGATAACGCGGGCGGCTGAAAGTGAACCTTCATGGGCGCCCCGGGCGCAGTTGCCCAGGCTGCCCATGGCGGAAACCACCGCGTCGATTACCGACGGGGGCTTTTGCAGGGTGGTGGCCGCGTTATCCAGATAGATCACGGCCTCATTACCTTAGAGGCACCGGTGAGCTTTTCCACGATGACGTACATATTGGTGACGCCGCCGACCTTCAGCTTCTCGGTGAGGCCGTAAAAATTCAGGCAGGTGCCGCAGGTGAGGATCTCCACACCCTGGGCTTCCAAATTCTTGAGGTCCTCAATGGAATCGGAGCCCTCGGTGGTGAGAGAGGCCCCGCCGTTATAAAACAATATTGTCTTCGGCAGCTCCTTTTGCTGGCTCAGGGCGTAAAGAAAGCCCTTTATGAGCGTCTTCCCCAGTTCGGCGCTGCCTTCTCCCATGGAAGCCGTACCGACGGCCACCACCGTGCCGCTCCGGCGGTCGGGGACGCAGACAGGCGCGGAATCGGGTGTTTCGCTTACCGCTCCCTCCGTTTTCATGGTCACTTTGAAATCCTTTTCGCCCTTCTTTTCGGAGAGGAACTCCAGGTTCTTCTGCTTCGCCAGACGGGCCAGGTTCTGTACGGCGACTTCGTTATCCACCAAGGTTTCCAAAACGGCCGGACCGGTCTGCTCGTCCAGGGCTTTCATCACCCGGACGACGGGCATGGGACACTGCTCTCCCCGGGCGTCAATCGTGATAATCTTCGGCATAGTAGTCCTCCTGTTTGGGGTATTATTCCCTTTGTGAATTATTCTGATTTGAGTATAGCGTAAATGAGAAGATAAGACAACAGAAATTCCGTTTACTTATTATTTACAACTGCCGTTGGAATAAAAAAATCGGGCCGCTTGGCCCGATTTTTATCCATTGGTAATTTTTATTGTCTGGAAGGTTGCTGCTGTCAATTTTAAAGCGGAAGAATGCTCTTGCCGAATTCGTTGTTCACGACCTGGGCCACGCTGCTGTATACGGCGGAGGCGCCGCAGATAATGCCGATCCAGCCGGCCAGCAGTTTTACAGAGGACAGTTCGGTAAAATCGCCGATGGAGAGCGCGAAGAACAAAAGGGCAAGAGAAAGGAAAACGACCTGGGACGCGCGGTTGTGCTTGAGGGTGCCCGCGAACATAAAAGCCGTGAAGATTCCCCAGAACAGCAGATAGAAGCCCATGCTCTTGCTGTCGGCCTTGGCGATGCCCGGGAAGGGGTTGGTCCAGATGGCGACCAGAGACCACCAAAAGAGGCCGTAGGCCGTAAACGCCGTCGCGCCGAAGGTGTTGCCCGCTTTGAATTCCATAATGCCGGCGATAATCTGCGCCAGGCCGCCAAGACAGAAGCCCATGGCGACAATGACCGCGGAAAGCTCGATAATCTGTGCGTTATGTAGGTTGAGCAGCAGGGTCGTCATTCCAAAACCCAGTAAGCCCAAAGGTCCTGCGTTCGCCACGGCGGCATGACTTTTTTCAGTTGACATAAAGTTCTCCCTCGTAATGATTTTTTGAGTTGCTTGTGCCTGCGGCTTGGGTTGCGCGGGTATCCAGCGAGCTCGGTATCAATCCTCCCGTTTTTTATCTTTTTTGCGTTCAGAATTCAAATTACCATATCGATATCGTATTGTCAATGTGAAGCGCAGAAGGCACGGTAAGAATCAGATTTTTCGGCCGTTTCCCAGAATCAAAATGACATAGGGAAACCTTTCGCGCGGTATCGGTGGCAAGCGTTTCATCACATGGGGTATTGTCGACAGGCGTTTTTATATGGATTTTGGATAACACTGGTTTTGTGATGTCTGACTTTTAGCTGCGGATAAAGAAATTATACGGGACTAATATCAATCGGGCGCGGAACGAATATATTAAAATAAAACGGCGAGCGGAAAGGAGGCACGGAATGGACGAATCTTCTCAATTTCACACCGTTCGGGGCTATCAGCGGCTGGAGCAACAGGATAATCCGCTCACCTCGGCCATGGAGGATTATCTGGAGATGATTTTCCGGTACAGCCGGAAGGACGGCTACATACGGATCAACACGCTTTCCGAACATCTGAACGTGGCGGCGCCGTCGGCCACCAAAATGGTGCAGAACCTAAGCAGGCTGGGTTATGTGGACTACAGGAAATATGAATTCATCGCGCTGACCGAAAAAGGAAAGGAGATCGGGCAATACCTCCTCTGGCGGCACTCCATGATCGAGACCTTTCTGAGAAACCTCGGGGTCAGGGGCGAGCTGCTCACCGACACAGAGCTGGTGGAGCACGACCTTTCCGGCGCGGCGATCCGGAAAATGAGTCTGTTCAACTCCTTTTTAGAGCAAAACCCGGATATTCTCAAAAGATATGAGGAGTTCGCGCAATCCGATACCGAATCGAAATGATTCTTTAACGGACCTGCCATGCAGACCCGTCTTATTTTGGGAACACATTGCGGGGTCATCTCATAAGGTGGTTTAGGGCAAAAATTAGATTAGGCTAAATCCATTAGACGGTCATAATTTTCTGCCCAAATAAACGGTCTTTCAGGTGTTTTTAATATGAATCAAAACAGCTTTTCCCCGGTCATGGGGTCTTTGAGCGAACCGGTTTCCGTGCCGCTCATCAGGGCGCCCAAGAGCGGCGGGCTCACAGGAGGAATCAGAAACCTTCTAAAATATCTCGGCCCAGCATTCGTGGTAAGCGTCGCCTACATCGATCCGGGCAACTTCGCAACCAATATTGCCGGAGGCTCCAGGTTCAACTATTCGCTTATCTGGGTGATCCTCTGGAGCAATCTGATGGCTATCTTTCTGCAGTCGATGTCGGCAAAGCTCGGCATCGCAACCAATCTGAACCTCCCGCAGGCATGCGGGAAGGTCTTTTCCAGAAGAACCAACTGGTGCTTTTGGGTTGTCGCGGAACTTGCCGCCATGGCGACCGATCTTGCCGAGTTTCTCGGCGGCACACTGGGTTTTTATCTGCTGTTCCACATCCCGATGGCTTTAGCCGGACTTCTTACCGCGGCAATCACCCTGCTTATCGTTTCCTTCGGGAAGTATGGCCAGAGGGCAATCGAGGGGATCATCACGGCTCTGGTCGCCGTCATTTGTTTCGCCTATACCCTAGAGCTCTTCCTGGCGAAACCCGACTGGGCGTCCGCCGGGCTCCACGCGATGGTCCCTTCCCTTCCGGGCGGCGGGTCGGTGCTGATCGCGGTGGGGATGCTGGGAGCGACGGTCATGCCCCATGTGATCTACTTACATTCGCAGTTGGTGCAGTCCAGAAATCACCACACAACGATTGCGGAAAAGAAAGAGCATCTCAAAATGGAGCGGATTGACATCGCAATTGCCATGAACATCGCTTTTGTCGTGAACGCGGCCATGGTGATCGTCTCGGCTTCAGTCTTTTACAGAAACGGGATGGTGGTGGAGACCATCGAAGAAGCGCACCGGTCCCTCACTCCCCTGCTGGGCGCGGCCTCCGGCGGAGCCTTCGGCCTGGCGCTGATCGCTTCGGGGCTCTCCTCCTCCGCCGTGGGAACGCTGGCGGGGCAGACCATTATGCAGGGCTTTGTGGGGCTCAATTTGAGCGACAATGTAACCAGGCTCGTTACGATGATCCCGGGGATGATTCTGATTCTTGCGGGCGTCAACGCCATGACAGCCTTGGTCATCAGTCAGGTTACCCTCAGCTTTATCCTGCCCTTTGCCATTATCCCCATGCTGCTCATCACAAGAAGAAAGGACCTGATGGGCCCATTGGTCAATAAACCGGTCACAACCGCGGCGGGATGGGTCATCACGTGCTTCATCATCGCCGCCAACATCATTCTCTTAACTATGACGTTGGCGGGAAAAGTGTAGCGTTGGGAAAGCACACCCCGCCGAACTTAAATTTAACAGCAAATAATCCGGGCACCTCTCTTGACATATATCACGCTGTGATGTATAGTAGTTGCATCACAGCGTGATATATTTTGCCGTGATGCAAGGAGGCTTGAGTTTGGATCTCGATAAAATCAGGAAACGGTTCATTCCCATGAGCGAAACCATGTTTTATATCCTGCTTTCTTTGCAGGAAGAACGGCATGGTTACGGGATCATGCTATATGTGAAAGAGCTGACAAAAGGGCGGATCGTTTTGGGAGCCGGCACCATCTATCAGAGCCTGGGCAAGCTGGAAGGCGATAAGCTCATTCAGCAGACATCGGAAACAGAACGGAAAAAATACTACGTGATGACCGAGACCGGCAGGCAGATTCTGCTGGAAGAAGCTTCGCGCATCAGAGAAATTTACCGCAGTGTGGAGGGAATGTTATGAAAAGAAAAAAGACGGTCTGGTTTTCCGCCTTTACCAAGGTCGTTCCGGCCGACTACGAAAACTGGCTGGAAGACCTGGCTTCGCAGGGATGGCACGCAGAGAGGATTGGGCAGTGGAGCTCCATATTCTTAACGCTCCGTAAGGGAGAACCCAGGCGGTACCGTTATGTTTACGATATGCAGGCTATCCCAGGGAAGGATTACAAGGCCACATACGAACAGTTCGGCTGGGAATTCGTAGGGCAAATGGCCAGCGCCTTGATCTGGCGCAAAGAATACACGGGGGAAAGGCCGGAATCCTTCAGTGACGCGGAAAGCCTTGAGAAAAGGAACCGGCGGGTCATGTACGCGGCTTCGGTTTCTTTTTTCCTATTCCTGCTTACAGCGGCGATTCTTACGGTTTGCTTCGCACTGAAGCTGGGACGGCTGACGCAGGGCGATACGCTGCAATTCATCCTGGGGATGGCGCTTACCTATGCGTTTACAATTTATATGGGATCGGTGCTCTCTAAGATTTACAGGAACAAGCGGAGATAACAGAAAACACGAGATAAAGCTGTGCGGCCGGAGTAACCCTCCGGCCGCTTGTTTATGGAAGGAACGCTATGGTTAAAATTCTTAGGATATCAAATTTGCGCGTATTCCAATTTTAGGAGGCCGACGGTGAAAAAATCTGCGGTTCTATTTCTTGCCGCGCTGTTTTTATTCTTTCTTTGCGCCTGCGGCGGAGACAGCGGCGGTTCGGCTTCGACGCCCACACCCGCCCCCACGCCGAAGCCTACGCTTTCTTCGGACGAGATGGAGCAGCTTTACACGGACGCCGATTCGTTTGTCGGAAGGACGGTGACTATCTGGGGGCAGATTTTCACCGGAATCGAACGGGATTCCAAGGGAGTTTACTTTCAGATCTGGGCCGACCCGAAAAACGCCGAGAAAAACACCATTATTGAATATAAGAATGCCGAGGCAGAACTGGAGAAGTACGATTATGTGAAAATAGAAGGCAAGGTGGTTGGCACTTACAAGGGGGAAAACGCCTTCGGAGTAAAAATCACCGCGCTTCAGATCGAGGCCAATACGGTTGAAACGGTGGGGTATATCGAGGCTGTGTCTCCCACACTTAGGTCCGTGGACGTGAAGAGCGGTCAGGAGCAGTACGGGTATCAGATCAGCCTGCAGAAGGTGGAGTTCGCCAGTACGGAAACGAGGGTCTATCTTTCCGTTACGAACGGAGGAAAGAGCGATTTTTCAGTGTTCAGCTTCGACGTGAAGCTCGTGCAGAAGGGAAAGCAATATGAAGAGCAGCCGAATTACGCCGCGCGTTACCCGGAGATTCAGACCGGTTTGCTGCCGGGCGTCACAACCGAAGGAGTGATCGTCTTCCCCCCGATTGCCCAGTCGAATTTCAAGCTCGTCTTTAAGGCGTACTCCGGCGATCCGCTGGAGAGCATTGCTCCCTTTACTTTCAATGTCGCGGTCAAGTGGCTGAAACCCGCCCTGGAGTGACAACCCCGGGGTGGGTTTCAGCCATTTATAACTGTATTCAGAATGACAGGACAGCGATGGATGCCGGGCATTCTTTTGTTTTATTTGAGAATAGCGTTTTCTGCTTCAATATGGTATCATCTTCCTAATAAACTTAAGGGGATGATTGGGATGAACATGGCGCTGCGGAGTTGGGAGCTAAGAGACGCCGCCGATCTGGCCGATGCGGTCAATAACAGGAACGTTCAGGACAATTTAAGGGATGGGATACCCTTCCCCTATACCTCCCGAGACGGGGAGGACTTTATCTCTTCCATGCTGAACGCCCCGAAAGACAGCCTGTACGCCTGGGCCATTACCGTGGACGGCAGGGCGGTCGGCAGCATCGGTGTTTTCCGGCAAAATAATATTCACAGACGCACCGCCGAAATGGGGTATTACGTGGCGGAGCCCTTCTGGGGAAAGGGAGTTTGCACCTTCGCGGCGAGAGAAGCCTGCGATTCTATTTTCCGGAATACGGATATCCTGCGCGTTTTCGCCGATCCCTTTGACTATAACGCCGCGTCCTGCCGGGTGCTGGAAAAGGCCGGGTTCCGTTTCGAGGGAGTTCTGAGAAAGAACGCCGTGAAAAACGGGAAGGTGCTGGACATGAGGATGTACGCGCGGGTAAAGGAGACGGACGACTGAGCGGCAGATTGCGGTCGACTTTTTGCAGCCTTTATGTTACACTGAGAAAAACAACTTTGACGGGGTGATAGCATGAAAAGCGTAAAGCCGGGACGGGGTCCGTCCTTCATGGGGGGAATCGGCGCCGCCGGCGCCGCCGTGTTCGGCGTTATATGGACCCTTACCGCGCTCTCGATGGGGGCGCCCCCTCTATTCCCTTTATTCGGCGTTGTGTTTGTGGCCATGGGTGTGATTCAGGCGATCTATAATTTTAAAAACGCCACGAGTAAAGACCGGTACTCCTCCTTCGACATCACAGGCGACGGCGAGGAGCCCGACCCGCTCAACGAGAGGTTCGGCAGGCAGGAGGACGAATCCTTGCCGACGTCACTTGGCGGGGACGAAGAAAACGGAAATTTCTGCCCTTACTGCGGAGCGAGGATCAAGCCGGATTTCGAGTTCTGCAAACAGTGCGGGAAGAAAATCTGAATCCTCGCAACGGGGATCTGGGAGAGACACGGGTGGTACATGTGCTGACCGCTAAGATTCTTCGGCCCTCGGCCTCAGAATGACACGTTTTTTGCAGATCTTCGGTGTGGAAGGGTTACATATGACAGGGCTTCGGTTGGATAGGAGTTCGGTTGGGCGGGCTGCGACAGGCCGGGGTTCGGTATTTGGTATGATAATTTTTTTGGCGGCGTCTCATATATTTTGAGACGCCGCCAGTTTTTTTGCGGAATCTTCGGAAACCTCATAATTTGGACCCACTCGCAGTATATTTTAACCTGAAGGGTTTTGGGAGGTGCGGCTTGTTGATCATCAGGGTGAATCGGTATCTTCTGAACGTCGCGCTGGTCCTCGTGCTGCTGCTGAGCTTCGCTTTCTCCGGTTATCAGGCCTGGAGCGACGCCATACTTACGGGGGATGCCAATCCGGTCTACGTTCCCATTTTGATGTACCATGAAATAAAGCCATACAAACTGGGCAAGGACGTCATCTCCCCCTATGAATTTGAAAGCGACCTCAAATACCTGAAGGCGAATCATTACAACACCATTACCATGACGCAGTTAATTAATTATGTAAATGGCGGGGAGCTTTTGCCCGAGAATCCCATTATCTTATCCTTTGACGACGGATATCTGAGCACTTATAAATACGCGTTTCCGCTGCTCCAAAAATATAACGCGAAAATCGTCTTTTCCATCATCGGAAAAAACACCGATGATTTTACCAGAATCCCCGACGACAACCTGGACTACTCCCACGTGACCTGGGCACAACTGAGCGATATGCTCGATTCCGGACTGGTGGAGGTGCAGAACCACACCTATAACCTGCACGCCATCAAAGGCAGATTCGGATGCCTGCAGCTCAGCTCGGAGTCCTTCGAGCACTATGAGAAGGTTCTCACAGACGACATCGAGAAGCTGCAAAACGAGCTGCTCATCATCACCGGTTCACTGCCGAACACCTTTACCTATCCCTATGGAAAGAAAAGCGACTCTACGGAAAAAATCATTAAAAAGCTGGGGTTCGAGGCCACCTTATCCTGTGACTACGGGATCAACAAAATCACAAACGACCCTGACGTTCTTTACGGGCTCAAGAGGATCTGCCGGTCTCACGGAGGCGACCTGGGAAAGTTTTTAAAGGAGGCGCAGAAGACCCTGCGCCTGAAGAAAAAATAAGCGGACACGCCAAGATTCTTCGGCCTTCGGCATCAGAATGACAGAATGGTTTAACAGCCCCGCAGTGGCTTCACTGCGGGGCATTTGTTATTTTATACAATTTAAATCGCTTATATTTGGTTATTATGACGATACCATAATTACCGCTTCGGGGGCCTATTTCTTTGGAAGGCGTATTTCAAGGAGGCGGTGAAGCGAACGTGGCAAAACGCGGAAAAGGAAACGAAGACGAAAAGAAAAAGCACAAGGCAGCTTGTAATCTGACCGCCGGAGAACTGGAGGCGAAGATCGGAGATTATTTCTCCCGCTGCGGCGAGACGGGGTGGAAACCAAACTGGCAAGGGCTGGCAGTCTTCCTGGGTGAAACCAGCCAGACACTCACATGTTGGGCTGAGGGCGGCAGGGGCACAGATGCGGAGTCCGCGCGCCTTCTTAAAAAGGCGGCGGACACCATCTCCGACCAGCTTCAGCAGCGCACCGACTCCATGGCGATGATCTCGGTGAAGCAGACGCTCTACGGCGGCTTTGCGGAAAAACCAAGGGAGAACTCCGACAGGAAGGTGACCATAGAGGTGAAGTTCGGGGGGAAAGGCGAGGATGAATACGGGAAATGACCGATCCTAAAAGGCGCATCAGTAAGAAGTCGGGGGACCTTTCGGTCCGGCTGCCTTTGCCGAAGCCTAACAAGAAGCAGAGGGAATTCTTCCTCTCCCGGAAGCGGTACACGGCTTACGGCGGAGCCAGGGCGGGAGGCAAATCCTGGGCGGTGAGGGTGAAGGCGCTGGCAGGAGCGCTTTTCAATCCGGGTATCCGCATTCTTATCATGCGAAGAACTTACCCCGAACTGGAAGCCACCATGATCGGACCGCTTCTCACCCTGATGGGCGGGGCTTCTGCGGGCGGGAAGCCGGGAGCGGAATATCTGGGAGCCTACAACGCCACCCAGAGGACGGTTTTTTTTACGAACGGCTCCACCATTAAGTTCGGACACCTGCAGAACCAGTCCGCCCTCACCGAGTATCAGGGGCAGGAATACGACTGGATCTTCCTCGACGAGGCAACCCACTTCACCGAGTATGAATTCCGCACGCTGGGAGCCTGCCTGCGGGGGGTAAACGGCATAGCCAAGCGCATGTACCTGACCTGCAACCCCGGCGGGGTGGGACATGCCTGGGTGAAGCGGCTCTTCGTCAACAGAGAGTACGACCTTACGAGGGAAAATCCGGACGATTACTTCTTCATTCCGGCGACGGTGGACGACAACACGGCGCTTTCCGGCTCAGAGCGGGCCGATTACATCGCCTTTCTGGAGCTGCTGCCCGAGGACATCAGGGCCGCGCACCGCTACGGCGATTGGGACGCGCTGGCGGGTCAGTTCTTCTGCGAATTCAGGCGGGGAGTTCACACCTGCTCCCCCTTCCCTATCCCCCGCGAGTGGCCGCGCTACCGGGTCTTCGACTACGGGCTTGACCTCTTCGCCTGTTACTGGGCAGCCATCGACTGCGGCGAGCGGATTTGGGTTTACCGGGAGTACTGCGAGAAGAACCTTTACCTCTCCGACGCGGCAAACGCCATGCGCGCGCTCACGCCGGAGGATGAAGCCATTGAGTTCACCATCGCGCCGCCGGACATGTGGAACCGGAGGCAGGAGACGGGACGCTCGGCGGCGGACATCTTCACGGAAAACGGCGTGGGGCTGGTCAAATGCAGGAACGCCAGAGCCCAGGGGTGGCTTGTGATGAAGGAGTTTTTCAAAATGCGTAAGGACGGAAAGCCGGGGATCGTCTTCTTTGAAGACTGCGACCGCATTCTGCGGGATATCCCCGCGCTCCTCCACGACGAAGACAATCCCAACGACATCTCGGATTTCGACCACAGCATTACACACGGGCCGGACGCCATCCGCTACCTGTGCATGTACCGGGCACTCGGCGCTTCCGGCGGAAAAGGCTCAGGGGCCGGAGCCAACGCGGAGGACGGGCAGGAGGAGGACTACGACGAGGCGATGCGCGGCGGCGAGGCAACGCAGAGCTATCTTAATTACTAGGAGGTCAGATATGTTTTTTCACGACATCGTGACGGCGCTGGGAGAGATCAGCTCCAAGCTGGACGTTCTCATCCAGGCGCGAAGGCCTGACCCAGGCGGGGAAGCCGACGGCGGGGAGGAACCCGAGAAGGAAAAGAGAGACGAAAAGGAACTCAGGGAGGGTATTGCGAATCTCATGAGCTACGACCCCTTTCGGAAGAAACGGAGCGAGGACGAATGAGCGAAACGCGCGCGGCACCGGAGAAAATCTGGCAGGAGTACCAGAAAGGTATTGATTTTAAAACCCAGCTCAACCTCTACGACACCGTGGAGGCCAACGAGAACTTTTACATCGGCAAGCAGTGGGAGGGCGTCACCTCCAACGGACTGCCCACGCCCACCTTCAATTTCGTGCGGCGCATCGTACTCTACCTGGTGGCCTCCACCGCCACCGACAATTTAAAACTCTCCTCCTCTCCCCTGTCGTCCGCGGGGACTTTCTCCGCATTCGAGGTGGAAAAGGTTTGCTCCATCGTGAACGCCCAGTTCGACGCCCTCTTTGAGCAGAACAAACTGGGAAAGATGATCCGCGACTTTATGAGAAACGCCGCGGTGGACGGGGACGGGTGCATTTACACCTATTTCGATCCGGAGCTGGAGACCGGGCAGAAGGCAAAGGGCGGCATCCGCGCCGAGCTTCTGGAAAACACCCGGGTCTTTTTCGGGGACTCCAACAGCCGGGAGGTGCAGAGCCAGCCTTACCTGCTCATCTCCCGGAGGGAGAGGGTGGAGGACGTGAAAAGGCGGGCGGAACGGTATGGGGGCGTTCCCGACGCCGTGAAGCCGGACGGCGACGACGCGAACAACCGCTTCGACGCCATGACCGACGGAAAATGCACCACGGTCCTGAGGCTCTGGAAGGATGAGAAGAGCGGAGAGGTCCGAGGGGCGGAGGCGGCGCGAAACGCCGTAATCCGGCCTGAGTGGGGCACCGGGCAGAAGCTCTATCCTTTAGTGTGGATGCCGTGGGACTATGTACAGAACTGCTGCCACGGGCAGGCGGCGGTTACGGGACTCATCCCCAACCAGGTATTTGTCAATAAAATGTTCGCCATGACCATGCTCTCCCTCATGACCACGGCCTACCCCAAGATCGTCTACGACAAAACAAGGATCGCCAAGTGGGATTCCCGGGTGGGGGCGGCCATCGGGGTAAACGGCGGGGACGTGGCAAACGTGGCAAAGACCATCGACCCCGCCGCGATCTCCCCCCAGGTAAGCCAGTTCATCAACCTGGCCATTAACCTTACCAAGGAGTTCATGGGGGCCACGGACGCCGCCCTGGGCGACGTGCGGCCCGACAACACCAGCGCCATCCTCGCGCTGCAGAAGGCTTCGTCGGTACCGATGGAGCTGACCAAGCACAACCTCTACCAGTGCATCGAGGAACTGGGGATCATTTGGCTTGACATGATGCGCGCCTATTACGGGGTTCGCTATGTGGAGGCCAGGCCCACCGGCAAGGAGCTTTCCGCGGGTGAACCCGACGAGAAAGCCCCGAGGCTTTTCGACTTCGCGGGTCTCTCCGACATTCCCATGTCGCTGAAGCTGGATGTTGGCGGGTCCGCCTACTGGAGCGAGATCGCGCAGATGAACACCCTGGATAACCTCCTTATGAAAAAGCAGATTAACGTCATCGACTATCTGGAGCGTGTGCCGAACGGATATATCTCGAATCAGCAGGAGCTGATCGATACGCTCCGGGAGCGCCAGAAGGCGGAAGAGGGCGGTTCGGAAGGCGGCGGGATGGAAGGCCTTTTGAAGGCGGCCGGAGGCGGGGGTCTGTCGGGAATGAAAGCGGCTTTGCGGGGAGCAGCTGCCTCCGCTCCGGAAGGAAATATGCCAAGCCCCGGAGCGCAGGAAACTCTGCCGGATTTGCGTGGGACGGCACCGATGGTGATGACTCCTTTGCTTCAGCTTGCAAAAGCTAGCAAGGCGGGAGCGGGCATACCCGGCGCCGGATTGGGGCAGGCCACTCCCCTGCTCGATCAGTTCCGGCGGGCGATGAAGAAGAGCGAAGGTAAATTGAAATGACGCTTAATGAACTAATGTATGCAAAGTCAACATTATCCGGTTTATTAAATTTCTCTATCCGAAGCGGACTGATTGTCGGAGAAAAATGTGAATCTTGTGGAGTGGAAATACATGAAAAGGATACAAATCCTGCATATCGCTGTCGCTGCAGTTACGAATATGCTCTTATAATAGCTATTAGATGTTTAAATATGGTAATAGATCAAAAGGAAATTACCTGATATCTGTCTGTATCAGGATTCTCGTTAAAAATCGAACTTAATGTCCTTATACATGTAGAGCAAGGTTCACCACCATGACAATCTTCACAACCATTGCTTAGAAATATCTTTCTATCCTCAGTTAACATCCAATATATCCAATTTTCTTTTTCACGTCGTATAATATCTTCTTTACATTTTACCTTAATAGGGAAAGAGCCAGTATTTGAATTCATTTTATTACCCCCTTACACAAAGTATTATAATACAATTTTTCTATATTCGATATTAATTTACAATATTTTCTTATCTAAGCCAATCGCGGCAGACCAGCCGCTTTGGATATCATTTGGGCAGACCACAGCCCAGGGAGGAAATTTCATGGAAGAACTTTTGGACACCGGCGCTCCCAGCGAGGAGGTCATCGACACGGCATGGCAGGAGGAGTGCGCTGAGACTCCGGACGCCGGGGAGCGGGATTGGGAGCTGGACGCGGACCAGCGTGCGGAAAAACCCGACTCTAACGACCCGGAAAATGGCGCGCCCCAGGCTGAGGGGCTGGCAGGCAAGCAGGCTTCCAAGCCCGCAGGAGGCCAAGAAGCGACTTTTACCCTGAAGCATCTGGGTGAGGTGCGCACGGTGAGTAAAGACGAGGTGGTGAAGCTGGCCCAGAAGGGTATGGATTACGACAGGGTGCGCGCAGAACGGGACGAGCTGCGAAGCGCCAACCGGCAGGGGGAACCGTCCTCTTCCCTCCTCTCGTCCTTTGCCAAAAAGAGCGGAATGGGCACGGAGCAATACCTGGAGCAGCTGCGAAAGCAGGACCTCATGCGCTCGGGCCTCTCCGAGCAGTCCGCAAACGCCCGCCTCGCCGAGGAAAAAGCTGCCTCGACCAGAGCTCAGGAGACTACGCGCAGGGAGCAGGCGGCCTCCGAGGCCAGGACGGCCTCCATGCAGCGGTTCCTGAGGACCTACCCCCAGGTGAAGCCGGAGGAAATTCCCAGGGAGGTGTGGAAGGAGGTTTCGAAGGGCGGCGACCTGACCGCGGCTTACACCTTCCACAAAAACCGCTCGCTGGAGGCGGAGCTTGCCGCCGAGCGGCAGAACGCGCAGGGCGCGCAGAGGTCTACCGGCTCCATGGCCACCAGGGGCGCCGGAAAGCAGGACGAATTTGACCGCTGGTGGAACGACGAATAATTTTACTTAGCCCGCGCGACGGGCGGAAAGGACTTATTTATGGCAATCAATCTCGCATCCAAATACAGCGACAAGGTCGCGGAGCGGTTCCGGAAGGCTTCCCTCACCGGGGGCGTCTCCAACAGCGACTACACCTTCGACGGAGTCAAAACCGTGAAGGTCTACTCGGTGGACACCGCCCCCCTTAACGACTACAACCGAAGCGGCACCGCCCGGTACGGCACGCCCGCGGAGCTGGGCGACACCCTTCAGGAGCTTACCATGGTGCAGGACAAGGCCTTTACCTACACCATCGACAAAGGGAACGACCAGGAGCAGATGAACGTGAAGGCGGCAACCAAATCCCTGCGCCGCCAGATCGACGAGGTGATCATCCCCGCACTGGACAAATACCGCTTCGACATCTGGTGCAAGCAGGCGGGGACCATCAAGGCGCTCTCCTCCGAGCCCGACAAGGATACCATCACCGGCCTCATCATGGACAGTACCGCGCTTCTCGACGATGCGCTGGTTCCCACGGAGGGGCGCACTCTCTTCGTCACCGCCGCCATGTACAAGGCGCTCAAGGAGAACCCCGACTTCCTCGGCACCGACAAGCTGGCGGAAGCCTCTCTCGTGAAGGGCCAGGTGGGCGAAGTGGACGGGATGAAGGTGGTCAAGGTGCCCTCCTCCTACTTCCCCACCGGCGTTTACTGGCTCATCACCCACAAGAGCGCTGTGCTGGGGCCCGCCAAGCTGCAGGATTACAAGATCCACAAGGACCCTCCGGGCATCAACGGCGATCTCGTGGAGGGGCGGGTGCTGCACGACGCCTTCGTACTGGGCGCCAAGGCCAACGGCGTCTATGTGGCGGCCAATTCCTCCTGTGTGACGAATATTCCCACCATTACCACGAACGCCGCCAACAAAATCTTCAATATCGCCACCACCACCTCCAACGCGAAAATCTATTACACCATCGACGGCACCGACCCGCGCTACTCCAATACCGTGGCGGCTTATACCGCGAACGTCAACTACTCCAACTTCGCAAACGGCACGGTGGTGAAGGCCTACGCCTCGGACACGGCCAACCATATCTTTGCTTCCGGCCTGGGCAGTGCCACGCTGACGGTGTAATTTAAGGGGCGATCGTTTTCCCCTTGGAACGGGGAAATCTGGCCTCCGGCCGGGGACTTGTTTGAGTTGGTACCGTAAGGAATGAGACGGTACTCCCCCGTTTGAAACGGGGAAACTTGGCCTCCGGCCGGGTCCCATTTCTTTTCCGAAGGAAATGGGAGAAAGAAAAGGTCAAAGGGGGTGTTTCGATACCCCCCTTTGAAATCCCCCGCAGCGACCACGCAAGAGGGGGCTGCGGCCCCCCCTTTGTGGAATCACTCCCCCCGGAGACGAGGGTTGGACGGGACACGGCGAACGAAGAGAAAAAGGGGGTATTCCCGGCGGTACTGCCGGGTAAAGCTTATGCTCGACATTATCATCCCCGCATACAACGCGCACGACACCATCGGAAGAACGCTGCACAGCATCGCCATGCAGACGGGCCTGGAACGCTGCCGCGTCACCATCGTGGACGACTGCTCGGCGGACGGCGGGTACGGCCGGTTCGTGGAACAGTTCTCGCCCGAAATGGAAATGCAGGAGGTTCGGACCGAACAAAACTCCGGCCCGGGTGCGGCCCGGCAGCTGGGACTCGACGAGACCGACGGAGATTTCGTCACCTTTATCGACGCGGACGACACCTTCCTCGCAGCCAATTCCCTGGCCATGCTGATTCGGGAAATGATGCGGGACGGGCTCGACATGGCGGGCGGGTACTTTCTGGAGGAGCTGGAGGACGGTCGGTTCGTCACCCACGGGGAAAACTTCGTGTGGATGTTCGGAAAGGTCTACCGCAGGAGCTTTCTCGACCGGTTCCTCCTCCGCTTTAACGAGACGAGGGCGAACGAAGACACCGGCTTTAATACCTTGGTCAAGGCTCTCACAAGTCACTACAAATTCATTCCGCAGGTGGTTTACCTGTGGCACTACCGAGCGGCGAGCATCACGCGCGCCGAAGGCGGCATTTACGCCCACGCGGCGGGACATCAGGGCTACATAGAAAACATGGCGTGGGCGATTTCCGAGATGTGCAGGCGGGGCCTCAACAAGGAGCTGATCCGAAAAGAGGCGGTTTCCGTTCTGTGCAGGCTCTACTTCATGCACATGGGAATCTGCTACCGGTCCCCGCTCTGCGCCCAGGAATCCATGGAGTGCATCCGGGAATTTTACAAAGCCTGCTGCGAGCCGATGGAGGAGATGATTCCGCCGGTCTACCTGCAGGAGACCTTTCTGGAGGAACAGAAGCGATACAAGGACGACGCTTCGGCGGTGATCGCCGCAATGACCTTAAAGGAATTTTTAACGGAGGTCAGGAGGTAATTATGATGTCTACCACGGTAAAACAGGTCTTTGACCTGGCGGTGCAGCTGATGGGCGAGGCGGACGAGAGTACCGGCGCCACCGAAACCCCGGCGACCGCCGAATACAAGAACCGGACGATCCCCATTTTAAACGTCCTTCAGTACGAATGCTACGCGCTCTCCGACACTTACGCCGCCGCTTCGGCGGGAAAACGGCCGGTCCCTCCCCTGCTCACCGACTTTACGTCGGGCATCGGACTGGACGACGGCGTCTGCCGGTCGGTGCTCCCCTACGGGCTTGCTTCCCACCTGCTTCTGGAGGAAAACGCGAAGCTCGCCTCTTTCTTTCTGGACCGGTACGAGGAGCAGAAGACGCGGTTCGGCAGGATTCCGGGGGAGCTCTCCCCCATCGAGGACAGCTACGGCGGAATTGAGGGCGGCGGATTTTCCGCCTGGTGAGGTGACGATATGGCAAAGCTTCGTTTTGGTAATGAAGAAAGCATGTACTCCATCAAGAGATTTCTGGGGCTAAACGAAAACCCCGACGGCGACACCGAGCTTGCAGCCGGCGAAGCCGCCGCGATGCGCAATTTTCGCGTCACAAAGGACGGGAGTCTGCAGATCAGGCCGGGATACAAGGCTCTTATTACGTTAGCGGACGGACACCCGGTGCGCGGGCTCTGGCACGGTTACGTGGGGAGCGCCGAACTGTTGAAAAACGGCTCCTTCAAAGGGTCCCTCGATGCCTGGACGGCGGGGGCGGGCTGGAGTTATGACGGAGGCGCGGCGGTCAAAGCCTCGGGTACGGCTTCGGCTCTCACCCAGAGCCTGACCCTCGCCGCGGAGACCTCTTACCGGGTTTGCTTCAATCTGGTGTGCACCGACGGGACGCTGACGCTCTCCTTCGGCTCCATGACGGGGACTTATGCGTTAACGGCCACCGATACCTATACGTATGATTTTACCGCCGCTTCGGCGGGAAGCTTCCAGCTTACCCTTTCCGCAAGCTCCGACTTTGAAGGGTCAATTGACGGCGTGACGGTGAAGGCGCTGCCCCTCTCCCAGGAGTACTTGATCGGAGTGTGCAACGGCAGCGCCTACATTCTTGATCTGGACGGGCTCACCGCTTCCTCCATCGGGACGCTGGTCGACGCGCCCACCACCATGTTCGGCTTCGGGAACAAGCTCTACTTTTTAAACGGCAGCGAGTACAAGTACTGGGACGGAACAGCCTTCGGGGACGTGGAGGGCTACGTGCCGCTTGTTTACACCGCCTGCTCGCCTACCTCCGGCGGCGGGACGGCGCTTCAGGAGGTAAACAAGCTCTGCGGGAAACGCAGAATCCAGTTCTCCGGCACGGGCAGCGCACTGACGTACACCCTTGGGGAAACCTATCTGGAGAGCGTTGACAAAGTCTACTCGAACGGGGTGCTTCTCGAGAACACGAACTACGGAGTGAATCTTACCACAGGAAAGGTGACCTTCGACGCGGCCCCGGCCAGCGGGACCAACAACGTGGAGTTCTGGTACACCAAGGGGACCGGCGATCGGGAGACGATTACAAAGCAGCTTTACTGCGAGATGTACAACGGCTCCACCGACAGCCGCATTTTTCTCTACGGCGACGGCACCAACAAGGCCTATTACAGCGGTCTGGAATACGACACCGGCAATCCCACGGCGGAATACTTCCCCGACCTGAACGTCCTGGACGTGGGCGACGAAAACACGCCCATTACCTCCATGATCAGGCAGTCCACCAAGCTTCTGACCTTTAAGAAGGACGGCGGGACCTACCTCACCGACTTCGACTACATGACCCTAGACGACGGTACGGTGACGGCGGCCTTTTACACAAAGGCCATTGAAAAGGACATCGGCAACGACTCACCCGGACAGGTGAAGCTTGTGAATAACTATCCTCTTTCCCTGCAGGGCAACTCGGCCTACCGGTGGGGGCTTGTCTACTCCTCCGGCGTTCAGGACGAGAGAAGCGCCAAGCGCATTTCCGACCCGGTGACGGGAACGCTGGGCGGTATGGACCTCACGAGCGCCGTTACCTTCGACGACGAGTGGAACCGGGAGTTCTGGATTTCACAGAACGGCACCGCCTGCGTCTACCAGTACGCAGGGGAAGCCAGGGGTGACACCTCGTATAAAAACAACCTCTGGTACGTCTATGCCGGCATTCCGGCCACCTGCTTTTCTTCGGTTGACGGTGAAGTTTATTTCGGCTCAAGTAACGGCCGGCTCATGCGCCTGTCGAGGGATTACCGCAGCGACGCGGGAGAGGAAATCAGCGCTTACTGGGAGTCCGGGTCCATCTCCTTCCGGCAGGACTCCCGGCGCAAGTGCGGCGCTTACGCCTGGGTCTCCATACTGCCGGAAAGCCAGTCGCGCGTCGCCATGACGGCGGAATCCAACCGGACTTCCGACTACGACGAAAGGACCCTGTCCTCGGGACTTTCCACCTTCCTGCATGTGAACTTCGAACATTTCAGCTTCGGCACCAATCGGAAGCCGCAGGTGCGCAGAGTAAAGCTGCGGGTTCGGAAATTCACCTACTACAAGCTCATTTTCCGCTCTGTTTCTTCTTCCGCGACGGCGACCATTCTCGGCGCGGATATCCAGGTCCGCTTCGGCGGCAATGTGAAATGAGGAGGTTATTATGGCGATTACCAAACTGAATACCAATCTTGACATCATAACCGCACTGAACGACGAGCCGAACGACGTTTCCGGTCTCACGGCCGCGCAGCTCAAGGCGAAATTTGACGAGGGACCAAACGGCATCAAGGCTTACCTCAATGAGACGCTGATCCCGGAGCTGGACGCGGAGCACCTGCCGTATCTGTATGGTTATAACACAACGATAAAGGAGACGCTGGACGGCGTGGTTTTAAGCACAGTCCCGGATAAAAGCATTACCTATTCCAAGTTCGCGCCCGGCGCGCTGGACTGGGGACTGGTGCAGTCCTACACCCAGGCGGGAACCTTTACGTGGACGGCGCCCAATGTTTACGACGGAATCGACTACCAGGTGGGCGTTTACATCATCGGAGGAGGAGGAAGCGGCGGCGCGGCTAAAGGAGCTCACGATGATTCACATGTGGGCGTATGCGCGAGCGGCGGCGCTTCCGGTTACGGAAATAACCGGATCATAACGGTCAGCCCCGGCACCCAATACGCGGTAGTGGTAGGGGCAGGAGGAATTGCGGTTTCACAAACCGTTACATGCAGTTATTCCAACGGGAACAGCGGAAGTTCAAGTTCTTTTGCCGGATATACGGCAAGCGGCGGTCAAGGCGGTGTTTACGGCTATAAAAACAGCGATTCACAGCGTCCTGCAACCGGCGCAAACGGAGGACAGGCCAGCGACGCCACTTCGTTTACGGCAATACCCAGAACTACCGCGCCATGCGGCGGGGACAACGCTTTTTGTTACTTAAGCGTGGGAGAATTCTCAAACGGTTTGTCCCAGGGGTTTCAAGGGCAAAACAAATTTGACCCCAACATGCTTACATTGGCGGCGGGCGGAGGGGCCTGCCGGGAATCCGCTCAGACAGGCGCGTCTGTTTCTTATGGAAAAGGCGGAAACGGAGCATTTACCACAGCTCTTGAAAACATCACGGCGGAGACCGCAACCGGCTACGGCTGCGGCGGCGGCGCGGCGATCATGCGCTATGTTTCCGGAACAAATACCAGTTATTCCGTCACATCGGGTGCGGGAGCCGCGGGCGCAGTATTCATCTATATCAGGGGGTATTCGGCATGAGTAAGTACGTCAGAGTGATAAACGGCACCGTTTGTGAGATGATTCCCCCCGCGGCGACCGTTCCCAGCATTGCCTATTGGTATGGGGAAGAGTTTGCGTCGGAATGTGCAGAAGCCTCCGACGAGGTTCTGCAGGGATGGGTTTTTAATCCCGCCGACGGTACGTTTTCAGCGCCCTCCGCCGTGGCAGCCGATGGTGCACAGACTATCGCGACTCTCAAGCGTCAGCTGAGCGAGACCGATTATAAGATCATTAAATGCTCCGAATGCAGTCTGGCAGGGCTTGTGCTGCCCTATGACATTGTTGCCCTTCACACACAGCGACAGACAATCAGGGATGAAATCAACACGCTGGAAGCAATCGAATAAGGACGGTGCCATATGTCTGATTTTGCGACGAAGGCTTACGTGGCCTATTCCGTATCCGCCGCCGGACTCAAGGGCGAGAAGGGCGACAAGGGAAATACGGGGGCAACGGGCGCGACGGGAGCGCAGGGGGCTACCGGACCCGCAGGGGCGAACGGTACCGCCGCAACGGTCAGTGTCGGTTCCGTTACCACCGGAGCGTCGGGCGCAGGCGCGGCGGTGACCAATTCCGGCACCTCCGGCGCGGCGGTATTCAATTTTACCATCCCCAAAGGAGACACGGGCGCGACGGGAGCCACGGGGGCCGTCGGGGCAACCGGCGCAGCAGGGACAGACGGAGCCGCCGCCACGGTGAGCGTCGGCACCGTTACCACCGGTGCGGCCGGGACGAGCGCGTATGTGAGCAATTCCGGCACCTCCAGTGCGGCGGTACTTAATTTCACCCTTCCGAGGGGAGACAAGGGCACGACGGGGGCCACGGGGGCTACGGGAGCCCAGGGGGAAAAGGTGACACCGGAAATACCGGTGCGGCAGGCGCGGCGGGCAGGGGCATCGCCTCCGTAGCCCTCACAAGCGGCAACCACGCCGCGGGCACAACCGACACCTATACCATCACCTTCACCGACGGTACGACGGCGGGCTTTTCAGTCTACAACGGCGCGGACGGCGCGGGGAGCGTCATCTCCGTCAACGGCCAGACGGGAACGGTCGTACTGGACGCGGACGATATCGGCGACAGTTCCGCGGGGCATAAGTTCGTTACGGCTTCCGATCTCACTAAGCTCGGGAATTTATCCGGCACAAACACGGGAGACGAGACGGCGGGCACGATCAAAACAAAGTTGGGCATAACCACGCTATCCGGCAGCAACACAGGCGACCAGAATTTAAGCGCCTACGCGCCCCTCTCCTCCCCCGCTCTCACGGGGACACCCACCGCGCCGACAGCAGCCTCGGGGACGAGCTCGGGGCAGATCGCCACCACAGCGTTCGTGCAGGACGCGGTCTCTTCCGCCTCCGCCCTTCCTCTGGCGGAAAACCTTCCGGTTTCCGGCAACTCAGACGATGCCCAGGTGGGAAAGTTCGCCTGGATCAATGCCGACGGCGAGGCGGTGTTTCCCCCTTCCTCCTCGGCGGTATCCACGGGGATTTCAACCGGAACCTACGCCGGGTGCTACGCATTCGGGGATTGTTATTACATCCTGACAATCAATCCGGTGATGATTTACAAGTTTGATAAGTCCTTTTCACAGGTTGGTTTACTCGCTGTAGACTCAGCAACCTCGTGTCTTCGTGGCCTTGGCGTTTGTTTTTCTCAGGCTGGGATAGGACATGTTTTTTATGTTGGCGCTTCTGCTTATCTTGTTTATGAAGCATCCTTCAATGCTTCGACCATGCAGGTTGTTACGGCATACAGGACAATTTGGACGTCATCGAATTATTCGACCAATGCGAGTTATCCGCCATGTTTCATGTCTTTCAACGACTCCGTAACCATGGCACTCCCTTTTATATATAGTTATTATACTCGTTCCTATCTGTTTACGGTGAGTGACGCAGGGGTTTATTCCAATTCATCGACTTATTTCACGAACTATGATTCAAGCGGCCCGTACTATTTTCATGCTATTGGCAATGCAACAGACGGATATGCGCTTTGTTGGTGCAGCATTAACTATTTGGTGTGGTTTACCGCAAAGGTTACCTCAGGCGCTGTAAGCGGTTTTTCCACCAATTCTCAATCCTTTGGCTACGGCAGCGTCAGAATGCTGATTGGATTCAGAAAAGCTGACGGGAGTTATGTTTTGATTATTAAGAGGGGGTACATCACTACCGGCACTCAGTACTATGCGGTAAAGCTAACCTCTGCCCTTGCTTATAATTCATATGACACAATTTATACCTACGCTGACGATGATTCCAGTGAATACGCATCGCCAAACTACGGATATGATGACGGCAAATATGTTTACTTTTTCGCTACCCTTACAACCGAATCGGCTTTCGCGTTTTATCGGATAGACAAAGGCACTTATTCCGGCCCTTCTTCCGTAGAGAATGTTACGAGTATCTTTTCCGCAGCTTTCCTTTCTGTTGCAAAATCTTACTCTGTCCCTTTCTGGCTGATGGCAAAGGGGGCGCCGTATGTTTTTTCTCTCACGTCGATCCAGCCGTATCCCGCTTTCATAGACGAGGTAACCAATCTCAGCTTCCTCGGGGTCGTTCACTCCGTCAATGAAGACAACACGGTTAATGTCCAGCAGAGCGGACCGGTGAGCGGGACGTTTGACTGGAACGGTAAGCTGTATCTCGGCTATGACATATACGGCGCCAGAAAAGCTCACAACAATCTTTACAACAGAATTCTGACCAGACTGTCCGATTCCCGCGCCATGCTCAGCCCGCCGGATTCTTCCGCATCCTCCTTTGCCGAGAGCGGCTCATATACCGGCACGGGAACGTACGGAAACTCGAACAAGAACCGCCTCGCGTTCTCCCGCAAACACAAATTCATTGTGATCTACATGACCTACGCAAGCTCGGCGTACACAACACAGTATCAAACGTTCATCCCCTGGATGAGCGGGTCTTTCAGCGTCAATTCGGCCGGATCTGCCATCACTCTGGTCGTCTCGTGCAATGACACGACCTTAAGCTGGCATAACACATCCAGCGCCGCAAACCAACAGAACACTTCAGGCAAAATCTATTATTACTATGCGGCAGACTGATCGGGGGAGGAAATTATGCTGCTTATTAAAACCGCGCCGGAAGCGAACGGCGCACACGCAAGCCAGCGGATGGACGGAGCGGCTCTGCCGACGAGCGGATGGGCGGTCATCCCCGCTGAGTTGGAATCCGCCGCTGTGTCGCTTCTGCCGTGGGTGTTACTTACTGTTTCAGACGGGATTGTTACGGCCATAGAGGACAACACAGCGGTAAGGGCGGAATGGGAGGTTGCGCAAACAGAAGTTAAGGAACCCATTAACGATCTAACCCAGCTGCAGCTTGCCCTTGCCGAGTTGGCGGAGCTGATTGCGGGAGGTGCGGCTTAATGGCGCTTATCTATTACGACCTGATCCTTAAGGGCCTCAGGGCTATAGACGACGTGCCGGCGCGGTGGAAGACGGCGGTGCAGGCGCTCATCGACGCGGCGGCAGCGGCTGAGGAGGAGGAGCAATGAATCACACATACAACCTCAGGCGGCAGAAGGAGGATGAGAGGGACTTTAAGCTCGCGGCTCCGGAGGCAGCGCAGATTCCCCGCAGGGTGGATTTGCGGGAGAAGTGCCCTCCGGTTTTCAATCAGGGCGCACTGGGGAGCTGCACGGCCAACGCGGGCGTGGCGGCGTACATGATGCTCAGGGGCATGAGCAGCGCACTCTCCCGGCTCTTTCTCTACTACGAGGAGCGGCGGCTGGAGGGGACCACGGGCGAGGACACGGGGGCGGAAATGCGCTCCATCGGGAAGACGCTATGCAAGACTGGGGTATGCACCGAGACGCTCTGGCCTTACGTGATCGAAAAGTACAACGAGGATCCTCCCGTGGAGGCCGACACGGACGCGGCGGGGCGGAGGATTACAGCATACAAAAAGCTCCCGGGCGTAACCGCGATCCGTCAGTACATAGCGAAGACCGGGCAGCCGGTGATGATCGGGTTCGAAGTCTACTCCAGCTTTGAAACGGACGAGGTGGAAAAAACGGGCGTTGTCCCCCTGCCGGACACCGGCAAGGAAGACCTGCTGGGGGGACACGCCGTGCTGGTGGTGGGCTACGACGACGATTTCGGGAAGAGGGCCAAATATGGAGGCTTCCTCTCGGAGCTGCTGCGCACATTTACCGGACAGGGCAATGACGACGGTTATTTCATCGTCCGCAACAGCTGGGGCCAGGGCTGGGGGGACAGCGGGTATTTCTATCTGCCCTATACGTTTGTCAGGAAATACGCCTTTGACTTTTGGGTGATTGAATGATGAGAGATATATTGGCCTATCTCGTTGTGCTGCTCCTCCTGGGTATTCTGCGCGCCGCGCTGTCCAGGGTCAAGGCGGTGAAGAGCTTGCTTATTTCCCGGACGGTGGAGGCCATGGAGCGCAAGATACGGGGTTCCGGGCGGGGAGCGGAAAAGAAGGAGCGGGCCATCAGCGTTCTCAAATGGCTGGGAGTCAGGGCCGACGAAACCACCAGCGCCATGATCGACCTGGCGGTGGAGGCCATGAACGCCAGGAACAGCGCCGTTACCTCTTCGCTGGCGGAGACATTTTCCCAGCAGGTGGACTGCGGCGTGGAGAGCGCCGGCACCGCGATCAAAAACAGGCTGTCCGGGGACAGCGGGGAGGAAAAATCATGATCGACAGCGTGATCGTCATCGGCGTCGTCATCGTCCTCATGGGAATTCTGAAAAAGTCCGTGCCGTTTTTCGAGACGGAAACGGGGCTGCTGTACATCAATCTGATTATGTTTGTGGGAACAGGGCTTCTCAACATCATAAACGGCGTGCTGTTCAGCGGGGAACTACCGGTTCTGAGGGCCGTGATGGGGTACTTTAAAGACGGACTGGTGCTGGGGGCGGCGGCTTCCGGCATTTACGGCATGGGAAAGAACGCAACGGCCTCCTTCATCGGAAAACGCAGGATGAAACGGGGTGAACACAATGGCTGACACCGAAAATTTGGGCATCGAATGCGGCGAAATCCCCGCTCCGGAACTTTCCCAAGAGGTGGGGTCTGAGATCCGCAGGGCAAAACTGGACGTCTCGGGACTTGACATCAATACCGGCTACCCGGCCAGCGCCGGGAACTACACCAAATGCTCAGGCCGCAAAATTAAGTACATCGTGATCCACTACGTGGGCACCAACGGGACGGCCTACTCGGTGGCGAAATACTGGCAGACCGCGGGTCGCAATTCCTCGGCGCACTTTGTGGTAGGGCTCGCCAAAGAGGGCGGGCATATTTACCAGATGGTGGACCCCGCGAACAAGGCCTGGCATTGCGGGACCGTCGGAACCTACTATCACCCGGAGTGCCGCAACGCCAACAGCATCGGCATCGAGACGGCCTGCCGCAACGATACGGACGACCTCTCGGCCAGCTCCCGCGACTGGTATTTTGACTTCGTGACGGTGGAGAGGCTGGCAGCGCTCACACGGTACCTCATGGCGCAATACGGCATCGACGCGGAGCACGTGGTGCGGCACTACGACGTGACCCGCAAGACCTGCCCGGCCATGTGGGTGCACGACGAAAGCGCGTGGGCGGCCTTCAAGGCGCGGCTGGCGGACGACGGGGCCGAAACTCTGGTTTCCTCTGCGGCAGAAAAGCTTGGCCTCAGTTCCCCCGAGTATTGGGTGAGCGTTCTCAAGGGAGAAACCGCGCCGAAGGCCGGGTTCGTGGGGGCGCTTTTTGAAAAAGTCTGCGCGGCGAAGGGCAAAGCTTACTCCTTTGACGCAGCCGCCGACATCCTCGGGCTCAATTCCGGTGATTACTGGAGGGCGGTGCTCGCGGGGACGCAGACGGCGGGCGCGGCCACCATGACCGCGCTTTTTAAAAAAATCGACACTTACCTGGGAGGCTGAGACATGACCGAGTGGAGCGTGGTGCTGGTGATCGTGACGCTGGCCGGATTGGGTGCGGCCATTATAAAGCCGATCGTCTCCCTCACGAAATCCATCACCACGCTCACGGTCGTGGTGGAGGGACTCAAGGACGAGATGAACCGCTACCGGGACAAAAACAGCGAGTCCCACGAGCGCATCTGGAAGCACGAGGAAAAGCAGGACGCGCAGCTGGATGATCACGAAAAAAGGCTGATAAAAGTGGAGGGAAAGTAAACATGTCATATCTATCTGATTTTCTTAATAACATATCCCCTTCCTCTGTGACTGATACGGTTAACAAAGTAGTCAATCATGTAAAATCCAATATCGCAGAAAACTCTTTTAACAAATACTCCGAAGAATACGATGATGCCAAGGAGGCCGGCGATGCCGTCGGTATGAGAAACGCCAATGATAAGGCAAATATGCTTCGGAACAAACTGGGCCAAGATGCGCAATATGCAAACGAAGATATTGCCGCTGTTGCAGGCGCTCAAAATAATGATGATCCCGATGATGACGACTATTCCGATTACATCAAAGAAATGTATCGCTCGAAAACCGCAGGGAACCTTGCCGCGCTGAAATCTGCTTACAAAGACAATGTGGCGGCGCTGGACGCGGCGGAGGAGCAGATCCCGGGAACCTATCAGGCGGCAAGAAACCAGACCTTCGGAACCAGCAGCCAGGAAAAACAGAATTTTGCCGAATACGCCGCAGGAAACGGCCTCAACTCCGGCGCGGGCGGCCAGGCGGAGCTCGCCCGCAGCGTCGCCCTTCAGGGGAACCTCAACTCGATCAATCAGGAGGAAGCGAACGCTCTGGCCGACCTTGAGCTGCAGCGCACACAGCTCACGAACGAGTACAATTCCGCCATCGCGTCCGCCAAGGCGGACGGTGATTACGAGCTGGCAAACGCGCTCTATCAGGAGTCGGTGCGCGCCGACGAAGCTCTTCTGAATTCTTCCCAGCTTCAGAAAAGCTGGCACAGCGACGATTATAACAGAAAACTTCAATTAGCTCAATATCTTGCTCAGTACGGAGACTTTTCCGGCTTTCAGGCGCTCGGCATCGACACAGCCAAGATGGAGGAAGCCTACGCCAAGGAAAACGGCTAGTATCACGCGGCAGCGTCATATCCCTGACGCTGCCATTTTAATACCACGACGAAAGAAAGGCGGTATGAAACCAAATGCTTCCTTCCGACAATGGAAACAACACGAAAATTACGGGCACCTACAAAAGCAACGGCCTTTTTATCCCGGATCGGATCATGACCCCCTCCGAACTCTCCCAGGCCACCGCGGAGACAGCGTCCGCTCAAAAGACCACGCCAATCAAAACGGTCTACGACGGCGGAAGCGTGAAAAAAACCGTCGTCCGGCAGATCAATCCCGAGTGGGAATGGGATCCCGTCACCGGAAAAACATTTTACCCCCTGCCCATCTTCGGTACCTTCACCGGCGAGGAAGACCCGATCACCGCGGAAGGGCTCAACACCCCCCTCACGGGTTACTCCGCACCGGCGCAAAATCCGGGTGCACAGATATTTACTACATTGCCTAATTACCACCCCGGAGAGGGTAAATTTGAAGAGCTTCCGTATTACGGCAAAAAGCCGAAACTCGAATATTTAAGATGCGCTGAAGATGGGGATACACCGTCCAATGTCGGCGCGGCCTCCGCTGACAGCTATTTTACCTCCAGGAAGAATAACGCCAATATCGCCGAGAGACTTAAATCGCCGTTCATGCCTGCCACCGCTGCGGTTCAATACACGACAGATCAGCCGCAAACG
>JAEWRY010000050.1 GCA_023459875.1 Bacillota bacterium
AATCATGCCCAACAGTACAATCACCACCGAGATAACGCCCGAAAACACCGGGCGGTCTATAAAAAATCGCAGGTTCATTTCGTTTCGTTTTTAGGGGTTATGCTCATGCCTTCTCTCACCAGTCCCACGCCTTCGGCGACAATGGTGTCACCGACCGAAAGACCTTCTTTTACGATAAACCGGTTGCCGTCGTTCAGGCGGTCCACCGTGAGATAGGCGGCTTCCGCCTGTCCGTTTTTCAGACGGTAAGCGATAATCTTGTCCTGCAGTTCCACGGTGGCGGTCATGGGAATGGTTACGGCCTCCGTTTTCGGGTTTTGAAGGATGACATTGCCGATGCTGCCACTCAACAGTTCGCGGTCGGGATTGGGGAACAGGGCTTTGATTTGTACCGTTCCGGTAACAGGATCCACCACGCCGCTTACGGTTTCAATACGTCCTTTCGCCTTGTACAGGCTGCCGTCGTTGAGTTGCAGGCCCACTTCCGGCGTCCCGGCTATCATGCTGTCAATCGAGCCATAGCGAGCCGAATATCGCCGTAGCATATTCTCCGAAATGGAGAAATAGGCATACATCTCCGCATTGTCGGACACGACCGTGAAAGGCTGTGCCATATTGGGACCGACAAGCGCACCGATGCGATAGGGCAATGTGCCTACTACTCCGTTGCTCGGGCTTTTGATTTCCGTATAGGAGAGATTGTTGCGTGCATCCGATTCTTGTGCCTTTGCCTGTTCGAGTTCAGCACACGCCACTGCCAGTTGGTTCCGGGCGAGAGAAAGCTCGTAGTCGGATATGACCTTCTCGTCAAACAATGCCTGCTTGCCCCGCAGCTCGATTCTTGCCGTTTCCACTTTTGCCTGTGCCGCGCTGACATTGGCCTGCGCCGTGCGTAATGCCGCCCGATAGGGCACTTGGTCAATTACAGCCAATACTTGACCGGTCTTCACCCGTTCACCCTCTTTCACTTTCAGACGGATAATGCGCCCGGATATTTGCGGCAGGATGTCCACATCCTGCCGTCCGCGTATGGCGGCGGAATAGGACTCGGAGATTTCCACCGGACTTGCCGCGACCTTTATGACCCGATAACTCTGCACCGCATCCTGCTTGCCGTCCGCCTGCCTGCATCCGGTCGGCAGGAACAGCATGAGAGCAAATGCGGCGAAATTCGTGATAATGAATTGCTTGTTCATATTTTCTTCTTGTTTTGTATTAATTCATAATAGGTTTGGTGTGTCACCACTGACGGATGGTATTCCACTCTTTTTCGAGAACCTTAATTCCGCAACACTTTGATTTAAATTAATTTATAAGTTCCTGAGCAACAAAAAGTTGCCCAGGAACTTAAAAAGTTATATTTATAATAGTGTTGCGGAATTAAGGTATATAAGGCAAAGAGGATAATTTTTCTGTCACTGATTGAATAATATTATCTATCATACGAACACGCCCTTTATTTTATTTTGCATCCAATTTTCTAATCTCAGTTATCATTGGGCAAACTATTGCAATGCAAATAATTAAAATACCTGATAGTAAAAACCAATGATTTACATCGATTCTATCAGCAAAGAATCCAGAAAGAATTAACCCAATTGGCATAGCAAGAGACATGATACTTCCAGTTAAAGAAAATACACGTCCTAAATATTCAGGCTTAATTTTCTCCTGAAAAAGAGCTGTTTGCAAACCGCTGTAAAACGGAACCGAAAGCCCCATTATTGCACAGCAGACTACAAATATGAAAAATCCACTTTGAGGAAGTAATCCTGAAATGGTTATGCTTATCCCCATCATAAAAATTGATGCCGTTATTAATAAGATTCGCTTTTGGTAATTCCCAAATAACCCTAATAATAGACCCCCTATCAACATACCAGAGGCATAAGCAATCTCCGTAATAGAAATATGCATCGGTGTACCATTAAAATATTCCATAGTGATTAAAGGATATAATGCATTTATGGGCATATAAACAAACATATATAATGTTCCAACGAGTAATAAAGCAAATAATCCTTTATTTTGCCGTAGTACAGCCATTCCTTCTTTCATTTCTCTTATGAAATTTGGTTTCAAACTTTGCACTTGATCACCTAGCTTAGGAATACGTACAATTGCTACCGTAATAGATGCAATCACAGCCCCCAATACATCGATGGCAATAATAGCATTTAGTTCCCAAACGGAGTATAAGAGTGCTGCAACCGCCGGACTAACAATATAGCTTATAGACTGCAAAGACTGACTATAGCCTGCACATTTCGTAAGCTGTTCTTCTGGTACTAAAAGTGGAGTAACCGCATTGAGAGCCGGGGTATGAAAAGCTGTTCCAATGCTACGGATGAACAATACTACCATAACCATCCAGATAGGTAACTCCATATACAATGCAACAATAGCTAGCACGGCCCCAGCTGCTGCGATAATTAAATCAGCACCAATCATTATCTTCTTCCTATCATGACGATCCACTAATACACCAATGGCTGGTCCAAAGACCGCATAGGGTAAAAAACCTACAAGTGAAGCCATAGACAAGACCATCGCAGATCCTGTTTTTTCTGTAAGGTAAAAAATAATCGCCATTTGCAGGATGGCACTAGTGATTAATGATACTGCCTGCCCTGCCCATATTGTATAAAACTTAAGTTTCCAAT